>JAJFFC010000001.1 GCA_021776795.1 Planctomycetota bacterium
ACCAGCCAAGTCGGCACCAAAGATGCCAGCGATCGTCGGCGAGGCGATGTCAAGGGACATGCCAGCACAAGAGCCACTAGCCAAGGTGAGGCTACCAGCAGGTCCGTAAACGATACCCACCGGCCCGAACGGATCAGCGCCGGTGACGGTAAAGGTATGCAGGCCTGGGCAGGTGCCGGTCACGGTAAGCGTCGGCCCAGAAGGTCCGTCGCCCAGCGCCCAGTTGTCGGCAGACATGAAGTTGTAGCCTCCAATGCCGACGCCGGTTCCCAACGTGCCACCAAAAGCAGCGAGGATACCCGAGCTTTCGTAGTGGTATTCATAAACGCCATCGAAGCCTTCATCGATGTCGACATTCATAGTGTCACCGGCGTTGGTGATGTACATGCGCACATGCCCGCCCGTGACAGGAGTGATGGTCACGAATCCACCATAGCCTCCAAAACCACCACCATTGAATCCATGGTAGAAGCCGATGTTGGTATAGCTGGCGCTGCCCTGCAACTTGGTGTAGAGCTGATCGGCGCCAATACCGGTAACCATGGCGACATAGGACGTGACTCCTGCGGTATTTGGCAAGAGGTCGAACTCTACCGTGGCATCTTCGTAAGCAGCCGTGGTGCCGACACGTTGCATCCAGTCATTGCCGGAACCCGAAGTGAGGGTGTCGGCGGAAATCGCCATGCTGCCAACGCTCATCTGGGTCCAGCCAGAACCCAAGGTTGGGCGGTTGAAATCATCGGAGTCAATCGAGCCAGCAGCAAGTGCTACCAAGCCTTGACGCTGGGCATTGGCCAGTGTGGGCGCATAAGGAGAAGAAACGGGTCCGACTTGTGATGTCCCTAAAAGGGTGACATCGACCAAAGGTGCAGAGGGGGTAGCCGTTTGCAGAGCAAGAACGAGGAGGGAAATCATGACCCTTAACACTATCGCGAGAACACCGGCATTGGGAAGACAATCTTCCTGTTCTTAGCGCTCAGAAGCTGTGTGGCGCGCCTAACATACGCCCCTATCGTGCCTAAACCGCGGGC
The DNA here is from genome assembly GCA_021776795.1 of Planctomycetota bacterium. GTDB lineage: Bacteria > Planctomycetota > UBA1135 > UBA1135 > UBA1135 > OFTM128. The sequence continues at coordinate 1,032 of JAJFFC010000001.1, forward strand.
CGATAACCACGGTCAGCGCCCGTAGCTCAGCTGGATAGAGCATCGGACTTCTAATCCGACGGTCGGGGGTTCAAGTCCTCCCGGGCGCGCCACCCTAATCCCCTAGCACAAGATCCCATGCTGCAATCCTTCGACGAACGCAATCGCGAGCTCCTCATCAATCTCAATGGCGAGCTTGTCCATCGCGATCAAGCTGGCATCAGCCCCTTCGATGCTCTGGTGCAAGGCGGCGACGGAGTGTGGGAAGGCTTGCGTTTGTACAACGGAAAGATCTTTCGCCTCGATGCCCATATCGATCGTCTGCTGCATTCCGCCAAAGCCCTGGACATTGCAGGGGTGCCGTCACGCGACACCATCAAGGAAGAAATCCGTCGCACACTAGATGCGAACCAAATGCGCGATGGCGTGCATATTCGCTTGACCTTGGGTCGTGGCGTGAAGGTGACCTCGGGCATGGACCCACGTTTGAACCAAAGCGGCCCCACCTTGATTGTTTTGGCGGAATGGAAAGCTCCGGTGTATGACACCAAGGGACTCAGCTTGATCACGAGTAGCCTGCGGCGCTTTGCGCCGGACATGATGGACCCGAAAATCCATCACAACAACCTGATCCAATCGATCATGGCCAAGATCGAGGCCAATGCCGCGGGCGCCGACGACGCCCTCATGCTCGACCCTCACGGCTTCCTCGCCGAGACCAATGCCACTCACCTGTTCTTGGTTTGGGGCGACAAGGTCTACACCCCTTTCACCAAGGCATGTCCAGAAGGCATCACCCGTGACACCATCCTCATGCTGTGCGAGCAGAACGGCATTCCGCATGAAGTCGCCGACTTGTCGCGAGTGCAGGCTTGGGCCGCCGACGAAATGTTCTGCACCGGCACCATGGGCGAACTGGCTGCAGTGGTTTCCCTGGACGGGCGCAGCATCGGCAGCGGCAAACCCGGCCCGATGACCGCCAAACTGACCAAATTGTTCCGCGCCTACGTGCTCGAGAGCGGCGACGAAATCTTGGTCTCCTGAATCCGGCCCCAGGGGCTTCACAGGCCCCCTCGTCGCGGATAGAATCTGCGCCGCGTTGTTTGGTGGATGTAGCTCAGTTGGTTAGAGCACCAGATTGTGATTCTGGGGGTCGCGGGTTCAAGTCCCGTTATCCACCCCAACGACGTCTCGCGAGAGTGGCGGAATTGGCAGACGCGCTAGATTTAGGATCTAGTATCGAAAGGTGTGGGGGTTCGAGTCCCCCCTCTCGCACCAATCACACCGCACGCTGTGTCCTCATCTGAGCGCTACGCCCGGCAGATCCGTCTGCCACAGATTGGCCCATCCGGCCAGGAGCGCCTGCAGCAATCGCGAGTCGCCTTAATCGGATTAGGTGCCCTCGGTTCGGTTTCGGCCGATGCCCTGTGCCGCGCAGGCGTCGGCACCTTGGTTTTAATTGACCGCGACATTGTCGAGCTTTCGAATCTACAACGGCAAACGCTCTATACCCAGGCCGATGCCGAACGTGGAGAGCTCAAAGCACTCGCCGCTGCGGAACGCCTAGGCGCCATCAATCCAGAAGTGAAGTTGGAGGTGCACCCCGATGAAGTGCACTGCGGCAATGCTGCCTCCCTGCTGGATGGCTGCGATTTACTGTTAGATGGCAGTGACAACTTTGCTGTGCGTTATTTGCTCAATGATTATGCCGTGGTCCATCAAGTGCCTTTCGTCTACGCCGGCGTGGTCGCGACTTATGGCATGAGTGGCGCGGTTCTTCCCGGCCAAGCTTGTTTGCGCTGTTTATGGCCGGAGCCTCCGCAACTGGGCGAAACCGAGACCTGCTCCACCGCTGGCGTTTTGGGCCCTGCGGTTGCGGTCGTGGCCGGATGGGCCAGTTCTCTGGCCATGCGCGCCCTGCTGGAACCAGACTTTGTCGCAGAGTTCACCAGTCTCGACCCCTGGCATAGCCGCGTGCACCATATGCGTGGCGTCAGCGACCCCGCCTGCCCTTGCTGCCAAGAACATGACCATCCTTGGCTGGAAGGCCGACGCGATGCCCCCACCGCGGAAGCAGCCTGTGCCGGAAATGCGGTGCGTTTGCCTGGTGCGGCCATTCCAGATTTGGAAGCTGTGGCGAGACTGCTAGAGGGCGCGGTGGAGAAGCTTCAGTGCACCCACTCCTTCTTGCGTTTTGAGGTGGGTGAACATGAGGTCCTGCTCTTTGCCAGCGGCCACCGCTTGGTCCGTGGCACCAGCGACCCCGCCCGGGCACGCTCGGTGCTCGCCGCCACCATCGGGCATTAGGGTTTAGCGCGCAGATGACCTAAGGAAATCTGGCTAGGCTGAATCTGCAAGTCAAGATATCCTATTTAGGTGACGAGAACCCTGAACTGGAACCGAGCCGCCACCAGCGCCGACCCCTTCCCCGGAGTCGAACAAGCCATGGTGGAGGGTCTGCATGCGCTACCCCATCATCGCGGTCCACAGGGAGAACTTATGGCGGAACGGATTTACGCCATCCGCGCCCGCGCCGCGCGCATGTTTGGCTTTTCGCATCCGCAACGAGTGATCTTCACCCCTGGGGCCACCTACGGATTGAATCTTGCGGTTCAGCGTGGGATTGAAGATGGCGCCAAAGTGCTCACCACCACCTACGAACACAATTCCATGACTCGGCCCTTGCATGATGCCCGACATCGTGGGGTACAGATGCAGGTATTGCCGGTGGACGATTGCGGGCGCCTTTGCCTTGAGGCGCTGGAGCAAGAATTGGCGAAGGGCGAGGCGACATGGCTGGCATTAGGTGTGGCCAGTAATGCCTTGGGCATCATTCAACCATTTGCGCAAGCTTGCGCGCTAGCCAAAGCGGCAGGAGTCAAGGTGATTTTGGATATGGCGCAAGGCGGCGGCCAGGTGTCGATTGATCTAGAGAAGCTAGGAGTCCAGTTTGCCTCAATTGCCGGGCATAAGAGCTTGCATGGCCCACGCGGCATCGGCCTGTTATTTGTCTCGGCCGCAGCCCAACCTCGGCCCTTCTTGTTCGGGGGCACCGGGACCGAGGGCACCATGTTGGAGATGCCAGAAGAATTTCCCGGGCATTTAGAAACCGGCACCAGCAATTATCCCGGCATCTTTGGGCTTGGCGCGGCCTTGGAGCACCTGGAGAGCAATCCAGCAGACCTTACGCCAATCCGCTTACATTTAGCCGAGTTTGAACAATGGTGTCGCGAGCACCCCGCGTTAGAAGTGTTGCCCCCCAAACCGATACCGTGGTCCGAACGCCTTGCCGTTCTTGCCCTAAAGTCGCCAAGCGTTGCCCCGACCATGTTGGTCGACCTCCTTGCTGAGCATGGACTGTTTGTCCGCTCAGGCTCCATGTGCACCACCGGTATTTTGCCGCGCTTTGGCGCCGAGGAGGGTTTGATCCGGATGTCCCCACCACTCGACGCCACGGCAGAGGATTTTGCCTTCGCCCGCGAGACCCTCATGCAAGCTCTGCACGTTTTTGCCCAAGCATGAGCGAAACAGCTCCCCCGCCCGCCATCGACGCGATTCTCCTCGCTGCTGGAGCAGGTCGTCGCTTGGGTTACCCCAAAGCGCTGTTGGAGGTTCATGGTCGCTGGATGCTTCCCCGCATCGTCGATAGCTTGCGCGCTGGTGGCTGCCGTTCCGTGGTCGTGGTGACGCGACCAGAACTCCTGGCGGACATCGCCAAACGCGGCGGGTGTGGCGCCGATGAAATGGTCCTCAATGCCCAGGCCGATCAAGGCCGCAGCGGCAGCATTCAACGTGGTCTCGATGCCGTTTTGGCTGTGGTGCGGCAACCCGAGGCGGTGGTGATTCACCCTTGCGACATTCCGCTTCTCAGTGCCGATGCCGTGCGCCAACTGTTGGTGCATTGGCTACAGGCGCCGAAGCGTGAGTCTTTGGTGGCGCGCTTAGTCACTCCAGGGAACCGCGGTGGGCATCCGCTGTTGCTGGGCGCAGGCCGCTACGCCGAAGTCCAAGCACTCGAGCCCGACCAGCCCCTGCGGGATGTGGTGCATCAGGACCCGAGCCGACGACTCGACGTGGCCCGCAAAAGTGATCCTGGGCCATTTCTGGATGTGGACACGCCCGAGCAACTGCAACTTCTTGAGTCGTTGTTGCCCCCGGCACCGAAGGTCTAGCGCACTCGTTCGGCCAAGGGATTGCTCAGTAAGAACGAACCGTCGAAGCGAGTTTCCACGGCTTGTAAATACACGCTGCGGTGCAAGGCGCCGTAAGAAACAGGCACCGTTAGCGAGGCCTCTCCGTAAGCATCGGCAAACAGACTCGACGGCAATTCCTGAATCGGGTTCGACAAATCCATCACGCCATATGCTGTAGAACTTGGGCCTGGGCCAAAGATGCTATAGGCAACCAAAATGGCACTTTGCTTGCGCGCGCCATCGAGCAAGAAGGTGGCAGATTGTCCGGCAATGAGATTCTGCACTTCCAGGTGAATTCCCTCCACACTGCCTCCGCTACCGATATCCAAATTGTCGAAGGCAATGCCATCGAGGTCGGCAAAGGGGAAATTGTCTTCCTGGGCAAACATCAGGTAAAAGTTGACCGCAGGATCCACGGGAGTGCCGTCGAGGGCAATGGCTCGAAGCAGGGTCCAAACGCCATCGCCAAGGTCGTCCCAACGCAACAAGCGGTACCAATCATTGCCATCCTGACTGATCCACAGGCCATCAAAGGCGTGGTACTCCTCGCCGAAATCCAAATACTCTAGATCGAGAATCGGCGATTCCAAACCTCCGGCATTGATGCCATAGACCAAAGCATTGCGCACAAAGTGAAAATTGGTCGAAGTCGGATCCAGTCCCATTTCTAGGCTGAAGGCGCCATCGGCCGGACCAATGCCACTGGTGCCGCCGACACACGGACCCTGCTGCCCGATATTGCACCAGGCTTCGGCGTCGGGCAATCCGCTGGCGACATCGATGCATGTGACGGCCATGGTCGAAGGAAGTACACCGGCATGGCCTTCAAAGCCATCGAAGAAGGGTGCTTGGGCAAAGCTGCTTGGCAGATTGACCGACCAGGAAATCGGAGGTGGCGAGGGCGCCGCGCTGGAATCACTCAGGGTGACATCATCTAGGCTCCATCGACTTCCGTTATCTCCTTGATAACGAAAGCTCACCATGACCGAAGCAAAGCCCGCATAACTGCTGAGGTCAATGGTGTGGGAACGCGAAATCTGCTCCCCTAATAGAAGCAGATCTTCGGCCAGGGTAAAGGTCAGTCCAGCGTCGGTGCTGACCTCAATATTTTGCGCTGTGCCAAAAGCCGCAAACTGGGTGGAGTAACCAAAGTGCAGCCATGCTTCGGTTGCCGTGGACAAATCGAGATTTGGTGTGCGCAAGCTGTTGTCATTGCTACCAAACCAATCTTGGTGCAAGGCGAATCCGCCGCCATCTTCCCAACCGATACTGACGCCATTATTGGTGACTGTCCATCCAGCCGCTGGCACCCCTGAAGCAAAGTCCTCCTGAAGGAATATCTGCTGCGCAAAACCCATGGTGCATAGCGCCATAGTTAAGGGGAAGACTAGCAGTCGACGACAGGAAGAGGGTTGTTCGGGGGCAATCATTACTCTGTCCATTCGGGCCAGCGGTACGCGGGACCCAACAGGAGGGCTGCCAAATCGAGGTAAAAGGCATCATCGGCAGCTGCATCTAGGGGCAATAGGTCAAAGCCGGGCAAGGCAGGAGACAATTCCAAGCGGAACTGCGCTGCCTGAGTTTGCCCGAGCAAAACATAAGCGGCCCAGTGCGGTCCTTCATAGGCGAGGAAACCGCTGCGGCCAGCATGCAACTCCTCGCTCCAACGGCGGACTTCAAGCTGTTTCTTGTCGTCTAGGGTTTCGCCACGATGCAAGAGCAGCTTCCAAGCTGGGGTGAGCTGAAGGCGTTCGCGACCGGAGGCGGCTTCGATGGTCTTGCGCAATGATGCGCTATCTTCGGCTTCGGCAGCCAAGGCCATGACTAGCGCTGCGGGCCAACGATCGCGGAAGGTGCCACGCGCGGAAAACTGTTTCCGGGCGTCCTTCGCCCAAGCCTTCGCTTGTCGCCGCGCCAAGGGCAAATCCACCAGCGACAACCGCAGCAATCCGGCGGCCACATGTGGTCCCCACTCATTGCCTTCGGGGCTTGGCAGAGGCAAGCCCCGATCACCGACAGCACCCCAAAGCCAGGACTTTTCCGGTGATCCGGCAACCTTGGCATTCAGGAGCTGAAAGGCCTTGTCGACCTCGGCTGGCTCCATTTCATATAGGGCTAAAATCGATGCGGCATCGTCTCCGACCACAGCGGTACCCTCGAAGGATTCCATGGTGCGCTTGGGAATGCGCCGCGCAGCCAACCACCACGACCGTCGCGATGTCCAATTAGATAATGGTCCTAAAACCTCTCCATTAATCGGCACGGCTAATGCACCCACCGAGCCGAGTGCATAAGCACTTTGTTGCAAGCCGCTCCGTTCCTTGGCGGCACCCAAAGCAGGCGTTCCTCCTCGGCGCTGCTCCGCGAGGTCTAGCAAGGCAACTAGGGCGGGCGAAGGCCGTCGGCCAAGGAGCTCACGGTAATCATTGGGGTTCCAGGAAGACTCGCGCCCTAACAATCCGACCAAGAGGCAGGCCTTTTCATAGGTCGAGGCCGCCCGCTTCCAATCTTCTTTTGGTGCCACGCCAGCATCGGGGTGGAAACGCCCGAACAGCACCAAAGCAAATGCCCGATCGGAATCTGGACGTCTTCCCGAGGCAGCGGCCTGATCTAAAAGAGCAAAACTGCCTTCGGTACCCATCCAGGCTGCCGCCAGAGTCAGCGCACGATGTCGCTTCGGATCCCCACGATCAATCTCACGCGCTAACCAAGCTTCCGTTTCTTCATCTCCAACGACCAAGGCCATGGCCGCCTCTTGCCGATGTTCTGCCACCTCTGCACGCAGAGCCTGTTGCAGAGACGCATCTGGCACCTGGAGCAGGGTGAACGCGGAACCGAGAAGTAACATCATGAAAGGGCCTCGCCAGAGTCTAGCGGGTTTAGACAGCCTGGTTATTCCAAGCGTATCCGCAAGGGCGTGCTAATTCCTCCCCCGCCGAGATCTAACAGCTGAAAACTGAACCAGGCAGAGGAAGTGCCAGCCGGCAGAGGCGGCGTCACGCCGTCGTAAGTGGCCATTCCGTCGCGATCTGTGGTCATTGGGTACTCCTGGGCAGATGGCCAGTGCAGGCGCACTCCGCCAATCCCGGGTGTGGCTACCCCCAAACCACCTTGTCCGCTACGACGGATGGTCTGGACACTTGCCGCGCGTCCACGCATCAGCGAAAACGGCGTCGCATGCTTCAATCGAATCTGAAACGGGGTCGAGGGTGCTAAATGAGATAAGTCCGTCGACAATATGGGGTATTGAGGGCACCAATCCTGAGGAAAGCAAAGGGCATCAACCTCAGTTGATACCTGAAATTTCCAAGCACCCTCTTCCCAACCATTCAGTGCAAAGCCGCCACCCTGATTGGTGAACACGGTGGCATCGTCGGAGCTCGGGCTTTGGATGGTAAACAGCAACACCCCTGTATGTGGATGACGGGCCAAAGACTTGAGGTCTCCAAATGCTTGGGAGGACCCCCGGGCCTGTTGCACCCAAACCTGCACCTCTGCTTCGGTAGCGATGACAGAGGTCAGCCCAGTATTGGGCTGATAACTCAAAATGTCGCCATCTTCTAGTCCGCCATGGAAAGTGCTTTGGGTTCCATCACGCAAGGAGAACCAATAACTGCCGTCTTCTTGTAGGCAAAGAGCATCGATGTCGATGCCACCACTGGCTAGACCCAAGGCTTGCACCAGAGTGTCTTCATACACCACGGCAAGTGGTTGGCCATAGGAATCGAAGCCGAGAATGTCGCCATCTTTCCAACCAAAGCCATCGCGGTCCATGGAATACAGCAAGTCCAAAAGCGTGGCACTGTGCCCATCGGCTCTGGGTGGCAAATCTAAAGCATCAATCCCCTGTGGGTAATCTGCCCAAGTATCGCCATCTAGGTCACCCCAGAGAGCTTGCCATGCTTGTTGCGGAAACTGGATCTTGGCCCAGGGCTCTCCATCTTCCAGGCGAATCAAGCCCTGTGGACCGACGAATGGGTCCTGCCGCAAACGACTATCTGCAGAAACGGAGGCTAAGGCGAACACCGGCATGGAACGGGGAGGGCCACCTGCTGCGGATTCCAATCCGATGGCGCCACCACCGGGCACCGATGGAGAGGTTTGCAAGCAAGCGAGAAGGAGTAAGGACTGGATGGACATCACTGCGTAGACGAGTTGCCAAGGGCTTGGACACGCATAGTTATCCTGAACCGATGCTCATACCTCTCCTGTTGCAACTGGCGCCTTGGCTACCGCCACTGCCAGCCACTTCGCTTGCGGAACCAGAAGATGTCGACCTATTGCAAAGCGTGGTCGCCGCCACGCCGTGGCCAGCGGAAGATATCGATAATTGGTTTCCAAAATCTCCGGAAGAAAACCAAGCCATGGCAGCCATGGTCAATGACGCAGACTTGACCACCCTGCGCTTTCTCGCCTTGGCTGGAGCCGGTGTCGAAGCCTCCAGCCCTTTGGGGCGAGCTCTATTTCGTAGCGGTTGCCAAATGCTGCCTGAGGCCGAAGCCTTAGCATGCCTGCTCGCCCCAACTGCCCCAGATCAAGAGAGCGCTTTAGCCCTGGCAGACCTCGCCTTGCGCCAAGATCGCAGCTTGCCCGTGCGTGCGGCGGCATTAGGGCGCCTTCTGGAAGCTGGCTATGCCGGGGCGTGGCCGCTGGCCAAGGCGGTGCTCCTTACCGGAACTGCCCAGGACAATCCTCAACTCCCCTATGCCGATTGGGTTCGTGGTGGCCGCTATGAACTGCCGAAGCGCCTGCTGTTGCTTTCGATTCGAGAACTTCTTCCCGCGGAAGAAGCAAAACGCGTGAGCTTTGAGCCGAATAGCGCGTGGGCAGAACAAGTGCAGGCAGCAGAGGCCCTGGAAGCCATTGTGGCGCCCTTTCTCAACGCAGCGCCCATCGCAAGGGAAATCCCCAAAGACGGCCTTAGCGAGCGCCAAATGGCCGCCCTTGAGCTCTTGCAATCAGGCAGCTAATCCGCCTCCCCCATCGCCCAAACAAAAAGAACCGCAGAGAGCCCAAGGACTCTCTGCGGTTTTGGCTCCCCAGATGGGAGCGTTTGCACTTACTGAACGACGACGGACAGTGCGTTCGTGAACAGAGCGGCGTTCATATCAAAGGCCTGGGTGTACAGCGTCGCGCCAGCTGCGCCGCCAGGAACAGTCGGCGGGAAGGTCGCGGTACCCGTGGCATCGGCGACAACCGTGGTCAGGATGTTAATCGGAGCACTGAGGTCTACCGTACCGAAAGGCGTGACGGTTGGACCGGCGCCAGTCAGTGAGTAGAGGAAAGTCACAGGACCGAAAGGCGTGGCACCAGTGACCGAGAAGGTCGCGGTTTGGCCAGCCACCAGGTTGCTAATGGCGTAGAAAGGACCGCCACCGGCACCAGGGTTGTTGTCCACAACCATGTTGTCGACCCACCATTCTTGGGCGAAGTCGCCAAAGAAGTGAACGCTGACTAGCACGCCGGTCATGCCTGCGTAGGCAGACATGTCAACCACTGGGGAGTAGGTGTCAAAGTTGTTCAGCGAGGTATCGGTCCAGATCACAGTCCAGGTCACGCCACCATCGGTGGATACTTCCATGGTCGAAACACCATTGCCTACGGAGCTGGGGTGATTGGCCAGGTACTGCGCCCAGTTGGTCTCTCCATCAAAGTGCAGGTATACCGAGGACAAAGCGCTCAGGTCGAGGGCAGGGGTCGTCAGGCGGCTATCGGACTGAAGAACCTCGTCTTCATGCCATGCACGGCCAACGGCGGTGTCGTGAATCCAGCCAGTTCCAGCCACGGCAGTGGTCGTCCAACCGGTCGGAGGCCAAGTGGAGAAGTCCTCAGAAAGGACTGTAATCTGCGCCGAGGCGGCAGAGGCGGTGAGGGCCACCGCAGCAAGGAGAGGGAGGAAGGTCTTCATTACATGAGATTATCCCTCAAATAAGAGCCTTGGCGTGAATTCTGCCCTTTTTTTCGGACAAATTTCATGTACTGCAAAATTTGGCTGTTAAAACAAAGAACGACCTCTCCCTTACGGGAAAGGTCGTGATGCGGCAGGAAATCCGCCGAATGCTTTAGCCAATCACCTCGGCCAAAGAGTTGGTCAAGATGCCGGCCGTCAGGTCGACAACCTGGGTGTACAGGGTGACTCCGGTGAGACCACCTGGCACCGTGGGCGACAGGTTGGCATCGCCATTGACATCAGCAGTCAAGGTGGCCAAAACGTTAATCGGCACGCTCATATCCACCGCACCGTAAATGGTGGAGGTTGGACCTGCGCCGGTCACGGAGTAAGCCAGCAGCATGGTGCCGAATGGAGTGCCACCGGTGACCGAGAAGGTCGCGGTAGAACCAGCCACCAAGTTGGTGATGGCGTAGTTGAAGGCAACACCCGTACCATCGACATTAATGTCATCGATACCGATGCCATCGAGGTCGTTGTAGGGGAAGTTGTCTTCCTGGCCGAACATTAGGTAGAAGTTACCCGTGGTGTCCACCGGGGTAGCGGTGAGATCCATGTCGACAATGGAGGTCCAGATGCTGTCTACACCGATCAGAAGGTTCCAGGTGGTGCTGACGTCGTACCACTCCACGCCATCCGAGGAGACCCAAACTTTGTCAAAGTCGTTAGCTTCCTCGCCACCATCATAGGCTTGGAAATCGACATTCATGCCGGACATATTGGAGCCATCGATGCCGAGCACCATGGCGTTACGCACGTTGTGGTAGTTCGTGGACCCAGGAATCAGACCCATCTCCAAGTTGAACAGGCCGGCAAAAGGCACGGTACAAGGACCAAGGTTGCCGATGTTGGCCCAGGCTTCTGGGTCAGCAAGGCCAGTGGCGGCGTCGATGGCGGTCAAGGCCATGTAGCTTGGCACCACACCAGCCGCAGTTTCAAAGTCTTCGACAAAAGGTACCGCAGCAAAAGTCGTCGGCAGGTTCACGGCCCAAACCGTTCCAGGAGGAGGTGGCGGGCTCGAGCTGTCATCAACGCGAGCGCTTCCGACCCACCACTCCTGGGCAAAGGTACCCGAATAGTGGAAGCCAAGCTGTACGCTGCTCATGCCTGCGTAAGAGGACATGTTGATGTCTGGCGCATAAGTTTCGCCGTTGACCAAGCTCATGTCATTCCAAATCACCGTCCAAGTCAAGCCGCCGTCTGTGGTGACTTCCACGGTAGAGACGCCATCGCCAAAGCCAGCTGGGTGGTTCGCCAGATAAACGGCGTAGTTCGTTTCCCCATCGAAGTGCAAGTAGGCGCTGCTGAATGTGGTGAGGTCCATGACCGGGCTGATCAAGGTGTTGTCGGCAGTGACGCCGGACTCATCTTCGTGCCAGCCGCGGAAGTTGACGGCATCGTGAATCCAGCCTTGGCTAGCAGCGCCGTTGTTATTGACGAGCGTCCAGCCAGTTGGCGGGAAGGCCGCGAAGTTCTCATCGAGAGCAATATTTTGGGCAGAAAGTGAGGTGGTTGCTAGCGCAATCGCCGCAACAAATGTAGGAATTCTCTTCATGATTTGAGGATGATGGAGGTCAAGTTGAGGACGCAGTGATTTCCCCAGGGAAATAGCCTATCACGGACAGGAGGCGTTTAGCGCAGGAATCAAGCGGAAATCTAGGGAAGCTCTGATTGATTCTGTCGAGCGAAGCTGTGGATGGGAATCGGGAGATTCGAGGCGCGATTCGCAGGCCGTAGCCGCGCTATGGCCAAGGTGAAGCAACGAAGCGTCTCGTGATTCCGGCCGCAGCGGTGCCGACACGAATCAATCAGAGCTTCCCTAGGCTAATGGAGTATAGCCCAAAAGGAGGGCGCCAACGAAAAAGCGGTCCCTCCCAGCAAAGGGAGGGACCGCGGAAGGAGCTTAGCTCCTCAAGGTTGTCCTTAGAGGACGGTTTCGGCCAAGGAGTTGGACAGTGCACTAGCAGTCACGTCCAAGCACTGGGTGTACAGAGTCACACCAGCAGCATTCGCAGGGACGATGGGGCTGAAGCTAGCAGCGCCAGAGGCGTCGGCACTCATCGAAGACAGAACATTGATCGGAGCACTCATGTCCGCAATACCGTAAGGGGTAGTGGTGGGACCGGAGCCGGTCAAGGAGTAGGCGATGAGAACGTTACCGAAGGCGGTAGCACCAGTCACCGAGAAGGTCGCGGTCGAGCCGGCAACCAAGTTGGCGATAGCGTAGGTGAAGCCACCAGAGCCGGTGTTGTTATCGACTACGATGTCATCGATACCAATGCCGTCCAGGTTGTTGTACGGGAAGTTGTCTTCCTGTTGGAACATCAGGTAGAACTGACCGCTGGTGTCCACAGGGGTACCAGTGAGATCCATGTCCAAGATCTGTTCCCAGGTGCTGGTTGGGCCAATCAGGCTGCCCCAGTTGCTACTGACGTCGTACCAGTTGGCACCGTCAGCGGAGACCCAAACGCCATCGGCAGCGTTGCTTTCTTCACCAGCATCGTAGGCCTGGAAGTCCAGGTTGAGAGCGGTGTTGCCAGCGCCATCGATACCCAGAACCATGGCGTTACGCACGTTGTGGTAGTTGGTGGAAAGTGGGTCGAGGCCCATTTCCAAGTTGAAGGCACCACCGAAAGGCACCAAGCATGGAGCCAGTTGGCCCACGTTGCACCAAGCTTCGACATCGACGAGACCAGTGGCGCCATCGACGTTAGTCAGAGCCATGCTGGTAGGAATGGTACCTGCACCAGCTTCGAAATCGTTGGTGTAAGGAGCGGCAGCGAAGGTGGTTGGAAGGTTGACGGTCCAGTTGGTGCCTGCAGGAGGAGGACCGACTGGCGAATCATCGACGAGGATGTTGTCGACCCAGCTCTCGTGGGCGAAGGTACCGAAGTAGTGGAAGCCCAACTGCACGCCAGTCATGCCAGCGTAGGCCGAAAGGTCGACGTCTGGGTTGTAGGTGTCACCGTTGTTGAGGGCGGTGTCAGTCCACACCGAAGTCCAAGTGAGGCCACCATCGGTGGTCACTTCAACGTTGGTGAAGCCATCGCCCAAGCTGGTTGGGTGGTTGGCGAGGTATGCAGCCCAGTTGGTTTCACCACTGAAGTGGAGGTAAGCCGAAGCCAGCAAGGACAAGTCCATGGCTGGGCTGATCAACGTGTTGTCGACCGTTCCGCCAGAGATGTCCTGGTGCCAAGCACGCAGACCAGCAACGTCGTGTTCCCACTGAGCAAGGCCAGAAAGGTTGTTATCGACCACGGTCCAGCCAGTAGGCAGGTAGGTCGAGAAGTCCTCAGAGAGGACTGTGGTTTGAGCCGACGCAACGCCGGTCGCAGCGACTGCCGCGAGGAGAGGGAGGAATTTCTTCATGTTCACAAAAGGATTAAGGGGGTGTCGGCTAAAAGAGAACTTCTAGGCGACGCTTCAGCTTAACCCACTTTTGCCCTCGACACGACTGATTAGTCGAGGAATTGCTAAAAAATCCGGTTACCCCACTCTGGAGAACCAGAAAAAAACAGACTTAATGGTCTGATATCAAGGGCTCAGGCGACCGATGGTGCGCGGAAAGGGAATGCACTCGCGCACATGTTCCACGCCAGAAAGCCAGCTAACAGTGCGTTCAAGGCCAATCCCGAAGCCACCATGGGGCACAGAACCGTACTTGCGCAAATCGAGGTACCACTGAAAGGCTTCGATTGGCAACTCGTGCTCCTGAATTCGCTGTAGGAGGACATCGTGATCATCTTCACGAACCGCTCCTCCCACGATCTCCCCCGCCGTGGGCGCAATGATGTCCACTCCCAAGGCGCGGCCATGACCGTCTTGCTTCATATAGAAGGCCTTCACCGCGGCCGGCCAATGGGTGACCATGACTGGACAGCCAAAGTGCTCGCCAAGCATGGTTTCATCCGGGGCACCGAGATCATCGCCTGGTCGGAACTGTGACTCGTACTTGCCCTCGGCCTGCCAAGCCATGAGCATGTCGGCAGTCTCGTCGTAAGTGAGTCGGGGAAACTCTCGGTCCCACGAGGCCAGTAGCTCGGGATCGCGCTCGAGGTCTTCAAGGTCACCGCGGTGATGGCTCAATAGCTGGCGAATGGTGTGGCGCAGCATGCCCTCGGCCAAATCACAGACCTGGTCAAGATCGGCGTAGGCGATTTCGGGCTCCAACATCCAGAACTCCGTGAGGTGGCGGCGAGTCTTGGATTTCTCGGCACGGAAGGTGGGACCAAAGCAATACACCCGACCCAAGGCCATCGCGCTGGCCTCGGCGTAGAGCTGGCCCGACTGAGTCAGATAGGCCATCTGGTCGAAATACTTGGTTTCGAACAGAGTGGAGGTCCCCTCGCAGGCGTTTGGCGTGAAAATCGGCGAATCTACGCAAAAGAAGCCTTCCCCATCTAAGTAGTTGCGGAATGACTGCTGAATGCGGTGGCGCAGGCGCATCAAGGCCATCTGGCGCTTGCTGCGCAGCCAGAGGTGGCGGTGGTCCATGAGGAATCCCGGTCCGTGCTTCTTGGGGGTAATCGGGTAATCCACAGCGATTTGACCAACCTGAAGCGAACTTACCTTGAGCTCGGACCCGCCTGGTGCGCGCTCATCGAGCTTGACCGTGCCGCATATCTCGACGGAGCTCTCTTGGGTCAGGGCCTTCGCGGCCTCGAAGTCTTCTTCGGAGACACTGTTCTTGGCGACCACGCATTGGCAAATGCCACTGCCATCACGCAGCAGCAAAAACAACAGTTTGCCTTTGCCGCGCTTGTTGTAGAGCCAACCTTGAAGTTTGACTTCTTCGCCATCATGGGAAGATAGGGTGTCGATGCGGACCATCGTCTAGGTGCTAATGGGCAGAACGGGAATGGTTCAGGGAAAGGCGCTAAAGGCAGCCTCGAGGTGCATGTCGGCAATGTTTTCGCCATCTACAGTTAAGCGACCACGCCATTGCGCGCCTTTACGCATGGCGCGCAGGCGGACATCGACACGTTCGCTTTCGAGTTCCTCATCGGTGTTGTCAATGACCACGCCGTGATAACCCTCTTCGCGTAAAAAGCGCGTGACCATCGCGCGCACAGATTGTGCCCGCGAGGCCGCAGCAGGTGCTGCAGGAGGTGGCGCCGCCATGCCATCTTCTAGGCGGTCAATACCATGATGCAAGGCTTCCATTTCCTTAAGCAAGCCGCTGATGTCACGCGCTTCCACTTCCCGGGTCAGGGCTTGCACACGGTCCGGCAAGAAACCCAATCCAGCTAACTCTTCCAAAGCCTTCTCTTGGCGCTGCAACTGTGCGCGTAAGGGCAGCACCAGCACCAAAAGCGCCACCACGGCGACAAGAAGAACAGCTAGAAGGGCAATGGTCATGATGGGAGGTCGATTGAGGCGTACAGAATCATCCTACCCGCGCGAGCAAGCAGACTCCATCGTCAGCGGGACTCGGCGCCCCTAGGATGTTCGATGATGCGTGCGCGCCTTCTCTTCGCTGCCATTTTTGGAGCCTTGTGTCTCCCCCTGTTTTTGCTCCCTGCAAATCAGGATCAGCTGCAAGCTCAAGCCTTTCAGGCCCTCCTGCAGGAAGAGGGGAAAAGCCTTTGGGATGGCAAGCGGGAGCTAGAACTGGTTTGGCCAGGCGCAGCCAGTACAGCACGCGAAGACGCCCTCCGCGCAGGGCTTCGCCTTCCTTTAGAAGCCACGCTTACCCCCGATGCTTCGCTTCCTGGGTACCGCATCCCGGCCAGCGATGGGTCTGTCGGCAATCCTTACCGCCTGACCATTTCTATCGAGAGTGGCAAGCTGCTATTGACGGGAGCCGACCATGCACTGACTAAGCAACTCGGCAGTCGCCTAGCATTGATTCCCCCGCTCTTGGCCATCCTCTTGGCCTTCCTCACGCGCCGCACCCTCCTATCCTTGGGCGTGGGCATTGTGGTTGGGGTGACACTCTTGACGGGGCCAGATGTCCCGGCATTCCTGTCCACTTTATTCTATGACATTCTCTATAGCCGTATCCTGAGCGACCCCTTCCACCTTTACATTCTCGGCTTTGTGATCTTGCTTTCGGCAACGGTGGCAGTCATCACGCGCATGGGAGGCATTGACGGCATGGTGCAACGCTTGGTACGTTTCGCGCGAAGTTCCCGCTCGGTGCAATTTGTGGCGTATGCCTTGGGCCTAGGCATCTTTTTCGATGACTACGCCAACACCATTGTCGTCGGCAATAGTTGTGGGCCCTTGTTTGACAAGCAAAAAGTGAGCCGCGCCAAGTTGGCATATATCGTGGACTCTACTGCGGCTCCGGTGGCAGGCATTGCGGTGCTGTCGACATGGGTCGCCTATCAGATCAGTACTTTTGCTCCACAACTTCCGACTGTCGGCATGGAGGCGCAACAAGGTTATGACTTGTTCCTGCAAACCATTCCCTATCGTTTCTACTGTATCTTTGCGATCCTGACGGTCGGCTTCGTGATTTGGCATCAACGTGACTTTGGCCCGATGTTGCGCGCTGAACGAGCCTCGCGTAAAGGCGACAAGAGTGGGGAAGATGGAGCGAGCCTGGACGAAGTTCGTGTCGAAGCCAAGGAAGGCTTAATCGCAAAGGCGCGCAATGGCGTTCTCCCGCTCGCCACAATGATTTTCGGCACCGCCGCCCTGATTTATTGGTATGGAGCCGTCAACGTACGCGCAGACGCTGCCGAGGGCGATACCTCGGCAATCGAAGCGATGGCCGCAGGAGGCATGACTTGGTTGCGTGCGGTGCTGGGAGCTTCGGACTCGACCAAAGCCATCTTCTACGGCTCCTTAGCCTCACTCCTGCTAGCGGGCGTTCTCGCCATGGGCCAACGCTTGCTCAGTCCCAAGGAAGTTTCCAACACGGCTCTTGGTGGCATTCGCGTTCTCTTCCGAGATGCGGTTCTGGTATTGATCTTTGCTTGGGCAATTGGCAAGGTCTGTACTTCGGTAGGCACCGCCAACTATCTGGTTGCGGTTTCGCAAGATCTCATGGCGGCGCAGTGGCTTCCAC
Organism: Planctomycetota bacterium; assembly: GCA_021776795.1. GTDB lineage: Bacteria > Planctomycetota > UBA1135 > UBA1135 > UBA1135 > OFTM128. The sequence goes on from JAJFFC010000001.1 coordinate 18,169, forward strand.
TCATCTTGTTTGTCACGGCATGCTTTGTGGCCTTTGCCACCGGCTCTTCCTGGACCACCATGGCCATCTTGCAGCCCAATGTGGTGCTGCTGGCCTATCAACTTGGCGAGCAATCTGGCATGGGCGGCACCGAGCTTCTGATCTTGTCGATTGGTGCGGTTCTCGAAGGCGCCATCTTTGGCGATCACTGCTCCCCTATCTCCGACACCACGGTATTGAGCTCGACGGCGTCAAGGTGTAATCACATCACACACGTCAGAACCCAAGCACCCTATGCCCTCATGACCGCCGCCGTAGCCATCCTGATTGGCTACGTTGGAGTGGCCGTTCTCGGCAATGAGAACGGGCCATGGGCGATGCTCGTCACTGGCGCGATTGCGCTGTACCTCATCGTGCGCTTCGTCGGCAAACCAAGCGAAGAGCCAGCAGCGGTGGCGCACTAGGCGCAAGCCTGGCCACTGCGCTTTAGGCAAACAAAGGCTCGCCCAGTGGTTCGCCTTGGACCCGACTGTCGGCAAAGACCAATGAGCCGCGCAAATACACCCGCTCTGGGAAGGCGCGTAGCTCACGTCCTTGATACGGGCTCCACTTCGAACGTGAAGGCAAGGTCGATTCTTCCACAACGCGCTTGGCTTGGGCATCGGCAATGACCAAATCAGCATCGGCCCCGACAGCTAGGCGGCCCTTTTTCCCTAGGCCAAACTCCTCCGCCGGGCCTTTGGTGACGGCATGCAGGAAAGCTTCCGGAGAAACCTCTGCCATGTCGGCCGCCGCCACCATCAGCGGAAGCAGCAGGTCTACCGACGGGAATCCCGAGGGTGCCTTGGCATAGGGACGATTCTTTTCCTCGAGCGGGTGTGGCGCATGATCGGTGCCGACCACGGGAAGAGCTCCGGATGCCACCAACTGCAACAAACCGGCACGATCTTCTGCGTATTTGATCGAGGGATTGACCTTGAAGCGATTCTGCCCACGACGATGCGCCTCTTCGGCTTCTATCAACAGGTAATGCGGAGCGGTTGAGCCAGTCACCGGCAGTCCGCGTTTGGCGGCCTCAATCACCAACCTGGCAGCGGCATAAGTGCTGATGTGAAATACATGCAGTGCCAAGCCGACTTCCTCTGCAACCGCAATCGCGTCTTGCACACTTTGCACTTCGGCTTCCACCGGGCGACGCAAATCATGGCGCGAGGCTAGTTCGGGGTCATTGCCGTACTTTGCGTCTGCGCTGGCCATGATGTGGTTGTCTTCGCAGTGTGCCACGACCTTGATTCCCGCTTCGGCGGCGGCCTGAAACCAGCGGCGCATGGTGGCCGCGTCATCAACACCGCCCGCACCGGTGCTGCAACCCAGGAAACACTTTACCGCGGCACAATGGCGATCGATTCCAGGCAGCTCGGGCAACGCAGGCTCTACGAGGGAGCCGTAGGGCATGTAGTCGACACGGGACACGCCGCGCAACTTTGAAAGCTTTTGCGTGAGCTCAGCCACGCTGTCCATCAGTGGCGGATTGTTCTGAATTTCGCCGACCGTGGTCACCCCGCCATGGAGAGCCCCCGCTGAACCAAAGGCATATCCTTCCTTGCGCTCAAGACCAGGCTCGCGGAAGTGGACGTGACAATCGACCAAGCCAGGTAACAACCACTTCCCCTCCAACTCAACCACTTCTTCACCGGGCTTCGGCTCCAGAGTGGCGCCAATCTCAACAATCTTGCCGCCGGCATCGGTGCGCAGGCAATCGGCCTCGAGGAAACGGTCGCCGTCAAACAGCTGACCACCACGAAAAAGAGTTGGGAATGTCATGGGGAAAAAAGCTTAGCCGCCTTTGGTATGCATTTCTAAGCGTGGGTCGGAAAGCAAGGTGTCCAAGTCAAACTGGGGCCCACGCTTGCCAAGTTCCAGCCGTTTCTCTGCACCCCGAGCATCGCGAGCTTGCCAATGGCCGCGCAACACCTCTTCCAGGGAAACCAAGCAATCTTCCGAGCGCACCAACTGACGCAAATCCACGCCCTTTGACGCGTAAAGGCAATCAAACCAGTGGCCGTCTGCGGTGACACGACTACGATCACAATCGCCGCAGAAAGGTTGCGTGGTCGAGGCAATGATGCCAAAGAGCTGCCCAGATGCGGTGCGGTACCGGCGCGCTGGAGCGGCAATCCCTGGGGAATCGGCTTCTCCTTCCTCGACCTGATGTACCTCGCCATGAGCCTCGCGAATGGAGGCCAAGATTTGATCGCGCGAATACACCTCTTTGGGTTGCCAACGAGTCGCGCCGCCGACGTCCATGTACTCAATGAAACGAGCTTCACAGTCATTCTCCGCAGCGAAGGCGAGCATGTCCAAAATCTCATCTTCGTTGGTACCGGCAAGCACCACCATGTCGAGCTTGATGCGGCGAAAACCCGCCTCTTGCGCCGCTCGAATCCCGGCCAATGTTTTCGTCAGACCATCGACCCGACTCAGCGCTTGGTATCTTTCTGCCTGCAGCGTATCCAGGCTCACGGTGACCCGATGCAATCCTGCGTCACGTAAAGCCTGAGCCTGATCCGCCAACAGCACACCATTGGTGGTCAGCGCGAGGTCATCCACGCCTGGCAAATCGGCCAACATGCGGATCAATTGATCTAAATCTTGCCGCAACAAGGGCTCGCCCCCAGTTAGGCGAATGCGGGTCACGCCAAGTGGAAGAAAGCTGCTCGCGACTAGAGCGAGCTCCTCAAAGGTCAGCAGATTGGGTCGCGGCAACCATTGGTAGTTCACCTCGGGCATGCAATAGCGGCAACGCAAATTGCAGCGGTCGGTGACCGACAAGCGCAAGGAGCGCAGGGGTCTGCCGAAGCGGTCCAACGCCATCGCGCTCATGCCTCAAAACCAAGCTCGCTACGCAACCAAGTAGCCCGAGCTAAATCGCGATCTTCGGGGCTCATTTCACACCCAAGCTGCGCCTGCAAATGCCCCGGCTGCAGACGGAAGCAAAGGCACATAAGCCCAAAGGCGTCTTGCTTGACGCCGCATTCCATTTCCAGCAAAGTCGCCAGACGAATCGTCGACAGAGCTTCCAGGGCTTGGGCCGAGGTCAGCTCACGCACTTTGGCCAGACGCTCGACAGCCTTGTCGGCGTCGTTCTGCAACAGTTTTCGCAATTCTGGTTTGGTGCCAAAACGCTCGCGCGTGGTGGTTTCAAAGGCCACCACTTCGCGACCATACTCGGCAACCACGGCCATTTGCGCGGCCATGGTTTCGCCAAGGGTGCGCTGGTTACTGATTTGGTAGAAGAATCCTAGGGCTTGACTGCCCTCGCCGTGCACACCGCGCACTGCCAAGGAAGCACTGCGTGCTGCATGCAAGGCCCGTTGCACCGGGGCCTTCGCTCTCGCTAAAGCAGGAAGGTGCAGCATTAAGGACGCTCGCATCCCCGAACCAGTGTTGCTGGGACAGCTGGTCAAAAACCCGTAACGGTCACTGACCGCAAACGGGAAGGCACCGCGCAGATGACGCTCTTGTTGCTGCGCCAACTCCAAAGCATGCTCTAAATCTAATCCGGGGGCAAATCCCTGAATGCGGAAATGATCTTCCTCGAGGAGCATGACGCCGCGATCTCCGGTGGGGCCAAACCAAACTCGGGTGGGCCGGTCACAAGCCAAAAGGTCGCGCGTCACCAAACTTCGCTCGAGTAAAAACTCGGCATCGGTTGCGGTTAAGGATTGGGGCGCGAGAAAATCCCCATGCTGATTTTGGCCCAAGGCTTGCTCCGCTTTCTGCTGCAGGCCCTCCGCCTCTTCCTGGCCGAGCTGCTGGGGAAAGGGCCGATCGGCGACGTTGCGCGCCAAGCGCACGCGCGAAGCCACCACCACATCTCCTAAGGGAGCATGTCGATCTAACCAACCAGGGTTGGCCTCGAGCAGGGGCTGCAGGCGCTCGTCCACGGCTCGATTGTAGCGCCTAGGAGGCCTACAGAATCGATTGCCCGAAGGCGCTGCAAATCAAGTGGCGCATATTGCGCGCGCCCTGATTGAAGGAGTCGAGCAGCGGATTGAGCTCGACAATCTCCATCGAAGTCATGAGCCGGGTATCGGCAAGGACTTCTAGGAAAAGGTGCGCTTCGCGGAAGTCGATGCCTCCAGGAACTGGCGTGCCCACGCCTGCCACGACCTCAGGATCGAGGCCATCGACATCGAAACTCATGTGGAAGCCCTCGGTGTCATTGCAGACGACGTCGCGGACTTCGCGAGCGACGCGAGACATACCTTTTTCATCGATGTCGCGCATGGTCCAGGTGTGCACTCCGGATTCGCGAACAATTGCCGCTTCTTTGCGGTCGATGTCGCGGATACCGACCAGAGCCACATTCTCGGGCTTCACCGCCGGGCCATCGCCCACGATTCCCGCCAATTCCGCATCGGTGCCCTCCAGGCCAAGCAAATGCGCCAAAGGCATGCCGTGGATATTGCCACTAGGACTGCTGGTCGGTGTATTCATGTCGCCATGAGCGTCGAACCAAACCAAGCCAAGGTCTTTCCCTTTCTGTGCACGGTGAGCACGGGCCACACCTGCCACGGTTCCCATGGCAATGGAATGGTCACCACCAAACACCAAAGGGGTGTCCCCTTCGGTCATGGTGTCGGCCACGCGATCGGCGAGTTCACGACACACCGCAAGAATTTCTTCCTGGAAGCGCCGGCTGGGATCGCCGGCCGCTGCATCGCGGCTTTCCACCGAGGGGACGACGATGTCCCCTTCGCGCTCAACCTGATACCCGAGGGCGCGCAAGGCAGCGCCGACCCCAGCCACACGCAAAGCGCTAGGCCCCATGTCGGTGCCACGGCGACTTGCGCCGAGGTCCATGGGGACACCCAAGATACGAATCGCACGTTTTTCCATACTCATCTTAGGCTTCCGGTTCCGTGCCCAGAATTTCGATGACGCGCCGCGTCATTTCTTCCATCTTGCCGCGATCATCAGCCTCGATGTTCATGCGCAGCAAGGGTTCGGTGTTCGAAGGGCGCACGTTGACCCACCACCAACCTGGCGTGGAGACCTCGCCGTAAGCAATGGTCACGCCATCGAGCTCGTCGACCGAGGAAGCGTCGTGAAACACTTCCTTGAGCTTGGCCATGGCGCCAACTTTATCTTCGATGTGGAAGTTGACTTCGCCGGTGGAGTGGAAGCACATCAGCTCGTCGAGCATTTCGCTAAACGGCTTATCACTGCGCGACACCAGGTTCAGCACCGACAGCAAGATGATCTCGGAGTTGTCGGCGTACCAGTTGTCACGGAAGTAGTAGTGACCAGAGAGTTCACCGCCAAAGGGCGCATCGAACTCGCGCATGCGCGCTTTGAGGAAGCTATGACCAACGCGTTCCTTCTTGGGCTGGCCGCCGCCCTCAAGGACGGTCTTGGGCAAAATCCACGAGCTGCGTAGGTCATACACAATCGCGGCGCCGGGCTCCTTTTTCAGCACTTCTCGCGCCACCAAAGTGGTCACGATGTCGTTGCCAATCGCGCGGCCACGATCATCGACGAAGCAGCAGCGGTCGCTGTCGCCGTCGAAGGCGGCACCCAACTCGGCGCCGGTCTTCACCACTAAAGCCTGCAGGTCTTTAAGCGTGCTGACTTTCAACGGGTTGGCTTCGTGGTTGGGGAAGGTGCCATCGAGCTCGTAAAACAGGCCTTCGTGAGCAATTTGCGGGTTCGCAGCCAGAACTGCAGGGAAGGTATGGGCGGCCATGCCGTTTGCCGCATCGGAAGCGATTTTCACCGGGCGCGCCAAATCAGCGAAGGCCGAAACATGCTTCACATAATCTGCAAGCGTGTCGACTTCGGTGCGCTTGCCGCGGTCCGCAACTGGAGCCTTTTCGGCTTCGACCGTGGCCATCTGCTCAATCTCACGAATGCCATTGTCGGCACTGATCGGCTTCGCTTCGTCCTCGCAAAGCTTGAATCCAATATATTGTTTCGGGTTATGACTCGCGGTCACACACATCCCGCCAGCAGCCTTGAGATGGCCAATCGCGAAGTAGCTTTGCGGTGTCGAGGCAAGACCGATGTCGATGACATCTATGCCCCCATCCAAGATGCCCTCGATGACGGCGTTTTGGATTTCCGGGGCCATGGACCGCATGTCGCGCCCCACCACTAAGGGACCCTTGCCCAAAAAATCGGCGAAGGCGCGGCCAATGCGGCGGGCAAGGGAGGCATCGATCTGATCGGGGTAAGTACCGCGAATATCGTAGGCTTTAAAGACAGACATGATTATTGGCTTAAGGCTTCTTGCAGGGCTTGGGCGGCACGGTCGACATGTTCGTCCGTGATATGACGATGGGTGACAAAACGCAGCAAGCGTTCGCCCAACGCAAGGGTGTGAATGCCGCGGTCCGCAAGCGCCGCGACCAGCTGTGGGGCATCGAGGTTGGGTGCGGTGACTTCCAGGAATAAGATGTTGGTGTCGATGGTTTCTTGCGCCAAACGCACTCCATCTAGGCCAAGAACCACTCCGCCAAGGCGACGGCAACGCGAGTTGTCATCGGCGAGTAGGGGCATCGTTTCCTCTAGCGCAATCAGGCCGCAGGCGGCCAAAATGCCAGCCTGGCGCATGCCGCCGCCCATCCATTTGCGCGCACGACGCGCGCGGGAGATGAACTGGCCATCGCCCATCAGAACGGAACCCACTGGACAAGACAAACCCTTGGACAGGGAGACCATGAGTGAATCGCACACGGCTCCATACTCCGAAAAAGGCATTCCCGTCTCCGCTTGCGCATTCCACAATCGGGCACCATCCATGTGCACCGGGATGCCGTGGTGCTTGGCCAAACCATGCACTTCGACCAAGTAATCATGCGGAACAATGGTTCCGCCGGAAAACAGGTGGGTCTCTTCGACGCAAATCAACCCGGTGCGAGGCATATGCTCATTGACCGGTCGAATCGCTCGCGACAAACTACCAAAGGAGAACTGGCCGTTCGCGCTATCGAGGGTGCGTAGGTGCGCGCCAGCAATGCGACTGAGGCCGCCGCCCTCGAATTGGAAAATGTGCGCGCCAGCGTCGACGATCACTTCTTCGCCGGGCACTAGGTGCGTCGCTGCCGCGCACTGATTCGCCATGGTACCGGAAGGAAAGAAAAGTGCAGCCTCTTTTCCAAAAAGACGGGCAAATTCCTCTTCTAGTTTTTGAATGGTCGGATCATCGCCGAGGACATCGTCGCCGACTTGTGCTTGGGCCATGGCTTCGCGCATGCGATCGGTCGGTTGCGTGACCGTATCCGAACGGAAGTCGGCATCGAGTACGGAGCTCATAGGCTTTCCACCACTTTGCGCACGCGAGCCATGGCTTTTTCGATGTTCTCAATCGAGTTGGCATAGCTAAAACGAATGTAACCTTCGCCCTCTGCGCCAAAGGACGTGCCTGCTAGAGCCGAAACGCCACCTTCTAGCAGTAAACGATCTTGCATTTCCCTGGAAGTGAGACCGGTGTCGCGGATGTTCGGGAATACGTAGAAGGCGCCTACTGGCATGTGACAGGAAAAGCCAGGAATGTCGTTCACCAGTTCGGTCATGCGCTGACGACGAACATCGAACTTTTTGAGCATCTCGTCAACTGCAGACTGGTCCCCCGCCAGGGCTTCCATGCCAGCACGCTGCGAGAAAGAAGCGGTACAGCTATTGGAGTTGACCATCAGCTTGGTGAAGACCTCGGCCAAATCGGGGCGCATCACGCCGAAGCCCATGCGCCAGCCCGTCATGGCATAAGTTTTTGACCAACCATCGAGCAGAATGCAGCGGTCGCGGATATCTGGATCTTGCAAGGGCGAAACATGCTCATTGCCATCGTAAAGCATGCGGCTGTAGATCTCGTCGGAGAGAATCCAGATGTCGGGGCGGTCCTTGAGCGCGGCGAGAACCTTCTCTAACGACTCCTTCGGCGTCACGCCACCGGTCGGATTCGCCGGGGAGTTCAAAACCACCATTTTGGTCTTCGGCGTCAGGCGCGAAATGATGTCATCTGGATCTAGCGCGAAATGGTTGACCTCGCGAATCGGGCACGGCACCGCAGTGCCGCCGGTGAAGTTGATCATCGATTCGTAAATCGGAAACCCTGGGTTGGGGTAAATCACTTCATCGCCAGATTCGATCAGGGCCAACATGGCATAGAACATGGTCGGCTTGCCACCCGGAACAATCGTGACTTCGTTTGCGTTGACCTCAATCCCGCGGGTGCGCGCGACATAATCGGCGACCACCGCGCGAGCTTCGGGCATTCCCGCAGCCGGGCCGTAGTGGGTGTAGCCACCACGCATGGCTTCGACACCGGCTTCAATGATGTTGCTGGGCGTATCGAAGTCCGGTTCGCCAATCTCCAGATGGATGATGTCTTTACCTTCGGCCTCGAGCTGCTTGGCGCGGGCGAGGACTTCAAATGCGGTTTCCGTGCCAAGGCGGCTCATGCGCGTCGCCAGGGACAAAGAGGGTAGGGATGTGGTGGTCATGCGAATGGGGATGGGCCCGAAATCAGGCGCTCATTCTAGAGGGCGCAAGGGGCCTTCGCCATGTTCCCGCGAAGGAACAGATGAGGCCATCTAGGGCTTTAGAAGTTGGCATTCGGCTTGCTACTCTTGGAGTCATGCGACCGTTGTTCCACGCCGCCACCCTATGTCTCCTCGCCCTGAGTGCGGCATGCAGTCGCCCGGCAGACTTGGTGTTGTACTGCTCTCTGGACCAGGACCTGAGTGAACCGCTGATTGCGCGCTTCGAGGAGCAATCGGGCTATCGTGTGGACACCCAGTTCGATGTCGAGCGCAATAAGACCGTGGGATTGGTCAACCGCATTCTGCAAGAGGCTAAAAACCCGCGCGCCGACGTATATTGGAATAACGAATTGGCGCAAACCATCCGTCTCGTGGAAGAAGGGGTCACCGAACCTTTCGCGGCAAGGAGCGCCGAGGGCATCCCAGCCGAGTTCCACGACCCCAACGGCCACTGGGTAGGCTTTGCCGCGCGCGCTCGAGTGATTCTTTATCGCACCGACCGTCCTGACGAGATGCATCTGGTGCCACAACGCCTCGAGGATTTCCTGCGGCCCGAGGTCGCCGCTGTCGGCGCCATGGCCGCCCCACTCACCGGCACCACGCTGACCAACTACTCCATCCTCGCCGACGCCTGGGGCGACGAGCAAACCATCACCTGGTTTGAGCAGGCACGCGAAGCCGGTTTGTCTTTCGGCAGTGGCAATGCCGACGTCATGCGCCGCACCCGCAACGGAGATTTCTTGTGGTGCTTTACCGACACCGACGACGCTGCCAAAGCCATGGATGCTGGCTATTCCGTCGCCCAGCGCTATTTAGAACAGGGCACGGAAGCCGCACCACTCGGAACGCTGTTGATACCGAATAGTGTTTGCCGTGTAGCATCGGGCAAGAATCAGGAGGCCGCCCAAGCATTCCTGGAGTATGTCCTCTCTGCCGAAACCGAGCAATTTCTCGCACGCAGCGTGTCGCGACAAATCCCTCTCCACGCTTCGGTCACCGCGCCACCGGGCGTCGGCAAACCTGGCGAAGACTTCCTACCGATGGAAGTGGATTGGACCAGCGCTGCCGCGGGCATCCAGCAACGAGCCGCAGCCTTCCAGGAGCTCTTCGTCCGCTAATGCGGCACCTTCTTTTAGGACCGTGGCCCTTGCGGGTCCTGGCTACGGTCGTCACGCTGATTGCCGCCTGGCTTCCGCTGATGCCAGTGCTTGCGCCACTGATTGACTTGCCAAAACTTGCCGACGTCCTGGACGCGCGCACCGCCGGATTGCTGTGGCAATCCTTATGGATGTCCGCCGGATCCGCCCTCGGCGCCATCTTGCTTGGTGGCAGTTTTGCCTTGCTCACGGTGCCCTTTGTCTTTCCGGGCTCTGGCTTTCTCAAACTGTGCTTACCGCTGCCGCTGTTCTTGCCACCGCTCATGACCGCGCAAGCTTGGTTCGGCTTGACCGGCATGAGTGGCCCTTGGGCCACGGTGTTTACCTTCGCCGTTTGCTACGCCCCCCTCCCAGGTCTGCTGGTGGCACGAGCCCTTAGCTTGCGACCGGCAAGTTCCAGCGCCTCCGCGGAACTCCTGGGCCCCGGCTTCGCCCGCGGCGAGCTTTTGCGCTTAAGCATCTTGCCCGCCATCACCGGTGGCGCGCTGGTATTCCTGCTTGCAGCCGCGGACTTTGCCGTACCGGATTATTTCGCCACCGTCGGCGAGCTGTTCCATGTGTATGCCGCGGAAATCTTCGGCCACTCTCGCAGTGACGACGCCTTTGCAGGGGCCACCGCTAGCCTTCCGCTGGTGCTTCTGTGTTTGCTGGTGCTCGCTGGCGCAGTTGTGTTGCGCGAGAAACAACGTGTTCAAGAAGTCGACGCCAAAGATGCCGCTGGCCCCCGCCTCTTAGGCGGCAGGGCTTCCACGCTGGCCTTGAGTCTAGGCTTAGCCCTTCTGACCTTATTGTTCTTACTTCCTCTCGGACGCATCCTTTGGGAAACCGGCATGCAAGGCCCAGAAAGCACCCGCAGCTGGATGGAAGTTTCCGGTCAAGCCTTCCAAGATGCCGTGACTCGCGGCCGTGGCGACATCCTGCGCACGCTTGGCTATAGCGGCCTAGCGGGCTTAATTTGTCTGGCGATTGCACCAATCTGGGCACATGCCCTCCTGCAAGGCTCTCGCCGTCGTCGCATCCTGTTGACGATCGGCCTGGCGTTACCACTGTTGGTACCTTCTGTCGCGATGGGCTTCGGCGCCATTGTCGTGTTCAATCAGCCGTGGCTAGATGGCTTTTATCGAAGCATCTTCTTGCCAGCACTGTTGGTCGCCGGCCGCTTCCTTCCGCTCGCCGTCATCTTGCTTGCGGAACGCATGGCCAGGGTATCCGCAACCGGCGAAGAGGCCGCGGCTCTCAGCGGCATGAGTTATGCGCGGCGCTTATTCCGCATTCGACTCGCTCCCCAGCGTGGCGCTTGGCTTTTGGCGGGTGGCTTGGTTTTGGCCTTTGGCATGCGCGAGCTGGACTTCGCCATTCTGCTGCCTGCGGCCAATCGTTCCGCTGCCGTGCGCTACTACAACGCCCTACATTTCTCTCGTGACAACTTTGTCGCGGCTTATGGAATCGTCATGGCCCTGATTCTGTTTCTACCCTGGGTTCTCGCCGCAGCATGGGGTAATTTGCGCCAAGGGAGACGCCCATGACCACCTCACTGCTCACCCTCGACCGCTTGGCCTACCGCATTGCGGAGCGCACGCTGTTTGAAGATCTTTCCTTCACCATGGCTGGTGGCGAGCGCGCTTCGGTGATTGGCCCCTCGGGCGTAGGCAAAACCACGTTATTGCGCTTGATTGCGGGACTCGAGTCCCCGAGTGCAGGGAAAATTCTCATCCAAGATCAGGTCGCTAGCGAAGAACATCGCGTGCTTCTTCCTCCATGGAAACGAGGGATTCATTTGGTGTTCCAAGACCTCGGCCTGTGGCCCACCCGCAGTGTGCTGCAAAATGTCAGTGATGCGCGCAAGGCGGCTGGCTTGCCGCAGGTCAAACAACGCTCCCTTGCCTTGCTGGAGGCCCTAGGCATTGGATCTTTGGCAAAACGTCGGCCAGCGAGCTTGTCTGGCGGCGAAGCCAGACGCCTTGCTTTTGCCCGTGCGATGGCAGTCGAACCCGATTTGCTTCTCCTCGACGAACCCTTTGCCCATCTTGATCAAGATTCCCGCAATGCCGGCTTTGCTCTGCTCGAGGAACTCCTAGAGAAAAGCAATATGGCGGTCATGATGGTGACCCACCGCGAGGAAGAGGCGCAGCAACTCGGCGGCAAACGACTGATTCTTTCTCCTCCTGGCATGTCCACCCCGTCCTCCCCTGCAAGCGCATGAAACCAGCTGCCTTTGTTTTTCTTTTGATTGCCAGTCTCGGCGCCTTTGCCCTGGTTCGTCTACTGCTGCCGCCGAGTGGCCATGAAGCCCTGCAAGTCAAGAGTTCTCGCCAGTGCTTAGAGTGCCATGCTGGTGTTGCTAGTGAATGGGAAGCTTCACAGCACCGCAAGGCCTATGAGAACCCCGAGGTGCGCAAGCTATCCAAGGATTTTCAAAATGAAGAGTGCATTGCTTGCCATGCCCCACGACCGGTGTTGAGCTTTCGCCCCGGCGAACGAGTTCTGGCACGTCAAAGCGAGCGCGGGCTTGGGGTCGACTGCTTGAGCTGTCACCTCACTCCGTCGGGTGGAGTGGCTAGCGCCAACGCGGCCGCCGCCAGCGATGCACCCTGTCGCCCGCAACTTACGCCGCGGATTTCCTCGGTCGACCTGTGTGCTTCCTGCCACAACCAACATAAAACCGTGGAGCAATGGCGCGCCGCACCACCAGAGCTAAAGAAGACTGGTTGCCTCGATTGCCACATGCCAACGGCTTACCGCGAAGGTGGCCGCCTAGGTCGGGCGCATGAATTCCACGGTGGCCACAATTTGGCCATGCTGCAAGCGGCCGTCACGCTGAGTGCTGGTCGTGACGATCAAGGCGCTTGGGTCGAACTCATCAATGATGGCTGCGGCCATAACTTCCCGACCGACGAGCGCTCGCGTGCCGCAGACTTACAAGTGCGGTGGCAAAATGCCGATGGCAGCTTCGGTGGGTGGCAACACATCTATCGCTTCCGCGACCCCTACCGCGACGAAACCGACCTCACCAACACCCAGCTTCCGGCCGGAGAAACCTACCGCGCCATACTGGAAGCACCTACGCCTGAAGCTGCGGGAGAGGTACGCTTGCTTTACCGCACGAATCCCTTCCTGCCCGATGATGAGGCGGCCGAGGTGGATCGCGTTTCTCTGCCATGAGCACTCCCAAACATTGCTGGATGACGCTTGCTCTCACCATTGGCGTGACCGGGCTATCTTGCAGCCCATCGGCCTCCCCCGGCGAGGGCATTCGCCATGCTTTTCCGCTTCCAGAGTGGAAAGCGGTCTTAAGCGACCGCCTTGAGGAATTTGCCGAAGAGGGACTTCCGCAGGTCACCGAAGACGATGTCCTCGATGTCCAAGACTTGCTGCTCATGAGCGCGCAAGGCGGACGCATCGCAGCGCGGGCCGAGGACCAGCTGCAATCGCTCGACACCAGCTTGGTCACCTCGGCCTGTCTCGCGCTGGTCGAAACGCACAATATGGACTTGGAAACGCGGCTGCTCGCCTATGGCTGGATGCGTCTTCATGCCCCGGTTTCCGTAGTCCCGCGCCTGACCTTGCGCCTAAAGTATGAAAAAGATTGGCCGGCCAATGTCGACATTGCACGCACGCTGTTGCGGCATCAAAGCGGTGCCGGTCTAGATGCCCTGATTGGGATTCTGCAGGAAGAAAGTGGTGACGAACGCATCGAACTCGCTCGTTTCCTCACCATGGAGGTGCTGCAAGAGCTTCCGCTCAACCAATCCAATCATGAGCAACCACTGGGCTTTGACCAGCAATGGCAGGGCTTGCTAGAAACCCAGTCACACTGGGCACGGCATCGGCAACTTCCCCAAACCATAGAGGCGCCGGGCGAGCCCGCACCCCGCGCCCTACGCGCCGAAGCCTGGCGCATGTTGGCGCACTTTCGCTCACAGCGTTTACGACCGGTCGATGACGCTCGCTTTGTCTATGTGCGCCTTCCCCAATCCTTATCGCCGCTGCTCTTAGAGACTGCCTTCGACGAAGATCGCTATGTGCGGGAGCATGCGCTGCAAACCATGGAGTGGATTGGCTATCCCTTCGGGCGTTGGGGCAAGGATCACCAGCAACTCTTGTTTCCGCAACTGCTCGCCCTACGCGGAGATGCCCTGATGCGACCACGGCTCATCAGTGTCATGGGTGCCATCGGCCTCGACGGGCTGGCTGGAGACCTCATTCCCTGGTTACGCGAAGGCAATCTGGAAGAAAGCACAGCCGCCGCCGATGCCCTTCTGCGCTGTGCCGGCGCGGCTCAATTGCGCGCTCTAGAAGCCGCTGCGGCGGAGCTGTATGACAGCCTTTCTCCTGAGGCTCAATACTCTCTCAAGCTCACCATCCAATCACTTCAAAGCGGTCCGCTGGAGGAAGTGGAAGCGCCTGAGTTATTGGACGATAGCGAACGCCAACGGCGTTTGGCTTGGGCGGACGGCCGCGCGGAACGCCCATAAGCATTCACCGCGAGCCGAGTTTACTACTTCATCAGGGCGGCAATCAGGATGATCATGAACAAAGCCACTGCAGCAGCCGCGACACGATGCTGCGGCCCCATGACCGCCATCTGAATTTCCATGCGCCGTTGGCGGTCCCAGGAGGTCTTGCCAAACTCCATCAACTCTTTAAAGGCGAGCGCATTAAAGATGAGAAGGAAAGGAAAGAGGTTTAAGCCCATGCCTTGGAGGAGCACCTGAGTGGCACGGTGGCGCGCCTCAAGGAAGGTGAGCAAGCGACCCTCTTCATGCACCACGCGGATGCGGAAAATCCACTTACCTGGAGTCATACCCCAACGGGATAAGAACAAGGCTTCGGCAAACACCCAAGCTAGGGTGCAAGCCAAGAACATGATCACCACCCATTTCCCTTGCAAAGCCAAAACGGCGCTGAGGATTTCGTTGGCGACGATAACCAGGAGAAAGTCGACCGACCTAGCTGCGAATCGCATCCACGCTTGGCGGGTGCGGGCCGCGACTTCACCGACGGGAACCTTTTCCGGCGGGGCAACGCTCGCGGTTGGCCCCATCGAACCGGAACCTGAGCCACCAGAATCTACCGCGGGAGGATCCGGAGTATGGTTCTTGGGACGCGGCATCGGGTTGCTCTGACTCGACACTCCGCTATCCACGGGCGGCGCAGGCACCAGCCATGGCGAAACCTTTTTCCATGGTGCCCAATCCGCCATGCCCTCGGACCAAACCGGGGTGTCGTCTTGGAAGCGTCCGGAAGCCGCCCAAGCCAGCATTTGCTCTTCGGTATAGGGGCCAATGCTCTCTCCTTGGTCACTGAAGTACCACGAGACCTGTGGGTCATCGTCTTCGGGAGGAAGCGGCGGGTTGATCGAACTCATGAGAGGTAATCCTCGTACATCGGGGCGCTAAAGCCTACCACTAGGGTTTTACCAAACCGCAAGGTGGGTGCCCTGAGATTGCCGGTGGGGCCAAACAAAGGCTTTTGGGCCTCTTCGTTGTCCTGTAGGTCAGAGGCTTTGAGCTTGACAAATTTCTTACCACGACCGACCCAGACGGTGGAGACTTGGCTGAGCAGCTCTTCGAGCTGAGCAGGGCCTTGGGGCTCCTTGCGAGCATCGGTCACCGACTTGGGCTCGATGCCCTGCTGCTGCAGATAACTATCTGCGTTCTTGCAGGACTGTCAGCCTTTGCGATGAAGATACCAATCGAGACGCTTGGCCATTGCCTTAGTTTATCGTCACGCGACGGAATCGGCCCCAACAAGAAGCCAAGATTGCATAAACAGCGGCAACGCAAACAGCAGCAGGGCCATAGGGCCAATCTAGCTGCAGCGATAAGGGCCAGGCCAAAAGAACCGAGACCAAGCCAGCCCACAACACCCCACGCAGAAAGCCAGCAAGGGTGGTGGCGGTGGCACGCGAGGCCAAGGGTGGCAAAAACAGCAAACCAAAGACCAGAATCGGGCCCACGGTCATGACTCCGGCGCCAATCATGATGCCCAGAAGCAGAAACTGGTAGGTCTCGACGATGGCAACGCGTCGGCCGAGGGCCACAGCTTGGTCCCGGTCAAAGGCTGTCACCAGGAGAGTGCGCCGACAGAAGATCAAAAACAGCAGGCCGATCAAACACACACCGGCGAGGACCTCGAGGCCGTGGACGTCGAGCAAGAGAACTTCGCCACGCATGACCGTATCGGCCATGTTGGCCCCCGCTGGCGAGGCATTTAAAAACAAGATGCCCAACGCTGATGCCGTGGCGAAAGAGGCGGCCAGAAGAGCGCCGGAGTGGCCGCCGCGCCTGCGCATGAGGCTAAATAGGAATAGCGCCAACACCGCAGCGCCAGCAGCAAAGGGCAGCAAGTAGCCCATCGGAGGGTGGCCATGATCGAGGAAGTAGGCACTCATGGCCGGGAACCACGGCAAAAACAGCAAGCCTAAGGCCAATCCGGCGGCGGCGAACTGGGGCACGGCGATGCCGAGGAAGGCCTCCTTGCGCAAGAACATTAAGGCGCCGACCAATGGCAGCACGATCCCGACCACCAAGGAGGCCAGAAAACTCAAGCCAAAGAGTTCCCGGTAGAGGCCGAAGTTCTCGATTAAGTCCACAGCAACTCCAGCCCTTCGCGGCTACAAAGTGTTTGCACCGGCAATTCTTCCATGGTGCCGTGGCGCACCAGCATCGCCCGAGTGGCACGCTCGCGCAAAGCAAGTGGTTGATGGCTGACGAAAACCACTGCGGTTCCCGTGGCGACTGCTTGCTCCAGAATGCCAAGGATGATTTCCGTGGCGCGGGCGTCGACTCCGGAAACGGGTTCGTCGAGCAAGAGCAAAGTCGGATTGCGCACCAATGCCCTAGCCAGTAGAACGCGCTGCTTTTGACCACCGGACAGGCTGCCAAACAATCGCACGGCATGAGCCGTCATTTCCACCTGCTCAAGTTGCCCAGCAATCGCCGCCTTGGCTTGGTCGCGATCTGGGGTATTGCCGGGCTCCCACAGGCCCATCATGACGACATCGTTGACGGAAACCGGAAAGGATGGATCCAGGTCCACAGACTGCGGCACATAACCCAAGCGCATTTCTTTGGCGACTTCACGCTGGCCACCCAAAACAGCGAGGCCCCCAAGCAAACTACGAATCAAGGTGCTCTTGCCACTGCCATTGGCCCCAGCCAGCAGCACGAAGTCACCGGCTCTCACCTGAAGGTTGACTTGGGTGAGCACCGCATGGTTTTGGCGGTACCCTAAATCGGCTTGGCACAGCGAAAGCAACATATCTAATCCGCGCGAGAAGACTGTGGCGCATGGGCAGAAGAAAGGTCTTCGCCCTTTGCCGGCAATCCATGAGCCTTACGCATTTCGCCCACGACGGACTCCAAGAAGTCCAGATAGGACTGCTTCTTGCCATCGGAGTTGGTGGGCAGTTTGAGCAAGGTGGTCTGCTCATCGAGGAGATTTTTGATACGGCTTTCGCTGTACCAAGGCTCCATGATGAGCAAGGAAATCTGCTCCTGACGGATTTGCTTCTTTAGGGCCAATAAGTGTTTGGCGCTCGGGGCTAATCCAGGCTTTGGCTCCACATGCGCCACCACTTCCAAGCCATAGCGCTTGGCGAAATAAGGCCAAGAGGCATGGTAAGTCATGATCTTTTTGCCCTTGAGCGGAGCCATCCAGTGCGCCCAATTGCGCATGCGCCGTTGCGCATCTGTGTCCCATGCTTGCCAACGAGCAGTGAATTCCTCTTTCCATTGTGGCGCCAAGGCGAGCAATAAATCGCGCGCTGCCTGGGCCATGATTCGACCGTTTTCCGGGTCTAAGTTGTAGTGAGGATTTCCACGAGGATGGAGGTCAGCACCCTGCATGCGATTCAGGTTCTCGGGAATTTCCAATGCCTGAATGCGAGAGCCCACATTCATGTAGCCGACACCTCCAGGCAAGACCTTCTGATTGCGCGTCTTCTCTAGGAGGGCAGGAAGAAATGCATGCTCGTAATCCAAACCCATCAGGATCAGACCGTCGGCCCGGCTCAGCTTCAATAACAAAGAAGCCTTGGGCAAAACGGAGTGTGGATCACTCCCTGGGGGCACCATGGTTTTAACATGGACACGCTCCCCTCCAATGATTTCGACCAAATTGCTTAGGTCAGGGACCGTGGCGACAATCTCTAGGGGTTCCTGCGCCGTCAAAGACGGCGCGAGGAACAAAGAAATTGTGAAAACTAATCTCGGCAACTTCATGACTACCAATCCAAGGGATGATTGTGACTGCCCAGGATGACATCCCATTGCAATGCCAAGGACCAAGAAGGAGATTCACCGACGTGGTGGTCTTGCGTAAGCTGAAGACGCAGCCGGTTGAATTCGCTGAAATTGCGAGTGACGAAGATCGCGCGCTGCGACCCCGATTCCGCTCCAGTGAACCAATCCGAACCGAGGTCCGTGAGTGCATCTTGCCACCAAGCCCCTTGCACGCCAGCACCCCAAAACGGGCTGAAATCATGCTGGTAGAAGCCCCAGATCCCGTTGGCATCGCGGCCCACGATTTCATCTGCAGGGGTTAGGCCATCGCGCTGGTTGCGCCAGAGCTCCATCGAAAAGGTGTCGGCAGTGCGAGCACCAGCGTCGACCGAGCGCAGGGTAAAGTCCAGGGCCACGGTGGTTTGGCCTAGGCCAAATTCTTCATCGATGATGCCGTCGTCATTGTTGTCGTGACGATCGACCAAACCTTCTCCGGTGTGGAAAAAGGAGACGCCATATTGCAGAAAGCCATTGGCGCCGAAGTCTTGTTGTGCCGTGCCACGCCCGGTGAAGGCGAACTCTTCTAGACCACGGTTATCAATTGCGCCGGAGGCAAATTCCCCGCCGTGCGCGTGAGCACCACCACCCTCTTCTTCGCCATGGCCATGGCCACCGAAGAAGTTGGAGTGTACACCCAAAGACCAGCGTACAGGGACATCGCCGATGCCGGTCCATTGGTGTAGTTCGACACCTGTGACATTGAGGTTTCCGCCAAAGAAGGCGCTACGCACGCCGTCTTCAAAAACGTAATTTTTGTCATGCAAATGGATCGTGTTCCATTTACCAAAGTCTGCGAGCATTTTGCCGGCACGAATGCTGAGATTGGCCGGCAGTTGGTCCATGATGAATACGGCTTCTTCGAGCTCGAATTCATCTTCCTCAAAGGCCGCGACCAAATAGGCCCAACCAAGGGGGTCAATCCGGCTGGACAGATTGATTTCTACCGAGCGCAGATCGAATTGATCGACCTCTTCGCCA
This sequence comes from Planctomycetota bacterium, assembly GCA_021776795.1. Taxonomy (GTDB): domain Bacteria; phylum Planctomycetota; class UBA1135; order UBA1135; family UBA1135; genus OFTM128. The sequence continues at coordinate 37,114 of JAJFFC010000001.1, forward strand.
CGCTCTTCACTGAAAGTGGCCAGGCTATCGATAATCAAACCCATGGCCGGGTTAAACGAGGGGTCGAAGCGTGAGGTGTAGCCAGAGCCGCTGCCCATGAAACCTGGAAAGGTTTGCTCAAGCATGCGGGCATCTAAATCGACGCCACGAAGAGGATCTTGGTCGTCCTGTTGTGCAAAGGACAGAGGGGACACGAAAAAGAGTGCCGCCCCCACAGAGGCCACGCGGGCCCCACGAAGGAGTAATTGGTTCATGTTTCTTTAGAGTTTGCGTTCGGATTTGGCACGAAAGTGCCATGAAATGCAAAGCTCTAAAGAGGCGGCGCACGCCCGCGCAAGGCTCCTTTGCCTCGTTGCGGGGTTACGACAACAAGCGTTTGGCTCGTGAGCCCTACGACTTCCTGAACCAAAATCAGGAGGAGGGCAACGGCAGCCGCCATCAGGATGACGGCACCACTACACAGAGACAGCGGGCCGCAATCGGCCTCTGCCTCGTGTAATGGGGCGTGGACTGCGCCCGCGACTACAAGGAGCCCGAGCAACACCCAGCCAAGGCGATGCCACCAATTCACGAGAGTATCTTAGGTCAGAAATCGTTAGGCTGTCAAGGAATGCGCATCCACATTCTCGCCAGCGGCTCCAGTGGGAACTGCGCTCTGATTGAAGCCGGCACTGGCCAGGACCGCGTGGTCCTGTGTTTAGATTGCGGAATCGCCCAACGCACCGCCCGTGAGCTTGCCGAGCAGGCAGGGCTTTCGCTGACGCATGTCGACGGCGTTCTTCTGAGCCACCATCATGGTGATCACTCGCTCAATGTCTTGGGGGTTGCCGCGCGGGCCAAGGCACCCCTATTCGCTCATGAAGAGGCGCTCTCCCAGGCCAAGCGAACTAGGCTGTCGGAAGTCCGTCGGCGCGGCGTGGAGGTGCGCGCGGTGTCCGACCGCCACAGCTTTTCAGTGGGTCCACTCACGGTTACGCCTATTCAGCTCCCCCACGATGCCGTCCCCACGCATGGATTTCTATTCGAAACCGAAGGGCGCCGCGCAGGCTTCTTCACCGACTTTGGAGAGATCGGGGTTCTGCAAGAGGCAGGCGTGCTTGATGGCCTCGACACTTTGGTCCTTGAGGCGAATCACGATCGGCGCATGCTCGAATCCGGGCCTTACCCCTATCACTTGCAACAACGCGTCGGCGGCCCACTGGGGCACCTCGCCAATGTGCAGACCGCAGACCTGTTGGCTTCGAGCGCGCCACCCACGCTACGCCACCTAGTGTTGGCTCATCTATCAGCGCACAACAACTTGCCAGAGTTAGCGCTTGGCGCTGCGGCCGACGCCTTGGACCAACGTGGTCTTGGCGGCATCATTCTCGAAGCCGCTCCCGCCAAGGGGTATATGGCTGCCGGAGTTAGCTAAAGACGTTGAAGCGGACGATGTGCCACAACGCGGCGACTCCGTCTTTCCAACCGATCTTCTTACCTTCTTCGTAGTCACGGCCGTAGTAGCTAATCGGCACTTCGTAGATGCGCACCCGAGCGCCATCTAGGCGCTTGCGTGCAATCTTCGCCGTGATTTCCGGCTCAAAGCCAAAGCGGTTCGAGTGCAATTCAATGTCCTGGATGACCTCGCGTTTGAAGACTTTGTAGCAAGTCTCCATGTCGGTCAGGTTGAGGTTGGTGAACATATTCGACACCCAGGTCAAAAAGTTGTTCGCCATTTGGTGCCAGTACAAGTGCACACGCGACATGCGCGCGCCCTTGAAGCGAGAGCCATACACCACATCGGCCATTCCCTGCTGAATAGGCTCAAGCAAGATGGGATACTCGCCTGGATCGTATTCCAGGTCGGCATCTTGAATCAGCACGACATCACCGGTGACATGTTGGAAGCCCGTGCGTAAAGCCGCGCCTTTGCCTTGGTTCACACTGTGGTAATGAATAGAAAGGTCTTCATCCTTTTCCAACTCTTTGAGAATGGCGCGGGTGCCGTCCTGCGAGCAGTCGTCGACCAGCACAATCTCCTTGTCGAAGGGTGTGGCGCGGACGCGCTCCAAGATCTCGAGGAGGGTTTTTTCCTCGTTATAGATCGGAATGACGACGGACAGCTTCATGTCAGTTCTTTAGGGCTCCTGTACGGACGAGAAGTAGGACAACTCCAACCATGGCAAACGCAGTTAAGGCTAGGGTAAAGGCGTTACTCAGGTTAGGTAGGGCGATTTCCGCGGCCATGGGAATCGCGATGAGAACGCCAGCAATGGCCTCACCAGCAATCAGGCCGGAGGATAAGAGTACCCCCTTCTCGTGGCCGCGTTCACGACTTTCTTTGCTGCTATGGCCGCGTCCGGACCACCAGGCGATGACGCCGCCCAAAAGAATGGCGGTCGACAGGCCCAGCGGGAGGTACATGCCGACGGCTACCGGCATCACGTAGAGGCGGAATTTGGACCGCTTAGGAGCGAGCATAAGTTGATCGACCAGGATGATGGCCAAACCAATCGCAGCGCCGATGCCAATCAAATCCCAGGGCAAGGTCTCGTTCTTAAAGAAACCGTCCATGAGCTTGGAGAATAGCTGCGCCTGCGGAGCCTCGAGCGGAAGGACCCCTTCCGCAGGGCTGAGGTGTTCATTGGTGCCGATGCCATAACTGTTGTGCAACAAGGTCAGCACCGGAGCCATGACGAATGAGGCCGAGATCACGCCAATGACTTCCGCCCATTGTTGTCGGTAGGGTGTGGCCCCGACCAAATGACCGGTCTTCAAGTCCTGGCAGACATCGCCTGCGGTGCAGGTCGCGCAACAAACCACACCGGCCACACCCATGGTGGCCAAAATGGCGATTTCTCCGCTGTAGCCGAAGCCGGCAATGAAGGCGCTGGTCAACAACACCGAACAGATGGTCATGCCACTGACGGGGCTGTTGGAACTGCCGACCAAACCCACGATATAGGAGGCCACCGCGACAAAGAAGAAGGCGCAGATCACCATCAAGGGGGTGGCTAGGGCGGAAATTATGAGGTCATCAGTGACTTGCATGTACAAGCCCAAGACAATCATGCAGGTGGCCAACACCAACAGAAGGAGCCACTTGCGGTCCATGTCCTGCTCGGTACGTGGTGGTGCCTCACCAGTCATCGAGGATTTGTAGCCCGAGAAGGTTTCGCGAACACCCTGAGCAATGCCCTTGCGGATTTGAATGATCGACCAAAGTCCGCCGACGACCATGGCACCGACACCGAGGTAACGGACATCGGCCTTGACCAAGCCTTCTAGGGCAGGGTCAGTGAGAGCGACGCCGTAATCGCGAGTGGCCGTCAGCCAAGGCGCTACCCCAAACCATGAGGCGGCACCGCCGAGGAAAACCAGCATGGCGATGTTAAAGCCAACAATGAAGCCGACGGCAATCAAGGCCGGCGAAGCGGTGAGGCCGACGAAGATTCGGGAGCTGCCGAGCGAGAAGGCACCGGCCAGTCCGCCAGAAATCAGGCGCAGGCCATCGGCGCAAACCTTAATCAGGGCACCCAAGCCAAGGGCACCAAAGACCATCTTCATGCCGGCTCCGCCCTCTTCCCCCGCATTGAGAACTTTTGCGCAAGCCACGCCTTCGGGGTAGACCAAGTCCTGGTCCTCCACAATCATGGGTTTGCGCAAGGGGATCATGAACAAGACGCCCAGCAAGCCACCGGTCATCGACACCAAGGTGGTGGTCCAGAAGTCGAAGTCGGTCCAAACGCCGGTCAGCACCAAAGCCGGCATGGTGAAGATGATTCCTGCGGCTAGCGACTCCCCCGCCGAGGCCATGGTTTGCACCATGTTGTTCTCATGGATGGTGCCGCGCTTGAAGACGCCCTTCAACAGGCCCATGGATATCACCGCGGCAGGGATCGAGGCACTCACGGTCATGCCCGCGAACAAGCCTAGATATACATTGGCGACCGACATCACCAAGCCAACCACGATACCTAGCGATACGGCCAGGAAGGTGAATTCGCGCATCGGCGCCGTGGTGTCCACGCTGCGGGTTTGGTCCATGGCGCGATTGTAAGGAGGCGCGATGAATATTTATATATTGGCCTCAATCTTGTCACTCAATTCAAGAAGCTCCCTCGCATTAGCGAAGGAGCTTCACATAGAATCGCAATCCCATGGAAATGGCACTGCTAAAAACGATCAAAACATCATTGCTTCACAACCGTTCCAGCAACTCCATCAGAATCGGCATCTGGGCCGTCCTCAAATTCTACCTCACCACCACCTGGAATAGTTACATTACAGCAAGGCTCAGCAGCCGTTAAACTACAGGTGGCGACAACGTTGCCCGAACTATCCCGAACCGTAACCTCTACAGTTTGATCGCTACTGCCACCATTGATGCAGATAGTCACCGGCCAGCTTCCAGTTGGAGGAGCTTGGTAAGTATTTGAGGAATCATCTCCTACCGACCAAGGCATTGGGAAGCCTGCGGCAAAAACGGAAGTTAGCGTAACTTCCTTTCTGTAAATTCCCTCTCACCTCTGCACCCGGTCAGCTCCTGGCAGTCAGTTTGCAGTTCCCAGGGGTCCCCCCATGGGGGGACCCCTGGGAAAGAGGGTTGAAGTGGCAGGCCCCAGATGT
>JAJFFC010000002.1 GCA_021776795.1 Planctomycetota bacterium
TCGGCGCGCGCGAGGGTGGGGGAAGCCCCTGCGTCGAGCAATGCCTGCAGGAGTTCGGCCTTCGGAGGGTAGGTATCAAAGACCATGAAGCTGGCTGGGCTGCCGCCAGGACCGGCCGTGATGTCTACAGCCGGCTTGCCCTCGAGCACAGCCTTCAGGCAATCCAAGTTGCCGCCGCGCACCGCAATGTGAATCGCCATGTTGCCGCGCTCATCCAATGGTGTGGCCAACAACTCTGGATGCTCGGCGAGGAGTGCCTTGGCGCTTTCCGCATTACCTCCGCCCAAGGCATTGGCGAGTTGTTGCGCTGGGGTGGCGTTTTCCTGTGCGGCGCTTTGCTCCGAAGCGGCAGTCTTCGGCTCTTCCTTGGCGCAGGCAGGAATCAGCAAGCCAAGAGTCAGAAGCCAGGCGGGGTTGAGGCGCTGCATGCCCCCAGTTTAGGCGTAAGCCGGAATGCCGAGGCTATTCCGCGGCGTTCGGCGCAATCGTGACCAAGCCGGCCGGCACATGCTGCACCGTCGAGGATTCACCATTCGTCCACACCACGGTGATTTCTTCGGCCACCGTGGCGGCGCCCAATCCGAAAATCTGCTCTGGCGCATGGCCACTCAAATAGCTGCTTTCCGTAATCCACCAACGCAGTTGCTGCCGGTCTTGGCAGCGCAAGATGATCTTTGCGCCTTTACACAGCGCCGCGGGTGCTTCTAGGCGCACGGAAATCGCATGGTGCGAGGACTCGGAATCATTGCGGTACAGGAGAGGGGCGCCACGGTTCACATTGATGGCGACATCGAGGTCCCCATCTAAATCAAAATCCGCTACGGCTAGGCCTCGTCCAGAGTAGAGCGCATCGAATTCTTGTCCGGCTTGGGCGCGCACTTCATGAAAGCTCTTGCCATCATTCCAAAATAGGAATGGGTGTTCGGCGATGAGGAATTTTTTGTCGTCGCGCTTCTCGAGCGTGCTGCCGTTGGTCACCAAGATGTCGGCATGCCCATCCAAATCAAAGTCGGCAATCGCGGTGCCCCAGCCGACAGATTGGATGGAGAGTTCGCCCAAACGAAGGTTCTGGATCTTGTCGCGGTACTCCAGGCCGAGGCCTTTGCGCGAGAGACTTTGGTATAGCGCATTTTCTTGAGCCAGCCAATGAGTGATGAACAAATCCGGCAGACCATCGTCTTGGTCGGTCATATAGCCGAGTTCCGCTACGCCAATTCCCATCGAGCCGCGCGGGTCGGCAGTGCCGGTTTGCGTGGACAAATCCGCGAACAGCAGAGTGCCGGTAGAGCCACCCAAGTTTTAGAAAAGCTTGTTGGTGCTGACGTCATTGTTGACATAAAGATCTAGCAGGGCATCGCCATCGAGGTCGCAGAAAATGGCTTCTAGGCTGCGGCCTTGCGGGTTGGCCAAACCAAGTTCCTCGGCCATTTCAGTGAAGGTTCCATCGCCATTGTTGCGGTAAAATTTGTTCGCAGCAGGGTCAAAGGAGTTGGGTTGAGGGCAATCGGAATGCCGTCATCATCTTCTTGGTTGGCCGCGGCTTGGCTGGCCAACTGATTCGCACCGAGTTTCAGGTAGTTGCAAACATAGAGGTCTAAGTCACCATCTCGGTCGACGTCGCTCCAAGCCACACCGGTGGACCAATCGGTACAGTCCACGCCAGCTTTTTCCCCGACCTCTTCGAAGGTGCCGTCGCCTTTGTTTTGGTACAAACGGTTCGGGCCATAGTTGGTGACATAAATACCGACTTGGCCATCTTGGTTGAAGTCGGCGAAGGAAACACCCATGCATTAGGCACTGGCATCGGCGACGCCTGCCGATTCGGTGATGTCGACAGACTGGCCCTGATCAATGCGGTAAAGCCGATTGGCGTCGGATTGCGGGTCGTCTCCGGAGGGGAAATTCGCGACGAACAAGTCCCAATCGCCATCGAGGTCGATGTCGCCCCAAGCAATGCCGGAACCGGTGTCTTCCAGCAACAGCCGTTTGCGAGGGCCCGGCGCGTGAACCATGTCAATCCCGACTTCCGCCGCCACATTGGTGAAGCGGATGGGGGGAAGCAAATCGGCATCTTCGCTGCTCATGGCATTGGTGATGCTCTCCGAGGAATCGACCAAGTCGGTGTTCCGTTGCTCGGCAATGCCCACCGCCAACCAAGTGAAACCGCAGGTGGCGAGGATAGTCACCACGATGGAGAAAGTCATCTTTTGCTTTCTCCCCATGCGCTTCGGTTTTTTGCGCGTCACTGCCCTGCCTCATGCCCTGGCGGCTGTGCAGGAGCTGCAGTCGGGTCACGTAGGACGATGTGCTTGATTGCGCTGTCATGCGTCACCGTTGGTTGATAGAAACCTGCCTCGGTTTCCATTTCCGGCACGACCAAGTCCAAGAACTCTTGGCGATAACGGCGGAAATTTAACTCGGCCTTGACCGTGAGCGGGCCCATAGTCCCTTCCGGGATTGCCAAGGCGTACACCTGTTGGTCTGAGTACTTGGGGAAAATGATGCGTTGGTTTTCGCCACCGGCTTTCTTCCACAAGTCATGTTTGGTGAGCGCTTCGCCTTACGCATTCAATGGAATGGCTTCGAGCATCATGGTGCCGTCTTTGACGGAGTTGCCGGCCACATGGGGCACGCCAGGTCGGTCTTCAATCCAACGGGTTTCGGGGTTGATGCTGCCCCATTCGCCGAAAACCGTGCCGTCGGCATCTTCCACCGTGAGGTGGATCCAAGCGCGCGTAAAGTCGAGAGGGCGGGTGGTGAGGTTGTGCCCCACTTTGCTGTTTTTGACAAAGACCTTGATCTCGACGGTTTCGCCAGCAGCGGCATTGTCTGGCGCGGCCATGGTGACCTTGGCGACCGGTCCCTCGGGCCAAAGGTGGGCAATCTCGGGGATGACGGTTTCGCCGCGAATCCATTCTTTCGTCAGCGCGACTTGCTCTTCCCAATGGGGGAGCTGCATGACCTTGGGCACGAGGAAGTTGGTGGCAATAAAGCCATGATGGCGGTGGGCGTTGTCAGCGACCGACCGTCGCAAGTCGCCACCTTCCCCGCGGCCCGGGTCTTTGGAGTCGTACACCAAGCGCATATGACAGTCGCGGCAGCTCAAGTCAGTGTTGGGGTTGTCTTCGGTGTGCCAATGACTCTTGCTCCATTCGTCAAACTGGTTTTGCCCGCCACTGCGCCCGAAACGATTGAGTGCTTCGGGAATGAACTGCTTGTGACAAGCGCCGCAATACTCAGCAGAGCGCAAGATATTGCGATCGTAGTCGGCAAGATGTTGCCGAGGGTAAGCGCGGATCAGGAAATCAGAGAGCGATTTCTGGAAACCCGTGGTGTCTTCCCACAGATATTTTTGTGGGGCAGTGATCACGTAATCGGCATTGCCGCGGATGTCGACTTGCGAAATGCTGTGGCAGGCGGCGCAAGAGTTGCCTTCTTGCATGCCCGGCGCGGCGAGGTCCATGTTGTGAATGTCCTTCGCTCCGGCAAACAGCGAAATCGGGTCGTGGCATCCGGCGCAATAGCGCGTTTGGGTGGCATCGCGGTCGGCGGCGAAGTTCTTTTGCACCGCCTGAAACGCCGGGTTATTGGCCGAGAAGCGGTGCGCGCTGGGTTCCCATTCGGCAAGGATTTCCTCGTGGCAGCCAGTGGTGCCACAAGATGCCGAACCGGCAAGAGCGGCAGGGTCAATCAACACGTTGCCCTCGGTCCGTGCATTGGTGGGGGCAAAGGGACTGTCGCGGTACTCCTCAAAATCGGCCAAGTACTCCGGCATGGAGTAATCACTGGGAACTTCATAGGTCAGGTTTTTGCTGCCGAAACTAAGCACCAAGGCGAGAACTCCGACGGTAGAGGCGCCGGCCCAAACGCCGCCGCGACGGAAAAACTGGTTCACGGCCAGCGCAAAGGATGGCGTCTTGCGGATGACCGGCAAGCGTCGGCGCAGCGCGAAGGCCACATGCAAGACCAGTAAAACTAGCGCCGCAACTCCAGATACCAGGTGCACCAGGTCATAGGTGGCGCTGATCTTGGGACCGAAGAAGCTTTGGTAGGTGAGGACGAAGCCCGAGAAAATGCAGGTCAGGATGGCCGCCATCAAGGCGAAGCCAAGCACCATCATCACCGTGGCTTTTTGCTTGTACCAAGCCTGCAGGTGGCGCACCTGATAATAGGTGTAGAGCACGCTCATGCCGATGCCCAGCCCGGTGTGGAGCAGAACCATGACCTGGGCGGTCAGGGAGAACTCCCCTAAATAGAGCCAGAGCCCAGTGACCGCTTCGACGAATAAAAAGGCCGTGGTACAGGCGGCAAGTTTAGAGGCCCATCCTTTCTGGGAAATTTCCGCTGGAGTAGCCCGATCCGCAGATGGGGCGGAGGAAGAAAGGGTGTTCGGGGCATTCATGGCCTGATGGGAGGGATTAGGGGTCTATCAATTCTTCGACCATTCCCACCAAGACCTAATCCAGATAATTGACTCTTTTATTCGAAATAATCTCGGTTTAATGTTAATTGTCACCACGAGTCCTCCCCCGTTCTGCCTTTCGACACGCCCAACTCAGGTTAGATTTCTCCCTTGTCTGCCCTCTCCGCGCCAGCTCCAAGCCCGCAAGATCATAGTCTGCGCCACCACCCCTATCGGGTGCTCTTTCCCTTGGGATGGTTCCTCGGGTGGTGGGCCGCCGCGCCGTGGGTGCTGTTTGGGTTGGGGGTGGAGATCACTTATCCCTACCAAACGCATTCGCTGATTTTCATTCAGGGGGTGCTCACCACCTTTGCAGCAGGGTTCCTGTTCACCATGTTCCCGCGGCGCTTGGGCGCCCCGGCGCCGAGCGTGGTTCAGCTTTTGGTGGTGATCGTGGTGCCGTTGCTCCATACCGTGCTGGTGTGGATGCAGCAGATTGGTTTGGCTCAACTGATTTGGCTGGTGGAAGGACTGGTGCTGTTGGAGTTCAGCGCTTCTCGGGGCCTCGGCAAAAAGGGCACGCGCTCGGGGCCAGCAGCATTTGTTTGGGTGCCAATCGGTTTTCTGTGCGGGTGCATCGGCAGTGGTTCCGAGGCCTATCGAGAATTGATGTCGGCGCAATTCCCCTTTGAGTGGTATCGCTTTAGCCGGGTATTGCTGACGCAAGGGATGTTCCTGTCCTTAGCAATGGGCATCGGCGCGATGTTCATCCCGTTGACCGCGCGCAAAGAAGCTAGTGTCGACGTCACCATGGCCGAAAAACCAAGGCTGCGCCGTATGGGGCATGTGCTTGGTGCTGCTGGATTGTTGATGGGGTTTTGGCTCGACGCCACCAGCCTCCGGCCATTGGGCGGATACCTTGCTGCAGGCAGTGTTGCCGCGGTACTTCTGGTCTCGGCGCGGATCTATCGCCTGCCGAGTATGGGCGGAACCCAGCGCCGATTGATTTGGATTTCCTCTTGGTGCATGCCGCTTGGGTTGTTGTTGGCTTCGCTCCTTCCTGAGCGGCCGCAAATCGGCTTCCACGTGCTGATGATCGGTGGTTTATTACTGCTTACTCTTAGTGTGGCATTGCATGTCGGCTTAGCGCATACGCAGGGGCAAGAGTTGGTGCATCGGCCTTTGCCTGCAGTGCGCACCTTCGGCGGACTTCTGTTACTGGCCTTGTCGGTGCGCATCTTTGCCGAGTACGCCATGGTGGACCGCTTTGAATACCTGGCAATAGCCGCCGGCTGCATTCTATTCGCCTTGGTCGCGTGGGGTCTCTTGCTGATGCCCCGTTTCGTCCGTTCTTGGCGTGGTTTGACTTGGTAGTTTGCTATAAAAGGCGCAATCCACTCTCTACATCGGGAATGGGAATGCAAAGGCCTCATTTACCTGCCTGTGGGTGTTGAAAGTTAGGATGGCGCAAAGCAATTTGGGGGGGCAATGAGAGGGATGGTGGTTTTTCCGAGGAAGAGAGTGGAATAGTGCCTAGGGAATCGCACGCTCATTTGCTGTTTTATAGTTAGGTAGGCTCCATTTTTACTATCATTAGGATATCGGAAATGAGACAAGAACCCATTGCTAAAAAGTTTTTCTGAGTATTGCTTGAGAGAGAAAAAGGCATGCTAGTATGCAAATGGCGCTTTTGCCACAAAACAAGAGTAGAAAATGAAAACGATTACTTCAATACTATGCGGCGCATTTTTAGCAGCGTTTTCCCAGTCCCAATCCAGCGCAATGTCATTAGTATCCAGTGCAGACACTGCAATTCTTGGAGGAATGCTTCAATTGCCGAACGACCAACAATGTGTTACCTCTTCGGCTGATTGCAATTCGAGCAATGCATCCACTTGCACCCAAGAGCAAGCACTTTGCATTTTTGGCTGTGATCAGGATCCTGGCGGTCGCCGAGTTTGTGCGACTTTTCCCGAAGCAACCTGTTTGCAAAAGCTCCCTCAACATCAGACTATATCTGAATGCGGAAAAATTAAAAAAGGGCGGTGTTTGACCGTAGTTGGAGGCGGACTTGAATGCACCTTCATTTCAACCACTACCCAGGATTGTGTAGACTTGAACCATTTCTGTGATTGAAGTTCATCGGGGTGAGAGGACAGATTGTCTGCCCTCTCACCTCTCTCAAATATTTTCCCACGAAATAAATGCTAATCACCTCAATATTTCTCTGCCTCCATTTATCACCTCATGCGCAGAATGTGTCAATTCAAGACATCAGGGACATCTTGCGGTTCCGCGACCAGACATTGTCTCAGCTTTCCTTTGAGGCAAAAATTGAAATCATTCAGGAAGAAAGCTCTCATGAAATTTTTCAACATAGTGTATGGTTTGATGATGCTCGCCTTCTTGTCGAAAGCAATCCCGAGGGCAAAATTTTGAGGGCCTTTCGAGAAGATCGATTCGAAGGGGAATCATTTATAGCGGGAGGTGCCGGCAAAATCGGTAGACATACAATTGGAGTTGAGAAATGTCGCGAGCTTCGATCTTCAAATAATGCAGAATCTTTTGGACTTTGGACTTTAGGTCTTTCTGGGCAGGATTGGCTTGGGCCACACGCCGACGTTGAGGTTATTTCAAGTGTCGGCTCCAGTCGCGTTTCCATCGTTAGGTATGGCGCGGGCGGAAGTTCAATTGGAGATACAATATGGAGGTTCGACTGGGATCCTGACTCAATGCTTTTCCTCCGAGCTGACCAGCTTGTTCAATGGCCGGATGACGGGGATATAAAAAGACCGATTGATTCTCTATTTTTTAAGGGAATTATGTTTGGCACTGTCCAGAGATGGGAGTGCACCGATTGGTATTGGGATCAAGCGGTTGGCGTTGCCATACCAACGCGAGGGAGAATGGAGATTATTGCGGAGCCAAATGACCCTTTTCCATCTCTACCAACCATAATCAACATGTCTATCCTCGAGAGTTCCATAGAAATTGGGAATGCCGTCGAATTGTCCGATACGTTTCTTGTAATCCCAGATGAGGTTGAGGTAGAAGACCAAAGGCTGGGACTGGTCATGACAACTGCATCGGCCGCGAGGCAAAAGCAGATGCTGCGGTTTTTGTCCCTAGTTCGCATTGCAAGGGAATGGGGGGGACACGATGAAGGAGAATTGATGCAATCTCCAGGCAATGAGGTGCCATGCGGTATTTCAGCAGCCTTTCTCTATCTAAGTGCCCGAAACATGGAGGTGAGCCTGTCTGGGCTAATAAATGATTTTGGCGGTGATAGCTTGAATTCTTGGATTTCAATAGAGTCAATGACCACGGTAATAAGCAAGTATGAGAATATGACTCCAGTTAGAATTGGGAACGCTTCAGCGATTCAAGCTATTACTGAGCCATTTATCGCGCTAATTAACCCCTCAACTGAAAATGCTGGACACTATGTCGTCGGGAGAGTTCACCCCGAAGGAGTCGAATTTCTTGACCCTCTTGAGGACCTCCGATTTATTAGTTTTAGTGAACTGGAGGCTTCCGCATCGAATTGGATTTTTTTGATCCCCAACCCAAGGGTGCACATAGGTACCTGGAAAGTAGCAACTACTCTTTTGGGCATTGGCACTGCATTCTTTTTGCTTTTATTGTGTAGAAATAAGTTCAAAAGAATACCTAGACACGGCATTGTTACTTCTGTTCTGGCCGGCCTGATTGTTACAGGATTTTCGTGTGGTCCCTTGAAGGTAGAATCTCAAGGTCTTGTTTCCACAAGTGGAGGATTTGTTGAATATGATGGCTTGCGACCAAATTCAATTGTCGAGCATGAATTCGTGGTCAAAAATTTCGGTACTAATGCGATATTGGTAGATGAAATAACAGCATCGTGTGGCTGTTCAGGCGTTGAAATTGACAAGAAAAATATCATGCCTGGAGAATCGGCAACGGTGAGTGCCGAGATTCAAATGGAGATGGTTGGAGGTAAGCGTGTGATAATTTCATTAATGGGCAAGGACTCTAGCCCCTTAATCAGCTTGGTCGTTGAGGCCCAGGTTGAGCCAACAAATGTCATTCTTCCCCCAGTTGGTTTGGTATTTCTAGAGAAAAATGCAAACTCAGGAATATATGAAGGAAATGGCCAATTCGACTTTTTCCATAGGGGGAATCCACTTCGCGTTCCTAAAATCTCGTTTGCTGACTCAAGTTTGTCAGGAAAGGTTTCAGGTGTTTCTACAAGGATGGACATTGCAAACCCGGGTGTTGAAATCCAGACATTTGATTTCACTGTAGTCGCAGCAAATCTGGAACACCAAGAGCCTGAGAGCAAAAAATTCAAGGGTAAAATTGAGGGCGTTCACTTGGGGAAGAAACAGATGGCTGAATTCACGACAATTATTAAGCGGCACAGAATGGTAAAAGTTTCTCCTGCAGTCGGCTTGCTTAGCTCTAGGGCGCCAAGCCGTGTGGTTCAGTGCACTTTCACTGGATCAGAAAGGATGGAGCTGGCCCTAGGTCCAGTTCAGTCACCATATTTTGAGGCGACACTTTCTGAAACCAATGATGGATACGAGATAAAAATTTTGATGGTAGCAGAGCCCGTTCAGGAAACTGTGCGTGAAGAATTGCAATTGGTTGATAAGGGTAGAAATGAAGCCGTTGGTTCTATACCAATTTTGATTCGCGGGGGACAATAGGCGGTTAGCAAGATGAAGACTATTTCAACGCGTATTGCAGCACTTGCAATTTTGGGTTTGATACTGGTTGTTTGTTGGCTTCTCATTAGAGATGTTGGGCCAGGAGGAACGCTCGTATCTGGCACAAAGGGAACGGAAGGCACGGCAGGTGGGAGCATTGGTGCAAATGTGAGTAACCCCATAGGAACTATTGACAGAGCTTCGGGCGAGGCGGAAATCCCTTCCGATAATCCAATTTCTGACCAAGATAAACTGAACTTTGCGTCAAGGATTCACATCGGAAGCGTGCCTGTTCCAGGCGCACTTGTGCGCCACGGTGGCAGCGAGGTAGTCTCAAATGATCAAGGTCAATTTGCATTTTCCAATTTTTCTGCCTGGAGTATGCTCGAGTTCCGCCCACTGGATTCCCCAAGTGTAATCGAACAGGTGGGTAGATCTTTTAATAGGGAGTATGAGTTGGCTGCAAAAAGCAGAATCGATATTTTTGCAAATGGTAATCCTCCAAGTTTGTTTGCCGGGCTGCCAGTCTCACTAATGTATTGGCCGGGTCGACCGGGTGCACCAGTTATGCTTGGTGATTCCTTGGTCGAATTATGGGCTGGGCATTTGAATGCGGATGGAGAATCCTCTGCAAATGGGATACCAACTCCTTCCTACGGCAATGACGCTTCTTCTCGCTTCTTTGTTCGAATTGCCCTGCCAGATGGCACTGAATATTATTCGCCAGTAGTAATTTCGTGGGATCGCAGCCCAGAGGGAGAAGGGGAATGCCTGATGTCTTCGGTCCTCGAAATGGATGTGGCCTTGACACCCTCCTTCTTGAAAGTTCTCAGCTCAGTTCAGGCAGAATCATTTCGACCTAAAATTGCATATCGCAGAAATGGCTCTTTTGACTCCCCATGGAGGTTGGGGAAAGTCGACGAAAACGGCTTGGTGTTGACAGATGGGCCAATCCAATCGCATGGAATGGTCATGGCTTGGATGAGTGAGAAATCATGCTATGGGGCCAATGGAGTGGATCTGGGAAGCGGCGGTGGTGGTCAGGAGCTCTCCTTGCCGGCAGGAACGGATTTCGATTTGAGCATTGAATTTTCAAAGGAGAGTGTCCTTGCCGACCGAGTGAACATTCTCGCTACTAGTATAGCGTGGGACAGTACATTCTCTGGTTCCCTTAATCCCAGCCAGCTGTACTCGGGCCCTGCCGCTCCCGCATTTTTTGGCTGGACAGCTATTGCTCCCAATGCGGAAAGGAGCATAGGCGGAGGTTGGTTTGGTAATCGAATGGGTACTGCGCTTCGAGCTGACCCCGGTGGAGCAATTATCTATTTAGGACTTCGTTCTGAACCTGGCCAAGCGCAGCGTGTTGTCTTGCCTGAACTTGGGCTTGTGAATATTCGAATCAATGACGGTGGGCTAGCCATCGGCAATTCTTCCAAATTGGTTTTTTTGGAAGGTGAAGCACAAGTAGTGCCGTATTATTTTGATTTAGATGGTGGCAATACAACGCAAGTGGTAGTCCCAACTGGGGAGTACATGTTGTACTTTCAAAATCCAGATGCAGCCCTTCCACTTGGAAAGCATTTCATTGCAGGCGGGGAATCCGAATTAGCCTTGTCCTTGGTCCCCCAAGAAGAATATCGTCTCCTCGTTACCTATGTGAATTCTTCAATCGGAGCTGGTGCAGATTACTTTGATGGAAAACGGATTACCCTTACACCTCAGGGTTCTTTTGATTTCATGTCAGAAATAGGCAAAACTCATGTCCTGGAAATAGGTCCAAGGGGAGCTGCGAGGGCAAGTGGTAGCGATGGAAAGACTGCAAATATCTTCCTTGGCTTCGAAACTGAAATTTCGATAGCAAACCATGACTCAGACTTAAGTATCGAAATTCCATTTGGTCTGGTGCTGATTGAGCAGGGATCTCGAGCGCCCTCCCCCGTGATTAGGCGGATAGGAACTAATGGACTACCCGAGAGGGCTGCTGCAGTCGTTGCGTTTGCCGAGGATGGATTTTGGAGAGCCAAGTTACCAGTTGGGGATTATCAAATTAAATTTTCTGAGTCCGCATCCCCGATTGATTTTAAAGTATTTCAGGATAGTGAAACGAGGCTATAGGGAGGATTGGCCGGGTGCTGTCAGTAATGCAAGCTTGCCAATCAGAATGGCCTTAATCGGGGCCTCTAGTCTGCTATTCATTAACGCGACACGACATCGCGGGCGTCGTCGCGGCTGAAGCAGCTGCCGGTGGAGGGGCCGTACCTGGCGAAGAAGTCTTCTTGGTCGGCAAAGATGAGGACGGTGTTGCCCTCGACCTTGGCGGTGCGGGCGGTCTTGTCTTCGAAGTAGCGGCGGAGGAAGGCTTCGTCGGCATCGGAAAGGGGAGTAAAGGAGATGGTGCCGCCTTCGATATCCCAATCGCCAACCAGGTTCATATCCGAACCCACGACGCAGCCATGCCAGTTGCAGCGAAACACGCCGTCGGCCTCGAGGGTCAGGCTCAGATTCCAGCCCAGGCCATCGCCGGAATAGTAGTCGCCAGCTAGGGCGGTTCTTTCCGCATGGTTCACTTGAGGGCCAGCGCAGGCGGCAAGCAGGCAAAGAGCAATCACGGCGACTTTCATACCCCGACAACGATACCAACAGGTCATTCTTGGGGGATTTTGCGCTAATAAATTCGGCAAAATTGCCGAATGTGTTTCCCGGGGATTTCGGCCTCGCTCAACTATAATCTGCGCTTCATCGTTCCCTGAACTGCCTCTTTTGACGACCAAACCGAAACCCTCCTGGCTGAAAATGCGCCTCCCGACCGGGGAGACCACAGCCGCTCTGCGCGATTCCCTGCGCAAAAGGAGCCTGTTTACGGTGTGCGAAGAGGCGCGCTGCCCCAATCTCGGCGAATGCTGGGCCGATGGCACCGCCACCATCATGATTATGGGCGACACCTGCACCCGCGGCTGTCGTTTCTGTGCTGTGAAGACCGGAAATCCGCGGGGCTGGCTCGACCACGACGAGCCGCGCAAGGTTGCCGAGTCGGCGAGCATCCCTTCGCTGCGCTACATCGTCCTGACCAGCGTCGACCGCGACGATCTCGAAGACTTCGGCGCCGAGCACTACGCCGCGACCATCCGTGCGCTCAAGGCCAAGCGCCCCGAGCTGCTGGTCGAAGCCCTCACCCCAGATTTCCAGGGCCGCGATTCCTGCATTCACACCCTGTGCGACAGCGGGGTCGATGTCTTCGCCCACAACATCGAAACCGTCGAGCGCCTGCACCGCACCGTCCGCGATGTGCGCGCCAAGTACGACCAAACCCTGGCCGTGCTCGCGGAAGCCAAGCGCTACCGCCCCTCCGTGGTGACCAAGTCCTCGATCATGCTCGGCCTCGGCGAGACTGATCAGGAAATCCGCACCACCATGGCCGATCTGCGCCAAGCCGGCGTCGACATCCTCACCCTCGGCCAGTACCTCCAACCCACCAAGCGTCACCTCACGGTCGAAGCCTATGTCACTCCCGAAGCTTTCGACCAATGGAAGGTCGTCGCCGAAGAGGAATATGGTTTCGCCTACTGCGCCTCCGGTCCTTTGGTCCGCTCTTCGTACAAAGCTGCGGAGAACTTCCTGCTCAGCCGCCTCGGCGGGCAGCAGGCGGAGCAAACTTTGGCCGACGGCGCCGGCGTCATGGTGGTGTAAGTCACGTTCCTCAACATGAGCGACACTCTGCAAATCATCGACGAGTCCGGCAAAAAGGTCGGCAAGGCCCCGCGCCTCAAGCGCGAGACGCTCTTGCGCATGTACCGGGCCATCGTCAGTACCCGCTCCTTCGACGATCGCTGCATGAAACTGCAGCGCACGGGGCGCATCGGCTTCTCGATCCCGAACAAGGGTGTCGAAGCGACTTCCGTTGGCGCCGCCGCCGCGCTCGATGCCGCGCAAGATTGGATTGCGCCGCATTACCGCGACTTCGCCATGATGTTCTACCTGGGCATCGATGTGAACGGCATGTTCGACAACATGTTTGGCAACGCCGATGACAATGCCGTCGGCCGCCAGATGCCGGTGCACTTCAGCTTCCGCGACCCGGTCAACTGGTTGTCGATTAGCTCGCCGCTCGGTACCCAAATCCCGCAAGCGGTTGGCGTGGCCATGGCCATGAAGCAGCGTGGTGAAAAGGGCATTGCCCTGACCACCTTCGGCGACGGTTCCACCAGCACCTTGGGTTTCCACTCCGGCCTCAACTTTGCCGGTGTCTTTGGTAGTCCGGTGGTGTTTCTGTGCCAGAACAACCAGTGGGCGATTAGCTGCCCCAGCGAAGAGCAAACCGCTTCCGAAAGTTACGCCATCAAGGGCGAGGCTTACGGCATTCCTGGCATCAAGGTCGATGGCAACGATGTGCTTGCGGTCTACCGCGTGGTCAGTGAAGCGGTGAAGCGCGCGCGCGCGGGCGAGGGCCCGACGCTGATTGAAGCCGTGACCTTCCGCATGGGTGGTCACTCCACTTCCGATGACCCTTCACGCTACGTCGAACAAAGCGAGTTCGACGCTTGGGAAAAGCGCGACCCGCTGTTCCGTTTCGAAACGTGGTTGAAGAGTGAAGGCCACCTAGATGACGAGAAAATTGCCGCCATCCGCGCCGAAACCGACGCCGAAATGATGGCTGCCGCCAAGGCCGCCGAAGCCAAGCCGCGTCCGAAGCTTGGCACCATCTTTAGCGATGTCTGGGAACAGATGCCGCCACACCTCGATGCACAAATGAATGCGTGCATCAGCCACTTTGCCGAGCGCGACGAAGCCGTCGACGAAAAAGGAGAATTCCCCCTGTGAGCGAACTCACCATGGTCCAAGCCGTCAATGACGGCCTCCGCACCATCATGAAGGAAGACGAGTCTGTCCTCGTGATGGGTGAAGACGTCGGCCCCAAAGGCGGCGTGTTTCTGGCAACGGAAAACCTCACCAAGGAATTCGGAAAGGAGCGTTGCTTCGATACGCCGCTTTCCGAAGACGGCATCATTGGTGTCGGCGTCGGCCTGGCCATGAATGGCATGAAGCCGGTGTGTGAGATTCAGTTCCAGGATTTCATCTACCCGGCCTTCGACCAGATTGTGTCCGAGGCGGCCAAGATGCGTTATCGCTCCGGTGGCCAATACACCGTGCCGATGACCATCCGCACGCCTTATGGCGGCGGCATTCGCGGTGGTCTGTATCACTCCCAATCCGGCGAAGCGTACTTTGCGCACACCGCGGGTTTGAAGGTGGTGATTCCGAGCACTCCATACGATGCCAAAGGCCTGTTGATTTCGAGCATCATGGATCCGGACCCGGTCATGTTCTTCGAACCGAAAGCGCTGTATCGCGCCGGCCGCGAAGAAGTGCCCGAAGGCATGTACACCGTCGACCTATCTAAGGTGCGTGAAGTCACCCAAGGTGGCGACGCGGTGGTCTTCTGTTACGGCGCAATGGTTCCGGTTTGCACCGAAGCGGCGCGCCGGATTAAGGAGTCGCGCAACAAAGACATTCGCGTGATTGATTTACGCACTCTCATGCCGCTCGACGAAGAAGCGGTCCTGCAAGCCGCGCGCGACTGCGGTCGTGTGGTCATGGTTCACGAAGCGCCACGCTTCTGTGGATACGGTTCCGAAATCTCGGCGCTGATTGCCGAGAACGCGATCGAATACATGGAGGCGCCAATCAAGCGCGTCACCGGTTTCGACACTCCCTTCCCCAACACCCTCGAGAATTACTACCTTCCCGATGCGCGCCGTGTGTTCGACGCGATCGAAGAGGTGCTCGACTTTTAGCCCTAGCCGTTCAGCAAACCTTTAGACATGAGTGCACTCGAGTTCAAACTGCCGGATATCGGCGAAGGCGTCCACGAAGGTGAGATCGTGCGTTGGATTGTGGCCGAAGGGGCCGCGGTTCAAGAGGACGAGCCTGTGGTCGAGGTCATGACCGACAAGGCCACGGTCGAAATCCCCGCGCCCGCAAGCGGAACCATTTCCAAGCATCTTTACGGCGAGGGCGATGTCGCCAACGTCGGCGATGTGATCTTTGTGTTGGATCAAGGTGGTGGAGGAGCAGCTGCTCCGGCCGCACCTGCCGCCGAGGCTGCTCCGGCTGCGGCCGAGGCCGCACCGTCACCGGCACCAGCAGCTGTCGCCGCACCACCTGCGCCCGCAGCTGGCGGTGGCACCTTGGAGTTCAAGTTGCCCGACAT
Organism: Planctomycetota bacterium; assembly: GCA_021776795.1. Lineage (GTDB taxonomy): Bacteria > Planctomycetota > UBA1135 > UBA1135 > UBA1135 > OFTM128. Next base: position 15,299 of record JAJFFC010000002.1, read on the forward strand.
CGGCGAAGGTGTCCACGAAGGCGAGATCGTGCGTTGGATTGTTGCCGAAGGTGGCAGCGTTCAGGAAGACGATCCTGTCGTCGAAGTCATGACCGACAAGGCCACCGTGGAAATCCCTGCGCCGGCTTCAGGCACAGTGGCTAAGACTTTGGTCGCCGAGGGTGAAGTCGCCAACGTTGGCGATGTCATCTTTGTGTTGGCAACTAGTGGCGGTGGCGCGGCTCCGGCTGCTGCTGCCCCTGCAGCTCCGGTGGCGGCTCCTGCCAGCAATGGCGCCGCACCTGCGGTTGCAGCTCCTGCCGCAGCAGTTGCGGTTCAGCCTGCAGACCCCAACCGTAAGGTTCTGGCTGCTCCAGCCACGCGCCGCTTGGCGCGGGAGTTGGATGTGGACCTGAGCACAGTCGCCGGCAGCGGGCCGAAAGGCCGCGTCAAGCCCGAAGACGTGCGCGCGGCATCGGCAGCTCCTGCTGCTCCCGCCGCCGCGCCTGCCTCCGCTCCAGCGCCAAGTGCGGCACCTGCTGCCGCTCCTGCTGCGCCGGCCGCCGAAGCTCCCGCCGCCGCCTTGCCGAACTTCCCACAAATCATGGGTTCGCGCGAAGTCGAAGAGGTGCCGTTCCGCGGCATTCGTCGCAAGACCGCCGAGGCTATGACCCGTTCGAAGTTCACGGCCACGCACTTCAGCCTGATTGAGGAGGTCGATTGCACCGACATGGTCGAGGCGCGCAACACCGCGAAGAAGGTCGGCGAGCGTTACGGCGTCAAGGTCACCTACATGGGTTACATCATGAAGGCCACAGCCATCGCGCTGCAGGAATTCCCGCAGCTCAACGCCGAACTCGATGAAGAGCGTGGTGTAATCAAGGTCAAGAAGTACGTGAACCTGGGCATTGCGGTGGACACGCCGAATGGCCTAGTGGTGCCGGCAGTCAAAGATGCCAACCTCAAGAGCATTTTGCAGTTGTCCGCCGACTTGATGGACATTGCGAACCGCGCACGCACCGGCAAGCTCAAGCCAGATGACTTCGCCGATAGCACCTTCAGCATCAGCAATGCCGGCAACATCGGCGGTGTGCTCGCCACCCCGATCATCAACTTCCCGGAAGTGGCCATCATGGGTGTGCATGTCATGCGCAAGATGCCTCGCTGCGTCGGCGATGACATTGTCGCGCGCCAGGTCATGAACTTGTCGATTAGCATTGACCACCGCCTGGTCGATGGCGCTGACGGCGCGCGCTTCATGGTGCGTGTGCGTGAGTTGCTCGAAGACCCAAGCCTGATGCTTCTGTAAAGAGAAACATGAGCGACATTCGCGTACTCGAACCGGAAGGCGTTTCCCTGGTCAAGGTGATGCGCGAGGACGGTCGTGGATTACGCAAAGGCACCAAGGGCCCACTGCCGAATGACGAAACGCTGTTGAGCATCCATCGCGCGATGTTGACCACGCGTTTGATGGATGACCGCATGCTCAAGTTGCAACGTCAGGGTCGCGTGGCTTTTGTCGGTTCTTCCACCGGACAAGAGGCCGCGATTCACGCCTCTGCTGCCGCCTTTGGTGCCGAAGATTGGATTTTCTCCGCCCTGCGCGAAGGTGGGGTGACCATCCAACGTGGCATGCCGATTCGCGAGTATGTCGCGCATATGTTTGGCAACGCCGAGGACACGGCGAAGGGGAGGCAAATGCCGAACCACTTCCAGTGCAAAGATGTCAACTTCCCGTCATGGTCGAGCGTGCTCGGTACCCAGCTGCCGCATGCGGTGGGGGCAGCCGTCGCCATGAAGCGGCGCGGCGAAAAGAGCGTGACTTGCGCGTACTCCGGGGATGGCGCAACTTCGAGTTGCGGCTTTCACAGCGCCATGAACTTTGCCGCAGTCATGAAAGCACCGGTGGTGTTCGTGGTGATTGACAATGGCTGGGCGATTTCGGTACCGAGTGCCGAACAAACCGCAGCCAAGAGTTATGGCACCAAAGCGGTGGCTTACGGCATGCCTGGTGTCGACGTCGATGGCAACGATGTCATCGCTGTGTGGCAGACGGTACGCGAAGCGGTCGAGCGCGCCCGCGCCGGCGAAGGCCCCACGCTGTTGAACCTGCGCTCCTATCGCATGGGCGGCCACTCCAGCTCCGACGACCCCACCCGCTACCGCGCCGACGAGGAAGTCGAGTACTGGGCGAAGCGTGACCCACTCACCCGAGTCGAGGCTTACCTCGCCAAACAGGGTTTGCTGCAGCAGGCCGCACGCGAAACCATGGCCGAAGAAATCACCGAAGCCATCGCCGAGGCCGTGACCCACGCCGAAACGGTGGGTCCGCCTGCCTTAGAAACCCTGGTCGAAGATGTTTTTGCGGTTCCGCCCAAGCACTTATCGAAGCAAGTGGTCGAAGCGCTGCGTATCGTCGCTGAACAGGGCGAAGCCGACCGCGTTCAAGGCGCCTTTCCGCTTTAGGCGGCAGGTCTGGTTTTCGTCACACCCGATTCGAGGTAAACTAATCGCACTTTGTGCTGGCGTGAGGCACATTACCCCCCAACGCTGTTATGGCTAAAGCAACTCCCATTTCCACGGCACTTGTTGCCGTCGCCCTTTTTGCTGCTTCCTGCAGCAAGTCTCCCGAGGCTTACCCCCAGATCCCGATTGGGGTCCCTGTGCCTGCTCCTGAGACTCCTCTCCAAGACATGAAGTTGTCTGAGGACTACTCGATTGAGCTTGAGGACATGCTGTTTCATCACGCACGCGCGTTGGAGAAGAAGGATTTTTCCTGGATCGACGACATCCTGACCGTCGATTTCCAGGGTGAAGCCTGGCACTCCCTAAAGGATTTGGGCGTGACCGAGGGGATTCACAGCACTCACCACGCCGACTTCGACCCGGACAGTGGCGAAGTCGTGGGGGGAGTCGCCTTCTCGGCCTCGATGGCGGAGCTGTTCCAGCCCTGGCAGGAAATCAGTTCTGCACGCTGGGATGTCTACCGCGCGGATTTCCAGCCCGGCCGGCCGACTTGGGGACAAGCCACCCTGACCTTGAAGGTGCTCGGCCTCGATGTGAAGGGGCGTCCAACTTCCTTGACTCTCGATGGCATCGCCCAGTTTGTGCGCGACCGCAACAATTGGTACTTGCGCGGCTTTGATGTGGTGGCCCTTGAGCGCTTGAACCGCGCTAATCCCATGTTCACCGAGGTGACCAAGGAAGTCGGAATCGGCTACGAGCCGCTTCCACGGGAAGACGATGACGCTGCCTTCCCCTTCCGTCACCTTCGTCTGCCCTATAACGGGGCTGGTGCCGGAGATGCCAATGGCGATGGCATTTTTGACATCTTCGTATCCGGCAAGGAGCGCAACTTCCTATACCTCGGGCGAAAAGACGGGACCTTCGATGAGGCCGCGGAAGCATGGGGCTTGCTGGAGCCTGGCGATGGCACCGGCTCGGTCTTCTTCGACTACGACAACGATGGCGATCAAGACCTCGCGGTAGGCGGCGAAGGCTTCCTTAGCAAGGACGGAACGCCGAAATACAACCAGTTGCGCTTGTATCGCAACGATGGCGACCATTACACCGACGTCAGCGTGGATATGGGCATGGGCCAGTACATGTTCAGCTATGGCCTTGCGGTGGTGGACTACGACCTCGATGGCTGGCTCGACCTCTACGTCTGCAATTATGGCACCTTCAGTCTGTTCCGCAACAACGCTTGGGACGAGGCTGACAATGGCCAGGCCGACGTCTTCTTCCGCAACATGGAAGGCAAAGGCTTTAAAGAGGTCTCCGAGAAGGCGAACACTGCGGATCCTAGGTGGAGTTTCGCCGCTGCCGCTGCCGATTATGATCGCGATGGCGATCAGGACATCTACGTGGTTCATGACTTCGGCCTCAATGCCCTCTTCGGCAACAACGGCGACGGCACGTTCACCGATATTGCCGACCGCGCCACCACCATGGACCTTGGCTTCGGCATGAACGTCTCCTGGGGTGACCTGAATAACGACGGGCTCTTGGACCTGTATATCGCCAACATGCGGACTTCGGCCGGTATGCGCGTGGTGGACCGTTTGAACCGCCAGGCCGACGGCATGATGGCGGTCATGAAGTTGTCGCGTGGCAACACCATTCTTCTGCAACAGGAAGACCATTCGTTCGAGCTCCTGCCCGAGGAAAAGGGCGGAATCCAGGGCGATTGGGCCTGGGGCTGCCTGCCCAATGACTTTGACCTAGATGGTCGACTCGATGTTTTCTGCACCAATGGCTACATCTCCCGCAATGGCGCTGGAGACATCAATAGCTTCTTCTGGCAGCACGTCGTGAGTTCGACCACCGATGTTGCCATGCAGCCGACCGTGACCTTCGCAGAAGAGGTCAACAGTCCGGCTTACACCAATGGCTTGAGCGCCAAGGTCAAGGAGCAGCGGTCTTGGAGCGGCTGGGAGCACGACAAGCTGTGGATTAACCAGGGCGAGGAAGGATTCATCGATGTCTCGGACGTCAGTGGCGCCAACTCCCGTGGTGACGGCCGTGCCGCCATCGCCATCGACTTTGACGACGACGGCGACATGGACATTTTCCTCAACGAGTGGTCCGCTTACGAGCAAAACGTGTTCAAGATGTACCGCAACGACCTCCATGCTGAACCCACGGGTTTCCTCAAGATCCGCTTGGAAGGCACTCGTTTGCATCCTTCGGCGATTGGTGCTGAGGTCGTCGTGACCACCCCGCACGGCCCGTGCAGCCAGGTGCTGAGTTCCGGCACCGGCTTCCTTTCGGCCAACCCTCTGGAGCTGCATTACGGCCTCGGCGAGGCCGAAACGGCAGAGATCGAGGTCATCTGGCCTGGAGCCATCCGCGAATCCTTTGGTACGGTTTCTGCGGACAGCCGCATTCTCCTGGTCGAGGGTGCCGGTAAGGCGGTGCCATTTGGGCAGTAAATCAGCCGCTCCCAATAGCGGGGGAAGCAATTATGCTGAACCCGCCACAAAATCATGGGAATAGTAGCCGATGTTAACTGTCAGAAGGGCGCTGGCACTTTCCCAATTTGCGCCAGATTTGTTCGTTTTGCCCGCACATCGCCAATCCTCCCATGGCTGAATCCAAAGTCTTAGAAAAGTTTCGCCTCCTGACTCCCTTTCAGCGCAAGCTGTATCAGGTGCTCGTGGTCGTCGGCACCTTGATTCTGGCGAATTCGATTTATCTCTACGGGTACACCCTGTACCAGGACTTCAATGACGCTCGCGCCAAGCTCCTGACCTCCTATCAATGGATGCTGATGGCCCACTTTGGCGTCGGCATTATCTTTTCGATTCTTTCGGTCTGGTTTTGCGCGGTTCACATTCGCAAGGTTCGGCGACACCGCAATAAAAAGGCTATGGCTACTGGCACGACGGCCTTTGCCTGTGTCATCGCTCTTCTCGTGACCGGCTTGTTGCTTTTGAGCTACGGCAACAGTGAGAACAACCGCATCGTGTTCCACATTCACCGCCTCGGCGGTCTTTTCGGCCTAGGTTTCTTCCTGTTCCACCGCTGGTATTCACAGCACAGCCCAACGTCGCCTGGTGTGCGCTGGCGAGTCACCGGATTGATTACCGGCTTTGCCCTCATGATGGCGGGGATTCACGGCTATGAATCCATGAACACCCCTCCGCCAGAGGGTCACCAAGTGCAGGCCTTCCCTGAGCTCGATGTGAGCAGTGACCCATTCCTGCCCTTCGAGGCGATTGGTGACGTGCCCAAGACTGCCCCGTTCTGGCCTTCACCGACCACTGTAGCTAGTGGAGAATTGCTCGATCCGGATGCCCTGATGCCAGGCGGGCGCCCCGATATGGCGCAACTAGAGGCGGAATACCAATTGAAGGGATTTACCACCGAGCAGTCGATTGGCGCTGAAGATTGCCGTTTGTGCCACATGGATATTGTGGAACAGTGGGAGCGTTCCGCTCACCGTTTCTCCTCCTTTAACAACCCGTTCTACACCGCCTCCGTTATGGGGCTGCGCAAGTTGGAGGGTGGAGTCACCGCTTCGCAGTGGTGCGGAGGGTGCCATGACCCCTCGGTCATGCTGGCCGGTGAATTTGAGGGCGAAATCAAGCGCGACTCCATGTTCTCCCAGGCAGGCATTACCTGCACGATTTGCCACCTCGTGAATTCGATTCACGACAACACGGGTAACGGTAACTACCAATTGTCGGATACCGGAACTGACCCTTACCTATTCGCCGATGCCAGCGAAGGTTTGGATCTGGAATTGCGCAAGTACCTGATCAAGGCGCGCCCACGAGACCACATGGACTTCTTCCAGCGTCCATTTTATGAGCAGTCAGAGTATTGTTCGACCTGCCACAAGGTCAGCCTCGATGTGCCGGTCAACGGTTATAAGTGGCTGCGTGGCCAAGACGAGTACGACAACTGGCACGACTCGGGAGTGTCGCGCAATGCCGCGCGCACCTTCTACCTGCCACCGGAAGCAAAGGATTGCCAGGACTGCCACATGCCCAAAGTGGAAGCCCCGCTGGGCGACTTAGCGGCAAAGGACGGCAAGGTGAGTTCACACGCCTTCCCAGGGATTAACACCGCGTTGCCGCATGTCCGCAACGACCAAAAATCTTTAGACGAGATCGAGGCCTACTTGCAGGACAACAAGCTACGTGTCGACTTGTTCGCGATTGAGCATCCACGAGATGGGCTCATCATGGACCCGGAGCGCAATCGCCCTGAGCTTCAGCCCGGGGATGAAATCGTGGTCTATGTCTTGGTGCGCAACAAAGGGGTTGGTCACACCTTCCCTGGTGGCACCAACGACTCGAACCAAGGTTGGATTGAGTTCAAGGCCGTTGATGAGGCGGGCAAAATGGTCACCATGAGCGGTGAAATTGATCAGGAAGGCTTCCTCCCTGAGGAGGCTCACCAGTACAAGGCCATCATGTTGAATAAAGATGCGGAAGCCGCGATGGAGCGGGATGCGCATAATTTCCACGTCGCCGGTCTCACTCGTGTGATTCCTCCTGGCAACGTCGACCTTGCCCGTTATCGCGTGAAGGTTCCCGAGACCGGGGCCCTGTCCATCTCGGCACGCTTGTTGTGGCGCAAGTTCAATCGTTTCTATACCATCTTTAGTTACGAAGAGCTTGGCCTGGAACCACCAGTCCTGCCCGTGACCGAGATTGCCACCTACGAACTGGATCTGGCGGTCGGTAAGACCGCAGAAACCCAGGGCGATACGGCAGATTGGCTGCGGTACAACGACCTTGGGATTGGTTTGTTGCGTCAAGGAGATTCCAAAGCCTCTTTAGATGCCTTTGGCATGGTGACGAAACTGGAGCCGGAGCGCATTGATGGCTACCGCAACCTGGCTCGCGTCCACATCCTGCAGGGCGATCCCGAATCGGCACTGCCTTTGTTGCAGCGCTGCGAAGAGATTAAGCCTGGTGATGCGCAAACCATGCTGTGGTGGGCCGAGTACCTCCAGCTCCAAGGCAATCTCAACGCCGCGGCCAAGATGTACCGCGCCGTTCTCCAGGTATTCCCGGACGACCGCGATACTTGGCGCCGCCAATCTGAAGTCCTGTTTCGCATTCAGCGTTACGAAGACTCCTTGGCATCTGCCCTGCAAGTTTTGCGCATCGACCCGGAAAACGTCTCCGCGCATTACCAACGCATGCTGATTTACCGCGCCATGGGCGAAACCGAGTTTGAACAACAAGCGCGGATTGCCTTTAACAAATATCGCATTGATGACAATGCGCCGCAGGTGGTCAAGGAATGGCGCCTGAAGAACCCCATTGCCAACCGAGAAGTTGAGCCTCGACATGTCCACTAAGCTTTCCCCACTTTCCGTTATCGCGGCCTCCGGGCTCACGCTGTTTTTCGTCGGCTGTAGTGGCGATGACAAGCCAGTCCATAAAGTTCGTGAAGGCAAAAAGGTGGAAGTGCCCACCGTGATTGATTTGCCGGAGGAGGTTGAGGTTGAACCAGTCAGCTTTGTCGAAGCGACGGAAGATTTTGGCCTAAACTTTACCCACAACAGCGGGGCGGATGGTCGCAAGTTTATGCCGGAAACGATGAGCCCCGGCGTCGCCCTGTTCGATCGTGATCAAGACGGAGACTTGGACCTGTTCATCACCAACAGTCGAGCCTGGGAAGGCAAGGGCGATCCCACCACAGGTCGCATGTTCGACATGGTGGACGGACAATTTGTCGACGTCACCGAAAAGGTCGGACTTGCTGGCCCCGAGTTCAGCATGATCGGTCAAGGCGTCTGCGCTGCAGATTATGACGGCGACGGCGACTTAGATTTGTTCCTCACCGCTTTGGGGCCGAATCATTTGCTCGAGAACCGTGATGGCCGCTTTGTCGATGTCACGGAAAAAGCTGGCCTCGCAGAGGGCACCTGGACCGATGGTGAAGGTCGCGAACATCCGATCTGGAGTACGAGTGCTTCCTTTGCTGACTTCGATGGCGATGGCCTGCTGGATTTGTTTGTGGCCTCTTACCTTGAATGGAGCATCGAAAATGATGTGGACTTCATTCTGACCGGCGAGATTAAGGGCTATGCGAGCCCAAGTTTGTATGCCGGATCTAGCTGCCGCCTGTACCGGAATCAGGGTGATGGCACTTTCCAAGACATCACTGAGGCCAGTGGCATTCAAAGTGATGACCACAAGTCTCTTGGCGTTTGCGTGGTCGACATCAATGGCGATCAGCGCCTAGACATCTTGGTTGCGAATGACACGCAGCCAAACTGCTTGTTCGTCAACCAGGGCGACATGACCTTTAAGGACATGGGCCGTGAGACGGGCATGGGTTATGGCGCCAACGGCGCGGTTCGTGCCGGCATGGGAATCGATGCCGCGCGTTACAGCAACGATGATCAGCTTGCTGTGGCGATTGGCAACTTTAGTGCGGAGCCGGTCTCCTTCTTCCGTTCCTTGGGCTCCAAGAATCTCTTGTTCTCCGATGACAACATGATGACTGGCCTCGGGCGCACCACAGGTCCAAGCTTGACCTTCTCCACGGTTTTCTTCGATGCCAACCTAGATGGCTACGATGATCTCCTTGCCATCAACGGTCACATTGAGCCAGACATCGAACTACTCAGCGCTTCCACGACTTGGAAGCAACGCCCTCAGTTGTTCTTGAACCTTGGCGCGAATGGTCGCTTCCGCGATTCTTCGGACGCGGCGGGCAAGGCCTTTACGGTAGCCATGGTGGGCCGTGGCTTGGCCTTGGGTGACCTGGACCAAGATGGTGACCTCGACGCTGTCGTCGCCGAGTGCAACGGACCGGCGCGGATTTGGCGCAACGAAAACCCAGCCGGCCACAAAAGCCTTCGCTTGGATCTACGTGGCCCAGGCCCAAACCACTTCGCGATTGGTGCTGAAGTGCGTGTGCTCGGTGGACCTTTCCCGCAAACGGATTGGGTTCGCTCCGGTAGTGGCTATCTTTCGCAAAGCGAGACCGTCCTGACTTTTGGTTTGGGTGCTACTGAGAAAGCCACCGTAGAAATCACTTGGCCCGATGGTCAGAAAACGAGCCACGCCGACCTGGCGGCTGGGCAAACCCACAAACTGAAACACCCAAGCCTGGGTCAATAACGCGAACATGTCCTTGCGTTCCATTCTTGTGGCTGCGGCTTTGGCCGCCTCCCTTTTTTGCAGCGGATGCAGTGAAGGTGCGGCGGACTTCAGCGCTGTGCCGACTGGATTCCCGATTGCTGAGCCGTCGACACCGATCACTGACCTCGAAATTGCCGAGAGTCTTACGGTGGAGATCGAAGACAGGCTGTTCCTGATTGGCCAGAAAATGGTCCAAGGAAAGGTCGACGCCTTGCAAGACATCCTTGCCGCAGACTTCCAAGGCCATTCCTTTGCGGGCCTTCCTGTAGCCACCGAGGAAGTACAAATTCACGATAGTCTGCTGGTGACATACGACGTGAGACAAGCGCAAGTGGGGGATGGCCCCGCTTTTGTGGAGGGGTTGCGCTCGGCTTGGGGTTCGTGGCAGGCCGTCGACTTCGTGCGCTGGGATATTTTCCGCTGTGAAATCCAGCCTGGGCGCCCAACCTGGGCCAAGGCCAACATGACTCTGCACGTCGTTGGCAATGACGAAGCTGGTCAAGTGCGCACCGACCTGCTCACCGTAGATGCGCAGTTGGTTCAGGACAGGGGTAAGTGGGTGTTACACGCCATCGAGCTCCTCGACATGGAGAGTCGCTCTCGCGGCAAAACCATGTTCACCGACATCAGCAAGGCCGCTGGTGTGGGCTACACCGGGATGCCCAAAGAAGATTCCACGCCCTTCCCGTTTCGCCATTTACGTTTGCCCTATAACGGTGCCGCAAGTGCCGACATCAATGGCGATGGCATTTGGGATATCTTTGCCTCTGGCAAGGAGCGTAACTTTTTGTACATCGGCAAGGGCGATGGCACCTTCGAAGATCAGGCCGTGGAGTGGGGCGTTCTGAAGCCAAGTGACGGCACTGGCGCGGTGTTCTTCGATTACGACAACGATGGCGACCAAGATCTATTCGTGGCCGGCGAAGGCCACCTTGCCGATGACGGGCGAGAAATGGGCAACCGTCTGCGCCTCTACCGCAATGAAGGCGACCACTTCAAGAATGTCGCAGAGGAGGTTGGCCTCAACCAATTCATGTTCTCTTACTCCGTCGCCGTCATGGATTATGACCAAGACGGTTGGTTAGACATTTACGTGTGCAACTATGGTCAATATGGCTTGGAGCGCAACAACTCGTGGCGTGACGGCAACAATGGCGACGTCGATGCCTTGTTCCGCAACATCGAAGGCAAGAGCTTCGAAAACGTACAGCTTCCAGCTGGCCTCGATACGACGCGCTGGAGCTTTGCTGTTGGTGCCGCCGACTACGATCGTGATGGCGACCAAGACATTTACGTCGCCCATGATTACGGCATCAATTCCTTCTACATCAACCAAGGCGACGGCACGTTCAAGGACATTGGCCAAGATTTGGCCGCGGAAGATATGGGTTTTGGCATGGGCGTGTGCTGGGGTGACCTCAATAACGATGGCCTGCTAGACCTTTACATTTCGAATATGTACGTCCCGGTGGCCACTCGGGTCATCAATCGCCTGCCGATGGTCGATGGCGTCGACAGCCCGATGAAACTTTCGCGCGGCAACACTATTTTGCTCCAGGAGGAGGGCGGAACCTTCCGCAATCCCGAGAATGAACTCGGGGGCATTCGTGGCATGTGGGCGTGGGGGTCCGCGGTCAATGACTTTGACCTTGACGGCCGCCTCGATGTCTTCTGCTCCAACGGTTTCTTCACCCGTCCTGGGATTGGAGACATCCACAGCTACTTCTGGCGGCACGTCATTGCCACCACCGTGGACTCCGGCATGGCGCCGATGATTGGCAATAACGAAGAAGCCAACAACCCTGCATATGTCGGCGGTTTGGCCCGGCGCAGCGGCGAGGGGCGAAGTTGGGCTGGCCACGAGCGCAATAAGCTTTGGTTCAATCGTGGCAGTGAAGGTTTCTTAGATCTGTCCGACACCAGTGGAGTGGATTCTCCGGGCGATGGTCGCGCGGCAGTTGCCCTCGACATCGACGACGACGGCGACCTCGACTTGTTCTTAAACGAGTGGTCATTCTTGGAGCGCAATCGCATCGGCCTGTATCGCAACGATTTAGTCGCGGAGCCGAAGAGTTTCCTCAAGATTCAACTGCGCGCAACGACTGGGCAATACCAGGCCGCTGGCGCTGAAGTCATCGTTCACACGCCGGAGGGGCCTTGTAGTCAAGTGCTTTCCTTTGGAACCGGCTTCCTGAGCTCGAATCCCCCTGAACTAATTTTTGGTTTGGGTGAATCTTCTACCGCCAAGGTGGAAGTGATTTGGCCCGGTGCCATCCGCGAGGGTTTTGGCGAAATCGACGCCGGCTCCCGCGTTCTCTTAGTAGAAGGCAACGGCAAAGCCGAAGCCATCCCCACGGCGAAGTCCACAGACTGAGCCTTTCTTGCCACATCCTCATGCACCTTCGACCCTCCTTGCGGGGGCCACGAGCCATGCTCTTGGCTACCGTGCTCGCGGCACTTAGTTGTAGCCGGGGGGCCGTGGACCTTTCTCAGGTGCCAACAGGATTCCCTGTTCCTGAGCCCGAGTCGATTCTCGCCGACATGGAGGCCGCGGAATCCTACTCCGTGGAAATCGAAGATGCCCTATTCGTGCTTGGTCGCGAGCTTCAGGCAAAGAATTGGCCAGCGCTAGAGGAGATCCTCACCCCGGACTTCTTGGCCTCGCCCTTGCCCGCCATCGAGAGTGCGACCAAGGTTGCGCTACCGCTTGGCGGTATCCAGCATGAGTTCCCCACGGAGAGTTCTAACCCTTCTCCGGGCGATGCTTTTGCCGAGAGTTGGCAGCAGCACCTTGGAGACTGGCAAGAAATCGCCACAACTCGGTGGACTCTTCCGCAGGCTGATTTTCAGGTCGGCAGACCCGTTTGGGCGCGAACCTCACTGCAGCTTGAAGTGCACGGCAAGAATGCCGCTGGCGATGTCGCGTCTTGGTCCCTGGCTGCTACGGCGCAAATGGTCAAAGTGCAAGGCTCTTGGCGTTTGCGTTCCTTTGCCTTGCACCGTTTGCAAGGGAAGAGTCGGGAGCGGGCGCTGTTCACCGACGTCTCGGTAGATTTGGGCATCGCTTATCGGGAAGAGGTGAGGGAAGATGGCAAACCCTTCCGACAGGGCGCGACACGGCAGCCCTTCAACGGCGCGGCCTGTGCCGATGTCAACGGCGATGGTTGGTGGGACTTTTTCTTTGCCGGCAAATTGCGCAATAGCTTGTACCTTGCCAATGGCCTAGGCGGTTTCCAAGAAGTCGCTGCGGAATGGGGACTCGCGACTCCCGCAGATGGTTCCGGATGCGCCTTCTTCGACTACGACAACGATGGCGACCAAGACCTCTTTGTGGCGAGCGAAGGTCGTCGCGAAAAGGACGGCAGCATTCGCGGGCAACCTTGGCGCATGTATCGCCAAGATGACGGGCGATTTACGGAAGTTGGGGCGGAGCTAGGTTTAGATCAATGCATGGCATCCCAATCCGTGGTCATTCTGGATTACGATCAAGATGGCTGGCTCGATATCTACGTTACGAATTACGGGGATCGCCGCACGGAAGACGTGAATTCCTGGCACGACGGTGACAACGGCCAAGCCGATGCCCTCATGCGCAATTTGGCAGGCAAAGGCTTTCAAGATATGGCCGAGGAAGCTGGCGTTGCCCTGCCGCGGTGGAGTTACGCCGCCGCCGCCGCCGACTTTGACCGAGACGGCGACCAAGATATTTATGTTGCGCACGACTATGCGGTGAACGCCTTCTTCCGCAACAATGGTGACGGCACTTTTGTCGAGGTGGGGGCGGAAATCGCTGCTGAGGATTTAGGCTTTGGCATGGGGGTGAATTGGGCCGACCTCAATCACGACGGACTCCTAGACTTATACATTGCCAACATGTTTGTGCCCGCAGCGGCGCGCATTATGGGCCGATTGCAAATCGACGCCAACGACATGGCCATGCCGCACAAGCTGTCTCGCGGCAACACCATCTTGTGGCAACAACCAGATGGCACATTTCGCCTGGCTTCCGAGGAAATCGGTGGCGTGAACGGTCTCTGGGCGTGGGGAGTTGCCGTCAACGACTTTGACCTCGACGGCTATCTCGATGTCTTCTGCACCAACGGGATGTTCACGCGCCAGGGTATCGGCGAAATCCACAGCTACTTCTGGCGCAATGTGGTTGCCGCAATGTTGGACCCTAAAGAAGATCCTTCTATCGGCATGCGCGCCGACCCCAATGGCAGTGCTTTCCGCCAACAACGCGTGCGCCAAGGGCGTGCGGGGCGTTCCTGGGGCGGCCATGAGCGCGACAAGTTTTGGTGGAGCCGGCAGGGGCAAGATTTTGTCGACCTCTCTGATTTCAGCGGCGTCGACTCTGCGGGCGACGGCCGCGCCGCAATTGCCGTGGATTTCGACCAGGATGGCGACCTCGATTTGCTTGTGAATGAGTGGTCCTTCACCGAGTTCAACCGCCAGATTCTGTACCGCAACGACGTGCAGGCGCAGCCAATTGGCTATTTGGCGATTCGCCTACGCGCCACCACGACCCAGTACGAAGCCATTGGCTCCGAGGTCGTCGTGACCACTCCAGAGGGCCCTTTGAGCCAGGTTTTGGTTTGCGGCCACGGCTTCCTGAGTGCCGGCCCGCCCGAACTTGTGTTCGGTCTGGGTAAACATTCAGACGCCGAGGTCGAGGTCTTTTGGCCTAGCGGTCGCCGCGAGGCCTTTGGTAGACTTTCCACTAACAGCCAAAATTTGCTCGTGGAGGGCACAGGAAAACCCTTGCCGTTCCCGCACTCCACAGATTGAGGATGGCTGAACAATCACCATGAAAATGCTCCCCATGCGCTTTCCCTTTGCTCTTTTACTGGCCTTCGGCGTCGCGTCCTGCGGCCAAGGCGAAGTCGACGGCCCCGAAGAAGAGTTCGAGGTCACTCAAGAAGACCAACTGGCGCGCGAACGCGCAGCGGTGTTGTTCGCAGAAGAAGACCTGCCTGGTTCGGTCAAGGCCCTGAGCCCTCTAATTGAGCGCGACGATGCCCTCGGCATCGACCTGTTGCGGATGGGCATCATTCACCTGACTCAGGAAGATGTCGAAGGTGCACGCAAATACTTGCAAGCGGCAGGGAAAAAGCTCAAGCGGTCGCCCTCCTTGGCCTACAACTTGGGGCGCATTGCCTCGCGCGATGGCAATTTTGAGGCTTGCGTAGAGCATTTCGGCCGGGCCCACGAACTCGCCCCAGACGACACCCCTTCCTTGTTCCAGTTGGCCTCGGCTTACGCCACTCTTGGCGACGACAAGGCCGTCGGTCTGTTTCAGGAGCTTCTGGATAAGGGCGTAGAGAACACCAATAGTTGGTATCTCGCTGCTTTGTATCGCCTCGGGCGCTTCCATTTGGAATCGGGCGACGCTGCCGCATCTGCCGAAGCGATGGGCGACTTCAATCGCCTCCAGGCCACGGGCCTCGCCACCATGTCTTCGACGGATATGGACCGTGGCAACTACGGTACTTTGGAACAGCCAGCTCCCGTGGGCTTTGCCGGTGCCAAAGAGGTAACCCTTGCCTTGGAACCTGCGGAAACGCTCTCCGACTTGGCGGGCATGACCGGCTTCATGGTGGTGGATTTGATTGATGACTGGGTGATGCCGAGTGCGGACAGCAAGGTGGTGCCAACGATTGGTTCGACCAACCTAATGGCTTGGGGCCCAACGGGCGTCAAGGCAGCCACTCCCACGGCATCGGGCTCGTGGCTGGTCTCGCTCCTGTGGCCAGAGTCGGTCGAGGTGGTGCAAGGGCTCGACTTTGACCAGGACGGCGACCTGGACTTGTTCATCTACGGCGATGGCGAACTTGCCCTGCTGCGCCAAGACAACGGTGCTTTCGCCGACGCTGGCGTCACGATGCCGGCGTCTCCTGGCCTTGTCCGCGACGTGCGCGTGGTCGACCAAGACCATGAAGGAGACCTAGATTTGCTCTTGGTGGGGGACTTTGGCGCCCGTTTGTGGCGTGCCGATGGCGCTGCCCAAGGTGGTGAGTTCGCCGACATCAGCGACATTAGTGGGGTCAACCACACAGGCGCCCTGCAATGGTGTGTGACCGAAGATTTTGACACCGATTCCGATGTCGACTTCCTGGTCGGCGGCGATCAGGGTGTGGTTTGGTACTCGAACCTGCGTGGTAGTCGTTTTGAAACTCTTTCGGCCGGTTTTGCTCAGGTTGCTGACACCGTGGCCCCCGAGGTGCGCGACGCCAACGCCGACGGGCGTCCGGATATCCGTTTTGCCGATGGTAAATGGTGGGCTGGCGCTGCTGGAGCACGCTTTGTTGAGAGCGACTTGAGCTTGCCTGCCACCGCAACTTTGGCGGACCTTGACCGCGATTCTGTGCAAGATCGCCTCAGCCTGAGCGCAGATGGCGTGAGTTTCGAAAGGGGCAAAGACACCGGCACCGGCCATATGGTTTTGGCCCTTCGCGGCACTGCCGATAATCGTCGCGCAGTGGGTGCCATTGTCGAGTACCGCGCCGGCCCGATGTACCGCCGCGTGTATTGGCGTGGCGAGCCGCAGATTCTGGATTTCGGCGGCCAGCAAACGGCGGATTGGTTGAAGGTGACTTGGACCAACGGCGTGACGCAGTTTGGGGTGGACATTCCGAATGGAGAGAACATCATCTTGACCCAGAAAGAGGGTTTGGCTGGATCTTGCCCCTTCTTGTACACCTGGAATGGTGAGAAGTACGAGTTCATCTCCGATGTCCTCGGCGCAACACCCCTCGGACTGCCGATGGCAGAGGGTATGTATGTGCCGCCGGACCATGACGAATATGTTTTGGTACTTGGTGAGCAACTTGCCCCGAAAGATGGCTTCCTCGATGTCCAGTTCACCGAAGAGCTGCGCGAAGTCACTTATCTCGACAAGATTCGTCTAGATGTGGTGGATCACCCGGAAGGCACCGAGCTCTACCCCAACGAAAAGTTCACCTTCCCGCCCTTCCCCGAAGCGCATAACCATTTTGTGGAAGATCCGGTATTGCCGAGCTCCGCACGTGGCAGCGACGGAAAGGACTGGACCGAGTCTTTGCAGGCGATTGACCTCAACTTTGCCGTGCCCTTTGATCACTACCAAGGCACGCTACCGAGCGATGAGCCGGGCGGCGGTCAGTTCTTAGGTTTGGCGCCGCATCACAGTCTGGAAATCAGCTTTGCGGACGACAGCATCGCCTCGGCCGATAAGTTGCGCTTGCTCTTCACCGGCTGGTTCTACTGGAGCGTGGCTAGTGTCAACATGGCCGCAAGCCGCACGCCTGGAATCGACTTCGTGCCGCCCATGCTGGAAGTCCCTGATGGGGAAGGTGGCTGGCGCATGGTGGAACCGCCGATTGGCTTCCCTGCCGGCAAGCTCAAGACCATGGTGATTGATGTCACTGACATTCTGGTTCGAGAAGATCCGCGGATTCGCGTTTCGAGCACCTTGCGCCTGTACTGGGATTGCATTCGTCTTGCGACCGATGGCGACAACACGCCAAACCGCATCACCAGTCTTGACCCTGCCTCGGCCGATCTTTGGTTCCGCGGTTTCAGCAAGCCGGTCGAGATGGAGCAGTCTTCCGAGCTTCTGTTGGAGTGGTTCGACTGGAGTGAACTGGAGCCAGCGCCACGCTGGAATCAGCACCCTGGTTTGTACACTCGCCTCGGCGACGTCTTGCCCCTGGTGCAAGAGGCCGAAGACATGTTCGTGGTCATGGGCTCTGGCGACGCCCTCCACGTGCGTTTCGATGCCAGCCAACTGCCGGAGCTTCCGGATGGATGGCGTCGTGATTACTTGGTGTATCTCGATGGCTGGGCCAAAGACCGCGACCACAGTTGCGCCGATGTCGAATACACCGAGCCCTTCCCCTTCCATGGCATGAGCGGCTTCCCTTACGGAGAAGACGAGCATTTCCCTGACGACCCTGAGTACTTGGAGTGGCGTCTGGAATGGTTGACCCGCCCTGCGCGTTTCTTGCTTGACGAATACACCGCCGAAGCATCCTCGAAATGAAAACACTTCTCATCTTTCCGCCGCAAGGCCACTTCACGCAGCCCTTTTTGGCGCTGCCCTCCTTGCAGGCATACTTGAAGCAAGAGGGCTTTCCCGACACCCACATGATGGACGCCAACATCGAGGCCTACGATTGGTTGTTGTCGAAGGAGCGCCTGCAACAGGCAGCAGCGGCGGTGAAATCCAATGGTCGTCTGGCGGAACTCGAAGCCAAGGACGCCTTTGATTACAACGACATGATGGAGTACCGGGCCTATCTGCAATCAGAACTGGTTGGAGAGTGGACGGCCGAAAATGTAGAAGACGCGAAGAGCGTGATGCGCGATCCTGAGCGCTTTTACGACCGCGACACCTACACTTGGGCTGCCAAGGTGATGGAGCACGGCATGGCCTTGACTTCGTCGCGTTACTTTCCCACTCACCTTTCTGCGCATGGCTTCTCGATGAAGCATTCTCTGCAGAAAACTGACGACATCATTGCCGGTGCGTTTGACGAAGAGACCAACCCGTACCTGGACTTCTTCCGCGAAGTCACGATGCCCAAGATCAAGGAGCTTGATCCTGATTTAATCGGCTTCTCGGTGACCTTTGGTAGTCAAGCGATTCCTAGCTTGGCGCTTTCGGCCATGATTAAGGAGTGGAAGCCTGAAGTGCACATCACTTGGGGTGGCGGCCTGATGGCCTATGTTGCGCACAAACTCTCAAACCGCGCCGAGATTTTCGACACCGTGGACAGCATGGTTGTCTTGGAAGGCGAGCGTCCGCTGAAGGCGATTGCCGAAGCTGTGCGTGACGGCAAAGATGTCTATGGCATCGCCAATGTCATTCATCGCGACGACGAAGGCATGGTGCACGTGGCACACGAGCAAGACCCACTGTCGATCGACACCTTGCCCGCGCCTGATTTCGATGGCCTTCCGCTGAACAAATACTTCACGCCGGAGTTCATCGTGCCGCTGTCGATCACTCGCGGCTGCTATTGGGGTAAGTGCGTGTTCTGCACCCTGCACGAAGTCATTGGCCCAGGCTATCGCGGGCGCACGATTGAACGCGTAATCGATGACATCCGCAGCCTGCAAGAGAAGCATGGGGCCAAGCGCTTCTATTTCCCGATTGAAGACCTGCCGCCGAACATGGTGCGTAAGTTGCCGCGGGCCATTCTTGACGCCGGCCTGGATATTGAATGGTGGTGCGACGCCAAGCTCGAACCCGAGGTTTTCACCGATGAGGTTTGTGAGGAATTGGCGGCTTCGGGCTGCAAACGCCTGGCCTTCGGCTATGAATCGGCAAGCAAACGCGTGCTCGACCTCATGTGCAAGGGTTCTGATCCGGAGCCTGGTATGGGCGTGATTCAACGCGTGCACAAGGCTGGCATTTCCGTCACCCTTTATGTGATGGTGGGCTTCCCCACTGAAACCGAGGAAGAGGCTCAGCTGACGATGGACACCTTGTTGGCCAACCGCGAATATTTCGAAGAAGTCAGCATGCGCGTGTTCTACCTCGACTTTAAGTCTGAAATCTATAAGCGCTACCGCGAGTTCGCCATTTCTGACATTGTCGAAGAGGAAGGATGCGACCTTCAGGTGTACTTCGACTTCAGCACTTCAGAAGGCATGAGCCGGAAAGAGGCGCGAGCGAAGTACTTGGAAATGCTCGGCGAGTTGAAAAGTCACCTCCCCGTGTTTCAGAACCAAAACTTGCTGTACCACGAGTTGAAGTCGCACTACTTCTTGCATCTTGCGCGTGCTGGCAACGTGAAGAACTTGCTCGAGGGCCCATTCGCCGAAGTGCCTGCGCCTGAGTTGTACGACGACTCCCCAGTCGGCAAGGCCGAGCACCTACGCATGCTCGATAGTCGCTTCGATCGTGATGACGTCGACGAAGCCATGGAGCGCGCTGTCGATGGCCTCACCCTGCCGCGGTATCAGTTTGACCTGATTACCGGCAAAGAAATTGAGGCCATGAACCGTCAGGCGCCTATTGTGCGCCCACGTCCGTCGGTCTTGGTGTTGAATACCAAGACTGCGGAACTGGCAAGTATTTCCCCAGAGGGTAAGCAATTGCTTGATGGCCTGAACGGCTCACGCACCGTTGCCGAAATCCTTGCCGACTTCCCGGAACAGCAGCGCGCTGGTGTTCGGGAGTTTCTACAACACCTGCTCCAGTTCGGAATGTTAGAACAGGAGCCTCTTGGAGCCATCGCATGAGTGATTCGAAAAAGAAGCAAGCTAAGTCTTCCGAAGAGGAAGAACCCAAGGTCAAGCCGCAGGCTGAAGAAGAAGTTCAAGCCCAAGATGGCGGGGACGACGACGCAGAATTGCCAAACCCATTCCGCTTTCGCCGCTTGGACGGGCAAGACCCGATGAAGTACGAAGACGTCGCCGATAAGTAACGGTCACGCACCTCATGAATGACTCATCCTCAACGGGCCAAGCGCCCGGCGGCGGCCTATTGCTGCCTACTGTCAGCGCCGTTCTTGCGGTGATTTTAATTGGCTTGGCTTGCTGTGCGGCGTTCACGCCGGGGCCGCTTCCGCGTGACCAGCCCCATGGCGATTCCAGGCATGGGGCCGCCGCGGCGATGGCCTTTACCGAGGTGGCGCAGCAGTTGGGGCTAACCATGCGCCATGCTCCAGGAAAACGCGAACGCACCTTGCCGGAGGACACCGGCTCGGGCTTGGCTTGGGGAGACATCGACGCTGATGGCGATTGGGACTTGTATGTCGTGAACTACGCGGCGCCCTGGGAAGGGCAGGCGCCCGATGCTGGGAGCAATCGTTTGTTCCGCAACGATGGGGGGCGCTTTGTCGACATCACCGACAAGGCTGGCGTCGCCGATGCAGAGAGCTTTGGCCTAGGTGCAAGCTTTGCTGATTACGACAACGATGGCGACCAAGATATTTACGTCACCAACTTTGGGCCTAATCGCTTGTTTCGTAACGAAGGAAGCAACCGCTTCACCGAAGTGGCCAAGGCAGCTGGTGTAGACAATGCCCTGCTTTCGACGGGAGTTGCGTGGGGCGATGCCGACCGCGATGGCGACCTCGACCTCTACGTGTGCAACTACGTTGACTGGGTTCCCGGGGATCCCAATGAAATGGTGGTCGCCGAAGATGAGGGAGTGACCATGAGCATTCCGATAACGGTCGATCCCTATTCGTATGAGCCGCAGCGCAATGCTTTTTACCGCAACAATGGCGATGGCACTTTTGAAGACGTTGCCGAAGAGTTAGGCATTGCCAATCCAGAAGGGCGCAGCCTAGAGGTGGTGATGATCGACC
Source organism: Planctomycetota bacterium (assembly GCA_021776795.1). Lineage (GTDB taxonomy): Bacteria > Planctomycetota > UBA1135 > UBA1135 > UBA1135 > OFTM128. The sequence goes on from JAJFFC010000002.1 coordinate 36,192, forward strand.
TCGATGCCGACGGCTGGCTCGACCTCTACGTCAACAACGACCTTTCCACCAACCGCCTGTACCGCAACATGGGTGGCACCAAACTGGGCTTTGCCGATCTTTCCGACATGACTGGCACGGCAGATCCGCGGGGTTCGATGGGTTTGGGCATTGGTGAGTTAGGCAATATGGGCGGCACCGCCGATGGTCTTCCCGATTTGGTGTTGACGCATTGGTTCACCGAGGCCAACGCGATTTATCGTAGCCGGAGCCACTCTGGTTCAGACCTCGGCTATGAAGACGCGAGCGAACTCCTTGGCATGTCCGGCCCATCTGCGCCAACCGTGGGGTGGGGGACATGCTTGGTCGATTTCGATCTCGATGGCGATCTCGATGTCATGGTTGCAAACGGCAGCACCAGCGAGCAAGAACAAAATCTAGACTTGCTCATTGCCGAGCCGTTGCATTTGTTCCAAAGCGATGGCGCACGTTTCCAAGAAGTGAGCGCACAAGCTGGTTCGGTATTCGCTGGGCGCTACAGCGCACGCGGATTGGCCGCAGCGGACTTTGATCAGGACGGTGACGTCGACGTTGCTGTCAATGACAATCACGGCTCGCTTTTGTTGCTGCGCAATGACACTCCAACCACCTACCAGTCCTTGGTCGTGACTTTCGATGCTCCCTCTCACCAGGTTTTCGGCGCCCGGGTGGAGGCCACCATCGGCGGCGAACGGCATGTGCGCTGGGCGGTGAGTGACTCCAGTTTCCTCAGCGGGCATTCTTCAGAGGCAATTTTCGGCCTTGGCGACGCTGGCAAAGTGGAAAAGCTGGTGGTGCATTGGGTTGGCGGCGAAACCTCGGTCTGGGAAGACCTGGAAGCGGGTTCTCTCCGCGCCACGCGCGAGTAGAGGGAGCAGTTGGAGCTAAGCTCCTAGGCCATAAACACTTGAGTGCACGGCCAATCAGGGCAATATAGTGCCCGAAGGCGCTCCCGCAACCCTTGTTGCGATTCGGTCTCAATAGATGTCTAAGTCCTGCATTCTGCACCATTTAGGCGCAGAAAAAATCTATTGAACCTGAGGAAGTCTGCTTCCCACTAGGGCCCGGCTCAGGTATCCTCTGCCGCCAAATCCGAAATTTGTCACTCATGCATGGTGACGAACCGTCGGAACCCTTCCTTCCCATGAGTGTGTACCACTTTCCCAGGTGGACGGATCGCCTCCGTCCCATCATGGGGATCGCCGCCGTTCTCGTGCCCACCTACCTGGTGGTGCTCGTAGCCTACGCGTTCTCCGCGGACAACCTGAACGTCGGCTATGCCCCAGAGCAGCCGATTCCGTTCAGCCACCAGTTGCATGCCGGCGAGCTCGGTATGGACTGTCGCTACTGCCACAACACAGTTGATCAAGGCGCAGCGGCATCCATTCCACCGACCTCGACCTGCTTGAACTGTCACACGCGCGTGCGCACCGACAGCAAGCTGTTGGCACCGCTGTTTGAGGCTGCTGAAACGGGCGAACCCATTGAGTGGGTGCGCGTTCACGACCTGCCCGAGTTTGCGTACTTCAACCACAGCGCGCACTTGAGCGCTGGTGTGAGCTGCGTTTCTTGTCACGGCCGTGTGGACCAAATGGAAGTGGTCCGCCAAGAGCAACCGCTGAGCATGGGTTGGTGCCTGGAGTGCCACCGTGATCCGGCGCCGCACATTCGCCCGCAAGAACACCTCACTGATCTTGCTTGGAAGCCAGAAGTCTCCCCCGGTGCCCGTGCACTTGGCGAGGCACTGATTCAAGAGAGAAACATCAACCCGCGCACGGACTGCACCTCTTGTCACCGATGAACCGTTCCGACAACACTACGCGCTACTGGCGCAGCCTCAACGATCTGGAGCAAACGGAAGAGTTCCAGGGCATGATGGCGACCGAGTTCCCGGGCGGGCCAGAAGAACACTGGACAGCCTCAACGCGTCGCCGTTTCTTGCAACTGATGGGTGCCTCTGTGGCCTTGGCTGGCGCAACCAGCTGCCGCTGGAAGGAAGAGACTATCCGTCCGCTTGCCACCCGCGATGAAAACCGCGTTCCGGGTACGCCCAAGACCTACGCCAGTCACCTCACACTCGGTGGTTTTGCGCAGGGCACCTTGGTCACGGCCTTTGACGGCCGCCCGAGCAAGATTGAGGGTAACCCCAAGCATCCAGAGTCCCTGGGCGCGACTTCGGTTTACGCCCAAGCGGCCACCTTGCACCTCTACGACCCCGATCGCAGCCGCGGCATCGCGCGCATGGCGGGGGGAGAGCAAGACAGCGACCTAGCTTCCTTCGAAGCGGCGCTGAAGGGCGTTATGGACAAGGCCAGCGGCACCAATGGCAAAGGCCTTGCGGTGTTGGCTCCACCGACATCCTCGCCAACCATCAACCGCCTGCGCGGTCGCTTGTTGTCGAAGTTCTCCGAGGCCACTTGGGTGAGCTACTCGCCGATGTCTCGCGACAACGAAGTCGATGGCTGCCGCCTCGCCTTTGGCGTGAGCGCTCGTCCGTATTACCGCATGGACAAGGCACGAGTCATCGTCGCTCTCGACGACGACTTCCTGCAAGACGGACCCTCTGCTCTGCGCCTGACCCGCGAAGTCGCTTCGCGCCGCAAGCCAGAAAACGGATGGATGAACCGCATCTATTCGGTCGAAGCGGACTTCACCTCGACTGGTGCCTTCGCGGATCACCGCCTGCGCATGCGCTCGAGTGACATCGGTCGTTTTGTCGTGGCTTTGCGCGCCATGGTCGAAGGTAAGGACAGCAGCGAGTTCAGTGGCAAGGCCCACCAAGTCCTGGCGGCGATGGCGGAAGACCTTCGCGCCAACAAAGGCGACGTCTGCATCACTTGCGGGCCGAACCAGCCTGCGGCAGTGCACGCCCATGTGCAGGCACTCAACGTCTACCTCGGCAATGCCGATCGCACCGTGGCTTACCTGCCGGCAACCGCCGTCGGTTCGCCTCTGAAGGAAGTGCAAGCTCTGGTCTCTGCCATGAACGGCGGCGAGGTTTCGAGCTTGGTCATCCTTGGCGGCAACCCGGTCTACGACATGCCGGCCGACTTGGAGTTCGGCGCTGCCCTGGGCAAGGTCGAAACCAGCATTCATCTCGGTCAATACCGCGATGAAACTGCACTCGCTTGCACCTGGCACGCCCCGCAAACGCATGAGCTGGAGTCCTGGACCGATGCCCTCGCTTCCGATGGCACCCTGTCCATCGGCCAGCCGATGATTGAAGCTCTGTGGGACGGCATGGCCGACACTGAGTTGCTTTCGCGCTTGTTCGGCGAGAAGACCTCGGCTCACGATGCGGTGCGTGAAACCACGCGCCTCGACGACAAAGCTTGGCGCGTCGCGCTGCACGAAGGTGTGGTTGCTGGCAGTGCCGCTCTGCCGTTGAACGTGAAGCTCGGTCAGCTTCCCGAAATCCCTGCCGCGGCTTCCGGATTGGAAGTGCGCTTTGTGACATGCCGCACGATTGCCGATGGTCGCTACGCCAACCTCGGTTGGTTGCAGGAGCTGCCAGACCCGATGACCAAGTTGACTTGGGACAACGCCGCCATGGTGAGCTTTGCCACGGCCAAGAGTCTTGGTCTGCAGCACGAAGGCATGGCACGCCTCACGGTCGCGGGTCGCACCCTCGACGTGGCTGTGTTCCTGATGCCAGGTCATGCCGACGACTCCATCACCTTGGCGCTCGGTTACGGCCGTACCGCCGCTGGTCATGTTGCCGGTCTCAACGATGACTGGGTCGAACCGGTGGGCTTCGATAGCTACAAGTTGCGCGGAACCGACAGCATGTATTTGGCCACTGGCGCCAGCGCGACCTCGACCGCCGGTACCTACCGCCTGGCCACCACCCAAGATCACTTTGCGATGGATGAAATCGGTCGCAAAGGTTTGGAGCAGCGCATGCCCAACTTGGTCAAAGAGGGCGACGTCAGCACCTACGAAAAGAACTCCAAGTTCGCCAAGGATGCTCCAGATTTCTGGGGCCCGGAAGTGACCTTGTGGCAGGAAGTGGAGCAGACCAAAGATCCCGACCACCGTTGGGGTATGGCCATCGACCTCAGCTCTTGCACCGGTTGCGGTACCTGCACCATTGCTTGCCAATCGGAGAACAACATCTCGGTGGTCGGCAAAGAGCAAGTGTTGAAAGGTCGTGAAATGGCATGGATTCGCATGGACCGCTACTTCGTCGGTTCTGCCGAAGAGCCGAGCGCGGTGAGTCAGCCAGTTGGCTGCCAGCACTGCGAGTTGGCGCCATGTGAGTCGGTTTGCCCGGTGGGTGCCACGGTACACACCAGCGAAGGCCTCAACGACATGGTTTACAACCGTTGCATCGGCACTCGCTACTGCTCGAACAACTGCCCGTACAAGGTGCGGCGCTTCAACTTCTTCAACTTCAATAAGGACCAAGCCAAAGCTGGCAACGAGGTCCTGCAGATGGCCGCGAACCCAGATGTCACTGTGCGCAGCCGCGGTGTGATGGAGAAGTGCTCCTACTGTGTGCAGCGCATTGAGCGCGCGCGGATTACGACGCGCAATGTCGATCGCAGCATCTTCCTTCCAGATGGTTCGGTGAAGTCGGCCTGTGAACAGGCTTGCCCTGCCGACGCCATCTCCTTTGGCGACCTGATGGACGAAACGAGCAAAGTCAGCAAAGACCACGCCAACGATCGCACCTACAGCTTGCTCGCTGAGTTGAACATCAAACCGCGGACGAAGTACCTAGCCCGCATTCGCAACCCGCATCCATCACTGGCTGTGGCTCACGCCGCTGCCGAGGAGGGTGTCCACCATGGCTGATTCCTCTGCAATCACACACGAAGCCGTCTTCCCGCCCGCCTTGGTGCAAGGGAAGAATGACTTTCACTCCATTACGGAGACCGTTTGCGGTGTCCTCGAGGCACCCAAGCCGCCCAAGTCCTGGTACATGATCTTCGGTACCGCGGTCGCCCTGCTTGGCGTCCTCGGCGCCATGATTGTTTACCTGATCGCCACGGGTGTTGGTGTCTGGGGTAACAACCAGCCGGTTGCCTGGGGTTGGCCGATTGTGAACTTCGTGTTCTGGGTTGGTATCGGTCACGCCGGTACGCTCATCTCGGCCGTGTTGTTCTTGTTCCGCCAAGATTGGCGCACAGGCATTAACCGATTCTCCGAGGCGATGACCATCTTTGCGGTCATCTGCGCGGGTATGTTCCCCGCGATTCACGTCGGTCGTATCTGGGTGATTTGGTGGGTGTTCCCACTGCCTAACCAGATGAGCATGTGGCCGAACTTCCGTTCGCCACTGCTGTGGGACGTGTTCGCCGTCTCGACCTACTTCTCGGTCTCCCTGCTGTTCTGGTACATGGGATTGGTTCCTGACCTCGCCACTGTGCGTGACCGCGCCAAGACCAAGGCCCGCCGTTTCTGGTACGGCTTGTTTGCGCTCGGCTGGAACGGCTCGAACCGTCAGTGGCACCGTTACGAGCGCGCCTACTTGCTGTTGGCCGCACTCGCCACGCCACTGGTGCTCTCGGTGCACTCGGTCGTGTCCTTTGACTTCGCGACTTCGCAGTTGCCGGGTTGGCACACCACCATCTTCCCGCCGTACTTTGTTGCGGGCGCGATTTTCTCCGGTTTCGCCATGGTGCTTACCCTGTCGATTCCGGCGCGCAAAATCTTCGGATTGGAAGAGCTCATCACCATGCGCCACATTGACAACATGTGCAAGGTGATCATGGCGACCGGCATGATGGTCGGTTACGCCTACGCGATGGAGTTCTTTATGGCCTGGTACTCGGGTAACGAGTACGAGGGCTTCGCCTTCATCAACCGCGCCTTCGGCCCCTACTGGTGGGCTTACTGGATCATGGTCAGCTGCAACGTGTTGTCGCCGCAGATCTTCTGGTCCAAGAAGATGCGCAATAACCTGACGGTGGTCTTCATCATGTCGATCTTCGTCAACATCGGCATGTGGTTCGAACGCTTCGTGATTACGGTCACCTCGCTCAACCGCGACTTCCTGCCGTCTAGCTGGCATTACTTCTCGCCGACTTGGGTCGATGTCCTGACCCTCCTCGGTAGCTTCGGTCTCTTCTTCACCTTCTTCATGCTCTTCTGCCGCTACCTCCCGCAGGTCGCGATTTCTGAAGTCAAGAACGTGTTGCCAGAGGCGCATCCTCACCACGAGGACCACTAGGGAGCCGAACCATGAGTCATGACATGAGCAACGTCCCGTCATCCTCGGAGCCGGAAATGTACGGCCTGATGGCCGAGTTCCACGACGTGAACACCCTCTGCGCTGCCGCAAGCAAGGTACGCGAGGCGGGTTACCGTCATTGGGATTGTCACACCCCGTTCCCAGTGCATGGTCTCGATGACCACATGGGGATTAAGTTCACCAAGCTGCCTTGGATTGTGCTGTTCATGGGCCTGCTGGGCCTGGGTTCGGCGATTCTTATGCAGTGGTGGATGAACGCCTACGACTACCCCTACGACATCTCCGGTAAGCCGGTGTGGTCGATTCCGGCCAACGTGCCGGTCATGTTCGAACTGACCGTTCTGTTCAGTGCATTCACCGCCTTCTTCGCGATGTGGATCATGAACGGCCTGCCTAGGTGGTACAACCCGCTTCTGCGCAAGGAGCGTTTTGCGCGCGCGACCGACGACCGCTTCTTCATCTCGATTGAAGCCAAGGACGGCCTCTACAACGAAGCCGACACCACTGCCTTCTTGCAGGGATTGGGTGCGGATCACATTGAGTCCGTCGAGGAGCCAGCGGAGCGCACCAAGCTGCCGAGTAACCTCAAGGGCAAGCTGATTGTCGCGGCCTGCTTGTTGTTCGTGCCGCCTGCCATGGTGTACAACAGCTATGGCAAGACCACGACCAAGACTCGCGTGCACTTGGTACCAGACATGGACATGCAGCCGCGTTTCCGTGCTCAGGGTGCTAGCGCGTTCTTTGCCGATGGCCGCATGAGCCGTCAGCCGGTCGAGGGCACTGTCGCGCAGGGCGAACTCAATCTCGATACCGCTTGGCATCAAGGCAAAGATGGCGCCGACTATGTGCAGAAGATTCCGTCTGTCGTCGACGAAGCCATGCTTGACCGCGGTCGCCAACGCTTTGGTATCTACTGCGCTCCTTGCCACGGCCACGATGGCCGAGGGCAGGGCACGGTGCATAAGCGCGCCAGCCTGTTGACCGATCAGGGCCACGCGCAATGGGTTCCGCCAACTGACCTCTCGGCGAAGCGCATTCTGGAGCAGCCCGCGGGCATGATTTACGAAACGATTGCGCAAGGCCGCAACAACATGCCGGCATACGCCGTGCAGATGCCTGTTGCGGATCGCTGGGCGGTTGTGGCCTACACCCAAGCCTTGGGCTTGGCGCAAGCCACCGCTGGCCCTTCCGAGGAAGAGCTCAACACCATGACGCCAGCGCAGCGTGGCGAAATCTTGTTTAAGGACAAGACTTGCAACGCCTGTCACAGCATCGATGGCTCAGTGATTCTTGGCCCTCCTCTGAACGGCCGCTTCGGCAAGGACGCCTCTCTCGCAGACGGAACCACGGTTCTGTTTGATGACGCCTATGTGATTGAGTCCATCAAGGACCCCAACGCAAAAATGGCAACCGGTGGACTCCCCGGCATGGTCATGGCGCCTTTGCCAACTTCCGACGAAGAGATCGCTGATCTCATCGAGTACATGAAGACCCTGAAGTAGGAATCGAATCATGACTTCCCACGATTTGCAACTCGGTGGCGACAACCAAGCAGGTGACGTCGCCCCACGCGTCGCGCGTGTTGGCTTCGCCCTCGGTGTCATTGGCATCGCCGCGGCAGCTGGCCTTGGCTACCTCACCGATGGCGAAGATGGCCCGACCCACTTCTGGTTTGCCTACCTGGTGGGCTTCGCTTTTATCCTGACCATCGGGATGGGCGCCATGTTCTTCACCATCATTCAGCACTTGGTGAATGCACACTGGAGCGTTACGGTTCGCCGCCTTGCCGAAGTGACCATGCGCACGGTACCGATGATCGGCCTGTTGGGTCTGCCCTTGCTGTACCCCTTGCTGTCCCACGATGTCACCATCTGGCAGTGGGCTGACGCTGGTCACCACGAGGTCGCTGCCGATCACGGCGCTGCTGCTGGTGGTGCCCTGAGTGACGAAGCTCTTGCCCACAAGCTAGAGAGTGAACTGCACCACAGCTTGGTCGAACACAAGGGTGGTTTCCTCAACACCAACTTCTTCATTGCACGCCTCGCGGGTTACTTCCTCATTTGGTGGCTGCTCGCGCGCTTCTTCTTCCGCAAGTCGGTGGAGCAAGATACGGCCGATGGCATTGAGCCAACCCTGCGCATGAAAAAGTTCTCGGCGCCCTCGGTGATTCTGTTCGCCTTGACGCTGAGCTTTGCCGCCTTCGACCTACTGATGTCGCTCGACGAGACTTGGTTCTCGACCATCTTCGGCGTGTACATCTTCTCTGGTGCCTTCCTCAGTTCGGTGGCATGGCTGGTTGTCATGGCCAAGTACTTGCAGCGCAAGGGCCGCTTGACGGAAGTTATTCACGACGAGCACTACCATGACCTTGGTAAGTGGATGTTCGCCTTCACCTTCTTTTGGGGTTACATCGCGTTCTCGCAGTTCATGCTGATCTGGTACGCGAACATTCCTGAGGAAACCCACTTCTACGCTTGGCGGATTCTTCCAGCCTGGCATGGTTGGTCGTGGTTCCTCCTGATTGGTCACTTCATCATTCCATTCGGTGGTCTGCTTTCGCGCCACGTCAAGCGCAATACCAACGTGCTTCTGGGCTGGGCGGTGTACATCCTGTGCATGCACTGGATTGACCTCTACTGGATCGTGATGCCTAACTTCCACCGCGGCGAAGTCGATTTCGCCAACCCGTTCAGCGCTGTCGAGGTTCTCCTCGCCATCGGCATGTTCGGCATCTTGGTGGGCTTGGTCGCAAAACGACTTGGCGGCCAATCGCTCGTGGCCTTGCGCGATCCGCTGCTAGGCAAGTCCCTCGGTTTCAAGAACCTCTAGAGCCATGGTCATTCAACACGACGAAATCAACGCCACGCGCTTGGTCAACATCGGCCTAATCGCCATCTTCTTGTCGATTGCCGTGGCCTACGCTTCGGCTGGCTTGTACCGCAGCCTCAGCTCAGAACTGACGGCAGACCGCAACATCCAGGATCAAATCGCCGAGACTCGGGCCTTGCGCCAAGAGCAACTCGATGCGATTGATGCCACGGGTGAAATGACCCTCGCCGAAGCTCGCGCGGCCATCATCGAGGCCAACCAGTAAAGCACTCGTGACACTTTCCTTGTCCCGCCTGTTGACCACTGCTCTACTGTTGCAGGGTGTTGTGGGGACGGCATGGGCAATGGAAGTGCAACAGGACGGGGCACTTGCCGACCAGCCCGCCATCCAAACCGGCAACCGCGAGCCAGAAGGCATGCGCGGCGTCGGCATTGATGAGCAGCTCGGTGCGCAGCTTCCACTCGACATGACTTTCCGCAATGCGCAAGGGGAGTCGGTGCAGTTGGCGAGCCTTTTGGATCAAGAGCGCCCCGTGGTGCTGACGCTGAACTATGCCAACTGCCCGAACCTGTGTTCGACGCAGCTCGCCGGTTTTGTCGACACTCTCAACTCGATGGAGAAGTGGCAAGTCGGCAAGCAGTTTCAGATTGTGACTCTCAGTCTGGATCCCAACGAATCCGACGAGCTCAACCAAGCCTTTAAGGGCCAAACGCTTGCCTCCTATGAAGGGGATCAAGAGTTGGCAGGCCAAGGTTGGCACTTCTGGCGCGGCCAGGAGCAAGACGTGCGGCACATCGCCGACACCGTTGGCTTCCGATACAACACCGTGGCAGGGGGCACCCAGTTTGCTCACACCGCTGCCTTGGTCCTTCTCGATCCGCAGGGCAAGGTCGCTCGTTACCTCTATGGGGTGACTTACGAACCCAACACCCTGCGCCTTTCCCTGGCCGAGACCGCGGCCGGGAAATACGTCTCCACCCTCGACGCCCTCATCCTCAAGTGCTTCTTGTACAACGCCGCTGCCGGCGGGTACACCGCGAGTGCTTGGGCGATCACTAAGGGCATCATGACCTTCCTCGCCTTGCTCCTGTTCGGCCTCATCGGCTGGATGTTGGTGCTTGAGCGCAGGAGAAAACTCGCACACGCGACATGAACTTGTCAGCACTACTTCGCGCGGCCGCCTGGTTGCAGCAGGACGGCGATTACTTCTTCCCAGTTGAGGCTTCGACCAACGCTGGTGAGGTGGATCGCATCTACTACTTCATCTTCTGGGTTTCCGCGGTTTCCTTCGCTTTGATTGTCGGCGCGACGATCTACTTTGCGATCAAGTATCGCCGTACCAAGGTGGGTATGAACCCCGAGGATTCCCCGCACCACTCGACATCGATCGAGATTGTGTGGTCGGTGATTCCGACTTTGTTCATGATTGTCATGTTCAAGTGGGGCTTCGATGACTATGTTGACCGTCGCACTCCTCCGGGTGACGCTTATCAAGTCAACGTCCATGCCCAGAAATGGTCGTGGGCCTACAGCTACGACGAAGGCGCAGAAACCGGCATGGGCTGGCTCGGTGGAGAGGGCGAGGGTCTTGTCGTTCCGGTTGGTGTGCCAATCAAGTTGCGGATTGATTCCGCCGACGTGCTGCACTCCTTCTCGGTGCCGGCTTTCCGCATCAAGATGGATGCGGTCCCGGGCCGCTACACCTATGCGTGGTTCGAAGCCACCAAGATTGGTGAGTACCCAGTTTTCTGCACCGAGTACTGCGGCACGCGCCACTCGCGCATGCTGTCCAAGGTCCAAGTGTTATCCCAGGAAGACTTTGACGCCTGGATGAAGAAGCAGGGCAACTTGGCAGATTTGCCTCCGGTCGAAGCGGGGCAGAAGTTGTTCCAGCGCAAGTGTGCTTCTTGTCACAACATGGACGGATCCAAGTTGATTGGCCCCGCCCTCAATGGCCTCTACGGCAAGGAAGAAAGCCTTGTTGGCGGAGCTAAGGTCACGGTCGACGACAACTACCTGCGTGAATCCATCTTGGAGCCCTCGGCGAAAATCGTCGAAGGCTATCCAGATGCCATGACTCCCTTTGCTGGTCAACTCAGTGAGGACGAGATCAGCTGGCTGATCACCTACATCAAGTCCGTGAAGTAGAAGGCTAGAAACATGACACCATCTACCAACACACTCGAACGCACGAACTACCTCAACGCCACTAAGGGCTTCATGTCATGGTTCTGGACCATTGACCACAAGCGCCTTGGCCTGATGTACATGTGGTCCGTCGTGGCCGCGTTCATTCTCGGCGGCTTCTTCGCGCTGAAGATTCGCATGACCCTGATGCCCGGTGCTGTCGATTTCGCCAGCCAAACGGCAGAACAAATGAACGCGTACAACAATGCGTTCACAGTGCACGGCGCGGTGATGATCTTCCTGGTCATCATTCCCTCCATCCCCGCAGCGCTCGGCAACTTTGTGGTGCCGATGATGCTGGGGGCAAAGGATGTGGCCTTCCCCAGACTGAATCGATTCAGTTACCACCTGTGGATCATTGGCGCCCTTCTGTTCACGGGCACCTTCTTCATCGGCAACCTCGATACCGGGTGGACCTTCTACCCGCCGTACTCCACGGGCTCGACGGACAACACCGTCATCCTGGCGACATTAGGCGCCTTTGTGCTGGGCTTTAGTTCGATATTCACCGGATTGAACTTCATCGTGACCATCCACAAGATGCGTCCGGCGAACATGACTTGGTTTCGCATGCCCCTGTTCTTGTGGGCCATCTACGCGACGGCGGTCATCCAGATTCTGGCCACGCCAGTCATCGGAATCTCGCTGCTGCTGCTGTTGGTCGAGAAGACCATGAGCATCGGCATCTTCAACCCCGAGCTTGGCGGCGACCCGGTGTTCTTTCAGCACCTGTTCTGGTTCTACAGCCACCCAGCTGTGTACATCATGATTTTGCCTGGCATGGGTGTGATGTCCGAACTGTTCGCGACCTTCAGTCGCAAGCCCATTTTCGGTTACAAGTCGATCGCGATGTCTTCCCTCGCGATTGCGCTGTTCAGCTTCATCGTTTGGGGTCACCACATGTTCCTGAGTGGTCAGTCGCAGTTGATGTCGGTCATCTTCTCGGCGCTCACCTTTTCAGTGGCGGTGCCGTCCGCGATTAAGGTGTTTAACTGGATTGCCACGATGTACAAAGGGTCAGTGGCCTTTACCACACCAATGATCTACGGCATGTCGATCATCTGGCTGTTTGGTATTGGCGGTCTGACCGGTCTGTTTCTGGCAACTCTGGGTACCGACGTCCAGTTCCACGACACCTACTTCGTGGTCGCACACTTCCACTACGTAATGGTGGGTTCGGCGCTGTTTGGTTTCATCGGTGGTATCTACTACTGGTGGCCAAAAATGTACGGCCGCATGGCGGACAACTTCTGGACTAAGCTCGCTTGGTTTATGTCCTTCATTGGCTTTAACCTGACCTTCCTGCCACAGTTCGTCGGCGGCTCTCGAGGCATGCCCCGGCGCTACGCCGGCTACGGCACCGAGGCTGGTTACGACTCCTTCAACTACTGGAGCACAATTGGCGCCATGATCTTGGCTGTCGGCCTCACTATGGCACTCGGCACCTTGATCTACTCCATGTTCCGCGGCCGCAAGGCACCTTCCAATCCTTGGGGTGGTGTCACGCTGGAATGGCAAACGCCAACTCCACCTCCTGAGCACAACTTCGAGATCGACGCCTTCCCGGTCGGCGATCCCTACGACATGAACTTGTGCGAGTACAATGGCGAGGAAGAAGGCTTCCTGCCTGTGAACCCGCGCGCCGACGACCCTTGTGTCGCCGATGTCGCGATTGACCCGGTTTACTTCGAGCCGGAATCCGAGAACGCTCCAGCCTAGGTGATTACATGAGTTCCACCACTGCAGACGCGCACGCTGGAGGTCACGGCCACGGCCATGACCATCCCAAGCATCTGGCGCACCACTTTGAGACTCTGGAGCAGCAATACGGCTCCGGCAAGCTCGGCATCTGGACTTTCCTTCTTACCGAAGTGCTGTTCTTCAGCGCGTTGTTCGTGGCTTACACCATGTACCGCGCCCAGTACCCCGAGGTCTTCCAGTTTGCCTCGCAGTACCTCGACACCAACCTTGGTGCCATCAACACGATCGTCCTGCTGTTCAGCTCGCTGACGGTTGCTTGGGGCGTGCGCAACGCCATGCTCGGCCAGCACAAGATGCTCTGCATCAACTTGCTGCTGACCCTCGCTTGCGCCGGTGGCTTTATGGGCATTAAGTACGTGGAGTACAGTCACAAGTTCCACGAAGGAACTTTGTGGGGCGGTCACGTCGACTCCATCTTCAAGGCAGACCCCGCCGACATTTCCGAGACGATGAAGGAGCACTCCCACGCTTGGAACGGCGACGGCGAGCTCGTGGCCGTGAAGGATCTCGATCCGGTCTTCCGCCAGCGCCTCGGCCTGTTCTTCGCGGTGTACTTCTGCCTCACTGGTCTCCACGGTATTCACGTGTTGATCGGTATGATCCTTCTGACTTGGCTCTTATTGAGAGCCATGAAGAAAGAGTTCGGGCCGGACCATTTCGGCGCCATCGACTTCGGTGGCTTGTACTGGCACCTGGTTGACCTCATCTGGATCTTCCTCTTCCCGCTGCTCTACCTCATCAGCTGAACATGGCCGACTCCTCACATAACCACGACGCTCACGACGACCACGGGCTTGCCCATCCGGTCCCGCTGAAGCTGCTGTTTGCCGTCTTCTTTACGCTGGTCGGTCTCACGATTTTGACCGTGATCACCGGGCAAATGACTTTCGCGGGCTTCGACTTGGCTCTGGCCATGGTCATTGCCACTTGCAAAGCCACCTTGGTGTGCCTGATTTTCATGCACCTCAAGTACGACAAGCCATTCCTTGGCATGATTTTCTTGTTCTCGGTTCTGTTTGTGGGCCTGTTTTTGGCCTTCACATTCTTGGACTCTAATGAGTACAACGCAGACATCAATGCCTGGGTGCGTGACAACATGACGATTAGTCAGTAAATCATGAACACTTCAGGCGAAGCACTGGCCGCTCCACGCGGTGGAGCTTCGCCGGAAAGTACCAGCCGCCTGGGACTTCGCGTATTGCTCGCGTCCCTGGCGGCTCTCTTTTTAGCCACCTTGTTCTGCGGTTGGTACTTCCGCGATACTGGGCGCGAAGGCGCAGATGGTGCTGCTCCCGGACTGCCTTGGGGACTTTGGCCGACGAGTGCGCTCTTGCCACTCCTAAGTTATTGGGCGGAAAAGGCTCGGCGTGCCACCACTTCGCGGCCGCTCCTTCTGCGTGCCTGTTTTGGTCTTGGGCTATTGTTCTTGGCGGGTCAAAGCTGGAACTGGTGGACCCTGTTGAAGATGGAAACCGGCGCGGGGGTACATCCGATGTACGCCTTTAACTTCTATCTCATGACGGTGCTGCATGCCTTGCACGTGGTCGGAGGATTGATCTACACCCTGGTCGCCATGAGTAGCGTGAAGGCTGGGGTAGACGAAAGGTCCTTGGCTTCACGATTGCACAATCATGCGAGCTATTGGCATTTCCTGATGGCAGTCTGGCTATTCGTGCTGCTGAACCTATTGGGGATGCAAATTGACGTTCCTGAAGATTCTTGGCTCGCGCCCGCTTCGGTTTGGCTGGCCGGGTTCCTGGCGCTGGGCTGCGTGGTTTATCAAGTGCAAGCCATCGCGCTGTTGTGGCGCCGCGGTGAAAAGCTGTTTGCCATGTTCGCGCTACTGCCTCCCTTGGCTTATCTGCACATTTGGGCCCGAGCCGAAGAGCTGAAGACCGAGCGTATGGCTCTGCGCTGGGGAGTGCTGCAGTTGGTGCTGCTTTTAGTGCTGATGTTCGCCGGCACCCTGAACTTAGGGCGCTTCGCCGCGAATTACGAAACCATCGACTACTAAGGCGAGCGCAGTGCTCCTGAATCCATTTGAACGTCGATTGGTTTCCGGCGGGCTGCGTCGGCAAGTGTTGCGTCGCTGGGACGTCTCACGATGGAGAAGCCTTGGCGCTGATTTCACGGAGCAAACTGTATTGGAAATCGGTTGCGGCTGCGGCCATGGCGTGGCAGCGGCTTATGAACTCATGGGTGCGAAGGAAGTGCATGCCTTCGATCCTGATCCGCAAATGGTGACCACAGCGCGGCAGACTTTGACGCGTCATGGATTATTTTCGCGTCGGCCGTCGGTGCAGTTGTGGCAGGGAGAAGCCACCGCAATCCCCGGTGGGGGCGCAAGCTACGACGCCGTGATGTCCTTCCAAGTCTTGCACCATGTTGAAAATTGGCGTGCGGCCTTGGAAGAAGTCGCGCGAGTCCTCAAACCAGGCGGCAGCTTATTCCTTGCCGAGAGTTTGCGCGGCTTTGTGGAACACCCTTTGTGGGGACGGTGGATGGAGCATCCGGCGGAAGATCGTTTTGATTTGCCCGAACTCGAGGCAGAGCTCCAAAGGTACGGCTTCTCCATTCAGGGCCGCCGCGGCCGGGGTCGCTGGATGACCTGGCTTCACGCGAAGAAAACAAATTGATGCAAGCGGACTAAAGCGCGCGCAACCAATCCGGGCGGAAGGGCGCGTTCTCTGGGTGAGCCAGGATTTGGTCGAGGCCCGCGACTAGGGCAGCTTGATCTTTCGGCAGCGTGCCGGCGAGCGCCAGATAATTGCTGGCATGATTAGAGCGGAACACGGTCGCGCGCAGGTCGAGGGCATCGAGGAAAGTGCGCAACTCGGCGGCGAGCTCGATCGGACTGAGGTGCTCGACTTCGCCGCGTGCATCGGCCTCGAATAGGGGAGTGTTCTCAACTGGAGTCATGACCAGAGTCGAAACGAAGCGCGGCTGGATGGCATTGACGACCTTTGCCGAAGCTAGGGCATGCTCGCGACTTCGGGCGCGGCCACCGGCGCCAAGCAGAATCATGGTGCTGAGGCGGACACCTGCTTCATGGGCCTTATTGGCGACGCGTGCCATCTCTTCGCCATCGACGCCTTTGTCGAGGTCTTCGAGGACTTGATCATCGCCCGATTCGATACCTAGGTAGTATTGGACAAGCCCTAGCTCTTGTAAGCGAGCCATTTCATCCACCGTGCGCACATCGAGAGACTGGGGGCTGGCGTAGCAGCTGATGCGGCGCAGGTCTGGCCAAGTCTGCTTGAGCTCCAGCAGCAGGTCCTCGAGGTAGGAGGCCTTGGCCATCAGGGCGTCGCCATCGGCCAGGAAAACCTTGCGCGGCGAGCCAAACTGGCTGTCGTACCAGGCGATTTCCTTCTGCAGCTCCTCGAGCTTGCGCACGCGGAACTTCTTGTCGCGGTACATCCCGCAAAAGGTGCAGCGGTTCCAGCTGCAGCCCAAGGTGGCCTGCAAAATCAAACTGTCGGCCTCGCTCGGCGGACGATAGACGGAACCTTGGTACTGAATCATGGGCGAATCTGGTCGTGGCTTGGCGTACGCTGGAGGCCAAGCTGCTCCTCATGATACCCATGGTGCCTACTTTCCGCGTTTCTCCCCTAGCTTGGCTTAGCGCCGGCTTGCTCCTGACTTTTGCCGCCTGCCAGCAACCGTCGGCTCTTCATGGGCAGGCGCAGTCGCCGTGGTTTGTGGCCGGAAGTGCTGAGTTTCTCGAAGAATCCAACAGCGTGATTCATGGCATCGGCCGTGGTCTGCCACGCAACTCCTTTTTGGTGAGCCAGGAGTCCTATGGAGACTTTGAGCTCAACGTCGAAGTCAAGATCGAGGGCGGGAACTCCGGGATTCAGATTCGTTCTCATTACGATGCCGAAAACGACCGCGTGTTTGGTTATCAAATCGAAGTCGATCCCAGCGAGCGCGCCTGGTCCGGTGGCTTATACGATGAAGGACGGCGCGGGTGGCTCGATTCCAATGTGGGCAAGGAAGATGCGCGCGCGGCCTTCGATGTCGACGGCTGGAATCATTACCGCATCCGTTGCGTGGGCAATCATATTCAGACCTGGGTCAACGGTGTGGCGTGTGCCGATTTCCACGACGATGCCGATGCCGAAGGGCATATTGCGCTGCAGGTGCATGGTGGCGCCAAGACCGATGTCTGGTGGCGCGGCTTAACGATTCAGCGTTTGCCCTGAGCGCTTTTGTTATTGGGGCGGCCCTTGAGCGCGCACTTCGGCCACCATTGCGGCGGGGATTAACTTCGGCTCCGACGACCACTCTTTCTTGATGTAGGTGAGAATGGCGGCAAGTTCTTCGTCGGAGTAACTCGACCAGCCTGGCATGCTGAGGTCGTAGGCTTCTCCGGCAACTTCAATCGGACCGGATAAACCGAACAGGGCAATCTCGGCCAGTCGTTCGTCCTCAAGATCCAGCCATTCCGATCCGGCAAGCGGGGGAGCTAAGCCGCGCTGGCCTCGACCATTTTCCTGATGGCATGCTGCGCAACTTTGCGCGTAGAGCTGGCGACCGCGGTTGGCGACGGCAACTAGGTCTGCTTGGTCTACCTTCGGCAACGGCGCGCCATCCCAAACGATGCCAGTGGTCAGTCGCTCGACCTCTTTTGGGTTCAGGCCGATATCTTCGCCGCTTGCAAGACGCTCGGCCAGTGTGGTCAATCCCATTGGTTGCGCATGGACAAAGCGGTAGTTCTTGTGCGGCAGGCTCGAAGGTAATCCAGCAACGGCTCCTTGCAGCATCGCCTGACCCTGCCAGGCTGGCGCCAGCTGCGTCGCCCATTGCAAAAGGCGAAGGACATCTGATTCTCGATGCCGGCGCATGATGCAGCGCGAAAGCTCCTGAAAGAGTTCGCGCGTGGATTGGCGCTCCTGTTGCCAATGGTGCTGTGGAGATTGGGACAGCAGGTAGGCAATGGCGTCATCCTCGCGCTCGACTAGGCCGACCAGAATGCAATCGCGCAAACGCTTGTCCTGTGGGTGCTCGCGCGAAAGGTTGAGTAGTGCTGGTACCGCTTCTGGTAATGGCGAAGTCCCTAGAGTCAAGGCAAGTTGCCAACGGTAGGCCGGGTCATCGAGGATTGGAGCGGAGGCGACAGTTTGCAAAACCTCCCGAGAGTCCAAGTACTCTTCATTCTTCCGCAGTACCTGTTGACGCCAAATGGAGGGCCCTATGCTGAGATCCCTTCTTAGGCTTTGGCTAGGCACTTCCTCGATGATTCCGTGAGGAACGGAGCTCAAACCATCTAAGGTCCACATAGCGTGAGCTCGAGAAACGAAACTGACGGGGTTGCCGACCTTAGATTCACCGGCATCCATGCCTTGCAGTGCCTGCAAGTGAAACAGGAAACAATTGCAATCTTCGAGCTCGGTGCAATCCGAGCACGGATCTTCGAATCCTTTCTCGACCAACAATCGTTGTGCGGTGCGCCGCTGCCACGCGTTGGTGTTACTCAGTTGCTCGATGAGTCCCCCAGGCGTGAGACCTGCAAGCGTGCTCGGTTCTGCCGCTTTCCCATCCACATGTCGGATACGCCAAATCCTTCCCAAGCCAGTTGGATCGCCCAACCCTCGCTCCTCGGTTTGGCGGCGCAGGAAGGAAGTCATGAACACTTTGTGCTGCAAGATGCCGCGGTACAGGTCTACAACATAGAGCGCACCGTCGGGGCCGACGCGCAAATTGACCGGGCGGAAGCGTTCGTCGCTTGACGTTAGAAAGTCGAGCCTTGGGTTTCCATCCTCGAGCATCAGAGTCGATTTGATGTTCCCGGCGCTCTCATGAACGTCAAATCGTTGCACTACATTGGCGCAGGGTTCACAACTAAACAAACGGCCACGGTCTTCTGCGGCCAATCCGGTGCCGGTAAACCAAGTCGGCCCGCATGCGCCAGTGAGGTTCGCCAGGCGCCCGTCTTCACGTAGAGTTCCCTTGCGATAGCCACGGTTGACTCCAGGATTGATCCGCGAAGGGAATACGCGTCGATCGGAACTGGTGGCTATGTTCACACCCGGCGACCGCCCCAAGGCCGGATTGCGCACGGCAGCGGTAGGCGGCAAAACATTGACGTGCACTGCCGAAGAGTTGTAGTTAAACGCCAATCGACCCCATTCATCTTGGGACTGCCCCCATTGCCCTCCGCGTGCGCTAGGTTCGCTGACCCATTTGCCCTGAATCTGGCGATACCTCCGGCCATGATTGGCGACGTACAACCAGTTGTCCATGCCGAGCACTAAAGAGTTTGGTGCATGTTCGGGGTTGTTCAAGCCAGCAGTCATCCCATCGGCGAGCACTTGACGATGGTCGACGACATCGTCACCGTCGCGGTCCATCAAGAACACCATTTGCGGAGGCAAAATCGCAACTACGCCACCAGGAACAAAGCAGATGGAGCGCGGCAATACCAGCTTGTCGAGGAAGACCTTGCGCTTGTCGAAAATGCCGTCGCCATCTTCATCCGACAGAATGACAATATTGCAATTAGGCTCGAGCTCATCGGTGGCATCGGCATCGAGCATGAGCTGGTTCATTTCCACCACCCACAAACGTCCTTGGGCATCCCAGGCGACATCGACCGGGTCCTGCACCAGAGGTTCGGTGGCGACCGCTTCAATCACATAGCCAGGAGGCAGCTGAAAGCGCGCGAGCGCTTCCTGTGGGGACAGTGCTGGAGTGGGGGGAACCCACCATTGGCGGTCCAACATGGGCTGGCTCTCTCCCGCTTGATCTCCATTTTGGATCAACAAGGGAGATGCCGTCGCAGCCAGTGGCGCTACCATCGCAGTCAACAGTGCGAGCTTTAGGCCGAGGGAAAAAATCCCACGAGGGACACCAGCAAGAAGGTCCATTGTCACTGATTGTAGGGCGAGGCCGTGATAACGTGCTCCCTCCCTGGCGGCGCTTTGGCGCTGCTCCCGCTCTCCCCCGAAACGCCAACCCATCATGGCCAAAATCCCCGTACAAAATCCAGTCGTCGAACTCGACGGCGATGAGATGACCCGCATCATTTGGGCCTTTATCAAGGACCGCTTGATTTTGCCGTATTTGGACATCGACTTGAAGTATTACGACCTCGGGATGGAGTCTCGCGACGAAACCGATGACCAAATCACCATCGATGCCGCGCACGCCATTCAGAAGTACGGCGTCGGCGTGAAGTGCGCAACGATTACTCCCGATGAAGACCGAGTCGAGGAGTTTGGTTTGAAGAAAATGTGGCGTTCTCCCAACGGCACCATCCGCAATATTTTGGGCGGCACCGTCTTCCGCGAACCCATCATTTGTAGCAATGTGCCGCGGCTCGTCCCCGGCTGGGAACAGCCGATGGTGATTGGCCGTCATGCCTTCGGTGACCAATATCGCGCGACCGATTTCCTGGTTCCCGGTAAGGGCAAGTTGACCATGACCTTTACGCCAGAGGATGGCAGCGAGCCCACGGAATATGAAATCTTTGATTTCCCCAGTAGTGGGGTGGCCATGGGCATGTACAACCTCGACGATTCCATTCGCGGTTTCGCCAAGGCGTGCTTGAACTTTGGCCTCAAGCGCAAGTGGCCGGTCTACCTCAGTACCAAGAACACCATTCTCAAGGCTTACGATGGCCGCTTTAAGGACCTATTCCAAGAGGTCTTTGAGCAAGACTTCCAAGCCGCCTTTGAAGAAGCTGGCATTCATTATGAGCACCGTCTGATTGATGACATGGTCGCCGCCGCATTGAAATGGAACGGCGGCTTCATCTGGGCGTGTAAGAATTACGACGGCGATGTCCAATCCGATACCGTCGCCCAAGGTTTTGGTTCACTCGGTCTCATGACCAGTGTGCTGATGACTCCCGACGGCAAAACCGTAGAAGCGGAAGCGGCACACGGTACGGTCACTCGGCACTATCGCGTGCACCAACAAGGTGGCAAAACGTCGACCAACCCGATTGCCAGCATCTTTGCTTGGACGCGCGGTCTAGAGCACCGTGCCAAGCTCGATGGCAACCAGGCACTGTCCGATTTCGCCACGTCACTCGAACAGGTCTGCGTGGAAACTGTCGAAGCCGGCAAGATGACCAAAGACCTCGCCCTCTTGGTAGGGGAAGGTACCCCCTTCTTGACTACCGAAGAGTTCCTCGCCGCATTGGACGAGGGTCTCCAGGCGAAGCTGGCTTAGGGCCTAGCCCTGACGCTCGAGCTCGTGCAAGGCAGCAGCAAGTAGCGCTGCCTGCAACTCCTGTTGGTGAGTCCCAGCGGCGGTTTCCATGGCCTGAAGCACGGCAACGGTGTCCTGGTCCACTCCCTTTGGAGCGGCAAAGGCGGTGGTACTGTGCAAAAGCTCCTCGGCTAAGGTCTCTCTCTCGGTGGAGACCTCGTCGTTTTGGAGGATAGTCATGCCGTGATCCCAGGCGTTGCTCGGGGTCAAGGCCGCGACGGACTTGCCCGGAAACTTGGGCAGGAGGAACAAGGTCAGGAGGATGGCGGAGATGGCCAGCCAAGGTAGAAGGGTTTTGAACATCGGGGGTACTTAGCAGGGGGTTTGCCTGCTTCGATGTTTATCGGCTACGCAGGCGGGGTGGCGAAAGGCTTGCTAAATCTTTGCGCAAGCTCACGCGGAAAGAGAGGTTTTTGCCCTCTGTTGTAAGTGTTTGCAAATCCCAGATGCCTTGTAGTTCCGGGGCTAACTCCCATTCGCCGAGCTCATGTTCGACCACAAATTCTTGATTTTGGTCTCCGCGGCCCTGATCCACCTTCAGGGTGCCGAAATAGGTTGGCCCGGGGCTGTAATCGCCGTAGATTTGGTAGCGCATTTGCAGGCCTGATTCGGGGTCTGGCACCCCAAACAAGGTGAGCTCGCGCTTGCGCTGGCCCTTCACGCGGCTGTCGAGGAGCAATTCTTGGCCTTCACGCACCTCGAAATGGATATCGAGTCCGGTGCCTGGGGGGGCGCCTGGGCTGGTGGCGATGCCACAGCTCACACTTGAGCCGAGCAGAGCAGTTGCTGCGAGAACACACATGATTAGACCTTTCATTTACGGTTGCCAATGGGGCTCGAATGAGAAGAAAATGGCGAAAGCTGGCCCTGAACGGGCTGGGCAACTGAAAATCCAATCATATGGCGCTTCCGCGCAAGTGGACCATTGCCCCAGTTCTCCCTGTAGGTCGGAGAGGGTCCAAGTGGCCTGGAAACCAGAAGAATCCAGCTGAGTGGCCGCCATGGCGAGTACCAAACCCAGCTCTTGGGCGGCCGCTTCCGAAAGGCCAGTGGAAAAGGA
Organism: Planctomycetota bacterium; assembly: GCA_021776795.1. GTDB lineage: Bacteria > Planctomycetota > UBA1135 > UBA1135 > UBA1135 > OFTM128. The sequence continues at coordinate 58,461 of JAJFFC010000002.1, forward strand.
AACCACCCCCTGAGAGAGCAGCTGGTTCTTGCCTAAGAGTTCATCCCCTTGCCACACTTGGTAACTCACTTGCGGGATTGCGGCGACCTGGGAGGGCCGAGAAGCTTCCTGAGGAGTGCCGTAGCGCTGGTACTGGCTACAGCTGAGCGCCAACAGGCTGGCAAGGAGGAGAAGCGCGAAGGATTTCATGGTGGCGGGGGAGGCTGAAGCCTTCCTCCTGCAAATATGACGCGGTTCTAGCCGCCGCGACACCCAGTTTTTTTATCATTTCAGGCTCGCCTCACCGCGCCATGCCCCATCTGGAGGCCTCGAGCGCCGCGGCGACCTAGCAACAACACCGCCATGTCGACCATCCAAACTGATGTCGTCGTGCTGGGCGCGGGCCCGGCCGGATACGTATGCGCCATTCGCGCCGCTGACCAAGGAAAGAAGGTCGTCTGCGTCGAGCTGGACAATCTCGGAGGCACCTGCCTCAATTGGGGCTGCATCCCCTCCAAGGCGCTCATCTCCGCCGGCCACTTCGTCGAGTCGACCAAGCATGCCGCCGACATGGGTTTCACCGTTGCAGCGCCCACTCTCGACCTGTCCAAGCTGATTGCGTGGAAAGACGGCATTGTCAAGAAGCTCACCGGTGGCGTCGGCATGTTGTTCAAGTCGCGCAAGATTGAGTGGGTCAAAGGCCGCGGCACGATTAAGAACGCGAGCACGATTGAGGTCGAAACTGCCGAAGGCAAAGTGACCATCAACTGCACCGACCTAGTGGTGGCCACTGGTTCCGAGCCAGCACCGATTCCTGGTTTCGAATTTGGCGAGCATGTGTGGTCGAGCACCGAGGCGCTTTCGCCGAAGGAACTGCCCAAGCGCCTGTTCGTGATTGGCGGCGGCGTGATCGGCATGGAGCTCGGCATGTTCTACGCGCAGGTCGGCTGCGAAGTCACTGTGGTCGAATTCATGGACCAGATTCTGCCTGGCACCGACCCGGAGTTGGTCAAGGTCGTGGCGCGCAAAGCCAAGAAGGCCGGCATCAAGATCCACACTAAGTCTGCAGCCAAGAGCTGGAAGAAGACCGCCGATGGCGTGTCCGTCACTGCAGATGTCCAGGGCAAGGAACAGACCTTCGAGGCTGACGCCATCCTGCTCACCGTGGGTCGTCGCCCGATGACTTCAGACATTGGTTTGGAAAACGTCGGCGTGAAGCCAGACAAGCGCGGCTTCCTGGAAGTCGACGCGCAGTGCCAAACCAAAACTCCGCATGTCTACGCCGTCGGCGACATCACCCACGGCCCCATGCTCGCGCACAAAGGTAGTGCGCAGGGTTTGGTGGCCGCCGGTGCCATCACCCGCCAGCCCGGCGTGGCTTGGGATTACAAAGTGGTCCCTGCGGTGATCTTCACCGACCCCGAAATCGCTTGGGTGGGCATGACCGAAGCCGAGTGCAAAGAGAAAGGCATCGACTACAAGGTCGGCAAGTTTAACTTCGGCGCCAACGGTCGCGCCATGAGCATGCACGCCACCGATGGCCTGGTCAAAGTCATCGCCGATGCCAAAGACGACACCGTTCTCGGTGTGCACATGGTTGGTCCAAGTGTGACGGACCTAATCTCCGAGGCATCCTTGGCGATCGAAGGCGGCTTGAGTGTCGAAGACATCACGCTGACCATCCACCCGCACCCGACCTTGTCGGAAGTGTTCATGGAAGCTTGCGAAGACGTCCACAAGATGTCGCCGCACGCGATCTACAAACGATAGGCAAGTCTCATGCGCTTCAGTCGCTCCGACGACCTCCAGGTCCTCGACCTGGGTCGGACGACATACGAACATGCCGACAAACTCATGCTCGAGTTAGTCGATCGCATTGTTGCCGACGACGCGCCGGACCATCTACTCCTTGCCGAGTTCGACCCGGTCTTAACCGTCGGTCGTGGCGCAGGCGCCGAAGCCTATTCCGCCGTTGGCTTGCCGGTGCATGAGATCTCGCGCGGCGGCAAAGCCACCTTTCATGGCCCTGGCCAACTGGTGGCTTACCCTTTGATCAAGCTGCATGACAAAGCGCGCGATTTACACGCCTATCTGCATGCGCTGGAAGAAGGGTTGATTCGCACGGTGTCTTCTTTCGACTTACCGGCCAGCCGCGATCCACGCAACACCGGGTGTTGGATTGATGGCCATAAAGTCGCGAGCATTGGCGTGGCGGTGCGCAAGTGGGTGACCTACCACGGCATCGCGCTCAATGTGTCCACCGATCTGTCTTGGTTCCGTCGCTTCGACCCCTGCGGCCTAGAGCCAGACCTCATGACCTCCATGGAGCGCGCCCGCCACGGCCAAGCTCCCGACATGGAACAGGTCAAACAAGCCGTGGCCAAGCACCTGCAGGAGGTGCTCCGTGAACAAAGCTGAACTCCGTTCCATCGACGCAATCTTCCGTCCGCAAAGCATTGCGGTCATCGGCGCCAGTCGCAAGCGTTATCAAATCGGCCATGAGATTGTGCGCAATCTCGTTTTGGGTGGATTCACCGGACGTGTGTATCCGGTCAACCCCAAGGCCGACGTTGTCCATAGCATGCATTGCTACCCCAAAGTTTCGGCGATTCCCGATGCCGTGGATCTTGCGGTCATCACCGTACCTGCGCCCTTAGTGTTGGCCGCGGCGAAGGACTGCGCGCGCAAAGGCGTGAAGGCTCTGATTGTGATTACCGCAGGCTTTGCCGAAGTTGGTGGCGAAGGCAGTAAGCGCCAAGAAGACCTGATGAAGGTATGCCGCAAAGCTGGCATGCGCGTGGTTGGCCCGAACTGCATGGGTGTGGTGAACACGGACCCTGCCTTCGCCATGAACGCTTCTTTTGCTGCAAGTACACCATCAGCAGGTGGCGCCGCGTTCCTTTCGCAGTCGGGTGCGCTCGGCGAAGCGATTTTGGCCGACGCGCGCCAACTCGGTTTGGGTGTGAGCATGTTCGCAAGTGTAGGTAACCGCGCCGACGTCGCCCCGTCTGACTTGCTCGACTATTGGGCAGAAGACCCGCGTTGTCAACAAATCTTGATGTACCTCGAAGCATTCGGCGCCCCCGAACGATTCATTGCCACCGCGCGCCGCGTGTCGCGACAGAAGCCGATTCTGGTGGTGAAATCCGGACGCTCCGCCCGTGGTGCCGAAGCAGCAATTAGTCACACCGGATCTTTGGCTGGTTCTGAAGCTGCGGTGGATAGTTTGCTGAACCAATGCGGTGTGTTGCGCCTGAACTCGATGGCAGATTTGTTTGCCCTGGCTTCGGCGGCGCAAACCGGCAAGTTCCCGAAAGGTCCGCGCGTAGGCATTGTGACCAATGCCGGCGGCCCTGCGATTTTGGCGACCGATGCCTGCTTCGCGCAAGGCTTAGAAGTGGGGGACTTGCAACCGGCATCGGCGCGCAAGCTCAAGCGCTTCCTGCCACCCGAAGCTTCGGTGGCCAATCCGGTGGACTTGATTGCGAGCGGCAACGCCCAAAGTTATGACAAGGCACTCGATGTCGTTCTTGCCGACGACCACGTGGACATGGTCCTCGCGATTTTCGTCTCGCCAGTCATGATCGACTCGGCCGAGGTTGCGCGCGTGTTCGTCAAGCATGCCGAGCAAAGTGATAAGCCTTTGGTCGCTTGTTTACTGGGTAAATCGCAAGGCGAAGACGCCGCAGAGATCCTTGCCCAGGGTGGTGTGCCGAACTACCGCTTCCCTGAGTTCGCCGCCCAAGCTCTAGCTGGCTTGCATCAGTTGCAACAACTGCACCAACGCCCGGAGTTGCCTTTGCCGAAATTCCGCGTGAAGCGCGCGCAAGCACGGCGCGTGATTGAAGGCGCGCTTGCGGACGGCCGCAATCTACTCCAAGGCCAGGAACTGCAAGAGCTCTTTACCGCTTACGGCATCCCAATGGTGCCGAGCAAAGTGGTGAGCAATCGCGACGAAGCCTTACAGGCGGCGCGCAAACTTGGCTTCCCCTTAGTGATGAAGGTCGAGGCCGAAGACGTGGTACACAAATCCGATCGCGGCGGCGTGTTGGTCGATATTCGCGATCGCGAAGGATTACTCGACGCCTACGACCAACTCGAGGACACCTTCCGTAGGGAATGTCCGCAGATGAAAATCCTCATGCAGTCGATGCGCTCGGAGGGCATCGAAACTTTCTTCGGTGCGGCGACCGACCCGCAGTTCGGGCGCATGCTCGCTTTCGGTTTGGGCGGCGTGCATGTCGAGGTGTTCAAAGATGTGCTGTTCCGCCTGCATCCACTCGACCCGACCGATGCGCGCGAAATGGTCGAAGGCGTCCGCGCCAAAGCCCTATTCCGCGGCGCGCGCGGCAAGCCTCCAGTCGACGAAGAACAACTCGTCGACACGCTGCTACGCCTGAGTCGTTTGCTCACCGACAACCCCGAAATCGCCGAGTTCGACCTCAACCCCTACTTGGCCGCCTGGGTCAGCAAAGAGTCGTGCGTGCTCGACGCGCGAGTGCGTTTAGGGACTCACTGATCCCCGGCTGAGGGAAAGCCATTCAGGAGTAAGTAGGTGCGTATCGCTTCCAGGTACTGCTCTCTGTTCTGTTCCCTCTCAAGTTCAAGGCGATCATATTCAGGCAAAATTTTTCGCCATCCAAGCCTGGTGGAGTCTGGGAACGTTATCCCGGTTTCCAGGGCGGCCTCTCGCTTTGAAAATTCCATAAGTGATTCTTCTTGGTAGAGCAAAGCCTCTTGGCGAAGATGTCGGTCACGAATTCTGCCTAGGTCCATCCATGCTTGTGGAGATAAATCTTCAGCTGAGGCACCAGTAAATCGATGGACATAGGATTCTGGCGGGTAGTTGAGGGCATTGAAAGCCATGCCATCTGCCACCGAGTAGGGTTGTCCTGCTTCGATTGCGCGGCTCATTTCCTGAAAATGCAACCTCTGCTGTGTGAGCGTATTGCTAATCGTGGTTCTCCCGAAGCTCAGTAGATCTACGAGTAGGCCGTCAATGTTCTCCACAGCAATCATCCCCAGGGATTCCATTCGCATAGGCTCTTCAAGGAGCCAATGCAATCGTCTTTGGCCATTGGGATTCTGAATGGCTTGTTCTTGGCTTTGCAGAGCTCGTTCTTCTCCGCCCTCTTCAAAGTGAATTCTCCGAAAGGCCGCCCTAGTTGCTTTGCGCAAGTCTGGCCGAGTTCCCCAAGCAGTGTCTTCTTCATCCAAATCTAATGATTCGGAGGTCCTGTGAATACTAATGCCATGATTGGGGTAATCATTGACCTCGTCAACGTCTCTCGATTGACTGCTCAGAAGATTCGGTTGTCCTCCTGGATTAAACCAAATCAACCAAATGGCTAAACCAATTACGAGTAGAAGTAAAAAGAGTCTGGTCAACCGCATCAAGAGCCGCCTCCGCCAACTGGACACTGCTTGCATTTAAGGGTTAGGTTTGCAGTTGCCATTACGGTGCTATTTGTATCCAGAATTTGAACAGTTCGGGTGGTATTGTCGCCACATCCCAGGTTACTCACCCGAATGGGCATTGTTGTTGTTCCGCTCCATCCAGTGGAGGAGTTGCCAGTTAAATCCCATGACTCAGGACCTGCGACGGACTGGTCAGGAGAACCAGAGCCCGCAGGGCCAGTGTAAGAAGAGATGGAGAATGTAATGTCAGCCTGAAAAATGCATTTGTTTGCAGTCGAGCAAGCAGTTTCCGCAACTGCGCACGTCCCCTTAATGGATTCGAGATTTTCCCAGGTCACGGAACCATTGACCACCCAGCCAGATTCATTGACTAAGGCGGAGCTGGGCAACGGAGTTCCATCTGTATCTACATCCGTTCCAAGAAACTGGGTAGCACACTTGCACGCAGCAGCCTGTTCATCAAAGGGAATAGTCGGAGCAAATGAAAAGAGTCCAGTAAGTGCGGCGGCAAGAAATAGGTTATTTATACTCATATTTATACCATAACAAGATTGCAAGAGGAGTCAATCTGTTCTTCGCCGACTTTTGGTCAAAGTAAAATGAGATTCAGCCGCTTGCTCACCGACAACCCCGAAATCGCCGAGTTCGACCTCAACCCTTATCTGGCCGCCTGGGAAAGCAAAGAGTCTTGCGTGCTTGACGCCCGAGTGCGTGTAGAGTGTTAGATTAGTCTTTGCGCCTTCTCTGAGTCAATCCCTTGGGTTGCCTCATTGGCGCTAGATGTTTTTTGCCCTCATTTGAGATGGGCTTCCGCCAATTGAATAGTTTGTCATGAAGAACAAAGTCATTTGGTCGATACTTTTTGTTTCGGCCTTGGCTCTAGTCCTATTTCGAATTGCGTGCAGCTCGAATCACGCTTCGGAAGGAGAGGCTGGGCAGATCCTAAGAGCTAGAGAAGGGGCCGAGGAAATCAGGTTGCCGGAACAGGCGCGAATATCGCCTGAGATAGAGCGGGCCCCTTTGATTGATGGCGTTGGACCGAGTGGAGCAGAGGAGTCTGCTTCGATAGTTCTGAGAGATTTCGAGACCGGACAGGAGCTTACTTCTGGAGTGGTTGTTTCTTCCAATCATGAAATTCACTTATTCGACCTTGCTGGAGGCGCGCACGTTTCACGCTTAGAGGTACCACGCATTTTTGCTGTTTTTAGTGACGGCTATATTCCAATAATTGCAGATGCTTCGGCATCGAATGAGTACCTTTTACGAAGAGATCCAGGAATTGTTGTTGAGACTACCCTCGACAGGGAGGAATGGATATTTAGCAAGTCCCTAAATCTGGAAGAGAATCCTAGGAAACCATTAGAGCTGGAATTATTTAGGATTCTTCGTCCCCACTTGAAGTCGACGTGGACAAGTGAGGGTGTCTGGCTGCAAGGCTGGCCTTTTTGGTGCCCCACTCAAATCAACGCAAACCATGTTGCAGGGAAAACCATCATTCCCCTTGCTGCTCCGGCATGCATTGGCGACAAAATCTATATGCGCAGGACTTCCATGGCTCCTCAATTCAGCGATAAATCTATTGAGCTGGTCAATGCTTCTGAGAAGCCAATGCCAGGGATTCATGCTGCCATTATTGGGTTGGGCAGAGGAAAGGCGATTACGAATACCACTTCGGACGAGAAGGGCATCCTGCATTTTCCTTTTGATACCAATTCCCTGGGAGATAAGGTTGTGCGAATCCAGGCGAAGAGTCCAGAGAATTGGACTTTTTATGAGAGAGTCCGCTTTGCCGAAAACGATTCGGAGGCAAGGGTCGCAGTTGGGAGAGCTCAATTTGCAATCGAGTTTGGGAGTAATGACGTTTCCAATTTCGAGTTCGCAATTGCTGCTGCTTGGATACCTGATAACAGGAAAGCACTCTTTGGAGCTCAGCCTTCAATCAATGAACTTGCATGGAAGACTCCGAGTGACAAGGAGCAGGTTCTCGGAGGAATGAGTATTTCCGGTGGCTGGTATGGCGAAGACTCTTGCCTGATTGTTCGCGCGAAAGAATCTGGCGCAATCTTGGCGGCATTTGAAATCACAGATGGAGAGGTGTTGCGAATTCCAGAAATTGCAACTGGAACTGTCGCTCTTCTTGCTGAAGGCCTCAGCGGCCATCCTTGGGAGTACCTCATTGAAATGATTGGCTCAAGTCAATCGCTCCAGGCTTCGAGTGGGTCGGATTTGGTGAACGCGAAAGGGAAAGCCACTGTCGACAGGGTGGAGTTACCCCTGCCTCCAGGGGAGTATGCGCTGACCCTATTTGATCGCTCTGTTCCGTATGCCGGAAATATTCAATTCCGAGTTGTACAAGGTGAGTTGACGGAAGTTCCTTTCCAACTTCAGGTGATGAACAGAACCAATGTTGCCGTATTAACTCTAAGCGGAAAACCCGTGCCAGGAGCCGTTGTTTACTTTTATGAAAATGTAGATGATGAGGAATGGCGCTATGGGTTTAGTGGCCAATGCGATGAAGATGGAATCTATAGAGGATTAATCCCCAATGAATTGAGGTTCTGTAGGGCAGGGAGTCGCTCTTTCTCAGCCTGGTCATATAGTGGAAAACCCACCCTCAGCCATTGGGTCTCTGTGCCAGAGGAAGGGGACGTCAGAGTCCGAATGGAGGTTGGTTGGCTGAATATCACAGGGCTTCCCGTAGCAGATAGGTACTTGGGCAGAAATAATTCAGCCAGCTTAATGCTCAAAGAGAAGGGAACCAAGTTCTATTATCGAGTGCCTATGGAGTTATTGTCAAATGTTGTGTTTCGTGAATTGTGAGCAAGTGCAGTGTAGCCTTGGTGTTGACCAACTACCACATTCATCAACGCCCCTTGCGGGCCAAGGTACACCACATGACCCAATCTACCTCATTCACCCCTTCCA
>JAJFFC010000011.1 GCA_021776795.1 Planctomycetota bacterium
TGTATGTCGAGCGGCGGTAGCGACACTGGCGTAGGTGAGGCTGTAGGAGCTTCTGCGGAGTGCTGTTGCTCTTCGCCTGTAGATCGCTGGCCGCAGGACGAACTTCGTCGATACAAGCCGCGGCGCGGATGCGTTCGCCCAGGCAGTTCTCGTCGTGGCGATTGAGTTGTGCGTATTGGTTGACGCTCATTCCTTCGGGAAAGTGAATCCGCATCCAGTCGGCGCCGACAAACTCCTGGCCAGGCACGACGTCAGGAGCCCAGAGGATGCGTTCCACGCCTCGCAGCCAGTCGGGCGACCATGGGAGGCCATCAACCGCTACCGCGTTCGTGTGGCCCGCTGCGCAAAACGTCCAGGCATCCAAGGAGTCGCGACAGACGATGATCTCGCGATAGTTGCGAAGTGCTGCCGCATTGAAGATCCCCTGGCCGACGGTGAGTTGCGGTTGGTCTTTGCCTTTGTTGTCGAGACGGAGACCGTAGATGCCCGTCACCTGTTCCCCTGTCGCCTCGGTCAAAGGCACGGTTACGAACCCACGAAACGCTTCGCGTCCGTTGCGTTTGAGGGCACCGAGTTTGAGAAGTTGCTTGCGAATCTCCCGGCCGAGTTTCAGTTGCTTGGCGGGGATCTGGAGGCCGAGTGACGACGTGTTTTCATCCGAGTCGATGGCCCGCACGGTTAGCTACCTGGCTCGGTACGCCAGCCGCGTGGCGATTTCGAACGATCGTTTGATTTCCATGGAAGATGGCCACGTCAGTTTCTACTACAAAGACTACCGCGACCATCGGGGCCAAGGCCCGATGAAAACGGAGCGTTTGCCGATCGTGGAGTTTATCGGCCGTTTTCTGCAGCACGTGATGCCCAACGGCTTGCGGGTCAGTCGCAACTGCGGTTATCTCGGCAATAGCCGTCGCCGGGAAGCGCTGGCCGCCATTCGTGAGCAACTCGGATCTCGCGGTGCCCCGTGGAGGACGAGTTGCCAGATAACGAACCGGATGAAGAGTTTGAGATTGAAGATGACCGCAACAAATGCTCCCAGTGTGGTCACGGTGAGAGTCGGATCACACGGCGAATGCGGCGGCCCACTGTTAATGAGATCTACACCGCACCGTGGCGATCGATTTTATCCAAAGACGCAGTCATCGAACCCGACGAAGCGGTCGACCCACAGTTCAACGCACAGCTCGAATTCTGGTAAGCCCTCAATGCAATGGACCACCACGGACAAGGCGGTTCTTAAAACGGTTTGCATACCGTCGCCGTTCGCTTCGTGCGCGGGGTACGAAAAAACGCCCGAAATCGGCGTGATCTCGAGCGTTTGTCGGGGTGCGATTTGCGACGATATTGGTCGACGACAGGATGTTGTCAGCGACATTGGTCCGGTTGTCGCCGAATCCCCCACCGTCGCTTCCATCTAAGTCTCATAGCAGACGGTCACATCACTCGGTTCGGCGAGAGTTTTGTGCGCTGCCGGCGTCACTCTTGTTGGTCACGTCTATTTTGAACAATGGTTACAGAGACACCAGGAGCATCACAAGACCTCGACGTCGTGACCACCCGTTCGGCCACTCGCATCTGAAAACTCAGCTTCTGACACCGATCGTCTTCAAGGAAGAGGGCGAATCGGACTTGGACTTGGAGTACTGCGCCACCCGGCACATGGCATCGGGTGAATTCGCACGTCCGGACTTCTCCAGTTTTCACACTAATTCGGCCAACTCGCCAAATCGGGGCCCGAATCTATACAGTTTTAATTCGGCCAAAAGTGCGATCAGAATTCGGCCGGTAACACGTAACCAAACTATTCGGCCTCGTTTATCCGACATGCCGAGGTTCTGACACCGATTGGGCTCAACGGAAAAAGAGCTCAATCGGGACTTGGAATACTGCGCCAAACGGCACCTGCCGTCCGGCGCATCTGTACGCCCTAGCCTCTCCAGTTTTCGCAACAATTCGGCCAACTCGCCAAATCAAGCCGCGAATCTATACAGTTTTAATTCGGCCAAAAATGCGACGGGAATTCGGCCGGTAACATTTACACCGCGCCGTGGCAGTCGCTGCTGCCCAAGATGTCGTGCTGCCGGATCCGAACCTCGATTCGGCACTCGATTCGCATTCAACGCCCAGCTCGAATTCTGGTAACAGCCAATTAGCGTTCACTTCACAAAGCAAATGAATCTTCCAGCGGATCGGAAGCCGTCGACCACGAAAAAACGCCCGAAATCAAATTGACTCCTAGCGTTCGTCCGGGCGGTTTTCGTCGACGCTGCTTTCCGCGTCCAGGTCCACGACGTGAACGAAGCATGTCAGCTCTTTTTCAAGTAACTTCTCAAGCTCCTCGGGTGAGTCGTTGAATCCGTGGACTTTCAGAATCACCGAACTCCATAGACTCCATGCTTCCCTTGAGAGTACCTCGTCGTATGACATGGGCGTCGCATAATTTGGGCGATACTCGATCGTGTCAACACGACACGCCACCGTACCCCTAACAGCCGTTTTGAATCGTTCCGAAAACGCCGCTACTAAAGTGGCGATGTCTGATTTCCTCGATACTAGTCGCCAGTTCTGCACATAGATTTGGAGCGTTTTCATGTCAGTGTCCCATTTTCGCTCTCGCAATAGACAAGGCCAGTTCTTCAAGTTCTTGGGCGGTTAGTCGGACGCGTCCTGCATTGTCGGCGTTTCGGAGCATTCGAAATGCAACCCGATGATGATAGTTCGGTGAGCGAGCTGGGTTACCCAGCACGTGCCCAAGTTCATCAACAAGTAAAACGGTGTTTTCTATGTGTTCTTCGACAATATGAACTGTTCGCTGATCCATGGTGACTAGGCCCCGAATACTACGAACACCTCCCGGTTCCGTCAATTGAATGCCGTCTTCGACGAGTCGCAAACGTGTTCCTCGTGGCAACTGTCGCCCAAAAACCCTCGTTGAAATATTACGCAATGGTTCGTTTCCAGCTCGGGAAACGAGGCCGAATAGCTCAGCTTGTCCGTCTACGATCGCAGTGGGACGACCATTAAAGTTGCGCGAACCTCTGGTAATTGACGCGAATGGTCGGGTAGAACGGGACGTCCCAGAAGCTCGTGGTACGATGTGGTGTACCGCGGCGGCACGCCTTGCCCCCGCACCAATCCCGGCAGTGAAAACTAGATCAATTGCCATTGGTGCAAAATCACGGCCGATGAATACGCCCCAAGAGTTGTTGGCCGTGTCTTGGGCCACACCCATCTTTACGCGTGAATCTGGATTCGAGTTGTCATGACATGACATGCAAAACGACATGTGACTCCCGAATTCATCATGAAACCCCAGCCGAAACGCCGGATTTTCATTTCGTCGGGCGAGATTCGCTCCGTGGTCAATAATTGCCCGCTGCCGCGATGAGAACCCACCGCGATCAACGTCCAACCCGTTCCTTACCGAGTCCCGCCCCAGTCCAAGCAGCTGGGTTGCTGGCCGATCACCGCCGACGTTATCGACGCTACTTCGGGGAGTCTCATTCCCGAATAGCGCGTTCGCGATACGTACGTTCCCGCGGTTAACGATGTCTTGGCGTTGATCACCACCTGGTCGAATCAACCCACTTGGGTCCGTGGTCGCGGTCACTCCATTTCCCACATACCGCGACACATTGGTGTCACCCACCGCGAAGCCGATAGGATCTTCGGAAAGTAACCCCAACCGACACGATGTCGTGATCTATATCCTCCTTTCAAACGACATTGTATTGGTCGGGCGAGAACAGGGCGAGAGGAATCCGTGCGTAGGTCCTGCCCGCGCGCGAGAGAGACGGCTGAAGGTGCGTGCCACACGCATGTCACTCAGGAGTTTCTGGTTCTTCTGGCGTTTCCTCTGGAGGTTGTTTTGGCGGCTGTTCAGCGGGATGAGTTTTGGCGTGAGTCTCCAGCAGCTTGCGGAGTGCGACACGAGTGTAGATTTGAGTTGTTTCCAAACGTTCGTGTCCCAAGATGGCTTGTAAATATCTCAATTCAGCACCGTTTTCCAACATCAAAGTCGCCATCGTGTGACGAAAAATGTGGCATGCTCCGTCCTTGTTGACGCCGGAAGACTCGATGTAATGTCGGGCGTACTCGGTGAGTGAATCGGGGTTCAACGGACGACCGTGCTGCGAGAGGAATAACGTCGGTTCCTTGGCGTCTAGTAATAATCGATCGCGGGCTGTTTCGACGTAGCGGGCGATCCAGAGTAGTGCTCGCAGGCCGATGGGGACGTAACGATCTTTTTGCCCTTTGCCTTTGTGGACGAACAAGGTGTGACGCTCGACGTCGATGCTGTCGAGTCGCAGGTTGCATAGCTCAGCGCGACGGATACCCGTACTGTACAGCGTCTCCAGAATCGCTCGGTCGCGAAGCCCATGGAGTGTGGTGATGTCCGGCTGAGCGAGGATACGCTCAACTTCGTCGGCTGACAGGATCGCTTTTGGTAGCGATTTCGGCAGCCTGGGCAGTTCGATGTCCGCACACGGATTGAAAGGAAGATGACTCATCCTGACCAGATACCGAAAAAACAGTTTCGGGTGGCTGAGGTGCAGCTTCTGGCTCTTCCACGAGAGCGGCTCGCCGTCCTCCTTGCGATAGCGAAACAGGTGACGCTGAAACGATTCCATGAGTGGCTTGGTGACCGCCAGCGGATGCTCGATGTCTCGATCGAGACACCAGATCGCAAAAGCGCGAACGTAGAGTGCTCGGGTGCGGATCGTGTCCGCCGCGTAGTTGCGGACTTGCAGATGTTCCAGGTGTTGCAGAAGCAGCTGCCAGAAACCACGTGGATCGGATTCGTCGCCGAAAGGTTTGCTGCGAAAAGATTGCAGAAACTTGCTGAGGTCTTGGGGACGCATGGGAGGCTCCGGAGGTTTTGAGGTTTTGGAAGTGGAAGTGGAAGTGGAAGTTGGAAGTTGGAAGTGAAAGTGGGTTTGGAAAAGTACGTGTACGATCGGGGTTTATGATTTTTGGGCGGTGCTTGCTTTTGGGGCGCTAACTCCGACATCTGTGGTAAGCGATTGTGGAGATTGGAGTTGCTGCGT
>JAJFFC010000012.1 GCA_021776795.1 Planctomycetota bacterium
TCTTCTGCCGAGTCCGGTTCTTTGGGCAACCCAGGGTCAGGCAGGGCTGCGAGGAGTTCTTGATGCAACAGGGAAAGCTGATATTCAATTCCGCATACCCTTAGCGCCGAACTTGGTAGGTGAAAACCTTTACGCGGTGGCGTTGGTCGAAGACGCGAGTGGCCAGGACGGTATCCTGACTCGAAGTACAATTGCGATGATTAATTTAGAGTGATTGTGATGAAGCATCTTCCACGCACTTTTCGGAGAAAGGGTGGCGGTAAGCAAGGAAGATTTTCCATTTTGAGGTCAACGAGTATGGTCTGCCCTCAGAAATGAACCCGAGTACGCGTGTGGACCTCCTTAGTCCCGATTTGCGAACGAACGATTTAGTCGCTCAAGCCTCTCTCGCTCTGAGCAAGCGCCTCTCGACGCACTTAGCGCTACGAGCTAGCACCAATGCGGGTGGTAAACCCTGCTCCCTTCGCCTGGTGGCAACCAGGTTTGACGGGCGGTGCTATGTCGCTTGAGGTGACGCCAGGCTGTGTTTCAAGCTCTGACGGCTGAAATCCCAATCCGGGATTCCACGGAAGACACTAGCAGGCCTGGTGAGGTGGGCAAGCGGTGCAGGTGCGCATTGGATCAAACTGCAGATCGAGCTGCGCGATAGCTCGTGTTTGCTCCATTCAGCATGAGCCATGCCCAAGACATCAAGGGCTGGCACCACTAAACTATTCACCTCAGCCGGGCCGCACCAAGGCCTTGCACGCAATCGGATGCGCCCGTAGCTCAGCAGGATAGAGCGGTCGGTTCCTAACCGGCAAGTCGCAGGTTCGAATCCTGCCGGGCGCGCCACCTTCCTTTTGCAGCGAGCGTGTTCATGGGCATTCGCAGGAGGTGCGGTGGTTTCGGTAAGATGCCAACATGCCGCAATCCATTTCCTATGCAGCTTCTTTTAAGTCGGAAGTTTCACGACTAGCAAGAAAGGAAGCGAAAGCTCTCGTTGGTCCAATCGCAATGGACCTAATCAAAGCCAAGAAGGTCATCTCGGCTCAGAGAAAAGAACTCGCCGATCTCCAGCGAAGCCTGAAGGCTCTGACCAAGGTGGTTAAGAAGCAAGCCGCTTCTTCGGGGCAAGCTGGTGCCGAGGCAGTTGAGAGCAAATTGGGGGAGAAATGGCGCAAGGACACTGTGCGCAGCACGCGCCGGAAGTTGCAGATCACCCAAACCGAAATGGCGACGTTGCTGGGGGTCTCCATCGGTTCGGTGACTGGGTGGGAAACTGGCCGAACAGAGCCGAGGGAGCGCTTGAAGCAAGCTGTATTCAAGCTCAGAAATCTGACTCCGGCGAAGGCTGTGGCTCAACTGGAGGCGAGCTAGTGAACGTTTCGACTGGCGGCAGAACGCTTGGCGCGGTCTGCTTTATCTTCGGATTGAGATTGTCATGTAATCGAGTTCTCACTCTCGCTAGGCGGATCTGCGGGCGCTCATTAGTGATCACGAACTCGAGATGAACTAGGGGGTGGTCAAACGATGACGGAGCCAACAGAAAATGATGGTGTAGTGTGCAACCAAACGAAGCTTCGCGAGAAGCTCAAGGCGGACACGCTCGCGAAGCGCTTGGCGGACGCCTATGACGCGACTCACACTACCGAGGTAAATCAAGATGCGCTAAGGAAGGTTGTTGAGGCCGAACTCAACAAGGTGAGAAAGGGTATTGAAGAAAACTAGAATCAAGTCGGTTGACGTCCGTGGCTTTCGAGCCTTCGGATTGTCTCCGCAGTCGCTCGCGTTCTCATCGGACATAGCCGTTGTTTGGGGGCCCAACAGTCAAGGGAAAACGAGTCTGGCCGAGGCGTTCGAGTTCCTTTTTACTGGGAGCATCGTCCGCCGAGATCTCCTCGCAAGCGCGAAGGACGAGTTTGCCGGGACACTCAGGAACGTGCACCTGCAAGACGAAGACGAGGTGTTCGTCGAAATCGAACTTGAGCACGACGGCAAGCCCCACACCGTTCGAAGAACGCTTCTGAGTGACTACGCGAAGAAAGGGGACTGCGAGACAAAGCTCGAGGTCGATGGCCAATCGGCAGAGGAGAACGCGTTCCAAGGAATCGGGGTCAAACTCTCTCAACCGCCACTCGCTGCACCCGTGCTCATGCAGCACACGCTGCCCTACGTGTTCTCTGCGGGACCCAAAGATCGATCCGCGTACTTCAAGGCACTCCTAGATGTTGAGGACTTGGATCGCTTCCTTGAACTGGTTGAGTCGCACGGAGTCGAGCTCGAGGAACCCTCGGAGCTTGTGCTGCGTGACCTCAGGTCGTGTTCAGCGCGGGAGGCGATGTGTGAACCACTTGCACCCTTGCTTCGTGAGAAGGATCGATCCTTGGACGTTGAGCAAGCTCTCTCTGCTGCCGCTGCGGGGCTTCTCAAGGAAGCTGGGGTTGAATTGCCGGACGGCGCGCAGGCCCTGTTTAGTGCGGTTGAGAAGGCCCTCCATTCCCGCCAGACCGATACATTCCCGCTTGCTGACCTTGGCATGCGAGACCTAGATTCGTGGGCCTTTAACAGCGCTGGGCTCGGCGCGGCGACGGACGATCTCGAGGAGCAACGGACGAAGGTTGATGCGGAGATCGAGCGCCTCATTCCATTATTTGAGGCTGCCCTGAGAGTGGAGGCTATTGGAAAGGCAACTGAGCCGCAGCATTGTCCCCTTTGCGAAGACGGAACGTTGAGCATCGAACGCATCTCTGCGATTCGCGCCAAGCTTCAAGGGACGAAGGAATTTCAACGGGCCGAGGCATCCGCTCATTCAGCTCTCACGGGCCTTTCCGACACACTCAAAGGTGCGCGCGACGGGGTCGAGCGCGCGCTTCCGCTGTTCATGCGTTCCTCCAGTATGCAGAGGAAAGAGCGAGGTTTCCATGTCGACCGCGCTCGTCGACTCGCCGGGGTTGACGGGCATGAGTCGGTCTCCCAATGGCTTGCGGCCACGCGCACACTTCTCCGGGTTTGGCGTGCGTTGCGTTTGCAGGTTGCCGAGGTGACAGGGTCAATCTCAGAGTTGAGTTCGAAGCTCTCATCTCTCGACAACGCGGTGTACGAGACGCTTTGGGAGGCGGTGGGCCGGATTGTTGAACTCCGCGCTGAGCTCGACGAAGCCACCGCTTCTTACAGGGGAGCAGAGGATGCGCTTCTCGCCGTTCTTCCTTCGGCTGTAGCTAAGGAGAGCAAGACGGAGGGGTGGCAGGAATTGATCGACCTATGGGCGAAGCACGACGACCTCAGCTCAGCACTCAATGAGTGGGAAGCGCGCTGTCGCGTGCAACGCGAACTCGAACGTGCCGTGAAAGCTCTCAAGAAGGGTATGGGGGAAGTGCTGGATGAGAAGATCTCTGCGATAAGCGGCGACGTCGCGGTGGTGGAATTTGCTTCGCCCCGGTGAGCCCACGTTCTTTTCGGGGGTAAAGCGACGGACGAAGGCTGCACGGACCATCGACTTCAAGGCTTCGATCTCAGCGCACGTTGACCGAAGTAATGCAGAGACTCGTGACGCCGTAGCTGTGCTCAGCTACTCCCAACTCCAGTGTCTCGGGCTTTCACTTTTTCTGGCGCGCGCCGTCCGTGAAGAAACGGGCTTCATCGTTCTCGATGACCCAGTTCTCGCTGGGGACGATGACCACCGCCCAACGTTCGTGAACCAAGTGGTTCCTGAGCTAGAGAAGCGTGGAGTGCAGGTGATCGTGATGACGCAAGACCAGCTCATGAGGAGCAACATGCTGGACATCCATGCGCATCTGAAAATCGACTGCTTCCATCTGTCGCACGAGCCGGGATCAGGGACCGCCGTGGACAAGACAAGCGACGACCTTGAGGCAATGCTCGCGCGTGCGAGACCGTATGTCGGTAATCCCAATATTGAAATGAGAAAGAGTGCCGCGCGACTCCTCCGTGATGCAGCGGAGCGATTGTGCAAAGAGATCCTTGTTCACGGTCGACGCTCCAAAGGGGAAGCGGATGCGACGATCTCGGACTACGTCAATGCGAAGGGGACGCTTGGAAAATTGGTTCCGTTGGTGCAGCCGCTACTGACGAAGCCCGATGAGCCTGGGAAGCTCGTGTACATCCGCAAGACACTGAACCCGGGCGGGCACGATTCACCGGTCTACCCGAGCGGGCAAGAGACGAAGGCGGTGTTCGACCACTTGAACACACTGAAGAAGGCTTACAGGTAACGCGCAGCCTCCGAGGCGCGATTGGCGTTGGTGATGATGTTGCCCCAACACCCGGGTACGCTGGGATGGCGATATCTCGGCCTTACCGGATTGAGGGACCGGATTGCTAACCGACAGGCCGCCTGTTCGAATCTTGCCGGGCGCGCCGTCGAACCCACGACCCGAGGGAGCCTTCCATCAGGGTATCAGGCCTGCGTTTCGCTCGTAGATCCAGACCAACGGTCCGCCGACTGCAATAAGTGCCCGAACCCCAATAGGCCATCGATTTGGACATGTATTCGATCCGATTCAGGCCAGTGTCTTGGGGAACAGACAAGTGTATCGCGTAGCGCTACACGATACGGTATACTGGCGGGTTCAGGTTAGCCATGAAGAAAAAGACCGGCCCAGACCCCCTTCATCCCGGCCCGTACATCCGGGCCAATGTTCTACCAGACGGCGTGAACGTGACTGAGGCAGCGGCACAGTTGGATGTTGGCAGGCCGGCGCTCTCAAACCTATTGAACGGCAAAGCCGCCCTGTCGCCGGACATGGCCGCCCGTATTGAGCGCGCCTTCGGCGCACGAGCGCGGGATCTCCTGGACATGCAGGCGGCCTTCGATGCTCGCGTCGCCAAGGACAAAGGGGCGACAACCGCAGTGAAGCCGTATGTTCCGCCGTTCTTGCAATTCAAATCCGGGGACATCGGCGTTTGGGCGAACTCAATAAGCTCGCGGAGTCGCTTTGCAGTGCTCTTGAGGACCTTGATTAATTCGACGGGGCAACAGCTGGAGAGGGTCGAATTTCCTGGGAACGACAACGCCGAGCGACCTGGATGGGATGGACTTGTCGAGGCTAGAGAAGCAACGCCGTGGATTCCGCCGGGCAAGTCCGGCTGGGAGTTCGGCGTCAAAAAAGACCCGAAGCGGAAGGCCGACGGCGACTACACGAAAAGCGTAGCTCAAACTCCGGAAGAGGAACGCGCTGAGATCACCTTTGTATTCGTCACGCCGCGAAACTGGCCGGGTAAAACCGAGTGGGAAAAACAGCGCCGAACTGACGGCCACTGGAAAGAGGTGCGGGTCTTCGACGCCAGCGATCTTGAAGCGTGGTTGGAGCAGTCAATCCCCGCGCAAGCGTGGTTGGCAAATGAGCGTGGCATCCCCTCGGATGGGGTATTGTCGCTGGATGCCTGTTGGCGGGAATGGGCGGCGGATTGTGAACCGGCGCCAGTAACCACTTTGTTCGATCCTGCTGTCGCGAGCGCGAGACTGACAGTGAAGTCTCGGTTCTCCAAGGACAGCTCGGAGCCGATCGTGATTTCTGCAGATTCAACAATGGAGGCGATGGCGTTTCTCCATTGTCTCTTTTCGCCGGATAATCCCGACATTTCGGTTTTTAGGGATCGAATCGCCGTCTTCACGGTACCTGGCGCACTTTCGCGCTTGGCTTCAGCGTCTTCCAATTTCATAGCCGTCGCTGCCTGCCGGGAGGTCGAAAGAGAGTTGGCCCAGCACAAGAGTGCGTTGCGTTCCGTCATTATCTATCCGCGCAACGCTACCAATGCGGATCCCGACATCGTACTGGAGCCGCTGAATCACGAGTCCTTTGACAAGGCGCTGCAGGAGATGGGGTGCAGCCGCGACGATATTCAGCGCTATGCTCATGAATCGGGGCACTCGCCTACGGTGTTGCGACGCAGGCTCTCGAAACTTGACGCTATCCGAACGCCTCCATGGGCGGCGGATAAGGCCGTTGCCAAGAGTCTCATTCCTTTCCTATTCGCGGGATCATGGAAGGCAAACAACCAGGCTGATCAGACCATATTAGAGCTACTGGCTGACAACCAGTCGTTCAGCAAGCTCGAAAGCGATCTTGCCTCCCTTGCCCAACTTGATGATTCGCCCGTCTGGTCCGTGGGTGCGTTTCGTGGTCTCGTTTCGAAGATCGACGTTCTCTTCGCTGTCAACAAGGACATCATTGGCGACGAAATCAAGCGCTTCTTGAATGTGGCCAAATTGGTTCTCTCCGAAGATGACCCCTCTTTGGAATTGCCCGAAGACGAGCGCTGGGCGGCCGGTATTCACGGCAAGGTCCGTGAGATTTCTGCAGCGCTGCGGGACGGTATTTCGGAGACGCTCGTTCTGGTCTCGACTCACGGCACTTCCTTGTTCCGCGAACGGCTCGGCATAGATCCTGAAGTCGAGGTCGGCCGCGTGATCCAGTCATTGCTCACGCCACTAACCAGCCGCGCTCTTGAAGCGCACTCGGGTGATTTGCCAATGTACGCCGAGGCTGCGCCTGACGTTTTTCTGACAATGCTGGAAGAAGATCTGAACTCAGGCGATCCCCAATCTCTTGGGCTAATGCGTCCCGCAGGCACCGGGATATTCGGGCGCTGTCCGCGAACCGGGCTCCTCTGGGCACTCGAAAATCTCGCGTGGTCGCCTGATTACCTGGCTCGGACCGTTCTCGTTCTGGGACGTCTCGCGCAACCCGTCATCAATGACAACTGGGCCAATAAGCCAAGCAAGAGCCTGAGTGCGATTTTTCGTTGCTGGATGCCCCAGACAGCCGCGTCACTTGAGAAGCGGGTTGCCACCCTTGAACTACTGGCAGAAAAACTGCCGAAGGTTGCCTGGCGAATCTGCATGGAGCAGTTTGATGGTAGCCAGAGAATTGGAGACTACAGCCATAAGCCCCGCTGGCGAACAGACGGGCACGGTTTCGGCGAGCCTCTCCCGACCCGCAATCTAGTCTACGTATTCGCGCGTCATGCTTTGGATATGGCGCTTGCGTGGGAGTCGCACGACCGTGAGATGCTCGGTGATCTTGTTGCATGCGCGAACGATCTTGAAGCGGAGGATAGGGACGCGATTTGGAGCCTAATCGAAGTGTGGAGCAAGAGCGCGTCCGATGAGGACAAAGGCTGGATACGCGAGAAAATCCGTGTCAGCGCGTTCACGCGGCGTGCCATCAAACGCGGCGAGAAGCGGGGCAGGGATGACGAAACACTCAAACGTGCTCGCCAAGTCTATAATTCTCTCCTGCCCTCAGATGTCAATTTCAAACACGAGTGGTTGTTTCGGAATCATTGGGTGGAGGAATCGGCGGACGAGCTGGAAGATGAGGATCTTGACCATCGAGAGCGAGAGAAACGCATCACCGCACTTCGTACGGACGCTCTGAAGGAGATATTTGAGGCCCAGGGATTGGATGGAATTCTACGTGTCGCAGAAATGGGGGAGGCTTCGGGCGTGATTGGCTGGCTGCTTCCCAAAATTCTGGAGAAGCCGACCAAGATAGCGGAAGTCTTGCGCACTCTTGCAGAATGCAATCCGCCGCTATCGGAGTCGCCTTCGCGACGTTCGATAATCAGTGGCGCGCTTCAGGATGAACATGCTGTGAGCGTGCTCCCTGTGCTCATTGAAGGCATGACGGAGTCAGAGGTGGTTTCTGTCATCTCTTTAGCACCGTTTTCTCGGCCCACCTGGGACTTGCTGGGGACGCTGGAAGGGGGCGTGCAGACTCGATACTGGGGCGAGATTTCACCGCAGTGGTTTCACAGCTCCGCTGAGGACTTGCAGTTCGCTGTGGGCAAACTACTGGAAGTGAACCGTCCCAAGGCCGCGTTTCAACTCATCCGTTGCGATATAGAGGGAATCCAACCCAGGGTTCTTTTCCGGGCTCTCATGGAGATAGCATCGAACAGTCAGGAAGAGGCCGGAACCTATCAGTTCGAATCCTACAACATCGGACAAGCGTTCGAAGTTCTCAACAAAAGCGGTGAGATTGACGTTGATGACATGGCGGCGCTTGAGTTTCGCTACATCGAGGTGTTTGACCGTGACGAGGGCCGAATTCCCAATCTCGACCTCCAACTAGAAAAGCACCCTGAGCTGTTCGTTCAGGCAGTCGTACTTGCCTACAAGCGCGATGATGGGGGCGAGGACCCTGAGCATTTCCGCCAACCAGATCAGGAGCAGCGCAAGCACCGGGCGATGTCGGCATACAGGCTTCTGGAGCGACTTTCACGCATTCCTGGACGAAATCGAGAGGGGGAGTTGGACGCCCAGGAAATCCAGGCGTGGGTTCGGCGTGTGCGCGGCGAATGTGCGGAACTCGCTCGGAGTAACGTCTGTGACCTATCACTTGGTAAGTTGTTTTCGACTGCGTCGGTGGGAGAGGACGATGTGTGGCCGTGCAAGCCCGTAAGGGATGCGCTAGAGACGCTTGCAACGGACGAACTCGCAAGTGGTATTAGAAACTCCCTCTACAACTCGCGCGGCTTTCATTTTCGCGGCGAAGACGGCGATGGCGAACGTCAGCTAGCGGAGAAATACCGAAAATGGGCCCAGGCCCTCGAATTTACCCATCCGCGGGTCGCGAAGATAATGCAGCAGATGGTAGAAACCTACGAGCGCGAAGCGAAATCGCACGACACGGAAGCAGGCGTTAGAAAGCGTCTTCGCAAGTGATGTCCGGCGGAAACCTTGAACAATCGCATGACCCCAAGGACTTGCTGATTGGTCTCATCGCAGACGCCGTTCCCGAACGTGCCAACGAATTTGCTGACCTCTGGAGTCGGTACGATCCGGAGCTGCAAATAGTCAATAGCGTTCGTGGTATCACCTTAGATGCGACGAAAGACCGTATCAGGTTCGACGTCAAGACCATGGAGGTCTTCTGGCTTATCGGGTTCTCTGGATGGCGCGCTATCGAGTGCTATTCGCCGCATGTCGTCCTTTCTTGCCTCAGAGGTAAGCCTATAGAGACGTTAATCGCTTCTGACACTGAGCTTCCTAGTTTTGAGCGCGACTACAAGGAACGAATCGCTGCCTGCCAGACTCTCATTGATGTCGCAAATGCGGCGCAGACTGTTTGGCCACCGGATCTTCCTAGGCCTGGTGCTGATAGACAGGCGTTCGCCGACGACCAATACAAGACTGCCTACGATCTCACTTGGTCAGCGATTGCATTCACAATCTTGCATGAATTTCATCATGTCATGCTCGACAAGGACGATCAGCGGCCAAGTGATAGGCGCGAGGAAGAGCTATTCTGCGACGTTTGGGCAAGGCAGTTCATGACAGAACGTCTCGAAATCTACGCAAGCAAGAATGGCCACGATTATCTCAGTGTCCTTCTCAGGAGGTTAATGGGCCTCGCTCTGGCTTCGCTAATTTTGCATGAGGTGACTCCCTTCTGGGTGCTTGGCGGTAACAGCGATTATTTCTCCATTGGCGAACGCCTGACCGCCATCCTGGACAACGCCGCACTCCCCGAAGACAGCCATTTTTGGGTGTTTGTTGCATCGCTATTGATCGGCGTCTATCGCCAGAGGAATGACAAGGTCAACTTTGCCCCGACGGACGCCAAGGAGTTGGCGAGGCATTTGATAGCCGGACTTTAGAGAACAGCGTGATCTTGCTCCGGTCAGAAGGGCACCAGGGTGAAAGGGGGCCGCCACTCTCAGATCGAGCGACTAGTCCAACATCGCAGCCAGTCCGAGGATTGCGAGTTTCAATTTGTCCGAGAGGTTCGGCCATGCGGTGACTAGAGCGGTCAACTGCGGATCAAGACTCCTGCATGCTGACCTGCATGCACTGCACGAGAGAACGCCTAAGCAGCCTTCTTCGCAGCCACTTACATCACCCGCACATCGCTTTCCTAAACCGAAGGTCAGAGGTTCGAATCCTCTCGGGGACGCCATCCCCCGCGCGGCCTTTCGCGCAGGCGCGAGGCCCCTCGGTGGATGCCGCCCCCGCGAGTCTTCTTTGGCGAAGGTTGGCTCGCTGACGCAAGCCGCGCTTCGCGTCGAATCCTCTCGGGGACGCCTCTCTTGCTGCGCCTTCACCCTCATTCATCAGGCCAATTTGGCAATTTTCGCTAATATTTTGCGGTATTCTGCATCGTGTAGGTTCTTACCGACATTTCCCCCCGTCCAACATCATGATTGCTTTGAAATCCATCCTCCCTGTTGTTCTTGCCGCAACAGTCACTCTGCCACTTGCCGCTCAAGAAGTCGGTTATTACGACATGTCTTTGCAGCAGGGCAACGCCACGCAGGTTCCTTCCATCACGGCTGCCGGCGGCAACCCTGTGGACATTCTCGACCTCAGTTCAGCCGAACTAAGTGGCATCGACGTTTTGGTGGTGCAGAATCCCTCCAATGGCTCTTTTGGGCCGGAGTACTTAGCCAACCTTGCCAACATCGATGCCGCAGTGAATAGCGGCATGGTTTTGTTGATTCATGATCGTTATGTCACGAGTGCCAATACCATTCTTCCTGGTGGAGGTAGCTTTTCGGCGGTGAGGCTCTTGTCGAACGACATTGATTTCACAACCTTTTCGACCACCGTTTCTAACGGTCCGGCAGGGGTTTTGGATAATGCTTCACTAGATGGTGGGGGAAGCTCGAGCCATGGTTACCTCGACGCTGCCACTCTTCCTGCTGGGGCTGAAAATGTCCTTCATCAGGCAGGTTCGCCAAACCAAATTGTGACCACGGCCTATTCCCATGGTTCTGGCACGGTGATTTACTCTTCCATTCCCCTAGACCACTTTCTTGCGGGATTCGGCACGGTTTTAGAGTTTCCAAACGTCTACGCCCCGAATGTGGTGGCCTACGCCATGGAGTTCACGCAAAATGTTGAGCTTGCGGTTACGGGTACATGCCCAGGCCCCGCGACCTTCTCGGTCACCGGTGCCTCTGCACTGACTCCGGTCGCCTTTATCTATGGAGCGCCGGGATTGTTCACCGTACCTGGTGGCGCTTGTGCTGGATTGGATGTGGCGATTGCCTCGCCCCAGGTGGCCTTCGTTGTTTTTGCGGATCTGGTTGGTGGAATCAATCTACCGTTGACCCTGCCACCAGCGGCATGTGGTGCGACCATTCAAGCAGTGGACATGACCGCCTGCGCGGTAAGTAATGCTGTAGTGCTGTAGCGCATTCGGGATTGAAATCCCCAAGGTCCCTGATGGATAGCGAAGGAGCATCCATCAGGGACCTTTTTTGTGGGCGCAAAAGGGGCTAGTCCAGGCGTCGGATAATATTCCCACAAATCCATACCTTTTGGTATAGTATTCATTGGTTCCGCCTCTGACATCCCCGGGGGCCGGAACGAGTACACATGGCCAATCCCCGATCCAAGCGCCGGTCCTACGACCTGAACACCACGACCAAGCCACCGAAGTGGAATAGCGCGGGCGCGTATCCCTATCGCAAGAAGATGGGGGTGGTGGAGTACGAGGAGCACAAGCACGAGTTGCAGATTGAACTGCTCAAGGTGCAGAAATGGGTGCGCGATAGCGGACAGCGAGTCGTCGTGCTATTCGAAGGCCGCGATGCCGCCGGTAAGGGGGGCACCATCAAGCGTTTTATGGAGCACCTCAATCCGCGTGGTTCCCGGGTGGTGGCACTTGAGAAGCCGACCGAGCGGGAGCGCGGCTCCTGGTATTTCCAGCGCTACATTGAACACCTTCCCTCCAAGGGAGAGCTCGTGCTGTTTGACCGTTCTTGGTACAACCGCGCCGGTGTCGAGAAGGTTCTTGGCTTCTGCACCGAGCAAGAGCATTTAGAGTTTCTGCGCGAGGCCCCGCAATTGGAACGCATGCTCGTCAACAGTGGGATTACCTTGATCAAGTATTGGTTTTCGGTGAGCCAGGTGGAACAGTTCCGGCGCTTCAAAGCTCGTCAGAAAGATCCGCTGAAGCAGTGGAAGCTAAGCCCGGTGGATATTGCTTCGCTAGAGCGCTGGGATGACTACACCGAGGCCAAAGAGGCGATGTTCTTCCACACCGACACGCGCGACGCGCCGTGGACCATCATTCGCTCTGATGATAAGAAGCGTGGACGCATTAACTGTATGCGCCACTTCCTTTCATCCATGGATTACAACGGCGCGCGGAATCCCGAATTAGAGCTCCCAGATCCCAAGATTGTGGGCTCCGTTCATGACTTCACCAACCCCAAGACGCAACACCAGATTGACTAATGAAAACCAAAAAACGATTTGAGAAGCTCGAGGAGTTGGTTCAGGCCTCTCGCGACAATCTAAAGCGTGCGGTATCGGAAGCGCGCAAAGCCACCGAACGCGCCGAATCCGCTTGCGACGCCGCCGATGAAGCTCGCTCCGACTTCAAGCGCGTCGAACGCATGCTGCGTAAGGAGCTGTCTCGCCGCGTCGCCAACAAGCAGGCCAAGAAGAAGAAGGCCGAGAAGAAGGCCCGCCGCAAGGCCGAAAAGAAGCGTAAGAAGGGCAAGAAGTAAGCGGCAGAGTGAGCGCTTTGGCACGTCAATGTGCAGAAATGCACTCAAAAGCGAGTGAAAAATTTTGCATTATTTGCATGACCGCGGTCGTTTTTGCGCGTATTCCTAGACCTCTCCTGAGAGGGAGAGATTCTTCATAGCTCAATCGTCCCATCTCAAGTCTGCCCTAGGCATTCCTGATTTGGGGTGAGGAAAGCAAGGCAGTCTGGGTACGAGAGTTAAGGGGCTTGTGCCTCGGCTGCCTGAGAGAAGGACCTTTTTGCACTCAGCTGCGAGAGATTCGAGTTATTTTGAAGGGAGAGGTGTTTCTGCGGCAACACCTTGGTACGCCCGCAAGGCGCGATACCCATGAAAGCTCATCTCCTCACATTCAGCCCTGCAGCCGTCCTTACCTTGGCGGCCCTGGCTCCCGCACAGCAGTTCACCGAACCGCACCGCATGCTGCCGCGTTTTCTTGACGGCAATAACTTCTCGTTTAGCGGCGCGGTGTTCGCGGACTTCGACTCCGATGGCGATCAAGATGCTTTCCTTACCGCGTCTTCTGGTTACCCGCCGACCAACCGCATCCTGTTTAACGAGGGTGATGGTACCTTTCGCGATTTTACCTCGCTAGTGACAGGTCCGCTTGGAGGTTACTCGACTTGCGCCGCCGTTGCGGATTTGGACCACGATGGAGACCTCGACATTTATGTGGGCAACACTTCTGGTGAAGACGAGATTTGGTGGAATGTTTCGCCTGGTCGTTTCGACATTGAACCCATGGGTTCCTTCACCGATGGGCGTACCAGCGACGTCGCCATTGGCGATCTCAACGGCGACACCTTTGTGGACATATTCCTCACCATCGGTGGCGACTCCTATGGCTGGGGTTCTCCCGACCTGGTAGTCCTGAATGATGGCTTGGGAAATTTCACGACACAAGGCACCGTCCCCGGGTTCAACCAAACCAGTAATGCGGTTGCCCTAGGCGATGTCGATGGCGATGGAGATTTAGATGCTCTTGTGGGAAATGGTTCGGGCGCGGCCCACTTAGTACCCCACCTTTTCATCAATCAGGGCGGAGCCATGTTCACTGATGAAACACTGCAAATACCCGGCATTTTCGGTGAATTTCAAGACGTCAGTCTGGTCGACGTCGATGCCGATGGCGACTTAGATGCCATTTTGGCCAACGAAGGATTTCATGATGACCAGCTTTATCTGAACCAGGGGAATGGCACCTTTGTCAGTACCACTGGACAGCTTCCGGGTACCGAGTCTTCCGTCGTCACCATCTTAGATAGCGATGGCGATGGCGACCCGGACGTGCTTTTGGACGGCACCCTCGCGGAGAATGACGGCAACGGCTTCTTCACAATCAGCGCGCAAACCATGCCCCACCTGTTGGTGATCGAGGACACTGCAGCAGCGGACATTGATGGAGATGGCGACCAAGATCTTCTGGTTGCCAACGATTGGGAAACGACCCAAATGCTATTGAATGACGGCAACGGTTCCTTCCTCGATGTTTCTGGTGAGTGGCCCAAGGCCTCGCGTTTCTCCGAAGCCGTCGATGCCGGTGACGTAGATGGAGATGGCGATATCGATCTCTTCTTTGGCCGGGAATGGGGCGCAAACGAATTGTTGCTGAATGACGGCACCGGAGAATTCGAATTCTCGCCCAACGCATTGCCTCATGGCCATGAGCGTACGCGTTCGGTCGATTTCGCTGACTTCGACGGAGACGGTGACCTGGATTTGTTCTTTACCAATGGCTCTTTCTCCGGTGGATATCCCGCCGAGCCAGACCGGCTCTACCTCAACAATGGCAATGGCGTGTTCCTCGATGCCACTGCGCAACTCCCCAATGTGGTCGAGCACAGCCGCGAGGCCGATCTCGGCGACATCGACGGTGATGGCGACATCGATATTTTGGTCGCGGTTTACGATGGGCCGGAAAGGCTCTACCTCAACGATGGCTCGGCTAACTTCAGCGATCATTCGGCGAACTTCCCTAGCCCCACGGCGACCAGTCTCGACGCCCATTTAGTCGATATCGATCAAGATGGCGACCTTGATGCCTATATAGCCCATAGTCAACACGATCGGCTTTATGTGAACCAAGGCGGGGCGGTGTTTGTTGAGGAAAGTTTCCGCATGCCGACTCTCTTTGCCACCACCTTCTCGGTGGCGAGCGCTGATGTCAATCAAGATGGATTCCAGGACATTGTGACTGGGCGCTACAACGTGAATGACAAGGCCTATTTTGTCTTGATGAATGATGGCAGCGGCAACTTCTTGGATCGGACGAGCCGAATCCCGCCGTCCGATGCGTTGGATGGGCTTGCTCTTGAGTTCGCAGACACCGACGGTGACGGAGACCAGGATTTGTACATTGCCGCTTCCGGCGTCGATGTCCTGATGAAGAACGATGGCAGCGGTTTCTTCACCGACGCCAGCGCCGACCTGAAGTCTCACTGGGATATCAGTGAAGACGTGGTTGCCGCGGATCTTGATGGCGATGAAGACCTGGACTTTGCGGTCGCCCAAGGTCGTGTGAACCAAATCTACACCAACACGCTACGTCAGCTGTCTTGGTTGTCCCTGCCGCGCGCCGATCGCACTTTGCGCTTGCTGGTGCAAGGGGAGGCGAATAGCTCATACACGCTAGTGGGCTCGGCCATCCCTAGCTATCAGGTGCTTCCTGCCTACGGCACGCTCCGCCTTTCCTATGCGGACCGCTTCATTCAGGTTTCGGGCACTCTAGATGGCAGTGGCAAAGCGATTTGGGAATCTCCCATCGTGCTGCCCTCGAGCATGGCAGGCGCCACCTTGTACTGGCAGGCCTTGATCGGGTCGACCCCGCGCCTGAGTAATCTCGAGGCGACCGAGATTAGTCTTTGGTAGGTAAACGCAAGCCGCGGTGTGCCACGTGGTAGCCGCGGCGTTGCACTTCTTCGAAGGCCGGGGATCGGGAATCCCACAGCGGGTTGGTGTGGTTGAGGTGTAGAAAATACACCTGCAAGCCCTGCTCCACAAAGGGCTGCCAGCGTGACATGCTGTCGCCAACTCGCGGATGAGGGATCTGACTCATGTCACGGCCAGGCAGTTCGTGGTCATCAAAGAAGGTGGCATCGAGAAGAGCGAAGTCATGTGCGCCAGCCTCTTGCGCGAACTGTCGCCAATCTTCCCAACGATCAATGTCCGGAATATAAAGCGAACGGCTTGGACCGTGCGCAATCGAGAAGCCATGAGTGTCAGAAAACTCATCACGGTGGGGGACCGGTAGCGCACGCATGGAAATACCAGCTACCGGGGTGAAGGTTTCCTTCGGAGTAAACACATGCAACTCAATATTGCCCAGGTCCACCAGTTGGCTCCACGGTCCTTGCGTGCGCAGAAAATCTGCCATGCGCGCACTACACCAAACCGCCATGCCATCGGCACCCAACACTTCGCGCCCAAGTTGAGCCAAGCCCAGGTAATGCCCTATATGGGCATGGGTGAGCACAATCGCCTTGGGCATAGTGCCGATGTCTTGAATCTGCTCCGCAATATCCGGCGTGGCATCGATCAGGACCCAATCGCTTTCCCCGATGACCGCAAGGGAGGCAACGCGATGGGAAATCTGTGCAGAAAGTCCACGGCAACATTCCTTGCTACAGCCTAGTTGCGGGCGGCCTCCGTCTTGCGCTACTCCTAAGACTTGAATGCTCCCTGGAGCGGGGCCAACTGGGGAAGAAAGAGTCTTGGCGAACATGCTTAACAGCTCTTCCCGCGTCAGGGAATACTCATGGCCCTGATTAAGCTGCGCCAGGCGATTCATCGTGCCTTGCAGCGTGACGCTGGCTTCGCCCTGGTTGGGAACCACCATGTAGCGCAGGCGGGGGGCATCGCTGCTCATAGCGTGGAGGAAAGCCAATGCCACGGCATCGGGCTCCTTCATGTTGCTACGATCGAGTGGTTGATTCAGAATGCGGTCGAGGCCTTGCTGGTAGAGTGAACCTTCGGTGGTGTATCCATTGGACTTCATGCGCTCCGCCAAGTTGACAAAGATGTTCGACTTGAAGTTACCAGGTTCGACCACACTGACTTGCACGCCAAAGGGTTGCAGTTCTTGGGCGAGGGCATCGGTATAGGCTTCGACCGCATGCTTGCTCATGGTGTAAGGTCCGCCGAAAGGCCAACTCAAAAAGCCGGAGATCGAACTGGTGGTACTCACCCGGCCTTGGCTTTCCATCAACAAGGGCGCAAAGGCCTGGGTGACGCGGATGGGTCCATACACATTGACGTCAAACTGAAAATCCAAATCCTTTTCGCTGACTTCAAGCATGGGCGCAACCACCGCAACGCCTGCGTTATTGATCAATCCATACAAGCCGCGCCCACCTTCTTGCACCGTTTGCACCGCCTGTGCAATGTCCTCTTCGATGGTGACATCTAAGCGCACACCTTGCACATTGTCCAAGGCATCCAGCGCAGCCAAGTCCTTCTCCTTACGCGCACCGGCGTAGACATAGAAACCATGTTCCGCGAAGATTTCCGTAGTGCGGCGGCCGATGCCTGTGCTCGCTCCGGTAATCAGAACCGCACGTCCATGCCCAAGATTGATCGATGCGGACTCATCCTGCGCCGAGGGGCTCGGCTCCTGCGCGCAATCCGGAAGGACAAGAAGGGAAAGTGCGAGGGAGATAGCAAGGCACATGTGCCTAGCCTAGCGTGTACGCAAGCTAGCGCGCGGGCAGCAAATCCTGAGGCAAGCCAGGTAAGTCAGGGTCAATGGCGTAAGCGCGCATCAAAGATGCCACAGCTTTCTCCTCCCGCCCCTGTTGTCGCTGCAGGCGGCCGAGCTTTTGCCACAGAATGGCTTGGGTGCCATCGCGGTCCAAGCTGGCCAACAGAGCGGCCTCAGCAGCCACATAATCGTCGGCCTGCGCGGCAAGAAGAAAGCGCAAGCGCCATGGCCCAGGCGCGGCAGGGAAATCCTGTTCTAGTTG
This sequence comes from Planctomycetota bacterium, assembly GCA_021776795.1. Lineage (GTDB taxonomy): Bacteria > Planctomycetota > UBA1135 > UBA1135 > UBA1135 > OFTM128. The sequence continues at coordinate 17,442 of JAJFFC010000012.1, forward strand.
ATCCGCCAAAGCGGCGGCTTCGGTCAAAGCGGCTTCCTCGCCACGCGCGATCAACACCATAGCCAACTGCTCCATCACTTCACTCTGCTCCCCAGGTTGCGCCAAGGCCTCGCGCAAGGAAGCCTCTGCTGCGGGGTACTGTTCGAGTTGCGCCTCCAAAATGCCGCGCACCTTGGCCTCTTGTGGTAGCGGCCGATGTTCCGGCAAGCTTTGCAGCGCCTTCAAGTGCTGCGCATTGGGTAATAGGGCGGCTCGCACCAAGGCCAGCACGGCTTGTTGCTCGGCCAACTCGAGTTCCTGCTCCTGCGCATAGGCAAAGGGGACCCAATCACCACTTGGGCTTTCCAGAAAACGCATTGGGGACACAGCAGCCGGTGCTTCTTGCACGACACGAATCCAATGGTCTTGGATGCTGACATTCCGTAAATCCAAAGGACGTCGTGCCGGCATATGGCAATCAATGCAATCCGCGGTTTTGCCTTTGGCCAAGGAAGGTTGCCAAGCAGTCGCCCCATGGTCTTCGACATCGGCATGACAAGTCAAACACCGTTGCACCATGGCCGAGCGCCCCTCCAAGCGTGGTGGAAGGTGTGCGTCGTGACATGTAGTGCAGGACATCTCGGGAGATCCGGTGAAGCAATCACTTAAAGCCAATCGCCGCACTTGGCTGACGAAACGCAAATCATCTTTGGCTTCTCGACCCACTAATACTGCGCGCCCCTGCAACAGGTTGTTGCCCGGTATTGGCAATGCCAGGCCACCGCCTAAATCCACGCGCGCATCTCCCTCCAAATGACAACGTGCACACAAATCGACTTGCCGCAAAGGGGGCAGGTCGGCAGGGTGCAAAATCTTGGTGTCGGCAACAAATGCCCCAGTCTGCATCAACTGCACATGCTCGCGACCATCCCCGTGGCAGGTGGCACAGCCGATGGGCTTTGGCAGGAAATCGCCGAGCGCATCTTGCGGATAAGCCGGCGGTGGACGGTCGGGGGAATGGCACACCAAGCAGTCTTTGCTGATGCCATGGCCAAAGCCAGGTGCCTGCGGGCCCAACTCCTGCGGCGATGGCGCCCAGCCATGATTGCGGAAGAACTCCAACGGGGCGAAGCGCCAGGCGGGTCCTTCGCGCAGGACCAAACTCAAATCGGCAACGCCCGCGCCGATGCGAAAGGAACTCGACAGCTTGCGCTGATGGGGAGGCAGGCCTTGCGCTGGAGCTGGGCGCTGTTGGGTCATTTCCAGCTGATTGGGCAAGCTGCCCGCCTGAACCTGGTAAGCAAAACCAGTTTGCGGGTTCTGCAGCCACGGCGAGGGCAATGACAAGTCATGAGACTTGTCGTCGAGCGGCCCCAAGGCATTGGCCATGCCATGCAGCCTCCATTTCGCGGCTTCCCGCGCGTGGCAACTGGCGCAAACCCGGTCCTCAGGCCGAGGCAGTTCGCTCAGCCCCAAGTAAGCCGAAGCGGCCAAGGACGGCTTGGCCTGAGGGCTTTCCGGTTCGGTTGGCGGCTCCGCTTGGCCACAGCTCACCGCGAGCATGCCAGGGAGCAGGCAAACCCAGCCAAGGCTGCGAAGGGGGGAAACCGCCATGAGCGCAGTGTAGAGCGCCCACTGGGTGGGTGCTTCTCCCAAAAAAAGGCAATCCAATAACCCAGAACAGCCTGAATTGGCATAGGATTAGGTGGCCCTCTCCGAAAACCGCAACATCATGTCCCTCACACGCCTCTCCCTTGCCAGCCTGTGCGCATTGGCACTCACTTCTGCGCCCGCGTTGGCGCAAAACACCCATGTGGTCACCGTATCACCAAGCAATGCCTTGGTTTTCGAAATGCCCGATCTCAACATCAATGTTGGCGACACCGTCCTTTGGGTATGGGACGGCTCTGTCCGGCACGATGTCGTTTCCGTAGATGGTGCTTTTCAATCCGCCTTTGTGGTGGCACCGAATACCTTTAGCGTGACTTTTGACAACGTCTTTTTAGCTGCAAACCCAGTAGCCAACGACTTTTATGCCTACTTCTGTAGCCCACACCAGGGCGCGGGGATGGTCGGCAGTATTCAAGTTTTGCCTGAGCGGATTCTCAGCGCCCCTTTGGTCGCTGGTCAATCTGGCACGATTTCCGTGACCGGGGCGAACCCGGGCAACACCGTCATCATTGCCTACTCTTTGGCAGGCCCTGGCCCACTCGCCATGGTCTACGGTAGCTTGGCCCTGAGCCCGCCGATCAATCAACTGCCGCCACAAACCGCAGATGGTTCTGGGGCTGTGAACATTCCCGTCAGCATCCCCCCTGGATTAGCTGGTACCACGGTCTTCTTACACGCCGCAGAAACCTTGGGTGGAGGTAGCGGCATTTTGACGAACCCAGTTTCGGTAACTCTCTAGATAGAAGACCCTAAGCATTCCCCCCGAATGGTCGTCTTGGCGACCTAGCCCTGGCTCCGGAGAGCCAGGGCTTTTCCTATATGATGGAGGAGCTCCCCCCTCTTTCGAGAACACCTTACGAACATGAACAACCTTCGCCTTTTTACAGCCAGCCTCGCGGCGGCACTTGCTTTTTCTGTCCCTAGTCTTGCCCAGAACACCCACGTGGTCCAAGTTGCCCCAAGCGGCTTTTCTTTTGAGCCACAAGATCTCAACGTCAATGTCGGCGACACCGTCCAATGGGTTTGGAATGGTGCAACAGCACACAACGTGAATTCCGATGATGGTGTTTTCTTCTCTGGCTTGCCAACGGTGGCGCCAAACACCTTTAGTGTCACCTTCGACAACACCTTCCTCGCCGCGAACCCAGTCGCCGGAGACTTCTACGGCTACCACTGTCAGCCTCACCAAGCCTTTGGCATGGTCGGCTCGATTCAGGTGTTGCCTGCGCGTACGTTGAGCTCGACCTTGGTGGCTGGTGCCACGGGCACCATCACGACTTCAGGGTCCATCCCTGGGAACTCGGTCATCATTGCTTATTCCTTCACCGGTGCCGGCACGATTCCCATCATTTACGGCAGCCTGGCCTTGAGCCCACCGATTAACCAGTTGCCGCCCCGCACCGCAGATGGTTCTGGAGGGGTCACGATTTCGGTCAACGTGCCGATTGGCATGGCCGGATCCACAGTCCACCTGCATGCCGCGGAAATCCTTGGCCCAGGAGATGGCATCCTGACCAATCCGCTTAGCGTGACGTTGTAAGGACTCGCGCCCCGGAGGCGACCAAATCTATAGGTCTTGGTCGTCTCCGAGCGGGCGCACCCAAATATTCCGGTAGCGCACGGGATTGCCGTGATCCTGTAGCTGAATCGGCCCACGCTCAGGATATGGCTGGTCATAACTAGCCACGCGTCGGTGCAAAGTCGGCCCAAGAAGCTCCCGGTGCACCTGCACCGCGATGCCGTTATGAATCACGGTCATGACTGCCGGCCGTAACAGCTTGCCTTCAGCGTCGAAGCGTGGACCGCGGAACAATATGTCGTAGCTTTGCCATTCCCCAGAAGGGCGACTGGCATTCACTAGAGGCGGCCATTGTCCATAGACCGCGCCCGCGGAGCCATCGACATAGCTGACGTTGTCGTGGGTATCCAATATCTGGACTTCATAGAGTCCATGTAGGAATACGCCGCTATTGCCCATGCCTTGGGAAGCGCCTTGCGGGTCAGCTGGTGTGGCCCACTCGACATGGAGTTGGCAATCGCCGAAGGATTCGCGGGTACGGATATCGCCAGTGCCGTTGACCATGGCGATGCCATTTTCGACCACCCATGCGGCATCCTTTCCGCCCGAAGATTGCCAAGCACCGAGGTCACGACCGTCAAATAACACGATGGCGTCTTGAGGCGGGTCGCCCACCTTGGCAGCGGGAGCCACCCGAGGCCGTTGCGGCCGTTCCTGGTCATGCACCTTCCACTTCTGGCCTGGAAGCTGAGGGGTATCGCTGTAGCCAGGCTTAGGTTTGACCGGGTCCTGCGCGGTGATGGGGGTGGACATAAGCAGGCCCAGGGCAATCAGCCCGCAGCCGGCAGCAAGAGGGAGGATGTAGGGGCGGAACATGCGACCAGCCTAGCGAAGGGCGGTAGAATCCGTCTATGCAGATTGACATCGGGATTCCTGAAGAGCAGCGCAAAGAGATTGCGGCTGATTTGAGCCTCCTTTTGGCGGACAGCTACACGCTGTATCTAAAGACGCATTACTACCACTGGAATGTCGTCGGCCCGATGTTCCAAACGCTGCACTTGATGTTCGAGCAACACTACAACGAACTGGCAATTGCCGTCGATGTCATTGCGGAGCGGATTCGCGCCCTTGGTGAACTGGCTCCCGGAACCTACCGAGAGTTTGCCGGCATGTCTTCGATTGAGGAAGACGAAGAGGTGCCTACCGCCGAAGAAATGATTCGCAACTTGGTGTTGGCCCATGAGCAAGTGGTGCGCACCGCACGCCACGCCATGTCGGCGGCTGAAGATGCTGGCGATGCCACCTCGGAAGACTTGCTGACCCAGCGCATGGAGTTCAGCGAAAAGACAGCGTGGATGTTGCGTAGCTTGCTGGCTTAGGCTTTCAGCACGCTACTCAAGAGAAGGCCAACAAAGGTGACCACCATGGTCGGAACTAGAACTAGTCCAAGCCACGCGCTGGTGAGCAGGCCGCCGAGGTAGCCTCGACCGGTGCTGACCTTGAGCGATTGCAAAAAGTATCCCCAAAGCAAAAGCGCAAACGCAATCGTAAGCAGAACTCCCAGAGTGGATGGCAATGGGATTAGGCCAACTGCTTTGGCGAAGATCATTGCGGCAAAGAAAAACGCCACAAGGTGCAGGGTGTAGATGAAGTGATCAAAATAAATTAGATTGCGCCGCCAGAACACCATTCGCAAAGCCAAGGCGATGATCGGGAGAGCCAAAAATAGGGCCACCGGCAAGTCGGCGAAGATTTGGCGCGTCAGAGCGCGGTTGGCTTGGTCTGCTGGCATTTGGTCCAGATGAGCCGCGCCAACCAGGAGCCGTTCCTTCAGCATGTTGCCAAGCCAAGTGGATTGCAGTGGCAGGCCTTGATGGACGACCTCCGTAAACGTGCTTGGATTCGCATAGGCCTCCGCCTTGATCTGTTCAGCCAGCTCTTCCGCAGAGATCCCAGCTAAATCTTCCGCGGGCATGTCCGTCATTTCCGAGAGAAGTTCCTGTGCTGATTCTTCGCGATGGGCCGCGGCATCGTCAGACACACGCACCACGGAATTGGGATTTGTGGTCCAATTCAGGAGAAGAAAGAACACCACTGAGAAAAAGAAGTAGATCTTCAGCGGCGAGAGGTAGCGAGTGCGTCGGCCTTCTCGATAGTCGAGGGTCAGTGCCCCGGGGCGGCGCAGGAGGCGCCAGATTGTTGGCCAAAGCTTGGCTTCTGCGCCGAGCCAACTATTGAAGAAGTCGGCAATCAGGATGCGGAAATGTCCGCGCGGACTGCGCGTTTTTTGCCCGCACTTAGGACAAAAGTGGTGCGATGCCGTGGCATGACAATCCATGCACCGCTGAGGACCTTTGGACGACTGGGGGGAGGTCGTCGTCAAGCTTTACATATATGGATTGACGCCTGAGGCGTGATCGGTGGCGTCGTGAATCGCGTTGATTTCCGGCACGCCATTACGCAAGGCCACTTCCACGCCTTGCTTCATGGTCATGGCTGCAGAGCCACAGCCTTGGCAGCCACCACCCATGGTGATGAACAAATCTTGGTCCGCACTCGCTTGAATCTCGACCCAACCACCATGCGAAGCTAGGTTGGGATTGAGCTCGCTGTCGATGATCATCTGCGCTTTGTGGCGCATCAGGTCATGGCCTTGCAGGGCATCGAGTGCGCCCTCCTTGACCGGTTCTCCACCTTCTTGGAGAAAGTTGCGAATCGCGGCGCCGGCGGAGCGTGCAATCACTCTCCAATCCTCAGGCACCGAGGCCATGGTGATCATGACTTCGGCATCGGAAAAACGTACACCTTTGAGGTTATCTACCTCGGTCAGGAGGCGCGCTGCCAAGGGTGCCCATTCAGCGGCCCATGTGGCGTCACTCACGTAGAGCGTGCCGACATAAACGGGGCGCTCGACCCGAAACAGGCAATTGGTGGGGATGACCTGGGGTTCGGCGGTGATGCGGATTTGTGGTTGCTCAGTCATGACATGTTCCTGTAGGTCAGGAAGCATGGAATTGTAGCGCAAGCAGGCATTGTTGATGAAGGCTAAGAATGGCTTCCAGGCTGGTTTCGCGGGGGACGTCCCAATCGGCGGCAAAGGCTTCCAAGAGCTCGCCGAGGACCGCTCCCGCGCCGATGGCCTCCAGAATCCCGAGTTGCAGTTGGTCGATCTCGAAAGTGGTGCCATAAGCCATCAGACGCAAGCTCATGGTTTCGCCCTGAGCATCGCTGACGCTTTCGGCAGTCCATCCGGGCGCGGCAGTGACCTGTCCATCGAGGGGGAGAACCTCGGGCAGTTCGCGCCGGCGGAACAGACGATCTTCGAGAACCAGTAGATCGAGGTCGGCGCGCAGGAAACTCCAGGCGGCATCGCTCGGGGCTTCGACGATCGGCTCACTCAAGATGTTGAAGCTGGTGTTGAGCAGCATCGGTACGCCGCTGCGCTCGCGGAAGGCTTGGATCACCTCTTCGAAAAAGGGCTCCGCGCCTGGGGCCAGAGTTTGCAAGCGAGCGGTGCCATCGGCGTGCACCACAGCAGGGATTTTGGCTTGCTGCGCTGGCCGCACTCCTACCGTCATCGACATATAGGGCGATGGCGCAGAATGCTCGAACCAGAATGGGACTTCGGCAGCCAAGACCGTGGGGGCAAAGGGGCGGAAGCCCTCGCGCTTTTTAATCGCTTGGTTGATGCGCGCGACCATCTCGCCGTCACGTGGGTCGGCCAAAATGCTGCGATGGCCGAGAGCCCTGGGACCAAACTCACTGCGCCCACGAAACAGGCCGACAACTTGACCGTCAGCGAGTGCATCGGCTAACACTGGCACCAGCTGTTCGTCTTTCATTTCAGCTTCTTCCAGCCATGGTGCATACTGCTGGTAGGCCGCTTCGATGTCCTCTGCGCTCCAAGCGCGACCGCCATACGGCGAAAGCGGAGCCTTGGGCAAAGGCTTCGCGCTTGGCGCTGCAGAAGTAGTTGCCTTTGCTTGTTGCGCATGCCCATATGCAGCACAACCGACCGCCAATCCCTGGTCGCCTGGGTAAGGCGGAATCCACACCTGCTCAAAGCCGGCTTCGCGATGGATGCGCCCATTCAGGGTGCTATTCAGAGCCACGCCACCGGCAAAGGCCAAGTTCTTGGCACCACTTTGTTGCTGCAGGCGCTGCAAAAACTCCAACACGATGTCTTCAAGGTCGGCCTGAACATCGGCGGCAAAGCGAGCGAAACCAGGTCGGGCTTCTTTGTTCTGCCATTCATGCGGGTACGGTTCTGTTCGCAGGCGCGACCAATCCACCTGCAGGTCTTCCAAGGGGCCTTGCATGACCGCACGACGTGCTTGTTCCGGCGCCCACTCTGGTGCCCAAGGGGCAAGGCCCATGACCTTTCCGCAGTGATTCCAATCACCGAAAATATGCGTGGCCGCTCGCGAATACACCGCGCCCAAGGACTCCATATTTTCGAATCCATAGTTGTGAAGCAAGGTGGGGGAGTCTTCCGCAATCCATCGTTTCCAAACTCGCGACAGTTCCTGCCCGGCGAAAGAAAACACCGACTCGCCTTCGCGCCAACCGAAGGCCTTGCGTGTCGCTTGCCCTTGTTCGACGCCAGCTGGGAAAGCTTCAAAGTCATCGGCATGGGGCAAGCCAAACTCACTGACATATCCATCGCCTGGTAGTTGCATTTCGTGCAGGGTCGAGCCCATGCCATCCATGATCACGATCAAGCCGTCGTCAAAAGGGCAGTAGGGCAACACCGACCAGGCATGCGCCAAATGATGGGAGAGTTCTAAGCGCGGAACACCCGGCAGCAAGTTAAACGGGGACAGATAACTCTCGCGGTATTGGTACAGTGCGGTGGCCCAATCCACCGTTTCGTGAAAGCGATCAATCCGAAACAAGTGGTTGTTTGCCACCACCAGGCCGATGTCCCCCAATTCTGCGCCTACCGATTGCAGGGCATGTTCGACCAGCTCGGCGCAATCACCGCCATCGTGTTTCTTGCGCGTGATGCGCTCTTTCTCGCCCAGGAACAGGGGCTTGCCGTCGGCGTTGAGCAGACATGCTGCCGCCGAATGCGTGTATTGATTGAGTCCTAGGGTGAGCGCGCCGCGCATGGGCCAGCATTATCCCTGCGCGGAGGCCTCGTGGCTTAGCTAGCGATCAGAGCCAAGCTCGAGCCGAATCTTCTGCTCTTGGTTCTCGCGCAAAATGGTCAAAACCACCGATTCACCCGGTTCATAGCCGGCCAAGACACGGGCGAGGTCATCTCCGCTACGCAGTCGATCTTGGTCAATCGCCAACAGCAGGTCGCCGAGGTGGAGGCGACCATCTTCGGTTTGGCGGGCGGCCTCTAAGCCGGCCTCTGCGGCAGGTCCATCGGCATGGACCTCGCCCAAAACCAAACCAGGGATACCGCGGGCGCGCGACCAACGACTCGACAACACCGAAACGCCTAGCGAAGCATGCGGGATTTCGCCGCCACGAATCAAGGTCGTGACAATGCGGTTCATGGTGTCGACCGGTACGGCAAAGCCGATACCAGCGCTAGCGCCACTCAAACTTTTGATGGCGGTGTTCATGCCAATCAAGCGTCCCGCGCTATCAAGCAAGGGACCGCCCGAGTTGCCAGGGTTGATGGCGGCATCGGTTTGGATCAGTTCGCGCAAACGGTTTCCGGCAATGCCAATGATTTCGCGATCCAGACCGCTGATGATTCCCGTGGTCAGCGTGTGGTCCAAGCCAAAGGGATTGCCAATGGCATACACATTTTGCCCAACTCGAAGATCTTCCGACTTCCCCACCGGGAGGACGGCGACCTCTCCATCGGCCTGAATGCGCAATACGGCAATGTCTTTATTCGGTTCCGCGCCGACGAGTTCCGCTTCATGCTCACTGCCATCGGAGAGCGTGACAAAGGCACGACGCGCACCCTTGATGACGTGATAGTTGGTCACGATGTACCCGCGCGGATCCCAGAAAAATCCACTGCCGGTCCCAGTAAACTCCTCGCGCACGGCGAAGGAGAAGCGGTCACGCAGGACCTCGGTGGTGCGAATATGAACCACGGCAGGGGAGGCCTGTTCGAACAACTCAATCGTGGCGAGCTCACTTTGGCCGAGACCCTGGCGCTCCATGACCGGGCGCAGGTCTTGCGTGCTATCGTAAAGCTCAGCCGTCACGGGGCGGCCTTGCCAGGCTAGGACCGCCAACATGCCTGGAAACACCCAGGCTGCGGCAGGGAATCGCTTCGGGGTCTTCATCTCGCTTTCTTTACGTTCAACGACCGAGGTCGTTGATGAAAATCACAGGAATCATGTCCATTTCTAGGGCTCTCGGCAGGCGCATGGCAGGGGTTTTATCCCGCCCGCGTCGGCGCTATCGTCGGCTTGAAGCCCCCGATTTGGAGCTCTTGCGTCGGAGTTTGCAACCGGGCGATGTCCTTTTGGTCGAGGGCAACACCAGAATTTCGACCGCGATCCAGTACATCACCCAGTCGACCTGGTCTCATGCCGCCTTCTTCGCCGGCCCCGTTTGGCAAGAGCCGGGAGAGACTGAGCCGCGCGTCCTAATCGAGGCCGATCTAGAGAACGGGGTGATTGCGGTGCCGCTGTCGAAATACGCCGAGCACAATGTGCGGATTTGCCGTCCGGTGGGATTGGATGATGCCAGCACCGAGCGCGTGGTGTCCTTCATGGTGCAAAGCATCGGCTTGGAGTACGACCTCAAGAACATCTTTGACCTGGCGCGGTACTTTTTGCCGTTGCCACCATTGCCGCGGCGTTGGCGGCGGCGCTTGATTGAACTCGGCAGCGGTGAGCCAACCAAGGCCATTTGTTCCACCTTGTTAGCACAAGCCTTTCAGCTGATTGGCTATCCCATCCTTCCCCGTTATGAACAGGGAAGCGAAGGCCTAGATGAAGAGACGGTGTTGCGCAGCAGGCACCATTCTTATGTGACGCCGTGTGACTTCGATCTTTCCCCATACTTCCGCATCGTCAAGCCGACCTTGGAAGCAGGTTACGATTATCGCCAACTGAAGTGGGCGCAAGACAAGCCACTGGTTACGGAAGAAAACGCAACGAAGCGGCCGCACTCACTAGGCGCTGACCAGGAAGGCGCGCCAGGAAGCTAACTGCCAGCTGCCGGTCCAGGAGTTGGGCAGGCAGGGGATAGCCTGCAGGGACGGTCCATTGCACACTTGCCTGGCCGAGACTGTCGAGGGTGCCGGTAATGTCGGCCAGGGCGCGTAATGGCAGGACATCGCCTGCTGGGAGTAGGCTGGTGCCATCGGCAAAGCCGGCAAACAAGGTGTAGTTGGCTTGTGCGAAAGTCGAGCCTGCATCGAGGTCGAGTTGAATGGTTGCGCCAGCAGCAAGGGACACTTCCGCCGGCGTGAGGGTGAGGCTGGCCGAGGAAACCGACGCAGCTCGGCTGAGGTTAATCTCGCCAGGGCCTTGGCGTTCGGCAAGCCAAACGGCGGAGGCGCCTGGAGAGTCTTCCACCACGGCAATCGGTCGGTGCCCGGGCGAAGAGGTGCCGACTCCTGCCACGCGCTGCGGAGGAGCAAAACTGCCGTCGGCCATTCTCAAAGATTGCCACAAGCCAGTTTGCTCCGGGCTGCCATTACGATGAAACACAAGAACGGTGTCCTCGGCAGTCCAGCTGGGGGAACTTTCCGCAGCTGTGGATTGCAGGGTTGCGATGGCTTCGGGTGGGAACCAACGCGCATCGAGTTGGCGACGGGTGGCGTGCCAAAGTTCACTTTGCCCAGAGCGAGAACTGGCGAATACGATTTCCAAACCGTTTTGACTCAGAGCCGGGCTACGTTCGCCCAAACCAGAATCCAAATCCACTAGGAGTTGCGGTTCGTCAAAATCATCGAGGGTGGTGGCACGGGTGCTTTCATAAAGGTGTGTCATGCCATCCTGCGGGTCAATCGCCGCAGCCAAGAGGCTTAAGCCATCTTCCCTTACCCAGAGGTCGAGGGTTTGCGCCAAGGCAAAGTTGGCGATGCCGACGTCTGCAGTCACGCTGAACGCCTGCGCCAAGCTCGGGCGATGCAGTTGCAACAATTCCCAACCTTGGCCGCGGTCCGCGACTGCCCAGGCTTCGAGACCATCGGCGACGCCGAAGGTGGTACGCAGCGTGCCGAGGTTACTCAGGCCGTCCACGCTCTGTCTGGCCGCCAAAGGAGCCATGCTGGGAGCCTGATGAAGCAGCATCGGCGGGGGCCACAAGGTGACCGGGCGAATGCCATCGTCGACAATCAGGCGCAGGACATCTAGGCCGGCTTCCGCGCCGGGAATAAGCTCGACGGTGTAGGTGCCGTCTTGGTGATCAATCACCTGCTGCAGGGTGGCCAAGCCGGCGGAGCGAGGGTCATGCTCCATGGTGATGGTGGCGCCGCCGGAAGTCAGTAGATTGCCATCGATGTCCTGCAGGTCGAGCACATAACTCACGATCTGCGCACTTCCCGCCGCAACCGTATCGGCCGAGGCATGGATGTTCGACAGGTAGGCATCTGGCCGGCCCAACAGGGCCAAGCGCTCTTGGTCGAACTTGGTGCGGATTTCGAAAACTGGATCAGGGTCCGCAGCAACTAATCCGGCTTTGTTGATGGCCATGAACAAATCACCTTTGGCACAACCAAAGTTGTCACAGAAGGGTTCATCGCCTTGGCGCGCGAGGAGCAAGAAACCGACATGGGCACTCTTAGTGAAACTTGGTGGAGGTGCACCGCAGGAGGTCGGGTTGGCCGGGCTGCACGAGCAGCGGCCGTCGCCACCCATGGCTTGCGCGGCTTCCATAGCCGCCATTACGCGCTGTCCCAGGTCACCTTGCGTGTTGCGCAATGCGCTTTCGGCTTCGGTAATGACCGGGCTTCCGGTTAAGACATTGCCTTGAATGGCATAGACCAAGTCGCCGACTTGGCCGGTGACGCCGCCGTAATAAATGCCATCGTTGCTGCCACTAAAGGTGACGGCGCGGCCGGCTAAATCGACGAAGCCGAACTGTCGAGATTGGAACAGCAAATCGAAGCTTTCAATCTCATCCAGAATCTCCTGCGGCGGAACTCCTTGTGCCAAACGCTCGGTGATGAGAGTCCGGGTGCTGACCGGACTGACAAAGGATTGCGCCGCCCCGCCGCCCGCCTCGCCACTCAGGATGGCGAGATTGGTGCGCAGATTAAAGTTCTCGATGCAGGTTGCCGAGGCGACGCAAATCTCCCCGGTCTTGACGTTGACGACCACAATCGACCACGTGGCGAGAGCTTGGCCCATGAGCAGCAGCATGGCCAAAGCCACCGCACCCAGGCGTCGGAGTGAGGGGAGGAACATCCCTCAAGCCTAAGCCATAGAAGCCCACTCGGCTAGCGGATTAGCTGTCGTCGTCGGCTTTCCAGCTATTGTTGGAAGTATCGACGTCCGGGAAGTGGCGATCCGCGTCGATTTCGACCTGCACCACCGAGCCATGGTCGCGCGAAAGCTCGTGAATAATGCGATTGGTTTGGTACCAGACTTCGACCGGAAGCTTGTGGTCTTCCACTGTGCCGTCTTCGTAGGTCACGCGTAGCTCCACCGGCATGACCATTTCGCCGAGGTTGTCCAAGCGCACACGTGGTCCACGATTGCGCCGTGGGCTGGAAACGCCGGAAATAGCCTGGTCGAGCAGCGTGGCTTCGAGGAACCAGCCGCGCCAGAACCAAGCGAGGTCGGTGCCGGAGGCGTCTTCCATGGTGCGGAAGAAGTCGGCTGGGCGCGGTGACTTAAACGCCCAGCGTTCGATGTACTCACGGAAGGCAGCATCGAAGCGCTCGGGACCAAGAATGCTCTCACGCAGGAGAGTTAAACCAACCCCAGTTTTCTGGTACTGCAACAGGCCCAGTTGCATGCCGTTGAGCATGTCCGCTGGCGTAACGATGGGAACATCGCTGACCATTTGCAGGAACATGGCGAAGGCACCTGGGTCGTTTTCATTGGGGCCTTCTCCAAACCAATCTGGGGTGGAGTAGCCATTCATGAAGGTGTTGAAGCCTTCGTCCATCCAAGCATGCCGACGTTCATCGGTGTTGACCAACATCGGGAACCAGTTGTGCCCAATCTCGTGGGTGGTGACGCCATAAAGACCACGCTCCGAGCGCGCACGGCAGAACAAGATCATGGGGTATTCCATGCCACCCTCCGCACCCTGCACATTAATGGCGACAGGATAGGGGTAAGGGAACCACATCTTGTTGTAGCCCTCAATCGCCGTGCGCAGCATGGCAGTGGAGTCTTTCCAGATGCGCTGTCCCTCTTTGGCGTAAACCGATTGCACCAAAATGCCGTCGGTTCCGGCAGCATCGTGAATGAAGGCCTTGGACGCAGCCCAAGCCACCGTGCGCACCTTTTCGGCGTGGAAGTGCCAAGTCAGTGGGCCCTCTCCGGCAGGGCGACTCGCAGGATCGGCCACTTCTTCCGCGGAGCGAATCATGACCGTTTCTTTGCTGGTCTTGGCCTGCTCCAAGCGCTCTACCTGCTCAGGCGTGAACACCTCCTCTGGATTGGTCAGGACACCGGTACACACCACAATCATTTCGCGTGGTACGGTGATGGCCACGTGGTAAGTGCCAAAGTTGGTGTAAAACTCACCGGTGCCTAGGTAGGGGAGGGTATTCCAACCATGGACATCGTCGTAGACGGTGACGGCAGGAAACCACTGTGCCACTTCATAAACCTTGCCTTGGTCAAACTCGCGAATACCGAAACGGCGGAAGACATTCTTCGGGATCACAAAGTCCCAAGCAATGTCAAACACGAAGGTTTCGCCAGGGGCAATCGGTTGCGGCGGATTGACGCGGCCAAGAGTGTCGTACTCAAAGAACTCTAAGGCTTGGCCATTGCTTTCCACGCCATGAATGGTGTAGCCGTCGCCCTCGGACTCCTTCATGCCAATCGCCGAAGCCTCACCAACCGCAGTCGCCAAGCTGTTTTCGCGGAAGGCGTTTTGCTCCAGGCTCATCCATAGGTAGTTGAGCGTATCTGGCGAATTGTTGGTGTAGGTGATTTGCGCTTTGCCCTGCACCAAGCGGGTTTCTGGCTCGAGAGAAACCTCGATGTCGTAGTCCACCTGCTGCTGCCAATAGTCTGGTCCCGGTGCGCCCGCGCCATTACGCATGTTATTGGGGGCTGGCAGATCCAGCGGGCTAAAGATGGTGCCGCTGGGGCGCGCCTCGGGCAGCCGTGCGCCAGGGGCCTCGGCATCTTGAGCGAAGGCGACTGGCGCCAGAATCAGGAAAGTCGTGCCTAGAAGGACACGACCCATTGCGACGAGAGACAAGTAGCGCATCGCCGCATTGTACGGAGGAAGGAATGGCAGAGTTAGAGACTTTCCTCCGAAGCCAGGCACTTAGCCGACTTCCACGACTTCCTTCTCCACCACCGCCTCTTCCTTAGTTTCCTTCGGCAACACCAAGTCGTCGGCCGGGGCGAGCATGCGGGTGACGGTGTAGCCCTGGGCGCGCAAAAGTTCCGGAACGCCTTCTTCGCCCATAAAGTGCAGGGTGCCAAAGGCAAAGACGTATTTCTTTTCCGGATTCTCCGCCATCATCTTGGCGGTGCGGTCGGCCATGCGCGCATTGCGTACCGGAATCAAGGCACGGTAAAACTTCATGTCGCCTTCATTGGTCGGATCAAAGTCCTCTTCTAACAGAGCCATGACTCGGGCTTCCGAGCCAGTTAGATAGGCCTCGGTCAAGCGCGCCAAGGAAGAGGGATCCCCTTCTTCGCGTTCGAGTTCACGCTTCATCGTGCGCTTCAGAGCGTCGATGGTTTCTCCTTCCGTGCGGCTATGCGCCAAGGCGTCGATTTGTTCTTGCAACAACTCGACACCACCCACTTCTTTCCCCTTCTTCTGCGACACTAGATACAAGCGTTCATCCAGGGCCTTTTTCCCCGAAGTCAACTCCGGCAGCAATTCCAGTTGGCCCAAAGTAATCTCCGCCAGGAATGGGCGCATGCGCTGGAACATGCCGACGGGATAGTTGTACTTGGCCACACAGGCAGTGAGATCCGCCCAAGCTTCCTCGCCAATGAGCTCTTCCAAATTTTGCTCCGGGGGTAAAATGCCCACCTTCATGACCGCTTCCTGCATATCGCTCATGTCATCCATCGGCAGCTCGGTGTAGAAGGCATCGGCCGCATTCAGGACTTCGACCACGGTGAGGTGCAGGGAGTTCACCCGCGGATCAGGGGTGTGCATGGTGCCGAACAGGTAAGAAGTGGCTTGGTCGGCCTTTTCCATTTTCCATAGGAAAGAATGCTCTGGCGGGGCGGGCTTCTTTTGCTCCTGAGCATGGACGGAGGGAACTAGGGCCAGTCCTGGAATCAGACCCAGGAAAACGCGGCGGAAGAGGCTCGGCAGGATGGACGGAGGCTTCATGCTGACGACTACGGTAAGCGTCGCCTTTTGTTGGTGCAGACTGGGTTCTCATTGCGTCTTCTGCCCGCCATGAGACACTTGGGCATGCGTCCTCGGCTCTCACGCCTCCTGGTGCTGGCCCTTCTCGTCCCTGCAGCTTGTAGCCAACCGGCCGAGCCTGTGGAGGCGCCTGCCAGCGGTTCCTTGGACAACGGCTGGGCCAAAATCGAGGGCGCCTACGTGCGGCCCTCGCTGCCCCCTCATGACCTCAGCGCAGGCTTCTTTGTGCTCGAGAACATAGGCGAAGAAGACCTCGTGGTCGTCGGCGTCGAAAGCGCCATGGCTGGCAGTGCGGAATTGCACACCATGGTGGAGGTCCAGGGCGTCATGCGCATGCGCCCCGCTGAGTCCTTCTTGGCACCCATTGGCGGCAGGGTCGAGCTCGCACCGGGCGGCAATCACCTGATGTTCTTCGACCTCACTGAGGCCTGGGTGGAAGGCATGTCCATCCCGCTGGTCCTGCGTCTAGCCGATGGCCGCAGCCTGGAGCTGAAAGTGCCCGTTCGCCTGCCGGAGTCCTCCTCGTGAAGCGAGGCTTTCCAGCCCTCTTCGGCCTGGCCAGTCTTGTCCTGTCCATGGCCCTGCCCTCCTGTGGCAACCCAGAAGAGGGTCTCCTGCGCTACGAGGAGCTCGGCATGGATTTCCTCCTCACCGACGATGAGGGCCAGGAGTACCGCTACTCCGAGCACCAGGGCCAGGTGCGGCTCCTGTTCTTTGGATTCACTCACTGTCCAGATATCTGCCCGACCACGCTCAATGACCTGACTAAAGCGGTGGAAATCCTCGGCAAGAAGGGCCAAGAGGTCGAAACCCTGTTCGTGAGCATCGACCCGGAGCGAGACACGCCCGAGCGTCTGAATCAGTACCTAGGAGCCTTTCCCATCCCTGTGACCGGGCTCACAGGCAGCAAAGAGCAGATTGCCGAGGTCGCCCAGGCCTATGGGGCCTTTTATGAGCGCTTAGATTTGGATTCTGCCCTTGGTTACACCATGGACCACTCCACCTATCTCTACCTAATCGATCGCGAGGGGGTGGTGCGCTACCTCTTCCGCTACGAGGACCCGCCGGAGCGGATTGCGGCGGTCGTCGACAAACTGCTGTAATCCCACTCCTAGCCCTGCGTTGACGCCCTCAGGGGGTGCGCTTAGGCTTTCCCCGTCCCATGTCTCCGAGGCAACCCTTGAAACGACTCCCCATTGTGCTTTCCCTGGCTCTCTGCGCCAGCTGTGCCACCCAAGCTTCCAAGCCCCACGCGGGCCCTGAATTTGAAAGTGGCACGATCCGCCTTGGCGGTGGTCTTGTGTTGGCCTCGAACAGCCCAGGCCTGCTCGATGGCAAAAGCTCTGGCGGTCAACTGAGCGGCGGCTATTTCTTCGCCGACAACATGGAAGCCGGAATCCGGGGTGCCCTGGATTCGGTCGACAGTGATCCAGAGAACATCGACCTCGCCATGTTCTCGGTATACGGCCGAGCCTATGGTCAGGTGTACGGCCCGATTCGCCCTTGGTTTGAACTAGGTGTGGGTACGGGTACTTCCGAAACCACGGCCTTCCAAGGGGACACCAGCGAGATCCACTTTGGCATCGGCTTCGTGCACTTCTTCAGCGAAGACTGGTCGGTCGATGTCTCCTTCGATCAGACCTTCTACAACCAGCAAGACGGCGGCGCTGACAACGCATCGTTGCGCGCTGGCGTAGGCGTTAGCTACTGGATGTAATTTCTTCGGCCTCAGGCACGGCGTTGCGTTTCATTAACCAACGCACGCCCATGAGGTCCCAGATGCCCACCCAGGCCCGGTCCCAAACTCCGTATTTGGAGTTGCCTTCGCCGCGTTCGCGGTGACGCACCGGCACCGATACCGATGTACCGCCGGCCCGTCGTACTAAGGCAGGTAGGTAGCGGTGGACATGGTGAAACCACGGCAAGGCCAAAAAGGTTTCGCGCGAAAACAACTTGATGCCGCAACCGGTGTCCGGAGTTTCGTCGCGCAACAGACGCGCGCGCAAACGATTGGCAAAGCGCGAAGCCCAACGCTTGGAGTTGGTGTCTTGGCGATCGACACGGTGGCCGATGGCGAGCCATGGGGTGGCCGGGTCCAGGTCGTGTGGTCGTGCTTGCCAAAGTGCCGGAATATCTCCCGGGTGGTTCTGGCCATCGCCATCGAGGGTGGCAATCCAAGTAAAGCGTGCCGCGCGCACGCCGGTGCGCACCCCTGCACTTTGTCCACAAGCTTTGGCATGGCGAATCACACGCAGTTGCGGGTCGCGGGCCTGGCGCGCGGCGAGTTCGGCCGGCGAGGCATCGGTGGAGCCGTCATCTACGTAAATGGCTTCCCAATTCTGGCCGAGCAAGGGGTCGAGAGCCTCGTGAATTTCATCGAGCAGAGGATCGATGTTGCCGGATTCATTCAGAATCGGCACGACCACGCTGATGCCATCTTGGAGCGGGGTCAGAGGACTGTGAAAGGCGTTCATGCTGAGCTAGCTTGCCCGGTTTCTTGGAGCAGACGGTCGGCTTCGGCGCGAATCCGGTCCCGCAGGGTAGCGAGGAGTTCTTCGCGGCGGGAGTAGAGACGATAGCCATCGGTAGGGCGCAGGTAGCCAGCGGCTTCTGGGTGGCGCTCAAGAAGTGTGCTTTCGCCAAGTTCCTCGCGCAGGCGTTCCAAGCGGGCTCGTTTGTCCAGCAGGGCCTTGGCTAAGAAGGGCATGACGATGGAATAATCGCACTGGAAGCTTTCCGTGGTCTTTTGGTAGTTCTCCTTGTCGACTTTGCCCCAAGTCACGGCTTCGGCAGGGGGGCAACTCGAAAGCGAACCGTCAGTCACCGGTGCGGTGGTGATCTGAATGTCATAGAGGTATCCACGAATGCCCTCAATGCCGAAGATTTGGCTCAGCGCAGGTTCGGGTTGCAGATTGAAATTTTTAGGCACGCCACCGCCGAGAATGAGCGTGCCGAGATCACCTGCATCTTCGCTGAACAAGCCCCAGTAGTGGTAGGCGCAGCTTTCCAAAACCTCTTCGTGGAGGTCGAGGTCGAAGGCGTGTTGCTTGCCGCCGGCATCTTGCAAAGCACGCAGCAAAACCGAATTCAAAAACACCGAGCCGTCGGCGGGGGCGCCGACAAAGATGGGGATATCTTTGCGATGGCAGAGAGCCAGTAAGCCTTCGCGCGCTCCCTTTTGATGTTCCGCTGCGGCGTAATGTTGACCAAGTAAGTAGCGAAACTCAGGCCCGGTCATGCGCCGCTGAAAGGCAGGCAGCTGCAGTAGGGCAGCAAGGAATCGGTCGGTGTCGAGAAGCACCTCTTCGGGGAAGCCGATGTCGGTGATGCGAATGATTTCCTCGTCGCGCAGTTGGCCATCGTCACCGAAGATGGGGACTTCGGTAAAGCTATCTTCGCCGACGCTTTCTAAGGCGCGGTGGGCATCGTGATAGCAAATGGCATCGGTCACCGAGAGCCAGCCGAACCATCCTGTTTCGAGCAGGGGGTTCAGCCAGGCATAGTGTTGGCCGGAAGCGGTGACCGGACCTGAGACCGATAGGGTCATGGGAATCCCCTTGCCGATAGCTTCATCGAGCAGGGTCCAGATGCGACGTAAGAACGCGCCACCAAAGGAGGGGAAGCTGCCCTCGAGCAAATGGTCGAGATGACGGACCTCGTTCACCGGGCGGTGAGTGAGGCTGGCGCCGGCGCTCTGGCAGGGTTGCTTGCCGATGGGATCCTTTCGAGTGGCCATGGGTGGATTGTAAGACAAGGCCGCCTTCCCTTGCGGGAGGACGGCCTTGTTCAGGGGAGTGAAGCAATCCACCAATGGCCTCAACAGGAATGGAAAACCGCAGGCCCGAAGGCCTGCGGCGGGGACGGTAGGGGGATAAGGGGAGGCGTTTAGAGTTTCGCCTCCGGGGAGTAGTCTTCTTCCAGCACTACAATGTCCACCAACGGTAAATCGCCGAAGAACGAAAGGCCGAAGGGGGGATCGACGGCCACCGTGCGATCGTAGGTAAAACTGGAATCCAGAATGCCAACCGCGCTGTTCAGAATGATGAGGACGCCATGATGGATTAGGCGTTGCACCGATTCGAGTGAATGCAGCACGCTAAACCCAGTCACGGTTTGGCGCTGGGCGCCGGAGGTGGATAAGCGGCAACCAGGGGCCAAAATGCCGATGTTACTCTTGCCGCCGGTACCACCACCGATGACACAGGATCCACCTAAGGTCAGCGTGTTACGTGGTGGTCCGGCGGAGTCGTAATCGGCTTCCGTGAATACCACCATACCGCCGCCGAAATGAACGTTTTCCAGGTAAAGATGTTCACCCGGATCTAAATGGAAAACCACGGTCTTTTCGATGGTGACGTCGCGGACATCAGTCACGTCTTCGACCAAGAGGAGATCTGGATCTGGATTGAGGTAGCTATTAAGCTTCCATCCGGGAGCGTGAACAGGGTCCTCTTCCAACTCCTGACTCTCCGCCCAATCGTAGTTGGTATTTGCGTAATGGTGAAGGTCGCCAGGCGCGTCTAAGCGCGACAGGCTCAACACCGGTGCGGTATCGCCAGTAACCGGAAGCCAAACTCCCTGGACTTGGCCGTCTTCCCCGCTGATATGAGTTTCACCACCACCTTTAGCTGCCCACAGGTCGAGGGCTTCTGCGTAGTAGGCGGCTTTGAGCTCGTCCTCAGTGAGCGTGGTCGAGGTCTTACTCAACTCACTGTCCACCGTGGCCATAATCTTCCCCTTGATTCGTTCGATTTCGGTTGAGGTGAAATTCAGGACGATGCGATCACGCAGGTCTGCGTCGAACACGACGCGCTCATCCTCCTGGACGCTTTCCATCAAATCCTCGCGGAATTCCCAAAGATGACCGGCAGCATCAATCAAAAGATAATCGCCGTGAATGGCCAAGTTCGAACCCGATGCGCCACCCAGAATAGAAACAGATTTGTCCAAAAGTGGGTCACCAGGAGTGACCAAGATTTGCGCCTGCAACTGGGTCAAGGAAGAATTCTTGAACCCTTGAATGGTCAAAGTGACTTCGGTCGGCAGAACCCGCGACTTAGGACCCTCGGCGCGAGTGACGACAAAGGTCGCCTCTTCGCCAAAGCTCTCTCCCTCTTTCGCGGTGCCATCCCATTCGGGATCTTGCAGGAGGTGATGCTGTGCGAACTCTAAGCCCGATTGGGCAGCTAAATCACTAAGTAGATGAGCGTTATGGTCACGAGTGACCTGAATACTACTCTTCATCGTGGCCGCGAAGCTCAACGCGAGCATGGCCAAGACCGAGGTCGTCAGCAACGTCAGCAACAGGATGCTTCCACGCTGCGACCGCAGGAGGGTATCCCTAGCCATCATTCCTCCGGACCCAGGTAGATCCGGCTACCGTGAAGGTACGTTCATCATTCATTTCGATTTGCCCGGCTTCTGGGCCAGCCTGTAGGCCCATAATCCATTCAATCGTGACCCGAGTAACGACGCCGCCTGCCTCTTCTTTGGTGAGGTTGAAAACGCGAAGGTCACTCAGGACGGTCACGGTGTCGGTGTCCGAAGCAGCGGTGAATATCTTGGAATCCGGATCCCAAGTGTAGGTAATCAGACCTGGGGCCATGGTACCGGTGGTCGTGACTCCCACGTTCCAACCACTTTGGGCGTCACCACTGATGGAGATATCCGAGCAGTAGCGGATGTCCTTCAGCAAGCGATCCATGGCGCGCCGCGCTTGGATGTTGGTGTGTACTTGCGAGTCACCTTCGCGCACAACATTGAGCGTTTCGCTGGTGGTGTAAAGGGCGCCAAAGAGCAACACCATGGCAATGGAAGTCGCAATCATGACTTCCATCAGGGTGAAGCCTTGGCGACGCGTTAGGGCAGGGGCAAGTTTCATGGTTCAGAGTCTTATTCGATTTCGTCCGTCATTTCCACCGCAGTGATGCGCGCGCTAAGAGCATCCACGGTAATCATCCATTGCGTGGATCCAGTTACGATATACATTGCTGCACTCTCAGTGGCTCGGCCGTTGGGCAAAAAGGTCAAGTCACCTGGAAAGCCATCAACGTTTTTGAATTCAACACCAGCATCTGGGTGCTTCCAGCCATCGGCATCGGCACCAGTGTCATCCAGCGGGACGCCTCCTTCGGTAAGAGCACGCCAGCGGTTGTTGGTGGCATCTACCTGCATCGTGACTGGTTCCCAAGCACGGCGTGCATAGGAGCGCGCACGAACTGCATCGGAAATCAAGGAGCGGGCTGTGGCGCCTGCCACGTCATCGCTTTGCATCACCGGAATAGCCAATGCAAACAGGACCATGGCGATGGCGGCGACGACAATCAACTCCACTAAGGAGATCCCGCTTTGCGGGTTTAGTGCTCGGCGACGAGCCATGCGGCCTCCATGATGCGGGTTTCGTCAAAGAACGCGGTAACGTTGACCACCCTAGTGCTTGATTCAGATGCCTGGACCAGGATGGCTGGATTGTCGTCGTCGACAGGTTGAACATCGATGAGCAGGGTGAAATCTTCGGCACCTGGCATGGTTCCTCCGGAGCCCAGAGTGGCCGGATAGGTCACGCCGTCGCGACCATCCAGGGTGGCAATGGTGTCCTGGAACGTGAACTCGCGAAACTCGCGGATAGCCGCAGCTGCGGTGGCCGCAGACTCGGTGCCGCCCATGGTTTTCATACCGACGCGCAGCGAAGCGATTGCTGCGGTGCCGACCATCACAATCAGCACAACGGCGATCGAGACTTCGATGAGCGTGAAACCGCCCTTCCTATTGACTTGGTTTTTCTTCATGTTATCCGACAAACTTGGCCATGGTGAGGATGGGGGTCATCAGCGAGACCACAATGAATCCAACGACGCCACCTGCGATGACCACCGTGGCGGGACCGAGGAGGCTCGTGAAAGCATTGAGTGCGGCTTGGGTCTCGCGATCGAGAAATTCCGCGGCTTTACGCAAACTGGTATCGAGGGAACCAGAAGATTCCCCCGCCACAATCATTTGCACCAAAGCAGGTGGTAGTTTCTCGCCTTGGAGTGCGGTGTACATCGGTTGGCCGTCGCGAACGAAGGCTCCGGTGCGCTCCCAGTGAGCTTGCAGCCGCGGCAGTTGAGAAACTTGCCGCGCGTGTTCCAATCCAGTCAGAATTGGCACACCAGATTCCAAGGTCAAGGCCAAGGTGCCCACAGAACGGGATAGATAGGCCTTGAAAATTAGGTCGCCGATAATCGGCACGTGACTGATGATATCGAACATGGCGCCACGCGAGCGTTTCGATTTCATCAGGAACACGACGGCAATTACCACGGCGACCATCGCGCCAATCACGATTTCCGGTTGTGCGCGCAGGGTTTGACTTGCCGAAAGAACGAGTTTGGTCGTCCACGGCAGTTGATCTGGCTTCTTCATCATCAAGCTTTCAAACTTGGGGACCAAGAAGTACAAAATGCCCGTGGTCATGACCGTGGTCATGAACATCAGGAAGCCTGGATAGGTCAACGCGGCTTTAATCTTGCCGCCGAGCTTGATTTGGTTATCCAGGAGCTCAATCGAGCGGTCGAGGGCTTCGTCCAGCGCACCAGCCTGCTCACCAGCGGCAACCAAGTGGACCACATAACTCTCGAAACAATTGGGCATGCAGCGGAAGGCATGGGAAAGATCATGTCCGCCCTCGACAATCGTCGTAATCCGCACCAACACGCGCTCCGAAGCGGGGGTGTTGGCATGCTCGATGAGCGTACGCAGGGCAGCAAGCAAAGGTACGCCAGCCGTGAGCATGGCCTTAAGCTGAATCATCACATGAAGTGATTCCTTGGGCTTCAGCTTAATCTTTTCGTCAATCAGGGCATCGCCCACGTTCTCACGCTGAGCTTGCTCGAGGTTGCCGCCGACAACGCCGCCAAGAGCGGTGCTATTGGATTCCGCCTTCTTGCGTTTTTTCTTTAATGCAGTGATGGGACTCATGAGCTTCCTCCAGCGCGGATCGCTTCTTCAAGGGTGGTAACGCCGCGGTTCACGCGGTCGATGCCGTCTTCCAGCAAACTACCCATCCCTTCTTCCAGGGCAAGGCGGCGGAGGTCGGCGGTTGCAGGATTACTGGCAATCAGGTCCTGCAAGTTTTGGGTGACGGTCATCACTTCAAAGATGCCGCGGCGTCCGTCATAACCCGTTTGGCGGCAGCTAGGGCAACCAGCAGCAGAAAAACTTTGACCATCTTGCAGGCCAAAGGAGCGGTATTTGTCATGCGTAGCCTGCGGCAGCTCCACTGGCTTCTTGCATTGCTCGCAAAGTTTGCGCACGAGGCGCTGGGCGACAACGGCGCGCAGTGTGGCCGAGACCAAGAAAGGCTCCACTCCCATTTGAATCAGACGCGATGCCGCACCTGGGGCATCGTTGGTGTGGAGAGTCGCCAACACGAGGTGACCCGTGAGGCTTGCCTCTACGGCAATCTCAGCGGTTTCCATGTCTCGAATCTCACCAATCATGATTACATCAGGGTCCTGTCGCAGCAGGGCACGCAGGCACAGATCAAAGCTCAGTCCGGCTTTTTGGTTGATCTGGGTCTGGTTAACCCCCTTGACGGCACGTTCCACTGGGTTCTCAACCGTGGATACGTTGGTTTCTGGATTTACGATCTCATCCAGGACGCTGTAAAGCGTGGTGGTTTTTCCCGAACCGGTTGGGCCAGTCACCAATACCATGCCGTGAGGCATGTGAATGGCCTCATCCAGTTGGCTCATGTCGCGGTCTTGGAGGCCAAGCAAATCAAGCGCAAGGGCTTTGGTGGTGCGGTCGAGAATACGCATAACCACCTTCTCGCCGTTTACGGTCGGCAAGGTGTTGACGCGCAAGTCCACATCGCGGGTGCGGTCTTGATAGTGAATGCGACCGTCTTGCGGCAAGCGTTTTTCCGAGATATCACAGCCAGCCGCAACTTTGATACGAGCGCAAAGGCTATGGCCTATGTCTTTTGCCAGGCGAGTCACTTCATGCAAGCGGCCGTCGACGCGATAGCGCAGGAGCACGTGATCCGGGAAAGGCTCAATGTGAATATCGGAAGCGCCTTCAATGATGGCATTGATGACGATTTCATTGAAGCGTTCCTCTGCACCAACAGATTCTTCATGAAGTCCACTTTCGGCGCCACCACCACTAGCGGCAACGGCGCGTTGAATTTGGTCTAGGCCGGCATTGATTGCCACGGGAGTGGCTACCGTCGTGATGACGGAAAGACCGGTGTACTTGCGCACGACGTCGGCGGCGTAAACATCGGCCGGGTCTTTGAGCGAAACCGCAATGGTGTCACCCAAGCGCAAGTAGGGCAGGATGCCGTGTACGCGCAGTTCCGCAAAAGGAACTTCACATTCGAGGCTGACATCCAAGACGCCTTCGGATAAAGGGTCTACATAAGGCAGACCATGCTGCATAGCCAAGGCGCGTGCGAGCTGATCTTCTGTGATCAACCCTTCTTCGACCAACACTTGTCCGAGATAGGTATCCGGGCGTTCTTCCGCCTGCTGCACCGCCTTCTGTAGACATTCCTCAGTGATATAGCCCAATTCCATCAGAACCTCGCCGAGGCGCATGCCTAGCTCAGCTTCGAGGATGACGTCTTCGACATCCGCCGGAAACATCAGCAAGTCATAGAGATTGAAGGCGCGGCGCGCCGCCATCAGTGGGGCGGTGGGCGCCGTAATCGTGATTGCCTCGCCAATGCTGCGGGCGCGCCGCAGTCCATCCAACAGTAGAGCCAGACCAGAACTATCCAATGTGGTGACATCGCTGCCGTCAATTTCACGAACGCCTTGTTCGTTGGCGGCGAGCCACAACTCTCCTAAGTCATCACTGCGCGTCCGGTTGAGGACAGCAGGAAGGCGAAGGAGGTCGACGGGTTGCTTAGATGGGTGCAAGCGTTCGTCTTGTTAGAGGGGTTTAGGCGTCTTCGGTTTCGTCGCCTTGTTCCTTGGCTGCGGCAATCTGTTCGTCGACGTAGCTGCGGAGAAGCGCGGCGGAGCGAAGCTCAGGGCGCTCTTCCAGGGCCAGTTCCAGCGCAGTGTGCGCCAGGCCCCATTTCTCCTGTTGGATGTCGAGCTTGGCTTGGAGCAAGTGCCCACGCCAACCACGGACTCCGATCGGTACCTTTGCCATTTCATGGTTAGCCAGGTCGTAGCGATTCTCTTCCCACAAGCTGCGGGCGTAGCCGAGGCGCAGGTCGGAGTCGAGCGGACGGGCGTCGACTAGGTAGCGATATAGGTTGATGGCCGCGGCGTAGTCTCCTCGGCGCTCTGCCTCCTGGACGGCAACCATCATGGCGTCGCCACCTTGGCGTTGACCCAAAGCGTGCGAAACTGATTCGGGAGTAGGCGTGTTCGGGTCGATTTCCAGAGCACGCTTGTAGCCTTCGACAGCACCTTCGAGATCACCTTCAGCGAGCATAAGATCGGCAGAGGTCGCCCAACTTGAAGCATGGTTTGGATCTTCGAGAAGGAGTTGGCGAACGAAATCTTTGGCTTCCTTGGTTTTTCCCAGAGCGGAATAGTGAGTCAGAATTGCGCGCGCAAAGCGGGGGTCATGCTCAATCGCATTCCAAGTCGCTTCCAAGGTGGCAGTGGCCTTTTCGGGTTGGTTGTTCTCCGCTAACGCAGCGGCATACACCATGCTGATCTCAGGATCTTCCGGCTTTGCAGTGGCAGCACGCTCAGCGTACACCAATGCGGTCGAAGCATCGCCTTCGGCAAGGTAGAGGCGGGCCAAGGCGGCATGGCTGGCGGTGTCATTGACATCCATTTCGCAGGCTTCTGTCAGATACTGACGCGCTTCCTTGACTAAGTTTTTGTCCAAAGCTCGGAACGCAAAAGTGCGAAGGATCGAGCCACGGGCGGCGCGCCATTCTTCTGGGTCGACTGGCTCAGGAGCTTCTTGCTTGACCGATCCAGATTGGCGAACTTCGTTGACGGGATAGCCAGAGTTCTGTTCCGGGGCGCTTGAGCAACTCGCGGCAATCAAGAGCGCGAGGGAGAGTGGGGTTTGGATTCTCATTGTTGTGCCTCTTCGTTACGGAGTTCTTCAAGCAGCTCGACGGCGTCGTTGAGTTCCGAAGTTTCTTGGAAGCTGGCGTCGATTTCACGACGGCAGTGATCTGCAAGGGCGGCAAGATCAGGGTCAGCAGGCATCGCCGACAAGCCCCATTCGGCTTTGGCGAGTGCAGTTTGGGGGTCGCCACTGGCAAGGGCAGTTGCGGCTTCGGCATACATGCGACGGGCGTAGCCAGGTCGCAGGTATCCATTGTGGGAGGCGGCCAAGTTTGCCATGGAGGCACCTAGGCGACCCTTTTGCTCCGCACTGCGACGCGCAATGCTGGCATCGTCGACGACATGGGGAGTGAGCATGACGATGATCTCATTCTTCGTCTCCACTTCATTTTGCGACTTAAACAAGTTGCCAATGAATGGGATGTCGCCAAGGAAAGGAACTTGCTCTTCCTGGGTGACCATGCTGGATTCCATCAGACCACCAATGACCACGGTGTTGCCTTCTTTGACCAGAATGTTGGTCTTGACCTCGGTCGTGGTCTCTTCAGGTAATCCCAGAGCATTGATGAAGCCATCAGATTTCTTGGGATAGACTTCCAGACGAACATAGCCGTCGTCGGTCACAAAGGGACGGAACACCAAGGAGGTACCAACCTCGAGGAATTCCACAGATTGCAATGTGCCGGTCTGGGTAACGGTCGTGGTGATGTAGGGCAGCTTGCGGCCAACCAGAAGTTGCGCAGCGTGGCGGTTGACCGTCAAGATTTGCGGGTTGGAGAGCACGGTGGCGTTAGTCACGTTCTCTAAGGCCGAAACAAACACCCCAACCTGGTTGCGCAAAATACCGAAGTGCAGCCCATTTGAGGCGCCATCGGTAAAGCCGCGCTGCGAGATTCCTCCGAGCCATCCGCCAATGCCGCCGGAGGTGTCAAGAGAGTCTGGCGAAATGCCATCGGTGATGTTGCTCGAGCCGCCTAAGGCTTGGAAGTCAATACCGCCATAAGCGGAGAAGTCCACACCAAGTTGGAAGTCGTTGGACAGACTCACCGACATGATTGTGGCTTCGACCAAGACCTGCGTTGGCGGTCGGTCAATCTCACCTAGTAACTCAATTACTTTGGCCACGGTCTGCTCGCTTGCGTAGAGCACCATCATCTCGCGCGAAGCCTCTTCGTTGCCGCCGAGGTCCTGCATGTTGTCGATGCCTTTCTGCGAACCGAAGCCAGTGACCAGTTTTTCAGGGCCGTTGAGCAGGGGTTGCAGCATCGCGGAGGCCTGACCAGCCTGGATGTGATTCAAATAAATTACAGTGGGCAAGAATTTGGAAGCCGCAGCGTTGGGTGATGCCGCCGGACGGGGCTTAACCAAGATGAACTTGCCATCGGTTTCGAATGAGAAACCGTTTGCGCTGAGAAGTTGCTGCAGAGCATCTTTCACTGGTGCATTGAAGAAGTTCATGGTGACGACGCCGACGACATCGGGGCCGTACACTAGGTTCAGCTCGTAGTTTGTGCTGAAAAGCTCGAGAATCTCGCCAAGGTCCTCGTCTTGGAAATTGACGGTAATCGCTGCTTCAGGATCGAGATGTCGGAAAGCTTCCGACGTATCTTGGGCCGCTGGCTCTTGAACCGGTTCTTGCGGAACCGTTGGGTCTGTTGGT
The DNA here is from genome assembly GCA_021776795.1 of Planctomycetota bacterium. Classification (GTDB taxonomy): domain Bacteria; phylum Planctomycetota; class UBA1135; order UBA1135; family UBA1135; genus OFTM128. Next base: position 45,754 of record JAJFFC010000012.1, read on the forward strand.
GTGGATTCCTCCTGCGCAAGAAGCGGGGAGGTCAGCGTCACCAGTAAAGCGGTGGACGCAAGAAGGCTGTTTTGGATGATCATGTTCAGGCTCCGTCGTTACCCCGAGATTTAAATCCTGGGGTGGCAATCCTGAGGGTGTATTTGGTCTCGCCGTCACGCAGCTCGACCGACCTTGGCAGGATGGCACTGATTTCATATCGGATGGTCTGGCCTGCAACCTGAATCTCCAGGGTGTCTCCTTCCATCCAGCGCTTGCCGTCAATCACGGCGTAGCGGTTTTTCCCCATGATGGCCGTGGTGGTCAGCTCCAAATTCAGGTCATCAAAGGCGATGTCCGGCTGCTCAGGCTCTTCTGGGGTGGTTTCCACTAGGGGAGACGGGTTTATCGGCGGGAAGCTCGGCTCTTCGATGACAGGCTCGACGATTTTTCCTTTTTCCGCAGTCACATCCTCAAAAGGCACGATTTCCTCAATCGGTCCGGTGTGAATCTGGCGGTCCAGGGCTTTGGGCCATACCTGCATGCGCGCCATGGCCTGTTCAAAAGAACCAATGCTGCTGGTGTGTGCGGAGGCTACAGGACCTCGCGGGGCAGTCGGTGCGCCAGCGCTAGCGCCGGCAGCGACGCCAGCTGGCGGAGCAGTTGGCGTTGGCGTTGGACTTTCACTACCACCGAATAAAGTGCGTGACCAGGTAATCCCGGTGATGCCTACCATCACGGCAAGAATGGTCAGTTGCTTCTTCTTACGGCGGGCCGCAAGACTGGAACCTTGGGTACTCATGAACTTGCTCCTTGCTTTTCGAGGTCAGACGCACCTTCCGGCATTGGTGGAATCAGCAGCACGCCGAGAACGCGCACCGCTCCGGTGGTGGAGGTGTTGTAGCTTCCGGTGGGCATGACTAGCGATAGCTTTTCCCAACGCACGAAGTGTTGACCTTGTTCGAGTTGGTCAATCAACATCACCAGAGCGGAGTAGCTGCCTTCGCCATTGACTTGGAAGCGAATCGCGACATCGCCGTCCAGAATCGGCATTGGCTTGATGCGCAGATCGCAATCCAGCTCCATCGCGATGTTGTGAATCCTTTTCTGCACCAAGTGCGGATTGAGGTCACTCGCCAAGTTGCCGAGGGCTTCGTTCGCCGTCGGCTGGAAGTTGCGCCATTCAGCCGCCAAGTTATCGCGCTGTTCCGGCAGTAGAGAGTTACGCTGTTGCACCGTCCGCGCATTGGCTTGACGTTTCACGTATTCCGCGCGTTTGGACACCGTTGGTCCAGCTTGGATGGCCCAAAGGACGCTCGGAATGACTAGGAAGCCTGCGAAAAAGGCGATTTTGTAGCGGGAGAGCTTCATGGCTTGTTGACCTCGCTGTGCATCTTGGGCTTGTCAAAGCCAGGGAGTAGCAGTGGAGTGCGGAGGCGAATTGTGGCGCGCACGGTGTCGCGCATGTCTTGCACTAGTTCCGTGTTGTCGTCGATGTAGGCTTCGCGGAAGCCGGTGTATTCCTGCAAACGACGCGGCAACTCAATCAGGTTGCGGTCTCCGCGCACGAGAGCGGTGATGTCTAAATGCACCTCGGCAGATTCGATCTTGTTCAGACCTTTGCGACGGGTGTCGTGCTTCCATTCGATCTTTTCGATCTGCACGAATTCGCCGACGGCACCAGCAATCTCCGCGAGGTCGCCACCGAGTGCAGGCATGCGCAGGTGGTCGGCGAGCGGGTCCAGACGATTCACGTAGTCGTTCATCTCTTGGTACAGCTTGCTCAGCTCTTGACCCGCCAAGGTCTCTTCAGCGTTGGGCGCTTCTGCTTGTTCCGCCAGGTTGAGCTGATGTCCAGCTTCTAGCTTCATGGTCAAGGTGGCAACGCCACAAACGACGAGGAAAGCGCCCAGAATCGCCAGGCGACGCGGGGTGCGTCGGCGTTCTAGGTGGGTCTCAAATTGAGAAGGAGGAAGAAAGTCGACAGTTTTCATGACACGCTCCGCATGGCAAGACCAAGAGGAATGCACCATTGGTGCTGATCGGCGAGGACTTCTTCCGGCGCCGAGATTCCCAGCTCAGTGAAGGGCTGGGCAAGGGAGGCCGGCAAGGCCAGGGCGTTCTCCAAGGCAGTTCCGACTTCCGGAAGCGCAGCGCCGAATCCGGCAAGCTTGAGATCCTGAAGGCGAGCGCCGCGGTGACGGTTCGCGAAGTGGCGTAGACAGGCGCGGACTTCTTGGGCTAGGGCTTCCGCCTCTAGGCGCAAGGCATGGAGTACTTCCGTGCCATGGCCAATGGCCTTCTGTTGCACCGAAGCCACTGCGGCAGCATCGACGACGATGCCGCCGTCCATTTCTTCTTCCTCATCGCCCTGCAAGCCGGTCAGCATGCGGCTGACGGCATCCGGGTCGGCGTCATCGAAACGGCTGAGTGCTTTTTCCAAAGTGGCCATGAGGCGCTCACCAGTGAGCTGCATGGTCTTCAGGAATCGCACCTCGCCCGCATGCATAATGCCAAACAGGCTGTGGCGCATACCGAGATGGAGGAAACCCCAGGGGTCTTCTTGCTCGGTACTCAAAGATTGCATCGTCCGCGCCAGCGGGAAGGCCGCGGCCTCAAAGCTGACCGGGCGCAAGTGCATGGTCTCTAAGGCGGTGTTGCAGCGGCGCAACTCCGATTGCCCCACGGCAATCAGCAGGAGTTCTTCGCGAGCATTGGCAAGCGCAACGTCGTCCTCGAGGTTTTCATTCAAGCTGAGGTAGCGATACGCCACGCCTTCCGCATCGCTGATGGAACGCGAGGCGGTTTCCTTCAGCGTTTGTTGCATCCGCGTCCGATTTTGCGGATCCACAGGGACCAAAGAAACACTCAGCTCCTCTCCCGAGGTGCTGAGTAAACAATCCTTGCCACGCGTTTGGCGCGACTGAACAAAGGGTGCGAGCTTTTCGGCAGCACTTGTGTGGCGAGTGCGGCCACTGCCAGGTACAACCTCGGCAGCGCTAACAGACCAACCTGTCGGTCCCTGCTTGAGCTGCAGGAGTCTTGTGTCCAGCGATCCAAAGTGGATGGCGAGGGGAGAATGGCGAGTGATGAGCTTCACGACTAAATCCGGTGGGCACACCGGCTCACACTCATCGGCCCGCAACTAGGGGCGGCTTAAGTCCTAAGTCCCGTAAAGGATGTCGGATTTGGCCATGGGCAGGAGGGCTGCCCTCAAATCTCCCCCAAATCATGCCTAAAAGTCGATTCAGAGCTTCCTTAGCAGAAAACAACGCACAAAAGCAGGAACAATGCCGCTGCAAATAGAGCTTCGGGAGGGCGCTTATGGAATGGGTTCTGGCTCATAGGTCGTAGGCAGCGCCGCCGTCGTAGGTGGATTCGGTGGAGTTGGCGCGCATCACACCGGTGTCGGCAAAGTAGATCCAACCGGTGCTGTCATCCGGTCCAATAATGGAACCGCCAGGAGCCACCATCATCACGCTGGAGAGCTCGTTGTAGGGATTGATCGGCAGCGCATCATTCAGGTAAGGACCAAAGGCATAGCCGGAGGTGCCGATGGCGGCAGTATTGCCGTCGAGGTCCGAAGCCATGCGCAGTTGGTTCTCGAAGGTGGCTGCGCTCCAGGATCCCGAGCCGACGTCATAACCTGGGTAACTTTCGTCATGTTGGAAAGCGTAGAAATCAATGGCGGTACGCATGCGTCCAAGCATTTGCCGGGCGGTGCTGTCGCGCGCTTCTTCGAGGGTTCCGGAGAATGCGGGGATGGCCATGCCTGCAAGCACCATCAAGATGGATGCTGCAATCATGATTTCAATCAGGGTAAATCCCTGTCTAGTAGGTCGGTCGAGGATTTTCATGGCATTGACGATGGGTTTTCAGGTCATTGACGGCTGAAATCCCATCCCCTTAAGGGGCAATGTCAGAAAACCTCGAGAAACTCCTAGGGAAGGAAATTCTTCGTCGCGGCAATCTTCTTCGGCAGGTATTCCTCAATCACGAAGTTCAATCCCCACTTCGCAAAGGCCTGCTGCTCTGCGCGAACGCCCATTTTGAGCATTTGGTTGATGGCCTTCTTCCATTTGGGATAGGCCTGGAAGAAGGGGTCGTTCTTCAACGCGTCTTTGGCGCGTTTGACGTCCACCGGCTGCAAAGGATGGGTGGCGTCTTCGAGTCCAAAATCGATGATGTCCTGCGGGGTCACGCCCAGGAACTGGGCTGTAGGCACGCAGAAGTCGCGATTGACATGTGCGGCTTGGCCAGAGCCTACCTTGAGTGTGCGGTAGATATTGCAGATGCCGTAGGGGTCGCAGTCGACGAAGGCATACACAGGCAGCTTGAGGCCATCGGCAATGCGGCGGACGAAACGCCGAGTTGCGCGCGTGGGTACGCCTCCCATTTCCACCAAAATGCAGTTGGCCGTACGCCAGTAACGGTGGTGGTTGAGGCGTTGGAACATACCGCCGGTTTCAATCGCCAAGACAAAATCGGCTGTGGTTTCGAAGGACAAGTGGTCTACCGAACTCGGCACGGTGTAGGCGCCGGATCCCATGGCGGCGCAGTCAGAGCGAATATCCTCGCCGGTCTCCGGGTCCTTGTCGACGACGATGAGGTTGCCGACCACTGAGCCACCATGCTCCTCCGGCACGAAGCGCAAGGTTTCGCGCGTGACCTCTTTCATCGAGAACATGCCCTCGATGTCATCGAGCACGGTATCTGATTCGCGCTGCTCGTTGAACTTGGCATCGCCCCAGTTCTTGGAGACGTAGTAGGCCTCTCGCTTGGTGGCAAAGTCTTCGTCGGCGACCATCTCCTTGGCCAAGGCCATCAAGCGCAAGGTTTGCGCAAAGGTCTTAACCGAGTTGACGTCGAGAGTGCGGGTTTTCATATTGCCCTTCAGCTCGAAGTAGCCCGCTTTGCGGTCATAAGTGACGTTGGCCAGGTTGCGCTGGGGCATGGTCATGTCTGGCAAACGGCCAGCGGCGGCTACTTTGCGCACATCCTCGGCAACTTCCTGAATCGAGTCCAGGGCAACACCGCGGAGATCTTTGCGCCCAGAACGTTCGGCGGGACCTGCTTTGCGCAAATTGGCCTTCTTCTTAGTGACCTTCTTCGTTGCCTTCTTCGTTGCTTTCTTCTTTGTGGTTTTCTTCGCTGCCATCACTTTAAGGGTCTAGATTTTGCGGGTGGATTCCATCGAATCACGCAGAGTCTCGACCAAGTCTTCGCGTTCTTCATTGTCGATGCCAAGGATCTCTTGCAGACCAATCCCGACATGGGGTAAGTACTTTTCAATGTAGCTTCGTTTTTGGAACTCTGAAGCTACCTTGCGCCCTTTGCGGATGTGCACGCCAAGTTTGCGCCCAGCTTCTTGCAGGGCAAGTTTGACCTCCTTCAAAATCTCTGGATAGGGAGCAATGGCTTCCTTGGCTTCTGATGTAAAGGGCACCCAAACGCTGGCCATGTGAATGAAGATGACAGCCGATCCCACAGGTAAAGCACCTTTGGATTGGGACAAACCGTAGTTCTTCCAGGCCGTTTGTGTGACCGCCTTGGTGAAGCCGCAGCCAGCCTGTTGAAACAACAGAGGCACGCGGTTGGCGAAGCGCAAGACCCGCACCGCTTCATCGGCATTGCCGAGGAGGTCTTCGGTGTCGGTGGTTCCGCGCTTCCTCTTGGTTTTGGTGATGCGCCCAGTCTTATCGACTTCAAGCCGGTCATCGCCCGGCTTGCCCCAGGCAATCCCGACTTCAATCTGGAATGGGTTGCCGCGGTAGACCGCAGGCGGACGGGTGGCGACGGCATAGAAGTCGGCATCGCATTCCTTCATCAAGCCTTCCTTGATGCGATCTTCGCCAATAGGGGAGAGGCAAGTCGTCGGCGGGGCCGAGATCTTGGTCTTCTGAATTGCACGAAACAACTTGTTGGCTTCTTCGCGGGCGATACGCGTGGGGTAGGAGCGTTCTCCCAGCCCGGCCTCCTTAATGATTCCCTTTGCGACTTTCGGGCCAACGCGACAAAACTCTTCCTGCAAGAAGCCACTAAGCCAACGCGAGTTGGTGTTGCGCAGCATCTTCATGAGTTCACCGAGTTCGACGCCATAGGGGTGAGGCTTGATTTCGTCGGCGCGTTCGGGAACGATTTTAATCGCACGCTCATATACGCGCGCTTCCTCCATGCCCGGCGCTAGGTATCTCAGTTCCGCGTGGGGATTGGAAACGGCCGTTTGCTTGATGTAGTCATCGACCGAACGCAAGCCACGTTGGTAGGTCGCCTCAATATCAATCTCAAACCGTGTGCCTTCTTTTTGATGCCATTCCTTGTGCTCTTCATCTTTCGTGATCAGAGCCTTGTTCTTGGTCAAGTCCATCTGCATTTCGAAAGCATGCATTTTGCCGCGCTTGGTCTTGGACCAAATCCGCGGTCCCTTGCCGCAAGTCATTTGGCCATAGAGGCCAGCAGCGGAAATGCCGATGCCCTGTTGTCCGCGCGACTGCCGCCGGCTGTGAAACTTCGAACCGTAAAGCAGCTTGCCAAAGATGTTGGGAATCTGCGCCTTGACGATGCCCGGCCCATTGTCCTCAATCACGACTCGGTAGCGATCTTCTTCGAGCTGGTGAATCTCGACCAAAATCGAGGGCAAGATGCCAGCTTCCTCACAGGCATCGAGCGAATTGTCGACCGCCTCTTTAATGGTGGTGAGTAGCGCCTTGCGCTGGTTGTCGAAGCCAAGCAAGTGGCGGTTCTTCGCGAAGAACTCGGAAACCGAGATCTCGCGCTGAGTTTTCGCCATCTGTTCGGCGTTGAGGTGTGCTTTTTTGGCCACGGGCGTCGCGAATCCTGGGAATGGGATAAGGAAGTCTGTCCTCTCCGCAGCTGGATTTCCACCTCAGAACCCGCTGGAGGCGCTTTCGGGCTTTAGAAAGTGGCTTGCGCAGCCGTGAATGAGGGGAGGCGACGTAGTGATGGGATTGAAATCGCCGAGCGGAGAAGCTGAATGTGGAGCCAAGGGCATCATTCTTGAACCCCTAAACCATTGATTTAAAGCGAATTAGCTAATTCAGAATTCGAAGTTAAGCAAAAGGGCAATCCTAGCCGACATATTTGCGTCATCGTAGAGCTCCTGCTCGGATTCACATGAAAACGCCCCACACCCCCTCCTCAGACTCCAAGCCTAAGCCCAAAAAGGCATCTACGATTGCCCCTACCGATGAGCAGCTCGACCAGTGGCGGCATTTGGTGTGGTACGTGGTCAACCGCATTCGTCCACGCCTACCAGCCAGCGTTTCTGAGGATGAGCTCTTCTCGGCGGGCATGTTTGGCTTGATGCGGGCCGCGAGGAGCTACGACGCGACAAGAGGAGCTGGGTTTAAGACTTATGCTTACCACCGCATCCGTGGCGCGATTTTGGATGATCTGCGCCGCATGGACTTTCTGCCGCGATCTCTGCGTGAGAAGGCCCGAGAGAACGGGGAAGATGCTCCCTCGATGGTGGGAATCCCCACCGATGAAGATGGGCATGAGAGTTTGGCTGCACGTCGCCAAGAGGCTGCTTGTGAAACTGCGGATTTGAGCGAGGTGCTGCAAGTCGAGATTGACCAGCTACCGGACAAAATGCGCATCGTCATGGGCCTTTACTACAAAGAGGACATGAAAATGCGCGAGATTGGCGAGCGCCTCAATCTGACGGAATCCCGCGTCAGCCAAATCCACAGCAACGCGGTGGCGCGCCTGCGCTTGGCTCTGCGCACAGCGGCCGGCGACGGCCTGTAGACCGCCCGTCGCGCACGCTACGATGCGTGCATGCGGCACATGGCGGTACTCCCTGTAGTTCTGCTCCTCCTGGGGTGCTTAACACCCAAAGGCTCGGCTCAAGAAGCCGTGGCCGCTGCGGACTTGCAGTATGAAATCGACGTCCGCTTGGAAGAAGACGGGCGCACCATCCAGGCCGACCTCGTGGTCCGCTGGACCAACACCGGCAAAGCTCCCACCTCCGAGCTGCATTGGCATGTGTACAACAATGCTTGGTCCGGACCGCAATCCCTTTGGTTGCAAGAGGCACGTCGGCATGGCGACCAAAGCCAACCCAAGGTGGTCGGGGATACACAAGTGGAACAGGTGCGCTTGCTCACTCAAGGGGAAGACCAACCCTTGGATTGGAATTACCAATCGCAACCTGGCGCGCCCCTAGACCGCACGGTGGCGATCACACCTTTGCCTAGGTCCGTGGCGCCGGGAGAGACCGTGCAAGTGGCGTTGCGTTTCACCGCAGCTTTGCCTCAGGCATTCCGTCGTTCCGGTTGGGGGCCGCATGGCTATCTGCACGCAGTGCAGTGGTACCCCAAGCTCGGCGTGTTTGAACAGCTCGACGGTAACTGGCAGTGGAACTGTGAGCCCTATCGTTACCTGACTGAGTTCTACGCCGACTTTGCCACCTACGAAGTGCGCTTGACTGTTCCAGAACGCTATCGCGATCACTTGGTCGCAACTGGTAGCTTTCTCGGCGAAGGTCCGCAAGACAATGCCGATGGCACGGTCACCTATGAAACCTTTGCGGAGCAAGTGCACGACTATGCCTGGACGGTAGACAGCAATGCCTTATTGATGGAGCGCGAGTTCCACGCCGAGAACTATCGGGATGAACAGCAAGAAGCGCTGATGGCACGTGCCTTGGGCAAGACCGAGGAAGAAGTTCGGCCCTCATCTACGCGCATGATTTTGTTGATTCAGCCCGAGCATGAAGGCCTGGCCGACCGCTATTTCGATGCCGTCGGTAAAGCGCTGTATTACTACGGCCTTTGGTACGGCAGCTATCCCTACCCAACCATCAGTTGCGTAGATCCGGCGAACGATGCGCGCCAAACCGGGGGCATGGAGTACCCACGGTTGATTACCGGTGGCGCACGTCTGGGGCGCTTGGCGACGACCATGTCGCCCGAGGGAGTCACCGTGCACGAGCTTGGCCACCAATTTTGGTACGGACTGGTCGGCAACGATGAATTCCGCCACGCCTGGCTCGATGAAGGCTTCAATACGTACAGCACTGCACGAGTCCTCGAAGCAGGCTGGCCGCCAGAGCTCGAAACCTGGTCGGTGTTTGGGCGCGAAGTCGCCGGGCGCTTGCCCATGACTTTGCCAAGCTACGGCGAAGGCGAGCTGCGCAGCGTGCTCGACTTAACCCGTTGGGAAAGCCCTGACTTGCGTTGGGTTCCCGCCCTGAGTTATGAATTGCGTCATCGCCACGACTTAGAGCGCTTGTTTGCTGAGTTGCCTCCGATTACCGCATTCCCAAGAGTGGAAAAGATGCGCGTGACCGACAACCGGCGCGTGATGGACCATGATTGGACCGAGCCTCTGCAAAAGCCCACCATGGATCTGCTCAATAGCAGCATGCGTCGGGTCAATGCCTACCGTCGGCCGGCGCTGACTTTAGAAACGATGGGTCGCCTGATGGGGGAAGAGCGTTGGGCTCGAGTGCTCTATCGCTATCACCAAACTTGGCGTTTCCGGCACCCGCAGCCACAGGACTTCTTGGACATCTTGCTTGCCGAGGCACAAGGAGCCGAAGTCATTGGTACCGAAGAGCGCGTGGCCATCGATTGGCAAAGTTTTTGGAAGCACGCCTATCTCGACAATGATCGCCTTGGATTCAGCGTGCATCACCTGCGTAATGTGCCTGCGCCAGCTGCGGAAGATGGCAGTGCCCGATTCACGGTCTACGCCGGCATTCGCCGCGTCAGTGACTTTGCGGTGCCGGTGCCGATTCGCATCACCTGGGATGACGGCTCCAGTACCACCCATGTCTGGGATGCCAAAACCTGGACCTGGGATCAGCGTTTTGCCGACGCGCCCATGCGCGCGGTGCGCCTCGACATTGACCCCGAGCGCCTATTGATGCTCGAAGATGATTGGCTCGACAATAGTTTGCAGCTCGACGGCGACGACCGGATTTCCTGGGATATGGGAATTCAGGTCATGCTCTGGGCGCAGCAGGTGTTGCAATATTACGGAGGTGCAGGATGAGCGAACAGAATCCTCACAACACCTTGGTCGTCGATGCCTTCCCGGTCGATGACCAGAAGCCGCTCATGCCTTTTGGTGGCGAAGACACACCAGGGCGTCTGCCTGGCGCGCCTAGCTTTCTAGGCGGAGCCTTATTGCTCACCTTGTCGCGGCCGCGGGTGTTGCTGTTCTTGCTGCTTCCGCTGTTGCTGCTGCCCTTGGTGGTGGCCTTGCCGGTATTCCTTGGTGCGGAACCATTGGCGCCGCTGCAGGCCAATCCCGGCGGCACCGAAATCGACCTCCCGGAAATTGCACCGTCGTGGGTCTTCCGCGAATGGACTCGCGCCATGCCCGAGACCTTGCCGGCGGCCGCTGCCAGTTTGCCGCCCTTGCTCCTGTTCATGAGCTTGTTCAATCTCGTGATTACTGGTGGTTGGATGGGATTGGCCGTTTCTCGCCGCCGAGAGCATTCCTTGCGCTCCTTCCTCGGGCATGGTGGCCGTGCCTTCTTCCCGTTCTTGCGGACGTGGTTTTTGGGCTTGCCGCTCTTTGCCTTCGTGACCTGGATTTGTTGGGGCACACCGGCAGAGTGGTTCTTTGGCCTATTCCTTCCCGAAGGAGATCCCGCCCTCGGTGCTTCAGAAAGCACCGGGCGTTGGCTCGAAATCTTGCGCCAACTGATCTACCTCAACGCACTGTTTAAGCTTGAGTTGTGGCTGGACTTGGCGCGCGCAAGTCTCACCATTGGCGAGCGTCGCTCCGCGCTGTTGGCCATGGTGCGTAGTTTTTGGCTATTCGTTCGTAATCCATGGGGGCTTTACGGCCTCGGCCTGTGCGGCTTTGGCCTGGAATTGTTGTGGATTGCTGGCGCGGAAGCCATCCGCCAAGTGCTCGACGCACCACTATGGCCGATGCTCCTGATCTTGCCCTTCGGTCGAATTGTCATGCGTGGCATGCGTTACGCCGCTCTGGCGCGTTTCGCGGCTTCGCGCGCGGTTTAACTTTCGAACATACGGCTGATGCCGCCGAGGAGCGAGCCTTCGCCTTTGCTTTCTCCTGGTCGACCTGGCGCGGCGGCCATCACGCGGCCAGCAAGGCGTGAGAACGGCAAGCTTTGCAACCACACTTTGCCGTGGCCGCTGAGCGTGGCCAGGAATAATCCTTCGCCACCAAACACCATCGACTTCAATGACCCTGCGCGTTGGATGTCATAGTCTAAGCCCGAAGTAAAGGCGGCAATGCATCCGGTATCAATGCGCAAGGTTTCGCCGTTGAGTTCGCGCTCGACCACCGTGCCACCCGCATGAACAAAGGCCAAGCCATCACCGCGCAGGCGCTGCAAGATGAACCCCTCGCCGCCGAAGAAACCAACGCCTAATCGGCGCTGAAAAGCAATGCCAATTTCGGTGCCATAGGCAGCGGCGAGAAAGGCATCTTTTTGGCAGATGAGCTCTTCGCCAACGGTGGCCAAGTCGATGGCCATAATCTTGCCCGGATAGGGGGCGGCAAATGTCACGCGACTCTTCACAGGGCAGTCATTGGTGAAATGCGTCATGAAGATAGATTCCCGTGTCAGCACTCGCTTGCCGACGTCGAGTAGCTTGTCGAACAAGCCCGACTGCGGCTTGGAGCCGTCGCCCATACGTGCTTCAAAGGTGATGCCATCTTCCATCCAGTTCATGGAACCGGCTTCGGCAATCACCACTTCGCCGGGATCGAGCTCCACTTCAACCATTTGCAGGTCGTCGCCGTGGATTTGGTAGTCAACTTCGTGGCACTTCATACCTTGAATACCCCTAATCCTCACGGATGTTGGGAGAATGGCTGCTAAAATCCCGCCCCATGAGTGAAATCCTCCAAGGTGCGGCCGTCATCGGCCAGTCTGGCGGCCCAACCGTCGTCATCAATCAGTCGTTGGTCGGTTTTGTGCAGGCTGCGGTGCCGGCCGAGGCCATCACCGCCGTTTATGGTGCCCGGCACGGGGTCAAAGGCATGATGGCGGGGGACTTGATCGACCTCGGTAAGGAGTCGGATAGCACCCTTGAAGCCGTTGCCAAGGTGCCTGCTGCAGCACTTGGTTCGGTGCGCATGAAGCCCACCGCCGAAGACGTCGCCAAGATGATCGACACTTTTCGCGCCAAGGACATCCGCTACTTCTTCTACATCGGCGGCAATGACACTGCCGAAACTGCGCATATCGTGGCCGAGCAATCTGCCGCACAGGGATATGACATGCGCTGCTTTCATATTCCAAAGACCATCGACAACGATTTGCGCGTCACCGATCACTGCCCCGGTTATGGCAGTGCCGCACGGTTTGTCGCGCACGCCTTCCAGGGTGATGACCGCGACAACCGCTCGCTGCCTGGCGTGAAGATCAACGTCGTCATGGGCCGTCATGCCGGTTGGCTGACTGCCGCCAGCACTTTGGGCCGCCGCCACGACGAAGACGGACCGCACTTGGTCTACCTTCCCGAGCGCGTGTTTGATCCCGAGCAGTTCATCCAAGATGTGCAAGAGGTCTATGGTCGTCTTGGTCGCTGCATCGTCGCCGTTTCGGAAGGTATTCACGATGCGGACGGAAAACCATTCCTCCAGGTTTACGCAGAGCGTTCCGGGTCGGCGATGGCCGGCATGCAAGACAGCCACGGCAACGTGCAACTCAGTGGCACCGGTGCCCTCGGCGATGCCCTCGCCAACTTGGTCAAGGAGCGCATCGAAGGCATTCGCGTACGCGCCGACACCTTCGGTTACCTACAGCGCAGTTTCCCCGCCGATGCCAGCCCCATCGACCAGGCCGAGGCCCGCGAAGTCGGCCGCGCCGCCGTGGAAGCCGCCATCGGTGGTGAGCACCAGAGTGGCTCGATTGCCCTGAAGCGCGTGGAAGGCGGCGAATACCGCTGCGAAACCATGGTGACCCCGCTGTCGACCGTGGCCAAGCACACCAAGGATATGCCAGAAGAGTTCCTGAGCGGCCACCAAGGCGTCAGCCAGGCCTTCCTCGACTATGCCATGCCCTTGACCGGCGGCATCACCCCGATGACCGACCTCGAAGGCCACCCTGTGGGCTCCTGAGCGCGGTCTTCACAAATAGTCCACATTCGGCACACCTGGCCAACGTGGGACGGCCATATTCTGTTCCCGCCTACAACACGTAGGTTCCCCAACCAAGAGACATGATTACCACACTTCTCCTGCTCCAGGCACCGGCCCTCGCTCCGGTCGACCTGACCAGCCTCCTGCCTGGCGATCCAGGCGAGAAGACCATCAACATCGGTGGTCGCTTCATGGAGGATTACTCCTTCTTCTCCGGTGGCGACATGAATGCCGCCGCTCTCGGTACGACCTTCGATGACGGCGCTGAAGTCCGTCGCGCACGCATCCGTGTCTTCGGCGACCTGTCGCGGAACATTGCCTACAAGTTGGAATACGACTGGGCAGGCGGCTCCGCCAACCTTGCTGATGGCTTCCTCAAATTCAGCACGCTCGATGGCAGCGTGATGGTCGGCCACCAGTTCGAGCCATTCGGCTTGGAAGAGCAGACCTCGAGCCGTTTCATCACCTTCTTGGAGCGCTCGAGCATCTCCGGTGCCTTCGCCCCAAGCCGTAACATGGGTGTTTCCTACTGGCACGGCAACGACAGCCACACCTTTGGTGGTGGTCTGTTCCGTGACACCGACAAGCAAGGCAAAACCATGGACAGTGGCTGGGGCGCTACCGCGCGCTACGTCTTCCGTCCGGTCTTCGAGAACGATGGCGAGAATCTGCTGCACTTCGGTTTCAGCGCTTCCTTGCGGAATCCCGATGGCTCCGCTGATTTCAGCGCGCGTCCGGAAAACCACCTCGCACCAACTTTCGTCGACACCGGCGCTTTGGTTGCCGATGAAGTCCTGCTCCTCGGCTTTGAAGGTGCTTGGCAGCAAGGTCCTCTCCACGGCATGGTGGAATGGCAGCAAGCCGACGTCACCAACGACATGGTTGGTGGTCTCGAGCCTACCCTCAGCGGCTTCACCCTCCAGTTCGGTTACTTCCTGACTGGCGAGCACCGTGGCTACAAGCCTGGACACGCTGTATGGAGCCGCGTCAAGCCAACCACCTACGCTCTCGACGGCAATGACAACGGGTGTGGCGCTTGGGAAGTTGCGGGTCGCTACTCGACTCTCGACTTGACCGATGCCCCTGCTGTTAGCGACAAGCTCAACTCCGCAACTGTGGGCTTGAACTGGTACATGAACAACAACACCCGCGTGATGCTCGACGTGACCCAGGCAGAACTGGACACGCTCGACACCTTAACCATCATCGCGCTGCGTTTCGCCTTCGACTTCTAAGTCTTGGCGCACTTGGGTCGCTGCGGCGGCCTAAGTAGATTCCTCGTTAGCCGGTAATCCATGAGCCTTGGGTTGCCGGCTCTTACTATGGAATCTGCGCTGCTCGCGATTTTTAGAGGACTTTGCGCGGCGAGATCACCGCGTTGGACACCAGCAAACCGGCGACGAGTGCCGTCGCGGTTTGAAATACCGTGAACATAGTTTGGATGCCTTCGATGGCATCGCCCTCGGCAAGTTCCGAAAGCGAAAGGAAACCAGTGACGCCGGGTACCAAGATCAAGATGCCGGGCAGGCGCACCACCATGGAGGGGCGATCCAAGACACGTGCAAAAACATTGCCGAAGCAACCAGCAATTAGGCCACCAAGGAAAACCGAGAGTACGCGGCTTAGGTCACCAATGCCGGCTTCAAAGGCTGCATAGGGGAGGAGTACGGCCGCAATCACCCACGGCAGATCGCGCGGGGCGGCTTTGAACAGGATGCCTAAGCCCAAGCCCGCAATCACGAGTCCGACCGGAGCCATCCATGTTGGACCTGGCACAGCTTCAATCGAGCCCATGCCTAGACCTAAGTAGTGACCACCGATTTCCCGTGCGGCAAATACGCCAAGGATGAGCATCATTAAGGTGACCATGGCACCCGCTAAGCGCCCAACGCCGGAGACTTGATGCTTCAAGGCAAGCTCGGTAGCACCAATGGTCAAACTAAAGCCAGGTACTAAGACCACAAGGCTCGCCAAGGTGGCGATGTCCGAGGATGCTCCAAGGACTTTCGCGAACAACAAGATGACTAAGGTGACGACAAAGGCGCCGGCAGGTTCAAACAGGCGCGCAAGTTGGCGCGAAAACGGTAGCAATAGGTAAAGCAAGCCCAAACTAAAGCCACCTGCCGCGGCAAGCTGGGATTCCGGAATGCCACCGCCAAAGAATGCGGCCGCCGAGGCCGAAGTGAGGGTGAAGGCTGCAAGTGTGAGCGCCTTGGGGTAGGGCGGCTTGCGCTGGACAATGGCCTCCACTTCATAGGGGCCATCGGCGAGAGGCACTTTGCCATCGACGACTTTATTGAATAGTTGGTCTAGGCGCGCCAGCTTGTCCAGGTCGAGGTCATGGTCATACACACGTTGTAGCCGTGCATGGCTCTGCTCTTGTGGCAGGTCGTAGCTATAGAAAATCGCCGAAGGCGTCGAGAAAAAGTGGCCTTTAAGGTTATAGATGCTCGACAAGAGCTGAAGGACGTCGTCAAGGCGGTTCGAGGGCGTGCCGTAGCGTTGCAAGGCCCCGCCAAGCTTCTCGACGAAGCGAATGGCTTGCTCCTGGCGTGGATCCAGGGCGCCAGCGGCGGTTTCGGTGGTAGGAGGCATGAAAAGACGTCGGCAGTGGGTCGGCCTGCACGAGCCGTCGAGGAATTCTATGCTGGCGGAGTGACTCGGGAAGCTCCCTACCGTGAACTCACGGCCTCCGCCCTCATCGGCGGAGTCCTAGTCGGTGCCATCTTGAATATGGGCATCTGCTTTGCCGGCCTGCAAATCGGCTTCACCATCGTTGGCAGTACCGTGGCGGCGGTCCTTGGCTTCGGCATTCTGCGAGGTGTGCTGCGCAAGGGCAGCATTCTGGAAGTCAATATCTTCCAGACCGTGGCCAGCTCGGTGAACACCGTGAACGCCGGCGTGATTTTCACCATTCCGGTGCTGTTCTTGCTTGGCTATGAGAAGGACCTGGACTTCACCTCCTTGGTGCTGGCTTCCGTGGCGGGCTCCATGCTCGGTGTGGTGCTGATCATTCCGCTGCGCAAACAGATCATTGAGTTTGAGCGGCTGCGCTTTCCGGAGGGGACGGCGGTGGCGACCATCTTGCGCGCACCGGGAGCGGGCATTCGCAAGTCGATGTTGCTCTTCGCCGGTATTGCCGTTTCGGTATTCGTGATCTTGATGGTGAAAGAGGGGCCGTGGAAAGAGAATGTCGACCTCGGTAAGGTCTTCGGCGTTCCCGCCACCTTCCGCATGGTGCTTGCCGTGAGCTTGCTGAGTTTGGGCGCTGGATTCCTGGCCGGGCGTGGCGGTTTGGTGGTGCTCTACGGAACGCTCTTGAACTTTTGGGTGTTGATCCCGGCCGCTATCCTCATGGGATGGTTGCCGGCAGGATTGGGCGAAGACATCGATGTCAGCAGTTTGACTTCGCTGGAACATGGTGAACCCGCAGAGACATTCATTGGTAAGTTCTCGCACTTCACCTCGCGCCACGTCGGCATCGGCATGATTTTGGGCGGTGCGGTCGCTGGCATTTTGCTGGCGGCACCAGCTCTGAAGGCTGCGCTCGGCAGTTTGCGTCAAGGTGGGGGCAGTGGCGACCAAGAAGAGGCCGATGAAGTGCCGTTCAGGGTCATCACCATTGGTGGCGGCCTTGGCTTGCTGCTTCTGTTGTTCGCGACCAAGTTAAGCGGCGGCAGCGATGTCAGCTGGTTGCAAGCGGTGATTGTCATGATTGCTGGCGCGGTGTGGCTTTGGGTCGCCGGTTTGGTGGTGGCGCAAACGACTGGGCGCACCGACTGGTCACCTTTGAGCGGACTCGCGCTCATCGCGATTGCGATCATGATGGGAATCCTTGGCGGCAATGCCGTGGTTCCCGCGGTCACTGTTGGCGCGGCGATTTGTGTGGCCACCTCGATGTGCGCCGACATGATGGCCGACCTCAAGACCGGTTATCTGGTCGGTAGTCGCCCGGCGAAGCAGCAATGGGCGCAAATCATGACCTGCTGGATTGGACCGGCCATCGCTGTCGCCACGGTGGTGTTGCTGTGGAAGGCCTACGCCTTTGGCCCGGACCAAGCTGATGTCCTGTACCAGCGCGCCGTTGCCGAAGGCCCTGCCGCTGTCGAGGCTTATGAAGCCAGCGGCGGTTCGGCGGACACCCTGCCGGCTCAAGTGCCAGTCCTCGGTGCCCCCCAAGCGGGCGCTTTGGAATCGGCCATCAACATTGTGCAGTCGGGCGATGTTCCCTTGGGCAAATACATCGCCGGTGCCGTCATCGGTATCTTGGCCAGCATGTTGTTGTCGCCGGGCATCGGAGTGATGGTCGGGCTTTCGCTTTACCTACCTTTTGAATACATGGCCGTATTCGGCATCGGCGGCATCTTGTCCTTGTTACTTGCCAGATGGAGAGGTTCGCATTGGGCCGAAGACAATGGAGTCCCGGTGGCCGCCGGCTTGATTGTCGGTGATGCGCTGGTCAACATTGCTTACGCGATTGCCGATGTCGTCAGCTCCATGGGAGGATCCGCAGCATGAAACTCGTCGCCAACATTTTGTTCATCCTTGGCTTCTGCGTGGCCACGATTGGCGGCGCCGGATTTGCCGACAGCATCGAAAACGGTGCGCTTCCACTCTTCCTTGGCGGTTTGCTTGCCATGTTGATTGGCGGTCTCATCATCCGCCGCATGACCCATGCCGCGGCGCATGAAGAAGGAGGCGATGGCCTCAGTGAAGAGGGTCTTGTGAAAGCTATCCAAGAGGTGCGCAATCAAGTGCAACAACTCGAGGGGCAAGCGCGAGACCTCAATGCACATCGCCTCGCCGAGGCCATCGACAAGGTTTTGCGTGGTCCCTGCTTCGACCTTGGTGCGCGCAACGAGGCCTATATGCGGGTCCTCGGCAACGCCACCTATGTGCGCTACTGGGAGGGCTTCGCTGTCGGCGAACGCCTACTCGCTCGCGCTTGGAGCATGGCTGCCGATGGCGCCGTGGAGCAATCCCGCGCCGAGCTGCCGAAATCTTTGCGCCATTTTCAGCGCGCGGCGGAAGCCTAAACCACCATGAATTCTCCGCTGAGCGATGGTTCGGATCGTCGGCCTATCCAGACCCGATCCAAGGCTTGGGCGAAGCGCATGGCTTCTGGCTTAGCCCAACGCCGGATCACGCCGAACCAGATTTCGGTGGCAAGCGTGGTCTTTGCCGTTGTCGGAACATGTTTACTGCTGTGGTGGCCGACTCCGCTAGGCATGATCCTGTGTGCGCTAACCATTCAATGTCGCCTGTTATGCAATATGTTCGACGGCATGGTTGCCGTGGAATGGGAGCAACAATCTGCCGTCGGCGCTCTCTACAACGAGCTGCCTGATCGTTTTGCCGACGCCCTGTTTTTGGTTCCCCTAGGATTTGTCCTTGGCCAGCCGTGGATTGGTTGGGTTGCGGCATTGGGCGCCATGTTGACGGCATATTTGCGTGCCTTTGGCGGTACGCAGGGCTTAGCCCAAGATTTTTGCGGGCCGATGGCCAAGCCGCAACGCATGGCGGTCCTCACGCTTGGACTGATTTTGGGTGCAGTGGAATTGGTCTTGACCGGCACCATCTATTCGCTTTGGATTGCTGCCGCGGTGATCTTGCTCGGCCTCGTGGTGACTTGCTGGCGCCGCACCGCGCGCATCGTGAAGCTGCTGCAGACGGGTGAGAAGTAGCGCATGTGGCTGACCCAACTTCTGATGGCGATGGTACGGCTCCTCGTTGGCGCCAATCCACGCTGGCTTGGTTCACGCCCGAATGAGGCGCAGCGAATTTACTTCGCCAATCATTCCAGTCACATCGATACCGTGGCCCTTTGGTCTGCATTGCCGCCAAAGCTACGCAGCAAAACCCGTCCGGTAGCGGCAGCGGATTATTGGCAACACGGGCGCATTCGTCGGCTGATTGCCATTCAAGGGCTCAATGTCGTCTTTGTCGAGCGCAAAAACCGCGAAGCCGGCAAGAACCCCTTGGACCCACTCAAAGATGCCCTAGCCCTAGGCGATTCGCTGATCATTTTCCCAGAGGGCACACGCCATGCGCAAGCTTTACCGGAGCCGTTCAAGGCTGGCTTGTTCCACTTGGCATTGGCCTTCCCCGACGTCGAGTTGATCCCTGTGTATCTGGATAATCTGCACCGTAGTCTCCCTAAGGGCAGTTTCTTTCCGGTGCCTCTTCTTTGCACGGTACGTTTCGGCCCCATCCTGCCGCGCATCGAAGACGAAGCGAAGGACGATTTCCTCATCCGCGCACGCCAAGCCATGGTGGATTTAGCATGAGTACGCAAGACAAATTCACTTACCTCATTAGCGGCATCGCCATTTTGCTGTTCTCCGCGTCCCTGCTCGGCTGGGTCCTCAAGCGTCGCATGAGCGGAGAGAGTTCGCGCGCGGTGATTGAGAACCTCAATGTCCGCGTGCGTGCCTGGTGGGTCATGGTCGCGATATTTGCCGTGTCCTTCCTGCTTGGCAAGATTGCCACCATCGTGCTATTCGCCTTGGTGTCTTTCTTTGCGCTGCGTGAGTTTCTTAGCCTCACGCCGACGCGCCCGGGCGATCATCGTGCGCTATCGATTTCCTTTTTCGTGGTGCTGCCGGTGCAGTACTGGTTGATTGCCACTGAATGGTATGGATTGTTCTCGATCTTCATTCCGGTCTATGCCTTTCTTCTGCTGCCTTCCTTTTCGGTGCTCACTCCCGATGTCGATGGCTTTCTAGAACGCACCGCCAAAATCCAGTGGGGGGTCATGCTCGCGGTTTATTGCATCAGTCATGTGCCGGCGTTGTTGCTGCTCGACATTCCCGGCTTTGAAGGCGGCAACGCGCTGTTGTTGTTCTACTTACTGTTAGTGGTGCAAATGAGCGATGTCCTGCAATACGTCAGCGGCAAGTTGTTTGGCAAACGCAAGATTGCCCCCTTGATTAGCCCAGGCAAAACGGTCGAAGGCTTGCTTGGCGGAGCCATCGGTGCCATCGCCATCGGCACCGCCATGTGGTGGATCACTCCATTCTCGCCCCTGCAGGCTGCAGGCATGTCGGCAGTTGCCGTACTCATGGGTTTCCTTGGCGGCCTAGTGTTGTCCGCTGTCAAACGCAGCCTCGGCGCCAAGGACTGGGGCACCATGATCCAAGGTCATGGCGGCATGATGGATCGCATGGATTCGATTTGCTTCGCCGCGCCGATCTTCTTCCACTTCACGCGCAATTGGTTCGTGCCCTGATGCATGCGTGAGCTTCTTGTGACACTCGATTTCGCAAAGGCTTCGTTTTGCCTCCATCATTTTTTTGGGGAAATTGAGCGCCTTAGATTTCCCGATGGCTCCATATCCAGGAACGTCTGCACAGGGCAATGTCGGCCTTGACAAGCAGGCCGGAATCTGCATCATGGCGTGAAAGCTCTCCCGCCTGTCCTGCCGGAACCATGCTGTCCCTAGTCATTGCCACCCTATTTTCTTTTCATTACTCAAAGCCAGCGATGGCTTACGAATTGGCGCACTTGGCTCAAGAGAGTATGCCAAGCGTCCCAGGGAAAGAGGCCGCAGAGAAGATTCGTCGTAAAATTCACGAGACTTATCCCGCGAAATTTGCCAAGGCAAAGTTGAGTAACGCAAACGCAAGTGCACTGGCAGCGGAACTCCTCGAAGAATCAAAACTGATTGTCGGAGAGCCAGATGCAAAGTATGGAATCCTTGCTGAGGCACTCGACCTTTCTATACAGGGCCTGGACCTCGATATCGCGTTTGTCGTTATTGATTCGCTAGAGGCAAATTTCGAGGACTTCGACAAAACGATTGTTGGCTTTACAACTCTCATGCGAGTTTCCGAGCGGATTCAATCTAGTCAAGTAGAGAAAGCGGGAGAGGCTGCTGTAGCATTTTCTTCTGATCTGATAAAGAGAGAAGAGCTTCGGGAATCAGTGGAGCTACTCGAGGCTTTTCGCATGAAAATTCGTAGATACGGTAGCGATGGCTTGAAAGAAAGACATCAGTCCCTTATTGAAGAAGCCCAAAAGGGTTTGAGGGTTCAGAATGCATTTGAAACTGTTCAAAGTAACCCTGAAGACGTTAATGCCAATGAAATCGTGGGTTTACACTTGGCTTTTGTGATTAGGGATTTCGAGAGAGCACTTCCATACTTGGTAAAGGGAAACGACAAGCCCTTAACCCTCATCCTGGAAAGCGAAGTCAGTCCAGGGGAAGACTCCCATTCTTGGATTGGCCTTGCTGACTCATGGGTAGATTGGTCCAGAGCTCAAGATGAGATAGCCTTCAAGCGAATTGGTTTGGAGCGCGCCCTCTCTTGGTACCTGCAGGCGCAAGAAGGCCTGAGTTACCTTGACAAAGTTCCAGTCCAAAAAAAGGTCGAGGCAACTCATAAGGAGCTCACCGAATTGCCGAGCGAGAATGCCTCCTCTCCGGTGGATGGCCGCAAGGCAACTTCTCTTCCAGGTGAGTTGTTTAGCAAACTAAGTCGCAAACGAAGTGTTGCTGTTGAACACGGGGTGAACTGGCTGGTCAACCATCAATCCCAAAACGGCAGTTGGGACGCAGACGGTTTTTCGATGCAATGTAAGGTAGATGAAGGAGAGGAGGTTTGTTCAGGGGTTGGGGCCGCCATGAATGACATCGGCATAACAGGATTGGCCCTTTCTGCACTCTTACCCTTTTCGACTTCAGGGGGGACGTCCCAGGTCGACCTTGCCGTGGACCGAGGACTTACATTCCTTCTGGAGAACCAGTCAGAAAGCGGGTGGATCGGAGACCCAATATCCGGCGGAATCTCATTCGCTTATTGCCATGCCTATGCGACCCAAGCATTGATCTCAGCTTTCGTTCAATCCAAGGACTCTGCCCTCGCTGAGGCTGGACTTTTGGCCCTGGAAGCAATCCTGCGGGCACAAAACCCCTATAACGGATGGCGTTATGGGATCGAGCCCAATGGTGACAACGATGGCTCCTGCACCACGTTAATGTTGGTGACTCTTGCTGAGGCGTCTCGGGCCGGACTCAATCTCGAGTTTCCGCGGTTAAGTGGTGCTTTGGATGAACTCAGGGGCCTCACCAATAAAAAGACCGGCAGGGTTGCATATACCTCTAACTTTATCGATAGCCCCTTCGGGGCAATCCCGAAATACAAACGCGATATTGGAACCGAAGGAAAGATATCCGAATCGTTAACGGCAGCGGGCCTAATGGCGCTGGAATCGCTCCGGCCAAAAGAAAAGGAAGATGACCTCAGGGAGAAAGGTCGTTTGCTAGTGCTTAGCACCCCGCCAGAATGGGACTCAAGTAGCCTTGAGAACAATTTTTACTATTGGTTTTACGGAACTCGCTTTGTCCATCGAAGCAAGAGCGTCAAATCTAAGGATCAGCAGGTATGGAATAAGGCCCTCGATAGCACTTTGCTTCCTCAACAAGAAGGCCATGGTCATCAACGGGGCTCCTGGGCGGCAAGTGGAGTGTGGGGCGAGGAGGGTGGTAGAGTTTATTCCACAGCACTCGCGATCCTCTGCCTAACGGAGAAGGGAAGTTAGCTTTCCTGTGCAATTCACCCCTTGAAGCGGAGGGTGGCTGAACTTGTTTCGCTTCTAGTCACTCTGGTGAGGGCAATGATTTTGCCATGGATCGCCCTTCTCCTTGGGCAACTGGCTTGGCATGGCCATGATCGCAGCCAGGCCCGCTAGACTGGGCCCTATGGTCCGCCTCGGCCTCCCTATCTGTCTATTTGGTCTGCTTGCTGTCGCTTGTTCCCCGGAGCCTGCGCCAATCGAAAGTGGCGGCCCACCGGCCGATTTCGGCGCCTTCACCTTCCCGGTGACCTTTGCCGAAATTGGACCGGGCACGGTTTCCGAGGTGGTCGATTTCGCAGGAGATGTCGCCACCCGCCGACGCGGCCAACTTGCTTTCGAACGAGCCGGGCGCATTGTGCTGATGGAAGCCGACGAGGGGGACCGCGTCGAGACCGGCCAACTCTTGGCCAAGCTAGATGACCAAGTCCTGCAAGCGCAACTTGGAGCTGCCCAAGGCGCAGAAGCTGCCGCCGGCGCAGAGCTTGCCTATGCGAAGCAAGAGCAGGAGCGCTACGAAGCGATGGCCGATGCCGCTTCCGACGCCGACCGCGATTTATGGCGTTCCGAGGTTGCGATTCGCAGCGCCACAGCCGCCCAACGCGCTGCTGAATCCCTCCGCCTCGAACGCGAGATTGCCCAAGGGGAACTACGCGCTCCCTTTGGTGGCATTCTGGTGGCGCGAGGCTTAACTATAGGTAGCTACGCCAATCCTGGCGAGATGGTGTTCGAGTTGGTTGACCTGGACCATCGCGAGGTGCGCTTGGAGTTGCCGCAAGACCTGGCAGTTGGTATCCCTGTCGGCACTCCGGTCGAGATTCATTCTGTGGCACTGCCCGAAGGCATGATTGTGGCCGCACTAGATGCCATCTTGCCCTCGGCGCGTTCCGATTCGCGAACCTTCACTGGCCTGGTTCGTCTCGACCCAACCTTGGACCCCGATTTGCGGCTCCTTCCGGGCGCCTCCGTCACCGCCAGGCTGGGCACCCGCTCCGCCACCGTGGACACCGTGGTTCCTGCCGATGCCTTGGTCGAATCACCCCAAGGTTGGCTCATCGTCGCCATTGTCGACGGCGAACCACCAACGGCAGCCTTCGTTCCGGTGCAGATTCTGGCCTTGGAGCCGGATCGCGTTGCGGTTGTGAGCCTTGAACCAGGTGCCCTCGCCGCCGGTATGAAGATTGTGGTCACGGGAACCGACAACGTCTTCCCCGGCGCGCCGCTCCTGCTGCAGCCACATGCCGACCCGACTGCTGGCGGCATCACCGTCGACGCCGCCCCGGCACAGGACTAACTCATGGATCCAGTCCGACTTGCGGTTTCGCGCCCGTACACCGTTGCGGTGGCGGTCATCTTGGCGCTGTTGTTCAGCGCCTTGGCCTACCTCGCGATTCCGGTGCAGCTCAAGCCCACCGTAGACAAGCCGGTGATTTCGGTGCAGACCTTTTACCGCGGCGCGAGTCCGGTCGAGGTCGAAGAACAAATCACGCGCCCGATTGAAGACTTATTGCAGGGTATCAATGGCTTGGAAGAGTTGCGCAGCGGTTCGGTGGAGGGGGCGAGCACGGTCATTCTGGAGTTCTCTTGGGGAGTCGACAAAGAACGCGTGGTCGTCGACGTCGTCAATAAGCTGTCGCAACTGCAAGCCCTTCCACCCGACGCCGAAGAACCGGTGGTATCGCTGAGTTCCCCTGATGACATTGACATGGCGATGTGGATTGTCAGTGAATCCGCCTACGATGCCGACCGCATCCGCCAAATTGTCACCGACGAGGTCGAGCCGCAACTGGAACGTGTCGATGGCGTGGCCGACCTGATGATTGTCGGCGGCGAAGAGCGCGAAGTGCGCGTTCTTGTGGACCCATGGCGCCTGGCTTCGCGCGGGATTACCTGGCAGCAACTGCTCGATGCTCTGCAGCGCGGCTATCTCGACCGCCGCGGCGGCACGGTGGAGACCGCGACGCGCCAGGTGGTCGTGCGTACCGTGGGGCGTGCACCAGATCCACGTGCGATTGAAAAAGTCATTGTGCGTCGAGATGGCAACGGCACTGTGTTTGTGGGCGATGTCGCCACGGTCGTCGACGGCCACCGCGAGTTGCGCTCGATTGTGCGTGGCGCCGGTGATCGCGTGATTGCCATCGGCGTCAACCGCGAGGCAGGCGCCAACGTAGTCACCATGATCGAAGGGGTGGAGGGGAAGTTGGCAATCCTCAACGCCCGCTTCGCCGAACGAGGATTGCAACTTCGGTTTGATCCGGTCTACCGCGACACCACCTACCTCAACGAAGCCCTCGCTTTTGTTTGGGGCAATCTGCGTCTTGGTGCCATCCTTGCTGTTGCGGTGCTGCTCCTTTTCCTGCGCTCTTGGCGCAGCGTGCTCATCGTCGCGATTTCGATTCCAATTTCGCTGTCGATGGTGTTCTTGGTCATGGAAGCCCTGGGGCGCACGGTCAACGTCGTGTCGCTGGCCGGTTTGGCTTTCGCCGCCGGCATGGTGGTGGACAACGCGGTGGTGGTCCTCGAAAACGCCTTCCGCCATCTCGAGCGCGGCAAGCCTGCCCGCGAAGCGGCCGAACGCGGCGGACGCGAAGTGTGGGGAGGTGTGCTCGCGAGCACCTTGACCACCATGGCGGTATTCCTGCCGATCCTGCGCGTACAGGAAGAGGCGGGCCAACTCTTTGCTGACCTCGCCATCGCGATTTCGGCGGCGGTTGGCTTTTCCTTGTTAGTCGCACTGACGGTGGTTCCCACTCTGGTGTCGCTGTTTTTCCGTGGTCGTGGTTTGCGCAAAGGAGCTTCAGCCGGCATGCGTAAGCCGGGTTGGCTGGCGCGCGGTTATGGGGCTTTGGCCGGACTGCTGACCGGCCGCGGTGGTGCTCCACTTTTGGCCAAGGGCATATTGCTTGGACTCATTGTGGTCGTGGTGATTGGTGCTGTAAGTTTGGTTCCGCCCGCCGGCTATCTACCCAATGGCAACGCCAATCTGATCTTCTTCTTCTCTGGACCGATTCCTGGCATGCGACCGGAAGCGCTCGAATCTTCTTTGCGCCCAGTCGAACAATGGATTCGCGAGCAACCCGAGACCGAGACCTACTTCATGGTTTACGCCGGCGGCTTCAATGGCGGGGGAGTCATTCTGAAGCCGGAATACGCCAACGGCGAAGCGCTTGACGCCTTCCAAGCCAAGTTTCTGCCGGTGTGTCTGCAAGCGCCAGGCACGCGCTTCATGGTTCCGGTGCGCTCCTCCTTGTTCAATGATTCGGGCAAGCAGTTCACCGTGGAAATCCGCGGCTCCGATCTTGATGTGCTTGGCGGTCTCGCCGCACAGCTGCAGCAAAGCCTTGGCACTTGGCCAGGAGTGCAGGCTTTTGGTGTGCAAAATGATTACGTGGCTGGTCGTCCAGAACTTCGGGTCGAGGTCGACGAGTTGCGCGCCTATGAAGCGGGCATGAGCGTGAGCGAAGTCGCGACGGTAGTCGAAACTGCCCTTGCCGGGCGCATCGTGGGTACATGGGGCGGTTCCGGTCGTGACGTCGATGTCGTCGCCGTGGTCGAAACCGACCGCCTGCGCAGTAAGGAATCCCTGGAACTTCTTCCGGTGGTCACACCAGTGGGGGGCACCACCAAGCTGGGTGCTCTTGCCGAGATTTCGCGCGCACGCGGACCAGAAAGTGTGAATCGCTTGGAACGCGAACGTGCCATCACCTTGACCGTGAGCTTAGAACAAGATGCGGTGTTGCAGTCCGTGTTGGAAGGCGTGCGTGAGAATCTCATTGCACCGACCTTGGCGACCTTGCCTCAGGGCTATGACCTACGCCTTGGCGGTTCGGCCGACAAGTTCTCGACTACCCTCGGCGAGCTGACCGAGTCCTTCTGGCTCGCCATCCTGATTACCTATCTGCTGTTGGTGAGCTTGTTCCGCTCTTGGCTACAGCCCTTCGTGATTTTGGTCACGGTGCCGTTAGCCATGACCGGCGGCTTGATTGGCATTGCTCTTGCGGATCGCTGGTTCCCAGGCGCGAGCTATGACCTGCTTGCCATGCTTGGTTTCGTCATCCTTGCCGGCATTGTGGTGAACAACGCCATCCTGATCATTCACCAGGCCAACCAAAACCGCGACGCCGGAATCGAGCGCCGTGCCGCACTCGCCGAGGCCGCTCGCACACGTTTACGCCCCATCCTGATGACGGTCGCGACGACTTGCTTCGCCATGCTGCCTCTTGCCGTCGGCCAAGGCGCCGGTGCAGAGCTCTATCAGGGCTTGGCCTCAGTCATCCTCGGCGGCTTGCTGTTGAGCACGCTGTTCACTTTGTTTTTGGTGCCGGCTTTGGTTTCCCTTGGTTGGGATGTCCAGGATTTGTTCCGGCCTCGGCGGGAACAGCCGAACGCATAGAATCGGCATCATGAAGAGGGCTAGTCAGAGTGAAGCTGCCAGCGTCATCTTCCTCCGCCATGGTTTCCTTCATGGTCGCTTGCTTTGCCCAGGGCGCTTCAGGTTCCCAGCAGATGTCCTCGACCGGCTTCCAGGAACCTGACTCTTCCTGCTTGAGCAACACGCGTCCCAAAAGAACCGAGGGGTAACCTCTCTTGATGTTGTCGCGTTGGATGACGACTTGAAGTTGGCCGCCTGGGCCGCGTGAGAGTTCCCTCCGCGCGCTGCCCCAGATCTTGTCGACCCAAATCCCATAATCGTGACTGCGCAAGCTGAGCACACGCCGGAAACGAAGGTCTTCTCCGATGGACCACCAGGATTGTGGGTAGTAGTTCAGAACGGTTCCATTGTGATAGAAGCTCTTGGTGACCAATTCTTCCACACCGTCGCCGTCGAGATCACAGAAGGTGGGTTCTAAGCGGAGCGAATGGGTGGGCTTGATGTGAATGGCGTCGTCCGCAACCTTGCCAGTCTTGGTGTCCTCCAAGAAAATCGCCCAAGTGCCGGGCCAAGTCGGCATGGATAGGTCATGAAGCCACAGGCGAGTGCCCCGCGGTCCATCGACATGACTCAGCTTGGAGCGGAGTGACTCGCGAACCTCAGGTTCTTGCCAGGAATCCTTTACCCGTTCCAAAGCTTTCTCACGGTGATGCAGAATTCGCTCCAGCACGGGAGCAGGGACACCCTCTGGCATGTTCTCACGCCACCAGATTGCAGGAATGTCCACGGCAGTCGGCGTGGCCACCCGGTGAGGCACGGGTTCGACCGTTTCCTGCCACCAAGGCAAGTCAGTCTGCTCAGTTTCTGGGGCGGGGGATTGGAATAAAGGGAGTGAACTCGCAAGAAATAAACTGGCCAAAAGAAGCATGGCTTCAGACTATGCAAAAAGAAGGGGCATTTCAACCGACCGCTAGGAATCCGGATTTATTCGATTTCCGACTGAAGTCGGCGAAATCCGCGCCGCTAAGGGCTCATGCGAGTCCCCATCCCCGCATTCCTCCTTGCCGGCCTAGCTGCCGGTGTGGCGTTCGGCGTGCCTGCCGGCGCCTCCACAATGACCACCGAGAGCATGGCCCTGCCGGAATTGGTGGCTCATGCTGAGCGTATTTGCGAGGTGCAAGTCCTCGAGGCCACGCCGGCGATGTTGGCCGACGGCACGATTGAGACAAGGTACAGCTTCGCCACGATTACGCCGATTAAGGGTGACATGGCCTCCGTCCAGGACATTTCGATGCCTGGTGGTGAGGTTGCTGGAAGGGGTCTCATCCTTCCAGGCATGCCCGATTTAAACGTCGGGGATCGCAGCATTCTTTTCCTCAGTCAAGTCTCAGCCGACAAACAGTGGCGTGTTCCCGTCGGGCTCGAAGCGGGCGCTTTTGAAGTGCAAGCTGGAGCCGTCGCCGGGCGTGCGCAAGTGATTCGTCAGCATGAGGAGGACGGGGAGACGGAAGTCCGTGACTATGATTCCTTCCTCGCCGAAATCTTCGAAGAAGTCGACCGCCAAGGTTGATTCTCCCGCGCGCCCGTGGCGCAGCCTCCTTTGGCGCGGCAGCCTCGCCTTTTTGGCGATGGCCGTCGGCTTTGGTGCCGCGCAGGCTTATGTGCGCATCAAGGTCAATGGCGTCAGCCTAAAGTGGGTGAACCCGACCATCAACTGGCAGCTCAACAGCGCCGGCAGTGACGACATTCCGGATGGTTCGCATGAGGCGGCAATCGAGCATGCCTTCGAAGAATGGCAGCAAGTCAACGGTTCCAAGTTGGTGTTTAGCCGCGGCGCGGACACCACCAGCACAAACACAGGTGCTTCCAGTCATATCGTGATGTTTGATGAGAACAACACCTCGGGCTACTTCCCAGGTGGTTCGGGCATTGTCGCGATCACGCCAATCTCCTTTGATACTGGCACCGGCAATATTCTCGATGCCGACATTCTGTTCAATGGCAAGGACTACACCTTCTCGACCGATGGTACGGCAACGACTTTCGATGTTCAAGATGTCCTCACTCATGAGATTGGGCACTTCGTTGGCCTGGACCATGCGCCTAACGCTGCGGCCACCATGTGGCCCTATGTGGCGACCAATCAATGGCTTCATCGTTCGCTGACCCAAGATGATGAAGCGGGTGCGGTGGCGGTGGCGCAGCAGGGCAACCAATCGATTCTCTCTGGTCATATCCAGCGTGATAGCGATGACTCTGCAATCTCCGGTGCCGTGGTTTCGGCACTGCGCGCTTCCGACGGCCGTTTAGTCGCGATGGCGCTGACTTCTGGAGTGGGTAACTTCACGATCAAGAGTTTGCCCGCTGGCGATTACTGGTTGCATGTCACGCCGTTGGAAGGAGGCATGACCTCGGCCAATCTCACCGGCAACGGCGCCGTCGAGACCGATTTTGCGCCTGGCTTCTATGGCAGCTATGCCGCGCCCACTCCTTTCACCATTACCGGCACCACGTCGTCGGTGAATGCAGGGACTTTGGCTTTAGATGCCGACTCCACGATGAAGGAAACCACTTCGGGGACGGTTCTGTTGAAGCGTGGACAAGCCGCAGTCATCACCGTCTTTGGTACGTCTTTCAATAGCGGCGCGATGACCATGACCGCGAAGAGTCCGCACATTACGGTGACCAACATCACCAGTGGTGCGTCCTTTGTGCGCGGCACGGTGACCATTGGTGCCGGTGCACCGTATGGCAGCTATGACTTATTCCTGAAAGGCACCACCGACTTTGAAGTCGCGAGTGGCGCGGTGGAGGTCGTGGCCGATCCCCCGGTCCTCAACACCTTGAGTGCTTCCACTGGTGCCACCGTCGGTGGCCAAAGCGTGACTCTATCCGGCACCGGATTCCAATCTGGCGCATGGGTGATGTTCGGCGGGGTAGAAGCGCCTGCGGTAACCTTTACCAACTCGACTACGGTGGTCGCGACCACTCCGGCAAGTACTGTGGGCACGGTCGACGTCGCCATTATGAACCCCGACGGTCAGTCCACCCGCCTGGATAACTCCTTTAGCTACACCGGCAGCGCGGTCATGGAGGCTTTGGTGCCGACGGCTGGTCAAACTTCCGGCGGCAGCACGATTTTCCTGGCTGGAGCGAATCTATCCTCCGACACCACCGTGCTCATCGGCGGCACCGAAGCGACTGTCCTTGCGGCAGGAAGCACCTATATGAAGTTGCGCACGCCAGCTCATGCGGAAGGCACGGTAGATATCGTGCTGCAAAATGCTGGTTCGCCGGATACCGCGGTGACCGATGCCTTCACTTATGTCACCACCGATGACCCGACCATCAGCGATTTCACGCCGGATAAGGGGCCAAAGGGTGGCGGCACCAAGGTGCGCATTCGTGGCGCAATGTTAGACCAGGTCACGACGGTGAAGTTTGGCGTAGACCCGGTCACTGGCCAAGGTGGTAAGGATGCCTCGGCAGTCGATGTTCTCGGCGCCACTGCGGTCGAAGCCACGACCACCGCGAACAACCAATCTGGTTCTTTTGGTCTGCTGTTGATGAACGCCGAAGGCCAAGGTGCTCTCGTTTCTGGCTTCACCTTTGAAGGTGGAAGCACTACGGCCGCGGCTAGCGGCGGGGGTGGAGGATGCGCGGCTCCGTTGGATGGGCAGAATCCGCCGAATCCATGGGCAGAAATGCCCGGACTGGCCATCCTTTTCGCCGGTCTTGGCTGGTTGCGCCGCCGCTTGCGCTGCCAAGTGCCGGAGCCGGTGAAGGTTCCCATCGACAACTAAGTCGCCTGCCCAGCCTGTAGTAGAATGCAGGGGTGAAAGGAATCTTCACGAAGACGATGCCCCTTCCGCATTGGATGGGTCTGTGCTTGGCCCTCACTGCGGTTTCCTGCTCCGGCGAAGAAAAGTACCAAGGTCCGCCCGTGGTCGTCATCGGCATCGATGGCATGACTTGGGATGTCGCGGCAACGCTCGTGGAGCAGGGGCGCATGCCCCATATGGCTGCGCTGTTGGAGCGAGGCGTCGGCGGCGACTTAGAGACTTTCGTACCCACATATTCACCAGTGCTTTGGACGACCATCGCCACTGGCAAGCCGACCAAGGAGCATGGCATTCGCTACTTCTCGGAAATTGGCCCGAACGGACAACCACTTCGCGATGGGCTGCCGTACACCTCGAACAGTCGGCAGGTGCCGGCGATTTGGAATCTAGCGAGCGCGGCCGGACGCAAAGTCGATTCGGTGGCATGGTGGGTTTCTTGGCCAGCTGAGCAAATCGAACATGGCAACATTGTCGCCAGTTATGCGGCCCAGGCCCAAGCCAACGTATTGTGGAAGCCTTTAGTCTGGGAGGAGGGCATCCCGGAGCTAACTTGGCCACCGCAGCTGCAGGAAGACATCGCCCCGATTCTTGATGCCGGTCGCCCTAAGGGTGAGTTGGTGAAAGAATACAACGAGCGCTTCGGCCTGATTGACAAGGGTTGGAAGGTTCCCTACCAAAGGGAGATTTTGTTCCGCGGCACTTATCACGCCGATGTCACACACAAGCGGATCTTCCAGCAGCTCATCCGAGACAAGGGCTTGGCTGACTTGAGCTTGTTGTACTTCGGCTTGCCCGATGTCGCGGGCCATTTTTTCTGGCGCTACCGCGAACCCGATGCCTACCACTACCGCGTGCCACCCGTGATGGTTAAGCGCATTCAAGATCACATCGACAAGGCCTATATCGCGGTCGATGATTGGATTGGTGAGATTGTGGCCGACCTACCTGAAGACACCATCATCATGCTGATTTCCGATCACGGCATGGGACCGGCAAACTTGAATTATGAAAAGGCTGCGCAGTCCGGAGCACATGAAGATGGTCCTCCGGGAATCTTTGTTTTGGCCGGGCCTCAGGTGAAACCGCAAGGGCTATTGCCCGCAGACAATCGCGCCGTGGGAGATCTCCTTGATGTTGTTCCCACTCTGCTCGACCTCCTGCGTATCCCTGCTGAGCCGGGCATGAGTGGGCAAAGCATGCGCGCTCTGCTGACCCAAGTTTGGCAAGACGAGCACGAAAATCTGCCTGCACGAATCACGGCCGTGCCTTTCCGTGCAGCCACGGCTCCCCGCGAGCCACAGGAGGGTCTCAGTGAGGACTTCTTCAACGCGGTAGACCAGTTAGGCTACACCGAGAGTAGCTCCGGAGGTATCTCCGGCCAGAATCGTCAAGATTCACAAAACCCCAATTGAATCTAGCATCATGTTTTCCCGCGTCCTTCTAAGCACCGACTTCTCCGAGCAGGCCGAAGAGGCCTATCCTTGGGCAGCTAAACTGGCTTCCTGCGATGGCGGCACCGTGGTCTTGATGCACGCCTTGGAAGATGACTTGGTCGCCACGGCTCCAGTGTTTGCCGGTTATATGGCCCCAGGTGCTCTAGACCTCGGCAGCTATCGCGATGAATTCCGCGCCGGGGCCAAGCGTGCACTTGAAGCTGCCGCGGACAAGCTGCGCGAACTTGGGGTGCAAGTGGAACCGGTATTGGTGGAGCGCGGCAAGCCTTCGCAAGCCATTGTGGCCGCATCGAAAGAACTCAACTGCAACATGATTGTGATTAGTACCCATGGTCGCGGCGGCTTGGCACACCTGCTCTTGGGCTCCACGGCAGAGAAAGTCGTGCGGACATCGCCCATCCCCGTACTGACCGTACAACGAGGCCAGAAAGACGGAGCCAAAGCGTGAGTGCCGCGGCCGCCGATGGCCCACTGAAGCACCCTTTGGTGGCCTTCGACATTGAAGTCGCTGGTTTGGAATGGGAGGAAGTCGACGAGGCCACTCGCCATTACCTGATGGAGCGTGCGCGCCGTAAAGGCGACCGCGAAGAAGATGTGCGCAACCGCCTCGCTTTAGTGCGTGGCCTTGGGCGCGTCGTATCCATCGGCATGTGGAACTTAGATAAGGACCAAGGCGCAGTTTTGGTGCATGGTTCTGGGTGCAAGTGGGAAGACTTTGGCGAAGTTCCGGGAACCAAGGTGTACCGCGGCAATGAGCGCGAAATCCTCACCGAGTTTTGGAAGCTCGCTTCGACTTGGGGTACCGTGATCACCTACAACGGGCGCGGATACGACGGCCCGGTGTTACTGACGCGCTCCGCCATGCTCGACATCAGTCCCACACGCATGTTTAGTGGTTACCGTTATCAAGTGGGGGAGCATTGTGACTTAATGGAAGTGCTCAACTTCTTCGGTGCCGCGCGCGAATCCTTTTCCTTGGATTACTGGTGCCGGCGTTTTGGCGTGGAATCGCCAAAAGGGCGCATGGATGGCAGCATGGTCGGCGATAAGGCACGCAAAGGCCATTACGACGACATCGCCGAGTATTGCTTGCGCGACACGCGTGCCACCGCCGACCTTTTCCGCAAGATTCGGCCGACCTTATTGCCGCTCTATCGTTCTTAGGCGGGTTGCCTAAAACGGTAGCGAAACTGTTTCCGTCTTGTGGCTAATCGGTTCGGCTTGAAACTCACGAACCTCCTTCTGGCCGCGGTACTGGAAGCGCAGACGGAACGGGGTGTGGCGCGGAATGCCAGACAAGGTCACGCTGCCATCTTGGCGACTGCGCACCGAGTTCGCGAAGCTACCGATGCGATCCCCGGAGAATGGAATCGGTAGGCCGCTTGCATTAATGGCAGAAACCTCGACGCCGCTCAGGGCTTGGCCATCACCACCGATAAGCTCCAGATGGAGTGAGGTCGAAGGATTGAGGCGTACCAGGAAATCCTGTTCCCCAGCGGCAAACACTTGATCGGTGAGCATGGTGGTGACGAAGCCTGCCGGCGCCCAAACCATAACGCGATAGCGTTGTGGCTGTAGACCCAAGAGTGAGAAGCGACCATCGGTAGAATCGGCGACTTGGATTGGTAGTCGCACCCAGGACTGGCTGTCCTCTTCGTAAGCCTGCAACACCACATAGAACTTGGGCACAGGATGACCGCTGAGTGCATCTTCCACTTGGAAGTGCATGGTGGTTCGTGCCGACATGCCTTGGCCAGGTGAGAGCTGGATATCCTGGTTTCCAGCGGCAAATCTGCCGTAGGCAATTGGCAGGAAGCGCATTCCTGCCCAAAGCTCGACTTGGCCAGGGGCGAGGTAATCCACAACAAAACTGCCGTCAGCCTGGAGAGAGGTGCCGTCCAGACTCAGGAGTTGGCGCGCCGTCACCTCGCGCCCGACGCCAATCGAAAGCGCAGCTGCGGCATGGAGCTCTGGGGGTAGGACAAGAGAGCTTTCTTCTTTCACGTAGACTTCTGGGGGGAAGGCACCGGCAGATTTTCCTGGCCAATCGAGTAAGCGCCCGCTGATCGGCAAGGCGTTGGCAAGCTGAAGAATGGCTTCTTGGGTAGACCCGGCCGGCTGTTCTAAAACAGTGAGGGCTTTGCCCTTGCTGAGTGCCGTGATGACTCGAGGGCCTTCATTCGGAACGTGCAACAGGGCAAGGCCTTGTTCATTGGTTCGGCCGTGCGATCTTCCCTCAACATGCAAAACCGCCACCATGGCGTTGCTGAGCGCCTTCCCTTGGTCGTCCTGCACCAAGAGTTGAAGGTTTCTGCGCGGGGCCAGGCGAATCTCCACATTGCTTTCTGGTGCGGCGAATTGCCCGGACCACCGCAGTTGCCCATCTACGCTCATCTGCACCTGCCAATCTTGATCGGGAATACCACGAAGCGTGGCCATGCCTTGAGCATTGCTTTGTGCGGACGATTCCCAGGCGCCGCTGTAACTTCCCAAGCGATACTCAGGTTGCTCTTGTTCCTCTACGGGCTTCGCGGAAATCGTGGCGCCACTCACCGCTTGCCCTTGGGCGTCGAGAATCCGCACTTGGCGTGGCACTTCTGGTGCCATCACCAACTCAATGCCTTCATAATCCTCACCGAAGCCCGCTGAGCGCATCACGCTGAGATGGCGAAGCGGGGCATAGCCTTTCTTGCGTGGAATCAGGAAAAATCCCCCTTGCTGGTTGGCGAGCTCGGCTAGAGCAAACTCACCGTTGGCCGCGGTATGCGTGCGCCGATGTGGTTCTAGTTGTGGGGCAAGAATCCAGTGATAGGTGAGCTCAATGGTGGCATCGGCTAAGGGACTGCCATCGGGAAGAACGACCTGGCCGAGTGCGCGGCCCTGACGCGGATGGATGTGCAAGGTGTAGGGCTCGGCGCCCGGACGCCAAACCATGGGGCGCCGCCCGCGACTGTAGTCCTCGATGCTGTGGGTGGCAGTGTGGACATCAAGATAGGTGAATAGGACTTCTGTTTCTGGATGAGGTTGCCAGGTCACCAAGCCAGTTTCGTTGCTGATGGCTTCCACCTCTCCCAAACGCCACCACACTCGTTCACGCGGGCGAAACCATTGCGGATGCTCTGGTCCCAGCAGGGTTTCCTCGGTGGTTGCCGCGCGCAGGCACGTGGCGTGCAAGCGCAGGCCAGGCATTGGGGTGCCGCTTCCAGCTTCCAACAAACGAACACTCTGGGTGTTGGCGGAGTCCGCGATGACCTCGTCGGCAGAATTCTCTAGGGAATCGTCCTGTTCTTGGCGCGAGAGCCCAAGGCTTTGGGGTGTTTGCTCTT
Organism: Planctomycetota bacterium; assembly: GCA_021776795.1. GTDB lineage: Bacteria > Planctomycetota > UBA1135 > UBA1135 > UBA1135 > OFTM128. The sequence continues at coordinate 81,395 of JAJFFC010000012.1, forward strand.
CACCAGGAGTCGGTAGCGATGCCTCTGCGAGTCCCGGCTCTCCGAGAATACTCGGTGGATGCTCCTGCCAGGGTTGCCACCAGAGCAAAGTGCCTGCCACCACAATCGCACCCAAAGTCATCATTCTCCAGGGGGTGAAGAAGGAGAGCATGCCTTTGCTGACCGCAGAAGTTCCCGAGGCCAGGAGCGTTGCCGTAAGCCCACCTTCTGCGGCGGGAAAAGCCAAAGGCAAAATCATCAGGGCAAAGGACTCTTTGCCATAGCGTTTTTCGAGGTGCTTTCGAATCTGATCGCGCCCGCGGTACAGCCGAGTTTCCACCGTGCGAACGGGAGTGTTCGTCGCCTCGCCAATCTCCTTCAACGTATGCCCCTTCATATAATGGAGGATGATGGTGACTCGATAAGGCTTGGCAAGCTGATTGACCGCCTGCAGCATCAACTCTCGGCTTTCTAACTCCGCGGCGAGCATGTCGGCGTGGTCAAACGCCTGATCAGGACCACTTTCCGGAAGGCTGACCTTGGCCTCGCGGGCAAGGCGTCGGGCTCTACCACGGAAATGTTGTTTGCTCAGGTTGCGCAGTGTGCCTCGTAGCCATGCACGCAATTTGCCGAGCTGCCAGCTTGGATTGCGCACCGCGTGCTCCATCGCCTGCTGCAGAAGGTCTTCCGCAGTTTGCTCATCTGTCACAAAATCTCGAGCCATGCGCTTTAGTCCGGCATAGTCTCTGAGAACCTCTTCGAGCTCTAGTTGGTGCGTGTTGGCAGACATCGGTTTTTGTTGCCGCTGGGGCCACTATCCCTTCAAGAATTAGGCCAAATTCGAGCTCAAGACTGGACTTTTCTCCTCCTTGGCAAATCCCAAAGCTGAAGGAGCCAAGCTCCCGCAACAGGCAGCAGGAGTACTGGCCAGCGAATGCCCAGGGCATTGTCGGCGTCGATGCCGTCTAGAGCCAATAGGGCCAGGCCGCTGGCCATCATGATGGCGCCGAAGATCTGGCGCCCGGCTGCAGGCGGCGGGCCTTGATGAGGGCGCGGACGTTCGAAGCGCGAGAACAACAACACGAAGGGAATGACTGCGACCAAGAACACCACGATCCAAGCCAAGTGAAGCGGCCAATAACCAGATTCCCCAGGTCTTAAGTGCAGGCCAATGCCATCGAAGTACATGGCGAGGCCGGTCATCAGCATCATGGCGGTGCTGTGCCATAGGAACACCGTCATGATCATGCTGCCGAGAAGAACGACAACTGCCCACAGCGCGCGTCGTTGCAGAATTCTCTCCAAGGATTTTTCCAAGGCAAGCACCAAGCCAAACTGCCCTAATGCCAAAGCCAGTAAAGGCAGGTGCGGGGGGGTGCTATTCGAGATGGCCTCGCCCGGTACGCCCACCAAACTGCGTGGCCAGGGCCCATATTCGGTCAATAGGAATAAGGCGAGATAGCCACCGGCGAAGAACAACGCGGGCCAAAACTTGGCGCGAAGCCTTTGGTCGAGCCACAGGAAACCCAATTGGTGTACGCTCAGCCATAGGCATAGATAGTTGGCCCAGCCCAATCCTGGCCACGGCGACCAGAAATACAACAGGTCGCCCACAATGGCAAGCGCCATGGGAAGGGCCAAGGTGGTGACGCCCCAACGTCGCCAAGCTTCGCGCATGAGTGGGGCCAACATGACCAGTATGGCGTAGACCGCCAAAAACCACACCGGAATCAGAGCAACCTGGGAGCCGACCTGCAGATAAATCTGCGGTACACCAGCGAAATGTGAGGCTGTGCCAAGAACGGCCCAGAACAACAACAGCGCCAGGACTGGGCTAAGCAATCGCCGAAGCCGCGCATGCAGCCAACTGCCGTAACCAAGCCCGTCGCGTTTCGCGGCATCCCAGGTAATGCCGTTGGAGTAGCCGCCGACAAAGAAGAAGATGGGCATGACCTGCAAGCCCCAAGTCAGCCAATGACTCCATGGCGCCCAGGCCAAAATATGGTCCATGTGATCGGACTCGGCATCGGACCAGGGGGAGGCCATGAGCCAATGGCCAAAGACCACGACTAAAATCGAAAGTGCACGCAAGACGTCCACCGCCCGCTTGCGCGAGGCCGGGGTTTGGTCGGCGATTTCTAAGGCCTTTTGCCAGGCCGATGCCGTGTTTTTCTTCGCCATCGCAAGGCTATCCTAGTCGCAGCGGCCGGAAACCGCTGACCCCCGTGCCATGAGCGATTCTCCACGTAAACGTGTCATTTTTGCCGGTATTGACGGCGCCACTTGGGACATCATCAATCCGATGGTGGAGCGAGGTGAGTTGCCCAATCTTGCGGCCATGATGAAGGAGGGCTGCACCGGCCCCCTCACCAGCACGGTTCCGCCCAACTCAAGTTTGGCTTGGTGTAGTTTTCAAACCGGGGTGCATCCGGGCAAGCACGGGATTTTCTTTTTCCGCGAACAACGTCCTGGCGTTTATCAGCGCCCTGTGGTGTCTTGGGATTCGGTGCAAGCGCCCAGCATTTGGAAAATTGCGAGCGAACAAGGCAAGAAAGTTTGTGCGGTAACGGTACCGCTGACTTTCCCGGTCGAAGATTTAGAAGACGGCGCCATGATTGGCGGCCTGCTCACGCCGGACCGCAACAGTGATTTCATTCACCCGCCGGAACTGCGCCAAGAAATGGCAGCAGTCATCGGCGATGTCCCGGCCGACAACGAACCGGAAATTCTCTTCCACAGCAGTAATGAACAAGAGGCGGTGAAGAGCTTGTTCCACGTGATTGAACAAATCACGCGCATGGGCGAGTATTTGCTCGAACACAAAGACCCAGACCTCTTTGCTCTGGTCTATCGCCAAGTCGACCTGACTTCCCATCAAGCCTGGTGCTACCAGGATCCGGAATGGCAAAAGGCCAACCCCGGCAAATATGAAGCCAACAAAGAAATGTTGGCCGATGCTTACCGCGCAGTCGACGCTGGTTTTGGCCGCCTGCGTGACATCGCCAAGAAGATGGACGGGGAGGTCGTTTTCGCAACTTGCTCGGACCACGGCTTCGGCCCCATTCACTACCGCTACTACATGAATAAATGGTTGCTGGACCATGGCTACTTGGTGTTGAAATCAGGCGCAGAAAGCCTCAAACGTAAGCTTTGGCTGCAAAAGAAGTGGAATGGCTTCTTGCGTCGCACCGGCATCTTGAAGGCGCTGACCAAGCGCGGCCGCAAACTCGGCAAGGGCCAAGAGCATACGATTATGGGAATGATCGATTGGTCGAAGACGCGCGCCTATTCGAGCTTCTCGGGCGGAGAAGACATCATTCTCATCAACACCAAAGGTCGCGAGCCGGAAGGCATCGTCGACCCGGGCGCCGAGTACGAAGCCCTGCGTGACGAAATCATGGCCAAGGTGGTGCAGATGAAAGCCGACGATGGCGCCAAGATCATCGCCCGTGCCTTCAAGCGCGAAGACTTGTGGAAAGGGGAACAGGTGTTCTTGGCGCCCGACATTCAATGCATCACAGTTGAGACTGCGAACAATATGTCGCCGCATCCTTTGCACTCGGTGGTTGCCGAGCGCGCTGTCGAGGGCCGTCCCGCCATGCACCGCACCCAAGGCATCTATGGCTTTGAAGGGCACGGCATCAAGCAAGGGGAGCGTGTCACTGGACCACAGATTGCCGACATGGCCACCACCATGTTGCATCTCATCGGCCTTCCGATTGAAGACTACATGGATGGCCGCGTCATGGAAGATTGCTTCACCGATGAATACCGAGCCGCCAACCCCGTGCAACGCGCCGAAGGTCGGGTGCAGCTCAGTCCACGCACCTTCGAGGGCGCGGCCGGAGAGGACGATGAAAAACTCATCGAGACCATGAAGGCGCTCGGCTACATGGAGTAAGTATGGGCTTGTTCCCGACCCTCCTGCGGCGCCCGGACAACATCCTGTCCATGCCCTTGGTCGGAGAATCCCTGCCCGGGGTGCGACCGGGTTTTCTGCATGGCAATCCAGAGCGCTGGATCCCCGGCGCTTATGCCGCAGGAGAGGCCGCTGGGGCGGAGGCCCCATTGCCTTGGGTCAGTGGCCAAGCCGACCTGTTGTTGGTGCCGGGCCCCAAGCCGGGCGTGGAAACCAACACCTTGGCGCGCATTTTGCGCGAACTCCCCGCCGATTTGCCAGTGGCGATGTACGAGCGCGATCAGCCGATTTGGCCCAACTTTCTCCTCGCCGATGGCACCGAGCCGGCCCAGGGTAAGGCCACTTCCGAAACGGGCTTGCGCATCTTCCGCTCGGCCCTGCGTCATCAGGGCCAGGGACGCACCGAAGCCTTTTTGGTGGTGCCAGCAGGACGTTGTGCGGCACTACTGGAAGGCAACAAGCGCGCTTATCTCAAGCGTGCCCGCGGCAATGACTTGCTCAATCGTCGCCATTTAGTCACTTCTTGGGAGTACCAACTTGCGCAAGCGCAGGTCGCGGCCACTCCGGACATGCCGCAAGAGGCAGCCGATGCCCTGCCCTTGCCGGCCGCTTCTCGAGTGCTCGTCATCATGCCCCACTTCGATGACGAAGTGTTGCAGTGTGGTGGTGCCATTTTGCAAGCCGTGGCAGCCGGCGCGGAAGTCGAAGTGTTGTGGCTGACCGATGGTCGCCGCGGCGTCAGTACGGTGAGCGAAGAGGAGTCTGCGCGCATACGTCATGTAGAGGCTACCGAAGCAATGGCGCGTCTTGGTGTCACTCGCTTTGCCTTCCTGGATGCGCCCGAAACGCACTTGACTGCGCGTGGATCTTGGACCGAAGTCTTGCGTCAGCGCATGCTCGATTTTCAGCCCGAACGCATCCACACCGTATGGTTCGGGGATAACAACTTAGACCACTTCGAAGCCAATCGTGTGTTACAGGCGGCGCTACCGGCAAGCCTTGGACAGACGCTCATCGCCGCGAGTGGACTATGGCAACCGTTGCCGGGGTGGAACGCATTGGCGCGGCTTTCCTCGGAGGAGTTCGCGGCCAAGGAACACGCCCTTCAGGCCCATGCTTCGCAATTAGGGGAAGTGGACTATTTGCGCGCAGGAAGGGGATTGGGTGCCTTTTACGCCCAAACCGGCGGCCAGGCCGAAGCCTTTTGGTGCTTGCCGGCCATGGATTATTTCCGCGCCTTCCGCGCCACGGGTTTGCCGCGGCGCTGGTTCTTCTAGACGCTGGTTTCGCGCTAGCGAATGTCGCCAGTGAGGGCGTCGGAAACGCGCGGGCCGTTGAGAATCGCGTTTTCGGCGAAGATCAAGGCACGGAGCGAATCAGAGACGGTCCGCAGACGATCATCGTAAGCCGAACGCCAGGTGTGGATGACGTACACGACGTCGCCACTTTGTACGTAAGGAATGTCCGTACGCAGGTTCGGGTCGGAAGGCATGAATAGCGCTTCGAGGTCGTAGTGACGCACGGTCATGGCGCCATTGACGCGACGGGCAATCAGGACACCGGTGCGGTCGCCGTCTTCGCCGATGCCGCCTGCTTGGGCAATCACGTCAAGCACGGTCGTGCGCGGGCTCAGCAGGGTGACCACGGAGGTGCGGTTGACCTCGCCGAGAACGGTGACTTTGCGCTCCGGAGAGAACTCCACGTCGACGTAGAGCACCGGGGAGACCAAGTATTCGCCGTAGGCCTCGGTGACCTGGTCCTCGAACTGCTCACGGGTCTCGCCACCCACGTGGAGCTTGCCCACCAGGGGCAAAATCACGCTGCCATCGTTGCGCACCTTGTAAGTGCGTGACAAATCGGTGTGCTGCCACACATCGAGGGTGATTCGGTCCTCAGGGCCGAGGAAAAACTGCCCATTCTGGATTTCCGCGTTGTAATCGAGGGGTAGGGCGCTGGGATTTTCTCCCAGGCTGGGCCCTTCGGTGTAGGGGGAAACCGAGCACGACGCGGCCAATAAGGCAACGGAGGCGCAAAGGAGGAACGGTCGGAGGTGCGACGACATTAGATGAGTGGGGGGCTGGGAAGCCTCAGCCATTGTCGCAGAACGTCGCGGAGGGTCAAATAGGGGGCGCCGGAATCACCGGCCTCCCCACCATGACCCGCCTTGCCATCATCGGAATCGACGGCGCCACCTATGAAATCATCCGCCCGATGATGAAAGCTGGTGAGCTGCCCCATATTGCCCGGATCCTCCAAGAAGGGATGTCCGGGGATTTGGAATCGGAAAAGCCGCCGATGACCCCGCCGGCCTGGACCTCGATGTTCACCGGGATTAACCCCGGTAAGCATGGGGTTTTTCACTTCATCCGGCGCAACCTGGGCACTTATGAGTGCCTCCTGAACGATAGCCGCAACTACGCGGGCAAAGACATGATGTCGCTTTTGTCCTCGCGCGGCTGGTCAGTCGGGTCGCTTTCGGTGCCCATGACCTATCCACCCTTCCCGGTGCATGAGGGCTACATGGTTTCGGGCATTCCCATGCCGATGTCAGGACCAACCATCGCTTGGCCTCCGGGCCTGACCGATGAACTCGAAGAAGTTCTCGGCAGGCCGTACACCCCCGACGTCGATTACGGTCCCTACGACGGCGACTCGGAACGACCCGAAGAAGATTTGGCACTGTTCGCGCGCCTGCGTGACGAGCTTTTTCGAATCGAGGAAGAGCGCTTGGAATTGCAGAAGCACTTCTTGCGAACGCGGCCGACAGATTTCTACTTCACCGTGGTTTCCGTCACCGACCGCTGCCAGCACTACTTTTGGAAGTTTCAGGATCCCAACCACGCTGGCTACACCGAAGAAGGTGCCAAGCTTTACGGTGAGGTGATCAAAGACAGTTATCGATTGGCCGATGACTTCGTCGGTCAAGCTCGTGAGATCATTGGCGACGATGTCCCCGTGGCTTTGGTGTCTGACCACGGCTTTGGTCCGCAGTACTTAGACTTCCATGTCAACAAATGGCTGGAAGACGAAGGCTTCTTGGTACGCAAGAAGGTGCCTTACTGGACTGTGGGAAAATTGCCCTTGAAAGACGCCTTTGCGCGTATCGGATTGGGCGGTTTAGGCCGTGCTTTGGGCCCGATTGGGCGTATTCCGCTATTCAAGCCTAAGCGCAAAACCGTGGCCGACATGCGTGATATTGACTGGTCGAAAACGCGTGCCTTTGCGGTGCTACATGGCCTTTCGGTGAACATGAAAGGACGCGAGCCGGAAGGCCTCGTGGAAGGGGAGCACGGCTATCAGCAAACGGTGAAGGAGCTGCAACAGGCTTTGGCCAAGGTCAAACTGCCCAATGGCGAAGATGCCACCGATTTCTCCCTGATCAAGGAAGACATCTACAGTGGGCCGCGCACTTCCGAAGCGCCCGACATTCAGTTTCAAATGGGTGGATTGTCATGCATCACCAAAGAATCTTGGGATGACCAAGAGCTCTTTGCCGAGCGCAAGCACGCACCGATTTCTGGGCAACACCGCTTCAATGGAATCTTTGCGCTTTCGGCTCCTGGTGTGGAGCCTTTGCGCGTCATCGAAGACATGCACATTCAAGATGTTGCGCCGACCCTGCTTTACGCAGTGAACGAAGCCGTCCCGATTTGGATGGATGGCAAAATCCGCGGCGACGCCTGGACCGACCCCCAAGAACCGACTTGGGATCGCAGCGACGAACCCGATGCCGGCACCGCTGCCGCGGACCTCTACTCCGACGACCAATCCGCAGCGATTGAAGAGTCCCTCCGTGGGCTTGGGTACTTGCAATGAAACTCTCCTCCTCCATCTGGCTTTTTGCAGCGACCACGCTTTCTCTCGTGGCCTGCGCCGACATGAACCGCGTGATTCTCTCTGGCGGTGATGCCCCTGATTCTGGGACCTCCTCAGAGGAAATTTCGTCCCCCACGTCGCCCACGGCGCCTGCATTCGAGGGCGATGACTCAGTTTGGCCGGAATACGCTACCGCTGCATCTGGCCGGGAAGACTTCATGGTGCGCTTCGAGGCGCCTAGCCGTCCGATTCCCCCCGGCCTCATCACCGGCTTAAATGATCTCCAGAATGCTCATCCAGGTGTTTGGAAGGCCTGGGGCGAGGTTATGCAGCCGCAGGGGGGGATCGTTCGCATCTGGGTGAAGTATTACCTTGCCTCTGGGCTCAATGACAGTCATATCGCGGCCGCCAAAGCGGCACAGAAAGAAGGCCTAGATGTCATGCTCACGGTGGTCGGCGCCATGGAGGATCGTGGTCGCGAAGGCGTGGGCACAGAGGAGGCGGTCCTCGCTCAACCAAAGGATGTCGACGCATGGTGTCGCAAAGTCACAGCAGATGTGGAGAAACTGCGCAATGCTGGAGTCCAGGTGCCTTACCTTGAAATCTGGAATGAACCGGATCTGCCCAAATCTTGGGCGGGCACTTCCGAAGAATTCGCCCGCTTTTTTGCCAAAGCCGGCAACTATTTCCGGAAATCCCTGCCGAAGGACATTCGCATTGGGGGACCAGGTCTTGGTAGTGGATGGGGCAACGGCATGGATTGGTTCGCCGATCTTGCACGCGAATGTAAGCGTACGGGTTTTATCCCCGATTACCTTTCCTACCACCATTACGGCAGTTACCCGACGGACCCTTCTGCCTTGGAAGCAGGCCAGCGCATCGAAACGATTGCCACCAAGGCAGGCTTGCCGATGCCGGAGATCATTCTTTCAGAATGGAATGTCAGCCTTCCTCGGCCGGTCGCGATGGAACTGGATGACCACCGCGGTGCTATCAACTTCGTGGCGATGACCGCAGGTTTAGTGAACACGTCGACCACCCATTCTTTGTTCTTCTTCTTGCAAGATGGCAACTGGGAAGCCTCCGAAGAGTATGGCGGCGAATCGGTCGGAGTGTTTACCCTAATTGGAGCGCCCAAGGCGGTTCTGACTGGCATGCGCATGATGCGCACCTTTTCCGAACAACCGCTGGTGCCGCGTGAACGTTGGATGGCGCCCCAGAATCTATCGTTGGCCGCAACCCGAGACGGCAAGGAAGGACGCGTGGTCATCGCCAATTTCCCAGGCAACATCGAAAAAGGGGTGCGCAAATGGATGGACTGGCGTGGACTAGAGTTGTCGCTGTTGAAGAATAAAGACCGTGAGTTGCGCTCTTATATGACTGGGCGGACCTCCTTTTCTTCACTCAAGTTAGACCAGCAGTGGCTCCCGGTTCTGGAAGGGGCCAAGGCGCAAATGGAGATCCTGACGCGAGAGGCCAAACAACGAGACCGGTGGGTGACGATCAAGCTCGAAGGTCAGCCCAAAAAGATAGGCAAGGTTGTGCTCATCGACAAGGAGCATGGCAACCCGATGCAAGACTCCAGCTTTCAAGCTGACTTCGCCCCCTACAAGAAGGGCCTATCCCGGGCCGCGATGGAAGATGTGCTGGTGGAACTAGAGAAGCAAGGAATCGCACAGAGCGATATCAAGAAGCTCGAAACGGCCTTCCTGACCAAAAGCAAAACGGTGCCCGATGTCTCTTCTCGGGTCCAGGCACAAGCTCGTGCCGCCTACGCCAGCGCTCGCGAGCGGATTTCGGCTGAACTGCCTTCGCAGCTGGTCCAGCATAAGGCCACCTACCCAGCTGAAGTCGATGCAGGCTCCTGGGCTCGTCTTGATGGTGATATCCTGAGCGTACGCGTTCCACCATTCACCGCCGTGATGGTGGATTTGGTCTGGTAATCACCCCCATGGCTCGACCTTCTGTCCTTCCTTCCCGTGATTACGGTGCTCTTGGCACCGTATTGCAGTGGGTGATTGCCTTGGGATTGGGAGCTGGCGTGGCCACCTTCATTCGCTGGGACAGTATTTTTGGCCTACGCCAGCAGATTGAGCAGCTCGGACCCTATCCGCCGCTGGTTAATGACGTTCCCTATCTCTACACCCTGGCCGTTCTATTGGTCGTGGGCATCCTCATCATGTTCTTTGGATGGGTGCTCAAGGTCGGAAGTCTGGACCGACCGTTATTGGCCTTAATGGCCTTCAGTTTGAATGCCGACGTCATCCCGGGATTGTTCCAAATCTCGATGTTCGGCTTTTTATTCATGTTGATCTCACGCGGCATGAAGCATGGGGACATCCCCATTCACTTCACGGCACTCGTGTTTCCGATTATCCTGGTGATCGTCAGTTATTGCACCACCATGTTGGTGGTGGAAAGCCCGATTGGTGTGACGACTAAAATGTCGTTTCGGGTGAGCTACCTATTGATGGTTTTGCTCTTACCCTGCGTCATTCGCACCCGGCGCCAGTTCGAGATGTTCATCCACTATTTGATTGTGGCGGCGCTCATCTCGGCGGGGGTAGAACTCGTGCAAATGGTCCTTTCCGGTGTCGTCGGCCAGCCGATGACCTTCTCGGAGACCAGTTACAACAAGGTGACCACGCCATATGGTGTGTTTCCGCGTTTGACCGGCTTGATGTACCACCCGAACCATCAGTCCAATCTGATGGCAACCGAGGCTGTGCTGGCGCTGTGGCTGGCGACCCGCCCGAAGCGACTTTTATCAGCTGGCCGTCGGGTCTTCTTTGCGACCGCCTACGTCATTTTGGTGCTTGCAGTGTTCTTTACCTGGTCTCGCTCCGGCTGGCTTTGCATTGGCGTGGCATCACTTGCGGTGCCGATTGTGCGTTGGCCCCGGTTTAGCCCAATCTACCTAGGGATTTTGGGAATTATCGGAGGCCTTGCCTACACCACGGGAATCGCGGAGCAGGTGTATGAAATTGTTCGCAGCTTTAACGCCAGTTCAGCAGACTTCCGTTGGCACATCGATGACATCGCGACCCAAGCCTTCCTTTGGAGTCCGACCATTGGTGTCGGTGTCGGTGGGTCCACCATTTTCTACAACCCCTATCAGCTGCAGGTGCACGACACTTACCTCCAGGCCCTTTCCGAAATGGGCTTATTCGGTAGCGTGATCTTCCTCCTGCTCTTCGGCATGGTCTTTGGGCGCCTGTTCCATGTCGCCCTGAAGGGGCACAATGAACTGGACCGAGACTGGGCATGGGCCTTCTTGTTCGCGGCCATTGTCACCCTGATTCAGTCTTCTTTCGCGATGTTCCTGTGGATTAAGTTCTTGTGGGGAATGGTCGCCATGATGGAGTGCCTGGTCCTCATTTCCCGCCACCAAACGGGCGTGGCTGAGCCCGATAATCTTTTGGTTTTACGCCCAATGAGGCGCGCCGACCCCGCCAAGAACATACCATTGGAGCCAGCTAAAGCATGAACCACGCCTCATCTGTCATTTCAGCCATCTATCGACGAAAGTTGGTGGTCTTGGCGGTGTTTATCGGTGCCATGGCCGCCGGGGCCTATTACGCCACCAGGACACCCACCGACTTCGTGGCCAAGGCTCGTGTGCTGATTCCTTCTTCGCCACCCACCATTTCGCTGAAAAGCGAAACAGGGAACTTGCCTAATGGCCCTACCCTGCCAGACAGTTCGGAAGATATGCGCATCGGTGTGATGGGGGTCATGCAGAGCGGACGAGTGCATTTGCGCATGGCCGAAAAGGATCCGTCGATTGATCCTCGCCGCATTCGCAAGAATGTGGTCGGCAACATCGGCCGCGATTCTTTCCTTGAGTTGGTGGCCTATGGCCGTACTGCAGAGGAGGCCGTGAAATTCGCCAACATCTTCGCAGAGTCTTTCGAAGAGATTCTGCAGGAAGATGCGGAGGTCGGGCCACGCAATAGCCTGGCTTCCTTCGCCGCTGCCGAACCGCTTGCTTGGGAACGATACCGCCAAGCGAACGAGGAGATGTCGGCATTCTTGCAGGGTATTCACGCCACTGACCTGCAGAAAGATAGTCAAGCATGGAGTGATCGCCGCAGAACCATTCAAACCAGTTTGGTGGACCTGGAGTTGGGTTCTGCGCAACGCAATGCCGAGCGCCCCGTCCTGGAAGCGCTTGCTGCCGAGCGACCAGAGTTCCGCCTGACCCGTCAGCAAATGGGTCGCAACGGCGCCTACACCAGTGCGGTGTCTAAAGTGCAGGAAAAGGCCACGGAGCTGGCGATTGCCCGCCTCGAGTTTACCGCTAAGCACCCCACAGTGATTCGCCTGGAATCCGAGTTGGCTTTGGCCCAAGCCAATGCCCAAAGCGAAGCCGAGCTTGTGCAAAGCAGCATGACTTCGGAACTCGACCCCGAAAGCAAAACGCTTTTGGCGCGTTTGACCGAGTTGGAAATTGCCGAAGCTAGCGTCAACTCTACGCGTGATTTGCTTCAGGCCGAAGCAGCGACCTTGGATCAAATGCTCGCACCGGTGCCGAAGTACCGCGCACAACTAGACGGCATGATGGCTAAGGTTTCGCGCGAAAAAGACCACGCTACGGACATTAGTCGCCGTCGCGCGGAACTCGAGTTTCACCTAGAGCATGGATTACGCTTCACGATTTCTGGTCCTGATACGCGCGCCAAGCTGGAAGAGGCCAAGGCTATCCCCACTCCAACGGGGATTTATTTGTTCTCGGCATTCGCCGGCATCCTGATCGGTATCTTGCTGGCAATCCTGATGGAGTTGATTGCCATCATGCGCCTGAAGAAGCCCTTCTAAGTGGGTTTTCGGCCCCTCTGAAGAATGGTTTTGGCCCGCTCCTACCTGCGAGAAATTCTCGTGCGGCTGGTCGTGGCCCTAGCCGGAGTCGTGTTCTTGGTCGGATTGGGGGCCGCCATTCGGGCTTCCGCAACGAGCCAAGGGGCGCCGCTTTGGGTGCCCCTCAGTTTGGTGCCACTCATCGTTGGCCAGGCTCTGCCGTATTTTTTTCCGGTGGTCCTGATGGTGGCTGTAGTCCTGACCTATGGGCGCATGGCAGCGGACCTAGAACATGTCGCAGGCCAAGCGGCGGGCATTCGCCCGGCTAAAACGTTGCTCGCGGCTCTTTGCGCGGGAGTCATGATGACTGCGGTGGCCTACCCAGTGACCTCGAGCTTGGTGCCGGAGCTGTACCACCGCATGCGTACGCTCATGACCCAGGTGCCGGTGGCTGCCCTACAAAACACCAATCCCGGTCGCAGCGAACTGCACTATGGCAACTTATACCTGTCCTGGCATGGGCGCAGTGGCCCAGGAGTCTTTCATAATGTCTTGCTGAGCCTGAGCGAAGACGAAAATGCCAAGGGGGGCGGGGGCACGGAGCTGCGGCTACGCGCCGACCGTGCCCGCATGTTGGTCGAGGGCAGCAAGTTGAGCTTTGCATTTCAAGGCTTGCGCTCCTTTCGCGATACCAAGGGTTTGTTGAGCAATCCCGACGACACATGGTTGCGCCTGAACCTCAGTGAACTGCAGCAAAAACATGGCAGTTCCCTGCGCGCCAAGGACATGCCGTCTTCCGCCATACGCGCGGAAGTGCAGAGTGGAAAACTTTCCGCCGACGAGGCCGGTCACTATCGATTTATCTATTGGCAGCGCATGTCGATGTGCGTCGCCATTTTGCCGCTCAGTTTAGTCGGCGCATTGCTCGGTTTGCGCCTTCGCAAAGGTGGGTTCTTGGCCGCCTTCTCCGCTTCGTTGGGGCTTCTGCTATTCGTGTATTACCCGGTGTTTTTTCTTTGTGACAACCTTGAAGAAATGCGCGCGCTGCCCCCCTTGGTCGCAGCATGGCTACCCATCTTTAGCTTGCTACCGGTGGCCCTATTCCTGTATTGGAAGGAGAGCCGAAGGGCCTGATGCGCTTCGACGCCTATGTATTCCGCAGCTTCTTCCTCCACCTGTTGGTGGTGGCCGCGGCATTCTTAGGTTTGTTTACTGCGCTGGATTTGCTGGGTCATTCCGATGAAATCAATCAAACCAAGGAAGAGACCGGTGCAAGTTTGTTCTTGAGTTTGCTGCGCTACTACTACATCAACTTAGCCTTTTTGTTGCAGCAGTTCGCGCCTTACATCATCTTGCTCGCTGGCGTCGGCACGGTGCAGCAGTTGTTGCGTAATCGTGAATGGACGCCGATTTTGGCGGCCGGCCGCTCCGCGTTACGCGCCTTCTTGCCGATTTTTATCACCACCGCCATTCTCGCCCTGGGACTGGCTTGGTTGCGCGAGAGCTTTTTGCCATCGGTGCGTTGGGAGCATGAGGTCCTCACCAGCCAACTATTCCATCAAGAAGATCTGATTCCGGAAGACCTTTGGATTCGCGGCGAAGGAGATGTGCGCATGCATGCAGGCGACTGGGATGCCACTTCTGCCACGATCCAGGGCTTCGAGGTCTTCGCCATTGCCGCCGATGGCAGCGATGAGCGCGTGGTGGCACCGCGTGCGGTTTGGGATGGCCAAGCTTGGGCCTTAGAAGAAGGCCTTTTGATTCGTGACTCCGGCGATCAACCGATAGAGCGCTATCTGCATGTTGGCCTCGATGCCGATGCCCTCGAACGCGCCTTTTTTGCTCGAGAACGCCCATTCGACCTCGCTAGTCAGGACTTTCTCTCGCTTTTGGGGGGAGATCCGGACCACCGCCAAGCGGCCACCTTGTTGTGGACCGCACGATCCGCCCCTCTGGTTCCGCTGATTTTGCTCCTGGTCGGCCTGCCCTTTGTTCTTGGCTTTGAACGACGCTCCTCCTTCGAAGGATTGGCCCAAGCTTTTGTGCTGTGCGCCTTATTTTTCGTCGTCGACCTGCTCGCCAGAGACCTGGGTGGCCGCGGAGCCATCACCCCTTGGCTAGCTGGCCTAGCCCCAGTCCTGATTTTCTCTTGGTTGGGCCTTTGGGCTTTGGGTCGCCTGCCGACCTGATTCAGTTCAGCTTGGCTGCCAATCCATCCCTGAAGGCATACAATGGGATGCGATGCCTGCTTCGACCCGCGTCCTACTAGCCGTTCGCCAGATTTTGCTGCCCACTTTGTTGGGTAGTGCGGTGTTGAGTGGAGTCTTCACCTGGATGTTGGTTGCGCGCATGAGCGCCTTCCGCAGCTTCGGCGATGCCAGTCTATTCGCGTTCAAGCTTTTGCTGCCGTGTTTGCTGGGCTTTGCTGCGATTGCCCTCGCCGCCCATCTCCTGAGCCCATTATTTGGCCGCTTCCCCAAGGTGCGCCAGCGCTTGGGTTGGTGGCTTTGCCTCGGCGCGAGCTTGTCGTTTCTGGCCGCGGTGGTCACCGTGGTTTCCTTGCAGCCTTTCTGGCTAGCTAATACTTCCCATGTCCTGATTCTCGCCTTGGTTATCCTCGCGGCACTGGTGGTGAGTTGGTTCTTGGCCTCGCGCCTAGAGCGCCTGCCAGCTCTGGCGAGTTTGCTGATTGCCTTAGCGATCCTGCTCTTACCTGGACTCGCGGCCACCCAAGCCACCCGCAGCTACGGTCCAACCCTCACCGCCGATGCCATTCCCGCACCGGATCTCGGCACTAGCGAGGTCTTCCTGATTGGCCTCGATGGCGCCACCTTCGACGTCATCAAGCCGATGATCGAAGCTGGCGACCTGCCGAACATCGCCAAGCTCATGGCCGAAGGCAGTCATGCGGTCCTCCAAAGCGAAATGGCGCCGAACCAGCCTTTTGCCAATAGTGCCTCGAAGGGCATGCGCACGCCGGTGATCTGGGAGACCATCATTTCTGGGCACCATCCCAAGGACCACGGCATTTGGGATTTCTACTTCACGCGCATTGCTGGCTTGTCCGAACCGCTTCCTTTCCGTTTGCAGCCGGCGTTTCTTGGGCGCCTGATGGACGCCAAGGAGAAACCGGTTTACAGCACCGATGCGCGCGAACAACGCCTATGGGAAATCGTAGCTGAGCATTTGCCCGATACGCTGGTCGTCGGCTGGGTCGATAGTTGGCCTGCCTTTGGTCCTTCGCACTGTCAGCTCGTCAGTGATCGCGCGCATTACGATGAACATGCACTCGCAGTTCCTCAGGAACTCAGCGAACGCTTTGGGTGGTACTTCCAAGACTTCCCGCTGATTACCGAAGCCGTATTCGGCGAGACCTTCAATCCTTTCTTTGCCGAAGACTGGGATCCAGATCACCCGGAATATGCGCGCAACCAAGCGCTGTTGGAGAAACTGCAGAAGGGCGAAGAGCGCGATGATTGGTATCTCCGTGGCCGTTTGAAAAACACCGCACAAGAGGTGTTTGGCTTCACGCTGGACCCTGACTACGAGGACAACTTTAGCGAGGATGACCCGCGCTATTGGGAGCATCACTTGGTCGCCAACGAATCGAAGGACCTCGCGCGCGATGCCTTCTACGCTCGCGTGGCGATGGAGTTGATCGATGACCGTCTTGCCAAGGGCGAAGCGCTGCCGACCTTCACCGCGGCCTACTTCCCGTCGACCGATACCGCGCAACATTGGTTGTGGAAGTACTACGAGCCGGAAGCCTTCAGCAATGTGGATCCAGGCTCGGTGGAGCGCCTCGGCGACGCCATCCCCAACGTGTATCGCCACGCCGATCGCATCGTCGGCGAATTCATGGCTCGGGCCGATGAAAACACCACCATCGTGATTGTCTCCGACCATGGCGGCGGTGCGTGGCTAGAGCAAGAGGGTCCGAATCTCTTCGGTGGCGAAGAACTGCACCTTGGCTACAGCGGCAACCACCGAGAAAACGGCGTGTTCATTGCCCGCGGTCCTGGAATCAAGGCCGGCGCCGAACTCGAGCCGCTGACGCTCTACGACGTCACCCCAACCCTGCTTTACCTCTTGGATTTGCCGCTTTCCTCTGCCATGAGCGGCGAGATGGCCCAAAATATTTTTGAGCCCTCCTTCCTCGCTGCACGAGTGCCGAAAGAGGTTGCCGATTACGGCGCCAGAGTCCTGCCTCCCGAGGTTCTCGAGGCCGTCCGCCTCGGCAGCGCCGGCGATAAACAGTACATGGACAAGCTGAATGAGCTCGGATACGCCGAAACCAGCGACGATCCGACTCCACCGCCGACTTCTGAGCCTGATCCCAACAATCCTTGACCAGGATTCCTTCGGATTTCGCGCAGGACAGGGGGGCTTGGCGGCGTCAAAATGAGGTCATGCGTCGTTTCCTGCTCCCGGCCCTGCCGCTGCTGGCCCTGCTTCTCCTTGGTGCCTGCCAAAATGCCACTCCCATGGAGCGGGGAGATCACCAGTTCCGTCTTGGCAACTTTGCGGCCTCTTTAGAGGCTTATGAAGAGGCTTATGAGGGTGCCTTGAATTCGTCCGCGGAAGCCGACCAGGCGGAAGCGCGGATCAATCGTGCCAGGCACTTCCTGATGGAGTCTTATGCCGTCGATTTGCTGCATTACGGGCGCCCCCTTGAAGCGCTCGCGGTGTTGCAGGAGATCGCCCCCAATGCACCGTATGATCGCGATGCCGAACTCGTCCGTCTGCAAGACCGTGCCGCGCGCCTTCATGCAAATCTGCTCAATGAAGCCGGCTATCAAGCCGTCGAGGAGAGCGAGCCGGAGTTAGCTGCACAGCTTTTCCTCGAGTCCCTGGCCTGGAACCCGGGCTTGGTGAGTGCGCAAGAACGTCTGGCGAAGACCGAAGATCACCTGGCCACCAAGGCTCGCCTTGGCGAAGAGTTTTATTTCGAGGGCATGGATCACCTGCGCCAAGATCACTCGATTCGTGCGCGCACCTCATTCATGCACGCCTCGACTTTGCTGGGGGAAGATGGCCTCGCGCAAAGCCGCTTTGAGGGCCTGACCGAAGACTTGGCCGAGGAGAGTTACGCCGCAGCTAACCTTTATCTTGAAGCTGAGCTATTGGGCCAGGCATGGGTGGCCATCCAAGATGCCGCACATCTGCGCCCGGATCATCCCGCTACAATGGAGCTTCTGGACAACATCGTGGCGCGGGTGAAGCGCGAAGCTCTCATGACCGCTGCCGAAGTTTCCGTCCGTGGCGGCAACACCGAGACCACCGATGAAGTCCTTAAGGACATCCTCGCGCTCGGCCTCGAAGCTCAGGATCCTAGGGTGACGGATCTGAGTGAACGTAATCAGGACAGCAAAAACCGCACGCGTTACAACCGTGCTCGCGCCTACGAGTTAGATCGGCAGTTGGTCTCGGCTGCAGCTTTGTATCAGTCCATTCTGGACGACGAAGCCGGCTTTGGCTGGGAAGACGTCGAGATTCGTTTGAACGCGATTCAGTCGCGGATTCAATTGGCCGCTGCCGCTTATGAACAGGCGATTGCTGCGCAGGAAGCTGGCGATCAGGAAACCTATCGCCGTGCGCTTTCCGAAACGGTGCAAGCCTCGGTGGACTATGCCGACGCCCTGCAGCGTTTGCGCGAGTTGCACCTGGAGCAGGCTGTGCTCGAAGACAACTCCTGAGCGGCGGATGGTGGAGACGAAGGGATTTGAACCCTCGACCTTCGCATTGCGAACACGACGCTCTCCCAACTGAGCTACGTCCCCAACCGGTCCGTTGCCGCGCGCCCAAAGCGCTACGGGCGGATAGGATAATCCAGCCATGAGGTTCCGTCCATGACCCACAGCAAGATTGCCGCCTATCCCTTTGATGTCCGCCCGGGGCAGATTGCGAGCAATTTACAGGAAGCACTTGGTGCGGTGGAACAAGCATCTGGCGCCGGAGCTGCCCTGTTAGCGCTCCCAGAAAAATGGCCGACTTCATTCTTGGAGTCCTATAGCTCCGAGATGCGGCGCGAAAGTGAAGCCGCCCTGGATACGGTGCATCAAGCGGCAGCCAAAGTTGCTCTCACGGTGATTGGTTCTGCACCAGGCGGTGATGGGGGCAAGCCTTCCAATGAGTTGCATGTCCTTGGCGCAGGCGGAAGTCATCGGCCTTATCGCAAGCGTATGTTGTTCAGCCCAACCGGGGAGGGGCGACAAGTGGAGCGCGGCGAATCCATGCCGCTTGCCGTGGAGACCCCGATAGGTAAAGTTCTCGGCGTGGTTTGCTACGACTTGCGCTTCCCAGAAATCTGTCGCGCTGCCATGACCGCGCAGGCAGATATCTTTGTGTGTGTGGCGCAATGGCCGTGGCCGCGCGTGCCGGTGTTTGAACTCATGAGTCGAGCACGGGCTGCGGAGAACCAAGTGTGGACTTTGAGCTGCAATCGTGCCGGCGCGGCTTCTTTGGGCGGCAAGGGTGAGGTCATGCGTTTCCCTGGTATGGCACTCTGTATCGATCCTCTTGGCGAAGTGAGTGCACGCGTCGACGATGGCCAGTTGTTGGTCGCTGAAATCGATCAGGATGTCGCTGCCAAGGTGCGCAAAAGCGTGCCCCTGGCACGAGACTTAGAGCGCGCCGGTTTGTGGCCCGGTCAGGTTCCTTCTTAAGGTGCCCGGTGCCACGCCATATATGCGCTTGAAGGCGCGGGAAAAGGCAGCTTCCGATTGATAGCCACATTGCTTGGCCAAAGACGCCAAGGTTTCGCGGCCATCATGAAGTTTGTATTGCGCCATTTGCATCCGCCATCGGGTGAGGTATTGCATGGCTGGTTCGCCAAGTAGTTTGGTGAACTTTGCGGCGAAGGCGGCACGGGACATGCTTGCGGTTTTTGCCAAGGAGATCAGAGTCCATGGCTTCTCTGGTTCACGTTGCATCGCTTGCAAGGCAAGTCCGATTTGCGGATCCTGAAGTGCAGCAAGCCAACCTTGTTGTTGTTCCGGCTCCCGAGCAATCCAGGACCGGATCATCTGAATGACTAGGATGTCGGCAAGGCGAGTCATGACGGTTTCACTTCCTGGTCGAAGAGCTTTGGCCTCTCGAGTTAGGAACTGCATGGTGCTGCGCAACCAACTCTCGCCCTCGTCTTCCCAGGAGTCGATCGCCAAAATGGAGGGCAGTTGGCGAATCAATTGCGCCGCGGCGACATGATCAAAACGCACCACTCCACACAGGAGTTGGGTGCGCGCACCAGCACCCCCATGTTGAAGAATTTCAAAACGCTCACTCACCTTTTGAATTGGAAGGTCGAATAGGGGAACGGAGGGGCAATCGGGAGCGGAGGCAGCCAAGTGACCATGGCCATGGGGAACCAATGCCATGCTGCCTTGCCGGAGGAGTACCGGCTCCTCCTCGCCGACCTGAAGCGAGCACTCTCCGGCAGTCACGATGTGGAACATCATGCATCCCTCTAGGGGAGGCATCTGAATACTCCATGGGGCGCCGAGCTCGCTCTGGCAATACAGCACGCCGCTGAGCCGGAGCAGATGGAGCGCCTCGGCGAGAGGATCCGCTGGGGGGGAGGCGAGTGGATTAGGGAGCTCTGTCATGGACGAATGGTCATGATAATAAGATTTGACATCATAGATAGTCTAGGAAAATCCCCAATAATGGTCGTATGAACAACCCAGACATCTTGATTACTGGTGCGACCGGCAAAACTGGTCGCCGCATCCATGAGCGCCTTGCGGCGAAAGGCATTCTTGCCCGTCCAGGGTCTCGGCAGAGTGCCATTCCCTTTGATTGGTACGACGCCACCACCTGGCCTGCGGCACTGGCGGGTATTCGCACGGCCTACCTCTCCTTCTTTCCCGACCTCGCCGTGGCTGGTGCTCCGGCCATCATTCAAGAGTTCACCGATCTTGCCGTGGCCAGTGGAGTGAGAAAGCTAGTGTTGCTTTCCGGCCGGGGCGAAGCCCATGCCCAACGGTGCGAGGAGATCGTCCTGAGCAGTGGGGTTCAGGCCACGGTGCTCCAGGCGAGTTGGTTTGCGCAAAACTTCAGTGAGGGTCACTTCCACGAGGGCGTGCTCAACGGTGTGATTGCCGTTCCCGCAGGCCAGGTGCGTGAGCCATTCTTGGATATCGATGACCTTGCCGAGGTCGCCGAGCATGTTCTCCTCGAGGACGGACATGCCGGCAAGATCTATGAGCTGACCGGGCCAGAGCTTTTGAGTTTTGACCAGGTCGCCAAGCAAATGAGTGAAGTCTCTGGCCTCGAAGTCCACTATTCCTCCATCACCTTTGCGCAGAACTACTCCATGCTCGAGGGGATTGCCGGGAAGGAGTTTGCGAGCTTGATTACCGAGCTATGCCGCGAAGTCTTAGACGGTCGCAATGAATCTCTTGGACAAGGCGTGGAGCAGGTCCTGCATCGGCAACCCCGTTCTTTCGCCGAATACTGCCGGAGAGCTGCAGTTTCGGGGGCTTGGTCCATGGTTCAGAGCTAAGAAGGGGCGGCGGGAGTCGCTAGGATGGCTCCCGCCATGCCCACCGCCATTCATCGCCAAGTTGCTGCCTGCCAAACCGGAGACTTCCCACGCCTGATTACGCGCATGGACTCCGGTTGGGCCATCCTTGGTGATCCGCAAGTGGTTCATGGCTACTGCCTTCTGCTTGCCGATCCGGTGGTGCCACATCTCAATGCCATGGACGCGGGGCATCGTCAGCGCTTTCTTGCCGACATGACCACCTTGGGCGACGCCATCCTGAAAGTCACGGGAGCTGTGCGCGTCAACTATGAAATGCTGGGCAACCTGGAGCCCGCCCTTCATGCCCACCTGTTCCCGCGCAACGACCAAGAACCCGAAGCAACGCGAACCGCCCCAATTTGGCTACATGATTGGGGTGCCACGCCCAAGTTCACGCCGGGGGAACACGCCTCGCTGATAGATGCCATCCGTCTAGCCATTGCCAAGGGCAAGGCCTAAACCGAAAAGAGCCCCAGAAGGACGAATCCTTCTGGGGCTCAGAGCTTGGAGGCTGGAGACAGCCTCGCAACGAAATCTTGCTTAGAACAAGTTCAGGGTGTTATCCCCGACTCCAGCGTAGCGGAAAGCTACCGAGCCGCCACCACCTGGAACCAGGTTGGTCACGCGCAACTCAACCACATAGCTTGGGCCAGCGATTGGAGCGAAGGTAGCCGAGCGGCTGACGTTGGTTGCAAACTCATCCATGGTGAAGGAATCCACCACAACGCCGTTGATGACTAGGTCCATATCGACCACGTTGCCACCGTTCAGAGCGTTGATGGTGACGTCGACATCGTAGGTCATGTTCGAGGCAGAAGCAGGACCGGAAATGGTCTCAGTTGCGCCATCGCCACGGCGCCACCTTGGCTCTGAGTGTTTGGCTGCACGACCATGGGGCCTGCCACGTTTTGGGCGGCCGGGCTTGCCGCGATTGCCGGGGCAGCTGGTGTGCTTTGGGAGGATTGCGGCAGTGCGCTGAGGCTCGTGGTACCGAGCAAAGCAAGGCCAGCAACCAAACCCGTCAAAGTGGAATGAATTTGCATGTGTCTCAAAAAGTAGGAGGGAGGGGGAAGGCCCACATCAGGGGCCAGAGGCCAAACATGTGGCCACTCAAACCACCCCAGCAGGAATGAAGACTGAGAAATGTCCTGAAATTTGAGAACTTGCCCCCTGATGCGGCTCTGGTTCGCCGAGGAAGCCCTTCTCCAGCTGCTAGAATTCGCGGCTCGACGGTCTTGTGGCCGCGATGTTCACCATGAGCGAAGTCTTCCTCGTCAGTGCCTGCCGCACACCCATTGGCCGCTTCCAGGGCGGTCTCTCCTCTTTTCGCGCCCCTGAACTCGGTGGCTTAGCCATCCAAGAGGCCCTCAGCCGTGCCAGTGTCGCCGCTGATCAGGTCGACGAGGTCATCATGGGCAACGTGCTCCAGGCTGGCGTCGGGCAAAACCCGGCTCGCCAAGCCCAACGCGCAGCTGGCATCCCGGACTCCGTCCCGCCCTTCACCGTAAACATGGTGTGTGGCTCCGGCCTGAAGTCGGTCATGCTGGGCGCCGCCTCGATCATGGCTGGCGACAACGAAATCGTGGTCGCTGGCGGCATGGAATCGATGAGCCAGGCGCCTTACTTGGTGCCCGCTGCCCGTCAGGGTGCCCGCCTTGGCGACGCCAAGCTGGTCGACGCCATGATTCACGACGGCCTATGGGATGTCTACTCGAACAAGCACATGGGCTTGACCGGGGAACTGGTTGCCGACGAGTACGACATCACCCGCGATGCCCAAGATGCCTTCGCCACCGAATCTCATCGTCGCGCTGCCGACGCTTGGGCTGCGGGTCGCTTCTCTGCCGAGACCTTCCCGATTGAGGTGCCCCAGCGCCGCGGCGATCCGCTGTTGGTCGACAGTGATGAAGGCGTGCGCGCCGACGTCACCGTGGATGGCCTCGGTAAGCTGCGCCCGGCCTTCGCCAAAGAAGGTTCGGTGACCGCCGGGAACGCATCGCAAATCTCCGACGGTGCTTCTGCTGTGGTCTTGGCTTCGGCAGTTGCCGTGGAGAAGTACGGCCTCAAGCCACTGGCCAAAATCACCGGCTACGCTGCCGGTGGCATGGCTCCGGAGTGGGTCATGATGGCACCGAAGCACGCAATCGATAACCTCGAAAAACGCACTGGAGTCAAGGTCACCGATTACGATTTGATTGAGCTCAACGAAGCCTTCAGCTCCGCGGCTTGTGCCTTGGTCAAAACCCTTGGCCTCGATGCCGAGCGCGTCAATGTCAACGGTGGCGCGGTTGCGATTGGTCACCCGATTGGCGCAAGTGGTGCGCGCATCTTGACCACTTTGGTTTACGCGCTCCAAGACCGCGGCCTCAAGACCGGCATGGCAGCGCTGTGCCTCGGTGGTGGCAACGCTGTCGCGACCTCGATTGAACTCTGCTAGACCTTTTCATTGTTACGACATTCGGATTCCAACAAGATGACTGACTCTCTCAACGTTGCCGTCATTGGCGCTGGCACCATGGGCAATGGCATTGCCCAAACCTTTGCCACCTTCGGCCATAAGGTCACCCTGATTGAAGTCGCACAAGATGGCTTAGATCGCGGATTAGGTGCGATTCGCAAGTCTCTGGACCGCTTCGTCAAGAAGGAAAAGATGACTCAGGAGCAGACCGACGCCATCTTTGCCAACATCACCGGCACCTTGGACATGGAGACCGGCGTTGCCGCTGCCGACATGGTGGTCGAGGCCGTGTTTGAAAACGAGCAAGTCAAAAAGGACATCTTCGTGCGTTTAGACAAGGCTGCGCCTGCGGGTTGCATCTTGGCCTCGAACACCAGCTCGATTTCGATCACCTCGATTGCGAGTGTCACCACCCGCCCAGAGGCGGTGGTTGGTATGCACTTCATGAACCCTGTGCCACTGATGAAGTTAGTGGAACTGATCAAGGGCGAAAAGACCAGCGACGAAGTTGTTGCGCGCACCAAAGAGATTGCCGAAGCCATCGGCAAGATCGTGGGAGTCTCCGAAGACTACGCAGGCTTCGTCGCCAACCGCATCCTGATGCCGATGATTAACGAGGCCGCCTTCACGCTTTATGAAGGCATTGCCACGCGCGAAGACATCGACACCATCATGAAGCTCGGCATGAACCACCCTATGGGCCCGCTGACCTTGGCCGACTTCATCGGTATCGATGTTTGCGTGAACATCTTGGACTACCTTTACGAGCAGTTCGGCGATCCCAAGTTCCGTTGCGCGCCGAATATGCGGCGCATGGTCGAAGCCGGCAAGCTCGGACGGAAGTCTGGCGAAGGCTTCTACGATTACCGTTAAGGGCGGATTCGCGGATTAGCGGTCATCGACTTGGTCAGCATAGCCTAGTTGGCTCACCATGGCCGCCTGGGCGGAATTGAGTTCCGCATTGGCTTGACGCGCACTCCAGGTATCGGCGTCGAGCGTCTTGTTGATGAAGCTCATCATGGCTTTACTCAGCTCCTGGCCGGCTTCGAGCAGGTTTTGGGCCTCGCCCTCGGCGGAGTGGAGGTCCACCAAACTACGTGGGGCAGGGTCATCGCCCTCTTCCGACCAACGACCGGTCCATTTCAGGCCCTGGGCGTCGCGAATGGCCACTTCCTTTTGGTCGACCTGCACCGAAGGCCGCGGCGGCAAATCCATATCGACGATGGTGCCGGTCATCTGCTCAGGGACCTGTTGCCCGGCAAGCCAAAGCAAGGTCGGGGCGACGTCGGCCAAAATCGGCACCTGAGGAAGTTGTCCCGGCGTCACCAGAGGTCCGGTGAGCACGAAGGGCACACGCAGGTTTTCCTCGTATAGAGAATTGGCGTGCTCCATCAGCTTGTGCTCGCCGAACTGCTCGCCGTGGTCGGCGGTAATCAGCAACAGGTAGGGGCGACCGCTCTCATTGAGCTTGGCCTCGAGGCGCTCGAGCGCGCGGTCGACCATGACCACCTCTTCCAGATACACCAAGTGGTAGTAGCGTGCGGCCAACTCGGCTTCGGGGTCACCCTCGAGTAGGCCTTCTTCGACCAAACGCACCAAATCAAGGCCAATCTCGCGCTTGGGATCGGGCAGGTACTTCTTCGCCACTTGGCCTTCGAGTTCGCCTGACAAGCTTCCACGCAAATCCGCCGGAGGACGGTAGGCGGTGTGCGGATCCATCAAGTGCACAAAGGCAAAGAAGGGGCGTGGCGAGGCCGAAAGCGTTTCAATCTGAGGCAGTGCGGCATCGAGGACGCGGTTCGCAATCGGAATGTCTTTGATCTCCATGGCTTTGCGGAAGAACCAGCGTTGGAATAAACGCCGCGTGCTATCCACGGGAAGCATGGCTCCAATCCAAGTGGAACGATCCAGATTGGCGGTGAGCATGAGGCCATAAGTGCCCAGCGCAATCGGTTCATCGGAAAATAAATCGAAGCCGCGGGTCATCCCGGTGGCGGCAGAGAGAAGTGCATTGGATATCGTGCCGCAGGTGGCGTAGCCCGCATCGTGGAAGATTTCCGAAAGCAGAGGCAGCTCGGGATCTGGGAAATCCATGTTGGAGCGCACACCATGAGCCATGGCATCGGCACCAGTCAGCATGCCAACGTGACCAGGAAGGGTTTGGTTGCTGGAGGAAAGGGCGTACTCCGCCCACATCGAGCGTTCGCGCAAGGAATCTAGATAGGGGGTCGGGGCGGCATTGCCTCCTTCGCTCACCGGCGTGCCAAGAATGGCGTCAGCGCGCAGGGTGTCGACGGAGACTAAAACCACATCGGGGGCTGCCGGCGGCACCGGGCGCGGGTCGGCAGCAGGGTCGTAAGTGGAGGGGGTGAGGGTCGCGACGCTGGGGGGGAGCATTGGCCCGGTCAAAATCAAGCCGAGGCCAGCCAGGCATAAGGCAGCGTGGAGGCCAAGGGCACCGCCGGAGCCGAGGGGGCGCCGCGCTGGGCCGAGGCATGCCAGGCCGGCGCCGATGAGGACCACCACCGCGCTTCCGGGCCAGCCCAGCACCCCACTGAGCATGGGCGCTGCGCCCACGCCGAGGCCCAGCCAGGCGGCCGCGCCAGTGGGGGTATCGAGCCGAGGCCAGGTCGGAAGAAAATGGAGCAATCCCCACAATGGCAAGGCGACAAGCCAGGCGCCAAGGACCGCAAAGCCCATCATTTCGCGCTGAAAGAAGGCGACTTGTGAGCTGGGTTGCCACCAGCCATCGAGGCAGGCCATGAGGGCGGCCGCACCAAGCAGGGCGAGGACGCGCGGGAGGAAGCGCAGCATGTTGAGATTCTACAAGCAGGCCTTCGGTCCTATAGGGAAGGGAGGACTCGGCAGCTACAATGAAGGTCTTAGCTAGACCAAGCAAGACATGGATTTTCACCTTACAGAAGACCAGGAAATGATCCGCGACTCCGGACGGGAGTTTGCCGATCGCGTCCTGCGCCCTCATGCCGCCCGGCTCGATGCCGAGGAAGCTTTTCCGCTCGAAGCCATTCAGGAAGCCGCGGAGAGTGGCTTTTTGGGGCTCACCATCCCGGAAGAATTCGGTGGTGCAGGCCTCGGCAGCCTACATGCTGCCATTTTGCTCGAAGAGCTCAATGCCGCCGACGCCAGTGTGGGTGTCACGATTTCGGTGCACATGTCTCTCATCTGTTCCATGCTCGCGAAGCATGGCAATCAGACGCAAAAGGAGATGTACCTCCCGCGCTTGGCTTCCGGCGAGTTGCTCGGCGCCTACTGCCTCACCGAGCCGCAGGCCGGTTCCGATGCCGCCGCCATTCGCACCAGTGCAAACAAAGTCGATGGCGGCTACCTTCTGAACGGCACCAAGGCTTGGATCACCACCGGCGCCCACGCCGGTTTGTTTGTGGTCTACGCGGTGACCGACCCCGAAGCCAAGAAGGGCTATGGCATCAGCACCTTTCTTGTCGAAGCTTCTGCAGATGGATTGACCGTTGGCAAGAAAGAGGCAAAACTTGGAATTCGAGCCAGTTCCACCACGGAGGTCCTGTTCGAAGATGTTTTTGTGCCCGAAGAAAATCTGGTGGGCAAGCCTGGCGGCGGTTTCATGATTGCCTTGGATACTCTCGACGGCGGTCGCATCGGCATTGGTGCGCAGTCGGTGGGCATCCACCGCGCCTGCCTCGAAGCCTCGGTCAAGTACTCGCGCGAGCGTGAGCAGTTTGGCGTCACGATTGATCGCTTCCAGGCAATCGCCTTCAAGCTAGCGGATATGGCGACCGAGCTCGATGCCTCGCGCCTGTTGGTGCACCGCGCAGCTTGGTTGCGCGACCAGGGCGAGCCCAGCACCAAAGCTTGCTCCATGGCCAAGTTGTACGCCTCGATGGCCTGCAACCGCGCCGCCCAAGACGCCGTGCAAATCCACGGCGGCGCAGGCTACACCAAAGAGTTCCCGGTCGAGCGCTACTACCGCGACGCCCGCATTACCGAAATCTACGAAGGCGCGACCGATGTTCAGCGCATCGTCATCTCCCGCAACCTCTAATCCCTGCTGTCATGACCAATTTAGTGACTAACTTTGACCTGACCGAAGAGCAGGAGATGATCCGCGACATGGTGCGCCGCTTCGCCGAAGAAGTGGTGGCGCCTGGAGCCGGCCACGCCGATGAGCGCAAAGAGCTCAACCAAGAGGCTTGGGATGGCATGAAGGAGCTTGGCATGACCGGCCTGCCTTTCCCCGAAGAATGGGGTGGCGCGGGCATGGATCAGCTCAGCTACATCATTGCGGTGGAAGAGCTGGCTAAGGTGTGTGCGTCGACCGCACTGACCTATTCGGCCCACGTGTCCTTGGGCACTTGGCCGATCTTTGCCTTTGGCTCCGATGAGTTGAAGAAGCGTTACCTGCCGGGCCTTTGCGCCGGTGAGTTCATGGGCGCCTATGGCTTGACTGAGCCTGGTGCTGGCTCGGATTCTGCGGGCACGCAGACCACCGCGGTGAAGGATGGTGACGACTACATCATCAATGGCGCCAAGTGCTTCATCACCAACGGCAGCTTCGCCAAGAGCTTCGTCATCACTGCCCAGACCAACAAAGAGCTTGGCTCCAAGGGCATCATGGCGATGGTCATCGACCGCGACCAGCCTGGTTTTACGATTGAACCTGGCGAAGAAAAGCTCGGCATGCGTGGTAGTGACTGGGTCAACCTGGTGTTCCAGGATTGCCGTCTGCCGCAAGATGCCGTGCTCGGCCCAGAAGGCGAAGGCTTTGCCACCTTCATGAAGACCCTGGAAGGTGGCCGCATTTCGATTGGCGCTCTTGGTTTGGGCATTGCACAAGGGGCACTCGACCAAGCAGCCGCTTTTGCTGCCGAGCGCGAACAGTTTGGCAAGCCTTTGGCGCGTCACCAAGCGGTGGCCTTTAAGCTCGCCGACATCGAGACCGAGGTTCAGGCTGCACGCCACTTGGTTTACCACGCTGCTCGTCTGAAGGAAGCCGGACGCCCATACGGCACCGAATCCGCCATGGCAAAGTACTACGCTTCCGAGGTCTGCATGCGGGCCACTTACGAAGCGATTCAAATCTTTGGTGGCAACGGTTACTCCCGCGAGTATCCGGTCGAGCGCATGTACCGCGACGCCAAGCTGTGCACCATCGGTGAAGGCACTTCCGAGGTGCAGAAGATCATCATTTCGCGCGAGTTGATGAAGCGTTATGCCTAAGGAAATTGCAGGGCCAGAAGTCACTCCGGGAGCGCGCGAAACGCAACTCGGAGAGTGGCGCATTGTGGCCCTGAAAGATGCCAGCTTCGCCCTCGATGGCGGCGCCATGTTCGGCGTGGTTCCACGGGTGATGTGGGAGCGGCTCACTAAGGTCAACAGTGACCACACCGTGCCTTTGGCGACCACGCCTTATCTGCTCGATAACGGCACCTATCGCGTGTTGATTGAGCCGGGCATGGGCCTGCGCTGGGGAGAAAAGCAAACGGCCATGTTCCACATCAGCCATGATGAGGGACATGAGCTTGTGACCTCTTTGCGCGCGGCTGGAGTAGAGCCCGAAGAGATTACCCATTGCCTGATGTCACATTGCCATTGGGACCACATCGGTGCGGCATGCGGCGCCGATGGCTTGCCGGTATTTCCTAAGGCGCAACATTGGTGCCCGCAATCCGAGCGCGATGCCGCCTTGCACCCGGATCATTTGCGTCGGGCTAGCTACCGCAAGGAAGACTTGCAGCCCATCATCGAAGCCAACTTATTGCAGACCTTTGAAGGCGAAACCGAGATCCTTCCTGGACTCAAAATGGTCGAACTTGGCGGCCATTCCGATGGCATTTCCTTGGTGATCTTGGAAACCGCAGAAGGCAAGGCAGCCTTCTGGGCCGACATCGTGCCGACCAGCAACCATGTGCATTTGCCATTCATCATGGCTTATGACATGAACGCAGCCCTGTCTTGGGAAGTGCGCACGAAGTGGATTCCACTAGCCGCAGAAGAGGGTTGGTTAAACCTTCTCTACCACGACCTGGATCAGCCGATGGGCCGCTTCGTGGTCGACGCCAAGAAGCGTTACACCTTCGCCGCGATTTAAGCTCGGCCGAGCTTATTGCGGATGATCTTGACCACGCTTGGGTCGATCAAGCCCATGAAATAGCAAACCAGGATGTAGAATGCCGCGCCAAGAGGTGCGCCAATCAGGAGCTTGTCGCCTAGGTTCAGGAAGTACAGCAGGGCGAACATCGCCGCGGCCACAAAGTAATAGGGAATCGTGCGCAGAAGAATGCGTATTGGATTGCCGAAGCCTAGGCCGATGAGCGTCATTTTTAGGATGAACTCTGCCGAAGCGGAAATCGCCGAGGCCCAAGCTGCGCCAAGAATGCCGTGTCGAGGAATCAGGATGATGTTGCATACGACGCTGATGGCCAACACCACGCCTGCCACCATCGGCACCTTGCGCTCAAGTTCCTTCACGCCCAAGAACAGCATGCCAGCGGGGCCACTGATGCAGTCAGCTATCATCGCAATCAACAGCACCTTGAGCACCTGGGCGGTGGAATGCACCACACCATTCTCAAGGTCACCGTAGAGATACTTATCGCCAAACCAACCCACCACGGTGTTGGTGTAGAAAAAGATGCCGACTGCCATGGGGACTACCCAGAAGGCTTGCCAGCGCAAGGCACGACCATACAGGTTTTTGGTCGCGGCGCGGTCCGAAGCAAGACTCTCCGGGTCGCCGCCAGTTAAGCGCGACAATCGAGGGAAAATGGCGGTATTGAAGGCCATCGTGAAGGTCAGAAAAATAGCAGCCACGCGCATTGCCTGGCTGTAAAGACCTCGGGCCGATTGCACATCTCCCTCGACATTAGGTACTAAGCTCACCCACAAGAAGCCCATCAGCAAAATGTCGATGCGATTGCGCAGCATGCGCAAGATCCGGAATACTGCGACAAAGCCCGAAGTCTTCATCATGCGCCAAGCATTTTGAACGGTGGACTTTGGAATCGTCACGCTGGGCAAAAGCTTGTTGTGCACCCAATGAGACAAAATCCAGCCGCGGAGCGCCGAGCCCAATAAAAACATGCAGAACACCCCAAGAATGCGGTAGTCCTGTGGCAATAAAATCAACGCCAAGGTGGCGCCACCGGCGCGAACTAATCCAGAGATGGCTTCGACCACAGCGGGGGAAGCCATGCGCTCAAAGCCTTGGAACAGAGACTCGCCCAAGGAGCCCATGGAATCGGAAAAAATGATGCCAATCACGAGCATCAACAGAATCCAAAACTGGCCCATCGGTTCCCCTTGGTACAGACTCTCGCTGTACAAGTAGATGGTTATCAGGATCGAGGACACCAGCGCGCCAAGCAGCATGGCCAGGCGGGCATCGGAAAAGATTTGAGCAGCTTGGTCAGGGAAGCGCGCCGATTGCCGGGTGACAATCACCGGAATCCCGAAGCTCGCGAACATGCTGCCAAAAAACAAGAGTGAGCCCATCAGGGCATATACGCCGTTCTGATCTGTGTCGACGAAGCCTGGCAGAACCAGGCCGAACATGATGTACAGCGAACTGCCGAGCAGCTTGCCTACCGTCATAAACAGCGTATTGCGTGCGATGCTCAAAGGTGACGGTGGCTCGGTGGGAGCGAAACGGGGGAAGGCGCTGGACGGGTTCGCCCACAGAATGCGCACGACCAAGAAGGGCTCAGAAAAACATTATAGCGAGCGAAGGCCGTCTCCTTACCTCTTAGTGGCGGGCCCAGCGCCGTTCCAAAGCAGAGCTCACACCCTGCAGGGCCAAGAGTAGCCCCGCCATCGCCACAGTCGCAGCGGTGAGCCGCCACCAATGCCCCTGCCCAAGGTCATCGAAAGCCCAAGCATCGGCAATCATGCGCCCCCATGAGGAGCGGTTCTCGATGCCGACGCCAAGGAAGCTGAGTACGGCCTCGGCCTTGACCGCATAAATGAACAGCAGCACAAACTGCACACAGGCTATAGGGGCAATCTGCGGCAGGAGATGGCGCCGGAGTAGCTGGACGAAGCCGGCGCCATGCAGGCGAGCAGCGAGGAAATAGGGAGTGGTGCGCAATTGTTGCACCTCGTTGCGTACGAGGCGCGCGATGCCGACCCAACTCACCAGACCAACTGCAACAAACACTCCTGCGAGCCCGCCGCCAAATAACCGGCTAATGAGCATGACCAGGAGGATTCCGGGAATCGCGGCGACGGAAGCGCTACACCACAACAGAATGCGGTCCACGACGCCGCCGAACCAGCCGGCCAGGAGCCCAACGCCAACTCCCGTCAACACCGCAAGGGTGGCGGCCAAAATGCCGACCATGAGCGCGATTTCGACGCCCTCCATGGTCATGATGCCGACAGAGCGGCCGAGATGATCCGTACCGAGGAGAGCCTCGGCCCCTGGCGCCAAGTCGGCGCGTTCCAAAGTTGGGTCTACGGCAGTATGGAATAGCCCGAGAGCTGCGCCTGCGCCAATCAGCAAGTAAATCGATAATACCCAAGTCCATTTTTTCATGCATGGACCTCCTGGGAAGTATGGCGGCGCAGGCGTGGGTCGGCCCAAGCGGCGAGAGCATCGCCAAGCCAACTTGTGCCGAGGAAGGCCAAGGCGAAGAGGAAGGTTGCTGCGCGCAAGAAGGCAGTATCGCCAGTTTCGATGGCTCGAAGGAGCGAGTCTCCCAAGCCTGGAATGTCAAAGATGCGTTCGAGTAACAAGGATCCCATGACCAGGTAGGGCAAGGTGACGGCGAGGAGCGAGGCCAATGGGGCAGCAAGATTGGGCAGAGTGTGGCGCCACCACAAGCGCCAGGGACGGACGCCGCGGGAGCGCGCAGCCAGGAACCAGCCTTGGTCGAGACGCTCGCGCAAAATGGTGCGATAGAGCAAAAAGTCGGGCCAGGCCGCCAGCCAAACCCAAAGCAAGATTGGCAAGGCCAAGAGTGGCCACACTGGAGCGCTCCATGGGCGCAAGGGGAACCAGGCCAAGTCGATGAGGAACAAGCGGCGCAGAAAAAGAATCCATGCCAAGCTCGTCACGGCCATGACCAAAGCGGCGGTGATTTGCAGGCTGCGGTCGGCGCGGCCACGCACGACCACCGCAAGTTGGGCAAGACCTAGTGCTGCAAGCATGGCCAACAGGAAGGCGGGGATCGACAGCGCCAAGGAGCGCGAGCCTCGCTCCCTTAGCCTTTGGCCGATGTCACGACCATCGACATCGGCGCCGAAGTCCAAGCGCAAAAGATTCAGAAATCCTGTGGGGAAGCGTTGCCATAGAGTGGCTTCCTGCGCCCAGCCCAGCGTGGCGGTGCGGCCGGGGTTCAGGCGCTGCGGATAATCTTGCAACACCTGGTGTAGGCCCTGAACGGAACGCGCCCGATGTTCCTCCGGGCAAAAGCTCTCCACCTGGAAATACTCTCCCGAGATGAGGGTCAGTGTGGACGTGAATTCCTGAAGAGTTTCGGCCACGTCGAAGGGGATGGTGGCAACAGTTTCCTCATCGACGCGCTGGATTTCAAAGCCATCCTCCACGGCGGCGAGTTGCAAGGTTGGCGAAGACCGCGACAGGCGTAGACGGAGAACCTCTGGGTAATAGCTTTGGTAGCGCCCACTGCGCAGGCGTGCATAAGACACCGATTGTTGGTTCGCGTGGAGCCCCGCGGAGAGGCGATCTGGATCGCCGATGACCCCGCTATCCAAAACCAAAAACAGAATGAGGTCGGCGCCGACCACGAGGGACAGCGTGAACAAAAGCCGCCTCAGAAGTCGTGGGATCAATGGGCCAATACGCGATAGGAACGCAGGTCAAATAGCTCTTGTACCGCAATGGTGACTCCGCCCAACCAAGGCTGGGTCAGAATCATGCTACGGCGGTGGTCGATAGGCACGGCGGGAACTAAGTTCTCTAATCTGGCACACAGGGCTTGCGCCAGTTTGTTGCGCTCCTCTCCTTCGGCCAGACTGCGGTACTGGCGAAAGAGTTCATCGAACTCAGGATCCGCCAGATGACCGAGATTGACACTGGTGCCGACGAGCTCTCCGTAGAAGTTTTGCAGGATCAGTGCGCCATCGGGCCAATCAGGCACCCAAGCGCGGAGGAAGAGCTGGGCATCGCCAGATTGTGCGCGCTTGACTTGCTCTTGAAAAGGCATCGGGAGTGGTGTCACCCGAATGCCGACTTCGGCAAGCCCGGCCACCACCAAATCACCGGTCGAGCGTGACCAAGGGTCGGTGCCGGTCAGCAAAAACTCGAGTGGTTCTAGGCCTTTGCCGCCGGGGAATCCAGCCTGGGCCAAATATGCCTTCGCTTGTTTGAGATCGCGCTTGCGCCAAGACAACTCGGGTAATTCCTCGGCGCCCAGGATGCCTGGCGCCAAGAAGTTGCGCGCGGGAACAATCGGTAAGTCTTTGCGAATGGACTGACTCCATGCTTCATAAGGAAAGGCATGGGCAATGGCAAGGCGCAGAAGACGTCTGCGTTGATTGCCTTTGGTGTCGCCAGGGATATGACCAATGACTGGATCGTCCATGCCGAAGGCAAGCATGGTCAGGTCGAGATTGTCGATGGCATGTAAGCGATAGCCTTTGCTCGCCCATTGCTCGAGCAGTTCGAAATTGTCGTTGAGGAAACGCTTGGAGTTCTGCGGGGAGAGACTTAGGCGTGCTGTTGTGCCGCGCAAAAAC
Source organism: Planctomycetota bacterium (assembly GCA_021776795.1). Classification (GTDB taxonomy): domain Bacteria; phylum Planctomycetota; class UBA1135; order UBA1135; family UBA1135; genus OFTM128. Next base: position 115,580 of record JAJFFC010000012.1, read on the forward strand.
ATCTCTTCTGAAGTTGACGCTTCGTGGACAACCTGAAATTGGGCTTTCTGCAAATAAGGCTGCCCTCCATTTTCCGCGCCTTCCTGGCCGCGCCATTTTGGCGTGGCGTGCAGAGTGACCTGCTGTCCAGGAATCCAGTCGGCGAGATAGAAAGCAGCGCTGCCGACTGGTTCGTCAGTCATGTTGCGTTCCTCGTGGCGAGCCGCTTCCGCCGGATAAACGCCATAGAATGGCATGGCCAGACGATCGAGCAGGTGAGGGTCTGGTCGTTGCAGGCGCACTCGTAAGTGGTGTGTGCCCAACACTTGAATCCCAGCGATGCCATTATGTACGGCTTTGGCAAAGGCGGCGTTGGCTTGTGCCGGATCCAAGGCTGCTGTGGAGGCGCGGAATTCTTCGATGCCGACAAACACACCTTCCATGGTCCAGTAGCCACCAGAAACATCGCGCGCGTCGGCTTGGCGCAACCAGCTGGTTAATACATCTTGCGCAATGACCGCTCGTTGTGGCTGCTTCCACAGCGCTGGCGAGAAGGGATCAAAAAAACGTGCCTTAGAGTCGAGTTGAAAATCCCACTGCAGCCCGTCATCGCTTACCGTCCAAGATGTAGCGAGTTGGCCTTTGATTGAGGGCGGACTAGTGCTCAAATCATAAGTGGTGAGCCCTTCCAGCACTTGGCTTTGCATGATGGCATCAATCACCGGAACGGCGCGGATGGGATCGAAACTCTGCGGAGCAACGCGCAAAGTGAACACCACCTTTTGTTCTTTGGCAAGCGCCACGGATACCGCGCTTGGATTGGTTTCCACCTGCACCGCATCCTGAGCCAGGAGGGTCAGGAGAGCGGCGAAGAGGGGGATGTTCATGCGTCTAAAGGTTCCGCGAGGATGCCAACATGGCGGTCCCCAATGCGGGTGGCGATGAGCGTGAGCGTGCGTTCGCCGTAGCGTTTTGGCAGGAAGCGTTGTTCCAGCGTCTGCGGTCGCTCGGCAATCCCACGCTTGCGGATGACCAATCGGCCCACTTCATGCTCGCGCAACAGAGCGCGCATCTTTCGTGGATCAAGCGATTCACTCGCAATTACGCGAAAGCCATCGAGGAATGGATCGGAGATGGCTTCGTCTCCAGATAGATAGCCAATCTCTGGGTCCAGGTTCCACAGTTTTTTCTCCTCTGCAAAGCGCCCTAGAAGGCCTGCACGCACCAGAGCCGGGTCTGGGTCGTAGATGTAGGCGGCGATTTCTCCCGTTGGCGCTGCGGCCTGCTCTTCTCCGGCATAGGTTGCACCCTCAGGAAGGATGGTGGCGCGGCGCGTTGCATCGCCCGCGAGCTTGCCATACCAGAACACATTTTCCTTGGCTTCGCCGCGGTAGGAAATCAGCTCGATTTCATCTGGCGTGGGAAACAGGTCGAGCAAAATGTCCATATCGACTGCGGGGGAAAGTTTAATCGCGACGCCCTCTCGCCCCTCCACTAGCTTGCGCACGGTCGCCGGATCTGGCGACCAGTCTTCTGGATTCATGATGCGGCGACTGCCGCGTCGGCGCGCGGGATCGAGGAATAAAATGCCCTCACCGGGTGGCTCTTCTGCACACAGCGCTTCACGGAAATCAATCTTGTCGCTGACGCCATGAAGTTCGGCATTTTGCTGGGCATAGAGCAAGGCGATGGCATCTTTGTCGGCAGCATGGACGGTAATGCCAGCCTTGGCCATGGCGATGGCATCGGCGCCAATGCCACAGCAGCAGTCGTGAAGTTCGCTGACGCCTGCATCGGCAAAACGCTTGGCGCGGTAGGCCGCCACCGGTTCGCTCGAGGCCTGTTCCAACTGTGCCTTGGTGAAGTACATATCGCGCCCCAGGGCAAACTTATGCACAGCGCGAGTGCGAAGGGCACGGAGCTCGCCCATGGCCTCGGCGACCTTCTTGGGGAACATGCCACGAAAGCTCTCTTGAACCGCAAGCGAGTTATCGCCGATGTGCCGGAACATCAGCATGGTGTCCTTAGCGTCGTCTGAGACGAGGACTTGCGCGGTCTTGAGGTCGAGGCGTACTGCCATACAGAGGCCATTCTAAGCAAGACGCCGCCCAAGCTGCAGGTGCAACTTGGGCGGCGTCATTCTCGGCACCATTCCAGGGCCGGTTTGCGGTCGTTATCTTTAGAAGGTGGTGCTCAGAGCGAGCACGTAACGGCGGTCGGTGGTGCCGAACCCGGCGCTTGGGTTGGCATCGTATGCGATGTTCACCGAAGCTTCGAGGCTCCAGCTCTCATTGAGGTGGTAAGACAGTCCGAAATCCTGAATGTAGGTTTCGATGTCGCCACCGTTGAGGTAGACGCCAGCCGCAGTGAAATCCATGGTTTCGGCCAAGGGCGTTGCCAGGTCGTAAGCCGCGCGGGCTACGCCGCTGGAGTCAGAAAGCGTTCCGACCTTGTTTTCCGTCACGTAGGAAGCGCCGAGTTCGACGTTGACCTGGGAGTTCTGGAACATGGAGAAGGTGCTGCCTTCGGCGTTATCGAACATCGTGAAGCGATGGCCGACACCAATTCCACCAGAGGTCCGCGCTTGCAGGCCGTTTGGCTGATCTTGACGAAGGTCCGCACTGGCATAACCGTACCAATCCTTGGACTCATCCCAGAAGCGGCGGTAGCCAGCTTCGTATTGATAGAGGCGAGAGTTGGTCGTGGCAATGCCGGTGGACTTATCGGTGGTGCGATCGCCGCTGTATTGAGCACCAAACCCGAGTTCATCAAGCTTGCCACTCCAATCGAGGCTAAAGCCTGCGGAGCCGGTGGTGGACTCGTTGTTGCCGCCAATCAGGGTCAAACCAAGGCTGGCCTTGCCAGACCACCCGCTAAACAGGCTTGGCTCTTGGAGCTCAGGAATGCTCAGGACGGTTTCTTCAGGTTGAGAAGGGGTGCTGCCGCTCTCGACGAGTGGAGCAAGAAGCAAAGTGCTTTGCGCGAGGAGGATGATCATGGGATGTGAAGACCTTTCCGGCCTTTGGGAACCAGACATTTTAAGGAATCCGCGGCAAATTCCGATAGGAATTCGATGTCTTCCGCCTTTCAAAGGGTTCGCCGCCAATCAGCGGCGACAAGCCCTCGTCCGCGTGATTATCGCGGCAGTTCCGCCTTCCGGGTGGCGCTGGCCGCTGGCGTTCTCGCTGCTGTGGTGAGCTGGCTTGGTGGGCAGTATTTGGTCGAAGCCCAATACAGAGAGGAATCCAAGGAAATCGGAAATTATTTGGAGGGGATGGGCAGCAAGCTCTCCCAAGACTTAGTGGTGTCTCTGGATCATGGAGATTTGGATGCAGCCCTGGGCGTAATCCAAACACAATTGAGCCGATATCCTGGCGCGAACGCAGCGGTTTTGGATGCCGAGGGGCAACTATTGGTGGGACCGCTCTCCACCAATACCTGGGACGCGCTGCGTTCTCATAAGGACTTGGGAATTCCAGGCCTTCATCGTGGTCGCCTTGGCGACACCCGTGCGGTGGAATGGCACGGCAGTATCTTCGGGCGCCAAGAGTCTTTGGGGACTCTGGCGTTGCGCCTTCCTGTTCCTGGCCCGGTTTGGGCAGGTGCCCTGTTTAACTTCACCGCAGCGACCAGTTTGTTCGCGGCAGTGGTGGCCTTCCTCTATCTCAGTTCAGCTTTCCGCGGCGTGGCTGGTTTGCGCCGTGTGTTAGAGCGGATTTCTCAAGGGGATTACTGTGAACGTGCCGCCGTCGTCGGTTGCTCTGAAATCAAGACCCTGATTCGTGACACTCATCATGCGCTCGATTCCTTCATCTTGGCGGGAGAAGAAGCACACAAGGTTTATGTCGAAACCGCGATTGCCTTAAGCAAAACGATTGAAGCCAAAGATCGCTATACCAGTGGTCATAGTCAGCGCGTTGCGGTGTACTCCATCGAAATGGGCAATGCCATTGGATTGCCTCCAGAACGTGTCGAAACCCTACGTTTGGGCGCTTTGCTGCATGACATCGGCAAAGTTTCTACGCCCGACCATGTGCTGTTGAAGCCTGGTGCATTGACGGATGAAGAGTTTGAATTGATGAAGAAGCACCCGATGGCAGGCGACCGTATTTTGTCGGCGATTCCCGGTTTGCGCGACATGGCCGACATCGCACGCAGTCACCATGAAAAATGGGATGGCTCTGGTTATCCCATGGGGGTGAGTGGCGATTCGATTCCACTGGAAGGAAGGATTGTGGCGATTGCCGACGCTTACGATGCCTTGGTCACCAAGCGCAGTTACAAGCCTGCGATGCCGGTGGCAAAAGCACTGGCCATCTTAGAGAAAGATGCTGGATCGCACTTTGACCCGGATTTGGTCCAGGTATTTGTGGCGATGAAGCGCAACGGTCAGGGCTACAAGCCTTTGAAGAAAGGCGAGGCCTCGATGGAAGCCAAGACCAAGGCCAACCCTCAAACCGAACTTAAAGCGGAGGCCGAGCTGCCCAATGTGGAGCCTAAATCAGTGGATGATGCGAGCGCCCAGGAAACGGCCGAATGAGGCCTGCGCTGGGCCGCGTTGACCCGTAGGCACGGGGCAAGGACACTAGGCCCACCCTCCGGGTCCCTGCTCCTCCATGTTCCGCCGCCACCGTTCCGCCTTTCTTGAACACATGGCCGACGGCGACCTCGCCCTTTTTCTGGGCGCGAGTCTTGCTGTTCGTAACCATGATGTTGACTACCCCTTTCGCCAAGATTCCACCTTTTGGTATCTGACCGGCTGCCCCGAACCCGACTCCATGCTGATGCTGGCGAAGGGCGTCGAGGGCGTTCCTGAAGAAACTTTGTTCGTGCTCCCGCGGGACCCGGCCAAGGAAACTTGGACCGGTCGCCGCATGGGTCCCGAAGGCGCCACGGAGCACCTGGGCTTTGCCGCGGCGCAATCGCGTGAGTCCTTTCGTGAGACTGCGGCCAAGGCCATGGCTCAGGCTGATCGCCTTTGGTACCGCCTCGGTGCCGATGCTCGCCTAGATGATTTTGTGCGCGATACTCAAAACGATTTGCGCAAGCAAGCCCGCCTAGGTTTGGCGCCGATGGAGGAAATGCTCGACCCCGGTCCGGTGGTCGATGAGCTTCGCTTATTCAAGAGCGAAGACGAGCTTACGCTCATGCGTCGCGCGGCGGCAATTTCCGCCGAAGCGCATTTGCTCGGAATGGCTCAAGTCAAGCCGGGCATGTACGAATATGAGCTCGAAGCGCTTTACCACTACACCTTCCGGCGGCATGGTTGCGCCGACAGTGGCTGGGCCTATCCCTCAATTGTGGCCGGGGGCGATAACGCCAACATTTTGCACTACACCAATAACGATCAAATCTTCCGCGATGGTGATTTGGTGTTGGTCGATGCCGGTGGTGAGTACCAGGGATACGCGGCGGACATCACCCGCACCTTCCCGGTCAATGGCCACTTCTCTGATCCACAGAAGGCAGTTTATGAAGTGGTGCTGGCGGCGCAGTTAGCGGGCATCGATGCGGTGCGCGCGGGCAATGAATATCACGAGAGCCATACCCGCGCAGTTCAGGAGTTGGCCAAGGGATTGGTTGATCTTGGCATTGTGCAGACTTCGGTGGAGGAATGCTTGGAGAGCGAGAGTTACAAGCGTTGGTACATGCACAATACCGGGCACTGGATTGGTCTCGATGTGCATGATTGCGGTGCCTACCGCCACGACGGTCTTTCGCGACCGCTCGAACCTGGCATGGTGCTGACGATTGAACCTGGCTTGTACATTCCTGCCGCTGACGACACCGTGCCGGAAGAGTTCCGTGGCATTGGTGTGCGGATTGAAGACGATATCCACGTCACAGGTGGCGATCCCGAAGTGTTGACTGCTGCCGTAGTCAAGACCGTTGCCGATGTCGAAGCTGCATGTGCGGCAACCCGGCTGATGCCGCCGACCCTAGAAGACGCACCGCTCGCGAGCGGAGCCCTAACATGAGTTCTCAAGACGCCCTAATTTTAGATGGGCTGACCAAGCGTTACGGTGACTTTACCGCCGTGCGCGATGTCAGTCTTCGCGTGCCAGAAGGCAGCATTTACGGATTTCTGGGCCCGAACGGCGCAGGTAAGACCACAACCATTCGCATGGTTTTGGATATCGTGAAGCCGACGTCCGGAACGCTCAGTGTGCTGGGGCAGCCGACGGCAATGGCGGTGCGAGAGCGCATCGGTTATTTGCCGGAAGAGAAGGGTCTTTACAAAAAGATGAAGGCTTGGGCGGTCATCGCTTATTTTGCGCGGCTGAAGGGAGTCTCTGGCAAAGAGGCGAAGCAGCGTGCGCACGAGCTGCTGGAGCGCTACGGGCTGGGTGCCTTCGCCGACAAGAAAGTGGAAACTTTGTCCAAGGGCATGGGGCAGAAAGTTCAGGTTCTGGCCTCGATTGCCCACAAACCAGACCTAGTGATTTTGGACGAACCCTTCAGTGGTTTGGATCCTTCTAACCAACAGGTCATGGAAGACGTAATTTCCGATTTGAATAAGGCCGGAAGCACGATCATTTTCTCCACGCACGTGATGTCCCATGCGGAACGCATTTGTGACCGCATCTTGCTCATCGCCAAGGCCGAGATGGTCTTCGATGGCACGATTGAACAGGCCAAAGCCTTGATTCCGAGACTGGTTCGGATTGGTGGCGTGGAAGCTAGTCGCTTGCGCTCCTTGCCTGGCGTCGGCGATGTCATGCCTAGCGAAGAATCCCCAGGCGTTTTTGAAGTGGTCGTTGCCGATGGCCATGATCCGCAAGAAATCCTCCGCGCTTGCATGCGTGAAGGCATTGAGTTGAGTTCCTTTGAGTCGGGCGAACCCACCCTGCACGACGTCTTCCTTCACCTTGTCGGCGACGATGCCAAAGTCGCGGCCTACCGTTGAGCCAGTCATGAATAACGCCATCCACATTGCGACGCGCGAGTATGCCGAGAACGCGCGAACGAAAGGATTCTGGATCAACATGCTGATGTTCCCGATCATCTTGCTCCTTTCGGTCAAGGTGCCCAAGCTGCTCGAAGAAAAGGCCAAGCCGGTTCGGCAATTTGCCCTGGTCGATCAGTCCGGTCTGCTTGGTGACATTGTGCGAGACGCGGTCGAACGCGATTATGCGCGTCTGGTCATGGAAAAGATTGGCACCTACGCACAAACCTATGCGAAGGACAAGGCTGCGGTCAGCGCCGAAACCCTTGAAAAGACAGCGATGCCAAGCGATTTCGCTGGTCGCGTCAAGGAGTTCATGGACTACAACGAAGAGTTGATGCAGCAAATGATGAGCCCAGAGGCCATCGAGATGCAGTTGTCCATGATTAAGCCTTCGCTGGTTGAGGATGCGCCTGAATTTGAAATGCCACGACGTCGATATGACGAGGTGGACCTGAGCGGATTGACCGGTGCCGACCTGGACTTGGCCACCGCCGAGCCCTCAGAAATTGTGCGGGCACTGCGCCCAGCCCTTGTCGACGACGAGAGGCTGGAGGGCATGGAGCAACCACTGTTTGCGCTGATCGTCATTCCACCAGACGCTTTTGAGCAAATTCTCGATCCGAGCATCGGCAACATGGCGAATGCTCCTGAGCCCCAGGATGGCATTCAATTCTGGTCGACCAACCTCACCGACATGGCGCTATCCAATCTCATTGAGCGCGCCCTTGACCGAGAACTGCAGAAGCGAGAATACGTCGCCAACGGGTTGGATCCGAAACAGGTCTCCTTAATTCGAAGCACGACCTTCCAATTTAGTGCCTTCGACCCCAAGAAGAAGGAAGGCGAAGAGGCCGTGAGTGTGGCCGATACCATGCGCAAATGGGCGCCAGTGGGATTCGTTTACCTGCTATGGGTGGCCATCTTTACCGTGGTGAGTTTCTTACTCAATAACACGGTGGAAGAGAAGTCCAACCGCATTATTGAGGTGCTCCTCAGTTCTGCCACGCCATGGGAAATCATGGTGGGCAAACTTCTCGGCATTGCCGGGGTGGGACTCACGATGATGACGGCCTGGGTGTTGTCGTTGTTGGGCGTACTGAAATTCATCGCCGGTCCAGAAGTGGAATGGGCTGGGGCCCTATTCGAGGTCATTCAATCCTCTGGCTTGCTGCCCTTGTTCGCCCTCTACTTCGTATGCGGTTACTTGACCTACGCCGGTATTTTCCTGGCCATCGGTAGCCTCTGCAACACGGTCAAGGAAGCACAGAACTTTATGGGAACCGCAACCGTGATTCTGATGGTCCCACTGTTCACCATGGTTTTTGTCGCCCAGGACCCCAATGGCGCACTGGCAACCTTTCTGACCTGGGTCCCGGTTTACACACCCTTCGTCATGATGAACCGCGCGGCTGCAGACCCACCTATGGCAGAGCTGTTGGGCACTGGCGCACTCATGCTCGTCACCATTGTTTTCATGCTCTGGCTATCCAGTCGCATCTTCCGGATTGGTGTGTTGCGCACCGGACAGCCTCCGAAGATTGTGGAGTTGGTGAAGAGTTTGATGACGCCCCTCAACCACCAATAGGGGAAGCTGGCCACGTTTGGTGGTCCTTAGCTAGTCGCGTAAGGGCCACCGAGCAGAAAATATTTCCTTCGCCAAGAACGGTTTATGGCTAATCCCTAGAGCCATTGCAGGCGTTATATTTGGGTCCTTAACAGTAATCCCTCTCTGGTAGTTTCTATAAACCATCCAGATGGACATGTGGTCGTTTAGGCGGTTGCGGTCTTTGGACACTCCCCAGGAACGACGTACCAGTCGAGATATTCCGTCTCGCATCATGGCAAGAGTGTGATTGATGGGGAACAGCACGTTGCCATAAGTTCTTGCCGTTTTGGAGGACTCCCGTACATGCATCGCGATACGACCTGGGAAGATCTGCTTGGCTAAATATTTGTAGGTCGTCTTGCGATCTGTTTGCAAATGTAGAAGGGATTCATCTGCCAGGAGTTCCCTGAGTCTTAATAAAGCACCTGCCACAGCTAGGCGGGATTGGTTCTTCCTTCTTGGATGAAGAGCTTGATAAATTTCAAGTCTACTTTTTGCTCTCGGATTGAGTCTTCCGCGGTGGCCCATAGGCGCGACACCGGTGTGTAACACGAAGTAGCTCTTCCGCTCGATGAGAACTGGAACCGTAACCGGGCATAAGGACCGATCTCTTTCGAAAGTTTCGAGCTCATCTAGTTGGAATATCCCTTGAAGTTGTTTCCCTTGGCATTGGAGCTGCCTCTCGTGAAAGTCTCGGCAAGTGCTTGCCATTCTCCTTGCGAGCCTCTCCACCGTGTGCCGACTGCATCCGAGTATTCTGGCTGCCTGGCGCATGGTCACTTTGGAGTTCATCAGTATAAATAACTGCAGCCGCAGCAGTGGTTTATGCAGGCGATAGGTGAATCGAAAGGATTGCGTAGAGAATTTTTTGCGGCATGTTTGGCATTGAAATCGTTGGACCCACAGGCCATCGCATTTACGTCGATATCTGCCTTTTTTGACGGCAGAAAAGTTTGCATGGGAGTGCGACTGACACTCCTTATAGGGGCAATAATTTGGGATTGGTCTCAAGGAAAAACGTCTAGCAATGGGTTCGCTTCCCTTGCTAGACGATTCAAGAAGACTTCTGGCACATTAATATTCAGCGCCGAGGTCCATCAAACGTGGCCAGATTCCTAGACTGTGGACTTGAGTTCCACCTCTTTCTCCTCACCCTCCTGCACATAAACACTCTGCTTATCACCCTCAGCAGGGAACAAGAACACATTCTCATTTGCTGGGGGGAAGGCAACAATCTCATAGGTGCCGGCGCGAAGGCCGTCGAAGCGATAGCGGCCTCGGGCGTCTACGGTCATGGTGCGGTTGAAAAAGCTTGCGCCGTCTTTGCGGCCAAGGTTGACCGTGCCGCCGGCTAGGAATTTGCCGTCCGCGCCGAGGACCGTGCCGTAGATCGTGGCTCCGCGATAGAGCTCGATGTCGCCGGTTTGGGCGACTTGCCCCTCCTGCAAGTCAAGCGGGAGTAGGGTCGGCATGTGGGTTTGGTGCTGGATGAAGAGCTGCACCGAACCGAGGTACGCGTTTTCCATGACGAAGCGACCATCTGCCCCCGAGCGGACTTCTAACTTGGGAACATTGTTCGGGTCATTGAGGGCGGCGCCAAACAGGGAATCAATCTGATCCGGGTCATAGTCGTTGCCATGCAGGCTCAAGGTGGTGTTGGCCAAAGGCTTGCCGTTGGCATCAATGACGCGTCCTTCAATTCGTGCGCCGGCTTGCATCATGACGTCGATGCCAGAAACATCTTCGCGCTGCAGCATGAAGCTGGACGACCAGGTTGGTGCCATGCCTCGAGCACGCGCGAGCAAAATATAGGAGCCAGGATCGAGGTTCTCAAGGACATAGGTGCCATCGGTACCGGAGAACTCAAAAGTGGTCCCGGTCATGCCGTAGGTTGGGTTACCGCGACGAGTGCGGAATACTTCTAGGCTGAAGTCGGCAACGGCACCTTGGGGTCCAGTCACGCGGCCACTGACATTGGCCTTTTGTTGCAGAATGATCTCGAGGCCTTGCGTGTTCGCCTCGAGACGGCCTGAGCGGCCATTGGTATAGCCTTCGGCTTGTACCGAGAGGCCGTAAATGCCGTCTTGGAGTCCGGTCACATCGAAAGTTCCATCTTCGCGCGTGCGCGTGAAATCGGACAGCACCGGGCGCGGTTGGGTTCGCGCGACGGAAACCAAAGCGTCGGCTACGGGCATGCGTTGGTCGTTGAGCACCACGCCAGAAATGATGTGTTCATCGCCAAGCGTGAGAAACTGCGGCTCTACAGCCTGACCCTGCATGAGCATGAGCGGTCTCACCTCTTCGCGTGCAAAGCCCTCATGGTCCGCACGCAGAATCCAAATGCCATCGGCAAGGTTGCTAAAGACAAAGGCACCCTCATCATCGCAAAGGACCTCGACTTCACGGCCTAGTGCGCGGTCATCGGCAGCCTGCTCGTCTGGAGCGCCTGCGCGGAAGGCATCGCGCGGTTGCATCGACATCACCACCGTGGCCTGCAGCGGATTGCCGCCTTCATCTTTCACCGTTCCGGTGACGGAATAGCCACTCTTGAGCACCACAGGTGGCAGCTCTTGACCTTCTGCCTCCAAAGCCTGGAAAGGAGGCGCTTGAGTCGGGGCGTAGCCATCGGCGTACACCCACATGTTCATATCAATCCCGGCGGCGAGTTCTCGCAAGCGATAGCGCCCACTGCTATCGGTGTTGGAGGTGAACCGTTCGTCATCGTTGTAGCCGCGAATTTGTACGCCGGCCGAAAAACGTTGCGACACGGCAATCGTGGCTCCCGCAATCGCATTGCCCTGATCATCGACGACCATGCCGCTGACCATGCCACCAATGGCGTCGCCAAAGTCATCCAACATGGTGGGGGTACTGACCTCTTCGCGGTTTGGGCCACCGACATCGGGGTTGCGCTCCACCTGCGCAGGCTGGCCTTCCAATGTGCCTGCGTCGACCTGAGTGACCTCTTCAGGAAGGTTGTCTTGAGTAGTCACTGGTTCTTCTTGATTTCCGCCGAGGAAAACCACGCCAAGGGCGACCAGAAGAACGACGACGACGGCGACCAGGCCGATGAGTTGGGTATTGCCGGATTGAGGGCGAGACATGTTCATTGTGGGGTGGGCTCAGGCGCTGTGAGGGACAGCACCTTGTGTCCGTTGCGCTGGCGTGGCAGGGTCATTTCCTGTCGCAGGCCAGCTGAGGGCGCAGATGGACAGGGTTGTGACGCGGCCAAGAGCTGAAATCTTGCCTGTTTATCGGCCATCTGCCAAGTCCTGCCACAGGGTGTTTCTTCGCCACTGCGAAAACCCCTCAAAAATGGCGGGAAACAGGGTGTTTTCAGCTATTATTCGCGCGCAATGCTCTTGCTCCCCATTCTCTTGCTGGTGGGAGCTGCGGCCCTCGGCGCTTGGGCCCAGCGCGCGGTCCTCGGCCGATTCCAGCGCTATGCAGCCATCCCCAATCGAGCCGGCCTGTCCGGGGCCGAGGTCGCGCAGGCGATATTGGCTGCCCGGGAGCTCCAGGACATCCGGGTGGAGCGCACGGAAGGCCGCCTCAGCGACCATTACGACCCGCGCCAGCGCGTACTGCGCCTGTCTCCCGAGGTCCACGACGGCCGCACCGTTTCTTCCCTGGGCATTGCTGCTCATGAGGCAGGGCATGCTCTTCAGGAGGCCATGAACTACGCACCTTTGGGCATGCGCAACCTTGCCGTGCCGACCGCCCAGCTTGGCAATTTGATCGGCCTTCCGGTTCTCCTTCTGGGCGCATTCCTACATAGCCCCGCCATCGCCCTCATCGGCTTTATTCTCTATGCCGGCGTCGTTTTATTTCAACTGGTCTCGGTCCCAGTCGAACTCGATGCTTCGCGCCGCGCATTGACCAGCCTGCAAGAAATGCATTTGCTCGACCCTGGCGAAGAGGAGCAGGGCGTGAAAGAAGTCTTGGGCGCCGCCAGCATGACTTACGTTGCGGCGGCCCTCAGTGGCCTAGCCGTTCTGCTCTACTATGGCCTGCAAGTGTTCGGTCGTCGCCGTTAATTCACTCGCCAACACACGACTCCTCCCACAAATCCCCCCGATGACACCATTATGGCTCTCAAACTCGACCTGACTGGACTCCTCGGCGATAGCGCCATGCGCGAAGCCATGACCGCTGCCATGCCTCGCGCCATCGCCGCGCGAGATATGCATCATGCGCAAGCCCCGCGCTGGCGCCGCCTCCCGCAGGAGCGCCAGTTCTTGGAGAGTTGTCAGCAGCGCGCGGCCGCGGTCAAGGCCGCCGGACCCGTGGAAGTGTTTGTGGTTCTCGGCATCGGCGGTTCGGCACTCGGCAACACCGCCATGATTCATGCTCTGGCCCCGGTGTTCCAAGAGTGGAAGCCCGCCGCGGGGCAGCCTCGGGTGTTCATTCTCGATAACGTCGACCCCGATTGGCTCGGCGCCTTCTTTGAAGATGTCCCGATGGACAAGGCGCACATCAATGTCATCAGCAAGTCTGGTGGCACCATCGAGACCTCCTCGCAGTTTCTGTTGGCATGGCAGCACATGCTTGCGGCCTGCAATGGTGATGAAACTGCCGCGCGTGCACGCTTTACCCTGACCACCGACGACGCCAACGGGCATTTCCGCAAGATTGCCGATGACCTCGGCTTCTCCACGCTTTCCGTTCCTGATGGCGTCGGCGGGCGCTTTAGCGTGCTTTCGCCGGTCGGATTGTTCACTGCCGTCATGGCCGGCCTCGATGCCGAAGGCCTGCTCGCCGGTGCCGAACGCGTCGATCAAAAGCTGGCCGCGGCCCAGCCCGAACAAGATGCCGCACTGATGTACGCGCTCGCCCATGTCTTGCACATGGAAGCGGGGCGCAATGTGCATGTGCAGTTTGCCTACAGCCACCGCCTGCGCAGCATGGCCGATTGGTTTAAGCAGCTTTGGGCAGAATCCCTGGGCAAACGCCACAACCTAAAAGGGGAAGAGGTCCATGTCGGCCCGACTCCTTCCAAGGCCGTCGGCCCGACCGATCAGCACAGCCAGTCGCAACTTTACGTGGAAGGCCCCGATGACAAGGTCTACACCATTCTCAAGTTAGACCGTTTTGAGAAAGAGGTCGAGGTGCCCGCACCGTTCACCTCTTCGGCGGCCTTTGCTCCACTGCTCGGGCGCAGCCTCAACGAGTTGATGGAACAGGAACGTCGTGGCACCGAAGTCGCGCTGTTGGAAGCGGGCCGTCCAGTGTGCGTCTTGGAGCTTTGCAAGCTCGACGCCTTCCACGTCGGTCAGTACTTCATGATGATGGAAATCGCCACCGCCTACGCCGGGCACATGATGGGCATCGACCCCTTCGATCAGCCGGGCGTTGAGGCCGGCAAGATTGCAGCGCTGGCGCTGATGGGGTGCGAGGGCTACGAGCAACGCGCTGCGGAAATCGAAGCGCGATTTGCCGAGCGTACGCCGTTGGTCCTGAGCTGCTAGCCCGCGACTAGTTCTGCCCTTTCGGGTACTGACACTCCACAGCTAGGCTGTCGAGATAGCGCTGACGCAATTCCCCATGCATGCCACGACGGACGAGGTCACGGAACTGTGATTCCGTTGGTGCCTCCCGAATTTCCTGGACTAGGACCAGGGCCATGCCGCTGCGATTCTTGGCAATCCCAGGAGGGAGGTTGGTCCCGATGGGGGCTGAATCGACTCGTACCGGGCCCTGCACGCCGACGCCGGCGGCATCGAAAGCAGCCTGGCAGATTTCCGGCTCCACGCCTTTCTCTTGGCGGTGAATCCAGCCCAAAATGCCCTGACGACGCCGCGTGGGCTCATCTTCCGAGTACAAGGAAGCTAGGCGGTGGAAGTCCTCGATGCTATTGATCTGCTCGCGCAGGGCAAGCAGTTCGCGCTCCGCTCCGGGGAAATCCAGGTCGAGCTCACTTTGCGGCTTCTCGGTCGCATTCAGAAAAATCCACGCAACTAAACGCGACCCACCATACTGGTTGTCGAGTTCGGCGCGGGCATCTGCGGGCAAGTTCGCAAACCAGGAATCGTCGTAAACCTGCTCGCTCATTAAGCGCAGATAACCCACGGTGCGCAGCTCGTCGGATTGCAACACAGAGGCAACGCTGGATTGCCGGGACTGCAAAATCTCTTCGTAGGTAAGGCCGCCATAGGCCGGGTTGTCCTGGACTCGCTGCCGACGCCATTCAATCTCGCGCTGCAAGATGTCATCGGTCAGGGCGATGCGTGCCGACGCCGCCCATTTCGGCATTTCGTATTGCAAGATCATTTGCTCGACATGGTCACGAAGTTCGAGCTCGGACATGGTGCGACGCAAAACCTCACCGAGATCTTGTTCGGTGACATGGTAGGGGGGCACATCAAGTGCCATACCCGGAGGGGCCACCTTGGACTGTTCCAACAAGGAAGCCAGGCGCGCTTCACTCCACTCTTGCAGCATGGTTGGGGTGACTTCGGCATCGGGTCCGAGCTTCTTTTCCGCACGCACCAACTTTTCGTGCAGCAAGGAATCTCCGATGAGCTTTTCGAACTCGGCGAAGGTCATTTGCCGGTTGCGCAACAAGCTTTCGAGCTCGAGGCCAGCATCTTCGAGTTGCGCGCGGGCCTCTTGGATGCGCGCTTCCACCGCCACCGGGGTCACCGAGAGTCCGGCCCGTTCGGCTTCGACCTCGACCAAGCGCACCTGAAGGATGTGGCTCAGGGCATCTTGGCCAATGCCCTGGTAATGCGCATAGGCGCCAAGGAAGCGGTCAAAGGACTCCGCGGAGAGTTCGCCGCCATCCCAGCGCGCGATGACTTCTGGGGGAAGGGGTGCCTGCGCCTCCTGAGCGGGCAGGAGGGGGGCAACAGCGGCCAAAATGGGCAGCAACACAGCAGAGAGGCGGCGCGACATGGTCGCACAGGATAGCCTCTGCCGCGGAGTTGGTGACCGGCTTAAGCGGCGTGGTCTGCGCCGAATTCGCGCGGCTTATCACCTTTCTTCGACCCTTCGCGCCGAATCGTCAGCTTGCCGGCGCGCCACCCCAAGGTCAGCTTGTCGCCCTCGCGCATGCCTTCTTCGAGCAGAAGCATGGACAGGGGCTCCTCAATCAGCGTCACCAGGGTGCGCCGAAGTTCTCGCGCGCCAAACTCTTCGCTGTAGCCCTGAAGGGCAACTTCCTCGACCAGGCGACGGCTCCAGCGCAGGCTCAAGCCATGCCGACGCAGACGCGCGGCTAAACGTTCAAACTGCATCACCACAATGCGGCTGCAGTCCTCGGGGCGTAAAGAGCGGAAGGTCAAGACGCCATCAAGGCGGTTGCGCAGCTCCGGCTTGAAGGCGCGGGCCAATGCGGCCTCGGTGATGTCGGTAAAGGCACTGTCCTCAAGGCCACCTTCGCGACCAAAGCCGAGGCGGTGACTGGCTTCGGCATAGTCCGCGGTGCCCACATTGCTGGTCATCAGGATCAAGGATTCACGGAAGGACACGGTGCGCCCTTTGGAATCGGTCAAACGACCTTCGTCCAAGATCTGCAGCAGCATGTTGTGCAACTTTTCGTGGCCCTTTTCGATTTCATCGAAGAGCACGATGGCATGGGGGTTGCGCATCATGGCCTCGGTCAGTGCGCCACCATCATTGTGGCCTACATAACCAGGAGGGGCGCCAATCAATTTGGCGGTCTCGTGCGGAAGCGCGAACTCGGAGCAATCAATCCGCACCAAGTTGTTTTCAAAGAGATGGCGGCTCAAGGATTTCGCCATTTCCGTCTTGCCGGTGCCGGTGTGGCCCACCAGTAGAAAACTGCCAATCGGGCGTTCCGGGTCCGCAATTCCGCTCGCGCTTTTGCGCACGGCCCGACAAATGCGTTCCACGGCATCATCTTGCCCAACGACATCTTGCAATACTTCACCTTGTAGCGCTTTGGCGCGGCGTCGAAACTGTTCCCACTGCTCTTCCCCTTCGTCTTCCAGCTGTGCCGGCAAAGAGACAGCATGGATTTCCAAGCCAGGGTTGACATCGATGCAGATTTGATAAAGCAAGTCCTCGGCGGCGATGGTGTCTTCGGGATAGACCGTATGCACTCGTGGCAGGACTTCCTCCTCGAGAGCAATCACGCAGCTATCAATCACGAGGCGGCGGTACTCGCGGCGGCTGGGCGGCTCGCCCGCCTGATTTTGAAGCTCTGGCAGGCCAGCTTCGGGATCGAGGACCTTGACGCGGATGAAACCGTCGATGAGGTCAAAGTATTTGTAGACGAGCGCGGTGGAAGACATGGGCGTAGGGGTATGTCCGAGGACAATATTCTTTCGGAATTCCGCTTATGTCTGCTTAAACCTCTGGGCCAGGCGGATTCATTAGCGCATTCTCTCAAGTACGCAAATAGGATTAGCCGAGATAGGATGTCGGGCTCATGGCGGCACCCGCCCCTGTCTCCGCCGAGGAACAAGCCTTCCTTGCGCGACTTGTCCACCGCGGCTTTCTAGCCCGCGATGCTGCCGCCCTCGTGCTCCAGGCCTGCGCCGAAGTCGATTTCGACGACGCGTTATTGGCCGTCACCGACTGGGATCCGAATCGCTTAGCTTACTTGCTGCGCACCGACTGCATGGCTAACCCTGAGATTCCGGGTTACCAAATCGAAGGCTTGCTGGGCAGGGGCGCCACCGCCGAAGTATTCGGCGCCAAGCGCGAGAAAGACTTTGCGCGAGTTGCCCTGAAAATTCTGCGCCCTGATTTGGCTGCGGACAAGATTGCCGCACAGCGCTTTGTCGCGGAAGCCAAGTTGTTGCAGGAGCTTCAAGTCCCCAGTGTGGTCCGGGGCCACCGCGCCTTCCGCTTCTTAGACACTTACATCTTGGAGATGGATCGCGTGCAAGGGCGTACCCTCGAAGAAGAGTTGGCCGAGGGTCGCTTGTTCGAGGAAAAGGAAGCTCTCGGCATTGTGGTGCAGGTGGCGCGCGCGCTCGAAGGCATGCGCGAGGCCGGTGTCGTGCACCGCGACCTCAAGCCCGGCAACCTCATGATCGACCGCGAGGGCAAGGTGACCCTGATTGACCTTGGCTTTGCCGGCGCTGGCATGGAGGGCACGCATGGCGAAGGCACGACCCTCGGTACAGCCGCCTACTTGGCGCCCGAACAAGCGCGCGGCGAGAGTGATTTGGATGGTCGCGCCGATATCTACTCCTTGGGCGCCACCTTGTACCACTTGGTGATTGGCCGTCTGCCGTTTGAAGCCGGCGATGACCAGGAAATGGTGCGCAAGCAAGTCCTCGAAGGTTTGAAAGGCTCTGCCATGAAGGGCCGTCGGGTTTCTCCAACCCTGCATTTCTTCATCGAGAAGATGATGGCGAAGGATCGTGACGTGCGTTACGCCGATGCCGCAGAGTTGATCGAAGACCTGGAAGCGCGGCTTTAACCACTTGGAGCGCACCCGCGATGTCCACCGCAAACGCTCCCTTGCCCTTTCGATTTGACTGCCATCAATGCGGGCATTGTTGCCGCATCGGCCATGGCCAGGTTTGGATTACTGAGACTGATGCCGCAGAGATGGCTTCGGCTTTAGGAATGGAGTTCGATGCCTTCGTACACACTCATGTTCGTGCTGTAGAGGGCAATTGGTCCCTGCGCGAGCAGGCCGATGGCAGTTGCGTGTTGCTCGATGGCAATCAGCGCTGCCGCACCTATGAACAGCGCCCGGAACAATGCAGCTCCTTTCCGTTTTGGCCTTCGGTGCTGTCCTCGGCAGCGTCATTAGTGGCGACGGCGGCCTATTGTCCGGGGATTCAGATTCTTCCGGACCCCGTTTCCGCGTCCGTCGTTTTGCGCCGCGCGCAAGGCCGATTGCAGGCAAAGGCAAATGCCGCAGAGGTGCCTAGCGCCGCAAGTACGCGGTGGGTTTCCGCAATCGAGATCGATTTGTATTTAGCCGGAGGGGGAGCCTTCCAAGCCGCTTCCGAGGAGGCGACGCTTCAGTTAGAGCAGAGCCTGCTCTCCTTATGCGAGGAAACGGGCTATCCTTGGAGTCGGGCGCAATGGCCGCGACTCTTGCGAGATCGCCGCCGAGCCTGGCAGGAACATGATCGTCAACCCACCTTGTACAGCGAACCGTAAGGGCAACATCGGCCTGGTTCTGCTGTTACTCCTTGGCCTTCTGGTAATGGCCGGGTTGGCTTCGTGGCTCATGCTCCGTCCTGCGCCTATCGAGCCGATGCTCGAAGAGGGATCGACCGGCATCGTGCGCGAGATCCAAGGCACTGCGACAGACCAAGCCCCCGGAGAAACAGGAGCAACGGAGCAGGGGGCCATCGCGGATCTCGGAGAACTCATGTTCGTTTCCGAGGAGATTTTGCGCTTGGTGGACCCAACGCTTGATACCGAAACCATCCAGGCGAGTCGGAATTCTTCAGCCGTTCGCGAAGGAGAGTCCACCCGCCGCTTGAATGTGTCGCGGACCCTCACCGGTGCCGCAGTGGCCCTGATGGAAGACGGCAAGAGCCAGGGTGCACTGTTAGTCCTCGACGAGGCGATCCGCTTCCATGAAGACAATGGCCTTCCCGCAGCTTGGAAGGCCCGAGTGTGGATGCGCCTAGGGGAACGGCTGCAGGCCAAAGCTTTGGTCGAGTCTGCGCTGGTGGATCATCCAGAATCGGTCACCCTATTGCGCATCGCTGCTGAAATCGCTCGGCTTGAGGGACAAGATGAAACCAGCGTGAGTTTCTTGCAGCGTGCGATTGCCCTCGACCCCGAGGCCCCCGGTTTGGCAGATGAACTGGCGCGCGCGGTGGAGGAGGCTCGCGTCATGTCGTCTTATTTGACCAACGCCACCGCGCACTTTGATTTGCGCTACGACCCCCAGGAAATGAATGTTGTCCAAGCGTTGCCGGAGCTAGGCGCTGTGGTGGAAGAAGCTTGGCAAGATGTCTTGGCAGCCACCGGCCTGCGACCGCAACAACGGATTTTGATTATGCTGTTGGAGCCCACGCGCTACCGCACTGCTGCGCCAGACTGGTCCAGCGGTTTGTATGACGGCCGCGTTCGCTTGGTGGTCGATGACCCGGCACACGAACTCGATTCTCTGGCGCGGACCTTGCGCCATGAACTGACCCATGCCGCCCTCTTTACCATCGGCGCGACCTTGCCGACTTGGATTCATGAGGGCTTAGCCCAACAAGTGGAAGGCGGTTCGGTGGAGTATGCTCGTCAATCTTTGCGCCAGCAAGAGGAGCTCCTTTTGAATAGCGCCGAATTGGCCGGAGATTGGACGCGCTGGCAGGAAGAAGAGCGGGTGCGCGAAGCCTACTTCTACTCCTTGTCCATGACCGCCTGGCTTGGTGAGGAATACGGCGGCGAGGTTTGGGCCAACTTGTTCCAGAACCTCCAAGGCCGTACCTATGAAGATGCATGGCAACTGACCTTCGGCCAAGGCTTTGACGAGTTGCACGAGAAGCATCGCCAAAGCTTGCGCTAGCTTTCGCGTGCCGATGTCCAGCCCTGCGCGTCTACAGCGTGCATGGATAGGGTCGCCACCACTCACGAACCATTACGCCGCTGGGAGGATTCGGCATTGCTGCAATCTCTTTTGGGCGTAGAAGGGCAAGCGCTAAGCCTTCCTGCTTGCGTGGGGCTTGCCCCACAGGAGCTCCAAACTCGATTTTCCCTAATTCCGAGGAAAGCTATGCGGCTATCGGTGGCCCTGGAACTTGGGCGTCGAGCCTTAAAGAGCCCGTCGCCTTCACGAGTCCCGATTCGTGGCGGCGAAGATGTCTACCGCTACTTTGCGCCGCGATTGTTGGGGCAAACGGTAGAGTGTTTTTGCGGTCTCTACCTGGATGCCAAGGGAAGTATTCTGTTCGAGCAAGAACTCAGCCGCGGAACCCTCACCTCCAGTTTGGTGCATCCGCGTGAAGTGTTGCAGCCGGCCTTGCTGTATCGGGCCGCCGCAATCGTGGTGGCGCACAATCATCCCTCCGGAGATCCGGAGCCCTCGGCAGAAGATCGCTCTACTACGCGCCGTTTGCAACGGGCGTGTCGCCTACTCGGCATCGAACTTCTGGACCACGTGGTGATTGGACATGGCGCTTACCGTTCCTTCCTCGAAGAAGGTTGGCTATGAGCGCCCTACTCATCAGCAACTTCGTCTGCATAACCGAGGTCCGCCAAGTTCAGGGTGCCGTCACTCGCAATCACCCGTTCCGCATCTTGGCTGGAGCGAATCGGCGGGTTTTGGATAATCGCCTGAATCCAAGGCAAATCCTGGTTGATCAAATTGCGCAACTCTTGCGGATCTTGCTCTAAGTCATAGGCTTGCACCCAGGTCAGCGCTCCGTTGCGGTCGTCTGCAATCATCTTGTGATGATCCATCAAAATGCCGCGCTGACTGCCATGTTCAAAGCGAATCACGCGCCCGGGGCGTGGTGTTTGCATAGGCCAGCCTTCGGTCCTTGGCCAAGCTTCGTCTTCCAATCCCATGGCGTAGCAAACCGTAGCGAAGAAGTCTGCGCCGCTGATTGGCGTGCTTTCTGACCCAGGCTCAATCCCCGGGCCCATCAATAAAAAAGGCACGCGCACTTCCTCGTCAAGGAGGGTGTTGCCATGGTGGTATTGATTGTGCTCACCGAGGTGTTCGCCATGATCCGAGGTGAACAAGATCAGTGTGTTCTCATCGAGTAGCTTGCGTTTGCGTAAACCGGCGAGCAGCATCATGACGCCTTCATCGAGTTCACGGCATTGCTCGCGATAGGCCTCTTGCAGCCAATTCAGTGCTTCGGACTGCTCTTCGCCGCGGTCAACCGCGGCTTGTAGGTCGTTGATTTTCCCGGTAAATTGCAGCGTGTTGCGGCGTACTTGGCTCAGCTCCCCATACTCATATCCGGGGCCAAAGGTCTCAGCCAAATCTTCGCGAGTGAGGTAGGGCGTGTGCGGATCAATGTAGTTGAGGAACAAGTACCAAGGCTCATTCTCCTCGATATTCATTTTGTCCATCATCGCCAGTGCAGTGCGCGAAGTGTCAGCTGCGGTTGGCACCGGCCTACGCCACTTCCATGACTTGAATGCCCCATGAACTAACTTTCGTGAGAGTGGCGCGCCAAGCAGTTGCACGATACTGGATCTCCCAAGGCGTTCACCAGCATCGCTTGGTTGGAAACTAGTGTTCACGAGCGAATCGTCATAGACTTCAAAGCCTTGGCGATAGCCAAAGCGGCCACTGACGCGGGCATTGGTCACCGTGGCGGCAGTGCGGTAGCCGTAGGACTGCAGGAACTCGGATATGGTCAACAAGCTCTCATCTAGGCGTACTAAACCTTTAGGCAGAGTCCCGCTTTCCGCGGGATAAAGCCCGGTGAACAAAGCGCTATGTCCACCTGGGGTGACATTGGATCCGGCATAGCCGCGTTCGAATTTTGCCGCATTCTGGGTGAACTCATCGAGCTGAGGAAAGTGCTGGTACCCCTCCCATGTGGCATGCAAGGTGTCGTAGCGCAAGGTGTCCAGCACCACGAGCAAAACGTTTGGCGTTGCGGAAGCTTTTTGGGTGTCGAGGTCAGCGAGCCCGGCTTGCTGAGGCCCCATGTTGAGTTGCCTGAGCTCAAGAAGGTAGGCCAACGGTAGCGCGATCACGGGAACCAACAGAACACGGATGTGCAGCCGGCTGGGGACGGCACGCTTGGTCCAGAATCGCCCGAGTATGGGGTACAGCACCAAAAGTGAGGCTCCCAAATACAAAACCCCCCAGCCGAAATGGTTGCGGAAATCCTGCTGCCAGGCAATGGGAAGCAACAGGGGCAAGCTTGCGGAAACAAATAATGCCTGCCCCAGGGCCAGACTGCTCATGGCATTCCTGCGTGAGGTCTTGGGAAGGAGGCGCTGGAGGAGCGGCTCACCGACCAGGGAAAGGAGCCCTAGGACTACGAGGAGGCCGGTCAGGAACGGGACCACAACGGTTGCGCCAGCGCGCAGATCAGGCCTGACCAAAAGTAGGTCGACAAACAAGATCGGCAAGACTCCGAGCAAAAAGAGAAGTAAACGGGTGAGCATGAGTGGAGGTAACTCTCGAATCAGGGGCCGTGGTCTTTAAAGTTCAGGAAGTCGAGGATTGATCAAAATTGGCGTCGTGCACAGGCGGCATGCGCTAATGGCCCTGACGGCATAAATAGTGGTGTTGGCAGAGGAAGATGGCAAGTGGGCCAGCAGCTTCGATACGCAATACCGTTGGCGCCAATCCGGCTGCCATGAGGCCACCGATTTGTAAAAGCTCTTCTTCCTCTGGCGAGAATCCTCCCTCCGGGCCGACGGCTAACCAAAGCTCGCGTGGAGAGTTCAGTTCCAAACTGAGCTGGAGTGGGAGGGTTCCCGGAGTCAGGACATAGCCCTGAGCGGTGGGCGCCTGAGCCGCCATGGTCGCCGAGAGCTCGTCGACGGCAAGGGGTTGCTCAAGCAGGGTCGGTAGCTCCGGCCGCCGGCATTGGCTCGCCACCTCTTCCATGATGCGCTGCCAGCGGGCCCGCTTTGAGGGACTGAAAACATCTTTCCCGGCCACACTGCGGCTGGTGCGTAGAGGCACGATGGTCTGGACCCCAGATTCTGTGGCGCGCCGAACCAGCTCATCGGCCCGGGCGCCCTTCGGCCAGGCCGTGGCGAGGGTGGTGGGGAGCAGGGGCAGTTGGGGGCGCGCGGCGGCGCCCAGGAGCTCGAGATCGCCCTTCTCGAGTAATCGAGCCTCCACCGCAGGCCCTTTAGGGGGTAGGAGCAGGAAACTCTCCTCGGCGCCAAAGCGAAGTGCCCGCAGGTGCTGGCGTAAACTCGCCGGCGGACACCAGCGACCAATGGTCTCCGTCGGGGGCTCGGCGAGGAAGAAGAAGCGCATGCAGGAGCTCAGGTTACTGTGTCGGCCGGAGGCGCTAGCAAGAAGGCCCTGCCTGGTGTTTGCTCGCCATGGCGGGGGTGGCGTAGACTCCCTGACCGCGGCGTGTGCCGCGGGGCCCTTTCCTGCATGATTCGCATCGAGATCCTCAGCGGTCCCGAAAGTGGTCGAGTTTTCGAACTCGACTCCGGGACCCATTCTGTCGGCCGTGCCAGTAACAATGACATTGTGCTGCCGGTCGATTCAGTATCGGGCCGCCACCTCAATCTTGAGGTGAGCGGCGACACCGTTCGTTTTTCTGATCTCGGCTCCACCAACGGCACATGGTCGGGTGGACTCCAGGTCAAAGACGGCGAGTGGTTTACGGGTAGCGAGCTCAAGCTCGGTAGCCTGCGCCTGCGCCTGGTCAGCGACGAAGCGACCGCCGCGGCCGGAGGTCTGGAAGACCCCGATGCCGCCGATGACGCGGCCATCCACCGCCGTGCCCGCGAGGCCGCCATGAGTGGCAAGCGTAAGGGAGGGCTCATGACCGCCCTGGCTGCGCTGTTCATCGTGGGCGGTGGGGCCGGTTGGTGGTTCTTCCTGCGTAATGATGGGGGCGTGGACCTTCAGGGAGGAGAGCGCATCAACAATGGCACCACAGCTGCCGCGACCGCGACCGATTTGCTCGAAGGCTTCGGTGCCTTCGGCGATGAAGGTGCCTGGTCCCTAGATCGAGGCGTCAGCCTGCAGGACGGGCGACTGTCTTCGGGGCAGGAAAAAGGTGGGGTGGCCCGCTTGGTGCGCCGCTTCCCCGCGCCGATGAGCGCGCTTCGCTTCGAAGCCAACCTCGGCAGTGGCCTCAAAGTCACGCCGCTGTTGCGTTGGGGTGCTTCTGAAGATGACGGCACGCCCAGTTATCTGTGGCAAGCACCAGAGATCAGCACTGGCTCCAGCGTGTTGTCTCTGCCAGAGGAAGCCGCCTGGTTCGAGTTGTCTCTGCGCTTGCAGGGTCGTGGAGACTTGCAGGAGCTGCTGGCCCTGGAGGAAGACTCCAACGCCTCCCCAATCCAATTGGGATTGTTCCAAGGGGAAACCCATGGCGCCAACCTCTTGCTCAAGAGTTCCGAGGGTGTTCTGCTCACTGCGCGCGGTAGTGCTGGCTCCTGGGCCGTCGAGGGCACCAGCCTTCGCTTCACTCCGGCAGGTTCGAGCAATCTTGCCATTCGCCCTGGTGCGGCACTTTTGGCCAGTGGCCCGGCCTTAGTCCTAGCCCAGGGTGGCCCTCTCGGCATCACCAATGGCATGTCGCTCGCCGATAGTCCTGGGCTACTCTTGGGCGGTCAAGCCTCGCGTTTCCTGATGCGCTTCCCGCAGCCGTCCGCGGTGCGGGTACAAGATGGTGCGGCCATCTTTAGTGTCACCGAACCCTTGCTCCTGCAAGGGTCCTTCAAAGAGGACCTGACAGAGGCGGCGCGCCTTTCGCAACGCATCGGCCGCGCACAGCGTGAACGCAACGATCGCGAGCTTCTAGAAGCCACCGACGAGTTGTTGCGCGACTATCCTTTCGACGAGGACAAAATTCAAGAAGCTCTGCTTGCCGCCCGCGGTTCCCTAGAAAGTGGGCGCGCACGCCTGCAGGATTTGCAAGAACGTGCTTCGGCAGTTCTGTTCGCCGGCTCGGTTCAGGCCATGCATGCTCTTGCCGACGAATCAGCTGCTCTCGCCGCCTCTTTGCCCGGGACCGAAATCGCTCCCGAGGCCAGCGGCTTGCAATTGGTGTTGCAGAGTGCGGCTGACGCACTCGATGAAGAACAAAGTGCGGCGCGCGAAGCGTATCGCGCACGACTTGAAGGCGCCTTGGCTGGACCCTATCCAGCTCTTGCGGCGTGGTTGCAAAAGGAGGTTCAGTAATGGCCGGTGGTCTTGATCTTGGACACGCCCATGTGCGCTTGGCGATTGCCGAAGCGAAGAAGGGCAACTACCGCATCAAGCGGTACATGACTGCCGTACCAGAGCACGGGGAAACCCCGGCCGAGGCGGCAGCGGCGGAGTTGGGAGCAGCAGCCAAGAAAGCTGGTGCGCTGAACATCGGTCTCACGGGTAGTGCCCTCATGATGCGCTATCTGCCGGTTCCTCCTGTGGAGGACTGGCGCCTGGAGCGCCTGATGGATTTCGAGATTCGCGAAATCGAAGGCCGTTCGGGTTCTTCCATGGCAAGTTCTTACAACTTGCTGCCGGTTCCGCGTGGCCTGGACGACGAAGACACCATGCTGCTTGGCTTGGTGCGTGAGGATCTGCTCGAGGAAACGTTAAATGCACTTCAGGGCGTCAAGGTGAAGGCCTTTTCGCCGAATGCCGTCGCGCTTTACAACGCTTACCTTGCTTTGGGCGACCACGAGACGTCGACCACATTGCTTGCTAACTTGGGCCAAGGCACTTTGGATCTCGCACTAGTGCGAGGAACGGAACTGTTCTACGCACGCTCGGTGTCCACGCCTCTGGAAAAGCGCGACCGCACTCTGGCCGAGCGTTTGGGCTGTGACATGGCCAAGGCCAAAGATTTGGCGCATCGCCATCTCGACTTGGAGGTCGCCACTGGCAAGCGTCTCGAAAGCGATGCCGAGCGCGTGACCCGGCCATTGTTGCCGCTGTATGAGTCCCTGCCCACCCTGCTTGGCGGTGTCGTCACGCTTTGCCGTGCTCAGGCGCGCCTGAGTGATCTCACTCTCGATCGCGTCTTACTCACGGGCGGTGGCGCGCGGACTCGTGGCCTGACGGCTTTCCTCAACGATCGCATGCGCGTGCCGGTTTCGGTCTGGAACCCCGTCGACATGATTTCGATGGAGGATCTCCCACCGGAAGACATGGATCAGCTCGAGGCCGATGGCCCCGGTGCTGCCGTCGCTCTTGGTTTGGCGCTCGCTTCCGGTGACTCCAACCTTTACGCGCTGGAAATCCTCACCGCTGGTGCGCGCAAGGCCAAGGCTTTCCGCGAAAAAACCATCTTCCACATCCTGATGGGGGTGGCGGCGGCGGCTTTCTTAGCGGTCAACGCCAGTGTCATGGGCAACTTCGCCGATGACGCCAAGAAAGCCTCGTCGGCCAGTTCGCGAGCGCGCAAGCAACTCGAAACGAGTAATACCCGCGCCACGGAAATCATCGAGCAACTCGAAGAAGCCAAGTTGTTGGAACAAGACCTGCGCCTGCGCGATTCCCTCAACCGCAGCGCATCACGATTGCTGGTGTGGCTGGAAACGCAGCTGCCAGAAAGCCTGTGGGTCGAAACTTTTCGCGTTGGGCTCAGTGATGGCAAAGAGTTTGGCCGACCAGAAAATGACATTCCAGTGGTTTCGGTCAGCGGCCGCGCCGAAGACGATGTGCGCGCGGCATCGCAAGCTTTCGGCCAATTCACGGGAACCCTTTCTAGCTTGCTTCCCGACGGCGAATCCGCGGTCCAAGCAAGCAACAACCCTCGCGGCAAAGTCTTTGAATGGAGCTTGCGCGCCGAACTCCTCGCGGCACTCAAGAGTGATGAGGAGGAAGATCAATCATGAACTTTGACGCCTTTTGGCAGACTCACCGACGCTTCATCCTGGGCTTTGCCGGGGGCGTGGTGTTGTTCTTCATTCTCCTTGCCATCACCGGCGGCGGTGCGAAAAAGCGCTTCCAAGAGGAAAGCACGAAAGTGGGTCGCACCCGTCGCGAGCTTTCGGCAAATGCGCTCTACACCTCTTCACAAGTCGCCACCTTAGAGCAGCAGTTGCGCGAGGTCCAAGACCGCGTCGCCCTGCTTGCCGATGGCGCCTTGCCCGCCTTCCGCGAACGCTTTCAGGTTCCTCCTGGGGTTTCGCCGGCACAGCATTACATCTCCTTGAGCGGAGAGATGCGTGACGAACTCGTGGGTTGGGCTTTGCGGCGCAATTGCGAGATTGATGACTCCCTTGGTTTGCCTCCGGTTTCGCCGACCGAGAGCCAGCAAATCGAGCGCGTGTTGCGCGGCCTCGACGTCGTCGAGCGCGTGGTGCGCTTGGCGGTGGATCATGGCGCTGTGGAAGTCGACAAGATTCGCATCGCGAATAAACGTCAGCGTCGCGGTCGAAACTCTTCGCCGCTCGACATTACTCCCGTCACCCTGGAAGTGGTGTTCCGCCTCACCAGCCCCGCACCTTTCCTGCGCGCCGTACTGGCCGAGCAAGATGCCGGGCGCCCCACTGGCTTGCAGATTCTAGAAATGAGTGCCCCAGATGGCCGCCGCCAAGAGCGGCGTGTGTTGTTGGAGTTTGGCGTCGGTGCACTACCGACCGTGATTGAGGAGGACCAGGTATGAAGCGCGAACCCATCGTCTTTGTTCTCGTCTTGGCCATCCTTGGCCTGATGGGGTACCAGCTCACCTCGAACAAGGTCCCGGCTCCCGCGCGTTCGGGTAAGAGCAAGCAGATTGAGCCATACGCCTTGCCCGATGCTGATGGCGTCGCCCAACTGAATGGCAATGGCCCGCGTCGCGATCTGTTCTTGCGCCCCAGCGCCGATACTCCGCTGCCTCCCCTGCAGCTGCCAGCGCCGCCTTTGGCGGCTTTCCCGGAATTGATGCCGCCTCCGCTTCCGCTGGGTCGCTTCGATGGATGGTGTCAGCACCTGATGGTGTTGGAGCCAGGACTCGCAGGTAGCCTCGATGACTTGTTCGTTGCCGGCGATACGATTGCCGGCTCCCTCGATGCTGGGGGCGAAGGGCTGTCGAGCAGTCCTGACCTCGACAACGCGTTTGCCGATCAAGATGCGGCCTACCGTCAATCTTATGACTGGATTCGCTTGAGCCCAGTGTCCACGGTGTACGGACACATCATGAATGAAGATCGCTATGAGCTTGCTCAGGGCGATGACCTGATTTTTGTCACCGTGAACCCGGCGACTGGCCGCGAAAGTGTGGTTGATCAGTTGTTTACCAAGGACAACTACGAGGCCTTTGGTTTTGCCGAAACGCTACGCAATGAAATCGAACTGTTGATCCGCAAGGAGCGCGGCACCATGACCGCGGGCCGCCTCGACAGCATTCGCGAAACCATTAGCTGGTTCTTGAATCAAGGCTTGCAAGAGCCGGTGGCTTTTGAGTACGCCGAAGAAATGGCACGCAAGGCAGTGGAGCTCGCTCCGGATGACATCAACAGTTGGCTCAGCCTCGGCGAAGTGTGGGAGCGCACCTTTGCCTTTGACCGCGCCTTTGCCATGTACGCACAGTTGGCTGGGGAGTCTTTGCCGCAAGTGCCGAGCGCCTTAGATGTCCCTGTGCCGCAAGGTCGCTTCGATTACGCCGCTGCGCCACGCGTGCATATGGCTAGCATTTTGCAGCGCCTTGGCTTGGAAAAGGAAGCGCGCGAGCAACTCGAAGTCGCTTTGAATTTAGCCGACGGCGATCCTTCCGCGCCTTTGGCCTTGGGACAGATGTACCTCGCCGATGGTCGCCTCGAAGAGGGTCAAGGCCTGATTGAACGCGCCCTGACCTTGCAGCCTCGCCGCAATAGCCCAGCCGCCTTGGCCAATGGCCTTGCCGTTGGTGAAGCCGCTCTAGCGCGCGGTCAATGGGACGCTGCGATTGCGGCCTATGAGGAAACCTTGCGTGCGGCCAATGACGATGCGCAGGCAAGCATTGCGGCATCCAGTGGACATGCGGCTGCGCTCTACCTGAGCGGGCGATTTGCCGATGCCCAAGAGATTGCCAACGCAGCAATCCAGCAGTACGGCAGCCACCCGCACTTGCTGTACATGCGTGGTGTTGCCGAAGCCGCCGATGGTGGTTCTGCAGGCAATGTCATCCGTGACCTTCGCGCCGCTGCTGTCGCCGCTCCCTTCGACGCGGCCCCAGCCTTTGCCGCGCAAGCTTTCTGGTTAGATCGTTTAGGAGAGGAGGAAGCCGCTGCCGAGGCCCTAGATCAAGCTTTATCGCTGGATCCAAGTCTGGTTTACGGTCGTTACCTCCGCGCCGTCTGGGACGCCGAAGCGGGCGGTCAACAGGCTGCCGCCGATTTGCTGCTCGACTTAGCGCGCCACGCCGCTCCCAATGCTGCAGTATTGTCCTCCTTCGGCACTTTGCTCTATAACGATGGATCGTTCACCCAAGCTTCGGTGGCCTTTAGCCGTTCGGAAGAGGAGTTCCCGCAGGGCTACGCCTTGCTTCCTAACCAAGATGCCTGGGGGCAGCTGACTTTGCGCCGTGCTTTGAATCATTTGGCGCTTGGAGAAGTGGAAGACACGATTGCTGCCTGCGAGGCGGCGTTGTCTCTCGATGAAAACCTGCTGGCCGCGCGCAACTTGAAGGCCGCAGCCTTGTATGCCAGCGGCGACCTCGATGCCGCCACGGCAGACTTCTCTTACGTGCTCGATTTGCTGCGCGAAGAGGAAGAGCATCCGCAGCGTCTTTACGCGGAAAATTGGCAGGCACGGGTCATGGAGCATGATCGCTTGCGCCGCTGGACCGACGACTTCGACGGCCGCCGCCTGGCTGCCGGCTGGGATACGCAAGCCGGGGCGCGTCTAGGCGTAGAACCACGCTTGGAAGATGGCGCTTTGACCATTCGTGGCAAGCATGATGGTGGGGGCGAAACCCGCACCTATCGCACCATGCCAGGCATTGCCTTCCGTCAGTTCGCCGGCACTTTGGCCGTCGGCCGCGGCCACCAAGGAGAAGCAGGCTTGTTCTTGGCGCTCATGAACCGCTCGCGAGAGTTGTGGTCCTTCCGCGTCTACCGCGACCGCGAAGGCGTGGTGGCCTGGGCGACGACCCAAGGCTCGCGCAGTGAACAAGGCCGCACCGCTTTCCGCATTGCAGAAGGAGGCTCGGCGCGGGTGCAGTTCAGCTTGAACCGCGAGACCTCCGTACCTGTGCTGACGGTCACGATCGAAGGCCAGGTGGTTTGGTCCGAAGAAGTCTCCAACTTGCGCAACCCCACGGGTTCGATGGCGGTCGGCTTGTCCGCCACCACGGCTCACTCCCTAGATGTCGACGTCGCCCTCGATGACGTCGCCCTGATCTACGCTCAACCATGATTTGCTCCCTACGCAGTCGTCGCTCCGGCTTCACGCTCCTCGAGCTGATGGTGGCGCTGATCATCATTGGCATCCTTGGCGCTTCTTTCCTAGTCATTGGTGGCAATGTGTTCGGAGACTCGAAGAAGACACAGGCCAAAGCTCGTTTGCAAACGATTGGCGCTTTGATTGAAAGCTACCGCAACTTGGAAGGGGAGTACCCCGACGACCGATTGCCAGCGGCTTTAAATGCCAACGAAATGAACAGCCAAGCCGAAGCTTTGGTGGTGGCTTTATTCGACGCCGAGTACCGCGGCGAGCGCCCCTCGGAGCAGTGGCTGATCAATACCGACCAAGATGAGACCTCGCGCAATCCCACCGGATTGGCCAGTCGCGAACTGTTCGAGCTTGCCGATCCCTGGGACAACCCGATTGTCTACCTCGATAGCTTGCACTACAGCGATCGCGTCACGCGCATGGTGACGGCAGGACTCGATGAGTTCTATGAAGAGCAAGAGGTCAGCCCCGGACGCAATGAGCGCACCGGTAGTTTCTGGGAGCCGAATAGCTTCCAGTTGATTTGCGCCGGCCCAGACGGGCTGTTTGGCACCGAAGACGACATCACGTCCTACTCAATCAATAACTAATGACGCCGCAGTGGCTTCACCGCGCTTCCGCTGACCGCTCCGGTCCTAGGAGGCACGCCGCATTTACGCTCCTCGAGCTGATGTTGGTGATGGTTTTGCTTGGCGTGGTGGCAGGCATTGGACTTGCCGGATTAGATAACGTCGACCCGGGTTACCGTGCCCTGGAATCTTCCCTAACCACCTTTATCGAGAGTAGTCGCGACCGCGCCCGCGGTAGTGGATACCCGGTAGAAGTGTTGCTCCAGGAAAAAACTCTGGAGCGACCCGCGCGCATGCAGCGTGCGGTGTTCCGGCCGATATTGGAAGCTAGTTTTGAGAAAGCTTTTGTCGCCCGTGAGCGTATTGAGATTCGAGGTGATTCCAGTTTGGACGAACGGGGCCGCTTTGGCGCCGGTTTGGATTTAGAATCCGGCGGTGAGGCCAACTTCGATGGCCGCGGTAACCCCAACCTCAGTCGCGGCTTCTCCTTGGAGTTTGATTTCCGCGACCGCCGTTTAGAAGGCGGCACCATCCTGACCTGGGAAGGCTTGCTGGGTATGACCCTACGTCGGGGTGGGGTGTTGGAGATTGTGCTGCAAGCTGGCGATGGCGACTACTTCCAAGATGTTCGCCTTGAGCTCCCTGCCGAGGTCGTGCGCAGTGGTCGTTGGCAGCATTTGCGATTGACCGCCATGAATGAAGAGCTGGTGGCGATTGTCGATGGCAAAGAAGCTGGCCGCACCAGCACCCCGCCGATTTTTGGCGTCCCGCGCAGCGGGATTCGCCTCGGTGCGATGGAACGTGGTTGGAGTGGCCAAATCGACGAAATCCTTGTGCTCGCCCGGGTGATTGAGAACGGGCCTGAACTTCCAGATGAAGTCAGCGTGGAGTCCACCTATCCCTTGCGCTTCGATCGTCACGGCACTCTAGATGCCCAACGGCACCCCAGCACCGGTGTGCCCATGATTATGCGCTCCTTCGACGACGAAATCGCGAGCTTCCTGGTCGGTCGCTTTACCCAGGAGGTCTTGCTGTGATTTCAAACCGCCGTGGCGCCGCCTTGATCATTGTGCTGATGGCATTGGCAGTGTTGTTCGCCCTGGGCGTGCCATTCTTGTTTGCGAGCCGCACCCGAGCCGAGTCGTCAAACGAAAGTTTTGACCGCGTGCGCGCCATTTTAGAGACTGAAGCTGCAGGGCGAACATTCGCCCAGGCCGAAGCGAGGAGCCATCCTTCGATCGATCCAACGCCGCTGTTTGATAGCGTCGACGAATACGACACTCAAGACCTCGGCGTGTTGCCTCAGAATCTCGGTGGCGGCTTTGAAAGTAGCACCGCCTCGTGGGGGGTGGAAGTGGAGAATGTCCAAGGGCGCATTTCCTTGGCTACCGCACCCATGATGCTGTTGCAGAATCTGTTGCATCCTTGCTATCTGTCCAAGGAAGTGACTTACCGCGATAGCGTGATTGAGGTCACCAGCACCGAAGGCTTTGCCGAGAGTGGTCTGGTGCTGATTGGTACGCAATGGGTGCAGTACACCGGCAAGGAGGATAGGCGTTTCACAGGCATTCTCGGCGCACCGGACCCGCCTCAGGAGCTCGACGAAATCCGCTTCCGCGAAGGGCAACCCATGATCGACCCGCGGGTGTTCTCTTTGGTGTTGTCGCGCTTCAATGGCGCGGGCTACAACCCGCCATCGTTCTTGGCCGACCTGTTGCAGTTCCAGTTGGGGGGACCAGATAGCCGCCTCAACGAACAGGAACTGCGGCGCCTAGAAAACTACTGCATGATGTCCACCGGAGCTTTTGGGACCTCCGATTGGGAGCCTGCAGGGTGGATGACGCGCGAAATTAATCCCGAGATTCCAGAGCTACTGTCAGTCAACGATGGCAGTCTGTTCAATCGCGGTAGCTTGATTCGCATCGAAGGGGAAAATGGACAGAGCTTCCACTCCATGGTGTTGGCTGCTGGCAGTGGCCGCTTGCTATTGGCTGCGCCGATTCCCCCAGAGTTCGAACGCTTCCGCACGCGCGTCATGGCTTTACGTCGCGAGCCGATTGACATCAATGCCTGTCGCCCGGAGATTTTGAAAGCCTTGGCAATGGGTGTGAGTTTCCGCGGCACTGCCCCGGTCGTCAGCGACCGCCCAGCCACTGGTCGAAGTGGTCGCGAATGGGTCAATCCCACCGAGGCCAATCGCTTTGCCGTGGCGGTCCAGGAGGCGCGCCCAATCGAAGGTCCAGCCGATTTGTGGCAGCGCGTGTTGCGCCCCATGGCCGAAGCTGGCGCCATGAGTGACCTCGACGCTTGGGCTCTATACGTCAACGGCATCGACCCCAATCATGGTTCCTTGGCCTCAAGCACGGTGGGTTATGCCTATCGTTCCGGCGACCGTTACCGCCAGCGCGTCAATGCTGCGGTGCGTTCCCGCCTTGGCCGTTCCCTTGCTCGAGCCAGTTTCCTCGAGACCATGTGGGCCGCGCCAGATGGACCCTTGTTGGATTTTCTGCAAGACCAGGAATCCTTTGAAGATCGCGGTCGATTTTCGCGCAGCCTGCATGGCATGACCCTCATGCCCAACAACCTGGGCAACTGGATCAACACCTTCGGCACGCCGACCACTGCGCCCAGCTTGCAGATGGGTACTTTGCAGGAACTCGGCATGATGTTTCCGGACAAAGAGCCTGAGCTTTCCTCGATCATGCCCGAAACCGTGCGCCGAGCCGACGCTTTCCCGCGGGGCGCGATTGGCCGAGTCGAACACTTTGATTACGAACCGTCACCTTTAGGTCGCAGCTTGACGGAGCGCGGCCCTTATCGCCCACCCCTGGAAGATTGGGGTGTGGTGGCAGGAGCGGGAACTTCCGACAACGAACCTTTGGCCTTTGAAGGTTGGTTCTTCGCCGAAAATGGCTTGGCTGATGGCGCCCTCATGGACCTGAGTGGATTCCAAACCGACCGCAACCGGGTGACGGTGGCCTTTGAGCAAGGCGAGTTGGTGGTGCGTTGCCGTGGTACCGCTGGCGAAGATCCTGCTGACCCAGATGGCCTCGAAGAGGCGATTGTGGTGCGTATCGACCCGGCGGAATATCCGTTGCTGGACCGCTGGTTCCACGTAGGCGTGTTGTTGCGCGCCAACTCGCCGCGCGGTATCCAAGTCACGATTGATGGCGTTCCGCGTGGGGATATTGATGGCTACACCCATCTCACCGCAGCCTTGGGCAGCACTTCGCCGGGAGATCCAGGCGGGGTGATTTCTGTGGAAAGTACCGAGGGCTTCCCCGACCGTGGGGCGATTCGCATAGGCGATGAAATCATCGAGTACATTTCGAAAACCCAAACGTCCTTCATCGCAGACCGCAATCTGCAAGACGCCTTCGGCGGTCGTGCAGTACGCGAAGCCACCGACACCTTTGCCTTGGCATTGGACAGTTCGCACCCGGTAGGGAGCGCCGTCGAAATCTATGGCTATTCCGCCATTCTCGATGGCGACATCGCCCCGGGCGGCGCGCGCACGACCGGCACTTTTGGGCCGTGGTCGATGGCCTCGAGCATTGAAGGTCCGGAAACCATCATCGTCGAAATCGATGGCTTCCCCGGCTTCCCAATCGATTTGGGCGAGGGCATCAACGCCAGCTACGTGGGCCCGATTGAACTCTCTCCCTTAGAGCAAGTCCAGACGGATCACCTTTACGCCGAAGCCTTCCAAACCGATGGTGGCTATGCGCTGATGTGGCAAGGGCGTTTGGCGGTCACCAACGCCGAGGACGGCAGCCGCTTTGGTGGTATGGAAGTCGTGCGCTACAGCAGTCGCGAAGGCACCACGTTGACCTTGAGCGAGCGCAATGTGCAGACTCCGGGCATTTCCGATGCTCCGAATGGCGTGTTCTCCACAGATGGCAACAGCTATGTGATGCTCTTCCAAGAGGACATCCTGGTCAACGTCGATGGCGGCACCCCGGCCAATGACCTGGAAACGCTCAATGTCTACATCATGCCGATTTCGGTGCATGTGGCTGGCGCCACTGACTTGAGTTACCGCAGCGGCGACCCTGAGTTGAGTGAGTTCGTACAGCTCACACATACCGACGACCCAGGGCAAACTGAATGGGTGCGCTATGACAGCATCCTCAATGGCAACTTCCTGCGGGATGATTGGGGAGCCTTGAACCGTGCGATTGGCGCTCTCTTCGACGACTCATTGCTCGACGAAGATGTCCTTCCCGGAGGCCCTCCATCGGCACCCAACCAGCCCGGCCCAGATGCGCCTACAGATGCTCCCTCTGTGGGCTTGATGATTGGCAGTGCGCCGATTGTCATGAGCAAAGAGTTGCTGTTACCTGAGCAGGACCCTGAAGACGATATGGCCCTGCGGCCAACGCTCGGCACTCCTGAAGAGCGCGACGATTTCATCACCGCCATTTTGGAGCGCTATCACTTCCGCGGCGTGATGGGCACCTTCGACCATGAGCATGGTCCGGGCATAGAAGCGGTGCCGGTGTTTACCGTACGTCGTTGGCGCGATGTCGTCCCCGAATCCGAGCCTTCCTTTGGCTTCGTCGGCCGCCATGACCGAGTGGCGGTGATGGAAGCAGGCAGCTTGGCCAATCCATTCTGGTTCACCGTGATGTGGTCACGGACCCCAGACATCAATCGTGGTGGCGTGCGCATCGCCGACACCTATGTGGCCTTTACTACGGCACCTGGCATTCCTTTCCTGGGCTCGGACTTCAGCCAGTTGGTGCAGCAAGGGCTCAGTCAGGACCTGCGCAACTTCAACCGCATCTGCAAGTTCCCGAACCAAGAACGCCCGCTCGCCTTGACCGAGTTCACGGTTGGCGGCGATGCCACAGGAACTCTGCCCGAGTTTCAGGGTATGGTCGATGAAGTTGCCATGCACACCGTGGCCGGCATGGGCACGCCGACGCTGTCCTCGGCACGCGGCGCCTTCATCCTTGATCAAGACTTGCTCGACAGCGAAAACAGCTTCATTGAGGTCGACCCCATCTATGTGGTGGTCGATGGCCTGGAGCAGCACAATGGCACGCCGACGGCTGGAGCCTTCTTGTCCAATATTCCGACCAGTGGCTTGCTGGACATCGATGGCGAACGCGTGGCTTATGTCGACGTCGACGCCGCCAATGGCCAAATCACTTTGGCCACCGATGGCCGCGGCCTACATGGCACCGAAATCCGCGGGCACTCCAAGGGGGCGCGCATCTTCATGGTCGATGACCGCCCGTCTTCCACGCTGACTCGTGGCATGTCGCAGACCTCAGCAGAGGTCGAGGTCGAAGATGCCACAGGTTTTGGCCTTTACGACGCCCTGTTGATTGACAACGAGTTAGTTCATGCGCCGATGCGCAATAACTCCTTCCTGACTATGCCACGGGTGCGCGGTTTGGGTGGCACCGAGGGCAACGGACTCTTGCGCGGACGCTTCGGCACCACTCCAGAGCCCCATGCCGAGGGCACCTTGGTTTACGCCATGCCTACGCGCTGGGCGCATACTTATGCGAGTCGCTCCGACAGTGGTGCGCATGCTCGCTTCGATGCTTCTTATGAAGCACCTGGCGGTTATTGGCGAGGCATGTCTTTTCAAGCGGAAATCCCTGATGCCAGCATTCAGTACCGCGTCTTGGCACGCGTCAACGACGTGTCCTGGGAGGGCAATCCCGCGCAAACTCCAGGCTTGATCCAGGTCGATGACCTGCAAGCCGATGACTCTGGGTTACTGCCGCTCAACCTCAATGGCGATCGCATGCAGTTGCGCTTTCAGATTGACTGGTTGGATGGCGCCTTTGACCCGGTCGATTTTCAAGCCACCGGTTGGACCCAAGCGCCTCGCTTACGCAGCATTCTTGTTGACTACCTCGCCGAGGCCCAAGCCTTGCGTCGCCAGGAGGTCCAAGAATGAACTCGCGCCGTGGCATGACCTTGCTTGAGGTCACCTTAGCCCTTGGATTGCTTGCCGTTCTATCGGTTTTCGTGATGCAGGTCATCAACTCAGTGACCGACCTATGGTCCAGCGGAGAACGGCGCGGACGCGGAGACCTGGTCTTCGCTACTGCAGTCGAGCGTTTCCGTGGAGATTTAGGGGCACTCCATCGCGGTCGTCGCGGTTGGTTCATTCTGGACACTTACATCGCCGAGCCTGAAGAAGAAGGCCAGCCGGCCTGGCGTTTACCTCGCCTGCGCTTTCTTGCCGAAGGCGCTGCCCTACCCGACCTTGATCCCTCCGGCCGCCATGGCGTAGAAGTGATGTGGGTCGTCGAGCCAGAGCGCAGTGGTACTAACAACCGCTTGTCGCGCCTCGTGCGCTATGGCCAAATCGAAGGAGATGGCGTCGGCCTTCGCGATGGGGGCCAAGCCGAGCGCCTTCGCCGCCAAGGCGATGGCTTGGTCGTGCTCGACGGATTGTTGTGGGCTGAGTTCCATGCCGCCGACCCCATTCGCGGTGGTGCGCTGTCGGAGCGCCTGCGCATTGAGCCCAATATGCCGGTGGATTTTCCGAGTCGGATTGAGTTATTGGTGGAAGGGGTTTCGGGTGCGCTGCGTGCCCGCCCACCGGTTCTCGATGATGAAATCTCGGCCGAGACCATCAACATTCGCGTGCGCGGTACCGCGCCTTTGGAGCAACCGGCCTACGCCCTAATTGAGCGCGAGTGGGTTCAACTCGGTGGCAACTTCCCCCAACTCACCTTGCCCCAACGCGGCATTCGCGACAGCATCCCGATGCCCCATGCTGCGCGCACGCCCATCTACATGCCCGAGAGCCATCAGGCCGTGAACCCCTTGCCCGGACAGGGGAGGCGCCAGAAATGAAGCGCGGGTTCACGATTCTCGAGGTGCTCATCGCTATGGCGATCTTCCTTTTCGGCATTTCTGCCCTGCTCGCCATGTTCCAAGTGGGGGGTGGATTTGAGCAGGAGGCACGTGTGCACGCCGAGCTCGCCCCCGTTCTTGTGCCCCTGGTGGCCCAGCTCCAGCAGGAGGCCTGGGAACTCGATGCCTCCGGTAACCCAACCAAAATCAGGTTGTATGTTGGAGAGACGGTCCCGGGTGCCCCGGACTACCGTTTCGATCTCGAAGTCCTTCCCGAAGGTCAGGACCCTGCCCTTCGCCGCGCCGTGTTGCGTTTCTACAAACGAAGCCCGGAGCGCGTTCTTGCCCGCTTGCCGATTGTTCTCACTCGCAGCGTGCCGATTACTCGCCGTTTGCAGCTCCAGAAGCCATGATTCTCAGTCTCTCACTTGCCTTTGCCTTGGCCGTCCCGGTGGCCCAAGAACCTGCCGACGAATTGGTTCGTCTGCGTGACGGTCGCCTCTTGGTTGGCGCCATTGAGGGCCATGACCTAGATGGCTTTGTCTTGAGCGAAGCACGAGCCGGTGGTTTGTATCGCTTGTCTTGGGGGGATTTGTTCCCTGGCGAAGCGGAGCGTTTGCGCCAAAGCTTTGGCTATAACGACACCACCGAGGTGCCGATGACTTCGGCCTCGCGGTTGTTGCTGAATAATGGTCGCGAATTGGTGGGACGCATTTTGCGCCAAGACGATCGGCAGATTGAGTTGCGCCGTCGCGAGACCACGACCATTGTGCCTTTGCAAAGTCTGGCAGCTCCTCCGGAAACCATTACTGTGGAAGCTGCCTCGGTGCTCACGCCTGAACAGTATTACGCCGAACGATTGCCGCAGGTCGATACTACCGACAGCTATGACCAGTTCGCCTTTGCCCAAGATTTGCAAACCATGTTTGCTTTGGACCAGGCCAAGGAACATTTCGAATTGTGCAAGGACTTGGCAGCCGCTGAAGGTGACACTCCTTTGGTGACCAGAGCCGAGGGCGCACTGGTGCAGTTGGAGCAAACCATTGCCAACCGCGACGAAGCTGAATACCTAGAGAACATTCGCGCCGCCATGCATCGGTCTCGCTTTACCGAAGCCAAGGCGCAGCTCGAGAGCTACGAAAACACCTTTCCAGATCCAGGTCTTCGTGGTGAGTACCTGCAGCTGACCGACCTTTTCGATGTGCGCCAAGAACTGGCCGCGGTCGAATATTTGGAGCGCCATTGGTTTAACCGCACGGTCAAGCTGCTCAAGCGCAAGGCGCTCGAGAAAGATGCCTCGGTGGATCAGATGATTGCCTACATCGAAGGGGAGTTGCCCTTGGCAGTTCGCACCACCATGCTCGACGAGCTGAGTGAGATTAACGACCAGCTTGACATCGGCGCCATCGATGGGCTGTGGGCACAACGATTAGCCGTTGGCGCCTCTCTGCACTCGGCCGGCTTTGGTGACGGCACTTGGATTCTTGGCGAAGACAAGGCTCGCGCAGGCTTGGTCGAAGAGAAAGAGGCCAAGGACGATGGCAAGACCGCGCAGCAGCGCGAAATGGAAGATCGCATGAAGCGATACCTGAGCAACCTGGAAGCGCAGCGACGTTCCGCCTCAGGTGGCGACAGCGAAGCCAAGCCGGAAGATTGGTGGCGCAAGGCTTCGGTCTCGCAGCGCTTCCAGTGGCTACTGGCTTACTATGCCGAGTTCAGTGGGGACTACAAACTGATTAACGTGAAGTACAGCTACTGCCCAACTTGTGCTGGCGCTGGCGTGATTGAAACGCTCGATGTCACCGCACAAGGCTCGGAATCGCGTCGCACCAAGTGCCCAACTTGTCACGGCGTGCAAGTGCGTCGCGGCATTAGCTTTAAGTGATGCTTACTCATCGACGGCGCAAGATGACGCGCCGTCCTTGGTCGGCTTGCTTGCTTTTTCTTCTAGCCGCCTGCGTCATCGAAAACCCTACGCCCGCAGCGCCGGGCCCCATCCTGTTTGGCAATGGCCAGCCTCTGATGAGCGGAAACCTAGTCGCGGGTGCCGCTCTCGATTTGCGCGCCTTTGCCGCGGAGCTGGCCTTCACGCTGCCTGCAGAAAGCCGCGAAGTTTTGCGCGCGATTCACCGCACCGAGCTGGCCCGCCGCGAAGCCATGCGCTTGGGAATTTCGGTGTCCTCGGAATTGGTCGAGCAACGAGTGGAGCGTTTCGAGCAAGAGCTGCGCGGAAGTGTGGGGGAAGCCCCTAACTCCGCAGGCGCGGAAGAGCTCGCTCCGCTCGATCGCTGGAGCCAAGAGCGTTACGGCCAAGATTGGGCACCCATTCGCCAAGTCTTTGCCAATCACGTCGCCGACAATCTGCGCTACCAGTTGGTCCTACGCGCTTCCTCGTATGAAGTTCCTCGGCTTCGACTGTTGTGGTTGGTCGCTCGCGACGAAGCCACCGCTCAGGAGTGGCAGCGCAGCATCCAAGCAGGCCGCGACCCCAAGAGTTTGCTTGCCGCAAGCCTGCTGCGTCCGCCTCTGGCCGACGGCAGCTGGCCGCCGCTACCACTGTGGCCAGGGGAGCTGCTGGCCGAAATGGGGCGGGAAGCCAAGGCAGGCTCGGTTTTAGGTCCTCTGCGCTTCTCCGGCGACGCCACCTGGCGCGTGGCCTTTGTGCTGGAGGTCCTGCCGCCCTCAGCAATGCCCCCACAGAGCGTCCTGCTGGAGAGATTAGAAGCTCGCCAGGTCGACCCGCTGGAGGCGCGGGCATGGTTCGAGGCCATGAGCCTTCGCTATACTGCTTCCAACGAATTCCCATCGGTCCAAGCACCGAAGCCTGCCTTTGTCCCTCTCCGCTGAAACCCCTGAGCCCGCATCGCCGGCCACCGCCGCGATTCCTGAGGACCGCCTGCGCTTGCTGTTCGCTTTGCTGTTCAGCTCGCAAGAGGCCGTGACCATGGAGCGGATGCGCCAAGTGCTCTACCCGACTCAGGGACCAGCCGAGGGTAAGGATGAGAGTCAGGGTGAGGAACAAGACGCCGTCCCGGCGCCAGCCCCCGCAGAAGAAGTGGCCTCGCCGCGTCAGCACCTCGAGGCCCTCGAAGCCTGGATGGAAGAGCGCAATCTGCCCCTAGTGCTGCACCAGGTGGGGAAGAGCTACCGCCTGCTGACCACCGAGGACTATGCCGATGACCTGCAGGCCGCGCGCAAGGCCAGTCGTGCAGAGCGCGTCGGCCCCGCCGCCCTCGAAGTTTTGGCGCTGGTGGCCTATCGCCAGCCCTTACTCAAGGCCGACATCGACGCCATCCGCGGGGTTAAATCCGGCGGCCATCTGCGCCATCTCTTGGATTTACGCCTAGTGCGCATTCTCGGCCGCGCAGAGCTGCCAGGCCGCCCCTTCCTCTACGGCACGACCCGGACCTTCCTCGATCGTTTTGGCCTGCGCGACCTCTCTGAGTTGCCCGAGGCCGGTCGTTTGGCCTCCTCCGCCGAGCCGGGCGTAAGTTTGAGTCCGCCTGCAGCGGAAAGCGTGGCAAGCGCAGCTCCCTCCGGAAACCCGGAAAGCGCTACTCCAGCCGCAGAGCCCGAGGTTTCGGGCACGAGCGCCAACGAGTAGGCGAAGGGCGGCGGCGAGGGTAGACTTTGCGGCTACCTGTCGCGGTACCCGCACCCCATGAGCACCTCGAAGTCTAAGAAAGACGGCCAGCCTAAGGTCGTCGATCAACACGCCCCCGTCCAAACCCAATCCATGTCGCGTGGCAAACGCGCCCTGATTTTGGCGGTGTCGATTTTCTGTCTGCTGATCTTCTCGGTCACAGGCCCCATGAGCGATGTTTTCGCGCAGTGGATGGGCGGTGGCCCTCCGGTGCTTGGAGTCGTGGATCTCCCGAGCGGTGAGCACGAAATCGACCAAAATGAGTACCGCCGCGCGGCCATGAACATGGAATGGGAGGGCCGCTTGCTCGGTCGCACCACCATGCCCGATGACGACACCGAATCGGTCCTGGCTTATGCCACGCTCATGCTGCTTGCCGATGAGATGGAAGTCGCCGTTTCGGACGGTCAACTGCAGGCGCAGTTGCAGCCTTTCGCCCAGCAAGGCGCCGAGGCCTACCGCAGCTTCTTCCGCAGCTACCGCTTCCCCAGCGCCATCGCCTTTGAGAACCAGGTGCGCCAACTGTTGCGCATTCAGGCCGTGTTGTCCTTGCTCTCCGTCGCCGCTGTCGCCTCCGAAGAAGACGCACTCGCGCAATGGCAAGAAGACCACGAAGAAATGCGCGTGGCCTATACCGTGTTCTACCCATCGGCCTTCGCCGACAAGGTCATGAACCTGGAAGCCACCGAGGAAGAGCTGCAAGAGTTGTACGACAACGGCTTAACCCCAATCCAGCGCGCTGACCTCGAAAACGAGCAAGCAGTTGCCTTCCAAACCGTGGTCCTCACCGCTGAAGACCTCGATTCCGATGCGGTTAAGGCTTGGTACCAGCCAGAGGAACCCAGCGAAGAAGCGCTGAATGGTTTCTACAACAGCAACAAGTTCAGCTTGTACCGTCGCCCTGAGCCCGAAGATGGCCAGGAAGTCGCCACGGAGCTCGGTATGCACCTGACTCAGGAAGAGCTTGGAGATCGCCTTCGCCGCGATTATCTGCTGAACAAAGCCATCAATGAGTTGGCTTTCGATTTGCCTGCAGCCGAAGACGTCGGTGCCTTTGCGGACGAACGCGGTGCCACGCTTCTCGACTTCCCAGAGCCCATCGCCCTCAGTGGCCTGGTCGATTTGGAAACGATTGGGCACATTAGCCTGCGCCGTCTGTTCCAGGGCGAAGACACCATCTGGATGCCGAACCCGGTGCAGATGGAGGACAGTGCATACCTCATGCGCCCGATGTCGCGCACCGAGCGCGAGTTGCCAGCCTTGGCCGACATTCGCGAAGACCTCATGACCATTTGGCGTGAGAGCAAGCAACAAGAGTTGGCCGAAGAAGCTGCACAGGCTTTTGTCGACGCCCTGCCTCGTCCGGAAGGCGCACTGGAAGGCGACCCGGCAGTTCTTTCCGCAGAAGAGTTCACCGCTGCCGCCAGCGCGGCTGGCCAAGCCATGGAGGACATGGGTTGGGTTTCTCGCCGAGCACGCCCTGCGGCGGATCCAGACTGGCCCTCAGATGCCACCATCTTGCGCGGTTTGCGCGCGAAGATTGGCGGTAGCTTGCCAGACCTCCTCGACGGCGAAGTCGTCGGCCCGGAAGACTTTGGCGAAGACGGCATTGCCGTGGCGCAAATGGTGGAGCGGCGCATGCCTGAAACCGCCACGATGTGGCCGATGGAGCGTGACCGCGCCCTGATGATGAACCAGTACCTGAGCCAACAACGGTTCATGAGCGACTTGGTTTCCTTCGAAGGCCTTTCGCGCGCTTACAACCTGCGCAAGACCGGCGAGTAGAAGCCTGCGCAATGCCGGCGAGTCGGGCAGAAGGCCCGGCGCAATCCCACCGCGCTAGTTGTTCTGGAGCTGTGGCCAGTTGGGATAAACCCGCAGGCACAGCTCCTCGAGCAGGCGCTGGTCATGACTCTCGAGTCGCGCGGCGCGCTCGATGACCGCCTTGTTGCCCGGAAGATAACTGGCAGCTTGCATTAAGCTGCGCTTGACTTGGGCGTCGTCGCCCTCGACTTGGGCGAGACAGGCTTCGGCGAGGTTCATGGCCGCCCACAGATCGGCAGCTCCTGGAATCCCTTGCTTGACCAGTTGCACTGCACGGGAACGGTACTCGTCGCGATAGTGGGTAAGCCAGCGCACCCGCGCATCTTGGATGG
The DNA here is from genome assembly GCA_021776795.1 of Planctomycetota bacterium. Lineage (GTDB taxonomy): Bacteria > Planctomycetota > UBA1135 > UBA1135 > UBA1135 > OFTM128. Next base: position 159,205 of record JAJFFC010000012.1, read on the forward strand.
AAGGCTCATAGGGTGCGAAGGATTCGCCGCGACCAATCAGACCACGCAGCAGTGTTTCGTCGCCATCGGGAGCTTCGAACTCAATCTTGATCGCCGCGGTCAGGGCGGAGAGGTCATATGGGGCCACCATCAGCGCCTGACGCAGGCACAGTCGAGCTTCATCATAATGATTTGCGGCAAGGTAATAACTACTGAGAAGAACCCAGCAGCGACTATCCCAACTGCGCGCTTCGACGGCGTCATTCATCGCCTGGGCATCGAACTCTTCGCCGGCGAAAGCCTTTGCGGAGAGTTGTTCGCCACGCCATTGTGGCCATGCCGGAACAACGGCCACCACGCCTAGGGCAAGGGTGGCAACGGGTGCCACGGCGCGGAGCTTGGCGCCAATCCCAGACCCAGATTGCCCCAGGGAGGAGGCCGCGCGGCCTTCGCCGTAGCCGCGGAAATCATGCGCCAGCAGCAGGGCAGCCATGCCGAGGGCCGCAGGGTTGTCGCTGAAGGGGGAGCGCACCAAGGCCAGAATTCCCAAGGCAAGCCATGGGCCGTCGGTCAGGTGAGGACCAGATTGGTGGACTTGCCGCGCGCGCAAGAGCCGCAGCAGCATGGCCAAGAGAAGTGCCGCCCCCAACCAACCACTCTCCAGGATCGCCAACAAGATTTCGTTGTGTGGCGTTTTGGGTTGGCGCAGACGACCAGCTTCGCGCAAGGCTTCGCGCCCGGCCATGGCCTCGGCTTCTGGGCGCCACGAGGGATAATCGTTTTCAAATTGCCCCAGGCCGAGCCCACCTGGAGTGGCGGCGAACTTGGCGGCCGAGGCCTTGTCAATTTCCCAGCGCACCTCCATACCGCGTGGAACCTCGGTGACCGGGCCATCGCCGCCGCCAGCATTGAGGAGAGGGCGTAGCAGTTCGCCGCAAACGAAGAGCGCCACAATCGCGATCCAGCCTACGCGCCGGTCCCGCTGCCGCCATAGCCCCAGGGCGACGCCGGCCAGGAGGGCGAGGCGACCTGCATTGGAGGACAGAAAGCCCGCTTCCAGAGCCATCGGCGCGCACACCAAGAGCCAAAGCACAGGACGCTGGCGCAGCGAGGGCAGAAGCGCGACCGCCAAGAGTAGGCAGGGCACCAGGACCTCGGTGGCTTGGCTGAGCCCTTGGAAGGGGTAAGCAGGGCGCAGGCGGCCAAAGGGCACGACGCCGGGAAGGTTGAGGCCGCAGGCTTGGACCAAGGCGAAGGCGCCTGCCGCGGCGACGGCGTAGACCAGTGGCTTGAGCCACGCGGCGGAAGCTTCACGCGGTAGGGAGCTTGCGACCAGGGCGGCAAGGAGCCAAGCGCTCAGGAGCGGTGCACGGTCGGCGAGGCCGCCAACCAGGGGTGCCCAGCCCGCAACGTCTTGTGAGGCGAGAACCAGGGGGAACAGTGCGCAAAGAAGCGCGCCGCACCAGAGCCAAAAACCTGGCAGGGCAGTAGGCAGCTGCCGAGGCTTCGCGAACACGGCGAAGGCAGCCAGTAGAACCACCAAGAAGGAGAACAGGGCGCCGTCGGCGCGAGAGGCGTCGAGGGCGGAAACGTTCCAGGTCCACAGCGGCAAAATGACCGCTGCCACACCCAACCGCGGCAGCCACAGTTGCGGGTTCAGGCCTCGGCCTCCTCGCGTGGGCTGAGGAGCGCGTCGAGGAAGCTTTCGGGGTTAAAGACCTCAAGATCGTCGAGGCCTTCGCCGAGTCCGATGAACAATACTGGGAGCCCGAGCTCATGGCCGATGCTCAGCGTGGCGCCACCTTTGGCGGTGCCATCGAGCTTGGTCAAGAAGATGCCGGACAAGGGCACCCGCTCGCCAAACTGGCGCGCTTGCTGCACCGCATTTTGGCCGGTGGTGCCGTCGAGAACCAACACCGTGTGGTGTGGCGCGCCTTCAATCTGCCGGGTCAAGATGCGCGAAACTTTTTCGAGTTCCGCCATCAGGTTTTTCTGCGTGTGCAGACGACCTGCGGTGTCGACCAACAGGACATCGACCTTGCGCGCAATGGCGGCTTGGGCGGCGTCGTGAGCGACCGAGGCCGGATCGGCACCTGGCTGGCCCCGAATCAACTCGACACCCGAGCGTTCACACCACACCGTGAGTTGCTCCACAGCAGCAGCGCGAAAGGTGTCGCAGGCAGCCACGAGCACACTCTTGCCTTCACTGCGCAGGTGATGAATGAGCTTGGCGATGCTGGTGGTCTTGCCCGAGCCATTGACGCCGACAACTAAAACCACGGTGGGGCCGTCTTCGACCAGGGGAAGCGGCGGGCCATCGGGACCTTGCACCACTTCAAGCAATCGTTCGCGAAGCCACACCGGCATTTCACCGGGGCCGTTCAGATAGCCGGCCTTCATTTGCTTCTCGACCTCATCGAGAAGTTCGCCAGCCAAAGGGCCGACGTCGGCGGCGTACAAAAGCTCTTCTAGGGCTTCGAGGGTATCGGCACTCGAGGTGTCTCCGCCGAGGCGCTTAAGCGCATGGGAGATGCGGTTGCGCGTGCGGCCGAGACTCTGACGGAGGCGCGAGAAAACCATGGTTTAGGGTGCTAGGAGTCTTCGCGACGGCGAGGTCGCGGGACTGGAGGGGAGAACAGGGCGTCGGGAGCCAACTCTTGGCGCGGTCGCGGTTCGGGCTTGAGCGCCGGCGCGGCGGTTTTGGGCGGCAGCGGATGGCCATCGGAGGCTGCGCGGGCATCTTCAATCAGGACTCGCGCGCGGTCGAGGATGCCATTGACGAAGCTTCCAGATTGCGCCGTCGAGAAGCGCTTGGCGATTTCAATCGCTTCGTTGATGACCACCTTGTAGGGCGTTTCCGGATGGAAAATCAGCTCGTACAGGGCCAGGCGCAAGACATTGCGGTCGACTAGAGCCATGCGGTCGAGGCGCCAATTGCGAGCAATGGCCTCAATCCACTGATCGAGTTCGAGCCGGTTCTCCGGCACTCCCTGGCACAGCTCTTTGGTGAAGGCGGCAATTTCACCGCGGCCACGCGGGTCGCGCGAGGCTTTGGTTTGGTGCTCCACAAAGGCGTCGAGCTCTTCTTCGGCATCGTGCCCGCGCACCTCCATCATGTAGAGGTACTGCAAAGCCGATTCCCGCGCGCGGGTACGCCTGCGGACGGGGCCGGACATCAGGAAATCCCCCTTAAGAGAGTGGCCATTTCGAGGGCAGCTTCGGCCGCTTCCGCTCCCTTGTTGGAGCGCGGAGTGGTCTTCTCTGCGCGATCTGCGGGAATCTGCGCTTGCGCGCCGAGCAAGCAATCGCGATCGGCGCGATGTTCGGCTTGGCTCAGGGTGTCGCAGGTAAGGACGCCGAGGATGACCGGAAGACGATGGCGCAGGTTGACTTCCAGAACGCCATGGCACGCTGCAGCGCTGACGTATTCGAAGTGGGGGGTGCCGCCGCGAATGACACAGCCAAGAGCAACGATGGCATCGGCCTGGCCCTCTTGGGCAAGGGCTTCGCAAGCCAGCGGGAGCTCGAAGGCACCAGGAACACGGACCACGCGCAGGTTCGCATCAGCGACGCCTGCGTGGCGTAGGTGGTGCAAACATCCGTCGAGTAAGGACTCGGTGATGTCTGCGTTGAAACGGGCGACGACGACTGCGATACGCAGCCCCTGTCCGTTTTGATTGCCTTCAAGGAACGTGGTCATGGTCCGGACCGCCTAGTGTAAAGACGCGCCCGCAAAGGCGCATCTTTTGCGAAATCTTTCCTATTCTGCAGGCGGCCGCGGAGGACCAGGATGATTCTTCTGGGCCGCTGCGAAGGGAAGCGCCTTGCCAGCGAAGCCATGAGCAAACAAGGCCCCCAAATCGCGCAGTAAGGAATAGGACAAAGGCACCACCGTCAGCGTGAAGAAGGTGGAAACGGCAAGGCCGCCAACAATGCCAATGGCCATACCTTGGAAACTAATGCTGTTGCCAGCAGGTTCAGATAAAGCAATTGGCAACAAACCACACACGGTGGTTAGGGCGGTCATGAACACCGGTCGCATGCGGTCTTGCACCGCCAAAAGAATGCCCTCTCGTCCGCCGACACCTTGGCGCTCGAGTTGCAGGATGCGGTCAATCAGCACAATGCCGTTGTTGACCACCACGCCGATCAGCACAATGATGCCGATGACTTCCATCGGGCCAAAGGGTTGGTCCAAGACAAAGAACGCCCAGTTGGCACCGAGCACTGCGAAGAATACGGTGGTCAAGGCGCACAACGGCAAGATCAGTGAGTTAAACAGTAAACCCATGAGGAAGAACACCAGACCAAAGGCCAGGATGCCGGCTTTCATCAATTCCACCATGGATTCTTCCGTCTCCGCCCAACCACCGGATTGACTCCAGGTATAGCCAGGGGGGATCTCAATGCCTTCCATCAACTGCGCGGCTTGGCCGGCCGCAGCTTTGACATCGGGGGTAATGGCCTTGAGGCCGATGACATCGGCAATGCGGCCATTGTGGCGATAAATGCCCGTGGTGGCGCGGCCATCGACAAACTCGGCAAAGGTCGACAGCGGCACCATGGTGCTGTTGGTGGCGACCACCATCTCTTCTAGACTTGCCCGATTCGGGTTTTGGTCCTGATCGTATTCGATAATGATTGGCAGATCTTGGTGCGGCGTTTGGAAGCGCGAAACCATAAAGCCACGCATGGTCCATTCAATATTGCCAAGCACCATCTCACTGGTGACGCCAAGTTTGGTCATCAAGTCGCGGTCGAGGCTGACGCGAATTTCCCGATCCCGGCGTTCCACCCGGCTGACATCTTCAAACAGAGGACTGGCCAATGCCGCCTCGCGAATCTTGACCAGAATGTTTTGGACCCCTTGGTTGTCGGGGCCATCGATGCGAATCCGCGTCCACTCACCTGTGCGCGAGCCACCACGGTTCATTTGCTTGGTGAAGTAGTACTCGACGGCAGAGCGCTGCGGAAGCTTGCTCTGCAGATAGTCCAATAATTCTTTCGACTCGGCTTTCTTGAGTGGGCGATCCGGCCAAAGCAAGATGGCGCCTTGGCGATCAGTGAACCATACCCCGGTGTCGACATAGGGATAGCGTTCACGAAATTCGTCCGTCATCAACGCGGCCTGCTCCATGATTTGGATTTCTTCATGGCCAGTGCGCAAGCTGGAGCCTTCGGCAAAGGAGAAGCCAATCTCCATTTGGCCGTCGTCAGAGCTTTGGTCGTTGTCGCTCGCACGCCCGGCGGCAGGAATGGCCATGGAGCCCAAAATTAGGCCGGCCAAAATGGTCGCGCGCCCACGGTGGGCCAAACTCCAACGCACGGTGCCCAGTAGTGGACGAGTCATCCATGCTGGCATATGTCCTGCCGCTGCCGACGCCTTGGTTTTCTTACGTTGTCCTTTGTGCTGCAAGAAGCGGGCAGCTACCGGCACCATCACGATGGCAAGCAGCAGCGCGGAAAGCAGCGCCACAATCAGCGGCATGCCGATGGCAGTCGCAATGGCTTTTTGCGCGCGGTCATTCGTCAGCACAATCAGCGGCAAAAACACCACCACCGTGGTCAAGGTTGCGGTAGTGATTGCCAAAGTCACTTCGGCCGGACCTTGGCTGATGGAGTCTAGGGTGCTTGCGCCTTGTTCTCGGCGTTTAAAAATACTCTCTACGATGACCACCGAGTTGTCGACCAGCATGCCAATCGAAATCGTGATGCCCATCATCGACATCAAATTCAAACTGCTGCCGCTGAAGTAGAGATAACTCAGCGCAATTAAGACCGCGAAGGGAATCGAAAGCGTAATCAGCAGGGTGTAGCTGAGGCGGCGCAGGAACAGAAACAGCACCACGCAGGCAATTGCGCCACCCAGCAATGAATCATTAACTAGGCTGTTAATGCTTTGCCCAATCATCTCCCCTTGGTCAAAGTAGATTAGGTATTCGAAGCGACCTAAAACCGGGTCATCGGGGAACTCTTGTTCAATCAGTTGGTTGAGTCGGTTGCACAACTCAAAGGTATTGGCCGAACTTTCCTTGGTGACCTGTACCGTGGTGGAATATTCCCCTTCAAAGCGAAACAGAAATTCCGGGGCCGAACGCACGCGCACCACGCGGCCCACGTCTTTCACCAACAGGCCATCGCGAATGGGGAAGTTCTCGATTTCCTCTAGCGAATTGAAACGCGAATCAACACGAATGATGGTGCGGCCTGAGGCGACGTCGAGGTCGCCAACCGGGGCAGAGACGTTGTCGCCGGTAAGTCTGGCAATCAGGTTGCCGATGTCGACGCGATTGGCGAACACCTGCTCTTCGTCGAGCCAGATGCGCACCGACTCTGGCTCCAATCCCCAGCTCTGAGTGGCGGCGACTCCGTCCACGGCTTCGAGGCGAGGCTGCAATACATCGCCAATCAAGTCTTGGGCCACATCGCGATCCATGTCGCTGAAGCGCACGCCAATGAACATGACCGGCAATTCATTCATGCCAGCGCGGCGAATGACGATGCGGTCAACTTCCTGCGGCAGGAAAGCCCGTGCCCTTTCCACGCGGTCCGAAACCTCGGCGTACATCAAGTCCATGTCGGCACTGCCCGGGAATTCAAGCTCTACTTCGGCGGCACCTTCGTTCGCATAGCTATCGAGGTTCTCCAGATTCGAAATGCCACGGAGCTGTTCTTCCAGCGGCTTCAGAATTTTCTGCTCGATTTCATCGGGGTTGGCACCTTCCCAGGCGGCATAGATGGAAAGCTCCGAGCCGCTGAGGCCGGAGGGCACCAATTCAATCGGCATGCGATTCGCGGCAATCAGGCTCATGCCGAGCAGCGCGACGGAAATCATGAGCACGCCAATTGGATGTCGTACCAAGCGGCGGAAGAAGCCGACGAGTGGGCGATCAGGTTCCTGAGGCGTTGGGCTAGATTCCGGCATGGCTTGGCTTGCGCTCTAGATAGGAAAGCAGGCGATAGCCCGCTGGAATCACGACCAAAGTCAGGATTGTGGAGGAAATCAGTCCGGCAATCACGACCAAGGCCATGGGAGTGCGCAACTCAGAACCCTGTTCGCCGCCGAAGAAGGGGATCCAGCCGGTCATCGGTAGCATGCCCAACACCGTGGTGGTGGTGGTCATCAGGATCGGGCGTAAACGTGCGCGCCCACCTTCCAGAATGGCTTCTTCTAAAGCCATGCCACCTTGGCGATTACGGTTGATGCGATCGACCAGCACAATCGCGTTATTCACCACGATACCGGCCAAGATCACCGCACCTAATAAGGCGATGACCGAGAGCGGAGTGTTGGTCCACTGCATGGCCAAGACTGCGCCGACCCCAGCCAATGGAACCGAGAACAGAATCAGGAAGGGCTGCAGGAGCGATTCAAACTGCGCAGCCATTACCGCATAAACCAGGAAGATCGCAAGCAACAAGGCGAAGGACAGCGAGTCGAGTGCCTCGGTCATCTCGTCGGTTTGACCGCCGAGGGAAAGACTGATTTGTGGTGGATGGTCCACTCGATCTAGGCGCTGGCGAACCGCTTCACTGGTCGCGCCAAGGTCGAAGTCAGCGAGGGAAGCCGTCAGTACTGCCGCCCGACGACTGCCGATATGCCGAATGTCACTTGGCCCATCCGCAATCTGGAAGCTGGCGATGGCACCTAGAGGTACAGGCTGCTCGGCATCTGGATTGACCGGAATTTCGCGCAATTGCTCGATGTTCTCCATCGTGGCGAAATCTGCGCGCACTCGGATGTCAATGCGCTCGTCGCGGCCAGGGAAGGTCGAACTGGTGGCGCCCTCCACGGCCAAGCGCAAGCGGTTCGCGACTTCTTGGGCAGTCAACCCTTGGCGTGCCAACTTGTCGCGGTCCAAGGTAATGCGAACTTCGGGGTTGCCACGACGCAAGGAAGAGCGAATGTCTTCCAGCCCGGGGGTAGAGCGCAGCTCGCTTTCGACCGACCGCGCGACCTCGGCAATGCGTACCAGGTCATCGCCGATGACTTCCACCTCGAGAGGCGCATTCAGCGCCAACAAGGTGGGGCGCTTGATGTTGTAGCGCGCCAGTTCTGGTTCCGTTTGCAAGATGCTGCGTAACTCGCGCTCAATCGCGCGTTCCCGTTCATGACCGCTGTTCAGGGTTGGCTGCAACCGCAAGCTCACCACGGCAGTGTGCGGCCCAGTTTCTTCGGTGGAAACAGCTTCACGGTCAGCCCCAGAGCTCACGGTGGTTTCGCCGACGCCCTCAATTTGTCGGATACGAGACTCCAAGCGTGAGGCGAGGCGGTCGGTCTCGGTCAGCGGCGTGCCGGCAGGGTAGAACAACTCTGCCGAGAGTTCGCCCTGCAACACTTCGGGTAGAAGTTCCCGGCCCATGTTGTCGGCGCCACGGAAGACCAGAATCCCTGCAGCTAGGGCCGCCAGGAGGACTAAGGGGGCACCACGCAAAGCTCCGCGCAGCACCACGGGGTACAGGGCATCGAGGCTGCGGAAGATAAGTTGGAACAGCATGGTGGGTGGCCACAACAGCAGCCATGCCAAGCCAAGCAGGAGGCCGAACAAACTCTTCAGCAAAAACAAGACGGCACTGACCAGGTCGTAGGCTAGGCGCGAGCCCAAGCTCAAGAGAGGCAAGCCAAGGACCCACAACAAGGGCAACATGAGCAAGTTGCCAATCCAGTCCATGGCAGCCATGCTGCGCTGGACTTCAGGCGGTACCGGATTCCAACCTTTGGGTGCATCGTTTCCTGCGCCGAGCCATTGGTCATCCATGGTCGGGATGTAACTCTGCATTAGGTAGCCTGCAATTGCCGCGGCCACCACAGCCAGAGCCCAAACCCACCAGCGCTTACTCCAGCCTAGACCGCGGAAAAACTTTCCGGAGCGCAGGTAGGGGAACAATACGCGCGAATGGGTTTGCAGCGAAGCAATTGGCGAGGCGGACTCGGTAAGGCGCACCCGTGCCGCTAAGCCGGGAATAAAGAACAGGGCCACCGCAAGCGAAATACTCAAGGAAGCCACTACCGTAAGGGCTTGGTCGCCGAAGGTTTGCCCGGCAATGCCCTCGACGAAAATAATCGGCGCAAACACCGCGATGGTGGTGAGCGTAGACGCAATCACTGCGCCACCGACTTCACTCACGCCACGAATGGCCGCGGTCATGCTGTCGTCGCCTTCCTCGCGACAGCGGGTAATGGATTCGAGCACCACAATGGCGTTGTCCACCAACATGCCGATGCCTAGAGCCAGGCCGCCCAAGGACATGATGTTGAGCGAGACGCCTGCGTTGTACATCGCGCCAAAAGTGGCCACAATCGAAATCGGCACCGCGAGGCCAATGATGAACGTGGCCGCGAAGCGGCGCAAGAAGAAGTAGCAAATCAGGACGGCAAAGAGACCGCCATACATGGCTGCTGAATTGACTTCGTGGATTGCTTGCGAAACGAAGGTCGACTGATTGCTCAGCATGGTGAGCTGAACATCGCTCGGCAGGCGGTCGGAAATCGTTATCGCCCTGTTCTCGGCGAAGGAGCCTTCTTGTTCAGGCTGCCCACGCATGGATTCGGGCTTGCCGAAAAGTTTGAGCTGCACATTCTCGGCCACATCGACGATGTTGGCGCCAGCTTCGCGGAAGACCGCAATCTCGACGGCCTCTTCTCCGGCCACGCGTTGGATGACGTCGCGATCTTTGTGCGAGCGCTTGACCGTGGCGAGGTCCTTGAGCTTGATGGTGGACGGGCCGCGGCGAAGAATCGGAAGCTCTTCAATTTCCTCCAGCGTGCGAAACTGGTTCAGCGTGCGCACGACATATTCCACTGACCCCTCGAGCAACTTGCCGCCCGGAACATTGAGGTTCTCTTGCTCCAAACGTTGCTGAAGCATTTCAGGGGTAATCTGAAATTGGGCCAAGCGGGCCATGTCGACCAACACTTGCACTTCGTCTTCTAGACCACCTTTGACGCGAACCGCGGCAACGCCGTTGAGGCCTTCCAGTTCGCGTTCAATCTCCCGCTCTGCCAAATCGCGCAGGCGCACCAAGTCTTTGCCGCCGGAAAGCGCGAGGCGCAGCACCGGGTCTAAGGATGGGTCGTAGCGCAGGATTAGCGGTTTATCGACGCCATTAGGCAGGAACACCCGGTCCAGACGCTCGCGAACATCTTGCACCAAAAAGGGCAAGTTGGAGCCCCACTCGAACTCCATCAGGATTTCAGAAACCTCGGCGCGGGAGCTCGACGAAATCCGCACTAAGCGCCCTACGGTGGAAAGCACATCTTCCAGCCTTTCGGTGACCCGTTCCTCGACGTCCTCGGGCGCGGCACCGTCATAAGTGGTGCGCACCGTGAGCGAGGGATAGTTGACGGGCGGCAGTAGATCCACCGGAAGCTTGGTCAACGAAATGATGCCGAAGACCACAGCCGCAGCCACGATCATGCCCATGCCAATTGGGCGTTTGACGCCGAGGGCCAGCGCGCCGCCCTTGACCTTAGAACTCATTCCGCCGCGACCTCGATGAGGTCGCCATCTGCTAGTTTGTCGCCGCCCACGACGACGACTTGATCTTCAGGCTTCAAGCCGTCCTCTGCGGGGATTTCTACGAAATCGTCATTCTCGAACTCAGGGTGGATGACCATGCGAGTGGCGATGTTGTCTTTGGCGACGAAGCAATAGGTTTCCTCGCCCTCAAACAAGAGTGCTCGTTTGGGCACCAGAATGGCATTCTCGTGGACCTCGAGAACCAACTGCAAGCGCACCAAAATCCCGGTGGGGATCATTTGCCCCGGCTCGGGCATTAGGGCGCAAGTGACTTTGACCATGCCCGTTTCTTGATCCACAATAGGGGCAATGCGCTCAATGACGCCAGAGATGACCTTGCCAGGCATGGCTTCGGCGGTCACGGTCAGTTCTTGACCGACACGGAGCGAATCTAGTTCACGTTGTGGGCGGTAAAGAATGACTTTGGGCGCTGCAAGGTCGGTGATTTGAAATACGCGTGTGCCCACGGCAACCATGTCGCCAAGCGAAATGTCGCGGAAGGAGATGGTGCCGGAAATGGGCGCAGTCAAGGTGCATTGGTCCAAGCCCACCTTGGCTTCTTCCAAGGCCACCAAACTCGATTCATGAGCCGTCTCGGCGACGGCGAAGGTTTGCCGACGACTTTCTAGGTCGCGGTCGGCCAAGACCCCAGTCGGTCCTTGCTCTTCGACCAACTTCTGGTCGCGCTCCAATTCGCGCTGGGCTTGTTGCATGGTGATGAAGGCTTCCTTCACGCGAACATTCGCCTCGGCCACGGCGAGCTGAGCTTGGACATCGCGCAGTTTGGCCAGTTCGTCTCCAGCCATGACGACATCGCCTTCCTCGACGAAGAGTTCCGTGACGGGTTCCGAGCGCTCGGGCATGACATCGACCACGTCGAGAGATTCGACGTTGGCGGTCGCCGAGAGCTCCTTCGTAATCCGTCCTGCCGTGACCGGACGAACGCGAACTAGAATCGCAGGCTGTTCCTGATCTTCGGCAGCAACAGGCTCCGAGGAATTTTCGGAAGCCGAGCTAGGTTTTTGACAACTGGCCGCGCCGAGTAGGCATAGAGCGAGGCCGAGAGAAAGGGGGGAGAATCGTGCCAATGGGGTTGGGTGCGAAGTCAGCAAGGGTCTATGATGTCGCTGCGGTACGGCACCGCCGAAGTTGAGCATGAATTCTCACGACAATTCAGCAGGACAGAAGCCTTTGCTCGCTTACGCAGAGGCATGGCAACTGTTGGCCTCAGCTTGCGATTTCTCCTTGAAAAGCGAGGTCGTGCCCTTGGAGCAGACTGTGGGACGGGTTTTGGCCGAAAACTTATTCTTGGACCGCCCAGAACCTCCAGTCGACCGTTCGGCCATGGATGGCTTCGCCGTACTCAGCAGCGATGGTGCCGCGCCGCGCCAGGTTCTTGGCACCCTCTTTGCCGGGACCGCTGGGCAGCCGACCCTGAGTGCTGGCCAGGCCATGGCGGTGATGACAGGCGGCACCGTCCCGCATGGCGCCGATGCCGTGATTCCAGTGGAGCGCACCGAGCGCCAGGAGGCTCAATTACTTGTCACACAAGCGCCGAAGCCGGGCCAGCACATTCGCCGCAAGGGCGAAATGGGGCAAGCCGGCCGTTTGGCCCTTGCCGCAGGAGTGCGTTTGCGTCCAGGAGACTTGGCGATCGCGGCCAGCGTTGGCGCTTCCCAACTGCATTGCTCGCGTCGCCCGCGCGTGGCCCTGTTCACCACCGGAGATGAAGTGGTGCCGCATCAGCAAACCCCCGAACCGCATCAAGTCCGGGATTCCAATCTTCCGACCTGTGCCGCCTTGTTGCGTGCGGCCGGTGCCGAGGTTGCCATCGCGGGCCACCTGCCCGATGACCGGACCGCCTTAGCAAAACAACTAGGCCCAGCCTGTGCGGAGCATGATTTGGTGGTCACGATTGGTGGCGTCAGCATGGGCGAGAAGGATTTTCTGCCCGAAGTTTTTTCCGAGCTCGGGGTAGAGCGCCTATTCCACAAGCTGAATATTCAACCCGGCAAACCGGTATGGGCCGGCAAAAGCGCACGCGGCATGGTGCTCGGGCTGCCAGGGAATCCGGTCTCCGGCTACGTCATTCTGAGCCTGTTCGCACCCCTGCTGCTTGGCAGCATGGAAGGGCTCGACCTCGCCCAACCATGGGGAATGCCGGCCGTCCTGGCGAGTCCACTGCGTACAGGCCCTAGAGAGCGATTTGTGCCGGCCCTGTTGCAGGCTCCCATCATCCCAGGCGGCCCGCCGCAGCTCATGCCGATTGCCGCGACCGGCTCCGGAGATTGGATCGGTCTCGCTGGCGTGGAGGTCCTTGCTCAGGTGCCTCCCCACAGCGAACTCGCGGTAGGGGATGGCATCACCTATCTTCCTGCCCTCGGCGTTTCATGAGCCCTACCTCTCCTCGCCGCGCCCTGCAGTGGACGCTCCTCGCTGCGCTCGCCCGAGCGTTGGCGATGCCAGGCTTTTTGGGTGGCTTTGGTTGGCTCTTGCTGTTTCCAGCCATCGGCTTTCGGGTGGCGGGTTGGCAAGAAGGCGCACGCTGGAAGACCGACTATCTAGGTGGCCTCCTGTTTTGGACCATCTCCTTTATCTTTCTGGTCCATGTCTTCCTGCTAGTGCCTTTAGGTGCCGCCATCATTCTCGGAAGCTGTTGGGTGGTAGAAGGATGGCTGTTCCGAATCCTGCATCGACGCTTCTCGGTCTCGGTTTCTGCTTTGCTTGCGCTGCCCTTGGCGGAGTTCCTGCGCATGAAGTGGTTTTACCTCGCCGTGGGCGGGGTGCCCTGGGCCAATCTAGGGTTTGCTTTGGCGCCATCGCCAGCGTTGTCGCTCGCTTCGGTTCTCGGAGAGGGTGGGCTCGTCATTTTGGCCGTGGCGCTTGGCCTCATGCCATGGTGCTTATGGCGCACGCACGGTCGAGAACGGCAAGTGGCGGCAGTGGCTCCAGCTTTGATTGTGGTCAGCGCTGGTTTGGTCATGATTCTGCCAGGCGCGCCCGATCCCGAAGGCAGTCTGCGTTGTCTCACCGTGCAGCCGATGATTCGCATCGACGAAAAGCATGGTGGACTGAACGCCAGCGAGTTCTTTGATCGTGAAGACAAGGTCACCCAAGACGCTTTCCAAGCTGGAGAGCGACCCGACTTGGTGATTTGGGCAGAGACCATGTGGCCCTTCGCCGCGGTGGAGCAGGATTCCATCGGGATCATGCGTCGGCCCTGGCCCAATCAGCCGATGGAGGAGCGCGCCATGCAGGACTTGCAGTACGAGCAGAGCCTGATGGTGCGTTTTCTGCTCGCCCGCGCCGAGAATCGGCCGCACTTCTTGACTGGGGCCCACTTCTATTATCCGGTGCAGCCGAGTGACCCGCCCGAGGTCCTCTCGCCGCGCGGCACGGAATTCCTGCTGTTTGACTCCACCGGCAACCTGCTGCAGCACTTTTCTAAGCACAAGCTGGTGCCCTTTGGCGAATCTCTGCCCTTTGGCGGCAATTTTCCAGGTGCTGAAGCCATCAGCCGCCTCTTCCAGCAGGTTTCCGGCCTGCGCCCGGATTTCGCGCGCACCGAGCAAACCGGTCCGCTGCAAGATGTCGATGGCCTGCCACGCCTCGGCGGCGCCGTGTGCTGGGAGAATGTGTTCGAGGACACCTTCCGCATGCAGGCCGATCTTGGTGCCCAGGCCTTCCTGATTCTGTCCAATGAGGACTGGTTCGGTCTCGGCGGCATCGAGATGGAACAGATGGTCGAAGCCACCCGTTTGCGCGCTGTGGAGACCGGATTGTCGATCCTGCGCTCCACCAATACCGGCGTGACCTGCCTGGTTTCACCCGACGGCACCGTCGAAGCCCCGCTAAAACCTGGAGAAACTGGGTGGTGGGGCGTAGATTTGCCGTTGCGCCCGGTTTCGGGCTGGCTAACCCCTTACAGGGCTTTCGGCTGGCTTCTTTTGCCAACCTGGAGTCTGATGGCCGTTCTTTTGGCCCTTTTGAGCTGGTGGAAGCCCGCGCAGAAGCCGCTGGAAGAAAGGCAGCTTGACCCTTTGTCGGGGGAAGGCTAGATTTTTCCATCCAGGAGAGACAACCTGGAACCTTCGCACGCCTAGACTGGCCCCCGCGCATTCCCGCGCGTCCACCTCCCTGAGAACCCGCTCGCACCCACTCGGATGAGTACCATCGGTAAGTTTTTCGTCGTCCTCAACTTGGTCCTCGCAGGCCTTTTTGTCGGCTCTTCTGCCTCCTTAATCGGTTCGGCTGACAGCTACCGCACACAGTTGGAGGCCGAACAGGCTTCTAAAACTGAGTTGCAAGCTGAAATGGACGCAGAGGTTGGTCGCCTTACGTCTATGAACAATCAAGCTCAAAGCGAAGTGGCGCGCCTCCAAGGCGACAACTCCTCGCTGACCGCTGAGAGGACTGCTCTGACTGAGTCGCTCGAATCCGAGCGCCAGCAGAACGGCGATCTCCGCGAGAGCCTGCAAACCATTGAAGGCAAGCTCGGGGACCTCGAGGGCACCAACCGCGACCAAGCAAACCAGCTCGATGGCCTTCGTCGCCAATACGAGACGGTTCGCCAAGAGCGCGACGACGCCCTGTCCGCCCGTGAGCAAGCTCTCGCCGCTGCCAACGCCGCGGAAGATAGCGCCAACATGGCTAACGGTCGTTCCTCTGACCTGGAACTGCAGCTCGCTCGCGCGCTCGATCGCGCCGAGATGGCTGAAGCCCAGCTCGGAACTGTCGTCGCCCTGTACGACGTCGACCTCGCCTCCATCTCGGCCCAGCCGCAAATGGAAGGCAGCGTCCTCAGTGTCGATTACGTCGATGGCACCGCCTACGTGGTGATCAACCTCGGCAGCAAGGACAAGGTCCAGCGCGGCTACTCCTACGACGTCTACAACGGCTCGACCTACAAGGGTCGCATCCAGGTGCAGACCGTCAACGAGTCCAAGTCGGCCGCCACGGTTAGCCTTCCTGGAGTTGCGCAGATCGCCTCTGGCGACCGCATCGTCACTCGCCTCTAAGCCCTTTAGGAGTTCACACAATGGCATCCCGTCGTCGTAACGCAAAGGCCGCCGCGCCTGCCAAAGGCAAGAAGGGGGCGAAAGCCGCTAAGCCTAAGAAGACCAAGCAGCCGAAGCAGGCCAAAGAAATCAAACCGGGTCCTCCGGTGGAAGTGGTTGCCGTGATCTTGACCGGTGTCATGCTCATTGCCGCTGTGGTGATGCTCGACTATGTCAAGGGCACCAAGTACGGCACTGGCATGTTCTTTGCCGGTTCCTACGAGGCCAACTCCTAAGTCTTCCCGACCGCTCGGCCCCGCGCCGACCACAGGGCCGCTCTCTTCTGAGAGCGGCCCTGTTTTCTATCCCGCCGACTCCCTATACTGCGCGCTAGGACGTCACTTCTGATGTCCAACGTTTTGTCATGAACTGGTTGTTCCGTCGCTTCTCCTTGTCGGAGGATCTCGGCATTGACCTCGGCACCGCCAATACCTTGGTGGCGTCGCAGGATCGCGGCATCATTTTGAATGAGCCGTCCGTGGTCGCTGTATACAAGGGCACCAACGAAGTCATCCTCGATGGCATGGGCGTCGGCAACGAAGCCTATCGTATGCTCGGCAAAACCCCGACCAACATCGAAGCGGTGCGTCCCATGAAGGGCGGAGTGATTGCCGACTTCGAAATTACCGAAAAGCTTCTGCGCTACTTTTTGCGCAAAGCTCACGAAGGCTCCGGTTGGGTGCGCCCGCGCGTGGTTATTTCGGTGCCCTCGGGTATCACCACGGTGGAGCGTCGCGCGGTAATCAACTCGGCCGAACGTGCTGGTGCACGCAAGGTCTACTTAGTCGATGAACCCATGGCCGGTGGCTTGGGCGTGAGCCTGCCGATTACCGAAGCCCAGGGTTCGATGATCGTCGACATCGGTGGCGGTACTACCGAAGTCGCGATTTTGGCTTTGGGTGGTCCTGTCACTGTGAAGTCGGTCAAGATTGCCGGCGACAACATGGACGACGCCATCGTCGACTTCATCCGCAAAATGCACAACTTGCAGATTGGTCCGCAAACGGCCGAGTTGTTGAAGAAAACCATTGGCTCAGCTTGGGCCTTGGATGAAGAAAAAACCTTGGAAGTTGCTGGTCGCGACACCCTCAACCTGATGCCGCGCAAAGCCATCATCAACTCCGAGGAAATTCGTGAAGCTCTCGACGACCCACTTCGTGGCATCATGCGCACGGTTTTGGATTGTCTGGAAATGGCCCCTCCGGAAATCGGTTCTGACTTGCTGGAGCAAGGCATTACGGTGGTTGGTGGTGGCGCCTTGTTGCCTGGTTTAGATCAGTACATCAGCAAGAACACCGGTTTGCCTTGTGCCATCGACAAGGAGCCATTAACGGCGGTGGCGCGTGGCACCGCCAAGTTCCTCGAAGACCTCGACCTGTACGCCTCCTTCCTGTCGGATGGGGAAGACCTGGTCTGATCGGCAGGCTTCATGAAGCTGCTGCCGACGGCAACCCGCAGCCGTCGTCTGCTATTTGGCTCAGTCCTGCTGGCGGCGACTTTGCTCCAGGCGTGGGCGCCGCAACCCACCGTTACCGCCGCCCTGCAGCCCCTTGAGGCGCTATTCACGCCGGTGACCGCAGCTTCTGGTTGGCTACAGCAAGGCCTGCAGCCGACCGAGGAGCAGCGCCCGCCACAGCTGTCGCCGTCCTTAGGCAATGAGCTGGGCGCGCTGGAGCGCATGCTCGGAAGACCACGCGGAATTGGCGGCATGGTTTGGCTCGAGACCCCGGTATTGCGCGCCGATCCCACGCGCCATCAAATCGAGATTCTGGCTGACCCCGCCTTGGCCTTGGCACCAGGGATGCCGGTCGCCTTCGGCAGTCATTACCTCGGCCGTTTGGAATCGGTGCAAGATGGCATCGGCGTGGTGCGGACTTGGCACGGTGCCGACGTACGTACCGGCTTGGCTTGGGAAAACGAACAAGGCCGACGTGTGCGCGGAGTGGCATTAGGCCGAGGCGCTGGTGGGGAGGCTGTGGTGCAGTGGATGGCCGAGGAGCAAGATCTGCGCGAAGGTGCCACCGTGTGGTGGCGACCGCGTCCCGATGAACCCCCGCAACTCTTAGATGCCGACTTGCAACTTGGATCCCTGGCACCAACAGGCGACGCGACACGAGGAAGTCAGCTCTGGGTACTACAGGGGCAATTCCCAGCGGGTGCCGAGGGCCGGGTTTTTCTGGCTGCTGGTGCCGTCGCCGAAAGCTTGGTGGCTGAAGCGCCGGTGCGCGAGTCGTCGGCTGCGCTGTTGCTCCGTGCCGATGCCGTGTTCGGTGATGCCTGGGCCTGCTTCCAGCCACACCGCGGTGAGAGCTACCGAGTTCTCACCGGTGGCGAAGTCGTGCTCGGGCGAGTGCGCCAGGAGCGCGGCCAGCGCATGTGGGTCAAGCGCGAAAATCTCTCAGCTTGGGGAGATGACGCCGTGTTGGTGCAAGAAGCGCAGCTCTTGAGTCATGAAGAAGCAGAGGCTGCCGCAGCGGAGGGACGCTGGTGCACCCGCGGCATGCAGGGAGTGCCGCGTGGACTTTGGCTGGGCGAGCCAAACACGCCCGCCCAAGGCTGGCCCGCACCTTATCGAGTATGGGCTAAAGACTCGGGAGTCCGTTCGCCATGAACCGATTGGCGATTCGCTGGAGGGTGATGCTCCCGGTGCTCTTGCTCCTGACGATTTTGGCGCCAAGTTTGCGTCTTCTTCCTGGCGGCGCGTACCTTCCCGATTTATGGTTGCTAGCTGTGCTGTTTTTGACCTCACCGCCGCCAACCCCGGCTTGGCGCCAAGCCGCGTTGTTGCTGGTGGTGGCAGGTTTGCTGCGCGGAAGTGTGACTGCAGTTGCGCCCCCGGTCGCCTGGGCAGGCTTCGCACTCGCTTTGCTTTTGCGAGACCTACTCTTCCGCCGGTTGCGTGACGATTTATGGCTGATGCGGCTTCTCACCGGATTTGCCGCAGCTTTACCTTTGGCTTTGCTCGATTTTCGTGAGGGCTTGCGCCTAGGTGCCGAGGTGGACCTCGAAGTGTTCCTATGGCGCGCTGCACTCTGTGCCCTATGTTGGGCTCTATTGCGGCGTCCGCCTCGTTTCACGCAGTGGGTTTCCGGAGCGCGCCGATGAGGGTCGAACGCCTCAAGAACTTGGCCTGGATCTTCGCCCTTTTCGTGGTGGTCCTGATTGCCCGTCTATTCCAGTTGCAGGTTCTGCAGGCGGAACGATGGGAACGCGAAGCGCGGATATCGCGTTTAGAGAAGGCCACCCTGCCTTTCCGTCGTGGGCGCATATTGGATCGACATGGTGTGGTCCTGGCCGTGGACCGCCCTTCTTATGATCTTTATTTTCGCTACCGCGATTTCCGCCGCGGCCATATCTACGGCCAGCTGTTGGAATCTTTGTTGTTACGTGGTTTTGAAGTCGAGGGCGGCTTGGTGGCTGTGGCCAACCAAGGTGAAGCCTATGGCGAAGCGTTGTTACAGTTGAGCGGCAGCGACTTAATGCAAATGTCCAGTCGCACCCGAGGGGACTTCTTGTTCTATCTGGAAGGTGCATGCCAAGTAGAGCGGGGTCCATTGCGTGACCAGTTGCGCGCCTTGGTCGAAGCGGGCGATCCACGCAGCCTAGTGCAAGCTCTGCCGCAATTGCGTGATCAACTGTATCAAGCATTGGCCCAAGCTGGCCGATCGTGGCATATTTTGGAACGTACCCTTGGTCCGGAATGGACGGGATTGTTATTGACCAAGTTGGAAGAACGTCGGCGCACCCTAGACCTGATGGTCAGCCGTGCTGTAGTGCAATCGGCAGCTGCTCGCGCCTTGGACCAAAGCCCCTCTTCGCTGCGGCGCTTACTGGCTCAGGTTCCGCTTAGTGAAGAGCCCACGTCGGCGCGGGTTGCCGTTACAGAGCTGATGCAGCGCTGGCAACTCGATGGCTACAACACCGATTTTTCCGAGCTGCTATTGGCGCGCCGGGAGGACGCTCCAGAGCGCAATCCTCAGGCCTGGTTACCCGGGCTGCGCGCATTGGAAGCCCATGTGCGGCAAGTGATGCCCACAGACATCGCAGGTTTGCGCAAGCAGGAAACACAACGCATCCACCATTTACGCGTGGTGAGTTTGGTGCGCGACCTGAACTTCGACCAAGTAGATTTGCTAGCCCAGCAAGCTAAGGTTTACCCTGGCTTGTACCTGCAAAATATTACGCGCCGTTTGTACCCCGAGCAGTTGCAGCCCTTGCTTTTGGGTTCGGTGCGCTTGCCTTCGGCCGACGACCTCGCCAATCTGAGTGAAGATCGCAACCGTTATGCCGAACTTGGGCGCATGTTCTATCGCAGTCCCGCCGAGGAAGCGGAGTTTCGGCAGTTGCAACACCGCCAGCTCAGTAATGCCCTGCGCCCAGATGAATCCAAAGGTGCCGACGGCGTGGAGCTGGTGTATGAAAAGGTGTTGCGCGGGCAGCGCGGGTATTTGCAGTTGCTCAAAGGCGGCGATGAAGGCCTAGAGCCCTTGGAACTACAGTTCTTCTCGCCTCAGGATGGTGCCGACGTCGTCCTTGCTCTAGACGCGGCCTTGGAAAAAGATGCACAGCTTTCCATTGCGCGGGTGTATCAGCAAACCTTGGCCACCTTGCGCGAGTTGTGGCCCAACGGTCCCGAACCCAGAGCCTTCCGTCCGGACTTTCCCAAGGTGGGCATGGTGCTGATGGATTTAGAGAATGGCGAAACCCCACTCTTAACCTCGGTGCCTACGATTTCGCGCCTAGAGGTGCGGGAGCAATGGAATGACCTCGCTTCCATGAAGCAAGGCAGTCCTTTGCGCCAACGCGCCATCGGCGGGGGCTTCCACCTTCCAGAAACGCCGTACCCGGGGTCCACCTTTAAGGCGGTGACCGCTGCCGCTGCCTTGGACTTTGATCCAGGTTTGTGGGATCGAGCATACGAATGTTTGGGTGCCTATTCGCCCTTTGCCAATGCCAAGCCGCTCCATTGCGATGCTCGCTATGGCCACAATGTCATCACCATGCGCGACGCCCTGAAGAAGTCGTGCAACATCTACTTCTATAAGTTGGCCGAAGAAATCGGCGCAGAGGTTCTGGAGAGTTACTCACGTCGCCTTGGCTTTGGTCACGCCACCGGCATTGAGTTGGTGCGCGAGTTGCCGCCCGAAGAAGAAGGCGGTCCGTCACGGTGGGTAGGAAGCACCGGTTTGGAGCGCGGGGTCAATCGTCTTTCCAGCGCCGAAGACATGAGCCGCGACCGTTACTTGCTCATGCGTGTGGCCATCGGCCAGCAAGGCATTCAGGCCAGCCCGTTGCAGATGGCGCGTTTCTACGCCTGGCTTGCTACAGGCAAGCTCTATCAGCCGCGCTTGGTGCGCCAGGGTGCAGGTGCTTCGCCTGCCATGCAGCCAGTCGATGTCCCGGTGCTGGCAGAGCGCGATCGTCGCCGCATCATTGATGCCTTGAGTGCGGTGTGCGAAGAGCGTGGAGGCACTGCCCACCTCACCGGCTTTCCTTCCTCTTGGGGAATCGTCGGCAAGACGGGCACCGCGCAGATTCGCCAGGCGGAAAACCCGATTCCCACCCATGCCTGGTTTACAGGTTTCTTCCCGCGCGACAACCCGCGCTACGCCTTTGCCGTCTTGTGTGAGAACACAGGCCTTCACGGCGGACAGATTGCCAGCTTTGTGCTGAAGGACTTCTTGGAAAGCGAATCTGGTCAAGCACTATTAGGGGTGGAGCAGTGAGATTAGGCCCCAACCTATGGCAACGCAGCCGAGCCTTATTGCGTCGGAGTTGCTGGCCGATGCTGCCCTTTTTGTTTGCCGTTTTGGGCATTGGATTGGCGGTGCAATGGAGCGTGACGCCTGACCAAAGCCTGCCCTCTGGACATGTCTTGCGCATCGCGGTCCTGGGCGTTTGCGCGGTCATTGCCATGCTCTATGGCGTACGACGTTGGCGTCGACATGCCTATTTCATCTATGCCGCCTCCCTGTTTTTGCTGGTGTTGGTGCTCATCGTAGGCCGCGAAACCAATAACTCACGGCGCTGGATTGATTTGTTCGCAGGATTCAAGCTGCAACCCTCCGAGTTCATGAAGCTGGCCCTGATCGTGGCGCTGTCGAAATGGTTTGCCGACCACCCGCGGCCGCGGGGGCTGCTCGACATTTGGAAGCCTGTCGCCATGACTGCAGTCCCAGCGTTCTTGATTCTGATTGAACCTGACCTCGGTACCGCCCTGGTCTTCGCCCCGCTGCTCTTGGCCATGGTCTGGGTCGTCGGCTTGCCCAAGAAAAGCATGCGCTGGCTGGTGCTCCTGCCCGCATTAGTGGCCCCGGCCGGCTGGTTTTTCATTCAGGACTATCAGAAGGAGCGCATTCTGACTTGGTGGCACCAGGACCAACTGACCGAGGCGGAGATTGCTGCCGAGGGCTATCACCTGTGGCATGCCAAGCTTGCTGTGGGCACAGGCGGACTTACGGGATTTGGTTGGGGGGAGGGGCCAGAAAACCGCTTAGATCGCCTGCCCGAACGTCACAACGACTTTGTATTCCCGGTGATTGCCGAAGAGGGCGGCCTGCTTGGGGCAGGGTTGTTTGTTCTGCTCTATATGGGCATGTCGATGGCACTTCTGGGAGCTGCCTCGCGGCACCGCGATCCGTTCACTCGCTTTGTGCTTGCGGGCATCGGTAGCCACTTCTTGATTCACCTGATTTTGAATGCCGGAGTGACCATGGGGGTGTGGCCGACCACAGGCTTGCCACTGCCGCTGATTTCCTTTGGCGGGAGCTCGATGATTGTCTCCGGCTTGGCCTTGGGCCTGGCGCTCGCGGTTTCGGCGAATCGCGACCTGGTGCTTTCTTCGAAGGCCTTCGAAGCCTAGCCTCGTTGGCGGTCAGGCTTCGCTAGAATCATGGACGATGCGTGCCATCCAGATGATTCGTCCCGAGGCCGGCGCGGCAGCCCTTGCCGACGACCTCGAGCCTCCGACACCCACGGCGGGGGAAGTGCGCGTCAAGGTGGCGCGTACGGCCATTTGTGGCACCGACCGCCATATTTTTCACTGGGACCCTTCAGTCACTCCCATGCTGCAGCCGCCGGTCATCATCGGCCACGAGTTCTGCGGCCATATTGAAAGTCTTGGCGAAGGCGTCGAAGGCTGGGAAGTCGGCGATTACGTGTCCGCCGAAATGCACCTGGTGTGTTGGCGTTGTCGCGCCTGCCGCGCGGGCAACCAACATGTGTGTGAGCGCACACGGATTGCCGGTCTGCACCGCGATGGTTGCTTTGCCGAATTTGTGGTGGTGCCGAGTACCAACTTGGTGCGACTCAATCCCGATGTCGTCAGCCCCGAAATCGGTTCCTTTTTAGATGCCCTCGGCAACGCGGTGCATACCGTGCAATCCGCGACCAGCATTGCCGGGCGTCATGTGCTCGTGTCTGGCTACGGTGCGATTGGCGCCATGGCCGCCGCAGTCGTGGCCTTTGAAGGCGCCAAGAGCTTGACTATCACCGAGGTCGCTCCCGGCCACTTGGAGCGCGCGCGCAAATGGGCGAATGGGCTTGGTAGCAAAGTGCCCATCCACATCCTCGATCCGCAGGATGAAGGCCCGCATTTGGTGCAGGAAATTCGCGATCGCACCGATGGCGGTGTCGATGTCGTGCTCGAAATGTCGGGTGCGCCAATCGCGATCCAATCCTGCATGAGTGCGCTGTACCCCGGTGGGGAAATGATGCAGCTCGGCATTCCCTCGGGTTCTGGTTTGGAACTTCCTCAGTTTTCCCAAGACTTCATCTTCCGCGGGCTGCGCTGGCAGGGCATTTTGGGCCGCCGCATGTTCGCGACCTGGGAAGAAATGCTCTCCCTGCTCGAGCGCGGGCTCAAGTTGGATCACATTGTGACTCACCGCATGCCGCTCGACGGCTTCCATGAAGGCATCGCACTATTGGATCGCGCGGAAGCCCATAAAGTCGTGTTAGACCCCTCTGCTTAATTGAAATGAGTGACTCCTCCGTAGGCGCCGCATCCGGCCGACAAGCTTTCCTCGACGGCATCGCCGCCGAACTCCAAGAAATCCGCGACGCAGGGCTGTGGAAGGAAGAGCGCGTCATCACCACCCCCCAAGACGCGGCAATTCGCGTGGCGAGCGGCAAAGAGGTCCTCAACTTTTGCGCGAACAATTACCTTGGCCTGTCCGATGACCCGGCGTTGATTGCAGCCGCACGCGATTGCCTGGACGAGCGCGGCTTTGGCATGTCTTCGGTGCGCTTCATTTGCGGCACCCAAGACATCCACAAGCAACTCGAAGAGAAGATCTCGACCTTCCTCGGCTTCGAGGACACCATTCTCTACACCAGCTGCTTCGACGCCAATGGCGGGTTATATGAAGTGCTACTGAGTCCAGAAGACGCAGTGGTTTCCGATTCATTGAACCATGCTTCGATCATCGATGGCGTGCGCTTGTGCAAGGCCAAACGCTTTCGCTA
This sequence comes from Planctomycetota bacterium, assembly GCA_021776795.1. Taxonomy (GTDB): domain Bacteria; phylum Planctomycetota; class UBA1135; order UBA1135; family UBA1135; genus OFTM128. The sequence goes on from JAJFFC010000012.1 coordinate 183,227, forward strand.
CGCCAATAACGACATGGAAGATTTGGAGCGCTGCCTCAAGGAAGCTCGTGAAGGCGGGGCGCGCCGCATCTTGATTTCGACTGACGGCGTATTCTCGATGGACGGGTACATCGCCAAATTGGATCAGGTGTGTGATCTCGCCGATCAATACGGCGCCTTGGTTCATGTCGATGATTCTCATTCCACTGGTTTCATGGGCAAGACCGGCCGCGGCACCCATGAACATTGTGGCGTGATGGGTCGCGTCGACATCATCACCAGTACCCTGGGCAAGGCCTTAGGCGGAGCGAGTGGCGGCTTTACTTGTGCGCCGAAGGTCATCGTCGATGCCTTGCGCAACCGTTCGCGCCCTTATCTGTTCTCGAACTCGGTGGCGCCGCCGATTGTTGCGGCAAGCATTGCGGTGTTTGATCGTTTGTCCGCCACCACCGAATTGCGTGACCGCCTAGAAAGCAACACCGCGTTGTTTCGCAGCATGATGACCGAAGCCGGCTTCGCGATTAAGGAAGGCGTGCATCCCATCGTGCCGATCATGTTGGGCGACGCCCGCCTCGCCGCGGACTTGGCCAAGGATTTACTTGACGAGGGCATTTATGTCATCGGCTTCAGCTTCCCAGTGGTGCCGAAAGGGCAGGCGCGGATTCGGGTGCAGATTTCCGCGGGCCATAGCGAAGAACAGATTCGCTTCGCGGTGAAGGCATTCGTCAAGGTTGGGCGCGCCCACAAGGTCATCGACTGATATGGCGACTGCGGCTCCTGTGCTTTGGCAGCCGACGGCTGCGCAGGTGCAACAGAGCCAAATGGCTGCCTTTGCCGAGGCCGTTGGCTTGCCCATCGACCCTGCAGCTGCCGAGGCCGGCTATGAACGCCTTTACGCCTGGTCGGTTGCGGAGCGGGAGGCCTTCTGGGCTGCCGTGTGGGACTTCTGCGAGATTCGCGGGGATCGTGGCGAAACCATTCTTGGTGCCGACGCCATGCCCGGTGCAGCATGGTTTCCACAGGCCAAACTGAACTTTGCCGAGAACCTGCTCGCGCGCAGGGACAACTTCCCGGCTCTGGTCTTCCGCGGAGAAGATAGCCGTCGCGAACAACTGAGCTTTGCGCAACTTGCCGAGCAAGTGCGCTGCCTGCGTGCCCAACTCGAGGCTTGGGGTGTGGTTCCTGGAGATCGGATTGCGGCCTTTTTGCCAAACTTGCCGGCGGCGGTCATCGGCATGTTGGCCGCGAGCAGTTTGGGCGCAGTGTGGTCATCCTGCTCGCCAGACTTTGGTGTGGATGGTGTGCTCGACCGCTTCGGGCAGATTGAACCCAAGGTGTTGCTCGTGGCCGATGGCTACCTTTACAAAGGCAAGCCGCTGATTGAGGCCGACAAGCTCCAGGACATTGTGGCTGGGCTTCCCACTCTGGAACACGTGGTGCTAGTGCCGTTCTTGGGCGCAGATGGAGCGGAACATGCCCAAGGCTTTATGCAGGCGGCAAGCCAGGGCTGTGCGCGCCATCTCTGGCCAGAGCTTTTGGCTACGGCGGCTGACACGCCCTTGACCTTCGCCGCATTGCCCTTCGCTCATCCCTTGTACATCATGTTTTCGAGTGGAACCACCGGCAAGCCAAAATGCCTAGTGCATGGCCAAGGGGGAACTCTGTTGCAGCATCGGAAAGAGCATCAGCTCCATGTCGATCTGCGCGCAGGAGAACGTTTGTTCTACTTCACCACGACAGGATGGATGATGTGGAACTGGCTAGTCAGTGGCCTGGCGCAAGGCGCCACCGTCGTGCTTTACGACGGCAATCCTTTCTTCCCCGACGCCAGCGCTATGTGGAAGATGGTCGCCGAGGAAAACTTAGAGGTCTTCGGGACTTCGGCAAAGTTTCTCGATGCCTCGAAGAAGGCTGAGGTGAGTCCAGGCCAAAGTCATGACCTCAGCGCCCTGCGCGCCATCTTGTCGACCGGTTCCCCGCTAGTCGAAGAATCCTTCAGCTGGGTCTATGAGCAGGTGAAGCAAGACCTGATGCTGGCTTCGATTACTGGCGGGACCGACATCTTGAGTTGTTTCGCTCTGGGTTGCCCCGTGGTTCCTGTGCGCTTAGGGGAACTGCAGCGCCGCGGCCTGGGGATGGCGGTCGAGGTCTGGGATTCCGCTGGCCAAGCGATGGTCGGCGAGGCTGGGGAGCTGGTGTGCACCAAGAGCTTTCCGTCCATGCCCACCGAGTTTTGGCGGGATCACGATGGCCAGCGCTACCACCAGGCCTACTTCGATACTTATCCCAACATTTGGCGCCACGGGGATTGGGTCGAACTGCGCGAGAGCGGCGGCATGGTGGTCTATGGCCGCTCCGATGCCACCTTGAACCCTGGTGGCGTACGCATCGGCACCGCTGAAATTTACCGCCAAGTCGAGCAAGCTCCCGAGGTACTCGAAGCCGTCGTCATCGGCCAAGACACTGGCGACGGCGATCAGCGCGTGGTCTTGTTCTTGCGTATGCAACAAGGACATCACCTCAGCGAAAACCTGTCGAATCAGCTTCGCCAACGCATTCGCAAATATGCCTCGCCGCGCCATGTGCCCGCAATCATCCTCGAAGTGCAGGATATTCCGCGCACGCGGAGCGGGAAAATCTCGGAAATCGCGGTGAGAGAGGTCGTTCACGGACGCCCCGTGCGCAACACCCAAGCGCTGGCAAATCCCGAGGCGCTAAAGGAATTTCAGAGCCGGCCGGAATTGGAGTAGACTTTCGTTGGCCTTAGGCCAGCGGCTATGAGCTTCATCCTTCCCTTTTCTGCCATTCGCTTGGCCGACCTTCCCGCGGTAGGCGGCAAAAATGCTTCCCTCGGTGAGCTGGTCAACGGTTTGTCATCCCTGGGAGTGCGTGTTCCCGATGGATTCGCCGTTACGGCCGAGGGCTATCGGCATTTCCTTCGCGCCAACTCCTTAACTGAGCGCATCGACGAGGCAATCGCTGCCCTCGACCCCACGCGTTTGGATCGTTTGGAAGAAACCGGATCGCTGATTCGGCAATGGATCGAAGAGGCCACCATGCCCGAGGACTTGGCCGAGGAAATCCGCAACGCTTACCGCGAGCGCGAAAAGGAATATGGCCCCAACTACGACGTCGCTGTGCGCAGTTCGGCCACCGCAGAGGATTTGCCCGACGCTTCTTTCGCTGGACAACAAGAAACCTTTTTGAACGTGCGCGGTTCAGGGCGCGTCCTGCATAAGTGTCGGCGTGTTTATGCAAGCCTCTACACCAACCGCGCGATTAGCTACCGCGCGCACAAAGGTTATGCCGCTGAAGAAATCGCGATTTCGGTCGGCGTACAGAAAATGGTCCGCTCCGACCGTGGTGCCTCTGGCGTAATGTTCACCCTGGATACGGAAACCGGTTTCCGTGACTTGGTTCTCATCAATGCCGCTTATGGCCTAGGTGAAAACGTAGTACAGGGCGCTGTGAACCCAGATGAATTTCATGTCCACAAAGGTGCGCTGCGCGCCAACCGTCGGCCAATCTTGCTGCGGCGCCTGGGTGATAAGCAGGAAAAGATGGTGTACGACCGCGATCCGGACACCCCGAATACGGTGCGCAATGTCACGGTTCTAGAGGAGGAGCGCCGCCGCTTCTGCATCAGCGATGAAGAGGCAGAAGAACTGGCGCGCTTCGCCATCGCGATTGAAGATCACTACTCTGCCGAACGTGGTCAGCCGACGCCGATGGATATCGAATGGGCGCGCGATGGCCTAGATAACCAGCTGTACATCTTGCAGGCGCGGCCGGAAACCGTGCACTCCCAAGAGAAGCGCGGCTATGTCCATGAGGTGTTCCAAATGGAAGGCACTGGTCCGGTCCTGTGCGAAGGGCGTGCCGTCGGCAAGCGCATTGCTAAGGGCAAGGCCAAGGTGATTTTGGACTCTGAAAACATGCACGAAGTGCACCCGGGCGATGTCCTGGTGACGGACATCACCGACCCGGACTGGGAGCCGGTTATGAAAACCGCCTCGGCGATTGTGACCAACCGCGGTGGCCGCACCTGTCACGCGGCCATCATTGCGCGTGAGCTGGGGATTCCTGCTGTGGTCGGCGTCGGCGATGCCACCGAGCGCATCCCCAGTCACTCCGATGTCACGGTGTCTTGCGCAGAAGGCGAAACCGGCCACGTTTATGAAGGCTTACTGCCCTTTCATACCGACACCATTCAACTTGAGGGGCGACGTAAGCCACGCACCCAGATGTACCTCAATGTTGGTGACCCGCAACAGGCCTTGAGCTTCTCCGGCCTGCCGGCCGACGGCGTTGGCTTGGCACGTTTGGAGTTCATCATCAACAACAGCATTCGCGTCCATCCGCAGGCTCTGTTGGATTTCGAGCATCTTGATGGCGATACCCGTCGTCAGGTCGAGAAGGTGATGGCTGGCTATCCCAGTCCTCGGGATTACTTCGTGCGGCGCTTGGCAGAGGGCGTGTCGACGATTTGCGCGGCCTTCTATCCGCGGCCGGTGGTCGTGCGCATGAGCGACTTTAAGTCCAACGAGTACGCGGCCCTGCTCGGCGGCACCAGTTACGAACCTTTCGAAGAGAACCCGATGCTGGGATGGCGCGGCGCGGCGCGCTACTTCTCACCGCAGTTCGCCGAGGCCTTTGCCATGGAGTGCGCAGCACTTGCAGGCGTGCGCGAAGAAATGGGTTTCGACAATCTCATCCCGATGGTGCCCTTTGTGCGCACCGTCGAAGAAGGCCAGGCGGTACTGGCGAAGATGGCAGAACATGGCTTGGAGCGCGGCAAGGACGGGCTCAAAATCTACTTGATGTGCGAACTGCCGAGTAATGCCATCCTGGCCGAAGCCTTCCTCGAACATTTTGACGGCTTCTCGATTGGCTCCAACGACCTCACCCAGCTCACGCTTGGCGTCGACCGCGACTCCGGCATGTTGACCGGTTACGACGAGCGCAATCCCGCGGTACTTGGCTTAATGGAAATGGCGATTAAGGCCTGCCGCAAGCAGGGCAAGTACGTCGGCATCTGTGGTCAGGCACCCTCGGACTTCCCGGAGATCACCAAGTGGTTGGTCGAACGCGGGATCGATTCGATTTCGCTCAACCCTGACAGCTTGGTGGACATGCTAGAGGTCGTCCTGGCCGCAGAAGAAGCGCAGTCGTAATCGCCTAGGCTGCGCCTTCCTTGGCCGTGACCTGGAGCGCCTGCTCCAGGTCACCCCACAGGTCTTCGACATGTTCGATGCCAATCGCTAGGCGCAGCATGCCTTCGGTAATGCCACCTTGTTCGCGGCCACCTTCACCCACAATACGGTGGGTAAGGCCCGCTGGGTGCTCAATCAGGCTGTCGGTACCACCCAAGCTCACCGCTGGGGTGAACAGTGCGACGGCGCGCATCATGGCCGAAGCTGAGGCGAACCCTCCAGCGAGTTCTATCGCAATCACCGAGCCGGGGCCTGCCATTTGTGTTTTCAGAATTCCTTTCGGGTCGGCACCCGGTAAGCCCGGGTAGTTGGTGTGCGCCACCAATGGGTGTGCCGCCAAGCGCTCGGCGAGAATCTGTGCATTTTCCTGAGCGCGTTCCACCCTTAAGCCCAAAGTCGGCAAGCTACGGTGTAGGAGATAAGCAGCCATCGGGTGGAGGTTGCCCCCGGTCAAAATGCGCACCTGGCGAATGCGTGCGGCCCACACCGAATCGGTGGCGACAATGCCAGCGAGCACGTCGCCATGACCACCCAAGAACTTGGTTGCCGAGTGCACGGCAAAGGTCGCGCCCATCTTCAAGGGGTTCTGCAAGATGGGGGTGGCGAAGGTGTTGTCGACCATCACCGGAATCTCGCCCGCAGCATCTAGAGCCGCTTGCAGATCAATCAAATCTAGGGTGGGATTGGCTGGGGTCTCAATCACCACCAGGGCCGTTTCTTCGGTCAATGCGCCAGCCAGGCTCGCTTCATCGACGAACACAGCGTCGTAACCCAATAATCCGCTCGCCAGCAAATGGTCGGTGCAGCCATACAAGGGGCGTACCACCACAATGCGATTGCGCGTGCCACCATCTTGCATGTCGCGTAAACGCAAGCTTTGCAGCACAGCGTGAATCGCTGCCATGCCCGAGGCAAAGGCGATGCCATCGCTTGCACCCTCAAGGGCGGCAAAGGCTTCCTCGTAGCGCGCAACCGTGGGGTTGTGCAGGCGGGAGTAGATTGGCGTGGCCGCCCTGGCGTCGCCAGCAGCGAGCGCATCAATGCTGTCGCGCCCCTCGCTCAGATCCTTCAGCGGATAGGTACTGGAGAAATCAATCGGCGGGGCGTGAACGCCTTGCTCGCGGAAATCGCGGCGGCCGCCATGGACGAGCGAGGTCTGAAGGTGTTCTGGGAAGCGCGAGTTCATGACCAAATTTTCGCCGAAGAATCTAGGATTCGCCATCGAATTGACTGCGTTTTTGCGGCTAGAATAGGGTTATGGACCGAATCGACTACGAAATATTGGGGCAATTGCAGAATAATGCGCGCCTGAGCAACAAGCAGCTTGCTGCGGCCGTCGGTTTGGCGCCTTCCAGCTGTTTGGAGCGAGTTCGTCGCTTGGAGCGAGACCAGGTCCTGCGCGGGGCTCATGCCACGGTAGATCCAGGAGCAGTAGGCATCGGCCTCCAAGCCATGATTCAAGTGCGGTTGGAACAGCATTCCCGCCGCGAAGTAGAAGGATTTCGCAATCACGTCCTGGCTCTCCCAGCCACTCTGGCCTTTTTCCACCTTGCCGGAGCCTTCGATTTCTTGGTCCATGTCGCCGTCGCCGACGCCGATGCTCTGCGTGATTTGGCCCTAGACGCCTTCACCACGCGGAAGGAGGTGGCTCAAATCCAAACCTCGCTGATTTTTGAAACTCAGCGCAACCCAGTTTTTCCGGTGTATGCTTAAGTTACGCCAAAAAAGCCCTGCCCCCGCATGGCACCTGGCCTGTTTCACAGAGGAAAGCGCCTATGACTAGACTCAAATCCATCGTCGGCCGTCAAGAACGCGTCGTCAGCATTAGTCCGCAAGCCACGGTGCGCGATGCGGCAAAGGCAATGGCTGCGGCCAATGTCGGTTGTGCCATCATCATGAATGGCCCCAAAGTGGTCGGTATGTTTACAGAGCGCGATGTCTTAAAGCGCGTGCTTCTGAACAATCTCGATGTCGATAGCGTGCAAGTCGGCGACGTCATGACCACCGAACTGATTTGCGCTGGGGGAGACCACAAGGCGAATGACGCCCGCTTCCTCATGCAACGCCACCATATTCGTCACCTGCCGGTGCTCGATGATGAGGGCAACTTGCTCGGTGTGCTCTCTATTCGCGATTTGATCGAAGATCAAGTGCGCGAAATGAGTGACTACATCACGATGCACGAAGGCTGAGCCAAGACTAGTTGGCCGATTTGACGCAGGGGGGACAAATGCCGTGCGTGACAGGGATAGTTTGTGCAATGTATTCGTGCAATGGCTGCCAGTCTTTCTGGCCCTGGTTCTCGACACGAACGCTGCGGCACCACGCGCAAATAGGCAAGGCGTGGGAGAGTGCTGTTAACTCGATTCGTGCTCGCCGAAGCTCAATGAGGTTCACCACAGCATTCCTCAAGATGCCTAATGCCTTGAGCTGGTGATCATTCAGGGTTCTTGGTTTGCTGTCGATGACGCAAAGAGTGCCCAACCTGATGCCTGGAGAAATCTCCAAGGGCGCGCCCGCATAAAACCGGATATGTGGATCCCCCGTAACCAAGGGGTTCTCGGCAAAGCGTTCGTCTTCGGTAGCGTCTTCGACCACCATGATTGAGGCATCTGCAATCGCATGGGAGCAAAAGGCATGCTCTCTTGGCGTCTCGAATGCGGCAAGGCCATAGCGAGCTTTAAACCACTGCCGATCTTGATCGACCAGGCTCACCAAAGAGATTGGTGTGCCGCATATGGCAGCGGCGAGTTCAGCCAAGTGATCGAAAGCCCCTTCTGCCGCAGTGTCGAGAAGGTTTTGGAGACGAAGCGAGTGCATTCGCTCCTTCTCATTGGGGGGGGAGGGGGGCATTCATGAGGGAGGCCGAACCAAGAATAGGTACTCCTGGTTCCTGACGTGGGAGACCTTGCCTACGCGCTCGCCCTGCGGATTGTGGATGCCGATTTTGGCGCCGACATAGCGGGGGTGGCCGAAGGCGCGCGTTTCCACCGTGCCATGGACCCTCAATAGCGACTCCATCTGTTCGCGCGCGAGGTAACCCTCGTCACTGAAGGAGACCAAGAGCGGGCAGCCGTGGAGCTCGCGCAGGACTTCCTCCATGGCGACGGCACAGCCCGGTTTGGAGTTGAAGGCGCTTTTGCGCTCGCGCACATCGGTGCGCTTACAGGCAATGCCGTAAGTCTCTGGGGCATCCCAGCGCACTAGCGTTTCCCAAATGTGGTAGTTGCCGAGGTAAGAGTGCTGGTTGTACGGTGGGTCTAAATAGACCAAGCCGCCAGAAAAAGACTGGGCCGCTTCGAGTGCTTCCTTGCGCCAAGCTTGGCACGGGCCGGAGGTGGGGCGTGGCCATAACTCTGGCATGCGCAGCTCCAGGGCATGATGCGCGCGTGGCGCCCATTGTTTGAGATAGGCCATTTGCACACCGGCAGTGGAGTCGACGCGGTCCGCGGCTTCCATCAGGGACACCAGGAGAATGGCCTCTAGCTCGGGGTCATAAGCGCCAGCTTGAATGGCTTCGCGGACGGCTTCGATGCGCACGCCATTGGCTTCTTGGAAATAGCGGCTTTCGCGGCAATAACTTTGGGTGAACCAGCCACCAAGATTGTCCCCCTCAACCGGGTTGGCATCGGCAATGTCTTGTAACCGACCAATCTCCTGCTGTGCGTGGTTCAGCCAAGATTCACGATCTGCCTGTATGTAGCAGCGGGCAATCGTTGCTGCGTAACTGTTGTGGTCATTAGCAATGACTTGATAGCCATCTTGTTTGAGCACTTGCCCGACCCGCGATGTGCCCGAGAACAAATCCAATACGGTGCCGCTCGGCTGCAGGTCTCTCACTGCCTCGCGAATCGCGGGCAACAGAACCCGCTTCGAGCCGAGGTACTTAATCACGCGCGCTTGGCCGAGGCTTTACTTGCGCCCCAACGAACGGAACGCAGCACATGCGGGTGGAGGAGAACCAACACCGCAATCAATTCTAAGCGTCCCATCCACATGCCTAAGGTCAAGATGTAACGAGCAATGGGATCCAGCGTCGCGAAGTTCTCCATCGGTCCGACTGCGCCGAAGCCAGGGCCAATATTGCCGACGCAAGCCAGACTGGCGCTGAAGGAGACCACGAGATCATTGCCAATCAGGGCCAGCAGAACACCCACAGCCAGGTAGGTCATGACATAGCACATGACGAGGTTCAAGATGGCGCGCATGGCTTCTTCAGGTACTGCACGGCCGCGATGGCGTAGAGGTATGACCCCGCGCGGGTGCAGCACCCGCGTAAATTCTCGCCACATGAACTTCAGGGTCAGTAATGCACGAATCGATTTGGCGCCACCCGCGGCCGAGCCTGCGCAGCCGCCAATCAGCATGATCACGACCAGGAGCGCACGCATGCCATCGGTCCACGGTTCTTGGGCGTAGTCGACGCTGGCATAACCCGTGGAGGAAATCAGGCTGGCAGATTGGAATAAGCTGGTGCGCAGGGACTCCTCGCCCGGCAGGCCACCCGCCAGAAGCACCGCAAGAGTGATTGCGATGGTGCCCAGAGCGAGAATGTAAAAGCGGAACTCGCCGTCGCGCAAAAATTCCTTTGGGCGGCGCGTCAGGCCAATCCAAATCAAGGGAAAGCTCATGCCGGAAAGGATCATGAATACAGTCAAAATCCATTCTGCCGTGGGGTTGGCATAGCCGGCAATCGACGCCGGATTGGGCGAGAAGCCGCCCGCAGACATGGTGGTCATGGCGTGGCAAACCGATTCATATAGGGTCATGCCAGCCACACTGTGCAGCAGCATGATCTCGCACAGGGTTAGGAATACATAAAGCAGCCACAAACGACGCGCGGATTCACGCACGCTGGGACTGATGACATCGGCGGTGGCGTCGGAGCCTTCGGCGAACATGATTTGCCGACCTGCTACACCCAACTGCGGAAGTACCACGACGAACAATGCGATTACGCCCAAGCCGCCAAACCATTGCGTCATCGAGCGCCATAAGAAGAAACCACGGCCGTATTGGCTGAAGTCCTGCAGAATGGTGGCGCCAGTCGTGGTGAGTCCAGACATGGACTCAAAAAAGGCGTCGACGTAGCCGAGTCCTGAAAAGAAGTAAGGGATGGCGGCAAAGTGCGCGACCACAAACCAGGAGCCGGCGACCACTGCCAAAGCTTCGGCACGCCGGAAGTCAGGTGCAGTTCCCGAGAAGGAGCGCAGCACGAGTCCACCGACCAAGGTGATGCAAGCGGCAATCGCAAACTCAGCACATTCCCACCAAGTGCCGACTTCGTGAACGGCATCCCAGGTGGCCATCGCCAAGGGGGCGAGGAAAGCCAGAGAGAACACCAGCAGCAAGCGGCCAATGACTCCGAGAACGAGGGCTAAGCGCATTGGGAGGCCGACTTACTCGGCTGGTGTGGGGGCCGTGAAGTTTTCGAAAAACTCGTGGGTGGCCTCAGAATCTTCCGCGGTGCAGAACACCAGAATATTGTCGCCGCCTTGCAGAGTGTCGCGGCCTTGGGGAATGATGACTTTGTCCTCGTGGAGAACGGCCCCGACGATGGCGGTTACGGGTGCGCTCATGGCATAGAGCGGGGTTGGCGGCAAGCCTTCCGGAATGGTCAGGCGCAGGACGCGAGCCTCGCCATGATCAAACTCGGCCATGAGGTCGCGGTCGGCACGATTGACTCGCCGCTCCACCGCGCGAATGGCAGCACCGGTGGCACTACGGACGACATCAATCCCTACTTGTTCAAACAGCCATTCGTTCGAGGCTTTGTCCGCCCGAGTGAGGATGCGCGGCACGCCCATGCGTTTCGCAAGCAGCGAAATCAGCAAGTTTTTTTCATCGCTTGAGGTTACCGCAATCAACACCGGCGAATCAGAGACTGCTTCCTGTTGTAGTAACTCGAGATCTGTGCCATCTCCAAGGAGAACCAGGGATTTCAGGCGTGGGGCGATGTCTAGCGCGCGCTGTTCATTGGATTCAATCAGCTTGACCGTCCACCCTGCTTTTTCCAGCCGTTCGGTCACGCCAAAACCAACCGAGCCGCCGCCCACCACGACCGCCTGTTGCGGATTGCGACCTAGGGTGGGGTCGACCAGGTATTGCGTGAGCAAGCGATTGATGCCCTCTAGGCTGCCCATGGCGGTAATTTTGTCGCCCGCTTGGAAGCGGGTGTCGCCCTTGGGGATAAAGCCCTTGTCTTCGCCATGTTGCCCAAAGACCAATACAACCCCTCGTGGGATGCCAATCTCTTTCAGCGTTCCCCGAGTGATGGGGGAGTCTTCCGCAATGCGCCGCCGCACCAAGCGCACGCGACCATTCTCAAAGGAATCGGCTTCGAGTGCACCGGGAACCATCACAATCTTGATGATCTCGCGACCGAGACGCACGGCAGGCAGAACGACTTGGTCGATGTGCAGGGACCGCGCCAAAGCTTCGGCTTCCAGTTCATTGGTCTGCACTTCATGGCGACGCAAGAAACAAGTGACATCACGCGCGCCTAATCGTTTCGCCTCCGCACAACTCACCAGGTTGCTTTCATCGGCTTGCGAACAAGCGACGTAGTAATCCGCGGCATCAATGTCCGCTTGCTTGAGGGTAGCCGCCGCCGTGATTGAGCCATGGTGCACGCGCACGTCGAGCTTATCTAAAGCCGTCTCGCGCGAGCCCGCAGGCAGAATCAAGCTGACCTCATGGTCGAGCATCAAGGCTTCCGCTAAGCGGAAGGCCACCTCGTCGTCGCCGCCGATGGTGATTTTCATCGTCTCAAAGGATAGCAGCCTGAGGACTAAATCCCCAGGCTGCCGTTCTGGCGCAATGACCAGTGTTTCAAAGGGTGATTATTCCTCAGTTTCGCCTTTCTTCAGCTTGCGCAGATTGTTCTTGGCGTCACGTAGCGCGATGGTGATGCGTTGCATGTCTCCTTCCGCAACCTCGTTGTTGTCGAGCATTTCTTGAGCCCGCTCAGCAGCTTGGATGTACAGCTCTTCCGCGTAATCCAGGCGCTCCATGAGGTAGTAATGGAAGATGACCGCGTAATCGTTCATGACCTGCGGATCGGTCGGTTGCAGCTCCAGGGCGCGCTGATATGCATCGCGAGAGGCTTCTGATTCGCCGGTTTCGCGCAGGAAGTAGGCGAGGTTGTTCCAGGCGTCGGCATAGTCTGGAATCGTGCCCACAGCCCAGCGCAGCAACACCACTCCAGTTTCGTAGTCTTTCTTGCCGGCTAGCCAGTTCATGTTCTGGGCCACAGACAAGCCGCCGTCACCGCCTGCTTGCTTGAGCTGCATGCGGTACTGGTTGCCAAAACCCTTGAGGTACTCGGCCCAGAAGCCAGCGGCTGCGCTGTAAGCGCGTTCGGCAGTGTCTTGATCACCACTGGTGGACTGCTGTGCGCCACGTTGCATGGCGCCATCGGCAAGGAAGTAGTAGGCATTTGAAAAGTCCGGGTTGATTTCCAGGACCTTTAGGAAGTCGTCCCGCAACTTCGGCCAATTGTCAGGGCCAAGAGCGTAGAAGGCGGAGCCGCGATACCAGTAGTGCAGAACCTCTTCGGGTTGAGCTTCGATCAACTTGTCGTAAACCGGCACAGATTCCGTACCCAGCCACTGATAGAGGACATTGGGGTCGACGCCTTCGGGGTCGTTGCTTGCGGCAGCAACCCAACTTTCGAGCGCTTGCTTCTTCAGCGGTTCACTGCTGGCGCCACCCTCGAGGTAGTCGAGCCACAACAGTTCCGCCAAGCGCAGGCGTGGCGCGGCAGTTTTTGGCGCCGAAGAAATCGCCTTACGGAAGCTCGCTTCCGCGGCTTGTTTCAGTTCCGCAGCCGATTCTTCGTTGCCGTTCTCTTTCGCGGCGCGGGATTTGGCGAGTTGTACACGGCCGCGTTGGGCCAGGAGGAGGGCATCGTTGCGGAAGGCGCTTAGGCCATCTTCCAAAGTTTTCAGGCTGTTGGGAATGTCATTGGCGTTGAGTAGCACTTCAGACCAATCGACCCAAACTTGCACCGGGGCATCATTGCACTGCGAGGCCTTTTCCAGGCGCCATGCCATCTCCATGAACTCATCGACAATTTCCAAGCCAGCGATGCGGCCTGCGGCGATGTCATTTTCCAACTGGCGGGTGCCCCAAGTGGCGTAGGCATGCCACGCGCCAGCATCTTGGGAATCGGTGACGCCAGCATCTTCTAAGGTACTGACGGCGGCGGAGAATTGGCCCTTATCGCCAAGCGAGGAGGCGTTGGCGACGGCAGCTTCTAGGTCAGAAGCCTGCAGGGCAAAGGCGAGGACTAGGGAGGTAATCATGGGTTCTCTTTGCGGAGTTCAGCGAGCACTATGCGCAGGCGCTGTACTCCAGTACGTTCTTCGTAGGGGAAATGTTTCACGCTTTGGCGTAGAAAGTGCTCAGATTCGCCAATTTCACCCCTACGCACGAGGTAGAGGTAGGCGAGGTTCTCCCAGGCATCGCCAACCGCCATATCGACGTACTCATGTTCCGATTCCGGAACATTTTCGTCCATTTCAGCCAGTGCAGCAGTGCCTAGGTCAATAGCCCTATGCAACTCTTGTTCCGCCAGGTCGTGATCTTCGTCGCGATAATAAACCGCAATCAGGGCGCGGTCATTGACCACACGCGCATCTTCAGGGAGTAGCTCCACAGCACGGCTGTAGGCTTCCCAAGATTCCTCGAACAACTCCGCCGCTTGCTCGACGTCGCCGGCCTCCATGGCCATCACTCCCAAATCGCGACAGAAGAATCCCAGGTTGTTGCACCAGTTGCCTTCGTCATTGCGCACGGCGCAAACTTGGCGCAAGAAGGACCGAGCATTCTTGAGGTCATTGGCGCGGAAGTAATCCGCCACGATGGCATCGATCGCCAAGTGCAGACTTTCTGGCGCCGAGGTTGGCTCTAGGCGCTCGGGATTCTGGCGCAAGGTGTTGAGCAAACTCGAGGCGGCATCATCGATACGACCCTCATCGCGCAAGGTCCAACCTCGTTGGGTACGGACTAAGAACAACCAGTCTTCGCAACTGGATTGGTAGTCCTCACGCAAGGCCATCGCTTGATGGAAGCGGTCTTCGGCGCGATCCCAGCACGAAGAGGCCAGCAAGGTGTCGCCCACACTGCGCGCTTCGCGGCCCTGTAAATAGAGCGCTTCGCCGAGATACCAAAGCACGGTGGCGTTGCTCGGATGCGCGGCCTGTACCGATTCCAATACGCGAATGCCTGCTTCGCGACTTTGGTCCCCCAGCGGGCGCAGGCGTCCATAAAACTCGACATTCTCCGGGCTAAGCAGTAAGCCGGCTTGCAGAGAGGCCATGGCCTGGGTGGTCAGCCCTTGCCAGGCCGCGAGGTCACTAAGCGGGACAAAGGCAGCCATCAGGCCGGCATCGGCAGCGCGGGCCAGGGCGGTGGCACCATGTCGAGCAGCGGCCGGGGTGAGGGAGCCGGCTTGGATTTCGGCGATGGTCCAGGCCAAACCCGCCTGGCCGATGCTAAGGAGGTCGGCGGCGACTTCCGGGTCGCCGGCATCCAGGTTGTCGAGCAAGGGGCGCATGGCATTGGCCTTGGACCAGGCAGCCTTGCTTTCCCCGAGTCGTTGATGGGAGTCTAGCTCTAGGCGCAGGCAATCGCGTTCGGCGGCACCGGCTGCACGGGCCGCTTGCGCGCGTTCCCTCGTGTCCAAGCACAGAGTCTCTGCCAGAGCAGGGTCGAGGCGGTTTGCGGCAAGTCGTTGGTCGAAGAGCTCGCGCGAGGCTTCGGCATAAAGCAAGGAGAACTGGGCCAACTGGTCGCTGCCAATCGCACCTTCAGCTTCGGCATCATCGAGCTGATTCAGCACATGTTCCGGGTCTTGGCTGAGCTCCGCAGCCAAAGCTTCCAGGTCCAGGCCCGCCGGTGAACCAAGAACTGCGCCTTCCTCGGGTCCGCCTTCCTCGGGGGCAGCCACCACCGGGGTCGTGCCTTCCTCTTCGGTATGGGGTTTAGGCGCGGCCGCGCAGGCGCCAAGGAGGCAAAATGGCAGCCAAATCCATGCCCTTCGAGGGGCAATTTGGCTTTTTTGCAGGGACAAGGAGAAATGTTGGCGGAAACTCATGGCCGATGGCGTCATTATAGGGAGCACTTATGACGGCACCCCGCACCCTTGACCGCGCCACGCGTTGGCTCGCAGGCCTAGCCCTGTTGGTGAGCATGGGCCTCTACGCAGGCACCTGTTCCACTGGCAACCCGGGCTCCATCTTTGACCCTTCCAGCGTCAACGAGGGTGGCAATGGCGAGGGCGGCGGCCCAGTCCTGCCGCCCCGCGAAGACGGCCCCTCTGCGGCCCCAACAGACGGTTCGCTTCTTCTCGACGGGAAGCCCACCCTGACCGCGACTGCGCCTGCGGAGAAGGCAACCGGAGTCGACCCTGGCGCAGCCATTGCGCTGTGGTTCTCCGAATCCATTCGCCCCGACACGGTGAATGCTGTGTCCTTGCAGTTGCTCCCCAAGGGAGAAGCGATTTCCGCCGTCCCTTTGACCTTCGAGTTGCTGGCGGGGGATCGCTGCGTGGTCGTCTTGCCTTCGATTCCGCTGACGCCGGACACCACTTATGACCTCGTCGCCACCAATGACCTCACCGATTTAGAAGGCAAGCGCTTTAAGGCTCCCACCAATGGTCGCATTTTGCGTTTCACCACGGACAAAGATGGCGTGAACTTGGCGCCCCAAGTGCTGGGGGTCTTTCCGCCCGATGGCGCCGGCGCCGTGCCGAACGACACCGATGTCGTCGTGGTGTTCTCCAAGCAAATGGATTTCACCGGAGTGACCTCTGCGGTGACTTTGCAAAACGCCACGGCATCGACCGCCGCGAGCTATGACCGTAGCGCAAGTGCCTCGAATCGCCATGCCGGGGATCGTGTTTTCACCTTCCCACATACCGATGACAACCTCGACTTAAGTGCGAGCATTGAATTGGCCATCGCGGACACGCTGACCGATGCGGCATTTATTCCGCAGGCGTTGGCGTCTTCTTTTGCCGCAAGCTTTAACACCTTGGGTTTTGCGCGGCCGGCCACGATTGGTTTCGATGCCGCGGCCTTCGCGCCCTTCACCCCGGCGGTGAATCTCGAAAACGTCGACATGTTCCCGGTGCGCGTGACCTTGCCAGTCTCGGTAACCGCCGCCGACACCACGACCCTGTTAGCGCATGAAACCGGTGATTCGGTGCTGGTCAGCGATAGCCTGCCTTCGGGTGCGGGCACGGTGGACTTTGCGATGGACTTCACCAATCAAGGCGAGCCGGTGTTCACCGCAGGCAGTGACATTACGCTTTCTGCTTACGTCGAGCGCAATGGCCGCCGCACCACGGTGCAGGTGTTGCGGGATAGCGAAGGCGATGAAACCAACGTCAACCATGACACGGTGCGCCCCGTGTTGTTCTCCTACGGTCCGCCTTCCGGGCAGTTTGGCTCGCGCTTTGTCACCGACCTCGGAGCGCTGCGTCCTTATGGCCGCGCCAGCGAGGACATCGCCCAAACCTCGGTGAAGTTCCCGCCGACGGCAGCAGCCGTGGTGCGTGAAAGTGCCACGCCAGCAGGGGGAAGCTCCTTCATTGGACCTGCCTTTGCGAGCGGGTTGCCGGTAGAGGGCCCTTTGCCCTTCGAAGTCAGCCTGACCGATGTTGCCGGCAATGAAGCTCTGATTTCTTCGCCAGGTACCGTGGTCTTCCGTGGCTTTCTCGGCGCCGACAACCTTGCGACCAGTGGCGGCAATCTGCGCGTGATTGCCTTTGACCGCGACGGCCTGCAACTGCTCTCGGGGGTTAAGGCCTATGTGCAAAGCTTTGGCGGCGGCAATGCCGACTCTGGCATCACTGGTTCCGATGGCGCGATTGAGTTCACTGGTCGCAGCGGCAAGCAAACCGTGACCCTGGTGGTACCCGGTTATGAAACCATGTCCGTGGTTGGTTTTGACAGCTCCTTGATGTCGCTACCCATGACCGCCGAAACCGCCGTCGCAGGTTCAGTTTCTCCTGTCGTCAGTGGCGTGAACAGCGGCATTGTCACGGTGGGGGGCAACCTACTAGTCGAGAGCAATACGGCAAGTGATCCCGATCTATTGCAAGAAGTCGACCTCGACAACCTGTTCTCGCCGGGCCTCAGTCAGCGCTTGCAGCGCCCGGCCTGGTTCGTGGCCTTCCACGAACTCCAGACCTTCCCCGCCGCCGACCGCTATTACCGTTTCGTTGGTTTCGATTCGCGTTCCCTGCTCGAGCCCTCGACCGGAGCAAGCTTGGTCGTGCCTTCGCTGGTCATGGCCGAGAGCACCAACCAGGTTGCCAGCGCCACCGATTACCAATATCCACTCAATGTTGCGCCGGGCGCAGGCCTTGGCGCGGCCAGCGAAAGCAGCGCTAGTGTTCTGAGCGCCGTGCCTGGGTTGATTGGCTTGGCCACCATCGGCGCTGGAGCTGTCGACCTCAGCGGGGGCGGCACCAATGGCGCCGCAGAACTCGAGTTGAGCTTGCTCGATGCCGCCGTTTTGGAAGGCGCTTCGGCGAGTGACATCCTGCTTCAGGTTTATGCCCAAGATGGCGATGGCGATGAAGTCGTCGCCCGCGTGCCGGCCTCCGTAACGGTGTCGCCTGGCGCGACTGCTGTGAGCCTGCCGGATATCCCTGTGGTCGGGGGTGCCTGGACCGGTGCCGCCTATCCCTTTACCCGTCCCTTCACCGACGCCCTCGGCGGGGGCCTTGGTCTTTATCGCATGACCATCGAGGATGATTCCACGGAAGGCAATCGATGGCAGCTGTGGATTGCCGCCACCTCCTCTGGCGGAGGCAGCTTGACCCTGCCTAATCTGCGCGAAACCAGCGGAGGCCCAATTGGCACCCCACCTTTGGACCAGTCGCCAGGAGTCTCCTGGACCGCCAGCCTCGAAGCCTTCACCCTGCCGGTGGGCTTTTTGGAGCGTTCCTTCTTCTTCACCAGCCTGGACCAGATCTCCTCGGCCTGGGCCCGCGCCGTTGCAGGCCCTGCCCTGGCCTTCTAGCCCACGCGCCCGAGGCGCTGTGCTATCCTCCCGCGACCCTATGCCCGGAGACCTCTTACTCTGGGAATAGTGGCACAAGAGTTTGGTATATCGCCAAGCTCCAACGACGAGTCTCAAGAGGCCCCAAATGCCCGTCATCAGCAAAGAAGAAAAAGCAAAAATCGTGAGTCAGTATGCCCGTGAAGCGGGTGACACTGGTTCGGTCGAAGTTCAAGTCGCCCTCCTTACCGAGAGCATTAAGCAGCTCACCGAGCATCTCAAGATTCACAAGAAGGACAACGGCACCCGCCGCGGCCTTCTCGGCCAAGTGGCCCGCCGCCGCAGTTTGTTGCGCTACCTGCGCAAAGTAGACGCGAAGCGCCACCACGACCTTCTTGCATCCCTCGGGATTCGTGGCTGAACCCCGACCGGGCATCGCACTCTGCGGTGCCCGTTTTCCTTTTCCCCGCTCCAGAAATCTATGTTGGATTTCGGTTCGGGAGTGGCACTGCCAGTGCTTGGTCGCTTAGATCAAGGCTAGCGCGGTACGCGGAAACAGAACGAAACAAGAAACAACAGAATCGCATCAGGCGATCAAGCGGAAATGACCATCTCGAATAACCCCAACGTGCACACCGTCTCTCGCGAGATTGGTGGTCGCACACTTACTTTAGAAACCGGTTGGGTTGCCAAACAGGCATCTGCAGCCGTCATCGTGACCTACGGCGAAACTGTCGTCATGAGCACGGTGGTAGACGGAGGCCCTAAGGACCTGCCGTTCTTCCCCCTCACGGTCGATTACCGTGAAAAGACCTACGCCGCCGGCAAGATTCCGGGCGGTTTCTTTAAGCGCGAAGCGCGCCCATCGACCAAGGAAGTGCTGGCCATGCGCCTGCTCGACCGTTCGGTGCGCCCGATGTTCGCCCCAGGCTTCCAGAACGAAATCCAAATCATGGGTGCCGTTCTTTCCTACGATCAAGAGAACGAGCCAGAAGTGCTGTCGATGATTGGCGGCATGGCCGCAGTTCACCTGTCGCACATCCCTTTCGAGGGCGCCATGTCGGCCATTCGTTTGGGCTATCTCGACGGCAACGTCCTGATCAACCCCACCCGCTCGATTCTCGAGCGCGATGACAACATCCTCGACCTGACCATGTCCGGCACGAATAGTGCCGTTGCCATGGTGGAAGCGGGTGCCGTCGAGCTGCCCGACGCCGAGGTGCCTAAGGTTCTCGCCGCCGGTCACGCCGTCATCCAAGACATCATTGGCATGGTCGAAGAGCTTCGTGAGAAGTGTGGCAAGGCCAAGCTTGAAGTCGAAGCTCCTTCCTTCGACGAAGAGACTCCTGCCGCCATCCTCGCCAAGTACGGCGAAGAGGCTGTGGAGCAGGTGCTCCTGACCGATGGCAAGTTCGAGCGCTACGGCGCCATCGACACTTGGGTCAAGCAGGTCATCGCGGAAATGGCGCCGGAAGGCGACAGCGAGGAAGCGCAGGCCGAGCAGTACAAGATCAAGAAAGGCGCAAAGAAGGTCGCAAACGACATCGAGCGCAAGATGACCTTGAACAACAAGCGCGTTGACGGCCGCGATGGCAAGACCATCCGCGAAATCTGGATCGAAACTTCAATCCTGCCTCGCGCCCACGGTTCGACTTTGTTCACCCGAGGCGAAACCCAAGCCATCGTGGCCGCAACGCTCGGTTCCGCCGACGACGAAATGTGGCTCGACGGTTTGAACTCCGAGAAGCAGAAGAGCAAGTTCTACTTGCACTACAACTTCCCGCCGTTCTGCACCGGTGAAGCCAAGCCGCTGCGCGGTACTTCCCGCCGCGAGCTCGGTCACGGTGCTCTCGCTGAGCGCGCCCTGCGCCCAATGCTTCCCGACCACGTCGATTGGCCCTACACCATGCGCATCGTGTCGGACATCACCGAGTCCAACGGTTCGTCCAGTATGGCTTCGGTCTGTGGTGGCACCTTGTCGATGCTCGACGCCGGCGTGCCCATGAAGGCACCGGTTGCCGGAATCGCCATGGGCTTGATCATGGATGAGGAAACCGGCCAGTACAACGTGCTGTCCGACATCCTTGGCTCCGAAGACCACCATGGCGACATGGACTTCAAGGTCACCGGCACCGAATCCGGCATTACCGCCCTGCAAATGGACATTAAGGTCAAGGGCCTGTCCGCGGACATCCTTGCCGAAGCGATTGCTCAGGCGCGCGATGGTCGTTTGCACATTTTGGGCAAGATGGCCGAGGCTCTCGATGGTCCTCGTACCACCATCTCCCCATATGCTCCGGCGAACAAGTCGATTAAGATTCCAGCCGAGAAGATTGGCTTCTTGATTGGTCCTAAGGGCGCGAACATTCGCGAACTGCAAGAGACCTACGGCGTCAACGTCAACATCCTCGACGAAGATGGTCACGTGCAAGTTTCGGGCAACCCGTCCGAAAATGTCGATGCCTGCCTCGAGCGGATTCGTCAGCAAACTCGCGTGATTGCGATTGGCGAGCGCTTCAACGGCAAGGTCACTGGAGTCAAAGACTTCGGTTGCTTCGTCGACCTGGGCGGTGGCCAAGAGGGCATGTGCCACATCTCGGAACTCGCTGCAGAGCGTGTCGAAGAGGTCGAGGACATCTGCAAAGAAGGCGACATGATCGACGTCATGGTGGTCAACGTGGACGAGCGTTCGGGCAAAATCCGTCTCTCGCGCCGCGTCGCCATGCTGCCGGAAGAAGAAGTTGCCGAAGCCCTCGAAGCAGCCTCTCGTCCGGCTCCACGCCGTGATGGCGGTGGCCGTGGTCGCGATGGCGGCCGGGATCGTGGTGGCCGAGGTGGCGGACGTGACCGTGACCGCGGTGGCCGTCGCGAACGCGTTTAGGCTCGTGCCGAAGCTGGTGGATTTTTCCGCCAACCGTGGCCGTCAGCATCTGCTGGCGGCCACTTTTTTTGTCGAGCCCCTACGGCTTATGTGGTGGAGCTTGTGTAGGTTTACTGTGTTCTGTATCTAGATATCGTGGGCGCTGCACATTTTCGTTGCGAATTCCCAGAAATTGGTCGATAAATGGCCTGTTTCGCCAAAAAATGCGCCAACCTTGGTTGTTCCGCCTCGTTGTTGCCTTAGACTGAGACTATCCTCGGTCCATCCGACACCATGATTCGCCTCGCTATCCTTCTCACGTCTCTGCTTCTCCTTGCCGCGCCACTGGCGCAGGCGGTGATGCCTGCAGCTGCGCCTGATGAAGTCTCGGTGAACCAGGAAGAGGTGAAGTTGGACCGCGATAAGGTCCGCCACGGCAACGCGTCCAAGTTCGACGCCAAGGGCACCTCTAAGGTCGCCACTGTGCGATCCACCGATGTCTACGACGAAATTCCGGCCTATAAGACCATCCAGAAGGAAGGCGTCGAAAAGGGCTCGGCCCGCTACAACCAGCTGATCCGCGAGGCCACCAAAGCCTACAAGGCCGCCCTGAAAAAGGTCGCCAAAGACGGTAGTTACGTTCTCATCGTGGAAGAAGGCGGCATCTCCGGTTACTCTCATGTGACCGATGCCACGGCCGACATCATTGCTGCCCTCTGAGCGACCCCTAAGTCGCTCCTGCATGGCCCCCTTCCTGACCCGCCTTCACCGGCGCGCGCTTGGGCTATGTGCCCTGTTGCCATTGTTGGCCTTGGGGCCTTCCTGCTCCCTGCTCTTCGACGAGGGCGATCCCTTTCCAGATGAAGAGGAGCAGGGGGCCACCGATTTCACAGGACCGCAAAGCTTTGAGGAAGAGTTCCCCTTCGTGCGAATCACCGAGCTGGGCATCGATTATTATCGAGCGGTGCTGACTTCTCCGGTGGGATCTGGTGAAGATATAAAGAAAATATTGCTAGCGAATTCTTCCTTTTTGAAGGATGCCTCTGCCGCTCCTTCTGCCGAGGGGCAGGCAGAAAATCCTGCTCACACAGCCACTATTATGGTAATGGCGAATGGAGGAAAGGTGTTCAACTCCAATGCCAAAGCAGACCAAATGCCCTGGACGGAGGTGGGGTCTTTCCGGGATGTTGAAGACTTGTTGGTTATTGAAGGTCCAGAACGGGACCTACGAGAAGTTTTTCAATTAATTGACTCTTGGTACAACGGTGGCCCTCAGGTTGAAATCAAGTCGGTCATCATTGAGACCATCGACACGGATGAGTTCCAGCGCGGCGTAAACCAAATTGCGGATGACAGTCCAATTTTCCGTGATGCCGATGGCGCCGCTTTCCTCCGATCAATTGGAGGCTCGTTTCCGACCGACAGTGGTGGTGGCGTTGCCCAAATCGGACTCATTGATAGTAATTTCCTCCTTGATGCTGCGATACAGCTTCTAGAAGAGGAAAGCCTTGTGGATATTGTTTCCCAGCCGTCAATCGTGACTCGGAATGGAGTGCCCGCCAGTATCGAATCCACAACAAAGGTTCCTTACCTGGAGCCAGGAGGGTTTTCTACCTCCGGAACGGCCAGTTTCACGGTCAAGACTAATGAAGTTGGCGTTAAGTTAAAAGTAACTCCATTCCTTGTTGGTGTTGACACAATTCATTTGGTGATTTTTGCCGAGGTTAGTCGAATCGGTCAGGACATTGTTATTGGAACTGACGTGAATGGCGCAATCAGTGCCCCTTCGTTCAATACTCGTTCGGCAACCACGGAGGTCTATGTTCGAAATGGACAGACCGTGGCCATTGGCGGTCTCGTTTTGAATGAGAAGAGAACTGCAGAATCTCGCGTTCCGTTCCTCGGGAGTCTCCCCGTTCTTGGTTGGTTGTTTAGCTCAAGTGAAACCTCAAGTGTTCAGACGAAGGTGACCTTCCTAATTACACCTCAAATGAAGGAGCGCCCTAGTATCGATAGGATTGGAGAGTATTTTGACCCGACTTCAGATGGGTTGGATTCTTCGGAATAATCTTGTTCATGTGGGCGTCTTGATTAAGGCCTTTCCGCTCACCAGACCATGAAACTAAGCACAACACGTCGTCAAGCCTCTCAGGAGCAGGGTGTTATCCTGATCTTGACGCTGTTTGTGCTGTTTCTGGTGATTGCGCTGGTGACCCAGCTGTCTCTCGGGGCACAAGTGGCGCACACCGCTACGGTGAACCGTGCGGTCGAGACGCGCATGCAAATGGCTGCGGTTTCTGCCGCGGAAGAAGTTCTGACCATGCTCAAGGACGACGGCTCTGGGGCTGGTTCCTCTGGCCTGTCCAGTGCTTTGGCGGGGCCCACTGCCTTCCCCGGCATGGATGGCGCCAACATGGGAGATACGGGCTTTCCCGGAGCCGGCGACCAAGGTGACCCTAACGCCGAAGGCGAAGAGGGCGAAGGTGAAGAGGCCGACGCCACGCAAAGTGACTCCTTCGAAGATGCTTGGGCGCGTCCCATGCGTTTGTCGATGGGGGACCTGGAGATCACCACTTTCGTGCAAGATGAAAATGGCAAGTTCAACATCTTGGCGCTGATCTCCGGCGGTCCTGAAGATCGGGAAGAGGCCTTTGAGCGCACGGTGCGCATTTTGGATCGCTTGCGCGACGAGTTTGACGACGACCTGCAGGAGTTTGAAGCGCGCACGATGGTCGAAAACATCCGTCGTTATATGGAAACGGACAGTCGCACCATCGACTTGCCGCTAATGCCGCGCAACTCCCTTGCCGACGAAGACCTTGACACACGCCTGCAATCCTTGGAGGAGCTCCTCCTGGTTGAGGGTGTCACTCCCGAGTTGTACTACGATCAGCTTCGCGATCGTGATCAGATTGCGCCTGGGCTGGAAACCGTGTTCACGATTTGGACCATGCCGGAATATGACCCGCAGGCACCTAGTGGCAGCCTTGGCGAGGAATCTTCCGCAGAGAGTTCCGGTCAGGCAGATGGCTTGGGCAACGGCGCCGCGCCCTCTGGAGCCGATTCCGGTGACCCTTTAGACCCCAACCGCATCGCCGAAGGCGAAGGCGGTCTCGAAGGCGCACTCGACGGCGACCCGCCTATCGGCCCCTTGATCAACCTCAACACCGCACACCCTGCGGTGCTCTACGGCATGCTGCCGACCACACGCCTGCCCCCGGTCAAGATCACGAATCTGTTGGAGTGGCGCAACGAGACCGATGAAGAAGCCCTGGCCGAACAAGATTCCGCCGATGTCGATCCTCAGGAAGTCGAGTTGCGTGAGTCGGTGTATGGCGTCGACGAACCCGAGCCCAAAAACTTTTTAAAGAGCTTGGAAGAGCTCGCCGAAATCGATGGATTTCAGGCCGAGCAACTCGATGCCGAGCAGCAGCAAGAACTGCAAACCCTGTTCGGCGTGCAGTCCGATGTCTTCCGCGTGTGCATCTATCTCCGGCAAAGTGGCCAAGGCGAGTGGGAGCCTGAACGGCGCTACCAAGAGGAGCCGGTACGCACCCTGCGCCTTGAAGCCACGGTTTGGCGCCGCATGGCTGGCGAAGAGGTCAAGATCCTGTTCCTTGAGCCGTGGCATGAAGTGCCGTACACGCGTTGGCGCATTCCTGATTTCCAGGACGACCTGCCGCCGTTCCGGGCGCCCCGGTACGAGTAGGACCCTCAGAAAGGTAGCCGCGGATTCCGGCGCGGTTCGGCTTGCCATCTACGGCGGGGAGGGGACAATCTGAGCCTCAGGGCTTCGGCTCACCCCACCGCATAGCATGCCTGCCTCCGCCGTCATCGGTCTCCAATGGGGAGACGAAGGAAAAGGAAAAGTCATCGACTGTCTCGCAGCCGATGCCGACCTCGTTGTCCGCTACGCTGGCGGAAATAATGCCGGTCACACGGTATATGTCGACGACCAGAAATTCGTCCTGCACCTAATCCCTGGCGGCATCTTGCACCATGGCAAGAAGAACCTGATTGGGCGCGGCGTGGTCTTGAATCTCGAAGCCTTGCTGGAAGAGATAGACGGCTTGGTTGCGCGCGGCGTGCCAGTGGAAGAGCGCCTGCTGCTCGATGGTCGTGCCCACTTGATCTTCCCGTACCACACCAAGATGGACGGCTTGACCGAGAAATGGCGTGGCGATGGCCGCATTGGCACCACGGGGCGCGGCATTGGTCCTGCCTATGCTGACAAGGTTTCGCGCACGGGCATTCGTCTCTCGGATGTTCTCGACGCCGACCTCTTCCGCGAGCGCCTAAGCGCTGCCATGGCGGAAAAAACCGCCGTAATGGAGAAAGTCTACGGCGAGAAGCTTGCCGACGACGCCGACCTGTTCGAGCGCACGCGCGCTCAGGTGGCGCGCCTGCAAGACTTGATTGTCGATGGTGGTGCCTATGTCCGCGCCGCTGCCGACGAGGGCCAAACCATTCTGTTCGAAGGCGCCCAGGGCGTCATGCTTGACTTAGACGCCGGTACCTACCCCTACGTCACTTCGTCGTGGACCGGCATTGCCGGCATCTCCGGTGGCACGGGCTTCCCGCCGAACCGTTTGGATCGCGCACTAGCTGTGACCAAGGCCTACTGCACCCGCGTCGGTGAGGGTCCCTTCCCGACCGAGCTTCATTGCGACACTGGCCAACGCTTGCGAGACCAAGGCAATGAGTACGGCGCAACCACGGGTCGTCCTCGTCGTTGCGGTTGGTTCGACGCCGTGCAAGCACGCTACTCCTGTGCGAGCAACGGCCTCGATGGCATCTTCCTGACCAATCTCGATGTCCTCTCCGGTTTTGAATCGGTCGGCGTCGGCGTCGGCTATCGCTTGCCCTGTGGCACCGAAGTCACCGATTATCCGGGTGAGCTCAGTACCCTCGAAGGGATTGAACCCTTGGTCAAAGAAATGCCCGGATGGCAAGAAGACATCACCGCGGCGAACTCGATTGAGGACTTGCCGCAAAGCTGCCGTGATTACGTCGCTTTCCTCGAAGAGCAGATGGGCGTGCCCGTGATTTCCATTTCGGTGGGGCCTGGCCGCGAGCAGATGTTCCATTGCCCGCAAGGGGCCGAAGTATGAGCGCGGTGGCGAAGGTTCCCTCGAGATGACTTCAGAACCTTTGCAGCCAGACTTTGCCGTGCCTCGCCATGTGGGCCTGATCATGGACGGCAATGGCCGCTGGGCCAAGCGCACTGGGCAACCGCGTTTGCGCGGTCATGAAGCCGGTGTGGAATCAGTACGTGATGTCGTCGAAGCTGCAGCCGAGTGGGGGATTCAACACCTCACCCTGTACGCCTTCTCGGTAGAGAACTGGCAACGCCCAGCACAGGAAGTAGAAGGGCTCATGGCATTCCTTTCCCACTTCTTGCGCGAAGAAGAGCCAACTCTGTTGCGCAATGGGGTTCGCCTGAAGGGTCTTGGCGACCTTGGCCAGTTGCCTGACGAGGTGCGTGCCACTCTTGCCGAGGTGGAGCAGAACACCGCAGGTGGAGAGCGCCTAACCCTACGCCTGGCGTTGTCCTATGGCGGACGCCAAGAAATCGCCCATGCCGCCAAAAAACTGGCGCAAGAAGTTCTGGATGGTTCACGCGGCGTGGACAGCATCGACCTCGAGAGTTTGTCTGCATCGATGTACGACCCCGACATGCCCGACCCGGACTTAATTGTGCGCACGGCAAGCGAAATTCGCCTTTCGAATTTCTTGTTGTGGCAGGCCAGTTATGCCGAGTTTCATTTCACCGACACCCTGTGGCCCGATTTCCGCAGAGAGCACCTATACCGCGCCCTGCAGGATTACCATGGCCGCGTCAGACGCTTTGGCAAGGTGTTGTCGCGTGATCCCGCCGTGGAGGACCAAGCATGATTAAAGACCTACGCACTCGATTGAGCCTTGGCAGCGTTCTGGTCGCAGTCTTGATTGGCTTATTCCTGCTGGACCAGCATGTGGTTCCAGGAATTGGCATGCTGGTGTTGGGCTTGTTGGCCCTGGCCGCGCAAGCCGAGTTCTACGGCATGCTCCACGCTAGCGGACGGCCCAACCACAAGCGGTATGGCCTGTTGTTTGGTGCGCTGACTCTGGCCAACGCATGGTGGGAGTTTTTGCCCTCCGGTTATTTGCTGGTCGGCCTGATTCTGTTGCTGTTGATTTTGGAAATCCTCGGGCGCAAACCGGAAGGAGCGCCAGATCGTATTGGTAATACCTTGCTGGGCTGGCTCGTGGTCCCGCTGTTGTTGAGTTCGATTATGGCTTTGCGTAAGTTCGATCTCGACGGCTGGGATTGGATCTTGTTCTTAGTCGTGGTGTGCAAGCTTGGCGATTCCACCGCCTATTTAGTCGGCAGCGCCATCGGTAAACACAAGCTGATTCCTGAAGTCAGCCCGAATAAATCCTGGGAAGGTGCCGTGGCATCCATGGTGGGCTCCATTCTTGGAGCAGCCGTCGTCGCCTACTTCGCCTTTGGCGGGCGACTCCCCCTGAGCATCTGGCTCGGCGCCGCCATCGTCACCAACATCGGCGCGCAGTTTGGAGACCTTGCCGAGAGCTTGCTTAAGCGCGGCTGTGCGACCAAGGACTCTTCGACCGTGCTGCCTGCCTTCGGCGGCTCCTTTGATATGGTGGATTCCTTTCTGATTGCTACGCCGGCGCTGCATGGATTCTTGTTGGCCATGAGCTATAGTTCTTAGCCGCCTCGCGCTTTCGCGACACGCCCCACAACGACTTGGAAACCCGCATCCCGCTGCTGTCGCTCGAAGAGGAACAACGCCTCTTCGGTCCTCATGATCGTCACGTCAAACTGGTTGCGCGCAAGTTAGGCGTGCGCTTTTCGTCTCGCGGTGGCCAGCTGCGCTTGCGTGGTGACGAATCTGAAGTCACCCCATTGGTGACGCGTGTCCAAGAACTTTTGGTGCGCCTGCGTGCTGGCGAAGATCTTCCTAGCGGGCAGATTGAAGACAAACTGCTCGGGCGCGGCGTCGAGCTCACCGAAGAACCGCACCAACAGGCTGTGGTCGAAGCTCGGCGCTTGGCGGTTTCCGCAAGTGGCCGACGCGCTGGCGAGGGTGGCTTGCCATCTGCACGCACCGAAACCCAGCAGGTGTATATGGACCTGATGCAGGAGTCCGAGTTGGTGTTTGCCGCTGGCCCTGCGGGCACTGGCAAAACCTACTTAGCTGTTGCTGCCGCTGTGAGGGCTCTACGCGATGGCAAGGTGCAGCGCTTAGTCCTCACCCGGCCAGCTGTAGAGGCCGGCGAAAACTTAGGCTACCTGCCCGGGGATCTGGAAGAAAAAATTGACCCCTACCTGCGCCCTCTGTTCGATGCGTTGAATGACTTGCTCGGGCCCGCCGCCACACGCCGCATGCGCGACATGGACATGATTGAAATCGCGCCGCTGGCCTTCATGCGCGGTCGCACCTTCAACGACAGTTTTGTCATTTTGGATGAAGCGCAGAACGCCACCCACGTGCAAATGAAGATGTTCCTCACCCGATTGGGCGAAGGCACGCGTGCGGTGGTGACCGGAGACATTTCGCAAACCGACTTGCCCAAAGGGCGCAGCGGTCTTGCCGACGCCATGCACCGTTTAGAAGGCGTGCAAGGCATCGGTGGTGTGGTCTTCCACCGTTCCGATGTACAGCGCAGCAGCTTGGTGGAGCGCATCATCGAAGCCTACGGCGAAGACGAAGGATGAGCAGTGCTACTGGCCCACAAGTCGAGTTGCACTTGGCGCCAGGAGTGGATTTGCATCAGCTTGAAGCGCTTGCGCAGGCGCAAAGGGTGCAAGAAGTGGTGGCAGCTGTTTGGCAGTTCGCCAATGCGCCCCTTCCGGCACAGCTCGAAGTTGCACTGATGAGTGAAGATGAGCATTGCCGCGTGCACGAGCGCTTTCTACATGATCCATCACCGACCGATGTCATGGCTTTCCCCTATGAAGACGAAGAACTCTTCGGCGAGGTCCTGATTAACGTGGACATGGCACGTGCGCAAGCGCAAGAACGTGGTCACGCCGCGCTGTGGGAAGCCACCTTGTATCTGGTTCACGGTTGCTTGCATCTTATTGGCTATGACGACCAAACTGACGAAGAACGCGCACGCATGCGCGCCGCCGAAAGTGCGGTGATGGAAATTTTGCGCGTCTAAAGCGCGGGTTTTTCCCTTTTTTTCTTTGCATTAGGGGTGTTCATCCCTTCCAATCGTGGCAACACGGAAATGCGACCGCCCCCGTTGGTCCTTTCTTCCCTCCCGACGTCCCCGAAATGGTTCGCAGAGCGCATCGCGATAAGAGCAGCAACAAAGCCCTCAACCGGCTTTGGGGTGAGTATCGCGCCAGCGAACGAATCGAGGATCGCAACGCACTGATTGAGCACTACCGCCCTTACGCCACCATGGTGGCGCGGCGGGTGAAAGCGAAACTACCGCGTTCGGTAGAAATGGGTGACCTCGAAAGCGCCGGCGACGTTGGCTTAATCCAAGCCATCCAAAGTTTTGATCCCCAACGCGGGGTTCCCTTTGAGGCCTTCTGCGAGTTCCGTGTGCGCGGCGCCATTCTCGACGAACTGCGCCGTCACGATTGGGTGCCGCGGCCAGTGCGCAACCGACTCAACCGCCTCAAGGCGTTGAAGGAAGAAATGCGCCGCGAGCTCGAACGCGAAGCCACCGAAGTTGAGTTGGCTACACGCTTAGAGTTGAGCCTAGAAGATTTCCATCGCCTCTATGGCGGCGGTCGTGACACTCCGGTCCTCGCTGGCGGGAAACCCGGCGAGCCAGGTGAAGCCGATGGCTCTTTAGACTTCTTTGAAGACCCGCGTTCCGATGCACCCAGCGACGGCGCTCATTCGCGTGAGTTGTTGGAGTTGATTGCGCAAACTCTCGAAGACGAGGAGCGCGAAATCCTTTATATGCGCTTCTTCCTCGATTACTCGCTACGGGACATCGGGGAGATTCGCGGCATTTCGCAATCGCGTGTGTCGAAGATCCTCGGGCGAATCATGGAGCGGATTAAGGTCCGCTTCGAAGAGAAGATTTAAGGTAAGCTCGAAAGCTAACTTAGCGCCCGCGAGCAAGCACGTGGTGCGGTAGCACTTCTTCCAATACTCGGCGCAATTCCGCCAGCGGAATCATATTGGGGCCATCTGAAGGCGAAGTCAGCGGATCAGGGTGGGTCTCGACAAAGAAACCATCAAAGCCAAGGGCCGCAGCGGCTTTCATGAGTAAAGGCGCGCGTTGCCAATCGCCGCCAGTTTTGCCACTCCCGCTTCCAGGTTGTTGCACGGCGTGAGTGGCATCAATCACCAGCGGTAGTCCTGCTTCACGGAGTTCCGGGAGCGAAGCAAAGTCGACGACCAAACGCCCGTAGCCAAAGCTGGCGCCACGATCGGTCAAGATGACTTTGGGGTTGCCCGCCGAGGTGACTTTTGCTGCAGCATGCTTGAGGTCGGGTGGTGCCAAGAACTGACCCTTCTTGATATTGACCGTGCGCCCAGTGGCCGCAGCCGCCTCGAGCAAATCGGTTTGCCGACACAGGAAGGCAGGGATTTGCAGGACATCCACGACCTGGGCGACAGCGGCGCATTGCTCCGGCAGGTGCACATCGGTCAGCAATGGAGCGCCGGTGCGCTCGCGCACCTGTTCGAGAATGCGCAGGCCTTCCTCCAAACCAATCCCACGGCCGGAGCCACTCGAGGTGCGGTTGGCCTTATCAAAGCTGGCCTTGAACACCCATTGCACGGCAAGTCCATCGAGTTCGGCGGCAATGCGCTCTGCAATCTCGACAGTGTGCTCACCCTCAATCACGCATGGGCCTGCAATTAGGAGTGGCGGGCGGTCGCCGCCAACCAGGAGCCCAGGAACAATTTCTACGGGAGTGACCATGAGTTCGGAAGGGAGCAGGGCAGGGACCGCTACGACGCGACCAGAATCGGCACCTGCATGCCGTCAAGAGAGCATTCTAGCGGGGTGTCGCCAACATGGTCGCCATCGACCTGAAGCGGGGTGGGGGTGGCCCCCTCCAGGCGCAGGTGGCGAATCTGCCGCACCATCACGCCGGGTAGCTTGGGCAACTGGCCTCCGGCGGCGGCAATCGCATACAAACTGCCTTTGAGAAGATTGATGTTATCGAACAACACGAGCTCCCACAGGCCGTCATCGAGGGTCGACTCGCACAAGCGAAATTGTGGACTGCCGTAGCTGCCGAGGCCGCTGAAGATGCCGTAAGAAAACACGCCGAGTTCCTCGCCATCGGCAAACACCCGCTGTGGCGCAGGATCCCAATGGCGCAAGGCTTCGCCGATGTACTTAAGGTAATGGGCCTTGGTGATGGGGCCACTGCGTTGGGCATCCATGCGGCGCATGAGCTCGCCGTCGAAACCGAAGCCCAAGCACAAAAAGGCCTGGCGCTTGCGTTGCGCACGCTCGTGGCGATAGCGCACGGTGGCGACATCGAGTAGCTGTCGTTCGCCGCGTTCTACGAGCACGACGGCATCTTCTGGGCGCGAACTCAACTTGAGCCGATGGCCCAGCAGGTTGGCGGTGCCTAATGGCGAGATGACCAGCGGGGGCGATTCGTTCCCAAGGCCATCCAATACCGCGGAAAGGGTACCGTCACCGCCGACCACGACTAAACGCTCGGCCCAAGTGCAGGCTTGGTTTGTCCACGCCACGGCATCGGCGCGACTGCGCCCTGGGTGAAAGCCGACTTGATGTCCGCGAGCGCTCAACAGCTCGGCAATCCGTCGCGCACGTTCAGTGCCGAGGCCACGGCCGGAGCCGGGGTTGGCGAGAACCTCAATCTTCATGCATGCAAGCGGAGCGGATGCGGGGGAGCAGGTAGCCTGGAGGCATGCCTGAGACCCCTAGTCTATCTCCAGCCTGGCTCTTGACGGGAATGGGGGGTGTGCTGGGTTGGGGGGCTTCTGAGGCCCTTCCGCAACACGCGCCGGTGGTGATTGCGGCGCGCCAGCGCTCCCCACTGTGGCAAGACCACGTTGGGGTGCATCTCGACTTGGCCACGCCGGGCTCGATCCAACGTTTGGTCGAGGAGATTGGTCCCGAGGTCGTGGTGCATGCCGCCTGTCTCTCCCGCGCGGCCGATTGCGCCGCCGATCCAGAGCGGACCGAGCGCATCAATGTGCAGGCGGTCGCCGAACTCATGGCCGCTGCGGAGCGCGTCGGCACCTTTGTCGTCTATGTTTCTACGGAGCAGGTGTTCTCGGGCACGGCAGAGCGTTATTTCGAAGATGACCGCCCGGATAGCCAAGATGTATACGGTGCCTCCAAGGCCCGCGCAGAAGCCTTGGTGCTCGCCGCAGGAGGTGCCGTGGCGCGCCTGCCGCTGTTATTGGGCGCTCAGGTCGACCATCCCCATGGCCAGTTGCGCTGCGGTGCCGACACCGCGGTGCGTCTCGCTGTACAGCGCGGCGAGCGTCCGAAGTTGTTCACCGATGAATGGCGCTGCCCAGTTGCCGCAGATGAAGCCGTTCAAGGTCTGTGGCGCCTCGCTGCCAGTCGCCGCTCTGGCGTGGTCCATCTTGCCGGCAATCAGGCAGTGAGCCGCTATCAGCTCGGAGTGATGGCACTCGAAGCCTCTGGTCTCGAAGCGCAAGAAATCAAGCCAAGCAGGATCCAGGATTTCACCGGCCCGCCGCGTCAAGCTCGTCTTGAGCTGGATTGCCGCCGCGCACAGGAAGTCCTCGCGTGGGAGCCCGGGGATTTGCGACAATCCCTCGCCCGTTTGTCTGGGCTTCCCCGTGTGCCATGACCGAGACCGCTCCCGAGCTCTCCACCCGTTACGACCCTGCCAGCCTAGAAGGCCCGATTTACGCGGCCTGGGAGGCGAGTGGGGCGATGTCGCCTTCTGAACAGGCGAGCGACCGCCCGACCTTCACGGTCATGATCCCGCCGCCCAATGTGACGGGTGTTTTGCATATGGGCCACGCCCTCAACAACACCATGCAAGACGTGGTGATTCGGCATAAGCGCATGTGCGGCTATGACGCGCTGTGGGTGCCTGGCACCGACCACGCCGGCATCGCCACCCAAGCGGTGGTGGAAAAGCGTCTGTTCCAGGAAGAGGGCAAGACTCGTAAGGAAATGGGTCGCGAGGCCTTTCTCGATGAAGTTTGGAAATGGCGTGAGCACCATGGCGACGTCATCCTTGGTCAACTCAAGCGCTTAGGTGCCAGTTGCGATTGGAGCCGGACCAAGTTCACCTTGGATCCGAGCATGTCGACTGCGGTGCGCGAATCCTTCGTGCGCCTGTGGGAGAAGGGCCATGTCTATCGCGGTGCACGCTTGGTCAACTGGGACTGCAAGTTGCAAACCGCGGTCAGCGATGACGAAATCGAATACGTCACGCGCAAGGGCAAGCTGTACACGCTGCACTATCCCTTGACTGACGGAAGTGGCTTCATTGCGGTCGCCACCACGCGTCCGGAAACCATGTTTGGTGATACCGGTGTGGCTGTCCATCCCGACGACGAGCGTTATGCCAGCATGGTTGGCAAAACCCTTAAGTTGCCATTGGTTGATCGCGAGATTCCTATCGTCGCCGATGATTCGGTCGAGGCCGGCTTCGGTACCGGTGCAGTCAAGGTCACGCCAGGCCATGACCCAGCCGACTATGAGCGTGGCAAGCGCCACCAGTTGCCCGTGCTTTCGGTGCTCAACAACGACGGCACCATGAATGAAGAGTGTGGCGCATTCTCCGGCCAAACCCGTGAACAAGCCCGCGAAGCCGTGATTCAGGCCTTTGAAGAGGCTGGTTTATTTGGTGGTACGGAAGACATAACCCACAACGTGACGATTTCGGATCGTTCAAAAACCGCGATTGAGCCGCTGATTTCTGAGCAATGGTTCGTGCGCATGCAAGAGCTCGCTGCACCTGCGATTGCAGCGGTGAACAGTGGACGCTTGCAGTTCAAGCCCGCACGGTGGAAGAAGGTTTATCTCGATTGGCTCGAGAACGTGCATGACTGGTGCATTTCGCGCCAGCTGTGGTGGGGACATCGGATCCCGGTGTGGTACGACGAAGACGAAGTGCCCGTCGCCTCGATTGAAGAACTCCAACTTGGCGACCCGCATCCGCAAACGGGCAAGCCACTGGTGCGCCAAGATCCGGACGTGCTCGATACTTGGGCTTCGTCGTGGTTGTGGCCCTTTGCCACTTTAGGTTGGCCCGAGAAAACCGAAGATCTCGCGCGTTTCTACCCAACTCAGTTCTTGTCGACTGCACGCGACATCATCTACCTGTGGGTCGCGCGCATGGTCATGGCGGGTTATGCCTTCCTCGATGACCTGCCGGAAGATGAGCGCTGTCCTTTTAGCACCTGCTACATCCATGCCACCGTGCTCGATGGCCAAGGCCGGCGCATGTCCAAATCCATGGGCAATGGTATTGACCCGGTAGAAATGATCGAGCGCTACGGCGCCGATGCCGTGCGTTATTCGCTGATGATCCTCACTCGTGAGGGCCAAGATGTGAAGCTTGCGGAGAACCGCTTTGAGCTCGGCCAGCGCTTCTGCAACAAGATTTGGAATGCCTCGCGCTTCGTCTTTGGCCATCTTCAAGGTGCGGTTCCCAAAGCCCAAGATGTCCCCGCCACGGGCGAGGGCGCTTTGGAGGACCGTTGGATTTTGTCGCGCCTCAGCGCCACCCAGCAAACGGTGCATGCAGCCCTCGAAAGCTACGACTTCCACGATGCCGCCCAGGAGCTTTACCGCTTCATTTGGGACGACTTCTGTGATTGGTATGTCGAGGCCGCCAAGCGTCGTTTGCATGCGGCAGAAGACCTGCCAGGTTGCGCCGATGCCGCGGCGTCGGCAGCTGCGGCACGTGCCGTGCTCGCTACGGTCTTGCGTGATGCCCTCAAGCTGTTGCACCCCTTTACGCCATTTCTCACCGAAGCCTTGTGGGCGCAGTTGCCCGGTGATTGGCGCGGCGGAGAGGAGCAACTGATGACCGCGACTTGGCCAAGTGCCGATGCCGAGCGCATCAGTGAAGATGTCGAGCGTGACTTCGCCACAATGCAAGATGCCGTCCGCGCCGTCCGCAACGTCCGTGCGCTGCTGGAGATCTCCACCTCGGAAAAGCCGCAGGCAACCTTCCTCACGGAAAATGCCCAAGCCACGTCCTTGCTGGAAGACAACCAAGCCCTACTGCAGTTCTTCTGCCGTGTTGGCGAAATGGATCTGCGTCACGAGGGCGAACGCCCCGTGGGTGGCACCGATGTCTTCCGCGCTGGTTCGGTCTTCCTGCCCTTTGCGGCGGACACCGACCTGGCCAAGTTGCGTGACTCCTTAGAGCGCAAGCAAGGCAAAGTGGCCAAAGGGATTCGCGGTATCGAAGGCAAGCTTGGCAACGAGCGCTTCCTTGCCAATGCAGATGCCGACGTGGTTGCAGGCGAGCGTCAACGACTGCTCGACCTGCAACAAGAAGCGAAGACGCTAGAGCAGAACCTGAGCGGTCTCTAGTCGCCGCGTTCCCAGAACACTGGGTTCGCCACGCTTTGGCCTTCGCTGTCGACCGGCTTGACGGTGAACGACAGTTCGTAGGCTTTCTTGCTCTTGCCTGGCAAGCGCAAGGAAATGTCCATGGCTTCGCGGTCAGGGTCAAGGACCACGCCGTGCTTAACGGCATCGAGCTTCTTCAGGAACAATTTGTTGCCTTTGACCTTAATCTGACCGACGACTTCGTTATCGGTGTTGACCACCAACAAGATTGGCTGGTTGCTTGGGGCGATTTCGATTTCCGACAAGGAAACTGGCGGAGCCTTCTCGATTTCCATTTCTGGATTAGGAGCCTCTTCCCCCAAGACCCAAGCGCCGATGCGTTCGAGTTCGCGCTTCTTCATGCCGGGCATGTAGCGCAGGCTGTAGGCACCCGCAGCTAGACGCGGTTCCGCCAAATCTAGCGTGGTGACGAGAGCGCCGACCACAGGGAAGGTAGCCTCTTTGATCATCAGGCGCTCAATCGTGGCGACGGCAGCGCGTTTGAAGTCACCACCAAAGGGGTCGGTGGCAGGGGTTGCCGTAACCGCGGTGACGGGGCCAAATACCGCGTAACTTTCGGGCGGGCCCGGGGCGTCTGGGTATTCCTCGTGCGGCTTACGCTTGGCGCGAATCACCTCCATGTCGGGCATCTCGCGCTTGAGCAGGCCGACGGATTCGCTCATGGCGAGGGAATCTTGCGGATAACCATCAAACACCTTGCTGCGAATGCCTTGGGTGCGGCCGATGGCGACGTCGGCATAAGGATTGGCGCTTGCGGCGACGCGGAAGCCCAACACGGGCGCCGCGCTATCGGGGCGGAAGGGGATGCGCGCATCGACGCGGCAGTTCATCAGGGGGTTGAGGTAGGACCCACCCTTGAGGATGACCATGGTCACGTCCCAGGTTGGGCTCGGCACAAAAGAGCTTTCGACCTTGCCTTTCTCGTTGAGAAATTCCACCTCAAAGCTGCGATAGCCTTCGAGTTGGCGCGCTTTGGTGGAGGTGTACTCAAAGACATGGCCAGCCATGTCGTAGATGCCGAAACTCGAGGCATTGGCCATCGAACCCACCGGCAAACGCTTAGCCGCGAGGTGGCGTGGCATGGTGGCGTCGAAGATGGCTTTAGTGTTGTCTTCTTCATTGCCCCAAGGGAAATCGCTGGCACTGTCGCCGCGTGCAGCGCGTACCCATTCCGCTTCGGTGGGCAGGCGCAGGCCAGCCCAGCGGCAGTAATCCAGTACGTCTTGGTAGGTGACAAAGACCACGGGCTCGAGGGCACGATCGCCGGGAACACTCCAGGTGATGCCTTCGTCTTGCCAGTGTGCTTTCCACCATTGATCTTGCGCGGCTTCGTCGAACTTGTAGGCAGGTCCTTCGGCCTCTTTACCGGCCAAAATTAATTCGGCGCGCATTTCCTTGCTGATGTCTGCCCAGGAGGAGGGAGGGGTGGCTCCCGTCGCTTCCACGTAGGCGAGGTACATCTCGTTGGTGACGGGAGTCGCTCCGATGTAAAAGGGCGCGACTTCGACCATCATGCGCGGGGTTTCGCCCGCGAGGAAATTGGCATCGGCAGGCTTTTTACGAATCCTTTCGATGGTGGCATCGACCTCGGCGCCAAGTGGGCTGGAGCCACCAGGAACGAAGACCAAACCGGGGACCTCATCGCCCTGAATCAGGGGTGAGGCAAGAAGGGGCAACAGGAGGGCTAACATGTGGACTGTGTCTGTCACTACGCGGGTTAGGGTGCTTGCGCTAGCGAAAGGTTTAATCGACCCCTGTGAGGGCCGCGCAATTTAGCGCCTTTCGGGCAATGCGCCAAACCACGAACCGAGAGTAGGACTCATGGCTGGGTTCCTCTAGACTGGTGAGTGAGCTCGGTTTCCCGAATCATGCCCCCTGCCTCCTTTCGTGCCACGGTCCCTGCGGATCTCGACGGCCAGCGCCTGGACAAGGTCGCTGTCGCCCTATTGGGGGCCTCAGTGTCCCGGAGCCGCCTTTCCAGCTGGATTCGTGACGGACGCCTGACAGTCGACGGCGAAATCCTGCAAAAGCCGGGTTTGCTGGTGCTACAAGGCCAGGAGCTGGTCCTGGCACCACCCAATTTGGAAATTCCTGAGCCAGGGTCGGCCCTGGAGCCTGGAATCCTCTACGAAGACGAGCATCTTGCGGTCCTGGACAAACCCGCTGGCCTACCGATGCACGGCAATTCCCCCGGGGATTCACAAATGTCGGTGGCCAACTGGATGATGGCGCGTTATGGCAAGAGCCTTCCGATTGGCCAAGGTGCGGAGCGGCCGGGGATTGTCCACCGCCTCGACCGCGGCACTTCTGGAGCTTGCGTGGTGGCCTTTGATCGCCAAGTGTTCGAGGACCTGCAAGAGCAATTCGCCGAGCGGTCGGTGGAAAAGGAGTATCACGCCTTGTGCTATGGCAATCCGCGCTTTCAGGGCGATTGGATCGATGCTCGCTTGCAGGCCGACCCCAAGCACCCGCAGCAGGTGCGCACCACCTCGCGGCAGGACCCAAGCACGCGTGACGCCATGACATGGTGGGAGCAGATGGAAACCTTCGATGGCTTTGTCTTGATGCGGGTGAAGCCCAAGACCGGGCGCAAGCACCAGATTCGCGTCCACCTGACTTCGATTGGCTGCCCGATTGTTGGCGATCCCTATTACCGCGCCCGCAACTACGGCTTGGGCATGCTGCCGGAAACTTGCCCCGAAGTGGAGCGCACGCTGTTGCACGCTGCGGTGATTGATTTTGAGCACCCGGTCGATGGCGGCCGCTTGCGCATCCAATCGGAGCATCCGCATGTGATGCGCGATGTCCTCGCGGTGTTGCGCAAAGAGCGCCCACTCATCGTAGAACCCAAGAAACGCAGTTGATTCGCCTCAGTCTGAGCATCCTTGCCGTCGGCTTTTTTGCCGGCAACACCTTTGCCCAGCTGGGTGGTGAAATCACCGGCGAATCGGCGAGTTCCGCAGGCACTGCTGGGGCATCGCAACTTCAGGGCGATAGTTTGTTCGATGGCGCCAATAATCCGGCCACGGTGTTGGATTTATTCGGCCCCCGCAGTCGCCATCCGCAAGCGCGGTATCGTTTCGAGGTCTTAGGGCGGGCATTACGCCCCAATCTGACGCAGCGTGACTCCAGTGGAGCACTGATCGACCAAACTGTCGAGGACGGCTTCGGTCCCTGGCTGGGCATGGCAGGCTTGGCCGGCGATCGCGCGGCTTGGTCCCTCATGCTCCACCCCACTGCCGCGGGGGAGTATCAAGCGTTGCGCGATACCCAGTTGGAGATTGTCACCGTCAACCCCGATGGCAGCGGTGGTCCGGGGCATGACCTGGTTGCCGTGGAAACCGAGCTGCTGCAGATTGCCTTGGATGGAGCCTTGGCTTGGCGGGTGAATCGAGAGTGGAACTTTGGCGTGGGATTGTCCTTGCGCCAAACCGACTTAACCACGGCCTCGGCCACGGAGGTGGGCTTAGACCAACTCAATGGCGCAATCCCAGACAGCCTCTCTGGCATTTTCGGCGACCTCAGTTGGGGCGAGTTGATCACCGACCTTGGTAGCGCACGCGGTGTCGATGCCTTCCAGGTCAACTTTCGCGGTGACGCCGATGCTGCCAAGCCGCAGTTGTTTTTGCAATTTGGCGGACGCTGGGAGCCAGATGACCGCACTCGCGTCGGCTTTTGGTATCGCCCACCCTCGAGCGCGACCAATCTCAAAGGGGAAGTCGATGTCGACCTGGGCTCAGACCTCGGTGCCTTTGTCGAAAGCCTAGAAAGCACCTTGAGTGTGGCTTTGCTCGATGATCCGACTTCGCACTACGATCTGAAAGTGGCCGGCATTCGCCTGCC
Organism: Planctomycetota bacterium; assembly: GCA_021776795.1. Classification (GTDB taxonomy): domain Bacteria; phylum Planctomycetota; class UBA1135; order UBA1135; family UBA1135; genus OFTM128. Next base: position 222,674 of record JAJFFC010000012.1, read on the forward strand.
GCAACAAGCCGGAGTGTCATGTATGCGCTACTTGCCACAAGGCCGCCGCATTCATGCGCGCGCGGTGTGGACCGATTGGTCGGCATCCTTCTCCGGGTGGTCTGCCAGGTTGAGTAACCCGAGCAATCCAGAGTTCACTGAGTACCTCGGTGGCGATGGCTCGATTGATGTCGACCTTGGCCTATCGTGGAAAGACAGCCTAAGTTTGTCGGTCGGTGGAGAGCAAGACTTTGGTCAACGCTTCACAGTGCGCAGCGGTCTGGGGTGGGCGCGAAACCCCGTCGGCGGCGCCGTATTAGGTGGTTTGGCTCCTTACAACCAACTTCATGCCGCGGCAGGCGCTTCGTGGTGGGCCGCCCCCGAGGGGCATGTGGATTGGCACTTGGCGGCAGTGGTCGCTCTTCCGGAAAGCTGGACTTCCGACCGTAATCCAAGTTTCGAAGATCTCAGCCGCGACCGTTATCGCCAAAGCGTCTGGTCGCTGTTGTTGGCGATGACGGTGAGCTGGTAGCGCTACGGCGTGTAAATCCGCGCCGCCGTGGTGGCTAGGCCAGAGTTCGACTCGCCGCCGCCGCAGTAGACCGTGCCATCTTCCAGAACATGGACCACGCCGCCGCCGTGTGTTTCCGGTAGCGAAGCGACCACGCTCAAGATGTTGTTGGGGTTGTCGTAAGTCCAGCAGGTGGAAATCGGCACCGGATCATCGAGGTCGCCCTTGGCGCCGCCGACAATCAAAGCGCGGCCATCTGGCAGTGTCACAATCGTATTGAAGGCCGAATCTTGGGTCAGGTCTGCCTTGGCCGAGTTGGTGTCGGTGGTCGGATTGTAGATTTCAGTTTTACGGATGGGGCCGATGTTAAAAATGTCGCCGCCAGCGCCGCCGGCCATGTACACCTTGCCGTTCTGCAGCAGCGTGATGCCACCGAGGGCACGCTTCGAACGCATGTCGGTGGCGTTGCTCCAGGCACCAGTGCCCGGGTTGTAAATCTGCATACCGTTACTGAAGTCTGGAATCGGTATGCCAAACACCGAGATGTGGGTGATGCCACCGGCGACGAGCCAACGGCCATCGGCCAGGGTGACTGCCATGGCACCAGCTTTCGGCTCATTCATGTTGGGCCCTGAGGTCCAGGTGTTGGTTGCCGGGTTATAGATTTCGGTGGTCCGCAACGCGGTCCCCAGCAGGTCCGCGACATCGGCAACGTCGTGAGAATTATTGCCTTCGGTACCGCCCGCAATCAACACGCGCCCATCGGGCAAAACCGTCGCGGTGGCCGCAGCGCGGTAGCTGCTCATGTTGGCTGCGGCGCTCCAGGTCCCGGCAACCGGGTCGTAGATCTCGGCACTGCGCAAGACCTTGGTGTAGTGATTGGCGCCACTGCCATAAGGGCCTTGAATGCCACCCATGACCATGAAACGACCGTCTTGTAGCTTCACGGTGTTGTGGAAGGCGCGCGACTCCGCCATGGTTCCCGGCAACAGTTCGTGCTTGCCGCTAGCGGTATCGAACTTCCAGGCTTGATCAATCGTGGGGTACGGTGTGGAGGTGTCCGTGAGCAGGGCGGGGCCGCCGCCGCAGATGAACAGACTTAAGGCGCCTTGAGCGCCCTCTTCCCATTCCACCCAGGACAGATTGCTCGAAGCCAGAGGCGTGACATCTTCGGCACCTTGCCAACGATCTGCCTGGTTCATACTCAGCGCGCGTAGATTCGAAAAATCGTCATAGCGCGCGGCACCAGAGGCGCCTGGCTCGGTCCAGCCCTGCCAGTACACCGTGGTGTCGAGCATGCCAGGGTTATTGGGAATGGTGAAGGAAAAGGTCCATTCGCCTTGGGCATCGGAAATGCCGCTGAAACGATTGCCGCCTGCGGCTAGGTCGACTCCGACGGCGAGCTGGTCGAGCGGATCCCCGGTTTGGCCGACGAGGAAAGCGGAGCCAGTGTTTTGGAAACTGGGAATCAGCAACACCGGGACATTGGGGGTGAGTCCGGTCAGGGTGGCCGAGGCAGGCTGACCGATGACATCGCCGTAGGTCATCAGTTCACTGGTAGCGTTGGCCTGGGCACTCAAACTACTACTCAGAAGCAGAAAGGTGAACAGGACGAGGGCAAGGGGGCGGGAGGCAGTCATGGGGCTCATGGGAACCCTTCCAGCCTACCAGCGGTGACTTCGCCTAGGGAGCCCCTAGAGCCCTTCAAAAGTGGCAATCGCCTGGCGAAAGTCCTCAGGCATGGGGGCGCTGCCGCCCTGGTCTTGGTCCCAAATCACCAGAACCGCTTCCGCCTCGGCCCAAACCTCGCCGCTATCGCTGGCCACAACCCGGTACTGCTGGGTCAGACTGCGTGTGCCAAGGGCGGTGGTCTTGGTTTCGATGGTAACCGCACAAGGCCCACGCCCTGGTGCTATGTAGCGCACCGTGGTTTGACCAAGAACGAAGGTGAAGTGATGGTCCGGCGTGATCAGCCCAAGGTGGTCGCAGTACTGATAGCGCGCCTCCTCGAGCAGGGTCAGGTAGACCGCGTTATTGAGCACACCCTGGTTGTCTTCATCGGACCAACGAGTCTGGCATTGGGCGCGAAACCGGATGTTTTCACTGGGGGGCACGGCAGGAGCTTCCATCGCCGCTGGACTATACTTTCCTCTCCATGAGTCAGGTTCTCGGTATCGACCATCTCGCGATCGCGGTTGACGACCTCGACGCCGCCACGGCGCTGTGGCGCGACCGCTTTGGCTTGCGCGAAGGCGCACGAGAAGTGGTTGCCGAGCAAAAGGTCGAAGTGCAAATGATGTACGCCGGGGAAACTCGCGTAGAACTGGTTTGCCCCATTGCCGACGACTCGCCCATGAGCGGATTCCTGAGTAAACGCGGCCCTGGCTTGCATCACGTCGCGCTTGCCGTTGACAATTGCGAAGCGGCGATCGAAAGCGCCCAAGCGGGTGGCGCGCGCATGCTCGATGAAGCGCCTCGAGTTGGCGCACATGACACCCGTATCGCCTTTGTGCATCCGCGCTCGAGCGGCGGCGTCCTGACTGAATTGGTCGAGGGCGGCGAAGGATTTGCCTCGATTTCCCCCGACAACAAACAAGCATGAGTGTGGACCCTTTCCAGAAGCTGCGCGAGAAGCGGCAGCAGGCGCAACTTGGTGGTGGCGAAAAGCGCATTGAAGCACAGCACGCCAAAGGCAAGTTGACGGCACGCGAGCGGATTGAGCTGCTGCTCGACCAGGGCTCTTTTGAAGAGATTGATCCCTTCCGACGGCATCGTTCGAACAACTTCGGCCTCGAAAAAGATCGGCCTCTGGGCGATGGCGTCGTGGTCGGAACGGGCGCCATCGACGGCCGCGCGGTCGCCGTGTTCGCCCAAGACTTCACCGTGTTTGGCGGCAGTTTGGCCGAAGAGCATGCAGCGAAGATCTGCAAGGTCATGGACCTTGCCATGACCCACGGCCTGCCCATTATCGGTCTCAACGATTCCGGCGGCGCGCGCATCCAAGAAGGCGTGGTTTCGTTGGCGGGCTATTCGGAAATCTTCCTGCGCAACACCTTGGCCAGTGGCGTGGTGCCGCAAATCAGCGCAATCATGGGGCCATGTGCTGGCGGTGCGGTCTATTCGCCTGCTTTGACCGACTTTATTCTGATGGTCGAAGGCTCTAGCTATATGCACATCACCGGTCCCGATGTGGTCAAGACCGTGACTCATGAAGAGGTGACCTCGGAAGAGCTGGGTGGCGCCGAAGTGCACGAAACCATTAGTGGTACCAGCCACTTCACCTGCGAAAGCGATGCTGAATGTCTGGCGCGGATTCGCCGCTTGTTGTCCTTCTTGCCGCAGAACAACACCGAAGAAGCGCCCCGTGTCGAAAGCGAGGACCCGGTAGAGCGTCGCGACGAAAGTCTCGATACCATCATCCCGGAATCGCCGAATCAGCCCTATGACATCAAGAAGGTGATTCACGCCGTGGTCGACGACGGCGACTTCATGGAAATCCAGCAAGGCTTTGCCGCCAACATCGTGATTGGTTTGGCGCGCTTAGGCGGCCGTAGTATCGGCATTGTTGCCAATCAACCTGCGGTCCTGGCCGGCGTGCTGGACATCGATGCCAGTGAGAAAGCCGCGCGCTTTGTGCGCTTCTGCGATTGCTTCAATATCCCGATTGTCACCTTGGAAGACGTCCCTGGCTTCTTGCCAGGCACGAAACAAGAGCATGGCGGCATCATTCGCCGTGGCGCGAAGCTCCTGTACGCTTACTGCGAAGCTACGGTGCCGAAGTTGACCGTAGTCACACGAAAGGCTTATGGCGGCGCCTATTGCGTGTTGTCGTCGAAGCCCACGCGGGGCGATTGGAATGTGGCCTGGCCATCGGCGGAAATCGCCGTGATGGGGGCAGAAGGAGCGGCGAAGATCATCCACCGCCGCGCCATCGCCGCTGCGGACGATCCCGCGGCCGAAGAAGCCGCGCGCATCGAAGAATACAAAGAGATGTTCGCCAACCCGTATCTGGCTGCCGAACGGGGCCTGATTGATGACATCATCTTGCCCTCGGAAACGCGGCCGCGCTTGATTCGCGCCTTGGACCTGTTGGCGAATAAGCGCCAGGCCAATCCGCCGAAGAAGCATGGCTCCATCCCGCTCTAAACCCGTGACTGCGTCCACTCCGCGTCCCATTCGCAAGCTGCTCATCGCCAACCGGGGCGAGATTGCCGTGCGCATTCAGCGCAGTTGTCGCGACCTCGGCATCGAAACCGTGGCGATTTACTCCGATGCCGACCGCAATGCCCTGCATGTGCGTTTTGCCAATCAAGCCGTGGCGCTTGGTGGCAACACTCCGGCAGAGTCTTATCTGCGCGGAGACCGCATCATTGCCGCAGCCAAGGAAACTGGCGCCGATGCCATCCACCCTGGCTTTGGTTTCCTTGCCGAGAATGGTGAGTTCGCCGATGCCGTGGCCGCGGCCGGCCTGGCTTGGGTCGGTCCCACCGCCAAGTCCATGGAAATCATGGGCGACAAGTTGTCGTCGCGCCGCGCCATGGTCGCCGCCAAGGTTCCTGTGGTGCCAGGCACCACCGATGCTGTCGACGACCCCGCCGCCGCGCTGCGCATCGCCGAGGGCATCGGCTACCCAGTCATGCTCAAGGCCTCGGCCGGTGGTGGCGGAAAGGGCATTCGCGTCGTGCCCTCTGCGCAGGAAATGGAAAGTGCGTTCTCGACCGCGAGTGGCGAAGCGCAAAATGCCTTTGGCGATGGCCGCATGTACCTCGAGAAGTTCTTGGTTTCGCCGCGGCACATCGAGATTCAAGTTTTAGGCGACAAACACGGCACCGTGCTGCACTTCGGTGAGCGTGAATGCAGCCTGCAACGGCGTCACCAAAAGCTGATTGAAGAGGCGCCGTCGCCAATCATCGACGAGGCTACCCGACAACGCATGGGCGAGGCTGCAGTCGCCGCTGCGCGTGCGGTGAACTACCACTCCGCTGGCACCGTTGAGTTTTTGTGGTCCCAAGGCGAGTTCTACTTCTTGGAAATGAACACGCGGATTCAAGTCGAACATGGCATTACCGAAGAGGTGTATGGCGTCGACTTGATTTCACAGATGATTCGCGTGGCGGCCGGCGAGAAGATCGATGATTGCGTTGGCCTCGTGCCGCGTGGACATGCGATTGAAGTGCGGCTCAATGCCGAGGACCCAGACAACGGCTTCCTTCCGAGTTTAGGCACGGTGCGCAACTTGCGTTGGCCCGGCGGACCCGGGGTGCGGATTGACTCCGGTGTGTATCGCGGCATGGAAGTCACGCCCTACTACGACTCGATGTTGGCCAAGTTGATCGCCTTTGGCCGTGATCGCGAGCAAGCACGGCGCCGCATGCTCCGTGTGTTGCAAGAATTGCATGTTGGCGGAGTCAAGACCTCCGCCGGGATCGCCTTGCAGTTGCTGCAAACCGAAGCCTTTATTACGGGCGACTACGACACCGGTTTCTTAGAGCGTTACGTGGAAGGCGGCCGTGAAGCCCCCAAGCGAGAAGTCACTGACGACCTAGAGCGTGTGGCCGCGATTGTGGCCGCCCTTCATCGCCAACGCGCAGGAGCACGCCGCCCTGCCCGCAGTAGTCAAGAATCCTCAGGCGGCTCCAATTGGTTGCGTGCCGCCCGTCTCGAACAGCATGGGAGGAGTGGCCGATGAAATACTTCCTGAAAACCCAAAGCGATCGCCGCCTGGAAGTGGAGGTTGCCGAAGATCAAGGCGAGCAGGGCTTTCGCCTTGTGGTCGATGGCGAAGAATGCCAAGCAGTCTTGCGCGATGTCGACCGTCTCGGCCAATACGCCCTTGTCCTCGATGGACGGAGCTATGCGGTTTCGATTGAAGAAACCGATGAGCAGCATTTATACGTCAACATTGCCGGCGAAAGCTGGCAGGTGATTGCCGAAGATGAACGGGAAAAGGCTGCTGGCGCCATTGCTGCGCAAGGTCCGCCGAAAGCCGAGCAAATCAAAGCGGCCATGCCAGGTGTGATTATCTCGGTGTCCGCCGAAGAAGGCCAGACCGTTGGAGCTGGCGAAACCGTTGCCGTGCTCGAAGCCATGAAGATGCAAAACGAAGTGCAAAGCCAACATGGCGGTGTCGTCGAAAGCCTGTTGGTGGCTAGCGGCGACCGCGTCGAGGCTGGGCAAGTTTTGATTAAGCTCGCACCAAATCCTGACGCCGAATAGGCGCTGGTTGCCGCCGCAGATTACTTGCGGAACTCAGGCGGGACCAGGTTTTCGAGGCCCACTTCGAGGACTTCGATCTTGGCAGCCTGGACTTGTTGCTTGATCCAGGAGCGAATGTCCGTGCCCTCTTCTTCGAGCTTCTTAAGCCCGGGGTACATGACCAAGACGTGGCGCACGTCGACCGTGTCTTCTGCGGGCATGGGCATGGCCTTGTGGCCCACCACTTCAATCAGGTGGTAGCCGTAAACCGTGAGCAGAGGGCCGGTGAGGCGATCTTCCATGCTGGTAAAGGAATACCAGTCGAAAGGTTGCACCGCGGTTTCGCGGCCGAAGGTGTAACGCGCATCTGCGGTCGGAGCTTCGGAGTCATCGGAGTACTCCGCGACCACTTCGGCGAAGTCGGTGCCGGTTTTGATGGCCTTCGCCGCTTCTCCAATCTTGGTGTTCATTGCACCGAGGTCTTGCGCGAAATGAGCTTGCATGACTTTGGATGGCAAGAGTGCGGCAACGGCATCGATCAACAAAATGGCGTCACTGCCGGGGCGGAAACTACGGTAGTAGCTCACCAGTTGGTTGAGCTCGCGACTGCTAATGTCGATGCCATTCACGCGCAGGACCGGGCGGTCATTGGCAAAGGGTGGTGGGGCAGTGTCTTTGAAGTTGCGCGGCCATGGCTGTTGCGCCTTGCCCGCACCCTCCATGCCCGCAAAGGGGTTGCCTTGCTGTGCGCCGCTAAAGGGGTTGGCTGGCGCCTTTTCTGTTGGCTCCTGTTTGGCTGGCGCTTCCTTGGCAGCCTCTTGCTGCTGGGCAGGAATCAAGGGTTTGCGCCGTTCTGGCACCTCGGCCTGAAGCGGGAAGAGCGAGGCAAAACAAAGAAGGCTAAGAATCATTTCGTGGACGCTTTTCGAAGTATTCGTCGAGGCTACCGCGGAAGTTCTCTAAGTCTTCGTCGACGGGGGTGGCCTCGTGGGTGAATGGAGTCTCCGTGGGTGGCGCGTCGGCCGTGCCCGTGGGAACTCGCTGGCCAGAATAGCAGGCACGTAGGACTTCGCCGACCGTCTTCTGCGGCATCGTTTGCTCCTGGGCGATCACGCGAATGAGCTCCTTGGTGCTATTCCACCACAGGTAGATGGCCATGATGAGGCCCAACCAAAAGGCACCAAAGTAGATGGCGGAGAGAAGCACGATTAAGGCCAGCCAGCGTGCGATGCGCACCGTGGCATAGGTGGCGTCGACCATTGGGTTGTAGCTCGCAAACCAGGATCGCAGCAGACGGCCGCCGTCGAGCGGGAACGCGGGGACGAGATTGCCGAGCCCGAAGACCAAGTTGATCCACAGCGCAATCTCTGCCCATTGGCCGGGAAGAAATAAGCACAGACCCGCTAGGAATAGGTTGGCCACTGGCCCCGCTGCGGCAACTGGAGCCTCGAGCCCAGGCCTAAACAGGCTCCCACGCATGCGTGCCATGCCACCAAAGGGCGTAATCGTGATGTCGATGACCTCTAGCCCGAGTACGCGGGCCACGAGGGCGTGCGCCAACTCATGCACCAGAAGGGAGATAGCGACAATCAGGAACAGGCCTGCAATCAGCCAGAAACTGCTTCCACCCGCCCCAGCCATAGCAAAGGCCAGGAAAAGGACCGGAATCAACGCCGGAACCACCAAAATTGGGATTCCGAACAGCTGACCGCAGCGGGCAGGAGCAAACATGTATTCGCAGTCTTGTGCGGGCCGCGGCTACCGCAGTCCTCATCTAGAGGATACTCTGTCCTAGATGGAATTCCTGCGACGTCTCCTCCCTACCCTGGTGATTGCGCTGGCCGTCTGCTCCCTCACGCCAACGGCGCACGGGCAGATATACGCCATGCACTTCAAGGACCCCAAGCATGCCAAGGGGTACAAGAAAAATCTCTACGACCTCAACGGCGAGAGCGTGGTTCTGGTCGAAATCCGCGGCGGCATCGAGAACATCGATGGCGTCATGACCTGGCCCCAGAATGGTCGCGTGGAGTTTTATGTCCAGGACCCGGCCAACCCTTCCAAGTTGGCCTACAAGCTCGACGAAGAGGGCAACAAAGTTTCTGATACCAAGAGTTTGGTGATTGGCATTGGCGGCGAACGCTTGAAGGGCTTATCTCCCTTTTTGATTAACGAGAGTTTTTACACGCTGGCCAGAACCTATGAGCGCAAGCTCGCCACCATCGAGGCTTTGGAAGAGCGTCGTGAGGCTGCCGAGAAGGGTGGGCCAGCCTGGATGGCGGCGCAGACCTCGATTTCGCAGGAACTGACCTTGATGCAACTTTGGTTGCGCCAAACCGGGTATCCCAAGGCCGCAAACAAGTTGGATCGAGACTTAATGCGAGCACGCAAGTTGGCGAAGGAAGCCAAAGATTCGCGTGCAGCTCGGGCGCTCGAAAGCGTGAAGGAGATTGACACTCCGGAAAAGCTCACCGAGGTAGCCAAACGATTAGGGGGCTCGACGCTGGAGTTCCATGCCCAGGAATCGAAGCATCTGCGCATTCTCTATCACACCGGCATTGAAGATGTCTTAGTGACGCATCTGCTCGAGCTTGGTGAACAAGCGATCGAGGACTACCGCAATCGCCATGTCGATCCTCACCTTTCCGAGACCTTCAAGGATACGATTCCGGATGGTCGTTTGATTGAATGGTTCTTCTCTACCGATGACCGCATGCTGCAGGAACACCTGTGGATTGAGTACTACGGCTACGGTTGGGGGCCAGAGGCGCGCAAACGCGAGGCTTTGCAGTCCGCGGGTACCGGGCAAATGCGCAAGAACGAATACATTAGTTATTGGCGCACCGATGAGACCAGCGACCTCGAAGGCATCATCTTGCACACCACGGGTCATCAACTGGCACGTTGGCACTATGGCATCAAGGGCGATACCGCCGATTGGCTTGAAGAAGGCGCTGGCTATGAGCTGTCCTTCCGCTTGCTAGGTCGTAACAACGTGACTTGCCGTGCGTTTAAGCCACCCAAAAAGCTCGAAGGCACGGTGTCTACGGGCGATGGCCGCAAGAACAAGGGCTCAGAAACCGTCACCAAGACCGTCATGCGTGGTTTGCAAGAAACCATGGCGCAGGTGGCTTTGGCTTCCCCGGTTCCCTTCCCGCGCTTGGCTCCGAAGCGCCTGTATGACTTTGGCAATGAAGATATGGCCAAGTCTTGGGCCTTCTACAATTTCTTGATTGGCAGTGGGGACATCCGCGGCGAACTTTGGCTGCGTCAGGTCACCAAGGCCGCACAGGCGCCGTCTACTTTCCAGAACAAGCTGCGCGAAATCACCGCGGAAGTTTATGGCTTCCAGGGCGATGCCATGGGTGGCTTGGAAGAAGCGTGGGCCGAGTGGACCCGCGACACCTACGGCCTCTAATTCGGCGAGCCTTTACTCCTTTGAGCGCAGGCGTTCCTTCTCGCGCAGGAGGCGCTTGCGCAGGCGCAAGGACTCTGGGGTGACCTCGAGCAGCTCATCGGCAGCAAGGTACTCTAGAAACTGTTCCAAGCTCAGCTGGCGTGGGGCGCGAATGCTTTCGGTGGTGTCCTTGCCGGCGGCGCGCATATTGCTCATTTTCTTGGCGCGGACCACGTTGACGGCAATGTCTTTGTCCTTGTTGTTCTCGCCGACGACCATGCCTTCGTAGATTTGGTCCCCGCCGGTCACAAAGAATACGCCACGGTCTTCTAAGTTGCGCAGGGAGTAGCCTGTCGCTTGGCCGCTATCCGAAGCCACCAAAACGCCGCGGTGGCGGGTGATGATTTCTCCCGAATAGGGTCGGTACTGAGATGGAATCGAAGCCAAGACCCCTTCGCCGCGGCTCAAGGTAAGCACGGTGGAGCGGGCACCGAGCAAGCCACGCGTTGGGACTTCCATGTGCAGTGTGGCGCGATCGCCGCGGCGCTCCATGTCGGTGATTTCGGCACCACGATTGCCGAAGAACTCAATCACCCGACCAACCGCATCTTCCGGCAAGTCGAGGCGGGCGTTCTCCCATGGCTCCTGCATCTTGCCATCGATTTCCTTGGTCAAGACGCGTGGTGAACCCACGGCGAACTCATATCCTTCACGGCGCATGTTCTCGATCAAAATGCCGAGGTGCAGGACACCACGGCCAGCGACCAACATGCCGCCAGATTCGCCCTGGCGAATGCGCAATGCCGGGTCAATCATAGAGGCGCGATTGAGACGCTCTTGCACCTGGCGCGAAGTGACGAACTGCCCTTCTTTGCCGGCGAAGGGGGAGTCGTTGACGAGGAAAGCCATTTCAATCGTGGGCTCTTCCACGGTAATCGGCGGCAAAGGTTCCACCACCTCGAGATCGCAAAGGGAGTCCCCCAAGCCAAACTCGCCGAGGCCAGCAACCGAAGCAATGTCGCCAGCTTCGACGACCTCGGCATCTTGACGCTCGAGGCCGACGATGCGGTAGAGCTCCTTAATTTTGCCGCGTGTGCGCTTGCCATCGTTGTGGACCCAGGCGACCTCATCGCCTTTCCTCATGCGCCCGCGCAACACTCTGCCGATGCCAATGCGGCCGACGAAATCGGACCAGTCCAAAGTGGCGATTTGGAACCGTAGAGGGCCATCGGCGTCGACTTCGGGACCAGGGAAAACCTTGAGGATGAGGTCGAGCATCGGCGCCATGTCGGTGCCGGGGACATGCTCATCCATGCTCGCCCAACGGTCGCGGGCGGAGCAGTAAATCACCGGGAAATCCAGCGCCAGTTCATCGGCACCAAGCTCCACGAAGAGATCGAAGACTTCGCCAAGCACGGCATCGGCGCGTGCGTCTTGGCGGTCCATCTTGTTGACCACGACTAGGGGGCGCAGGTGATTCTCAAATGCTTTCTGAATCACAAAACGGGTTTGCGGCATGACGCCTTCGAAGGCATCGACGACCAGCAACACGCCATCGGCCATCGACAACACACGTTCGACTTGACCACCAAAGTCGGCGTGGCCTGGGGTGTCAATCAAATTGACGCGCACCCCTTTCCAATCCAGCGAAGCATTCTTCGACAGAATCGTAATGCCGCGCTCGCGTTCGAGGTCATTGCGGTCCATAACCCGGTCCGCACCTGCTTGGTTTCGGTCTAGACTTCCCGCGGCGCGGAATAGCCCATCAACCAGGGTGGTTTTTCCATGGTCGACATGGGCGATGATCGCAACATTGCGGAGTTCCATTTAGAAGTTGCCGAAAAGCAGTTGAGTGAAGGTGCTGATGGGTTGCGCTTCGCGCGCATCCTCGAGTTGGCCATTGAGAGAACGGAGCGCTTGCACCAATTCTTCGTAGGCTTCATCTTCACTGAGCAGTCGCCCGAGGGAGCCTTCGCCGTCTTTGAGGCGGCGCGAGACTTCGGACAAGTTGGCAAGCAGTTCGCTTGCGTCATCGGCCAGGTCCTGATCAGAGATGAGTGTTCCAAGCAGGCCGGCGCCGCCCTCCTGGGCATCATGGAGAATCAGGTCAAGGCGGCCGGAAGCTTGCTCCAAATTATGCAGTAGCGCGGTGGCGTCTTCGCGCATACCGGGATCATTTAATAGAGCGCCAATCAGGCCCTCGCCATCGCGGGCTGCGGTGAGCACGCCACGCAGGTCACCGGCGGCCGCGCCAGCATCTTCAATCAGGGCGATGACCTTCTCACGCGTGGCCTCGTCCTGGAGCAGGGCGCCGAGGGTGCCCTTGCCGTCTTTAAGGTCCTCCATCAGGGTGGAGAGGTCTAAAACCGTGCTGCTGACGTTGTCACGCAGCTCCTCGTCGTGAATGAGCGCGCCGAGGACACCTTTGCCTTGGGCGACGTCATCGGAGGCCGTGACCAAGTTGTCGATTAGCTGCTTGACGCCCTCGCGGTTCTCGCCAATCAGGGAGTTTAGGCTTTCGAGCGCGGATTCATCGACGGTGCCCACCAGTTCGATGCCTTCAGCGAGGGGTGGATTTTCGCTCGGACCGGGGTCAATTTCGACCACGCGGCCACCCAAGACCGTAAATTCGGCCACACGCATGGTGTATCCCTCGTGCAAATTCGGCGGCTCTTCAAACTCCATGCTCACGCCAATCCGCGTGGCGAAGGGGCGCTGATCGTAATACTGAATATCGCGCACGGTGCCAATCGGGCGCCCTGCAACCAGGACCGCGTCGCCATTCTTCAGGCCACGAGCGTCGGGGAAGTAGGCCTCGAGTTGGGTCTTGTCGGCAAGGCTAAAGCCAGTCAAGACGATGGTGTAGTAAAGCAACAGGGCCAGTGCGCCAAAGAAGGCGAGGCCAAGAGCAAAATCGCGGCTACGAGTCGATTCCATGTCAATCAAGGGCGGCGCCAAGGAAAGTCTTGACGCGCGGGTGGTCGGAGTTGAGGACGTCGGTGGGTGGGCCGGCGATGAGGAACTGGCCATGTTCAAATACAGCCAAAGTGTCGGCGACGGTGACGGCGCAACTGACACTGTGGGTGACCGTGACCGAGGTCATCCCGAGCTCTTCTTTGAGGCGGCGCATCATTTTGGAAATGCTCGCCGACATCTCTGGGTCGAGCCCTGCCTCGGGCTCGTCATAAAGGATGATCTTGGGTTCGGTGACCAATGCGCGAGCGAGGCCCACACGTTTTTGCATGCCTCCGGAAATCTCACTCGGCAGCTTTTCGTGCGCCTCTTCCATCTGCACTAAGCCCAAAACCTTCTCGACTTGAGCGCGGATGTCCTTCTCCGATTGCGAAGTGGTTTCGCGTAGAGGAAGGGCCACATTGTCGTAGACCGAAAGCCAGTTGATTAGGGCGGAATGCTGGAATAGATAGCCCATGTCCATGCGCAAGCGTTGTAGGGCTTCTCGGTTATGGATGTTCACGGTTTGGCCGAGGACCTCGACCTTGCCCTGATCTGGCTCTAATAGCCCAATCAGGTGCTTCAAAATCACACTCTTGCCGGAGCCGGAAGGGCCCATGATGACCAGCGATTGACCCTCATCGACCTCAAAGTTGAGGCCTTGCAATACCTTCTGCTTACCGAAGGCCTTGTGTACATCGATCATGCGAATCATGTGTACACAATCTTGCCGAGGAAGAAGTTCAAGACAATGATCAAGATAATCGAGTTGCGTACAGCAGAGCGCGTCGATTCTCCCACGCCACTAGCGCCGTGGCGTGCGCGCAGGCCACTGGCGCAGCCAACCACGGCAATCGCAAAGCCGAAGATGGTGGCTTTAATCAATCCGGAATACACCGAACGTGGCAAGCCAGCAAAACTGCGATCGGACAATGCGGAGAGTGCGTTGCGCACATAGCCGTCGAAATCGAGACCAAGTTGGGTATAGGCAATGATGCCGCCACCCACAATGCCAATGATGTTGGCAAAGATGGTCAGGATTGGGGCCATTAAGGTCAGCGCCAAGATGCGTGGCAACACTAAATAACTGGTGACATCGACCGACATCACTTCCAGCGCGGTCACTTCTTCCTGCACGCGCATCGTGCCGATTTCCGCAGCCATAGCACTGGCAACCGAAGCGGCAAGGATGACGGCAGTCATGACCGGCCCCATTTCGCGCACCATCGACACCGCCACCGCAAGGCCCACGGCCTCTTGTTGGCCATATCGGGCCAGCTCAAAGCCGAGCTGTAGCGACAGAATCATGCCGATGAAAAAGCTCACAAAGAGCACCACCGGAGCGGACTTAATCCCGCCCAAATGCATTTGGTCGAACAACAGTCGCCGACGCTTGGGCAAATGGTGCAAGCGCGCCAAAGTCCGCCCGGCCACGCCCATGGCGAAGCCGGCGTTCTCGATGGCGGGAGCTAGCAGGGTAGCCCCAGTGCGGGAAATGAAGTTCATGGCTGCTCGACAGGGGCGAGACGATGGATATCTGGCCAGCCAGGTCCCGGGAAAGCGGGAGCCTCTAGACCGCCATCTTCACCACTTCTGGTGCGGATGAGCCCAAATAACCACGAAGAGTGTACGGTGCCGTCGGGTTCGGTCCAACGACCGCCAATGATGGGCATGCTCCAGCGCTGATGCCCGCCGGCTTCGACTTCGTGGTAGAGGTTGAACCAGGCCCTTTTTTCTTTGACCGGGATCGGCTCAGGCACACTGCGGGCATGGCGCACCCACACCTCATAGAGCCAGCCGAAGCTGCGCGAGAGGTTGTCCGGTTCCAGCAGAATCGGAATGCCGAGGTCAAACACCCGAAGCAATTCACGCCGGCCCTGGTCGAAGCGGTACGAGGTAAAAGGCCAAATCCGCAAGTGCCGCTGCTTGCGCCCATCGTCGCGGGTGGTGGTCATATTCATGAACAAAGGCACAAAGTAATGGCCTTCGCGCTCCATGTTGTTGAACTGATCTGTGCGATGCCAAAAGAACGGCCACAGCACCGAGGTGTACTCGGTTTGTTCATTCTCATAATGTAACCAGAAGGGCAGCACGCGGGAGAGCTTGCGTTCTTCATTGCGCCCACCTTCTTCCATTTTGATCAAGGGCCAAATACCCCATGACGAATAGCCGGAGCTCGGCCGTTTGGCCCAACCAAAGATTGGCGCCAAAATCGTTTGCGCTAAATAATCATCTTGGGTGGTGCGCCCATAAAACGGCCATAACATCCAGGCATTCTGCGGATGCTTGCGGTCGAGGTTGTTCTCGGCTTGGGTCCAAAACGGCCACAAGATGTACTTACGACGGTATTTGCCCGTGACTTCGGTTTCGCCGTAGAAGGGGAAGGCATGCCAGCCTACTTCGCTGCCGCGGACTTTGCCAAACAAAGGCCAGAGCCAATGGGTGCTGTGCCGCTCTTCCTTGTGATTCTCCAGGTACAACGGAAACAGGAAAAAGCTGAACTCGTCGTAGGTCAGGAAGTCGCGGCCGGTGCCAACGAAGGGGAAGAACCAAAAGTAGTCTTCCAAGCCATCGGAGCTAGAGCCGCCTGCAATCAGCCAGAACAGTAGCGACCAATCATTGTCGCGGACGCCATCGGCACGCACCTCGGAACGGTAGGACCACAACGGGAATAGGCGGGCGTACGTGCGCGGGCGGTCTGGGTCATATTCATACAAACCCAAGCCGGCGAGTAGGCCAGCGCGGACGCGGCCATCGCCAAACACTTCGCGCCACATCAAGGGCTTGAGTGCCCACAAGATATCGTCGTCCTCGCGGTGATATTCCAGCAGGCCACCAAGGGCTTCGGCATGCTGGTAATCCGGCGCGGTGTGGCGGCTAATCAAGGGTGCCAGGTGCATTTCGGCATCTGGCGCGGCGCAAGACCCCAAGGCAACAGCCAATGCCAGGGCCAGACGTCTAAGGACGGACATGGGGAGATTGTAGGCTCCTAGACAGGTGCTTTCTCGCCTTCCCTTCCCGATGCGGCTGCTGCCACTGGTTCTGCTTCTTGCTCCAGGCTGTGGCTTGCTGTTTGGCGAGCCAGATTTGCCCGATGCCGCGACCATCCAGGCCGCTCGTGCCGCAGATCAGCAGGATTGGGAGCTCCTCACCGACGCCTATGTGCGTAGTCAGCAGGCGGAGAACCCGGAAGTCGGCTTGGCCGTGGTACGAGATCTCATGCAACGCCACCCAGAGTCGGTGCGCCTGGCTTTTTTCGAGCAAGACTTGGCCGTGGATTTTGAGGGCCGAACTGCAGTTTTGGCCCAGGCCGATGCCGCCCTGAGTGGCACGCCCACCGCGCTTGCCTTGTTGCTACGGGCGCGGCTCGAGCGCGACCGCACCTTGCGCTTGGAGTATGTACGCCAAGCCTTGGACCTAGAGCGCGACTTGCCTCAAGGCCGGGTGATGCGCCTGGCCTTGGAAGCGCGCGGCGGCGAGCCCGAGGTCCTCGACCGCATCATTCGCCTTCTGCAAGACCATCCTGCTTCCGCCGAGGGCTGGCGTTTGCTGGGGGAGTTGGCACCGCTGTATGACCGCACCGACCTGGCGCGCGCCGCTGCCTTGACCGAGCCCTGGTCACCGGTAGCCGAACGCGAAGAGGCGCTTTATTCCTTGGCGGTGGCCGAACTTCGCGCCGGCAATGCTGCGCGGACCTTAGCTTTGGCCGAAGGTCTCCATCCCGATGGCGCGCGCACCACCTTGTTGCGTGCCGCCGCTTTGGCATCTTTAGAGCGCCCGCAAGAAGCCTTAACTTTGATTGACCAAGTGTTGGTGAAGGAGCCGCGCAATGCCGTTGCGGTATTTGATCGCGCCCTGCTGTTGCGCGATTATCTCGGGCGCCACCAGGAATCGCGCCTCGATTTGGAGCGCTTTCTCCAGCTCGCGGACGAGGGTGTCGCGGTGCCCTTAACCCGCCGCATGCAAGCCGAACTGTGGCTCAAGCAGGGTCCAGGTTCATGAGGGCTGTGGTCCAACGGGTAAGTTGGGCTCAAGTCGAGGTGGAACAGGAGACCGTCGGCCGCATCGAAGATGGTTTGTTGGTCTATCTCGGGTGTGTCGCCGGAGACACCGAGGTCGAGGGCGACAAGATGGTCCAGCGGCTCAGCAAGCTGCGCATCTTCGAAGATGCCGAGGGCAAGACCAATTTGGACATCGCCAAGGCTCAGGGAGCCTTCCTCATCGTCTCTCAGTTCACTCTTGCGGCCGATACCGCGGGTGGAAATCGGCCTTCCTTGAGTGGCGCCCTAAATGCGCCATCTGCGGCTATACTGGTGGGATACGTGCAGGATGGCCTGCGAAATCTTGGATTCTCTGTCGAGTCTGGGCGTTTCGGGGCGACCATGAGGGTGAGCTCCCTCAATCGGGGCCCAGCCACCTACCTGCTCGACATCTCGCCCACCAAACCTACTGAGTGACCTCTGATGGACCCGCGTCCCGAAAGCCACACCACCACCAAACGAGACCTCGTCGAGCGCATCGCCGAGGCCACAGGACAGACCAAGATTTTGGTCCGTGAGGTGGTGCAGGGCTTGTTCGACGAAATGGTCGCCGAGCTGGTGCGCGGCAACCGTTTGGAGTTCCGCAACTTTGGCGTGTTCGAGGTGCGCATGCGCCCCGGCCGGATTGCGCAGAACCCAAAGACACTCGAAAAGCTCGAGGTCCCCGAAAAACGCGTGGTGCGTTTCCGCGTGGGGCAGCAGCTCAAGCGCCAAGTCGAAGCTGGGCGCTTGCTGCCGAGTCCACGTAGCTCCTCCGATCGTTCGGAGTAGCGCGGTAATCCGCGAGCGCTAGATTTGCGCTAGGGCTTGCTCGAGATCGGCGACCAAGTCGTCGCCATCTTCGATGCCCACCGACAAACGCACCAAGCCATCGGTGATGCCAAGAGCGGCGCGCGTTTCCGCGGGGATGGAAGCATGGGTCATCGGCGCCGGCAGTTCGACCAAGGATTCGACGCCACCGAGTGATTCGGCGAGAGCGAAGAATTTAAGGGATTGCACCACCGTTGCGGCTTCGTCGGCGCCGCCATCGATTTCAAAGCACACCATGCCGCCGCCGGCGCTCATTTGCGTGCTGGCAAGCTCATGCTGCGGGTGGCTCGGCAGGCCCGGATAGATCACTTTGGTCACTTTCGGGTGCGCTTCGAGGGCTTTAGCCACTTGCAGCGCGTTTTGACAATGGCGGTCCATGCGCAGGGCCAAAGTGCGTAGCCCACGCAGGGTCAGGAAGGCATCGAAAGGCGAGTTCACCGTGCCCGCCGAGTTCTGGTGAAACCACAGGTCTTCTTTGCGCGATTCTTCGCGAGCAATCAAGGCGCCGCCGACGACATCGGAATGGCCGGCGATGTACTTGGTGGTGGAGTGGATGATGAAATCCGCACCGAGCGTTAAGGGTTGTTGCAGTGCTGGCGTGGCAAAGGTGTTGTCGACGCAAACATCGGCCCCGACTCTGTGCCCGGCAGCAATCGCCAACTCCAAAGGCACCAACTTCAGTAGCGGGTTGGATGGCGTTTCCAGATAGAGCAGCGTGGTGTCTTCGGGAAGGTTTTCGAAGGTCATGGGATCGCTGGTATCGACAAAATCGAAGCGCAAGCCAAAGCGCTCGCCGACCTTGGTGAAGAGGCGATAGGTGCCGCCATAGAGGTCGTCGCCGCATACGATGCGGTCGCCCGGCTTGAGGGTCAGGAGCAGCGTGGTGATCGCCGCCATGCCCGAAGTAAAGGTGAAGCCACAGGCGCCGCCTTCGAGAGTGGCGAGCGCATCTTGCAGGGCAAAGCGCGTGATGTTCTGCGTGCGCGAATACTCAAACCCCTCGCGCGGCTGGCCCGGCGCGTCTTGCACATAGGTGCTGGTCATGTAAATTGGCGGCATGACGGCGCCGGTCTTTTCTTCCGGCTCCCAGCCGGCGTGGACGGCGAGGGTGCCGAAACCTGGTTTCTTTGGGGTAGACATCTGTACTTGCAGTGAGGGGGCGCGGTTGCGCGGACATGGGATTCTAGGGCCTCACGCCCGGCGGCGTCGCCAGAGGGAAAACGCCCCCAAATAGCGAAGGGGCGGCAGATTTGGCGGCAACAGAGGGGTATGAGACGACTTTCGACCACCTTCATCCTTGGCCTGGCGCTCGGTATCCACTCCTCTCTACTCGCACAGGCGGGAGGAGAGGCCGAGGTCCGGCATCGCTTGCAGGATGCCAACGACTCCACTTTTGGCTCCAATATGGCGCTGGCAGGAGATCTCGATGGAGATGGCGTCGACGATTACCTGGTGGCCGGGCGCAGCATTGACCTGTATTCCGGCGCGACGGGTTCTTGGCTGCAAAACTACCCCGAACCGTGGGGAGGGAGTCGCTGGGGTTCGGCCATGGCCGGCGTCGGCGATCTGGATGGAGATGGCGTTCCGGAGCTCTTGCTGGCGGGCTACACCGCGCCCTCGGATCTGGGCACCTATGGTGGAGGCCGCGCCCGCGTTTTATCTGGCGCGAGTGGAGCGGTTCTGTATGAATACATCGGCCAATACATTGCGGGCCAAACTCTGAACGAGCATCTGGGGGCCAGTGTTGCCGGCCTTGGCGATGTCAATCACGATGGCGTGCCGGACTTTGCGATTGGCTCTCCAGGTTTCTCCGCGACTCAGCCAGGTGGGGGAAACCACCTGGGAGTGGTGCGGGTCTATTCCGGTGCGACCGGATTGCAGCTTTACGAAGTGCAGAGTGAAGGGTCGCAATGGAAGCTCGGGCAACGCTTGGCCGCAGTGGGCGATGTCAATGGCGATGGCGTGAACGATTTCCTGGCCAGTGGATATGAAGGAAACGCGAATCAAAGGTTCGAGTGCGGAATCGTGATTCTGTGCTCTGGAGTCGATGGGCAAATCTTGCGTCGGCATCCCGGCCATCAGCGCGCAGAATGGTTTGGTTACTCACTCGCTGGCGGTCGAGACATCAATCAGGACGGATACCCGGATTACATGATGGGTGCGCCCTCCTTCGATGGTCGGTTCTACAACATTGGTCGCGGCATTCTGTACTCAGGGCGCACGGGGCAGATTCTGCGCGAGATTCATGGCCAGGGATTCAATCGGCTAATCGGGACCTCGGTAGCCCTGCTAGGTGATCTGAACCGCGACGGTTTCGATGACTTTGCCATGAGCTCTTTTGATGACAGCAGCGAGCGCTGGGAGGTCAATTTCTACTCTGGCCAAACCAGGGACCCGATGCACCTACATCGCGGTCAAGGTGCCTATCAAAAGACTGGCCACTACCTTCTCGATGCGGGAGCTGACCCCAACACGGGCTCGCCACAAATCCTATTGGGCGGTGGAGACAGTGTTTATGGCACGGAGCCCGGCACCGCGGCTTTGGTCGCCGTGCATAGTTTTATCGAAACCTCGGTGCATTCCATTTCGGCTCATGTCGCCAGCCAGATCGATTTAGACCTCTCTTTCCCTGACCGCGTGGGCGGGCAAGATTATCGCGTGCTGATGTCCTTGGCCGGTCGCGGCCCGACGGTTCGTGGTGGCGTTGCCATCCCCTTGAGCGAAGATGATTTTTTCTATCGCTCAAATCTGGGGCAGTACCCCTTTGCCTCTCACAGTGGTCTGCATGGGGTGTTGCAGGCCGATGGCTCTGCAGTCGCGAGCATGACCACACCTAGCAATCTCCCCCTGTCCTTGGTGGGGCGAAGTCTTTTGTTCGCGGCAGTGGCCCTGGATTCCTTCGCCAAGCCAGAACTGAGTTCCATGGCGATGGTGATCACGGTGAACCTCTAGAATGGCGGCATGGACATTCTGGACCACATCACCTTATGCGTTCCCAATGTGGCTGCTTGCCGCCCGTTTTATGAGCAGGCTCTGGCGCCACTTGGGATTTCCGTCGCGAAGGAATTCGGCACCGCCGCAGCCTTCGGTATCGAGGGCAGTCCGTCCTTTTGGTTGTTTGAGGGGGAGAAGGAGCAGCGCCCGATGCATATTGCGTTTAAGGCGCCCAGTCGCGCCCATGTGCGCGCCTTTCACAAGGCAGCTTTGGCGGCAGGCGGCACAGACAACGGCGCTCCTGGTGTGCGCGAGATTTACCACCCGGATTATTACGGCGCCTTCGTATTGGACCCCAATGGTCACAACATTGAAGCGGTCTGCCATTTGCCGGTAGCGGAATCCTAGTCCCCGACGATGGTCACGCTGACGCGACGCCGGTGCGGCGCAAGGCGGTGCTCATAAAGGAATACGCCTTGCCAGGTGCCGAGCGCCAGGCGGCCGTCGATGATGGGAATGCTCACACTCATGCCGGTCAACACCGAGCGCACATGAGCGGGCATGTCATCCGGGCCTTCGTCAATATGGCGAAACAGGCGATCGCCATCGGGAGCCGCACGCGCCAGCCACGCTTCCATATCGCGCAACACCTGCGGGTCGGCGTTTTCACAAATCATGACCGACGCACTGGTGTGATGCACGAACACCGTCATGACCCCTGTTGCGATGCCAGAGGCCTCAGCGTCGGCATGCAACTCTGCTGTCAACTCGATCGTGCTGCGACCTGAAGTTTGCAGGTCATGAACGCGTTGAAAGGTCACGAATCGTGCTTCAGCCGCTTCAGCCCTTGCAGCAAGTCTTGCCGCGTCAGCGAGGTGTAGCCATCGGGCAGCTGCACCAGCACGCCTTCGACCTTGTCGAGCGCGGTGACGGCGTCGTGCCAGGGTTGGGCGAGTTGCAGAATCGTCGTCACGGGGAGTGCGAAGTCGCCGGCTTCGAGGTTTTCGAGGTCGGCGCCGCGTGAGAGTTGGTGGATGGCGGCTTTTTCGTCAAAAATGCCGAGTAGGAGGCCGCTTTTGCGATTCAGAATCGCCAGCGGTCGGACATTGCGTTCGCCAGCTTGGCGCACGGCCCAAGCCAGGGTTTCGTCGTCGTAGACGGTGGCGCGGTTCTTCTCATGCACCAGATCGCCGACCGTGGCTTTGGCCGCGGGCACCTGCGGCAGGTAATGGAAATCACGCAGCCAATCTTCGGAGTAAACCTTGCTCAGATAGGCCTTGCCGTAGTCGGGCACAATCGTGACCACGCGCGCTTCTTTGGGCAGGCCTCGTGCCACTTCCAGAGCAGCCGCCAAGTTCATGCCGCCGGAGCCACCGGCGAAAACACCAGTTTCTGCAGCTAGGCGACGGGCCATGGCGAAACTGTCGCCATCTTCAATCACCTTGTAGGCATCGATCAACTGCGGATCCCAAGCGCGCGGCACCTCTTCTTCGCCGACGCCTTCGACGGCATAAGGCCCCGACTCACAGACCTCGCCAGTTTCCCAGTAATGCGCCAGAATCGAGCCGGGCGGATCAACGCCGACCACCTGGACCGCCGGGTCTTGCTCCTTCAAATAGCGCGCAATGCCACTAATCGTGCCGCCGGTGCCGGCGCCGGCCACAAAGACATCTAACTTGCCGCCGCATTGCTCCCAGATCTCTGGCCCCGTGGAGTAGTAGTGGCCATCGGTGTTGTCGCGGTTGTGATATTGATCGGGCCACCACGCGCCCGGCGTTTCCTCGGCAATGCGCCCGGCCACTTTGGTGTAGTGCATCGGGTCTTCAATGTCGACATTGCATGGCGTGACCACGACATCGGCACCGAGCGCGCGAATCGCGGCGATCTTTTCCGAACTCATCTTGTCCGGAATCACAATCGTGATGTCATAACCGAGCGTGGCCGCAACCATGCACAGGCCGGCGCCGGTGTTACCAGAACTGCATTCGACAATGCGCCCGCCCGGTTTCAGCAAGCCCTTGCGCTCCGCCTCGCGTACCATATGCAGCGCAATGCGGTCCTTGGTCGAACCACCGGGGTTGAGGTATTCCAACTTCAGCAGCACCTCGCATTGGACCTCGGGGTCAAAACCCTGAGGGAGTCGCACCATCGGCGTGTTGCCGATAGCGTCTAGAATCGAGTCGCAAATACCGACTGGACTGCCTGTCGCGGAAGCTTCCATTGTCGCCATTCTAAGCAGCGTGGCGATGCATTTCATGTCCTCTCCTTCTCCCGACCCCGCGCTAGACCGCGCGCTGACCGCCACCCAGGAGGCTCTCGAAATCGAGCTCCTGTTGCAGTGGATGGCGGATCATGCCATGACCCCTTTGGGTCAGCAGGCGCTGATGGATTTGCTGGGGGAACAAGATCCCGAGGCCGCCCACGCCCGCCGCACCCTCGGCGAAGAAGCGCTGCGTGCCGTGATGGCGGAACAGGCACCGTCCTTGGCCGGGATCGTGGCCCTGGAAGATCTGGCCCAGTCCGCGCGCCAGCGGGTGCTGGAAGGGGAAGAGCTGCAGACTTTGGCCGCGAGCCTGGAACGGGTGCAAGAGCTGGTGCGCTGGGCGCGCAAGCAGGTGCAATTTCCAGCCTTGAGTGACTTGGTGCTCGAATTGCCCAACCAAAGCGCATTGGCAGAGGAGATTCGGCGCTGCATCGAACCGCGCGGTCGCGTCCGCGACGAAGCCGACCCGGCGCTGGCCAAACTGCGCGAACTAATCCGCAAGTTAGAGAAACAGCGCCAGCAGCGATTGGACGAGGTCGCAGAAAAGCTGTTTGAACAAGGGTTGCTGCGGCAGCGCCAACCGGTGCAACGCGATGGCCGCCTTTTGTTAGCCGTTCGCGCAACCTCGAGTGGTCGCGCCCGCGGCGTGGTGCACGCCACGTCGCAAAGTGGCGACACCGCCTTCGTCGAGCCCGGTGCGGTGTTGGAGCTTTCCAACCGCATCGTCGAAGCGCGCTTCCGCGAACGGCGCTTGGAAGAAGAGGTGTTGCGTCGGCTTGGCTTGGAGGTGTTGCGCGCCACACCAGATTTGCAACAGATCGACGCCGCCATGACCGCAGTCGATGTGGCCTTCGCCAGCGCGCATTGGGCTCGCAAGCAAGATGCCCATTTCCCCAGCTGCCCACCACTGCAAGAAGGCTTGCGCTTGGACCGCGCGCGGCACCCTTTGCTGCAACGGCAAATGGGCCATGATGTGGTGCCGCTGGACCTGCGTTTAGGCGACCACGAAGATCTTTTGGTGGTCACCGGACCCAACACCGGCGGCAAGACCTTAGTGCTCAAAACCGTGGGTTTGCTGACGTGGATGGCCAATCGCGGCCTACCCATCACCGCCGCCGAAGGCAGCGCCATGCCGACTTTGCGCGCGATCGTGGCCGACGTCGGCGATGCGCAATCGGTCGCCGACAACTTGTCCACTTTCTCCGGCCACCTCGTGCGCCTGCAAGACATTCTTGCCGTGGCCGATGCCGGCGTTTTGGCATTGCTCGATGAACTGGGCACCGGCACCGACCCCGAAGAAGGTGCCGCACTCGGCCAAGCTGTCCTCGAAGCTTTGGCGAATAGCGGTTGTTGGACTATCGCCAACACCCACCTCGGTTCTTTGAAGTTGTTCTCGCTCGACTTGGAGCGCGCAGAAAATGCTTCGATGGAGTTCGACCCGATGTCCTTGGCACCGAAGTACCGCCTGTTGGTGGGGGTGCCCGGGGCAAGTCACGCCATTGAAGTGGCCGAGCGCCTGGGCTTGACCGAAGACCTGCTTGCGCGCGCGCGGCAGTTGGTCAGCCGCGGTGATCAGACCGAGCACCTCTTGGCCGACGTCGGCCGCGTGCGCCGCGAAGCCGAGGTCATGCGCGTCGAGGCCGGCGAAACCGAACGCCAACTGGCACAACGGGAACGCGACCTAGCCGCTACCGAAGGAGAGATTTTGGCACGGGCCAAACTGCGCGAGAACGAAGCCGAATTGGCCTTTCAAGAGCATTACGCGATGGTGCGGCAGTGGTCGGAGCAAGCTGCCAAAGGCATCGGCGCGCGCCTGCCCGGCCAATCCCGCGAAGCCTTCCGCGAGCAGCTCGCCAAGCTCCATGCAATTCTCGACGAAGAACCCTTGCAGCGCCGCTGGTTGGCTTTCATTAAGGGGTTGCGCAAAGGCGCACGGATTCAGGTGCCGCGGCTGGGCGCCACGGTGGTGGTGCAGAAGGTCGACAAGAAGCGCGAGCGCGTGCGCGTGCAATACGAGGGCATGGATTTGGAGCTGCCCTTCCACGACTTGAGCTGGGCCGCAGCGCCGGAGCTAGACTAGCCACGGCGCGCATCGGTGCGCGCATTGCCACCATGTCCACCGTCCTCGTCATCGACAACGATGCCTCCATGCGTCATATGCTGGAGCTGGCCTTGCGCAGTCAGCGCCTCGAGGTTCTGGCCACGGCTTGTCCCGAAGAAGCTGGTGCGGCCGTCGCCGC
The DNA here is from genome assembly GCA_021776795.1 of Planctomycetota bacterium. GTDB lineage: Bacteria > Planctomycetota > UBA1135 > UBA1135 > UBA1135 > OFTM128. The sequence goes on from JAJFFC010000012.1 coordinate 247,995, forward strand.
GGGCACGGTCGACGCCATGTTGCTCGACTACCACCTAGGTGCCGGTGTTTCCGGAACCATCCTGCTCGAGCGCTGGGGCGCCACCTCGGCCATTCCACCGTTTTGGTTGGTGACGGGCATGCCCGACGACGCCGGCGTGGTGGCGGCAAAGACCCACCCGCAATGCCAAGGAGTGGTGTCCAAGCCATTCGCGGTCATGCGCTTGGTCAGCGAAGTGGCCGCCCTGTTGGCCGAGCCGGAAGCCGAGGCTGAAGCATGAATTCCGCCCTGTCTCCGGGCCAAGATGGCCTGTCCTGGCGCACCGCCGGAGAATCTCATGGTAGCTGTCTAATTGCCCTATTGGAGGGGCTTCCCGTGGGATTAGCGATTTCCGAAGACGCCATTCGCAGCGAACTGTTGCGGCGTTGGGATGGCTACGGCCGAGGTTTACGCAAGGGCTTCGAAAAGGATGAACTGCAGATTCTCACAGGCTTGAAAAAGGGCATCACCTTGGGCTCGCCACTGGCGCTGCAGCTAGGCAACGGCGATCAGCGCATCGACAGTCTTCCCAACCTCAAAGCGCCACGCCCTGGGCATGCCGATTTGCCGGCCGCCTTGCGCTGGAAGACCCGCGATTTGCGCGCGCCCTTGGAGCGGGCGTCGGCACGGGAAACGGCCGCTCGCACCGCACTAGGGGCTATTGCCAAGCAACTTTTGGCGGTTTTTGGCATCGAGGTAGGGAGCCAAGTGCTCTCCATCGGTGGCATTCCATTCACGGAAGAAGCAAAGTGGAAGGCCGCAGTCGATCGCGCCCGCGAGGACGGAGATTCGCTAGGGGGGCAGTTTCGGCTCCTGGCCACAGGCGTGCCGCCAGGTTTAGGCGGCTTCGCTCAGGCTGCGGATCGCCTCGATAGCCGGCTCATGGGCCTAATCGGCAGCATTCCTGCGGTGAAGGCGGTGGCCATTGGCAGCGGTTCACTGGCTGGAGAGCTACCAGGAAGCCAGTTTCACGACCCGATTTGCCTCGAAAGCGGCTCCTGGGCCGGTTTAGGCCGTGAATCCAACCACGCAGGAGGGATCGAGGGCGGGCTCAGCAACGGCCAGGACATCGTTCTCGAAGCGGTGATCAAGCCGATCCCGACGCTGCGCCAGGGCGTGGCCTCGGTCCACCTGGCCGAAATGGCCGCCGAGCGCGCCACCTATGAGCGTTCCGACGTCTCTGTGGTCGAGCCCGCGGCAGTGGTGGGGGAAGCTTTGCTCGCGCTGCAACTCGCTTCGGTGCTGTGCGCCCGCCTTGGTGCGGTTAGTTTGACCGAAATGCGCGCCAGATTTGCCCAATTAGGTCAGGAAGAGTCGCCAAAGGATTGGCCTGAGGACATCGCCGGGCTAGACTAGCCGCCCCTCTTCTGTTGAGGTCCCCAATTGCGGGGGTCTCGCCCGGCAGAAATGGGGGTAGACGATGAATTTCGTCGGTTCTTTGGTTGACGGAGTCTAGGTCGGACTTATCATGTTCTGCCCTTTTCCGCACTCCGACGACAGCTAGCGTAGCTCAGTTGGTAGAGCTTCCGCCTTGTAAGCGGACGGTCAAGGGTTCAAGTCCCTTCGCTAGCTCCAAGCTCGCTCACGGGACATCGGTGGAGGCCTCGGCCTGCCACCTTCGCTCATTCACAGTACAAAAATCAGGGTCGAAGCCTTCGGGCTTCACGGGGAGATACCTAAGTGGCCAACAGGGATGGACTGTAAATCCATTGGCTCAGCCTTCAGAGGTTCGAATCCTCTTCTCCCCACCAGAACCAAACTCCAGCATTGCCTGGTCCGCGGGTGTAGCTCAATGGTAGAGCCCCAGCCTTCCAAGCTGGTCACGTGGGTTCGATTCCCATCACCCGCTCCAGTCCCGTCTTGTGGCGGCCGCGCGATCATCCGCAGCGGCGCCGCGTTTGCGGCCCTGATTTTTGTCATTTTTCCGGAGACCCACTCCCTCTCGTTGAGGGTCTCCCCGCTGCTGTAGCTCAGGGGTAGAGCACTTCCTTGGTAAGGAAGAGGTCTCGGGTTCAAATCCCGACAGCAGCTCCAGCCTTCCGCCTTGGTGCATTCGCACCAGGCACCTTGTCACTCAACACGATTCACACCGCTTCCAGCGGACCACATTCACGACCATGGCTAAACAAGTCTTCGAACGTACGAAGCCGCACGTCAACGTGGGCACCATTGGTCACGTCGACCATGGCAAGACCACGCTAACGGCTGCCATCACTGGCTACCTTTCTCTTGCTACTGGCTCCAAGGCAATGGCCTTCGACCAGATTGACAAGGCTCCGGAAGAAAAGGCCCGTGGTATCACGATCTCCACTGCTCACGTCGAGTACGAGACCACGAACCGCCACTACGCGCACGTCGATTGCCCGGGACACGCTGACTATGTCAAGAACATGATCACCGGCGCCGCCCAGATGGACGGCGGCATCCTGGTGGTGTCTGCCAACGACGGCCCGATGCCGCAAACCCGCGAGCACATCCTGCTGGCTAAGCAGGTCAACGTGCCTTCCCTTGTTGTCTTCATGAACAAATGTGACATGGTAGACGACGAAGAGCTCCTCGACCTGGTCGAAATGGAGATCCGCGAGCTCCTCACCGAGTACGATTTCCCTGGCGATGACATCAGCATCATCCGTGGTTCGGCTCTGAAGGCACTTGAGGGTGTTCAGAATGGCAAGGCCCTTGGCGACCCCGATTACGCTTGCATTCAGGAACTCATGGACGCGGTGGACTCTGACATCCCTGAGCCCAAGCGTGACACCGAGAAGCCATTCCTGATGCCTGTGGAAGACGTGTTCTCGATCGAAGGTCGCGGCACTGTGGTGACCGGCCGTATCGAGGCTGGCATCGTCAACGTTGGCGACGAGATTGAAATCGTCGGCATTACCGAAACCGCCAAGACCACCTGCACCGGTGTCGAAATGTTCCAGAAGACCCTCAACGAGGGTCGAGCTGGTGACAACGTCGGTTGCCTCTTGCGTGGTGTGAAGAAGGAAGACGTCGAGCGTGGTCAGGTTCTGGCTGCTCCTAAGTCCATCACTCCTCACACGACCTTCGAGGCCGAGGTCTACATCTTGACCAAGGAAGAGGGTGGCCGTCACAAGCCATTCTTCGCTGGTTACCGCCCGCAGTTCTACTTCCGTACCACCGACGTGACTGGCACCGTTCAGTTGGCCGATGGCGTGGAAATGGTCATGCCTGGCGACAACATCAAGATGAACGTGGAACTTCTCACCCCAATCGCCATGGACGAGCAGCTGCGCTTCGCAATCCGCGAAGGTGGCCGCACCGTTGGTGCCGGCGTGGTGGCGAAGGTCCTCAAGTAAGCATCTGAGCTTGCCCCATCTGCGCCTTCGGGTGTGGGTGGGGCAGACTCAAACCCACCCCAAAGTCATGAAGAACAAGGAACGCCACGTCTTTCTCGAGTGCACTGAGTGCAAGAACCGCAATTACACGACGAACAAGCGTGCGCGTGCGGAATTCAAGCTGGAGAAGAGCAAGTTCTGTCGCTTCTGTCGCAAGCACGTCACGCACCGCGAGAAGAAGCTCTGATCCCATTTAGGGTCACCCCGTAACACGCCAAGAAATGCTTTACCGCTTCAAGCCCGACGAAGGCCGCAATGCCCGCCAGACTGCGTTCTGGTTGGGTGAAGGCATGCTTTTCTTCGGTTGTTACGCGCTCAGCGGAACCTTGTCTGGCTTCGATAGCCTGGCTAGCCCGCTGTCAGAGTCCATGCCCTCCGTGCCCCTTCTGGGGATTTCGCTGACCGGGGGTTTCCTGGTCGCCGCGGCAGTGTTTTTGCTGGGCTCCTTCCTCTATCTCCGCTATCTGGCCGCTGACAAGATTGCGCAGCACCTGATTGAGGTGGAAGAGGAAATGCAGAAGGTCACTTGGCCGACCTTCGAAGACGCCACGAACTCTTCGATTGTGGTCATTGTCACCGTACTCATCCTGCTCGGATTCCTCGCCCTTTCGGACTTAGTCCTCGGCGAAATCTTCAAGGTCATCCTCTGGGGAGGCTTCGGTGGCGCTTGAGTGGTATATCGTTCGCGTGCTCACGAACAGCGAAGATCGTGTGCGCGACAACCTCGACCGTCGGATTAAAGCCGATGGCCTCGAGGGGCGTATGCCCCAAGTCTTGGTCCCGGTGGAAAAGGTGACCGAAATCAACAACGGCAAGAAGCGCGTGGTCAGCCGCAAGCTGTACCCCGGTTATCTCTTGCTGCAGGCAGACCTCGGCGATTGGGAAGGTGCAGACCGTCCCGGCAAGCCGGAAGATCAAGCGGTTTGGTTTGCCCTCCACGAGACCCAAGGCTTCGGCGATTTCGTCGGTGGCCAAAAGCCTCCAGTGCCGATGACCCCAGACGAGGTCGACGGCATTCTCGGCCGCATCGCCGAGACCGCGGACAGTCCACGCATGGCCGTCAACATCAAGCGTGGCGATGTTGTTCGCATTAAAGAGGGCCCCTTCGAGGGCTTCGACGGCACGGTAGAGGGAGTGGTAGATGGCAAAGGCCTGCTGCGTATCTCCGTCATCATTTTCGGTCGATCCACCAGCGTTGAAATCGAGCACTGGCAGGTCGAACCGGTTTAAGCATCGTCGTCACCCGGTCAACTGCGCTCCGGCAAGGAAGACCACCCGTCTGGACCACATTCTGTCTCGCGACACCCGTCGCTCCCCGGCAGACCCGTAAGGGAGAGTGGGAGGGAAAACAATGGCAAAAGAAATCACAGGAAAAATTAAGTTGCAGTGCCCTGCGGGCGCTGCCACGCCGGCGCCGCCGGTGGGCCCAGCATTGGGCTCGGTCGGTGTGCCGATTGGCGAATTCGTCAACCAGTTCAATGCAGCTACCGCGGATAAGCGCGGCATGATCATCCCCGTGGTGATCACGGTCTACAAGGACCGTAGCTTCACTCTGGAATACAAGTCGCCTCCGGCGGCCACGCTGTTGCTCAAGGCCGCTGGCATTGACAAGGGTTGTGGGACGGTTGGCAAGGACTTGGTCGGTAGCGTCACCAAGGCGCAGGTCCAAGAGATCGCCGAAACCAAGATTGCTGACCTCAACGCAGCATCGATCGAAGCCGCCATGCGCATCATTGAGGGCACCGCCCGCTCGATGGGCATCTCTGTGGAGGGACAATCATGAGCACCAGTCGTCGCGCTCGCGAAAACGCCGCCGCCATTGACCCTACCGAGGTCTTTGAGCTACAAGGCGCCATGAAAGCCATCAAGGGCTTGCGTCCTGCCAAGTTCGACGAGACCGTCGAAGTGGTGGCGCGCCTTGGTGTGGACCCGCGCAAGTCGGACCAAATGGTTCGTGGCGCGGTCAGCCTGCCTCATGGCCTAGGCAAAGAAGTTCGCATCATCGTCTTTGCCGAAGGTGATGCCGCAGAAGCCTCCAAGGCTGCCGGCGCATTGGAAGTCGGCAGTGAAGAACTCGCCGCTCGTGTCGAGGGTGGCTGGACCGACTTCGACATCGTCATCGCGCACCCCTCCATGATGCGCTACGTCGGTAAGCTTGGTCGCGTCCTCGGCCCGCAAGGCAAAATGCCTTCGCCGAAGTCCGGTACGGTAACTCCCAACGTGGCCGAGGCCACCGCCGAGTTCTTGGCCGGCAAGATTGAGTTCCGCGTCGATTCGAGCGGCAACGTCCATGTTCCTGTGGGCAAGTTGTCCTTTTCTGCCGAGCAATTGGCCGAGAACGCGAGAACTTTCCTCGACTTCATCGTGTCCGTTCGGCCGTCCTCGGCCAAAGGCACTTATCTGCGTACCGTTTCCGTCTCCAGCACCATGGGGCCGGGCCTAAAGGTCGCCTTCGCCCACTAGTTCTAGGAGAACCAGGAGAAACACCATGGTCAGTACGATCAACGAATGGATGGTCAGCACTTACGATTCCGAATTCCGGGATCGCGAAGGTCTGATGCTGGTCAACTTAGAGTCCCTTTCTGTCGAAGAGTCGCAGGAGCTGCGTAACTCAATTCGTGCCACTGGCGCCCATTTGCGTGTCACCAAGAACAGCTTGGCTCGCGTGGCGTTGAAGGAAGTTGGGATTGAATTCGACAACGAAAGCTGGGGCGGCATGTGCGCCTTGGTGGTCGGCGATGTCGAATCGACGATTAACGCCGCAAAGGCCATCGAAGACCTCTGGGGTAAGAAGCCAGAGCGTAAAGTCAGCTACCGCGGGGCCGTCCTAGATGGCTCCCAGATGTCTGCAGCAGATGCTGCCGGCATCGCCAAAATGCCCGACAAGAACACCTTGCGGGCCATGATGTGCGGGGCCCTGGTCGGCCCGGCGCGTCAAATTGCCGCCTTGCTCAGCGAGGTGCCGGCCTCTACCGCTCGCGTCTTAAACGCCCGCATCGATGCGGGTGGCGCGGGTTCCGACCAGGCGGACGCGGGGGAGTCCGCCGAATAGGACTTCCTCCCCATTCCCCAATCACCGCGTTCCAATCAGGAATCAGACCCATGTCCGAAGAAACCACCACTGTTGAGCTCGACGAGGAGCTGGAAACCATCTTCTCCCAACTCGATGCTCTCTCCCTTGGTAAGGCCGCAAACCTTGTCAAGGCTATGGAAGAGCGTTGGGGCGTCTCCGCCGCTGCGCCCGTTGCTGTCGCTGCTGCCCCTGCTGGGGGCGATGGCGCTGCTGCCGAAGAGAAAACCGAGTTCGATGTCATCCTCGAGTCGTTTGGCGAGAAGAAGATCGACGTCATCAAAGCTGTCCGTGCCATCACGGGTCTTGGCCTAAAAGAAGCCAAGGCTCTGGTCGAGGAAGCGCCCAAGCCCATCAAGGAAGGCGCCTCCAAGGACGAAGCCGAAGAAGTCAAGAAGACTCTCGAAGACGCCGGAGCAACCGTCAAGCTTGCCTAGCATTCCTGCTTGGTTTGCGTTCGCGCTTGCAACCTGAATCTTCCCCGCTCCCGTGCCCTATTTCTTGGGGCACGGGTTGCGGGGTTGGTCTGTGCCGCCCGTAATGGGCCTACAGATAGGCAGCTTTGCTGTCTAGCCCTGCCGTTCCGACATCCCCGCAAGGAACAGCAGAGCAACCCCTTTCGCACCTTTCTTTACCCGCCGCCGCTGGTGCACCAGGAATGACCATCCAAAACAAGTCAATCGCGGACTTCGAACTCCGTGACTACCGTTCCTTCGCCTATCGTGACGAGGCCCTACTTCCAGGCCTGTCCGATTTGCAGTCCCGCTCCTACGAGGAGTTTCTGCAGCTCGACACCCCTTCGGGGCGTCGTAAGGTTCAGGGCCTTGAGGCCCTATTCAAAGAGGTCTTCCCCATCGAGAGCCACGATAAAACCTTGGCTCTTGAGTATCACGGCTATTCGCTTGGTCGTCCGCGTTACACGCCGGACGAGTGCCGCGAATTGCGCTACAGCTATGCCTACCCTTTGCGGGTGCGCCTAGCCTTGCGTGCTGGTGACCAGGCTCTCGAAGAGGAGATTTACCTCGGCGAAGTTCCGGTCATGATGGGCGGTGGCGAATTCGTCGTCAACGGCTCGGAGCGCGTCATCGTGGCGCAGCTGCACCGCTCCCCAGGCATCGACTTCTCGGTCGAGCGCTTGACTGGCGATAAGCGGATTCACTCCGCACGCGTCATTCCGGAGCGTGGTTCCTGGGTGGAAATGATGGTCTCCGGCAAGGGCACCTTGCAGGTGCGAATTGACCAGCAGGGCAAGTTCTCTGCGCTGACATTACTGCGTGCTCTTTCGGAAGATTGGGGCACCGACGACGCCATCCTGCGCCTCTTCTACCAGGTGGAAGAAGTCGCTCGCGGCGCGCGCATGACTAAGGCCAAGTTCGCAGGCATGTTGGAGAACCGCCTGTCGCTCGGACAAATCCGCGACATGCGCACGGGCGAAGTATGGGCCGAAGCTGGCGCACTGATTTCTCCGGAAGCTGCCGAGCGCATCGCTGCCTCGGACATCGACAAGGTCGAACTCCTGGTCGAGCCCGAAGACACCTTGATCCTCGATTCGCTAAAGGAAGACACTTCCACAAGCAACGAGGAAGCCTTGGCCGCGATTTACTCCAAGTTGCGCCCAGGTAACCCCATCCAGCTGGAGAAGGCGCGGGAACTTCTTCACGACCGTTTCTTTGATAACGCTCGTTACAGCTTGGGGCGGGTTGGTCGCTTCCGCATCAACCGCAAGTTCAATCGGCCCAGTGAAGCGGACAAAGGTCCTCTGACCCTGTTGCCGGAAGACTTCCTCGATGCGGTCTACTACCTGCTTGGCCTGCGTGCCGGTAAGGGCGAGACCGACGACATCGACCACTTGGGCAACCGTCGCGTGCGCACCCTGGCGGAAATGGCGCATGACGACTTCCGCAAGGGTCTGATGAAAGTCGCTCGCGCTGCGGTCGACCGCATGTCGCAAAGCGATGACGCCGAAACTCTGACTCCACGCGCACTCATCAACGCCAAGCCGTTCTCGACTTCGGTGGAGCAGTTCTTCGCACGTGGTGAGCTGAGCCAAGTCGTCGACCAGACCAACCCGCTGTCGCAACTGGCGCACGAGCGTCGTTTGTCTGCACTGGGCCCTGGCGGTTTGAACCGCAAACGCGCCGGCTTCCAGGAACGAGACGTGCACATCAGCCACTACGGTCGCCTGTGCCCGATTGAAACTCCGGAAGGTGCCAACATTGGTCTGATTTCCTCCCTCGCCTTGTTTGCGATGGTCGATGACTATGGCTTCCTGGTCACGCCTTACCGCGTGATTGAGAAAGGTGCGGTCAGCGAAGAGGTCGCCTTCTTGCGCGCCGACGAAGAGTTCGAATGTATCTTTGCGCCGGCAGACTCGAAGTTTGACGGCAAAGGCAATCTTGTTCCCGACGAAAACGGCAAAGTCATGTCGCGGTTCCACGGTGAGTTTGCGCTGTTGAGCATCGACGATGTGCAGTACCTTGACATTGACCCCGGTCAGGTCTTGGGTATCTCCGCTTCGCTGATTCCCTTCCTCGAGCACGACGATGCCAACCGCGCCTTGATGGGCTCGAACATGCAGCGTCAAGCTGTGCCGTTGGTGCGCACCGAGCCAGCTTTGGTCGGTACCGGCATGGAGCCCGCGGTGGCCGCCAACTCCGGTTGGGTGGTCAAGGCCCGTCGTGCGGGCACCGTGGAATACGTCGACGCCAGCCTGATTCGGATCAAAGAAGATCCCGAGCCTTACGAGCTGCGCAAGTTCCAGGGCACCAACGAGCATACTTGCCTGAACCAGAAGCCTCTGGTGCGCGTGGGCGAGAAGGTCAAGCGTGGGCAAATCATTGCCGACGGACCTTCGACTCACCGTGGCGAACTTGCCATCGGCAAGAACCTGCTCGTCGCCTTCATGTCTTGGGAAGGCTACAACTACGAAGATGCGATCATCGTTTCCGAGCGTTTGGTCAAGGACGATGTCTTCACCTCGATTCACATCGAGGAGTACGAAGCAGAAATCCGCGAGACCACTCTCGGCAAGGAAGAGTTCACACGCGATATTCCTAACGCGGGTGAGCGCGCGCTGCGCAACCTCGACGAAGCAGGTCTGGTTCGCGTCGGCACCCGGGTTGGCCCCAACGACATTCTGGTCGGTAAGGTCGCGCCTAAGTCGAAGACCGAACTCACGCCGGAAGAACGTCTGCTCCACGCCATCTTTGGTCGTGCCGGTGAAGACGTCAAGAACGTGTCACTGAAGTTGCCCGCCGGTGTGCGCGGTATCGTCATTGGCGCCGAGAAGTTCACGCGCAAGGTCAACATGACCCCGGGTGAACGTCGCGAAGCACACGAGAAGATTCGTGCGATTGAATCCGAATACGACGCACTCTTCCGCATGGAGCTGCAAGCTTGCGTCGAAGAGTTGTCCGAGTACGTCGGTTCGCCACTCAAGGACCCACAAGGTGGTAAGGCCATGGCTATCACCGAGGCAACCTTGTTCGGCGACTTGCAGCGTATCCAGGAGTACCTCAAAGGCTTCCCGGAGACCCTCGACCACCCGTCGAAGCGGGCCAAGGCCGAGGACATCATGCGCGCGCACATGAACCGTATCGAAGATAAGGAAGCTTGGCGCATCAAGATGTCGAGCCGCCTGTCTCGCGGCGATGACCTGCCCAACGGTGTGCTCGAAATGGTCAAGATTTACATCGCGACCAAGCGCAACCTCTCGGTGGGCGACAAGATGGCCGGTCGTCACGGCAACAAGGGTGTGATCTCGACGATTATGCCCGAAGAGGACATGCCATACCTCGACGATGGCACTCCGGTGGACATCATCCTGAACCCCTTGGGTGTGCCCAGCCGCATGAATGTTGGCCAGATTCTGGAAACCCACCTTGGCCTTGCAGCCATGAAGGGCCAGTTCCGCGCCTACACCTCGCCTTTCGATGGCGCGCATGAGGCGGACATCGAAAAGGCCTTGGCCGAGGCCGGTCTCGCCACTTCCGGCACCAGTGTTCTGTACGACGGTCGCAGCGGCGCACCTTTCGAACAACAAGTTTGTGTTGGCTACATGTACACGCTGAAACTGCACCACCTCGTCGACGAGAAGGTGCACGCGCGTTCGACTGGCCCATACAGCTTGATTACGCAACAACCTCTGGGCGGTAAGGCTCGCTTCGGCGGCCAGCGCTTCGGAGAAATGGAAGTGTGGGCCCTAGAGGCTTACGGCGCGGCTTACCTGCTGCAAGAACTCCTCACCGTGAAGTCCGACGACGTCGACGGACGCACCAAGATTTACGAATCGATGGTGAAGGGTAAAAACATCCTCGAGCCTGGCACACCAGTCAGCTTCGAGGTGTTGATGAACGAGATTCGCGGTCTCGGTCTGAACATCCAGCTCAACTCTAAGGAACAGTAGGGGACGTCATCATGAGTGATTACCAATCTCAGGATCCAAGCGCGAGCGAGCCTCGCGTGACCAACACCGCTCTTGACGAGAACCTCTCGGTCTCGATTCGCTTGGCTTCGCCGGAAGACTTCCGCGGTGCTTCTCACGGCGAAGTCAAGAAGCCAGAAACCATCAACTACCGGACCTTCCGTCCGGAAAAGGATGGTCTGTTCTGCGAGCGCATCTTTGGCCCAGAGCGTGACTACGAGTGCGCCTGTGGCAAGTACCGCGGTCAGAAGCACATGGGCATTGTTTGTGACAAGTGCGGCGTGATGGTCACGACCTCGCGCGAGCGTCGCAAGCGCATGGGTCACATCAACCTGGCTGCACCAGTCGCGCACATCTGGTTCTTCTCCGTCACACCAAGTCGCATCGGCAACTTGTTGGGCATGAAGAAGACCGAGTTGGAACGCGTAATCTACTTCCAGGATTACGTCGTCATCGATCCCGGTGACTCCGACTTCAAGCGTTGCCAGCTCATCACCGACGATGAATATCGTCGCGCCCGCGTGCAGTATGGCGCTGGCCTTCATGCCTCGATGGGGGCAGAAGCCGTGCGCGAACTGCTTAACGGCCTGAACCTGGAATCGACCGCGCGCGAACTGCGCGAGGCGATGAAGAACTGCACCAGTAAGCAGAAGCTCGCCGACATCATTAAGCGTTTGCGCACAGTAGAAATGCTGCGCGACTCGCCAAACGACCCGGCCTGGATGATCATGGATGTGATTCCGGTCATCCCACCAGAGCTGCGCCCCTTGGTGCGTCTGGATTCGGGCAACTTTGCGAGTTCCGACCTCAACGACCTCTACCGTCGCTTGATCAACCGCAACAACCGCTTGAAGCGCTTGATCGATCTCAATGCTCCAGAGGTCATCATCCGTAACGAGAAGCGCATGCTGCAGCAATCGGTCGACGCCCTGTTCGACAACGGTCGTTGCAAGCGCCAGGTCATGAGCACTTCCGGTCAGCCGCTGAAGTCGTTGACCGACATGATTAAGGGTAAGCAGGGTCGCTTCCGCCTCAACCTGCTCGGTAAGCGCGTGGATTATTCCGCTCGTTCCGTGATTGTGGTGGGCCCTGAGCTCAAGCTGCACCAATGCGGTTTGCCCAAGGTCATTGCGCTGGAACTGTTCCAGCCCTTCATCATTCGCCGCCTCAAGGAACTGCGTTTGGCAGAAACCATTAAGGCCGCGAAGAAGATGCTCGAGCGCCGCGAAGAAGTGGTGTGGGACATCCTCGAAGAGGTGATTAAAGGTCACCCGGTGCTGCTCAACCGCGCTCCGACCCTTCACCGCATGGGCATCCAGGCTTTCGAGCCTGTACTCATCGAAGGTAACGCCATCCGTCTGCACCCCTTGGTCTGCCAAGGCTACAACGCAGACTTCGATGGTGACCAAATGGCAGTCCACCTGCCCCTGTCCTACGAGGCACAAGTCGAGGCAAGCACCCTGATGCTCGCCACCAACAACGTGTTCTCGCCGTCGAACGGCTTCCCCATCATCTCGCCGCACCAAGACATCATTCTTGGTCTCTACTACATGACCGCCAACCGCGGTGGTGCACGCAATGAGTGGGAAGAAGGTTCGACCAGCAAAGGTGTTTACTCTTCGCTCCACGAGTTGATTCTGGCTTACGGCCTGGGGCACCTCGAAACGCACTCTGCGGTGCGCGCACGATTTCCTGAGGGCACTCTGCTCGCCGAAGAGCATGGCAAGCCTTTCCGCAAGTTGAAGAAGCCGGAAATCTTGGCCACCTCGCCAGGACGAGTCATCGTCAACGAGGTGCTGGACGGTCGTATGCCGTTCTACAACTACCCGTGGGACAAGAAGGCGATCAAGGACATCATTCACGATTGCCATTCCTTGTGCGGAAACACCGCAACGCTGACGCTGCTCGATGACCTCAAGTCCTTGGGCTACAAGGGAGCAACCCGCTCCGGCCTTAGCTTCGCCAAAGATGACATGCTCATTCCGGAAACGAAGTGGGACATCATTGCGGCAACTCAGGAAGAGGTCGACCAACTCGGCGCGGACTTCCAAGAAGGTGCGATTACCGACAACGAGCGTAGCTCGCGCGTGATTGACCTTTGGACCACCGCTCGTGACCAGGTCTCCGAAGTGTTGTTGAAGGCTCTCGCCAACGACCATCGCAACGGCAAGCCTTACCTCAACCCGGTCTACGTCATGGCGCACTCCGGTGCTCGTGGTGGTGTGGATCAGATTCGCCAGCTCTCCGGTATGCGTGGTCTGATGGCCAAGCCTTCCGGTGAAATCATCGAGACGCCGATTCGCGCAAACTTCCGTGAAGGCCTGCACGTGCTGGAATACTTCAGCTCGACGCACGGTGCGCGTAAGGGTTTGGCGGATACGGCGTTGAAGACGGCAGACTCCGGTTACCTCACGCGTAAGTTGGCCGACGTTGCCCAAAACGTGGTGATTTCCCGAGACGATTGCGGCACCCTCAACGGCATTGCCAAGATTCCGGTTTATCAGGGCGACAAAATGGTGCTGTCTCTGAGCAAGGTCATTCGTGGCCGTACCGCTCGTGACACCATCCGTGACCGCATTACCGACGAGTTGGTGGTACGCGATGGCGAAATCATCTCCGGCGAAGCCGCTGCCAAGATTGAGCAGATGGGCTTTACCAAGATTCGCGTGCGCAGCCCATTGACCTGTGAAGCAGACAATGGCTTGTGCGTGACTTGCTATGGCGAAGACCTCGCCCGTGGCAAGCCCGTGGAGCTTGGCCTGGCTGCCGGCATCATTGCGGCGCAGTCCATTGGTGAACCTGGCACTCAGCTGACCATGCGTACCTTCCACATTGGTGGTACCGCAAGTCGCGCCCTCGTGGAATCGCAAACCAAGGCACGTCGTGCTGGTCTCGCGAAGTACCACGACCTGCGTACCACCAAGAGCCCAAGCGGCGACATGGTGGTTCTGTCCAACACCGGTGAAATCCTGATTACCGACAACAAGGGCCGCGAGCTTGACCGCTACGCCGTGTCACTGGGTTCGGTGATCTACGTCGAAGATGGCGGCAAGGTGCGCAAAGGCACCAAGCTGTTCTCTTGGGACCCTCACTTCTTGCCACTGCTTGCGCAGTTCGGCGGTAAGGTTCGTTTCGAAGACGTGGTCGATGGCAAAACCATGGCGATCGAGGAAGACGAAAAGACCGGCGTCAAGCGCCGCAAGGTGGTGGAGTCGAAGGGCGATCTGCACCCACAGGTGCTCATCCTCGGCGACAAAGACGAAGTGTTGCACTACCTGTCCCTACCGGAAAACGCTTACCTGGAAGTCAAAGATGGCGCCAAGGTCAAGGCCGGTACCCTGCTCGCCAAGTCGCCACGTGGTGTTGGTGGTACGCAGGACATCACTGGTGGTCTGCCTCGTGTTACCGAGCTGTTTGAAGCACGGATTCCGAAAAACCCGGCAATCATGGCTGAGATCGATGGCATCATTGAACTTGGCGATAAGCGCCGCGGTAAGCGCGTGATTAAGGTCACCAACGCGGAGACCGGAGTCGAGGTGGAACACCTCGTGCCCCAGTCGAAGCACCTTCGTGTGCACACCGGCGACCCAATTCGCGCTGGACAAGCACTGGTCGATGGTCCGCTGCCTCCTCTGGAAATTCTCAAGATTGAGGGTGAAGAGAAGCTGCAGGCTTACATGACCCATGAAATCCAGAATGTGTACCGCGCACAGGGCGTAATCATTGACGACAAGCACGTCGAAGTGATTGTTGCGCAAATGATGCGTAAGGTTGTGGTCGATAAGCCTGGCGATTCGTTGCTTTTGCCAAACGCCTTGATTGATCGCCATCAGTTCCGCAGGGTGCGCGAAGAAATGGAGGCCAACGAGAAAGAGCCACCGACCTCGAAGCCCATCATCATGGGCATCACCAAAGCCTCGGTGCAGTCGGAATCGTTCATCTCTGCCGCCTCCTTCCAGGAGACCACCAAAGTGCTGACCGAAGCCGCCTTGCGCGGTAAGTCGGACCAGCTGCGTGGCCTCAAGGAAAACGTCATCCTGGGTAACCTGATTCCTGCTGGTACCGGCTTTCGTGGCCTGACCAAGATGCGCGTCGAGAAGAAGGTTGACTTCAGCCAATTCGGTGATGAGTTTGGCGACTTTGCGCCTGCCGAAGAAGAGGAGGCCGTGGCCACTGCCGCGACTGAGCCTGAGGGCGGTGAAACTGCGGAGGGAGCAGCCGAATAAGGCCGTTTTCTCGACTTCCGGCCGCGTCCCGCTTGACCGTGGGCGCGGCTGGGGTAAAATCTTTCCCCCATTCTTGCCTAGGGTCTAGGCAAAACGCATCCATAGCATGCCCACCATCAATCAACTCGTCCGCAAGGGCCGCAAGCCAATCCGGCGCAAGTCGAAGAGCCCTGTGCTCGATTCCTGCCCGCATAAGCGCGGCGTGTGCACCCAGGTGCGCACCATGACCCCGAAGAAGCCGAACTCCGCGCTGCGAAAGGTTGCCCGTGTGCGCCTTTCCAACGGTAAAGAGATCACGGCCTACATCGGTGGTGAAGGACACAACTTGCAAGAGCACTCCATCGTGCTCGTGCGCGGTGGTCGCGTCCGTGACCTGCCGGGTGTGCGTTACCACGTTGTCCGCGGCACCTTGGACTGTGCTGGTGTTGATGACCGTAAACAGGGTCGTTCCAAGTACGGCTCCCGCCGTAAGTAGTCTCTGAACGCATAACATGCCACGTTCCTACAAGTCGACCGCGAAGTTTCAGACCCCGGACCCACGTTTCGGTTCCCTGATCGCGACCAAGTTCATCAACCAGGTGATGCAAGATGGCAAGAAGTCCATCGCGCGCGCCGTGTTCTACGAAGCCTGCGAAACGGCTTCCGCCAAGCTCGAAGGTGTGCCGCCGGAAGAGGTCTTCATCAAGGCCCTCGAAAACGTGCGCCCTGCAGTCGAGGTGCGCTCCAAGCGTGTGGGTGGCTCGAACTATCAGGTCCCCCGCGAAGTTTCCCCCAAGCGTGCACAAGCTTTGGCCATCCGCTGGTTGGTCAACAACGCGCGTAAGAAGAAGGGCCTGCCCATGGCTCGCCGCCTTTCCACCGAGTTCGTGGATGCCTGCAACAACACAGGCGCCTCTGTGCAGTGGAAGGAAAACGTGCACAAGATGGCCGAAGCCAACAAGGCTTTCAGCCACTTCGCCTTCTAAGCAATCTCGTTGCTTTTGCCGGTTGACCCGGCTTCGGGCCATCCAC
This sequence comes from Planctomycetota bacterium, assembly GCA_021776795.1. Taxonomy (GTDB): domain Bacteria; phylum Planctomycetota; class UBA1135; order UBA1135; family UBA1135; genus OFTM128. Next base: position 264,105 of record JAJFFC010000012.1, read on the forward strand.
CAAGTGGGTGGCCCGCTTTCGTTTCCGGCCGATGGACCCGCTCGAAATCCTCATCATTCGACTCAACAAAGAGTCGCCCAAGAAGTGCTCGCTAACGCCTTTGCGCGCGCGCCAGGAGTTGCCGATTCAATGGTTTCATTGCAATCTCGGAGATCCGGTCGCGGTGGGAGAAGTCACCTTGCTGCATCCGGAGGGAGAGCCTTTGAGCCCGGCCGATGACCAGCGCCCCCTGTTGCTGGTAGATTCTTCCTGGCGTGACCTTCCGCGCATGCTGTCGACTGTCGAGGGCACATTCCATCGGCGCTCCCTGCCCGGCGATTTGGCCACGGCTTATCCGCGCAAGAGCAGTTTGTTTGAAGACCCATTGGCCGGATTAGCCAGCATCGAGGCGCTGCATGCCGCCTTGGCCATGTTGGGCCATCGTGACGATAGCTTGCTAGAGGGCTACCACTGGGCCAGTGCTTGGCTGGAGCAAAACCAAGCCGCGCTGCCCTCGCGGGTATCCTAGCGCGGGTGACCCGTCTCGAGCTGATCCGAAACTTCGGCATTCTTGCCCACATTGATGCGGGCAAGACCACGGTGAGTGAACGCATTTTGTTCGCGACCGGTATCGAGCATCGGATGGGGGAGGTGCACGACGGCACCGCCACGATGGATTGGATGGCGGAGGAGCGGGAGCGCGGCATCACCATTGGTGCAGCGGTCACGCATTGCCCTTGGAAGGGTTATGAGTTGCCCTTGATTGATACCCCCGGCCATGTCGACTTTAGTGCCGAGGTGGTGCGTTCCTTGCGCGTTTTAGACGGAGCGATTGTGGTGCTAGATGCCGTCGCTGGAGTGCAAGCGCAAACCGAAACCGTGGTGCGGCGCGCGCGCGAGCAGGAGCTGCCGCTGTTGCTTTTCGTCAATAAGATGGATCGCCTTGGCGCCGATTTCGCCCGTTCTGTGGCCGATGCCAAGGCCAAGCTCCATCCCGGGGTGGTTGCGGTGCAACTGCCTGCCTGGGATGGGGAGCGCTTCTGTGGCATCCTTGATTTGCTGACGATGCAGTTGGTGCAGTGGGAGTCGGGAAGCACCGAAATGGAGCCGCAATCGCGACCCATTCCGCAGGCCCTGCACCAATCCGCCGCCGCCGCCCGAGAAACCCTGTGCGCCACGGTGGCCGAAGGTGAGGAGGACTTGGAAAACATCTTCCTGGAGTCCGGGGATTTACCTCAAGGGACTTTGCTCGCAGCCTTGCGCCGCGCCACGCTGGCTCGGCGTCTCGTCCCCGCCTTTGCTGGGAGTGCCTTGCACCAGATTGGAGTGTCCGGCTTGCTTGATGGCGTGGTGTCCTTTTTGCCCTCGCCGCTCGACCGTGCGCCCTTGATGGTGCGAGAGGCGGGCAGTGGGCGCGAAGTCGAGCTCGCTCCCGATGCACAGGCTCCGCCTGCGTTGCTGGTATTTAAATTGCATCATGAGCGCCATGGTGAGCTGGCATTTTTGCGAATCTTTGCCGGCACCATCGACGAGGGTGATGCCTTGGTCAATTGTCGCAGCGGCGAGCGCATTCGGCTCCAACCCTTGCTGCGTCTGCACGCGGATCACCGCGAACGCCTAGCCTCGGCCGGGCCCGGTATGTTGGTTGCGGTGCAGGGAGTCCATGGCGTTCGTACCGGAGACACCCTGTGCGCTCCTGAGCGGCAGCTGCTGTTGGCGCCAGTGGCCTTCCCCGATCCGGTCATCGCCCAAGCCGTCGAGGCGCATGATGCCGCTCGTCACGATGAACTCGAGCCGCTCCTGGACATGCTCACCCTGGAGGATCCCACCCTGTCCTGGTCCACCGATGAGAACAGTGGATTACACCTGTTGAGCGGCATGGGGGAGCTTCACCTCGAAGTTTCTCTTCATCGCCTGGAGAGGGAATTCGGATTACCGATTTTGGCCAGTAGTCCACAGGTCAAGCTGATGGAGACCATTGGTCAGGCAGAGCGGGCTAGGGGTTGGTTGGAAATGCCCAGTGAACCGCCTCTCCGAGTCGATGTCGAGTTGGAAATCCGTCCCGAAGAGGCTGAAAACCCTGTTCTGGAGCTGGCCCCAGGTCTCAAGCCACTCCCGCAAGCCTGTTTGTCTGCTCTGCAGGCCGCAGACGCCCTTCACGGATGGCCTGGGCCCGGGGGGCATCCGCTAGGCTATTGCCGCATCATCCTGCATTCCTGGAAGCTCGACCCGCCTAGTGAGACCCTGCCACCAGGAGCTATTCAGGGCGCGATGCAAAACGCTCTGTGGCGCGGATTGCAGACGGATATGCAGCTGATGGAGCCGCGCATGCGCCTGATTGTGCGTGCACCCGAGGAATCCCTATCTGCGGTTTTGGCCGATCTCCAGCAGCGCCAGGCCGAGATAGAATCTTTGGACCAGGAAGAGGGTTGGGCTAAGGTCCACGCTCGTGTCGCGATGGCGCATTTCCTCGCCTATTCGACCTCACTGCGCTCGCAAACCAAAGGTCGTGGAGAGTTCCACCTGGAGCCAGACGGGTATATGCCGCGGGTGTCTCGCTGACCTCGCCGCTTTTCTGTCCAAATGGGCTGAAATAGGGGAAAAAGGCCGTTTCGAGCCTTGACCGAGGGTCAGGGCCCCGTAGAATACTCGGCCCCATTTTTGGGAAAGCCCCGGCAAATCTGGACCTAACTGCGGAATCCCCGTAGCGGATAGAGGACCCGGGGCTTGAAGTCCATCTACACATGGCGAACCGCATTCAGATCCGACTCGAAGCCTACGATTACGAGGCCATCGATCAGGCCACGGAATCGATCATCGAAGCCGCGCGCCTGACGGGGGTCAAGGTCTCTGGCCCCATCCCTCTTCCGACACGCATCGAGCGCTACACCGTGTTGCGCTCTCCGCACGTAAACAAGAAGGCACGCGAGCAATTTGAGATCCGCACTCACAAGCGGCTCATGTACCTGCTCGAGCCGACTCCGCAGACCATCGACGTGCTCAACCGACTCGTCTTGTCTGCCGGTGTCGACGTCCGCATCAAACTGTAGACGTTGACCATCTTCCCGCATGATCCGCCAGGATCCTCTGCGATTTTCCCGACTTGGAAAGCGGGGCACCACCCATGACTCAAAATAAATTCCTGTTAGCACGTAAGAAGGGCATGACTCAGTTCTTCCGCGAGGACGGCTCTGTCGTTCCCGTGACGGTCCTTGAGGCCGGCCCGTGCACTGTGACCGGTCTCCGCGAGCCGGAGCGCGATGGCTACAGCGCCGTCCAAGTCGGTTTCATTCCCGCGCGCGACAAGCACGTCAACAAGCCGCAGTTGGTCGCCGCCGAAAAGGCAGGCGTCAAAGCCCACCGCGTGTTGCGTGAGTTTCGCGTCCCTGAGCTCAATGGCTACGAAGTCGGCCAAGAGCTCAACAGCTCCGTGTTCGAAGTCGGCGATATCGTCGACGTTGTGGGTACTTCGAAGGGCCGCGGTTTCGCCGGTACCATCAAGGCGCACAACTTCGCTCGTGGTAACGAAACGCACGGTTGTATGAACGTGCGGCGACCTGGCTCCATCGGCCAGTGCGCTTATCCGGGTCGCGTCTTTAAGGGGCAGCGCATGGGCAAGCACCTTGGTGCTGCACGTCGCACCGTGAAGAACCTCGTCATTGAGTCGGTAGATGCCGAAAAGGGCCTTTTGCTGGTTCGTGGCGGCATTCCTGGTCCGCCGAACGGCCTGATTCAGGTCGCCGCCGCCAAGACCCCTAAGCCCCGGAGAAAGTAGTCATGGTTTCCGTCCCTACCTACGACGTGGCTTCCGCCAAGGCCGGCAAGACCGAGGTCTCGCTTGCGCTCGGTGAGCAGCTGCTTTACCGCACCATGAAAGATGCGGTCGTGATGTACAACAGCAACCGTCGCCAAGGCGATGCGCATACCAAGACGCGCACCGAGCTGGCCGGACACGCTAAGAAGCCGTGGAAACAGAAGAAAACTGGCCGCGCTCGCGCCGGTGACCGCCGCAGCCCGTTGTGGGTTGGTGGTGCGACCACCTTCGGTCCGCGCAACACGCGCCGCTGGGTGTATCACCTGCCGCAGCGTCAACGCCTTGTCGCCCTCGGCTCTGCCCTGCAAGGCAAGTTGGTCGACAACGAAGTTCAGGTCGCTTCCGGCTTGAGCTTTGACAAGCCTTCTACGAAATCGGCCCAGGCCATTCTCGATGGCTGTGCCATGAAGGGTTCGGTGTTGGTTGTGCTCAAAGAGCAAAATGACACCACCTGGAGGAGCTTCCGCAACTTGGCCCGCGTCAGCGTGCGCCCAGCTAGCGATGTCAACGCTTACGACCTGCTTGCTCACAAGTGGGTGCTCGCGGAAGAAGGTGCCCTCGAGGTGCTCGCCGCTCGTCTTCCCGAAGCGAAGTGAGGCCTGAACGATGCAAAAAGCCGAAGCATTCCAACTGATTCTGAAGCCCGTGCTGACGGAGAAGAGCACGTGGGAGCAGGAAAATCGCAACTCCTACCGCTTTGAAGTGGCAGGTGGCGCCAACCGCATTGAGATCGCGCAAGCCATCGAGATGCTGTTCGAGGTCAAGGTGGACTCAGTCAACACCATGATCCGTTCGGGCAAGACTCGGCGCCGTGGCGCCAGCGTCTTTGTCCAGTCCCCACGCAAGATTGCCATTGTCAAGCTTGCAGACGGCGAAAAAATCGACCTCCTCTAAGCCAGCAGATCAGCTGACCGGAGTCCAAAATAATGGGAATTAAGTACTACAAACCGACCTCACCTGGCCGCCGCGGCGGATCGGTGTTGGATCGGGCGGAGCTCACACGGCAGACCCCCGAGAAGAGTCTGCTTGCTCCGCTTAAGAAGACCGGCGGTCGCAACAACCGCGGCCGTGTCACTGCTTGGCATCGTGGTGGCGGCCATAAGCGTCGTTATCGCATCATCGACTTCAAGCGCAACAAGGACGGCGTGCCGGCCACGGTCGCTCATATTGAGTATGACCCGAACCGCACCGCCTACATTGCCTTGCTGCACTACGCCGATGGCGAAAAGCGCTACATCCTCTGGCCTAAGGGTCTGAAGCAGGGCGACCTGGTGTCCTCCGGCCCAGATGCCGAGCCCAAAGTTGGCTGCTCGATGGAGCTTGGCCACCTTCCTCTCGGTATGGAAGTGCACAACATTGAGTTGCGTCCTGGCCAGGGCGCCAAGATGGTCCGTACCGCTGGTGCTTCGGCACGTTTGGCTGCCCGCGAGGGTGACTACGCGCTGATTTCTCTGCCTTCTGGTGAGCTGCGTCGCATTCACGTGCGTTGCCGCGCCACGGTAGGGGAAGTCGGCAACGCCGACCACCAAAACGTCAAGCTCGGTAAGGCCGGGCGCAGCCGCCACATGGGCAAGCGTCCGCATGTCCGTGGTGTCGCCATGTATCCCGCTGCTCACCCACATGGTGGTGGCGAGGGTCGTACCAAAGGTAAGCACCCGGTTTCGCCGTGGGGCAAGCCTGCCAAGGGCCAGAAGACGCGCAACAAGCGCAAGCCTACGAACAAGTTCATCGTCCGTCGTCGCCCGAAGGGTGTTCGCTAATCTCGGATTTCCTAGCTACTACGGAGCACAGACAGCATGACTCGCAGCATCAAGAAAGGTCCCTGGATCGAGCCGCGCTTGCAGCGTAAGGTCGATAAGGCCAAGACTGCAGGCGACAAGAAGCCCATTAAGACCTGGGCCCGCGCCTCAACCATCACTCCGGACTATGTCGGCATGACCTTCATGGTTCACAACGGTCGACAGTTCCTCAAGGTGTACATCACCGAGGACATGGTGGGTCACCGTCTCGGCGAGTTTTCGCCGACGCGCACCTTCCGCGGCCACGACAAGAAGTAATCCAAGGAGACTAGAGAACTTCTCCCATGCAATACCGCGCATCCCATCGTTACGCCCACATGTCGGCGAAAAAGGCCCGCTCCGCAGCGGACCTAATTCGCGGCCTGGACGTCAACCGCGCCATGATTCTGCTCGAGGCCCATCCCTCGCGTGGCGCGGCCATCTTCCGCAAAGTGCTCAAGTCTGCTGTGGCTAACGCCGGCCAGAATGACACTGTGGATGTCGACACTCTGGTCGTCGCTGACGCCCGTGTTGATGAAGGTCCGTTGATTCACGGCCGACCCCGTTTCCGCCCAGGCCCAATGGGCCGCGCGATGCCTCTGCGTCGTCGCACTTCGCACTTCCGCATCGCCGTCTCCGAAAAGAACGCCAGTTAATATGGGACAGAAAATCCACCCCATCGGTTTCCGCATTGGCATCAGTGAGCCTTGGCGCTCGCGCTGGTTTGCCCGCGGCAAGGATTACCCGGCCCGCGTCCTCATGGACTACAAAGTGCGTCAGCTGATTAAGAATCGCTTTCGCAAGGGCATCATTTCGCGGATTGATATCCAGCAGCGCGGCGATCGCATGACGATTACCCTGCTCGCGACCCGTAAGGGCGAAGTGATCGGACGCGGCTACGCCACGCGTGACCAACTGGTTGCTGATCTAGAAAAGATCACCGGTTTGGAAGTCAAGCTCGACATCCAAGAAGTGCGGCACTGGGACTTGGATTCCCAGACCGTCGCTGAGAACTTGGCTGCCGCGATTGAGCGTCGTGTCTCTCCTCGCTACCAAATGAAGCGCATCATGGAGAACACCATGAACGCTGGTGCACAGGGAGTCAAGATCCAAGTCTCTGGCCGCATCGACGGTAAAGAGATGAGCCGCACCATGAACACTCGCCAGGGCCGCGTGCCTTTGACGACCCTGTCCTTGCGTGTGGATTACGGCTTCTCTGAAGCCTTGACCACCTACGGCGTCCTTGGCGTCAAGGTTTGGATTTTCACCGGCGAGAGCATTCGCGCCTAGGCCATCAAGCAAAGGATAAAGGAGAACACCAATGTTGATGCCGAAGAGAACCAAGTACCGCAAGTGGCACCGCGGGAAAATTAAGGGCACCTATCGCTGTCAGAAGCCTGACGGTAAGGGGCCGGCTGGTCGCAATATGCACCGCCGTTACATCATGACGCCAAACAAGCGCGTCAGCCGCGAGCAAGCCTCGCGCGGAAACACCGTGGCCTTTGGCGAATTCGGTTTGCAGGCCTTGGAGTGGTGCTGGCTCAACGCGCGCACCATCGAGGCTGGGCGTATTGCCTGTAACCGGGCAATGGGCGAGGGCCGAATGTGGATCCGCGTCTTCCCGCACAAGCCTGTGACCAAGAAGCCACAAGAGGTGCGCATGGGTTCGGGTAAAGGCGATGTCGACCGCTGGGTCGCTGTGGTCCGTCCGGGCACGGTGATTTACGAAATCGGTGGCGTGCAGGCGGAGACCGCCCGCAAAGCCTTCAACCGCGTGGCGCACAAAATGCCTGTGCGTGTGCGCATGATCGCGAAGAAAACCATCTAATCGGAGTCGAAACATGAAAGCCAATGAAATCCGCGGCAAGGAGAACAGTGAGATTCTGTTCGACACCGAAAAACTCGAAAACGAGCTCTTCGAAATGCGCTTCCGTTCCCTCACCGAGGGCAATCAGGACCCATCGAAAATCAAGCGTCATCGTCGTGATATCGCACGTCTGAAGACCATCCTCCAGGAGCGCGAGCTTCACATTCGTGGCCAGGAGCCTCGCTAAGTGCCTAGCGCTTAGAGGAGAAAATCATGACTGAGCAAAGTAAGCAAGAAACCCCACGTGGCACCCGTAAGGAGCTCGTTGGCGAGGTGGTGTCTAACAAAATGGACAAAACCATCACCGTGCGCGTGGAGCGCGCGACCCAGCACGCGCTGTATCGTAAGACCATTCGCGTGCGCAAGAAGTTCTACGCACACGATGAGAACAACGAAGCCATGGTTGGCGATCGCGTAGAGATCATGGGCACCCGCCCTCTGAGTGCTAAGAAAGCTTGGCGTTTGGTGCGGATTCTCGACAAGGCACCGCGGGAGTAATCCCAGTCCTGAAACCCAGATAAGCCAGGGAAAAAGAACATGATCCAGATGCAAACCCGTTTGACCGTCGCTGATAACAGCGGCGCCAAGGAAGTGATGTGCATCAAGGTGCTTGGTGGCTCCGGCCGCCAGTTCGCCAGCGTCGGCGATGTCGTCATTGCTTCGGTCAAGAAGTCTCAGCCAGGTGCTGAGATTAAGACCGGTGAAGTAGTGCGCGGCGTCATCGTCCGCACACGCCAAAAGGTCCGTCGTCGTGACGGCTCTTACGTCAAGTTCGACGGCAACGCGCTTTGCCTCGTCGACAAGGACAACAACCCGCGCGGAACACGCATCTTTGGTGCTGTCGCGCGCGAACTTCGCGAGCGTAGCTTCATGAAGATTGTTTCGCTTGCTCAGGAGGTAGTCTGAGATGCACATCAAAGTGAATGATGAAGTGCAGGTTATGGCAGGCAATAACCGCGGTAAACGCGGCAAAGTCATGCGGATTCTGCACAAAGAAGGCCGAGTTTTGGTCGAGGGCGTCAACGTGCGCCTGAAGAACCTGCAGAAAACTCAGGCCAATCCCCAAGGCGGTCAGGTGGAGAAGGAATTCGCCATCGACCTCTCCAACGTGCTGCTTTGGTCTGAAAAGGCCGGCAAAGGCGTGCGTACCAAGATGGTCGCTGAAGGCGACAAGAAGGTCCGCGTCGGCATCCCCTGTGGCACCAAGTTCGATTGAGAATCATGTCTCGTCTCTCTGACCACTACCGCGACACGGTCGCGCCTCAAATGAAGGAGAAGTTCTCCTTCAACAATCCAAACGAATTGCCTCGCCTGACCAAGATTGTGGTCTCGATGGGTGTGGGTAAAGCAGTGGAAAACAAATCGCGCATCGATGCCGCGGTCAAGGACCTCGCCATGATTACTGGTCAAAAGCCAGTGGTGCGTAAGTCCACCAAATCCGTTTCCGGATTCCGCCTGCGTGAAGACATGCCGGTTGGCTGCATGGTGACCTTGCGTGGCGCCCGCATGTTCGAGTTCATGGATCGCCTGATTTCGGTGGTTCTTCCTCGTATTCGTGACTTCCAAGGCGTCAAAGCAAACTTCGATGGTCGCGGCAACTTCAGCCTCGGTCTGACCGAGCAAAGCTTGTTCCCTGAGATTGACCTCGACCGTGTCGAGTTCCAGCAGGGCATGAACATCACTATTGTCAACACCGCACGTTCCGACGAAGAAGGCCGCGCCCTTCTCGATGGTTTTGGCATGCCCTTTAAGCGCCCACGGGGCGAGGAATAACCATGGCTAAGACAAGTGCCAAATACCGAGAAATCAAGCGTCAGCGCCTAGTTGCGCAATACGCCGAGCGCCGTGCCGAATTGGTCAAGGTGCTGAAAGACCCCGAGGCTAGCCTCGAGGACAAGACCGAAGCTTACAAGGCCATTGGGCGCATGCCGCGCGATGCCAGTAAGGTTCGTCTGCATAACCGCTGTTCCATCACAGGCCGTCCACGCGCATACTTGCGCCGCTTCGGCATCTCCCGCCTCGTTCTGCGTCGCCTCGCCCATGCTGGTGAGCTTCCGGGCGTGCGCAAATCCTCCTGGTAGGTCCAGACGACGCCTCCCGCGTCCTTTCCGAGGAAACCACCATGACCATGACCGATCCAATCGCCGACATGCTCACTCGCATCCGTAACGGGGTGCAAGTGCGTCGTAAGTCGGTGGACATGCCCGCTTCGCGGGTCAAAAGTGCCATTGCTCTCACCATGAAGGAAGAGGGCTACCTTGACGGCGTCGAAGTCGTTGAAGGCGAGGGGCCACGTGCCACCTTGCGTTTGACTCTTCGCTATGACCGCGACGGCGTTTCCGCCATTACTCAGATCGACCGTGTGTCGAAGCCAGGCTGCCGCGTGTACCGCACCGCCGATCAGGTTTCGCTCGTGCGCGGGGGCTTGGGTTCTAGCATCATCACCACCTCCAAAGGCATCATGAGCGGTCGCAAGGCCAAAGAGCTCGGTGTCGGTGGAGAAGTCCTCTGCAACCTGTTCTAGTCATGTCGCGTATCGGAAGAACTCCTGTCGATTTGCCTAGTGGCGTGAGCGTCGAGTCCACCCCCTCCGAAGTGAAGGTGAAGGGCCCGAAAGGGGAGCTTAGCTTCCCGCTGTTCCGCGAGGTTCAGGTCAAGGTTGAAGATGGCCATGCTGTGGTTGAGCGCTCGGGTGCTGGTTCCGCTGGAAAGGCTGCTGCCTACCACGGACTGGTTCGCGCGCACATCGCCAACATGGTCGAAGGTGTCACCAATGGCTTCACTCGTGCTTTGGAAATCCATGGCACTGGTTGGAACGCCAAGATGGCTGGCAAAGGCATCAGCATGCAGATTGGTTTCTGCCATCTGGTGGAGTGCACGCCCCCCGAGGGCGTGACTGTGGAAGTGCCAGCGCCGACGCAAATCGTCGTCACCGGCATTGACAAGCAAGCGGTCGGCCAGTTCGCCGCCAACATTCGTCGCGTACGTCCGCCAGAGCCCTACAAAGGCAAAGGCATTCGTTACGCAGGTGAGGAAGTACGCCGCAAAGCCGGTAAGTCCCTCTCGTAAAGGTTTAGGAAGAAACCATGGACTACCTCCAACAGAAGAAAAAGTGGAAGCGCCGTTCGCGCAAGGCGATGGGCATCCGTCGTCGTTTGCGCAACTCCTCGGATCGCCCGCGTTTGTCGGTGTTCCGCAGCGCGAAAAACATCTCGGTTCAGGTCATCGACGACCTTACCGGTCTCACCGTGGCATCGGCAAGCAGCAACGAAAAGACGCTGCGTGACGATTGCCAGGGCAAGAACAAGTGCGACCAAGCTATCTTGGTCGGACAAAAGGTCGCGGAGCGCGCTCAAGAGGCTGGTGTCTCTGAAGTCAAGCTCGACCGTTCCTGGTACCTCTACCACGGCCGTGTCAAGGCCCTGGCCGATGCCGCCCGTGAAGGCGGTCTGAAGTTCTAATCCGCAGCGACCATGTTCAATAAACTGCCTGAATTCATCGATCGCACCGAAGCTGAGAAGCTCGGTGAGCTGAAAGAAGAACGGATTAAAGTCAATCGCTCGGCCAAAGTGGTCAAGGGTGGACGTCGTTTCTCTTTCTCTGCCCTGACTGTTGTCGGCAATCAGGATGGCATCGTCGGCTTCGGCTTCGGCAAAGCCAAGGAGATCCCGGCTGCCATGCAGAAGGCCTTCAAAGATGGCCGTAAGCACCTCGTGCGCGTGCCTCGTGTCGGGACTTCCATCCCGCACGAGATCGAGGGCATTTACTGCTCTTCGAAGGTGCGTCTGATCCCGGCATCTGCCGGTACTGGCATCATTGCCGGTTCGACCGTTCGCGCTGTCCTGGAACTCGCCGGTGTGCGTGACGTCCTGACCAAGTGCTATGGCTCGACCAACCCGGTCAATCTAGTCAAGGCGACCATCGTCGCTCTCGGTGCTCTGCGCACCAAAGAAGAAATCGCTGAACTGCGAGGAGTGGAGTTGTAATGCAAATTCATGACGTCACCGCCCAGGGCAACAACCATGACAAGCGCAAGCGCATTGGTCGCGGTGTTGGCTCCGGTTCTGGTAAGACTTCCGGACGTGGCCACAATGGCCAGCGCAGCCGCTCGGGTGACAACCCGCGGATCGGTTTTGAAGGTGGACAAATGCCCATCTTCCGCCGCATGCCGAAGCGTGGCTTTACCAACGCCCGTTTCAAGAAGCACTACACCCTAGTCAACGTCGAAGTCCTCGCGGCTTTCGAGGCTGGCTCGGTGGTGGACCTCGCTTCCGTTTTGGAGCATGGTTTGGCTCGCAACACAGGCGACATGCTCAAGGTGTTGGGGCAAGGCGAACTTTCCGCTGGCATTACCGTCAAGGCGCATAAGTTCTCGGCATCCGCCAAGAGCAAAATTGAAGCTGCAGGTGGCACCGTGGAGGAGCTCTCCTAAGCACGCCATGGGCAAGCTGCTCACCGTCCTTCGCGTTCCCGAACTACGCGCCAAGATCTTCACGACCTTGTTGCTGTTGTTCGTGTATCGCCTTGGCTTCCAGATTCCTTTGCCTGGCATCGACCTGTCGGCAGTGGCCGAGGCGGCGAACAAGGCCGACGAGAACGCGTTGTTCGGCATCATGAACGCCTTTACCGGGGCGGGCATGGGTCAAGCTGTGCTGTTTTCCTTGGGCGTTATGCCCTACATCTCGGCATCGATTATCTTCAGCTTGTTGGCGAAGGTGGTGCCGTCGCTAGAGGCGCTCTCGAAAGAGGGAGCCGCTGGTCAGAAGAAGATTAGCCAACTCACACGACTTGCCACGGTGCCCATCTGCTTGTTGCAGGGCTTGTTCGTGGTTTTCGGTGTGATCTACAATCCGGCTTACGGCCTAATGCCAGAAGGAGGCACCTTCTTCTATACGGTGGCGATCATGATCGCACTCACCGCAGGCACCTTGTTCATCATGTGGCTCGGTGAGCAAATCACCGAACACGGCATCGGTAACGGTGTGTCGCTAATCATCATGGCGGGCATCATCGCGAACATGCCATCGACTTTCCAGAAGGCCTTTGCCTTGCGAGAAAACGCGCAGCAATTGGCCGTGACTCTGGCGGTGATGTGGTTCGTCATCATTTTGGTGGTGGTGTACCTGACCAGAGGCCAACGCCGCATTCCCATCCAGCAAGCCAAGCTCACGCGCGGCCGCAAGGTGATGGGGGGGCAGCGCCATTATCTGCCGATTAAGGTCAACCAGGCCGGCGTGATGCCGATCATCTTTGCCTCGGCGTTGTTCATTGTCCCAACCGTGCTCGGTAGCCTTCCTGGCTTCCAATGGATGGGAGACGCCTTCAACCGCGCCGGCTTTGTTTACCTCGCCTTCTACACCACGCTGATTATCTTTTTCTCGTTCATGTGGACGCGATTGATGTTTCAGCCCGACGACATTGCCAACAACTTGAAGGAGCATGGTTCCTTCATTCCTGGCATCCGTCCTGGTAAGGCAACCTCGGAGTACCTCAACTTTGTGTTGAACCGCGTCACCTTGGCGGGGTCGGTATTCCTTGCTGTGATCGCTGTGGTGCCGAACTTCTTGGTCGGTAACCTCCACGTCGATCCGATGATCGCCTACTTCTTGGGCGGTACCTCCATCCTGATTGTGGTGGGTGTTGCGCTCGACATGGTTGATCGCATCAATGCCCAACTGGTCATGCGTAACTACGAAGGCCTGACTTCGAAGTCTGGCGGCAAGGGCTGGACCCGACGCTAAGCATGATTTCCATTCTTCTTGGAGCGCCCGGCGTGGGCAAAGGAACGCAAGCGGCTCTGGCCGCGGAGCGCCACGGTTGGACTCACCTGTCCACCGGTGACCTTCTACGTGAAGAAGTTTCGGCCGGAAGCGCCCTCGGCCAAGAGGCCAAGGCTTTCATGGACCGAGGAGATTTGGTTCCCGACCAAGTCATGGTCAGCATGGTCGCCGAGCGGATTGCCGCCCTTCCCAAGGACAGCGTTCTGCTTCTAGACGGCTTCCCGCGCTCTTTGCCACAAGCCCGAGCCCTCGAAGCAGCCGCTCCTAGCGGCTCACTGGGACTTGCGCTATACTTCACGGCTTCCGACGAGGTGCTCACCGCACGTTTGCTCGGTCGTGGCCGCAAGGATGACACCCTTGAGGTCATCCAACACCGTCTTGCGGTTTACCGTGAGACAACCGAACCTCTGGTGGCGTTCTACCGCGACCGGGGACTGCTCCGTGAGATTGAGTCCGACCGCGAGGTCGATGCCATCCAAGAGGATGTCCTCGGCGCCGTTTCGGCCGTCCTCGAACGACCCGAGCCCGCCTGATTACCTGTATGGCCAAGGAAGAACCAATTCGCTTGACGGCTGTCGTCCGGGAGACCCTCCCGAACGCAACCTTCAATGTCGAGCTAGAGAATGGCCAACAGATTCTCGCCCACATCTCCGGGAAAATGCGCATGCACTACATCCGCATCACCCCTGGAGACACCGTCACCATTGAACTCTCGCCCTACGACCTGACCCGCTGTCGCATTGTCTTCCGCGGGGAACGCCGTCGCCGCCATTCGCCGCGCCGCTAACAGGTCGCTACTCCCCGACAACCGTCGCTTCGCCGTCATGAAAGTCCGCTCCTCCGTCCGCCGCATGTGCGCATCCTGCAAGATCATCCGCCGTCATGGCAAGGTCCGCGTCATTTGCTCGCGTGACCCTCGTCATAAGCAGTGCCAGGGCTAAGGGCCGCTTTCTTACGCAACCTCATTTAGACCGCTACAAACATGCCTCGCCTCATCGGTGTCGACATCCCCAACGACAAGCGCACAGACATTGCGCTGACGTACCTCTTTGGCATTGGCCGCGCCACTTCGCAGCGCATCTGCAAGGATCTTGAGTTAGATCCGGGCCGGCGCGCAAAGGAGCTTAGCGACGAAGATTTGCAGAACCTCGCGGCCTACATCGAGCGCCATGTGCGCGCCGAAGGTGTTCTTCGCCGCGTCCTTTCGCAGAACGTCAACCGTTTGCGTGAGATCGCCTGCTACCGAGGCCTGCGCCACCGTCGTGGTCTGCCCGTTCGCGGCCAGCGCACCAGTACCAACGCTCGTACCCGCAAGGGTCCGAAGAAGACCGTGGCCGGCAAAAAGTCGGTCAAGGCCATGAAGTAATCGGATTGAATCCTCACTTCCAAGCACCAGCATAAGTAAAGATGAGCGCCGCACGCAGCAGCAAGAAGAAGCACAAGAAGGTTGGCTCCAAAGGCTACGCCTTTGTCCGCAGCACCTTCAACAACACGGTCATTACCTTGACCGATCCGCACGGCAACACCATCGCCTGGGGTTCTCCCGGCATGGTGGGTTACAAGGGTTCGCGCAAGTCGACTCCCTTCGCCGCGCAACAAGCAGCCATTCGCGCCGCCGACGCCGCCTCCAAGATGGGGCTGCGTGAGGTCGTCGTTCGTGTCAAAGGTCCGGGTTCCGGTCGCGAAAGCGCCGTCCGTGGCCTCAGCCAAGGTGGCTTGCGTGTGCTCGCCATCGAGGATTGCACCCCGTTGCCACACAACGGTTGCCGTCCGCCGAAAAAGCGTCGCGTCTGAGCTTCGCTGTCATCCTCCTTTTCGTTTCCTGCTGACCATACAGAAACAACATGCGCATCCGTTGGCGTGACTTTGAACTGCCTAGCGGCGTGGCCCACGAGGCCTCGACCGCATCCGATTCCTACGGCAAGTTCTTCATCGAGCCCTTTGAAAAGGGCTTCGGCCATTCGATTGGAAACGGCCTGCGCCGTGTCCTGCTCGGATCCATTGAGGGTACCGCGGTCACCGCGTTAGAGATCGACGGCGTGGAGCATGAGTTCCGCACCATCGAAGGCGTCGTGGAAGACGTGACCGATTTGGTCCTCGCCTTCAAGGGACTTCGTGTTGCGGTGGATACCTCCGAGCTGCCTGCCGAGTTGACCCTTGAGGCCAACGGAGCTGGAGTGGTGACTGCCGCTGATGTGCAGTGCCCGGCTGGCGTCGAGGTCATCAACCCCGATCTCCATATCGCCACTCTCTCCACGGATAGCGCCAAGCTGTCGGTGCGCCTTCGCGTGCGCCGTGGCCGCGGCTATGTCGCGGCGGAAGAGACTGGTGAGCCGCTTGACGAAGTGGGAGTCATCCCGCTCGACGCCGCTTACAGCCCCGTGCTGCGAGTGCGTTATGGCGTCGAAGCGACTCGTGTTGGTAAGTTCACCAACTACGACCGCTTGGTCTTGGAAATCTGGACCGATGGCACCATCCGCCCGGAAATTGCCTTGGTCGAAGCGGCCAAGATTTTCCGCAAGCACCTCAACCCCTTCGTGCAGTTCTCGGAAGCCCTGGCCGGCGTGCCTGTGGTCGATGAGGTTCGCGCCGTAGATGCCGCTGCAGAGCGTCGTCGTGAGCGCGTCGTTGGTCTCCTATCGGAGCCGATTGAGCGTCTGGACCTGTCCACCCGCGCGCGCAACTGTCTCGATGTCGCAGAAGTCCGCACCTTGGGCGACTTGGTGTTCAAGACTCCAGACGAACTTCTCGCGATTAAGAACCTCGGCCAAACCGTGCTCACTGAGATTGAGCGCAAACTTGCCGAACTGGACCTTGCCATTGGCATGAACCGAGACGAGCTTCTGGGCTCGCTCAGCTGAACGGAACCATGCGCCACAGAGTCAAGACTAATAACCTCTCCCGCACTGGCAGTCATCGCCGTGCGTTGGCCCGCAACCTTGTCGCCGCGCTCATCGAGCACGAGCGCATTGTGACCACGCTGACTAAGGCTAAGGTGCACCGCCCCTTTGCTGAAAAGCTCATCACGCTGGCTAAGGAGAAGAACCTCCACAACTACCGTCGCGCTCTCGCGATACTCGGAAACAACCGCGAAGCCACAACCAAGCTCTTCGATGTGCTCGGCCCACGCTTCAAGGATCGTCCAGGTGGTTACACCCGCATTCTCAAGCTGGCAAAGCCGCGCCTTGGCGATAAGGCACCACGCGCCATCTTTGAGTTGGTGGAACGATCCGAAGCAATTGAAGACGTCGTCGACGTCGACTAGTTCACCTTCGGCGATTCCATTTTGCGGCCGCTCTGGGAAACCAGAGCGGCCGCCCTTTTTTTGAGCGAGGTGGTGGCTAAGCCCGGGGGCTTAAGCTCCAGAGCGAGCCCAGGATGGCTTCTCACGTTTTGCGGTTTCGCGCTCGCGAATCACCTCGGCGCGTCCGTTTCCAAGCAGCACTTCAAGCTCTTGCAGGAGCTCTGCGGAGAGCGAAACGGACCAAGTACCGCCAGCACGGATGGCACGGTAGGTGCCGTCTTCGCACGGAACCAAGAAGCGCACGCGGGCCTCGCCGGGGTGGCGGCGGAAGATCTCTTGTAGGGCGGCCACCGGCGGCTCTTGAGCGCTCATGATGAGGCGCAGGTGTCCTTTGAGCTGAACTTCATGCAGTTCTCCTAGGGGCTCTACACGCTCAATGATGAGCTCTGGCTGGTCATTGTTGATTTGCATGTGACCGTGAAAAAGCCCGACGAAGTCTTCGCGGAGCATTTCCGAGATCACGTCATAGGTGCGGGGGAAGACCACCGCGGAAGTGCTGCCGTAAAGGTCTTCAATCTGCAATCGAGCAATCTTGCGCGAGGGGTCCTTGCGCGTGCCCCGTACCGAAACTTGGGTGGCTAGGCCAGGCAGGCTCAAAATAGCCTGGTCTGGAGCTTCCTTGGCACTGCGACTGTCAAAGGGAGAGACTCCCCCTAAGATTTGGCGATAGTCATCGAGCGGATGCGAGCTGAGATAGAGGCCAAGTGCCTCCTTTTCCAGCTGCTGCATCTGCTTCTGGCGTTCCGGCGTGGGTTCGTGCGGGGCGCCATCAGGGTGCTTGCGTAGCCCACTGGTGGAAGCCTCGGGACCTTGATCGGTGACCATGGCCGGGGCCGCACCAGCGCCAAACAAGAGACCCTGGCCTTTGGCGCGGTCCTTGGAAACACCAGATGCATGCTTCAGCCGCGGCTCCAACTCGCCGAGGACCTCCAGGCGCGAATCTAGGAACAAATCGCAGGCCCCAGCTTTGACCAAGTTTTCAAAGGTTGACTTGTTGAGGTTGCGCCCGACGCCTTCAATCAGACATTCGTCGAAGTCGAGAAAGCGCTTCTCTTTACTGTCTGCGCGCAACTCCACCACGGCCTCGGCCGCGCCACTGCCCACGCCTTTAATCGCGGCGAGGCCAAAGCGAATCGAGCCTTCTTCGGTGACCGAGAATCGGACCTCGGATTGGTTGAGGCAGGGGGGGAGCAGGCGGATGTCATGCCGCCTGGCATCTTCAATCAGGGTGCGCAGTTTGTCGGAGTCATCGGCTTCGTAAGTGAAGGAGGCGGCATAGAAGGCAGCTGGGTAATGCGATTTCATCCAGGCGGTTTGGTAGGTCACCATGGCATAACCTGCGGAGTGCGACTTGTTAAAGCCGTATTCCGCGAACTGCACCATCATCTTCCAAATCTCGAGCGCCACCTTGCGCGGGACTTCATTGGCTTCGGCGCCATCAATGAACTGGTCTTCGAACTGGTCCATCAGGCTGGCTTTCTTTTTGCCCATGGCCTTGCGCAGGGAATCTGCGTCGGCAAGGGAGAGGCCGCCCATGCGCTGCGCCACGCGCATGATTTGCTCCTGGTAAATCAGCACCCCATAGGTTTCCTTGAGGATGGGTTCCAGAATTGGATGCTGGAAACTGACCGGTTCTTGGCCGTGCTTGCGGCGCGCGTAGTTGTCATGCAGTCCGGAATTCAAGGGCCCCGGTCGGAACAGCGCCAAAACCGCGATGATGTCTTCGTAGGTCGAAGGCTTAATCGCTGCGAGCAGGTTGCGCATGCCACTCGATTCCAACTGAAACACGCCTTCGGTGTCCGCGCGCTGTAAAAGTTCATAGGTGGCTTCGTCGTCGAGCGGGAGCAAGTCGAGCTCGGGAATTTCGGCGCCCTGAAGTGTGGCCAATCGCACCGACTCCTTGAGAATGGACAAAGTGCGCAAGCCCAAGAAATCCATCTTCAATAGGCCATAGGCCTCGGAGTACTGCATGTCCCACTGCGTGGTCACGTTGCCCGAAACCTTGGCTAAGGGCACAATCTGCTGCAGCGGCTCATCGGCAATGATCACGCCCGCAGCATGGATGCCTGCGTTGCGCGAAAGACCCTGCACTTTGGTCGCCAAATCTAGCCAACGTTCATGCCGTGGCGAGGCTTTAAAGATGGGGCCAAACTCAGGTTCCTCTTCGAGTGTTTTCTCGAGAGTGACCTTGGGGCCATCGGGGATTTTCTTGGCAGCCTTGTCGACTTCAGACAAGGGGATTTCCAAAATCCGTCCCATGTCGCGCAAAGCATTTTTGGCTTTGAGCTTACCAAAGGTAATGATTTGACAGACGTTTTCATCGCCGTAGCGCTCGCGTGTGTATCGAATCATTTCTTCGCGGCGATCCTTGCAGAAATCGATATCGATATCTGGCATGGAAATGCGTGAAGGATTGAGGAAGCGTTCGAAAAGTAAGTCGTATTTGAGCGGGTCAATGCGTGTGATTTCCAGCACATATGCCACCAGCGAACCAGCGGCCGAACCGCGCCCCGGCCCGACCGGAATGTCGTGATCGCGTGCGTAGCGGATCAGGTCCCAAACGATCAGAAAGTAGGAAATGAAGCCCATCTCGGCGATGACCTTGAATTCATACTCCATTCGCTCGCGGGCTTCGCCGCGGTCATCTGGGTAGTAGCGCCGAAAGCCTTCTTCGCACAGATTGCGGAAGCATTCTTCCGGAGTGGTGCCGTCGTCTGGCTTGAAAATGGGCAAGCGTAATCGGCCCATTTCCAATTCGACATTGATCTGATCGGAAACCACCATGGTGTTGCGCAAGGCTTCCGGTAAATCAGAAAAGATACGGTTCATTTCTTCACGCTTACGGAAGTACAGCGTGTCGGTGTCCATTCGCCAGCGATTCGGGTCATCGAGCGTGCTGTTGGTGTGCAGGCACAGCATGGCATCTTGGGCAGCACAATCCTCGTGGCGCAGATAGTGAATGTCATTGGTCGCAATCAGCGGCGAGCCAATGCGATCTTTCAAGCGTGCCATGCCTTCGGTCAGTTTGTCTTGCACAGCAATGCCGTTACGCATGACTTCAAGGAAAAAGTGTTCTTGGCCGAACATCTCTTTCAGTTGGCCAGCCATGGCGACGGCGCCTTCTTCATCTTCCACGCGTAAGCGTTTGTTCACCGGGCCACTCATGCAGCCCGACAAACAGGTGATGCCTGCCGTTTTCCCGCCCAACAGCTCCATGTCGATGCGCGGGCGAAAGTGCTGTCCTTCGAGGAATCCCGCCGAACTCAACTGCATGAGGTTTTGCCATCCCACGGCATCGCGCGCGAGCAAGGTCAGATGGGTGTACCCGTTATTGCTGCGGTTATGCGGTTGCAGCCGCGACTTCTCGGCAACATAGACTTCGCAGCCCAAAATGGGCTTGACGCCTTGTTTGCGGCATTCGGTATAAAACTCAAGAGCGCCAAAGAGGTTGCCATGGTCGGTAATGGCAAGGGACTCATGGCCGTCTTCGACGGCGGCGCGGACCAGCTTCTTGATCGGGTTGGCGCCGTCTAGAAGGCTGTACTCGGTGTGAACGTGTAGGTGGACGAAGGGTTCCATCGACGGGTGTTCAGCCTAGCAGTCTTGCCCGCATGGTTCTCCACAGCCTCAAGCTTTCCAGGAATTGGCTTGACGCGAGAGCCGGGGGAGGGTGAAATCTCCCCCCGCATCGGCGCCCGTAGCTCAACTGGATAGAGCACCTGACTACGGATCAGGAGGTTGGGGGTTCGAATCCTCCCGGGCGCACCACCCACGTGCAGCTTTTTCCCCTGCGGCCACCGGCAACTGCCGAGGAGCGCGACCAGCGCATCATGACTCTGGCCCTGCGCGAGGCGCAAAAGGCATGGGAAGCAGATGAAGTCCCCGTTGGCGCTGTCGTCGTGCGCGGCAATGAACTTCTGGGCCGCGGCGCCAATGGGGTCGAGGCCCTGAAAGATGCCACCGCGCACGCGGAAATGATTGCCCTAACCCAGGCCTTTGCCGCGACCGGCGATAAGCGCCTTCCAGAAGCCGAGCTCTACTGCACGATGGAGCCGTGTATCCAATGCACCGGTGCCCTGCTCCATGGCCGCATCAAGCGCGTGGTCTACGGCGCCGCCGATCCCAAATTTGGCGGCGTAGAATCGCTGGTCTGCCTGCTCGACCTGCCGGGCCTCAACCACCGTGTGGAAGCCGTTGGAGGGGTATTGGCCGAAGAATCGGCAAGCATGCTGCAGGAGTTCTTCCGCCGCAAGCGGGCCCAGCAGGCCCTCGCCAAACAGGCCAAGGCCAATCCCGAGCCGCCGACCGAGGATTGAGCCGCAGGGGCCTTCCCGACTGCCCTGGGCGCGGGTATCATTTCCGCCCCATTGGAGAGGTGCCGGAGCGGCTGAACGGGCTGGTTTCGAAAACCAGTGAAGCCTAACGGCTTCCGAGGGTTCAAATCCCTCCCTCTCCGCCAGCTCCTTGCGTCCATCAGAATCATCTGAGAAGGCAAGAGGGGCTCGTTTTTTGTCGAGTTTTGGAGAGGTGTCAGAGTGGCCGAATGAGCACGCTTGGAAAGCGTGTGTATCGCAAGGTACCGAGGGTTCAAATCCCTCCCTCTCCGCCACTTGATCGCAGAGTAGGAACCGGGGGTCCGGCGCCGCGCAGCGAGACTGTCGTGAATCGGGTCAGGCCGGGAACGGAGCAGCCCTAAGCAGCAGCGCTCGGGTGCCGTGGATGTTCGGGCCTCCGGTTCCTACTCTGTTTTTTACGCCCCCAGGCGGCAAGAGGCCATGCCGTCGACCCTGCTACGATAGGACTGTGACAGCTCCTGCCCCGTCCTACCGGGTGTTCGCGCGCAAGTACCGCCCGCGACGCTTCGACGAAGTCATCGGGCAAGAGCATATTGTGCGTGCCTTGTCGCGCGCGATTGCCAAAGATCGCATCGGCCAAGCATATTTATTGGTGGGTCCACGTGGTGTTGGCAAAACCACCACCGCGCGCATCATTGCCAAGTCCATGAACTGCGAGCAAGGGCCGACTGCTGAGCCGTGCCTGGAATGTGGTCCATGTTTGGAAATTGAGCGCGGCAACGACCTCGATGTGATTGAGATTGACGGCGCTTCCAATAATGGGGTCGATGATGTCCGCGCCATCCGCGATGCCGTGGCGACGCGGCCGATGCGCGACCGCCGCAAGATTTACATCATTGACGAGGTGCAGCGCTTGTCCGGCCAGGCTTTTGATGCCCTGCTCAAGACTCTGGAAGAACCGCCGTCGCATGCGATGTTCTTGTTTGCGACGACCGACCCGCACAAGATCCCTGACACGATTGTCTCGCGCTGCCAGATGTTCGAATTTCGGCGCCTGCGCGAGGTCGATGTCCGCGCCAAGCTTGAGTACGTCTGCCAGGCGGAAGGCATTGAAGTCGAGGCCGAGGTGCTGCACGCGATTGCCCGCGGTTGCCGTGGTGGCATGCGCGACGCCGAATCCATGCTCGACCAACTCTTGGCCGGCACCGAGGACCGCGTCACCCTAGATGAACTCGAGAGTCTGGCCGGCTTGGCTCGTCCCGAACGTTGGCTGGCTTTGTTCGAGGCGGTTGCCGCCGATCAGCCGCAAGCCCTGTTGGGGGAGATTGCTGCCTTCTTGGAGCGCGGTGGTACCGAGCGCGATTTTGTCGAGCAAGCGGTCGACGCCCTGCGCGACTTATTGCACGTCGCCCTGTTAGGGGAAGATGCCCTGGGTGTGGAGCCGGCACCCGAACGCCGCGAACGCATGATGGCTCTCGCCCGCGACCTCGGACGCGATCGCCTGGAAGCGCTGCTCGGCATGATGTTCCAGTTGGAATCGCGCATGCAGCGCTCGCCCTTGGGCGCGCGCGCTTTATTGGAGTGGACCATGCTGCGCGCGTCACGCTTAGGCCAAATGTTGGATTTAATTGGCGTGATGAACGGCGACGTGGCGCCAGTGGCAAGAGTGCAGGCCGCACCGCCCGCCCCAAAGCACCAGGCCGCACCGGTTCCCGCTCCTGAACCGGTATCTGCTCCCGCGGCCACCCCTGAGCCCGAGCCTGAGCCTGCGGCCACTCCCGAGCCTGAGCCCGAGCTAGCTTCTGGCGCTGAGCCAGTGACCTTGCCACTGTTGCTGCAACAACTCGAACGCAAGCGCCCGACCCTGCACGCCACCATCGAACGTAACTTCACGCGTGGTGAGCTATTGGATGACGGGGTGGTGGTGCATTTGAGTACCCCAAACGCGATGGATCGTGATTTGCTCGAAGACCCCGTCGAAATCGCTGCGCTGGCGCGTCTCGAAGGAAGCCCCGGCCCGTGGCGGCTGGCAATCCAAGAGGCCGAAGTGACGAAGCCCGACCCGGTCGTTGAACTTCTCCTCGAAGGTTTTGATGGCCAAGAGGAACTTCCCTGACACCTACGGTGTCCTGACTCCTAATTTTAAAACATCCCATGGCTGGAAGTCTCGGTGACCTCGGCGGACTGCTCAAGCAGGCGCAAAAAATGCAACGCCAAGTGCAAGAAATGCAAGGCGAGTTGGCGAAGAAACACTTCGAAGGCTCGGCTGGTGGCGGCGCCGTAAAGGTCGTCGTCAACGGTGCGCGCGAATTCGTTTCGATCAAGATCAACCCAGAAGTCGTCGACCCAGCCGAGGTCGACATGCTGGAAGATTTGGTTGGTAGCGCCCTAAAGCAAGCCCTCGCTGCAGCGGAAGCCGCCTCTTCCGAAGCCATGCAGGGTGTGACCGGAGGCCTCGGCCTGCCCGGCATGATGTAAGGTGGCCTTTCCGGAACCTCTAGAACGTTTGATGCGAGCCCTGGAGCGCTTCCCGGGCGTTGGTCCGCGTAGCGCCGAGCGCATGGCGTTGCATGTATTGCGTTCACCCCGTGAAGAGGTTGCGGAATTGGCGATTGCCTTGCGTGACGCGCGCATCGAAACCTTGCGTTGCGCAACCTGTGGCAACATTACGCTGCAAAGCCCTTGCGCCATTTGCGCCGATGAGTCGCGCCAACGTGATGTGGTCTGCGTGGTAGAAGGCCCACGCGAAGTGGAGAAGCTGGAATCCGCCGGCGTGCACCAAGGCTTGTATCACGTTTTGATTGAAGGCTTGGCTCCGCGCGAAGGTGCCGAGCCAGATTCCTCTGCCTTAGATGCTTTGCGAAAACGGGTGAAGAAAGGCGAAGTGCAAGAAGTGGTCTTGGCCACCGCACCCGATCGCGAGGGAGAAGGCGCCGCGCGCCGCGTGCTCGAAAGCTTGCAAGGCTTGGAAGTGCGGATTACCCGATTGGCTCGTGGTGTGCCCAGTGGCATTCGCCTCGAGTATCTTCATGGCGATGTTCTTGCCGACGCCTACCAAGGGCGTCGTCCATTCGATGACTGAATCTTCCTCGCGCCGCCTCGCCTTCGAAGTGAGTTATGACGGTGCCGCTTTTTTTGGTTTCCAGCGGCAACCCGGCTTCCGCACGGTGCAAGAGGAACTCGAGTTGGCTTGGACTGGCTTTAGTTCCGAAAAAGCGGTCATCCATGGTTCCGGGCGAACCGACAGTGGGGTGCATGCGCGTGCGCAGGTGGTGCACCTCAGCACCATGCATCAAGCTCCTGCGGCCATCGCCATGCGCGCCATGAATGCTTACCTACCGCAAGACCTTGCCGTGACTCAAGTGGCCGAGGTCGCGATGGACTTTCACGCGCGGCATAGTGCCAAGGCCAAGCATTATGTCTATGGAATTGCCGCAGGCCCGACACGCCCTGTCCTGGCGCGCGACCGCGTGTGGTGGCTGCGGCGCAAGCTCGATGTCCCCGCGATGCGTGAAGCCAGCCACTTTTTTCTTGGCACTCACGATTTCGCCGCCTTTGCCGCCGCTGGCCGGTCCACCAAAACCAGCATCCGCCGCGTACGTTCGATTCACCTCCAGGAGCGCCGTGGCTGTCTCGCCATTCACGTCCGTGGTGACGGCTTCCTATACCGCCAGGTGCGCAATATGGTCGGAAGTTTGGTCGAAGTTGGCCTAAATAAGCGAGACCCACGCTGGATTCAGGCAGTTCTGAAATCTGGCGATCGCAGCCGGGCGGGGCAAACTGCCCCAGCTGCCGGCTTAACCATGTGGCGGGTGCATTACCCGTCTAACCCTTTCGCGCCTGCCGCCGCAAGCGTATCCTACAGATAGGCTCATCCCACCCCATGCAGATTGAAATCACTTCGCGTCTCACCGAGACCCCAAGCGCCCTCCGCGAGTACATCTCGCAACACCTTCAAGACTTGCAGCGATTCGGAGAAGACTTCGAAGGCGGCGAAATGATGTTGAATACCGAGGGCCCTGATTTCCACTGCGAAGGGATTTTGCGTCGTCACCGCGGCGACGCGATTGTGGCCAGCGACTCCAACGCGGATTTGCGTTGTGCAGTCGACAATGTGGTGGCCAAGCTTGGCCGCCAGATCCTTAAGTCCAAAGAAAAACCCGCCGCAAAGGCCCGGCGCCGCCGGTCCGCGGATTGAAATCCATCATGCCTCACGCCGCCCTGTTCTCCGAACATTCGGTCCTCCTCGACCTGCAAGCCGATGATTCGGAAAGCATCCTCGCCAGCTTGGTCGAGGCTATGGTCACCGCCAAACCTGAGTTGGTTTCCCGCCAAGACGAGATTGTGCAAGCCTTAATCGCCCGCGAGGCCGAAGGCTCGACAGGCAGTCAAGGCGTCGGCATTCCGCACGTCAAGCTCGAAGGTAACGACAGTGTCGCCGTGGCGATTGGCGTCCATCAAGAGGGCCTTGATTTTGCCGCCCTAGATGGCGAGCCGGTGCATGTTTTTGTCGCCATCGTTCGCCCTGCGGACCAGACCGACGAGCACCTGCAACTGATGCGCTGGATTGCGAGTGTTGCCCAGCACCAAGACTTCGTGTCCTTCGCTCGTCAGGCGAAAGATGTGCAGCAGATCCTCGATCTGCTCACCGAACTCGCTCCCGCTTAAGCTCGTCCGATGGAAGATACCGTCGTAGGAACGGCGGTCGTCGCGAATCCGCATGGCATCCATGCCAGGCCCAGCCATGCCATCGTGTCCACCGCTTGTGAGTACCAAGCGCGCATTGAGTTGCGTTGCGATGGTCGCGTGGCCGATGCACGTAGCATCCTTGCGGTCATGACCTTGGGCGCTGGTGAGGGCACTTCGATTGAAGTGGCTGCTAGCGGAGAAGACGCGGTACAGGCTGTGGAGCACCTGGTTCGGGTCTTGCAGGCAGCCGAAGGCGATGCCGGCAAGGAAGCCCAGAATCGAGGCGAGTCCCATGCGTGAGGGCTCCAAACTGGTCGTCAACGCCCGCGACCCGGAAGAAGTCCGGGTGGCCTTGGTCGAGGGCAATGAACTCTGCGAACTGCGCGTTGGGCAAACGTCTTCCGGGTCCATCGTCGGCAATATTTACTTGGCTCGGGTCAAGCAAATTGAACCTGGGCTGGACGCCGCCTTCGTGGACTTTGGCGATCGCCGTGCGGGCTTCTTGCATGTGGGCAATGTCCACCCCGGATATGCCGAGGACGGCGCCGATGCGGCAGCCGTGGCGAGTCAAGCCTTGCCGCCGATGTGGCAAGAGCAAGAAGAGGACGACAGCGCGGAATCCATTTCTGACGAAGAGGCTCGCGCAGGGAATGAAGCGGAGCCGGCGCCAACGCAAGAGTCCGTGGACCTGCGCATTGAATCGCGTTTGAAGCCAGAGCAGTTGATTTTGGTTCAAGTCTTGCGCGACCCGGTCCGCGGCAAGGGTGCCACCGTGACGACATTCTTGTCCTTGGCGGGCTATTCCTTGGTTCTCATGCCTACCCTCGGTCGCATTGGCGTCAGCCGACGCGTGGGCGAGGCGGAGGAACGCGAACGCTTGCGTTCGGTTCTGGAAGAACTTGGCGCTGGCCCTGACCTTCCGGTGATTGCGCGCACGGTTTCTGCCGGGCAAACCCGGCGCGCCTTGCGTGCCGATTTAGAGTTGCTCAAAGCCAAGTGGGAGCAATTGCTCCATCGGGCGCATAAGCAAACCGCACCCTGCTTAGTCTACCAAGAAGAGGCTACACCTTTGCGTGCAGCACGCGAGCTCTTTCACAGCGGCATTCGCGAAATCATTTGTGATGATGAGGGCGTGCGCCAAGCTTTGGAAACCTTTCTCACGACGAAGGGGTCTGGTGAGCATGTGGAGCTTAAATCTCATAGCACCAGTCGCCCTTTGTTCGAAGCGCTAGATTTGGAAAGCTCATACCAGCGTTTATTTGCGCCGCGGGTGCCGATTGGCAAAGGAGCTTCGATTGTCATTCATGAAACCGAAGCGCTCACAGCGATCGATGTCAACTCAGGCCGAGTCGAGCGCGATACTCTCGAGATGACCGCCTTGGAGACCAATTTGCGCGCGGCAGAAGAAGTCTTACGCCAGGTGCGCCTGCGTGATTTGGGGGGCATCATTGTGGTCGACTTCATTGACATGCGCGAGGCCGGGCATCGGCGCCAAGTGGAGCAAACGGTGCGCGAAGGCTTGCGCAAAGATCGCGCACGCATGAAGTGCGGACGGCTCGGCAGTTTTGGGCTCATGACCTTCACCCGGCGTCGCCTCGGTACCGGCCCGGCCAAGGCCAGCGAGGCCATGTGCCGTGGTTGCGGGGGCAGTGGCAACATTGTGCATCACCGCGCTGGCGCTCTGCGCGTCCTGCGCCGTCTGCGCTCGCTGGATTGTCCCAGCCGCGTTCGCCTGCGCGCCCAACCAGGCCTCCTGTCTGAAATGCGTCAGCATCGGGCCCTCGTTCAGGAGCTCGGGCACCAGCTCGAAACGGTGGATGACCTTCAGGTTCCTGCCAACGACCCCGTAATTGAGCTCCTTGGAGCTCTTGCCACCTCAGAACCGCCACGCTAAACTGCTCGGCCCTTTTCCCAAGGAGATACTGTGTACGCAATTGTTCGCGACCGTTCGCGCTGCCTCACCCTAAAGCCGGGTGACGACCTCTGGATCGATCTCATGTCTGAGACCGAGGGTGACCTCGTCTTTGATGACGTCCAACTTCTGAAGCGTGAAGATGGATCTGTCGAGGTGGGTACGCCCCACCTAGACGGCGTCTCCGTGGTTGCCGAGATCCTCGGCGAAGTGAAAGACGAGAAGATCCGTGTTTCTACTTTTAAACGCCGTAAGTCGAGTCGCCGCACCATGGGCCATCGCCAGCGCTACACCCGCATCCGCGTGAAGGAGATTCGCGGATAATGTCCTAGGGCCAAGACCGTTTCGGTCGCGCCCGCATCAACAGAGAAGAAAGACATGGCACATAAGAAAGGAGGCGGTTCTTCCAAGAACGGCCGCGACTCGAACCCGCAAATGCGCGGGATCAAGCGTTTCGGTGGTCAGACGGTTCGCGCCGGCGAGATCCTCGTACGCCAGTGTGGCACCAAGCATCACCCCGGTCGTGGGGTGGGCATGGGCACCGACTACACTTTGTTCGCCCTCTGGGATGGCGTGGTTGAGTTTCAGTCTCGCCGCCGTATTCGCGTGGTCGCGAACGAAGCCTAGATTCACATTTAGGAACCCGCGGCGATTTTCGCCACGGCTGAGCCTGGAAGCCCCTGGTTTCCAGGCTTCCTTTACATCTAGACCATTTCATGTCCAAGCAGCCTGACCGCATGTTCCGCGATGAAGCGGAAGTCCTTGCCATCGCTGGCAAGGGGGGAGATGGTTGTTCCGCCTTCCACCGCGAAAAATATGTACAACAAGGCGGGCCCGATGGCGGCGACGGCGGTCGTGGCGGTTCGGTGATTTTGACCACCGATGTGCATGAAAAGTCTTTGTTTCGCTTGGCGCGTCAATTTCGCTTGCAAGCGGAAAACGGGCAGCCTGGTATGGGCAACAACTGCACCGGCCGCAGTGGCCAAGATCTGACGATTAAGGTTCCCATCGGTACCCAAATCTACGATGCCGAGCGCGGCCACTTACTGGCAGACTTGGCCGAGGAAGATCAACAGCTGGTCGTCGCCCAAGGCGGCAAGGGTGGTCGTGGTAACGCTCGATTCGCCACCTCGCGCAACCAGGTGCCGACTCGTGCTGACAAGGGAACCGAAGGTGAGAATCGTAAGCTGCGACTCGAACTGAAGTTGGTCGCCGATGTTGGCTTTGTGGGTTTGCCGAACGCAGGCAAGAGCACCATGTTGGCCCGGCTTACGGCGGCTCGCCCGCGCGTGGCCAGCTATCCCTTCACCACCCTAGACCCTTCGCTGGGGATTCTCGATCGCGGCAACCAGCGCCCAACTTTGGTCATGGCCGATATTCCCGGTCTGATTGAGGGCGCGGCCGACGGCAAAGGACTGGGCCATCGCTTTTTGCGCCATGTCGAGCGCACCAGAGTGTTGCTGCATCTCGTCGATGTCTCCGCCTTAGCCGAAGACCCGCTCGAGAGCTACCGCACCATTCGTGCCGAACTCGACCAATACGGGGAAACGCTGCGTGACCGTCCGACCCTGGTCGTGGCCACCAAGGTCGAAGACGAAGACGCTGAGCAGCGCGCTAAAGAGCTGTTCGAGGCCCTGGAATTGCCTCAATTGTCCGTTTCGGCCGCGACCGGAGCCGGGTTGGAGCCAATGTTGGCGCGTCTTGATGCCATGCTGGCAGAATCCGCCCAGGAATCTTAGGAAGAAAGGGGGGGCCATCGGGCGTCGCAACAGAGCCCTGTCAGGGCTAAGATAGATATTGTGAACGAAAAACTCACCCGCTTCCTACTCGTCACCGTCGGCCTGCTCGGCTTCGGTGCTTTTGGATGGAAGCTGTACGGCTACGTGCAGAACCAGGACACCCTAAATCGTGCTCTGGATATTGAGAAACTGGAGAAATCCTTTGGAATTCTCAATGCCGCTGGAACGGGAAGCCACTTGCAAACCTATGCCAACTACGCAGTTCTGCAAGACTTGAATATCACCGGTTATGTCGAGCCACCGCCCGAAGTGGTGGTCAATGAGAACACTGGACCAAAGCCACGGATTAGCGCTTCCGACATTGAGGTGCCGATGATTCAGTTCCCGAATGCGGCATGGATTCAGGCTCGCGGCGCACGCGCCTCCGATGACAAAATCCCCGGCGACTTTCGTGTCGTGGGTGATGTGTTTGAGATCGAAACCAAAAAAGGTTTGGAGTTGAAACTGATGGAGGTGCGCGTTGGTGAAATCGACATCAAGGTGCTGGAGACGGAAGAGATTCTCACCATCAAGGGGGAGCAATACGAAGTCGACGCGGGGCAATACCTGCTCACTCCGGAAGGCGAGCAAGGCGAAAGCGGTGGGAATCCGTCGACGACGAATGGCGGACCCCAAGGCCCACCCGCGCAAACCCAGGTGACGGCACCGGGGAGTTATCAAGTTGGTACCGCCGACGTCAAGGCCATCGAGGGGATGTCGCAAGAAGAAATTCTCGCCGCCGTACCGGTGCGCCCTGCCCGCGACCCTTTGTCCAATGAGATCCGTGGTTTGCGCATCAAGAGCGTTCAACCTGGAACGGTCTTTGACCGCCTTGGATTACGTGCCGACGACATCGTGCTCGATGTCAATGGCCTACCCGCCGTGGATCGCGACCAACTCTTCGAAGAGTTGCGTTCCTTGGGTGGCGACACCCTGACGGTCAAGGTCGAACGCCTTGGTGGTGTGCGTACCTTGACCTACCGTTTGCCCCGCCGTTAAGTCATGACTGCGGCGCCCCGCGCCCTGATTGATCTCGGCAACCATCGCGTCAAGCTGCTGTTGGCCGACGCACGCGCGCCGCAGGTGTGGACCTGGCACGACGAGTCTTCGCGGCGTGATTTCGCTTCTGCCTTGACCGAGGCGATGGCACCTGGAGAAGCCATTGGTTTATGTTCCAGTTCGCCACAAGCAGAGGCCGCATTGGCCACGGCTTGGCAGAGCTTTGCCTTGTGGAAGATGGTGCCCGATGACGTACCCTTGGCGCGGCAGACCCAAGGCACAGGATTGGATCGCCTGGTGGCCAGTTATGCCGCCTGGAGCCAGGCTGGGGCCAAAGAGCCGGTGCTCGTGGCCAGTTTGGGCACGGCATTCACCTTAGATGTGGTCTCCGCGGATGGCCGCTTCCTCGGGGGAGCCATCGGTCCCGGACTGGGACTGCAGCAACAAGCCTTGGTTGAGGGGTGTCCGCATTTAGACCTGCCGCAGGCCAGCCGCGAAAGCCCACCTCGGCGCACCGCCACCGCGGTCGATGCCGGAACGCGGCGCGCTTTGGTCGCATCGCTCATCGGTTTGAGCGAGGAGTTTTCTCAAGGTTTGCACAAGGCTCCACGCCGTTTTGTCCATGGCGGAGATGCCGAACTCTTGGCGCCATTGCTGCCGCAGTGGAAGCTTCGCCATCATTTGGTGTTGAGTGGAATGCGCCTTTTGTGTGGGCAGCCAGTTTTGGGGGCGACGTGGGGCAATTCCAACGCATAAGCCCGGCCGGAGCCTCGGCGCTTTCTATTTGGGCACTACGTGCAGAGGAAGCAGGGTTTCGCACGCTGTTTGGCTCGCAATGGGTGTCACAAGCCAATGGCTTTCAAGTCGTGGCCCCAGGACGCAGCGATGGCGGTACCGCAATTTGGGATCAAGCACTTTGTTGGCGTCGTGAATCGAAACAAGGCCTCGTGGAGGCGGAGCTTCATTTACATGGGGGCTATGGCGTAGCCGAAGCCTTGCGTGAATGGTTGCATCAGCATGCTTGGCAGGAAAAGCCGTGGTCCCAGAAGACGGAAACACAGTTACTGTTGCAACAAGCAACCACCCCCTTGGCGATTCGCTTGGCCTTGCAAGAAGAGCGCACGCAAACGGCTCTGGACCAGCTTTTGGGGCGAGCTGCGGATGGCGAAAGCGTCCACCTCCACTCACAGTTACTCGCCAGTATGCAGGCCAGTCAGTGGGCCCAACTTGCTGCCGCGCCACCACTGGTGGTCATGCTGGGGCCGGCGAATGCAGGGAAATCCACCTTGTTCAATCGTTGCTTGCGTGATCGCCGTGCGACCACCACATCGATGGCGGGAACCACCCGCGATCCCTTGGAGGCTTTGCTGTTGCTTGGTCGCGGCGAAGCACAACTCGCCATTCGCTTGGCCGACACTGCTGGCTACAGTGCCGCCGCGAGTTCCTTGGACCAACAGGCTTGGGCGATGAGTCTGGATTTGGCGGCCAAGGCATGGAAGGTGATTTGGGTGCTCGATGCCGCCGAAGAGCCCGATGCCACCCTCACCGCCATGATCCAACAGCGCCGTAGTCAAGATCTGCTGATCCTGAACCGCACCGATTTGGTGCCCCATCCGCCATGGGCCAATGGCTTCGGGGCCTTGGATGGATTTCTGCACCATCAGGACTCTGCTGCACTAGAGCAGCTGGAGCAGGCGATTTTGGATAGCCTCGGCCCGATTCCGAGCCTGGACACCCCGCTCAGTCGCGATCCCAAGCGCAAGCAACTTTTGGCGAAACGGCTGCAGCAACACGCCCTGTCGGAGTAGCTTCAGCAGCATGCTCGGCGAACGGCTATTCTTTGCCGTCGACGCTTGCTGACTCGCCCCATGAATCTGCTGCCCATGATGGAAGGCCTGCATGCCGCAGAAGCCTTCAATCCATCCTACCTGGATGCCTTTTTCGCTTTGGTCGGGCGGCTCGAGGAACGCCCCCTCGAACATGCTGAGGCGTTGCGTGGCAAGGTGATTGCTAGCGTGTTCTTGGAGCCTTCCACGCGCACGCGATTGTCCTTCGAAGCGGCCGCCCATCGCCTAGGTGCCTCGGTCATCACGGTGGCAGACGCCAAGAGTTCGAGTGCCAGTAAGGGAGAGACTCTTGCTGATACTGCGCGCATGCTTGGCAGCTACGCCGACTTGATTGTCTTGCGCCACCCACACGATGGCGCTTCGCGGGTGGTGTCTCGCTACGCCGGCGTCCCCGTCATCAATGGTGGCGACGGGCGCATTGGCCACCCCAGCCAAACCTTAGTTGACCTCTACACCTTGTTCCGCGCATGGGGTTCCTTCCGCGGGCGCACTATCGGTTTGATGGGGGACTTGGTGCATGGGCGAACCGCCCGCTCTTTGGCTTGGGCCGCTTGCTTGTTGGGCATGCGCGTGGTGTTGCTTCCGGGCGCAGGCCTGGATTGGGAGAGCGGCCTGGAACGCCGCCTCATCGACCGCTTTGATTACCGTTTGCGCTGGGGGCGTCATCCGCTGTTCACCGATTGGACCGGAAATGCCGAGGTGCGCATTTTGGAACCTAAGCACTTGGTGCAAAAGGTGCTGTTTGGGGGCGACAAGATTGACATTAACCGCCTTGACGCGCTTTATCTCACCCGGCTACAGGACGAGCGCGGGGCCAAGGCTCAGGGCACGAGCTACCCCGGTGTGACTCCGGAGCAGATGCAGGATGGCCTCCTCGAGGACTGCCTGTTGCTTCATCCCTTGCCGCGGCGCGAGGAATTGCCAGATTCCCTCGACCTCGACCCGCGGATGATGGCCTTTCAGCAGGCCGCTGTGGGGCCTGTGGTCCGCCAAGGCCTGTTTTTGAGCATGCTGGGAGAGGCGAAGGACTCTCTGCCCTCCTTAACGCCACTCCCCAGCGGCCGCAGCGAGCAGATCTTGGGCCCTTGCCCCAACGAGAACTGCGTCAGCCGCCATCAGGGCATGACCACGGCCTGGAGGGTGGTTGGGGCTACACGCCGCCATTTCCTGTGTGCACACTGTGACAGCCAGCTCGCGGTGGATTATGCCGGTTGTAGCTCCTCTCGCAAGGTCCATCCGCTGCACAGCCAGGCCGTTCTGCGCATCCGGGCGGAGAACCTGAGGCCCTTTCGTGAGCGCCAAGATGCGGAAGAAATGGGCTACGCTTGGGGTGGATAAAGCCTCATATTGGGGATAATCTTTGAGGTTCGTGCGTTTTCGCACCAAATGGGCGTTCTTGCCCTCTGCGGCCATCAGAAAGTCCCCTAAGGAGGGTGGTACGGGAATTGCCAGTGCTCATATGCGCTACTTACCTCGCGCCTCTAGGATAGAGGGCGAGGGTTCCTCCCTCCGGTACCTCTCAGGGCCGCAGGGGAGGTCTCTTGTCCCCGCATTTGTCTCGAACCCGTGACGACCAACCTTCTCGCATCTCTGTTCCGCCGCTCTGGAAGCGGCCTCCTGGCCCTCGTCGCCCTCACCACCTTGGCCGTTTTGCCGGCCTGCGGAAGCGGTGGTAAGACGGCCTTCGGGAGTCAAACTCAATCGGCAATTGGCCTGTTCCTGGAAAGCCTGGAATGGGGTCGCTTGGTCGATGTCTCTGACCTCAGCGGCGTCATCCAGGAAACCGATGTCATGATCAACCCGAGCCTGGAAGCTGATGGCGTCAGCTACCAGTTCTCGTTGAACCCCGTCACGCAGAAACAAACTCTGCAGGTATTGCAGACGGCTGGTTCTACCGCGTACCAAACACTGCTGAAGGCGGCGAAGGGCAATCTGGTTTCGATTACCGAAAAGGGGCTTGGCGAAGCTCCGCCCTACACCATGGTGGCGCGCAACGCGGCCATCCGCATGCGCTTTAGCGAACAGATTAAGCCAAGTACGGTCGATTTTACGACCGTCCAGGTGTACACCGGAAGTCCGCCTAATCTCAACTTCACCGGGCGCTACTTGGTCCAAAACGATGCGGCAACGAACACGGGTTATGTGATTTTCGATCCCACCGTATCCACCTTTGAAGCCGCCAACGAAGGCCTGCCACCCAACACTTCGGGTTTCCAGTCTTCTGCAGACTCGACTAACCCCAACTTGTACATTCGGATTCCCACCACGGTGGATCCCGCGCTTGGTCAGCCCCAGGTTTTGACTGGTTTGGTGACCAACCGCAAGCCTGCAATCCAGGACCCAGTCACGGAACCCTTTGAAGAGCTCCTGCCCGGCGCGCGCGTCATCGTTCGCGCTGCCCGTACCGGCAATGATGTTGATCCACGCGGTGGTTTCATGCTGGATAACCGTCGCCCGAAGTTGATTGGCGTTCAGGCTGCCACCATCAACGACATCACCGTTCGCGCCGATGACCTGATGGACTTTACCTACTCCATCAACGCCAACAACTGCAAGCCTTTGGCGCCCAAGGTCGGGGATGTGTTTGAGATTGGTACTGGTTTGGTCATGGTGACCGATGTCATTAACTCTGGCAACCCACTGGACTACTCCGTGCGCGGTCAGGTTCAGCTCGAAGACGAAAGTCTCGTCGCCGGCGCAAGTGCTCTCAACGCGCGGTACACCACCCGCTACAGCACTGCAGATGTCGACCGTCAGGCCTGCTACCTCGAAATTTCGCCACCTCCCTTTGGCAACTTGCCAGTGCAGCGCATCGACCCCAACTCCTCGGTGTTGGTTCGTTTTGATGAGCCTATCGACGGCACTTCCATGCGTTCGATGTTCTCTTTCGCGTTGGTATCCCCAAGCGATGACGGCGCACCGACCACCAACAAAGAGTTGGAGGCGGCTTGGTTCCGTCAAGTCAACACTGCCGAGACGGTGGGGCAGTTCATGGATCGCCAGCGCGGTCTGGACTTCCGCCTCGACGCCGGTGGTACCACCACCGACACGGTGAACTCGGAATACTCCGGTCGCGTGTTGTTTGGCTCGGTCGAGGCCACGGATGGTGACCGCACCTTCAGCCTGACCCCGCTGGGTGGCTGGAACGACCCCTTCGACACCGATGGTGATCAATTTGTCGTGGTCTTGCGCGATGGTGCCGATGGCATTCGCGACCTCAGCGGCAACCCTATCGACCTCAGCAACTTTGTGGCTGGTAACGATGACCAAGCAATCCAAATCACGCTAGAGCCTTCGATTACGCTGGCGGATAACCGCTACCTCAGCTTGATTGCACCTTCGTTGGACCAAGACGGCGATGGCCTGGCGGAAATCTCTGGTCAGGTGGAACTGGTTCCTGGTGGTCTCAGTGGTCGTGAGCCACTGCGCTTTTCGCGTTCGGCAGACGGCTCGTCCAGTGCTATGCAGAACCGCCCAATCGGTACTCCAGTGACCGAACCTCTGAACCCGGCTGGTGCCGTGGTCATGGGCGTTTATCGTGCCCAGGAATTTGGCTTCGGTTACCCGAACCAAACCGAATACAACATGACGGTCGAAGGCTTGAGCTGGTCTCCAGCTACTGGCGTGGTGTTTGATGAAACCTTCAACGACTTGTCGCTGTCCTTGGGTACCGGCAAGTTCCTGCCTGACGAATCGTTCAGCGTCCCCGGCCCGATTGTGAACTTTCCACAGTCCGGTTTGGTCTCAAGTGCTTTCGATGACAACATCCTTGGCTTCACCGCCGACGGCACTTCGCAGGTCGACGAAGTGGAAGTCTTCCGCTCAAGCTACACCACGCGCTCGATCAAGCTCTACACCGTCAACGGTGTGAACTTTCAACCATGGCCTGACTTCACCCAAAAGTATGTCTGGCGTGACACCACCATCCCTCAGATTTACCTCGGTGGTGCCGCGAGCTCGGTTGGCTCGCCTGACTTCCAGTACATTCAAGACACTGGCAGCTTCACCTTCTGGGGCGCAGAAGCGGTCCCCTCGGTGGGCCTACCTCTGCTCTGGCGCGTGCGCACCTTCCCGCAGGCTAACAGCCTTGGCCTCAACTCCTTCGCAACCACGCAAATGATGGTCAACGGAGCGACGCCGGCCTTCTCGCCGCAGTTCCGGATTTACTCCTCCGGCGGCCAAGATGGTTCAGGTATCTGGAACCAAGTACAACCGGACAACCCATCCTCGGGTGGTACGGCGCCAACTGGTGGGTTCACCACCGGTGGTTCGCCGACTCCGACCCAGGGCGATGACCTTGCCTACTGGGCACGCGCAGACTTCACCCAAGAGGTTTCTCGGGTGTACACGCACTGGCTCGACTGTGGCCGCATCATCGGCAACGACGCGATCTTGGGCGTCGCCCTGGAGCCAGCCAATGCTGACCAGCCTGTGGGCACCTCAATTGAGGTTGAGTACCGCGGTTCCTTGTCCGTCAACCACCCAGCTGCGCCGGGCGTCAACCCGTCGCCCTTACTGACGGCTGACCTGCCCTTCGATGACTATGGCGATCACCTTGGTACCTTCGGCACGGTCTCTACGCCTGGTCCTTGGACGAGCGATATCAATGACCTCGAGGGTCAGGGTTATCAGTTCATTCAAATCCGCATCACCTTCAACTCGAATCCAGACCTCGGCCTACGTCCTACCTTGGATGGCTTCGGCATCGTTTATCAATAATCTCCCGGATTCCCTGACACCATGAAGCACTTCAGCACTTCTTTCTCCGGCTTTGCCGCCATGGCATTGCTTTCTACGCTCAGTTTGGTTGCAGGCTCGTGCGGCAGCACCCGCGGCTTTGGCGCGGGTTCTAGCGCTGGTGGCTCGGGTGCGGGCGGTTCCTCGCTGGTCCTGTTGGACATGCAGTGGGGTCGCCTGGTAGACATCTTCGATTCCGAAGGCGCGCTCATCGAGAATGACGCCCTGATCCGGGAAAATGTCCAAACCGATGGCATCACTTACGACCTGTCGAGTAACCCGATTACACAGCGCGAAACGCTGATTATCCTCATGCCGCGTACCGCTGCTGGTTTTCAGGCCGCTTTGGACGCCACGCAAACGGGACTGTCCTCGCTACAGGCAAAGAACTTCTCCGATCCGGCTCCGTTTACTAAGGTGTCGCGCAACGGTGCTGTGCGCCTAGTTTTTAGTGAGCCACTAGACCCGAACAAGGTGAATCGTCAAACCCTGCAAGTGCTGGTAGGGGACGAGAACTCTGGCTTCTCCTCATTGGAGACTCGCTATGTCGTGAAGACCGACCTCGATGCCAACGGCGTTCCTGTTGGCGTGGTCATCATTGACCCCACGGTCTCCCGCTTCGATGCCGAATCTCTGGATATTCCAGAGAATGGCATTGGCTTCCCTGCTTCGTTGGACCAAAACAACCCCAACGTCAAGATTCGGATACCGACCGTCATCAATCCGTTCATTAACCAAACTCAGTTGCTGACTAACTCCCGAGGTACCCAGACTTTTGGCGCCTCCCGCGATAGCAACGGCGCCATCATTGAGCCATTTGAATTGAGTGGTTTGGATCCAGTGGTGGTTCGCGCCTTCCGTACCGGAAACGACCTCGACGTCTTCAACGGCTTTCTGATTGATAACAAGAAGCCCACGCTACTCACCGAGCAAGACATCACTGTGGCTTCGGTAGTTTCGGCTGGCGACCAGCGTTCGATTACCTATAGCATCGACGCCATCAACTGCCGCGGGCTTAGCCCCAAGGCAGGCGACGTGATCGAGATTGGTTCTGCTCTGATCCAAGTCACGTCAGTCACTAGCGACATCAATCCTTCGGCCTACATCGTTCTCGGCGTGATCGTGGAAGGCGCTCTTTCGCCCGGCAGCAACTTCTCTGGCACCATCACGACCAACTACACCGCTGCCGATGTGAACGCGCAGCTGTGTTACCTCACCTTCACTCCGGAGCCCACGATTTTACCGGCTGTCGGCGTGGACCCCTTCGCCACGATTAGCGTGCGCTTTTCGGAGCCGATCGATGCTGCCACCGTGCGCTCCTTGGATTCGATGGTGCTGGCTTCGGCGAACCCCGCTCCAGGTCCAGAAGACCTCGACGGTGAGTGGGATCTTGCCGGTGGAGAATCGGTACCGGATTACATCGACCGCTTGCCTGGCTTTGGCACCGGCGGCGTCGGTGGACGCATCCTGTTTGGCCCCATCTCTGCTTCCGGAGATTCGCAGACCTTCACTTTGGCGCCACTGGTCGGGATCACCGACTCCTTTGCCGAAGGTGCCGATCAGCAGCTTTCGCTTGCCTTGCGCAATGGCAACACCGGCATCTTGGACCTTGCTGGTAACCCGGTGGAATTCACGAGCTTTGTGGCTGGTCATAGCACGCAAACTCAACAATTCGACGTCGTCAGTGGTGCCGCAGGCCCAGAGGCTTACTTCGCGCTGCGTGGTAACGGCATCGATGAGGACAATGACCAGAACGCGGAATATGGTGGCCAGATTGGTCCCATCGAAGGCGATGGCATTCTGCGCGGCCGCGATGTGCTGCACTTCTCGCGTCAGGCCGACCAAACCAACCAATACGTTGGTCAGCGTCTGAAGTTCACCCAGGGCATCATGACTCCGCTGACTCCAGCGGGCTCGGTGTTGCAAACCGTTTACGGTTATCACCACCTAGGCTTTGGTCTTTCGAACCCAAGTGAATACAACCTCGACGTGGAAGGCCTGAACTGGTCGCCCTTCGATGGCGTGCTGTTCGATGACACTTTCGATCGCTACTCGGTGGCTTTGGCACACTCGCAGCGCTTCCCGGACGATTACATCGACCCAGGCTCCGGTTATCCGTCCTACCCGAACTCCGGCCTCAAGCGTTTGAGCTCGAATAACTTTGACGAGAACATTTATGGCTTCGGCCAAGACCCCGTGACTTATGCGGACCTTGACGAGCAAGTCATGTTCGATTCCGGGTACAACATCTCGGGCATTAACAAGTTCCAGACCCCTGGCGGTACCTTCATGTACCCATGGCCTGACTTCCAGAGCACCTACACTTGGCGTGATACCAGTTTCCCCAAGCCGGACAATGGCTCGCTGAAAGGTGGTAACTCCCTAAGTGGTTGGGGTGTTCCGCCACGCGTGGTGGCCGACCAAACTCCGGTTTACCAGGCGGGCTTCTACCCAAGCATTGCCTTGCCCTTGCTGATGCGCTTCCGTTGCTACCCGCGCGGTCAAGAATTCGGCTTCAACGGCTTCCAGGTGCAAATCATGGTTGGTTCTTCCAACACGCCGGCCTTCCGCGTGTTCTCCTCTGGTGGCCGCGATGGTCAGGGCGTCTGGCACCTTGTGGTGCCTGACCAGCCCTCCGAAGGCACCAACCCCAGTGGTGGTTACAACACCACGACTGGCGCCACGACTAAAGTCTTTGGTCCAGAACTGTATTGGGGCCAAGTCGACTTCGTGACCAAGGTCAGCCGAATTTACACCCACTGGTTTGACTTCGGCGGCAACCTCGCTTCCATCAGCTCCCTGACTTTGGAGCCGACTCCTTCGCAGGCCAACCCTGGCACCTCGGTCCAGGTGGATTTCCGTGCAAGTTCCAATGTCGATGAGGCGGCTTGTCTCGCGGCCGAAGATCCTTCGCCATTGACCAGCGCCGCCTTCGACTTCGATGCCTACGGGGACTACAGCTCCACCGGCTGTGGCACCATCTCCTCGCCCTCCGATTGGTACTCGGATACGGCAGATTTTGTCGCAGAGGGTCGTCGTTTCTTCCAGCTACGGCTAACCTTTGTGAGTAACCCTGACCTCGGCCTCCCGGCTGAAATGGACGCCTTCGGCTTCGCCTACACCACCAATTGATGCGCTCCCGCTTCCTTTCTTTTCTCGTCCTCGCCGCACTAGGTAGCCTTTCCTTGGGTTTGCCTAGCTGCAATTCGGCTTCGTCGACCTCCTCGGCTTCCTTCGAGGTGACCGCGTCGAACTTGGCAACAGGGGATACCTGGCTTCTGAACCGTCCCATCCGCATTTTCTTCAACAATGCGGTGGATAAGAACTCGGTGAACTTCAGCTCGGTGACCATTCGTCCGACCGACGCCAACAACCTCAACAATCCAGTTACGGGTACCTTTACCCTGATTGCCGACGATGAGGGGCGCAAGGACCACGGCATTGAATTTGTCGCGGCCTGCCCGACCAACCTGGCCAATGACAATGGCGGTTTGGTTCCCGGCGCACGGAACTACGAAATCTTCCTGCCTACTCAGGGCCAGGGCGGTAACACGGTGCTGCGGGATACCGCAGGCCGTCAGCTCAGCATTGGCCTGACCCGCACCTTTGCCACGCCTGCGATCGGCGATGATTTCTTCTCCGATACTGCACTAGGTCCACCGGCTTTCGTGACCGTTGGCCTACCTGAAAATCTTGGACTTCTCAGTGGTGAGCAGGCGGTGATTGATGTGGTCTTTGACCAATCGATTGACCCATCTCCAGACAACCTTGGCCCGGATCGTTTGTTCGTACAGTACGCCAACAGCAATGGCCTGTTTCCGCCCACGGGTAATGTGGTTGCCGGAACCTGGATTGTGGTGGAGAACTGTGGCGATGGCGCCACGTTGGAATTCCGCGTCAGCGGCGTACTCCTTCCTGGTCGCTTGCTGCGGGTTGTCATGACGTCTAACTTCCTAGACCTTGGCGGCCTGGCCAACGCCACGCAAATCGTGTCCCAAGAAGTCACCATGCCGACGCTTGCGGAAACCTTTGCCAACGGCCCAGCTGGCTTCGACGAAGACGACGTTGCCTACGATGGCTATCGCGATGACTTTCTGTCCACGTCGAATCTCGACCTAGAGGCTAACCTGCCACAACCGCAAGCCACGATTCGCGCCGACGTCATCACCGCCCGCTTCGAATTTCCTGGCGAGCCGGTAGATCCTTCGGATAACTTCGTAGTCACGACTGCCCAAGGATTCCTCGAGATTGACACCACCAGTAATGTGCAGATTTCCGACGGTCTCGGCCGGGTGTTCTCGGTCACTGGTGGCATCTTAAATGTCAATGACTTCACGATTGAGGCAGGCGCCACGCTGCGTGCAGTGGGTACCAATCCTCTGATTATCTACGTCAATGGCGAGGTAGAAATTCTCGGCACGGTGGACGCCAGTGGATTCCACGCCAGTGTCCCCGATGGCGGTTCCTTCCACCCTGAGCTGGTGGTTGCAGGCGCAATGGGTGTGCTCGGTGGTGGTCAGGGTGGCGATGCCTCGACCACTACTGACGACTACACCATTCGTGGTGAGGCAGGCGATGGTCCCTTTGGTGCTACTCTTCAGGGCGGCAAAGGCGGTGAGGGTGGATACACCCAAGACCGTGCTATGGCAGCTGTTGGCGGAGGCCCCACCTTTGCCGACCGCGAGCACCTAGTTGCTGGCGGCGGTGGCGGCGGCGGTTTTGCCGTTGGCCACACCGATGCGGTCACCTTCGATGCTTGGGGTACTACGGAAAACCCCACCACCTTCGACAACGCAGGTCCTGACCTGCGCCAAACCCGCCACACCATCTTCAACGCAACCCTCGACCCAGAGACTTTCTTTACGGGTGCCGAAGATGGCTTGCGTGGTTCGGCGGTGGGTTCGCAGCTTCCGGAAATCGATGCCACGGCGATCCCGCATGGTGTACATGGCTACGAAGATTTTTCTTCCGACACTCAGCCGGAAGACTTTGCCAATGCTTGGGATCCAGCTCAAACCGGTGGTGCGATTACCTTCGATTACGGCAACCCCACCGCGGGCCCAGATGGTGGCGCCGGTGGCCCAGCGCGTTTCACCGATGGCGACGCCAGCAACGACTTCTTTGGTCAGCGTTACTTCTGGGATGGCGTGGCTGCCTCGCCAACTTTGGTGACCGGTGAGCTTTTGGCTCCATCCGCCGGTTCCGGTGGTGGCGCAAGTGGCGACTTGCAAACCTTGGTGCGTTTCCTCGATAACAACCTAGATATGTTGCCGGACACCTTGTCCGCGCACTGGCCAGACGTCAACTTCCCCTTCGGCGGCACCGGACGGTACTTCCGTGGCGCAGGTGGTGGCGGTGGCGGTGGCCAAATCCAGATCATGGCTTTAGGCACGATCACCATCGGTCCATCGGCTGTGTTCAAAGCCAACGGCGGCAATGGCTCCGGTGGCGAAAGCGTGATTGAAGGTGGTTCTTTGGGAACCACCACGCAGGTGTCCGGTTCTGGCGCTGGCTCTGGTGGTCACATCATCCTGCAAACCGCAACTGGCCTGAACCTGGCGCAGATTACGGTCGGTACTGCTGGTAACCCAGGAGTTCCGGGAACCTTCTTCGACAACTTGGTCGAATCCAATGTGATTCAGGCCATCGGTGGTCGTCGCGGTTGGTCCATGTCCGACCTCACTAGTGGTTTGGCTGGCGCTGAAAATGGCGATGACGGCAACGGTCCATTTAATATCGGTCGCGGTGGTGCAGGAGCCAGCGGTGTGGTGCAGATTCACGTGCCAGACCCACTGACCGACATCACCTACCACGCCTCGGTAGATGCCGCCTTCAAACTGTTTGTGACTGGCAATGACTTGACCAATCCGATCATCTCGGATCGTCAGGATCAGATTTTGGCACTGTACGCCAAGCCACAGCCCTTCACTCTGGTGCCTTTCTTCTCGCCACAGTCCCAGGTGCAATCCGATTGGATTGATTCGGGTTTGGCTGGATTGCGCAACCCAGCGAATGGCACTGGTCCGTTCCCGGATTACAACGATCCAACCTATGGTTTTGCAGGCATTGACCCTGCCACTGGTTTGGTGTTGACCACGGGCAACCAAGTCGCTGCTGGCGCGATTGTGGGTAGCGATGGAGGAGCGGGTACCGCTTCCTTCACCAACTACACCATGACCGTGACCTCACCGAGTTCGAGTTTCCCAGCCTTCTTGCTGCGCAGCCCGAACCTGATGCTGGGTTACGAGATTGTGGCAGACGTTGCCGAAGGCAGTCGCTTCGAGATTGTTGCGGCAAGCTACCAAGCTTCGCCTGAGCGCCTGGTCTTAACCACGCGCGTGTCTAACGGACCTATGGCTTTAGTCGCTTCGAACAACTGGGTGGTTCGCGAGAAGTTCTTCGGGATTAGCACCACCGAGACCTTAGATCGTCTGCCGGCCTCGGCCAGCGTGCGCGTGCAGTTCCAGGGAACGGAAGAAACCACGCCAGGTTCTAACGAGCCAGATCCAGATGCGGCCACCGCCTGGACCGGCGATGGCGCCACGACCTTGACCGACCTCAAGGGCAAGCGCTTCATCCGCTACCGGGTCACCTTCGACATCGATGCGCTCAACTCCGGGGCCACTTTGGATAAGGAGAAGCCAGCGTTGCTGTACTTGACCACCGGCTACGGTTGGTAAGCCTCGGCTGCTAAGCTGCAGCTCGCTGTTCCGCCCCCGCGGCCTGATGGCTGCGGGGGCGGCTTTGTTTTGAGCCTGCACATGCGCATTCCCACGTCGCTTTTCCTCGGACTGTTTGGCTTGGTTTTGATGGCCTGCCAGCGGACTCCGGCCGCATCCCACCTGGAGGTCCTCTCCTGGAGCGGTCAGGAAGGCGAGTGCGTGGCGCTGGACCAACCCCTGCGCGTTCGGTTTAGTGCGCCGTTGCGCACGCCACTGCGCCCCGGCGCAGTGCTGGTGGTCGATGAGGGCGACCACCCGGTTCCCGGCCTGATGGTGCGCATCGATGGGCCCTACCTGCAAATCCTTCCTCAGCCGCCGCAGCAATCGGACCTTGGCGGCGGAAGTCTGGCACCCGGACAGAGCTTTGCCATTCGCCTGCGTGGCTTGCCTTCGCTTTCCGCATTGCAAGGGGAAGCGGGCGAGGTCTTGATCGGCGATTTGGATCTGCGCTTCCAATGCTGTCCAGCCACCGATCCTGCAGCTTTGCTGGGCCTCGGCGATCCCACCAAACCCCTTCAGCTACTGCCCGGGCAACTACAAGGTGGGCTTTTGAGCTTGCGCCCGAACCAGGAGTTG
Source organism: Planctomycetota bacterium (assembly GCA_021776795.1). Taxonomy (GTDB): domain Bacteria; phylum Planctomycetota; class UBA1135; order UBA1135; family UBA1135; genus OFTM128. Next base: position 308,182 of record JAJFFC010000012.1, read on the forward strand.
GTGCTGCGCTTCGCCTCGGGAGTGGATCCGCGAACGCTTCAAGAGCGAGCGACTTTGGAGCCTGCTGGCGAGGGAGAAACCTTGATTTTGGCCCTGGAGCTTCGCGACAATCAGTTAGAAGAGGCGCTGGTTGCGTTGGACCTCGGAGATTGGTCTGGGTGGGGGCTTCTGCGCCTTCCCGAGGGGCTGGAAGGGCTCGGCGGGCAGCCATTGGCGGCTGAACTGCAGCAATTGCGGCTTCACCGCTAATTCCGGCAGTCTTCTGCCACCTGATGCTTGGATTCCAGGCACCGCAGCGACACAATCCCCCCTATGGCATGGCTGGAGCTAATGCAGCAGAGTCCCGCGCTCTACAACACCTTTTTGGGGGTGTTGGGGGCGATGATGGGCTCCTTTGCCTCGGCCGCCATCTTTCGTATTCCGCAGGATGACATGTCCGTGGTGCGGCCCGCGCGCTCGCACTGCCCCAGGTGCAACGCCACCATCCGCTGGCACGACAATCTGCCCATCATCGGCTACCTCATCCTGCACGGACGCTGCCGCGACTGCAAGGCGGGTTTCGGCCCCGGATATCTGGTGCATGAACTTGGTCTGGCCGCACTGTTTATCTGGATGGGCCATTCTTGGATGGCGGACCCGTCCCAAGGTGGGGGACCGCTCGCCCTGATTTTTGGCGGCATTGCCCTGACTTCGCTGTGGATTGCCGCTGCCGTCGACTTCCGCCATTTGATTCTGCCCGATGGCATCACCCTCGGCGGCATCCCCTTTGGCCTGCTCGCGGCCTTTCTCGTCCCCGCCTTCCACATCTGGCCAGGAAATGAGATTCCGATGGGCATGGGTCTATTTGCGCTCCCGGCCGATTTAGAGCCCTCTACGCTCGCTCTCGTTTCCGGAATCCTAGCTTCCTCAGTTTCTTTCGGGTTCTTATTTGGAATTGGCCGCGTATTTTCCTATCTTCTTAAGCAGGAAGCCCTCGGCTTTGGCGATGTCAAGTACCTCGCCGCGGTCGGCGCTTTCCTCGGCCTCGAAGGTTCCTTGTGGACCCTCGCGGTCGGCGTCTTCTCGGGCGCTGTGCTGGGCGTGATCAATGTCGTGCGCATGATTCTGGTGGTAAGCCACCGGCGTCGGACGCAAGGCAAGGCTCACAACTACGTTCATGGCACCGCGAAGGTGGGTTGGCTGGTAGGAAGAACCATTCCTTTCGGTCCGCCCTTGATTCTCGGGACCATGCTCGTCATGCTGGCTCCCACAGACATTCACCGATTCTTCCTCGAGACGTGGCCCCAACTCCTTGGGCGTTAACCAAGCTAGGGCCACCCGCCACATCCCAGGCATTCCATGAATAAAACCGCAATCCTCATCCTCCTGCTCGGCCTGGCGGCGCCGTCTTGCCAGAACCCGATGCAACAGCAGACCATCGCCGACCAAGAGCAACAGCTCGCTGGTTACCAGAAGCAGTCGTCTAACCTGCAGAACGATCTCAACCGCATTCGTGCTGAAAACGCCGCCCTGCAAGAGCAGATTGGCTTTGAGCAGCAACGTGCCTCCCGCCTCGAAGGCGATCTCCAGCTTGCCGAGGCCAGCCTCGCGCAAACAGCTGGCGAAGTGGAGAACTTGCAGAGTCGCCTGCCGTCCGGCATCGGTGTCGAAAGCCGCGGCGATGTCATCGTCCTAAGCCTTCCTAGTGCGTTGACCTTCCCTTCCGGCAAGGCCGACCTCAACAAGCAGGGCAAGGAATCACTCGCTGCTGTCGCCGATGTACTCAAGTCTGATTACGCTGGCAAGACCTTTTGGATTGAAGGCCATACCGATTCGGACCAGCCGAAGAAGTCGGGCTGGAAGGACAACTTTGAGCTTTCGATGAACCGCGCTTTTGCGGTCAGTAGTCACCTGATTTACGACCTGGACATTCCCTCGGATTCCGTTCGCCTCGCCGCGCACGGGGAGTGGGATCCCAAGGCTGACAACGCCAGCAAAGATGGCAAGGCCAGCAACCGTCGGGTAGAAATTCTGATCTTGCCCTAGGTTCTAAGCCGAGCAGCCTAGAAGGGCTGTGCTAACCTCAGGACGTCGGACGCAGGAAGCGTTCGGCGTCCTTGCTTTTTTCCTAACCCCGGCCCCCCAGCCATGTCCTCGACCGACATCCATAACATCACCTTTCTTGGCGCGACTGACGCCGGAAAAACTACCCTTGTAGAGAAAGTTGCTCATCACTTCAAAGCGATTGAGCGCATCGGGACCGTTGAGGAAGGAACCACCTTGTGTGACTTCCTGCCAGAGGAGAAAGAGAAGAAGCACAGTTTGTCGGCTGGCGTGGTCCACTTAGAGGCCCCACATGGCAAGCTCAACCTGATTGATACGCCGGGATATCCGGATTTCATCGCCGACGCCATCACTTCGATGGGAGCAGCGGGAACTGCCGTGATTGTGGTGCCCGCGCGCGACACTGGCCTGCCCTTTCACGCCCTGCGCCTGTGGCGCAAAGCAGGCCGCGCTGGCCTAGCTCGCGCCGTGGTCGTCACTCGCTTAGATAGCGATAATGTGCACCTTGACCAAGTCATCGACAATATCCGTGAAGCCTTCGGGCAACGCGTCGTGCCCTTCACTTTGGCCAACGATGTTGGCGCAGGCTTCACCGAAGTTTCGGTCGTCGAAAACTCTGACGGTGCAGACCGGGAACACCTGGTCGATGCGGTGGTCGAAGCCGATGACGCCTTAATGGAGAAGTACCTCGAAACCGGCGAGGTGACTCACGAAGAACTCGAAGCAGCCTTCCCGTTAGCGATGGCCAAGGGTACTTTTGCGCCGTTGTTCTGCATCGATCCGGTACGTGGCATTGGGGTCCAAGAGTTTGCCGAGTTTATGGTGCGTGACTTTCCGTCAGCTGCCTTGCAACTGGCCGCAATGCACTCGGAGAATATCGACAATGGCGCACCCGACGAGCGTGCGGTGGTTCGGGTGTGGAAGGTTCTGAGTGACAAGCATGTTGGGCAAGTTTCCTACATGAGGGTTTTGCAAGGAACCGTGACTCCCGACACTCAGTTGTTGGATCCACATACCGAGAAGACCATCAAGGCCAATGGCCTCAGTTTCCTGGTGGGTAGCAAGTTGGTCCCCACGCAATCTGCTGGTCCTGGTGACATCGTGGCGATCACGCGTGTCGACGACCTTTGCGTTGGAGATGTGCTGGTCAGTGAAGGCACGGCCAAGCCGCACGAGTTCCCACTGCCAAAGCCTTACTCGGCCCTCGCTGTGGTGCCGAAGGATCGCAGTGCCGAGCAGAAGATTGGGCAAGAATTGCAAAAACTGCAGCGCGAAGATCCTTGTCTGCATGTGCTCCATGATCCCAACACCCATGAAACGGTTCTGGAAGGATTGAGTGAGTTGCATTTACAGGCATTGCTCAAGCGCTTGGCTTCGCGCGGCGTCGACCTCGATAGTCACTTGCCGCGAATCGCCTATAAGGAAACCATCACCCAGGAATCGCAGGGGCATCACCGTCACAAGAAACAAAGTGGGGGCAAGGGCCAGTTTGCAGAAGTTCATGTTCGGCTGCGCCCACGCGAGCGGGGCGAAGGCTTTCAGTTCATCGACAAGGTTGTCGGTGGCTCCGTGCCACGCAACTTCATCCCGGCCGTACACAAAGGTGCGGAAGAACAATCCAAGAATGGCATCATTGCTTCTTCCGAAGTCATTGATGTCGAGCTCGAGTTGTACGACGGCAAGTTCCACGCCGTCGACTCCGATGAGTTCTCATTCAAAATGGCCGGTGCTCGCGCCATGGCCGATGCCTTCCAAAAGGCCGGGCCGATTTTGCTCGAGCCGGTCATGACCGTGTCGATTACGGTGCCCTCGCGCTACCTCGGCGATGTCTCCGGAGACCTCAACGGACGCCGTGGCTCCATCCTAGGGATGGAAACCGAAGGTGACTTTCAGGTCGTGTCCGCAGAAGCTCCCCTCAAGGAAATGCAGACCTACGCAACCCTGTTGCGCGCGATGACTCATGGCGAGGGCAGCTTCTCCATGGAGTTTTTGCGCTATCAGCAGGTGCCTTCGCATCTGCAGGCAGATATTGTCGCCGAGCTCGGCGAGCTGGTGCCGCAGGAGTAAACTCTGCTCCATGCGTCGGGGCTTCGTCCTTCCAGAGCTACTCATTTTTGCGCTGCTTGTGCTCATCTTGTCGGTGTGGCTTTTGCCCATCGCCCTGCAGGAGCGCCAGCGCGAGAACGAAGAGCATGCCATTCGCTACCTGCACATGATTGCGGCAGGGGAGCAGTGGTGGCAGCAAGAGCGCGGCGCCTACGTCCCGCTACGCCAACTTGCCGAGCAGGTCCCAGCGGCAGAAGACGGCATCATTGATCTGCGCACCCCTGCATTGGGCTTTCAGCCGCCGATGGTGTTTGGCGAAGATGGCATCGCTCATCGTGCTGGCTACCGTTATCAGGGTGGCGTCGGCCGCGATGGTCGCTTGGTTGGTTGCTGGGCTTGGCCCAACCTGCGCACCTATTCGGGTACCGATACCTATTGGGTGGATTACCAGAGCGGTCAGGTCTTTCGCACCGAGTTGGCAGCGAGTTGGACCGATACTCCAGGGTCAGGCGCCCCTTCTCAGGAGCAGCTCGCCGAGCCCGTTTCGGCTTTCTAGGCTTCTGTGGGCAGGCCAAATAGGCGGCAGCCGTTGGCAAAGGTTTGCGCGGCAAGCTCTTCGCCGGCTAGCCCCTTGAGCTCAGCTAAGAAGGCCGCCGTGAATGCCACGAAGGCCGGCTCATTGCGTTTGCCGCGGCGCGCCTGGGGTGCCAGGAAGGGGGCGTCGGTCTCGACCAAGATGCGGTCCATAGGGACCTCTTGGGCAGCTTGACGCAGCTGCTCTGATTTTGGGTAGGTGAGGTTCCCGGCGAAGCTGATGTGTAAGCCAAGACCGAGCAACTCTTCGACCGGCGCAGCAGCCTCGGAGTAACAATGCATCACGCCCTGGACAGATCCCGCTGCCCGCAATACAGGCAGCAGCTCGTCGATGGCGTCGCGGCAATGGAGAATGATGGGCAACTGGTGTTGCGCAGAAAGCTCCAGGTGCACTTCTAGGGAGCGCTTCTGATCTTGCAAATCGCTGCGCTGATGAAATAAGTCGAGCCCACTCTCGCCGATGGCGACCCAATCCTGTTCGCCTGCCAGCTCGTGCAAGGCATATAAATCCTGTTCCAATTGCTCGCCGTGAGGGACATCGGTGGGATGGATCCCCACCGTGGGGAAGATGTCGGCGTGCTGCTTGGCGAGTTGCCGAGCATCTTCTGCGGTGTTTAGGTCCACTGCGACCGAGATCATCCTGGCAATGCCCGCATCTCGTGCGCGGGCGATGCGCTCTTCGGTCGTATCTTCTTTGACCGGCCAAGTGAGATGGCAATGACTGTCAAACAAGGGGCCCAGTTGAGGCAGGGGGGCGCGCGTTTTTGCCATTACTCGGAGCCCGGAATGGGAAGGCCTTCTTGTTGGCGAAGGTCGCGCATGAACTCCCACATACCGAGGTCAATGTCTCGCGAGGGTAAGTCTTCGAGCAACATGCGATGCGCACGCTCAGGTTCCAGTTCGAGAATGGCAAGCAGAGCTTCTTTGCGCAACAGGAAGTTGCGGCCTTCGGTGTCGAACAGGCTTTCCAAAATCGCAGGCGCTTCCTGGCTGCCGCGATCGCGTAAGGCACGTACCGCCAGAATGCGTGCACGACCCTCCATGCGATCAGAAGTGGCGATGTCGAGCATGAGTTCCGTCACGCTTGCCAGCGTTTTGGGCAACAAAACTTCTTCGACATAGCGAGGGCGAAGTTCATCTCGGTTGCGTGGGCGCTCTGACATCAACAGCTTGTTCGCGCGGGCCAGGGCCTCGCCCTCGTCGTGACGCCAAAAGATTTCATGCGCCTGAATCCGCGCTGCGGAGGGGGACTCACGGAAGTCCATAAAGCGGGCGAGAGGAATTGCCTCTGCGCCAAGCGCCACTCCTGCGGCGCGCATTTGCGCCTCGGCCAGTTCCGGCAGAGTGAAGCGGCTTTCCTCAAGCCAGGCTTGCCATGGCAGGTCAGCCGCCTGGGGCAAGAGGGCTAAAGCCCCCATGCACAGGTCCAATTCGGTGCGGGCTGGCTCGATCTCGGTGATGTCGGCACTAAAGCGAAGTCGCTCGGCCGCTGTGCGGGCGCGCACGGTTAATTGCTCGACGGCGCCAGGTGTTCCTGCGAGCTCCTCGGCCAATCCGGAGGAAGCCGCTCTAGGCCAGTTTGGAGCCGCCTCGAGGGGCGAGGAGGGCTCTGTGCCGCAGGCGGCCAGGAGAGGCAGCCAAGCCAAGGCCAGGGTGCTCGCTAGGCGCGATATACCGATTTGGCATGAGAACTGCAGCATAAAGCTGAGAAGCCCCTCACGCCCTGGAGAGGAGTTTCTTTCTACGCCCTTCACGATGCTAAGATTGTGTCGTCCCATGTCGAGTTCTCATGCTCGGCTGGTTACTAGCCTGCCCTGACAGGCCCATTCTGCCGATGCGCTCCATCCCAAGCAAAATCCTTGCCATCTCTCTGCTGCTCGCCCCGATCGCGAGCTGCGGCGGTGGCTCCTCCGGTTCTTCCGCCGGCGGGGCTGTGGCTAACTTTGGTCTCTCCGTTTGCTCCCTAGGTTGTTCTGGCTCCACCTTTGCCAGCAACACCCACGCGGCAAATAAAGATATCAGCTTCACGTTCAACGACACTGTGGATCCGGCCACAGTCAACTTCAGCTCGATTTCGATTATCGATAAGACCACTGGCGGCACCGCTTCCGGAAGTTTCATCGTCCGCGGGAAAAAGGTCATCTTTCGTCCCACGCTGATTGAGAGTTCCTCCGGTCTGCAGTTCGGTTTTCTCGATGGCAGTACCTATCGGATTACGGTCAACGACGGCTCCACGACCAATGTCATTCGCTCCACGAGTGGACGGGCTAATGAGTCCTTTCTTACCGGGGACATCACGATTTCCGGTGTGACCGACTTGGTGCCTGGCCCTCCGGTTTTGGAAAGCATTACTCCCGACGAGTTCACGCCCCCGGAATCGCGTTCCTTCGACATCGAAATGGTGTTCAACGATGTCATGCTCACGCGCCCTTTGGCCGACCCAGATACGGGTCTTTCCAGTCTAATTACGGTTTCGACTTTCGATACCGTCACCGGCAGCATTCTGACCATTCCTGGCATCTTCACTGCCGTCGTGAATCGCGATACCTTGAAGACCACAGTTCTGTTCACGCCGATCATTCCATTCCCTGGCTCCAATGACGGCCAGCGGGTGCTGCGCATCAGCCTGTCGCCGCAGATTTCCGATTTGTCGGGCAACCTATTGGCCAACCCTGGCGTGCGTGTTGCCTTGTTGCCTGATTTGGTTCGAGTCAGTGGCTCGCTCGAAGAAACCTTCGACGACCAAGCCAAGGAAGATGAAGACGGATCCACCTTGGGACTGTGGGCGAGCACGTCTGGTGCCTTGGATTCTGGGCAAAACCCTCTTACCGGGCGCCACAAGGGTGGCGGTTCTGGTGTGCTAGGCCGCTTCGCCCCTGAGACCGGCTTGTTCACCTTTGATACCGATTCGACCGTCATCACCTCTGACCTGTTGAACGAAGATGTCACCATCATCGGTGGTGTATTCCCTTTCTCCAAGCTGGACCTCAACTCCAATGTTCGTTTGGTCGGCGTGGGCTCCAACCCCTTCCGCCTTCTCACCCGGGGTGCGGTCAACGTTGCTGGCGTGATTGATGCCAGCGGTGCCGATGCCTTGAACAACCAGGGTAAGGCTTTCTACACCAGTGAGCGCGACAACGATGCCAACAACGGTCGTTTTGAATCTGACCTTGGGGTGATTATCGATGCCGGCGGAAATGATCCGGAAGCCCTTGGTGGCCCTGGCGCGGCCGGTGCCCTGGCAGCCGGCTCAGGCGGCGATGGTGGTCAATCTTGGTATTACCAAAGCGTGGAGTTCAACTTCGGTAACTCCACCGAATACCTCAACACCTTCCCAGCTGGCTGGTCCCTGCTCATCGCAGGTATCGGTACCTTGGACATGAACCGCTTTGAGAATGAACTCAAAGGCGACGAGTTCTGCGGTACCAACGGCGAAGGCGTCGGCGGAGCTGCCGTCACTGGCTTCCCGCTCTCTGGCCCGGTGGGCAACATTGCCCTCGACCGCGCCAATGGCTCGGGTATGGGGTCCTGGTGTTGGCCTCCGACGAGTAACGCGGTGACCAATGCCGTGTTCTCCAATGGCCAGTTGATTAAGACCCATCCCACCGCCTTCAATGGCGGAGGAGTACCGATCGCTTGGGCGACCGAAAGCATCCATCGCTCGCGTGGCGGTGGCGGTGGCGGCTACTGGACCGATGGCTCCCGTGGCACCCACTTCACCGTGGGCGGCGTCGACCCCTTGGGAGACCCATTGGACACGCCCCTGATCGATGTCGATGACTTCATCTTTGAGTACAACGATGATGGCACCGGTACCGATGATTATTACAAGTGGGATGCCCGCGCAGCCGGTGCTGCTGCGATTCCAGATGCTGGTGGCGGCGCTTACGTCCCTGCGGCAAATGCCGAGACTCTCGATCCTGCCCTAGGCCTCCTCCTCGGCGGAGCTGGTGGTGGTGGTGCTGGTAACTCGGAGCACGGCTCGATCCAACACCGTTTCGGTGGCGGTTCTCCCGGTCAGGTCGGCACTTATCGTTCCAACCCGGGGGCCGGTGGTGGAGCTGGTGGTGGAGCGCTGCAACTTCACGCGGGTTCGCGTTTGGCCGTTACTGGCCAAGTGTTGGCCGACGGCGGCCATGGTGGTGACTCGGTCTTCACCCTGTCTCTGCCCTTCAGTGACTCCAATGCCATCCTCTACGGTAAGCCCGGCGACGCCGGCGGCGGCGGTGGTTCCGGTGGCGCGGTTTTGGTGCAAGCGAATGGTCCACTGCAGTTGAGCCCCGACGCGATTTCCGTCCGCGGTGGCCGTGGTGGTACTGGTGCAGCCGGCAACGATGGTGGCGCTGGTGGTTCCGGCGTGGTGCGTTTTGAAACGTCCACCGGAAGTGAATCCTTGACCACGCTTCAAGGCTTTGTGGCACCAGATGCCGCAGTCGACCTCGCCCCGATTGGTGCGGCAGGAACGGCCAACGTGGCGGTTTCCTCTGCCGACTTCTCTGGTGCAATCGCCGATGTCACCGCAGGCGACGGCACGGTCTTCAACGGCAATGCCAGTGGCGTGCTGAGTCGGTGGTATGAGCCAAGCGCAGCCGTGCAAGAAATCGTGCTCACTGGTTGGACGATCAACTGCGAGTATCTCGATGGCGGCGGCGTGCAAACCCTGGCCTTTACCCACCTCGCGCCTCCAGACCCGGACACCGATCCAATCTGGATTGCGCTGCAAGCAGGATGGATGGAAGCCGGTCAAAGTGGTCTGCCTGAGCCACTCTTGCTCACGCAGACGGATTGGGCCATCCCCACCGTCAATGGCGTGACCGATGGCTTCAATGAGCTCAATGGGGGCATCATTCGCGCTCTCCGCTATCAGTTGGTCTTCGACCAAGACGTCATCAATGGTTTGATTGGCGGTGTTGCTGGCGGTTACTTCCGCGTGACCGACATCACCTTCGAATTCGAAGGCGATTGAGCCAACCCATACTGCAGGCCTTCCTGCCTAGGGCGCTTCTGTCGAGTGCCTCAAACCTGCTCGAACACCATGCCTTGGTGGTCGAGCAGGTTTCTTCTTTGCCGCGGGTCCGTGCCATCGTGCCGCAAGCCGAGCTTCCACCCTCCATGCCTCGGCACAGCCTCCCTGAGGAAGTTTGGACCGTGGCGCCAGTGCTGGCGCATGCCCATTTGGAATCTTGGGATGCCCCCTCGGAGCAATGGCAGCGCGAGAGTTTTACCGAGTGGGTGCAAGCGCTCATGGCGTGGCGAGCGCAAGATCGACTCGACCCCCAAGAGAGTGCTCAGCGAAGTTTGCACGCCCTTGGCGAGGCGGGGACGGCATGCGTGGCGGCTCATGTGGGGGAGCCCTTTGATTTGGCCGATGCCTTGGCCGCCACTCCCGGGGCACCCCGAGTCTTGGCTTGGCAAGAGTGGATTGGTGCGGGTGAGCTGAACAATCCTTGGCCAGGCTGCCATGGCTTCGCCCTGCACGCGCCCTATTCTGTCCCAATGCCACAGGCCCAGGCTTTGCTTGCGCGAAGTCATTCCCGGAAAGAGCTACTTTCCTTACACCTCGGGGAGCATGCCGAAGAGCGCGAGTTCTTGGCCTCGGCCACGGGTCCAATGGCGGACATGGTGGAGGCGTTGCAGGGCAGTCTGCCTGGCTCCCGCTTTGCCAGCCCCGTAGATTGGTTAGAGGCGGCAGGAGGAATGCGCCGGGGGGTGTTGGCCGTGCATGGAGGAGACCTCTCGGCCGCAGAGTTGCAACGCTTGCAGCGAGCGGGCGTTTCCCTGGTGTTTTGCCCAGGTACCCATGAGTATTTTGCCCGGGCCCGCCCAGCCTTCGTCGAGGCGGGGGGCTTGCCGCCTGCTTTAGGTTGCGACAGCATGGCCTCGAATCAGTGCCTCGACCCTCTCTATGAATTGCGTTTGGCCTGCCAACAAATGCCAGAGTTTGGCCCCCAGGTTTGGTGGACGGCTCTCACGGCAGGTGGTGCGGAAGCCTTACAGCAAGCCGACCTCGGGCATTGGAAGCCCGGGGCGGAGGCTCGCGCCATGCGCTTGTCTCAGGTTCCCGCATCCGCCCTAATCTCAGCGGCAGAGTTGTGCGCCTATCTCGCCAGCGGCGAGGCCACATGCGTTGCCGAAGGCAGTCTTCCGCCTTGCTAGACTTCGGCCTCGACCGCAAGGAGCGGCGCCCAACATTGTGAAAGAAGCCGTTCAACTTGTTCACCGCAGCCAGCGGATTCTGCTGTCCGGGCACTTGCGTGCCGACGGAGATTGCTTGGGCGCGCAAAGTGTGCTCTATCACGCCTTTCTTGCGCTAGGCAAAGAGGTCAAGCTGCTTCTGCCTAATCCTCCGGACAATCGCTATGGCTTTCTCGAAGAACACAGCCCTTGGGATTTGTGGTCAGGCACCTTGCCCGAAGCCGATCTTCTGGTGGTTTGCGACTGTAACCATTTGGGCCGGCTCGGCGAAATGGGCGATGCCGTTGCCGCCAGTGGTATGCCGCGGATTGCGGTGGATCACCACATTCTGGATGAAGACCAAGGATGGACGGCATTGGTGCATGACATGACCTCGGCTGCGAGCGGGTTGTTGGCTTTGGATTTCGCTGCCGCTCTGGGCGTGGAAAGCCTGCCACTCAAGGCCTACGAAGCCGCCTTTGTCGCCTTAATGACGGACACTGGTTGGTTGAAGTACTCCAATGCCGATGCCATTGCCTGGAAAGCAGCCGGCGAGTTGGTCGCGCAAGGCGTCGATACGTCTCGAGTTTATGACTTGGTGTATCAGCAGGCGGAGTTGCGGCGGCCAATTGGCATTCGCGCCATCCTCGAGAATCTGGAGTACCACCAAGACGGCAAGTTAGCGATTGCCTATGTTTCGCAGGCGCGCCTTGCTGAACTTGGAGGCAGCATCGAAGACACCGATGAGGTTCTAGATATCTTGCGTGCGGTCAAGCAAGTCGAGGCCGTGGCTTTATTGACCGAGCGCGAAGGTGGGGTGGTCAAAGTGAGTTTCCGCTCCAAGTTTGCCCTCGATGTCAATCAAGTCGCGCGTTCTGTGGGCGGTGGCGGCCATGCCCGTGCGGCCGGCGCGAGCTTTCCTGCAGAGGTGTCCTTGGAGAGTGCTGTGCAGCGGGTGCGCGAAGTCATGCTCGCGAACTACCGTGAACAGGGCCTATCGGCCTGATGCGGCGGCCGGTTCGGCCGGGTTGCTTCAGCCCATCTTTTCTTGGCGCTTCCACATGCCAAGAAGGGCATAGCGCGCCAACTTAGGATTCTTGCGTAGGCGGCGCTCGACGTACTTCCGCCAGGCGCTGCCGTAGGGGAGGTAGACGCGCAAGGGCAATCCCTGCTCGTGCCAAGCTTGGCGTTCTTGTTCGCGAACACCGCAGAGCATCTGCAGTTCGCTGCGTTCTTCAGCGCCAGGAATGCTCACGCGAAACTTCTTGTACTCCTCGACTAACTTGTCGTCGTGGGTAGCTGCCGCGACGAAGGCGCCGCCTTCAAGTAAAAGTTTGCTGCAGCGAACATAGGAGTCATTGACTTCTCCGCCGTCAGGATAGGCAATCGACGCAGGCTCAACGTAGATGCCCTTGACCATGCGCACATTCAGCGGGGCTTCCTCTTGCAGAAGATCGCGTACATCTTGCTCGGTGCGGTGGAGCATGGATTGCAGCACGCAGCCCACAGTTCCGGGATAGCTGATGCGCAGGCGCTGAAACACGCGCAGGGTGGCATCGATGGTGCTCGATTCTTCCATCTCGAAGCGCACAAAGGCTTGCAGTTCGGAGGCATGACGCAGAATATCGCCGACGACTTCGAAGCAATAGTCTTCGCCAATGTCCAGGCCCATTTGCGTGGGCTTAAGCGAAATGTTGCGCTCCAAATCATGGGCGGCAAGATCGTCGAGCAAGTCGTGGTACTCCTTCGCCGCGGCTTCCACCTCTTCCTTGCTGTTGACCGCTTCGCCAAGTTGGTCAAAGGTCAGGCGGTAATCCTTCGCCGCCAATTCTTTGCCGCGATGGAGGGCATCGGCGCGGTTTTCTCCAGCGATGTAACGGCTGCTAAGCCGCCGCATCAAGGGCCGGGGCACCAGCGGTACACTGGCCGCAATCAATCGATCAAGGATGGGCATGGGGTTTGGTCGCGCACAGGGGACGGACATAGGATGGCGTAACTGGCCCGGACTCGCCAGCCCCTGCGGATTTATACTGACGACATGAAATGGCCTGCAATGCACATGCCTTTGCGCCTGGACCGATGCCTCGGCCTCGCTCCGATGGTTTGGGCCATGCTTGTGGTGAGTGTGGCTAGCTGCACCAAATCCCCGCAGGAGCCAGCTCTGGACCCGCCGCTTGGCGAAGATGCGCGCCTGGCATGGCAAGGCGTTACCCTGCCGCCTGGTGTGCTGGAGCAGGGACAGCCACTGGATTTGGTGATCGTTTCGATTGACACCTTGCGCGCCGACCGCCTGCCGTTTTATGGCGCGGAGCGGGACACCGCCGGCAATGTTGCGGAGCCCTTCCACCTGGCTTGGTTGGCGGAGCAGGGTACGGTGTGGGAACAAACTTGGGCGCCCACTGGCAAGACTTTGCCTTCGCTGGCGAGCTTTTGGACAGGATTGAGCCCCTATGAGCACGGTGCGATTGACAATCACACCGCCACCCAGGAAACCACCCTGGCAGCCCGCCTTCAAGCCCAGGGCTGGGCCACTCATGCCGCAGTCGCCAATCGTTCCTTGCAGCCTGCCGCAGGTCTGGCCGCTGGCTTCGACAGTTATCAAATCCGCTTTAAGCAAGAAGAGGTTTTGTTGGGGCCGAAACTACTCGAGCAGACTGCCGTCGAGGTGGCCGCCAGCAAGCCCTTATTGGTTTGGGCTCACTTCATGGCGCCGCACCAGACTTACGAGCCTCTTGAAGTGCATCGCCATACCTTTGCTAGCGCCGAGGAGTTGAGTGCCATTGCCGAGGACTTGCAGCCGGTGGGGCTGAACCCGATGCTCAAGACCCTGCATCGGCAACCGCAATTGGCAACGCCAACCGTGGTTGAGGCCGTCCGCGCCTTGTACGACGCAGAAATTCTGACCGCCAACGATTATCTCAAGGACTTTTTACGCGGCCTCGATGCGCAGTATCGCCAAGCCGGACGCGGCGGGTTGTTAGACAACGCAGTGATCGTGTTCTTTTCCGACCACGGCGAGGAGTTGGCTGATCACGAAGGTTATTTCATGCACGCCAAGAGCCTCTATAGCGGAGTCATTCAAGTGCCGATGATGGTGGTTGGCGGCGGTTGGACTGCCGGCGCGCGCATCCAAGCGCCGCTCGCGCTGGAAGACGTGTTGTCGATGGTGGTCGAAGGTAAACGTCCTCAGCGCACTCTGTTTCCAAGCAGTTGGAAGAGCCGCTTTTATGCCTTGCGCGATGGCCCCTGGACCTTGATTCATAACCCCAGCCAAGATTCCCAAGGCCCCAAGGAGCCGCCGCAAGACGCGGCGTTCCTTTATCCTCAGGTAGCGCTGTATCACCGGGGTCAAGATCCCACCGAGCAGAACAACCTGGCCGCCCAAGAGGTAGCGCGTACCCGCGCCATGATGAATGCCTTGCGCGACTGGTATCTGTCGGTAGAGCCCACGGTAGGGGCCGCGATGGAAGTCGACCCGGAAACCATGAGTCAACTCGGCTACGTCGAAGGGGCTACCTCAGAAGAGCGCTATGTCTTGCCACTTCGTGGCGAGGATTGGAAGCCATGAGTCCTCACCCCCTGGCCCCACCTGATGCAAAGAGCCGCCTGGCTCCTTGGGTAGAAGGATTGCTTCTGGCCATGATTGTTCTGGTGGTGGTGAGCATGGGCGGGCAAGCTGTCCGCACCTCTTATCACGGTTATCTGCACACCACGCTCGGGGAGAGTGTGTTGCGCGATGGGTTGCTGCCGGAAAACCCGTACCACGCGGAAGCTCCGTTGCGCTACTACACCTTGTATCCAACCCTTGGGGTGTTACTTGGTCGCCTGGGCATGGGGGCGCTGTGGGGATTTGCGGTGTTGAATCTATTGGCAGCACTTCTTCTTGGCCCTGCACTCGATGCACTGGGCAGGAGATTGTCTCTGTCCTTTTGGGCACGGCGACTTGCCTTCATGGGCATGGTGGTCGGCTTCAATGGATTCGGCTACTACTTCGTAGGAGACGGCGCAGTTCCGGTCGATGGGGCGCAACCGTTGTTGATTTTGCGCGAGTTCACCCAGCTCGGAGATATTGCCTGGGATGCCCGCTTGCAGTCTTTTCTGCCCAAGCTATGCAATGTTTCTAGCTTTGCTCTGGCGCTCCCTTTCGCCTTGGCAGCCCTTGCCCAGCTACTTGGTGCATTGGAGCATCCGCAAAGAAAGCTGCGCTTGCAAGCCGGAGGATTACTTGGCTTAGCTACAGCGATCAATCCATTGGTTGGACTGCATACGGGATTGCTGTTTGCGGTCATGGTGCTGTATCACATGCAGCAGGGCAAAGTTTGGAAGCAAGTCCTCCTGGAGTGGGTGCCGTCGGCGGTGCTTGCCGTGTTCATCGCGATTCCTTTCCTGATGCCCTTGCTGCAAGCGGCTCCGGCGGGCGCACCAGAGCAATCACCGCAGTTTCCCTTAGCCGGCGATGGCGCGATTTGGAATTTGCTGGGCCCCTTGGCCGCTTTAGTGGTCCTGAGCATTCCGGCATGGTGGCGATGGCCAAGGCAAACTCGCTTGTTTGTTGCTGCGGCAATCGGGTTCGCGGTCGTGATGTCATTCCTGGAATTGCCTTGGGATAACCAATATAAATTTCCACGGGTGGCAGGCATTTTCTTGGCCCTGCCTCTGGGCATGGCTTTGGTTCCGAACCAACCTCTGCGCAGTATGGGCAAGGGCGCACTGGCTTGGATGGTCGTAGGAGTGGTGAGTCTGTTCGCCATGGTGCCGACCACTTACCGCACGGTAGAGGTTTATGCCGCCTGGACCGACGCCGATCTTCTGCCGTTGAGTGAAGTCCATGCCGGTCGCATTGTGCTCAAGGAAAGTGACGCTTTGCGCTCCTTCCCACCTGCAGTGGCAGAGGCAGAACGAGCACTGGCCCCAAGCGTGGTATTGCTGATGCATCCACGCCACCCAGTCGCTTCTGGTGCTGGAATGGGAGCCTCGGGAAACCGCTTGGCTCCGGTCTTGCATCATTCCTTGTTTGTCGATACACCGCAGATTCACAATCAAGAGCAGCCGGACTTGCGCCGTCGTTTGGATTTGGTGACCTCGCTGTGGGAATGCCGCGATTGGTCACGCAAGGGTGTGGGAACTCGTGAAATGGATCGCGTGGCCTCTTTAGATGAGATTCGATTGATGATGGCAGGCCGAGGCATTGCCATTTTGAGTCTTGAGGGAGATGCTGGTAGCCATTCCTTCTTTATGGCTGCAGGCGGCGAGCTGCGCGCCCAGGAAAATGGGGTAACCCTGTGGTGGTTTGCGCCTCTGCAGGCAACGGTCGCAGACTAAGCGCCACGCGGACGTCTGCGCTTTCGATCGAGCGCGACTGACGTAAGTCTGCCGCAGCACGTGCGCAGCGAAGGCAGCGTAGATAGCCGCGGCCGCTGAGGTGAAGCCGGGCATTGGCCTGGCGTAGGAGTTGGTGGGCCTTACCTTCTATTCCGGATTGCTGAAGTTGTTCCATGCTGGCATCTGCGGCCTCGAGGAAGCCGCGTTGCTCTTGCACCTGCAGTTGAAAGCTGCGAGCATCGCTCAGGAGTTGGCTGCGGTCTTCTTCGGATAACGCGGTGGGTGGGCCGGTAAGAACGTCGGAAGCGACCGGGTCCATGCGCACAAATAGATCAAAGCGATCGCGAAGCGGGCCGGAGAGTCTGCCACGATAGGCGCGGAGTTTGGCTTCGGTGCAAGTGCACGGTCGATGGGGATGCCCTAGGTAGCCACAAGGACAGGGGTTGCTTGTGGCCACCAACAAAACATCTGCGGGGAATCGTGCCCACTCCTGTGCGCGTTGCAAGCGGACTTCTCGTTCTTCCAGGGGTTGTCGCAGGCATTCCAGAGCTGGGCGTGAGAACTCAGGGATCTCATCTAGAAACAATATGCCACCATGGGCTCTGGCCAACTCTCCGGGTCTTAAGGGGCGCCCGCCACCGAGAAGAGCTTGCATGGACGCAGAGGCGTGAGGAGCGCGAAAGGGAGGCACTCGTGGAAGGGCAGGGACTGGTCCAAGCATGGCTTCGACTTGGGCGAGCTCTAAGGATTGCTGCGCAGACAAGGGAGGACGAAGCCCTAGCAATCTGCGCGCAAGCATGCTCTTGCCGGTACCAGGTGGCCCCTCAAGCCAAAGGTTGAGCCGGCCAACCATGGCCAGATGTGCCGCGCGTTGGGCAAGTTCTTGGCCGCGGATTTCGCTCAAGGAAGGTGTAGTTTTGCTCTCATTGTTCCACGGAGCCGAGCAAGGCTGCTCCTGCTGAGAAATGGACTCCAGCTCTTGCCTTTGTTGCAAATAGCCCACCACGTGGCCGAGGTGCTCTGCTGCGAACACCTGAAGCTGTGGGATGAGTGCGGCTTCCTGTGCGGCTTTTGGCGCAGTAATGACGGTGGTGCAAGAGCCCTTGGCAGCGGCAAGAGCAGCGAGCAAGGTGCCGCGGGCAGGGGCACGTAACTTGCCCTGCAGATCCAGTTCCGCCAGAAACAAGGTTTTGGTTTGTGGACGAGGGGCACGCCCTTGTGCACACAGCAAAGAAATGGCGAGGGCTAAATCAAAGGGTAGCCCAGTTTTGGGCAGTTGGGCCGGGACCAGATTGAACAAAATCTTGCCACGTGGAAACTCTAAATCATGTTTGGCAAAGGCGGCGGGGAGCCGTTCACGCGCTTCTTTGGCGACGGTGTCTGGCATGCCCACTAAGATCACACGCGACAACCCTCTGCCCAGGCAGGTTTCCACGCGCACCAAATGACCACCACCGCTGGCCAGGGTGGCGCCCCAAATTGTGCCGCTTTCGGTGGAGGCATTCTCCATTTTCAGAGAAGACGGGCGAGCGTCGCATTAGTCACGGATGAATTGCCCAGGCAATGCGCACCCTTTCTTGGGCTGCTTCAAGGCTGCCAATCTAGGTTGCCCTCAAGAGTGGTGCGGAGAGGGATACCCATGTGCTGGAGCAAGGGTGCGGCCGGTAGGGGGAAATCTTCGGCACCGCAACTGGCCCAGGCTTCTCTCGGCTTGAGGTGCTGCAGCAATTCGGCGAGGCCATCGGTGCTCAATCCATGATGGGGGATAACCAGGACATCGATGGGGCCCGGAGCGATGCGTTTCTTGAGTTCGCGCAAGCTATGGCCTTCCTGGTCGCCGAGCACCACAGCACGTCGGCCACGCGCGTGAAGGCTGAGGACATGGCCGCCGTCATTGCGTACACCTTGCATCGATGCCGCAACTCCAAGCACCTCTACCGTCCACGGCCGAAAACCATGAAGAATGCGCCGACTCTCTTCCGGAATGGCGAATTCCCGGTAGTTCACGCGCTGCCTTAGCGCCGGTAAAGCATTGACGTGGTCTTCGTCCCCATGGCTCAGCAATACATGCTGAGGCGGCGCAAGGGAATGTTGACGCAAGGTGGGCAGTAAGGCTCGATCGACTAAATCACGCGGTGCTTGCGAAGCGCTGCCACAATCAAATAGCAGAGTCTGTTGACTGCCTGCAATCAAGACCGCCAAGCCGTGTCCGCTTTGCACCACCACCAAGCTTGGCGAACTTGGCAAGCGTGTGACCATACTGGTCAAGGCAAGGAGCAGGCAAAGCCCTCGCCTCCATGCATATCGCTTGGGAAGGACCAAGAAGGCTAGGCCACCCAAGGCGGTCAAGCCTAGAAGCAGGCTAGATTGTTGCGGGCAAAGCCAAGGACTCCACGGAAGGCCTTGGCCGAGTTGAAATAGGGCGTGCTCGAGAGTTCGGAAAGCAAATAGGCAGAGTTGCGCAAGCCATACGCTTCCTGGAAGCAGAGCAAGCATGCTGGCGACCAGGCGAAAGGGGAGCAGCAGGCCGAGCAAGGGGCTGAGAAGAATACTCCATGGCTCCACGGTCGATTGCACGGCATGAAGTAAGGGCATCGAGCCTAAAAAGGCCACCCAAGAGGCTCGTAGCGCTTTGCGCCACACGGGGAGAGTCGATGGGCCCGCGCCCACAATCAAGAAAAAGGTTGCGCTATAACTCAATAAGAAGCCGAGGTCATCTTGCCGAGGGCTGAACAACAAGCACTCGAATGCCCATGCACAAGACCACAGGCGTAAACCTTTGACGCGCCAACCGCGGGCATGCGCGAAATCACGGAGGAGTAGCGCCGATAAGGCACGCATTACCGGGGGTTTTCCGCCCGCTAAGGCAGTCATGACGAGAAGCAACGGCCAGCGCAACATGCGCAGACGCCGAGTGAGGAGGCGGCGAAAGAGGGCGTCCCAAAGCCAAAGGTGCATGCCTGAAACCGCCAACAAATGGACCAAGCCAAATTGACGGTATGCCTCTTGGTGCCAATCCGGCACACCACCACGCTCTCCTAAGACAAGGGCGATGGCGAGGCCCGCATCTTCGGGATGCAGCTGCTGTTGCCAACGCTGGCGTAACCATCGACGCAGGCCTTGCCAGGACCACGGTGGCCCGCGCTTGCGTGTTTCCAGCAAGGCTGCTTCAAGGCGCCAGCCCCATGCGTCTTGGACGAGCCGCCCGCGAACCTGCACTTGGTCACCAGGGCGAATGGCCGCAGAGGAAACATGGGGAATGGCGAGCAGGGTGGCTTGGGCAGGAAGCAAGCCCATGCCGTTGACATCACAAACTTGATCCAGCCGCGCCCAGCGGTAATCCTGACGCTCCCATACTCCGGCGACTCGTGCGCGAAGAATTACTGGCCTCGGGGCAGCCACGGTTTCTAGCGGCGGGGAAGGAGTGGCATGGCCTAATACCGCCACAAGGCAACCGAGGCTCAACGGAAACAGCCAAGCCAATATCACCGCCCTGTCGGCAAAGAAAACTTGGTGGATGAGCCAAAGCCCTGCCAACAACAACATGCCGCACGAAGCCCAAACTCTACCCACAAACAGAACAGGATTTGCGGTGAACAAACAGGAAGCCACCACCAAATGAGTGATCGCCAAGACCAGCAACCGGCACCGCGGCGGGGGAATTGTGGGCACCAAGGGAAGACGGTTCACCGCGGGCCGCGACACGTACAATCTGGTCATGAACGAGGTTCTCCCGCGCGCATTGTTTCCGGGCAGCTTTGACCCGCCTACCTTGGGCCATTTGGATTTGATCCAACGTGGAGTCCACCTGTTTGGCTCCTTGGTCGTCGCCGTAGCTGAGAACCCCAACAAGAAGGCGCTGTTTCGCGCCGAAGAACGCGTGGACTTTCTGCGTACCATGTGTGCCGATTTGCCGGTAGAAGTCCTGGCCTTTACCGGCCTTGTCGTCGACTTGGCTGAAGAGCGCTCCTGTTCGGTATTGCTACGTGGGTTGCGTTCTGTCACCGACTTCGAATTCGAAGCGCCCATGGCGCAAACCAACCGTCGCCTAGCACCGCAAGTGGAATCGGTGTTCGTGATGCCCAGTCATGAGCATGCTTTCGTGTCCAGCCGACTCGTGCGCGAGGTTTACGGTGCTGGCGGTAGCCTTCCCGAAGTTCTTCACCCTGTCGTCGACCAAGCCCTTCGTCAACGCTCATAATCATGCGCATCATTCACACCGAAAACTCTTCTCAAGCCATCGGCCCATATAGCCAAGCACTCGTGGTAGATGGCTGGCTCTACACCAGTGGTGCGGTGGGATTGACTCCGCAAAATGAAGTCATCGGCCCAGGCATCGAAGAGCAAACCAAGCAAACCTTCGCCAACTTGCGTGCCGTGCTCGCCGCAGCAGGGTGCACCTTGCAAGACGTGGTGAAGGCCACGGTGTACTTGGCGGACATGAATGAGTTTCAGGCCATGAATGCCATCTACAGCGAAGAAATGGAAGACCATTGCCCGGCGCGCAGTTGTGTCGAAGTGCAACGCCTGCCGCTAGATCTTCGCGTAGAAATCGACTTGGTCGTGCGCTGTCGCGACTAGGTCGAGCCGTCTTCGCCACGCCCGACCTGCTGCAAGGCGAGCAAGGTCAACACCAAGGCCGCCGATGGCAGGGCCAACAACCACCAACTGGCCACCAGAGGGTTCATCGCGGCGAGTCCATCGCTCGCTAGGCCACCCCAGGATACGGCGGGCGCCTCAACGCCCAAGCCAAGGAAGCTCAGGAAGGCTTCCATCAAGATGACGCGGGGAATGGTCAACAACCACATCACGCGCAAAGTCGGCCAGAGGTTGGGCAGGATATGCCGACGCAGTTGTGCACGAGTCGACATGCCTTGCAAGCGTGCCGCAGTGACGAAAGGTAAACGCGAAATGCGCAGACTTTCGGCGCGCGCGACACGTGCCGTGGGCAGCCAGAACAGAAAACCAATCGCCACCAGGAATAACTGTAAGCGGCCAAAACCAATCACTTCCATCTCGACGCGGTATTCGCGCAGAATGGAAAGAAGAAATAGCACCATCACGACCATCGGCACGCTTTCCAGGGCGTCGGCCAGTCGCATTAAGAAGCGATCGATGCGCCCGCCCCGCAACCCCGCCACCGCGCCATAAGGCAGACCGATGAGCATCGCGACCAAGGTGCCGACGGCACCCACCAGCAGCGAAATGCGCGCGCCAAACAGCAGTCGTGCCAAGAGGTCGCGGCCTTGAGCGTCGGTGCCGAGTAGATGGCCTTCACTCCCTGGCGGAAGCAGGCGAGCATCAGCGTCCATGGCGCGGTAATCGACAATCGGCAGCCACGGGGCGACGACTGCAGCGATGGTTAAGGCCGCCAGAAAGCCCCAGGCCAAGCGCTTTGCCCACAGGCTCATGACAGCGCCTCTACTCGTGGGTCGAGCTTCATCAGGAGGACGTCGGCAAGGAAAGTGGCCAGGCCAAGTAGCGCGGTATAGACCACGGTAACACCAAGCGCCAACGTGTAATCACGGTTGAGCGCAGCTTCGACAAAGAAGGTGCCTAGACCGGGAAGAGCGAAGATGCGTTCGATGACGAGCGATCCGGTCAGCACCGCTGCGGTGGCGGGGCCAAGGAATGCCAACACCGGAGTGAGGCTTGGCTTGAGGATATGCGCCCACCACAGGCGTTGCCCACTCAAGCCAAGTGCGCGAGCATGACGTACTCCGGCGGATTGCCAGCGTTCGCTGGCGGCGTCGCGCACCAACAGCGAGATCTGTGCGGCAAGAGGCAAACCCAAACATAGGCTCGGCAGGAATAGATGGGCCAAGCCTCCGGTGCCGGCGGGGGGGAGCCAACCAAGGGTGAAGGAGAACAGGGCAATTGCGGCCCCAGCCAACACAAAGTTGGGAAGAGCCAATAGGACCGTGGCTAAGGTGGTGGCGCTTTGTCCGAGCAGACGTCGACGCGCACCAGCTGCGATCATGCCGAGGGGAATGCCGAACAACAGGCCCCACAGCAGGGCGCCGCCACCCACGGCAAAGGAAACGGGCAAGGCGTCGGCGAGCAGGTCGGCCACGCTGACTTCGCGGTAGCGCAAGGATGGGCCAAAGTCGCCTTGCCACAACCCAGTTAGGGCATGCCAATACTGAACGGCAAGAGAATCGTCCAAGCCGTAGCGCTGTTCCAGCGCGAGCTTCACCTGTGGGTCGAGGGCGCGCGCCTCATCGAAGGGGCCGCCTCGCGTGGTGCGCATCAGAAAGAAGGCCGCGGCGTGCACCAACAGGATGGTGGCCAGGAGCATCAGGACGCGGCGCAGGAATCGTGCATTCATGGCGCCTCTCGCCATTCCAAGGCAGCCCAATCGATGATGCCCAGAGCATTGTCCTGCCAGCCGCCCAAACGAGGGCTGACCAACTCTTGGCGCCGCTGTTCTAGGAGTGGCAGCAGCGCCGCTTGGTCGCGCAAGATTTCCTCAGCCTGTTGTAAAGCTTGCTGGCGTTCCTGCTCGTCTAGGGTGCTTGCCGCAAGCGCAAGCAACTCGTCGTAGCGTGCATCGGCAAAGCCACTGCGGTTATTGGCATCGTGGCTGCGGAAGATGTCGAGAAAGCTCAGCGCATGTGGGTAATCCGCGACCCAACTACTCAAGGACACTTGATACTCGAGCGCGCTTTGTGCTGGATAAAAAGTCCGAGCCTCCACGTTCATTAAGCGCACCTCCAGGCCGAGGTCTTTCTTCCACAGGGCGGCCAATGCTTCGACCATAAGGCGGTTGCCAGCAGTGCTTGGATAGAGCAGCTCAATCCGCGGCAATGCCCCTTGGTTGCGTTGGCGCACACGCTCGAGCGCCGCACGCGCTTGTTCTAATTCGGAACTCGGCCACGAGGGTCCAGTCCATGCCGGCATGGAGGTCGGCACAAAACCAGTGGCGGCTGGGCGGCCATGACCAACTAGTGTGGCCAAGGCTTCGCGATCGGTGCCCCACACCAATGCACGACGCAGGTCGAAGTCGTCAAAGGGCGCATCTCGTTGTTGGAAGCGCAAAAACACCGTGCCCAACTCCGCCGACTGATGCAAACGCGCATCTTGTTGTTCGACCAAGCGCGGCAAGGCCAAGTCTGGCGTCTTCGGCGTGAAGGCCACCCCATCGGTCAGGAATAGATTCATCGCGGTGATATCGCTATCGATGGTGAGCAAATCCAAGCTCTTACTGGGCACCTCCTCGCTGCGCCAGTAATGCGGATTTCGTAGTAAGCGCAAGCGGTCGCGCAGACGACGCTCCAGCAGGTAGAAGGGGCCGCTGCTCGGAAGCGGCTTGGGCAGGGTGCCTTGGGGAGAATCGCGCAGGGCCGGCGGCACCGGGGCCAGCGCGGGGTGACTGCACAGCAGGGGGAATAGAGGTTGCGGCTCTGGAAAGCGGATGTGCACCTCGGTCGGGCTGGGTGCCGCGAAACGGGCTTCAGCGACCCAAGACGCATAGGGCGCGGCGGTGGCAGGGTCCTGCAGGCGTTGCCAGGAAGCCACCACGTCTTGTGCGGTCAAGGCCTGGCCGTCGGACCAGCGCAGGTCCGGGCGTAGCTGGAAACGCCATAGCCTTGCCATGTCTTCGGCAGTCCAAGACAGCGCTAAATCGGGCAATAGGCCGAGGTCTTGGGGGTCGAGCCGGGTCAGCCCGGCGAAGAGAGCACGAGAGGCGCGTTGGGCGGCGCTGCTGCGCGCGAGTTGCGGGTCAAGAGTGTCGAGGTCCGGCCCATTCGCGACCGTCAGCGCGGCTCGTGGCGGCCCACACGAGGCGGCCGCCAGGAACAGCAGCAATAAGGCGAGCAGGCAACGCGGGCGCACTGTTGGAGGATAGCGTGTGGGACTGGTCGCCTCCACCTTCGGCGGGCTATGCTCATGCCGCATGACCGCTGTCCCAGACGCGCACCACGCCGACACTTCCTCCCGCCCGGAGCCTTTGCTGGTGGTGGAGGACTTGTGTCTCGGCTTGGCCACCAGCGCTCGGGCCAGAAGCGGCCGTGGCACCGATGATTCTGGTGCCTTGGTGGGGCCGGTGTCCTTTCAGGTCGGCGTTGGCGAAGCTGTCGGCTTGGTTGGTGAGTCAGGAAGCGGCAAAAGCCTGACTGCGCTTTCCCTGCTGTCCTTGCTGCCGCCGAGCATCGAGCGCCGTGGAGGACGCCTGTGGTGGCAGCCCGACGGCGTGGATTTCGCCCAGCTTTCCGAACGTGGACTTCGCCCTTATCGCGGTGGTTCCGTGGCCTACGTTTTCCAGGACCCCTCGACCGCGCTTAACCCGGTTTTGCGGGTAGGACATCAAGTCGAAGAAGTGTTGGCCATCCATCGCCCAGAGCTTTCCAAAGCCGCTCGCCGCGAACGCCTGCAGGAATTGTTTACCGAGGTTGAACTCGGCAACGGTGGCGCTTTGCTTCGCCGCTATCCGCATGAGTTGAGTGGCGGTCAACGGCAACGGGTTTTGCTCGCCGCGGCATTAGCCGGTGATCCCGAGTTGTTGATTGCCGACGAACCGACCACCGCACTTGATGTCACCATCGAGCAGCAGATTCTGGAATTGTTGAAACGGCTGCAAGCTGCGCGCGGCTTAGCCATGTTGTGGATTAGCCACGATTTGGCATTGGTGCGCGGCTTATGTACGCGGCTTTTGGTCATGCACGAAGGTGCCCTGGTGGAAGATGCAGATACCGAAACCCTGTTTGCGTCGCCCCAACATCCGCATAGCCAGGCTTTAGTGGCTGCCGCATCACAAGAGGCCCAGGCGCAGATTCGAGAACAGGCCGAGGCGATGCTCACTGTCGACAAGCTCTCGGTGCGCTATCCCGGGCCACGCAAGGTCTTTGGCGGCGCAGGCGAGCCCATCGTGGCCGTAAAGGAGGTGACCTTCACGCTCGGCGCGGGGCGCACCCTCGGCGTGGTGGGGGAATCGGGGAGTGGCAAGAGTTCACTGGCGCGAGCGATATTGCGCCTCGAGTCCGATTTCTCGGGCACGGTGCAACTGCGTCCGCCCGGGCTGGGCACCAGCCTCGCTTGGTCCGAGCTCAAGGAGTCTGCTTTGCGCCCGCATCGACGCCATGTGGGCATGGTCTTCCAGGACCCGGCGACGGCACTCAATCCTCGCCAACCGGTATGGCGCAGTGTGATGGAACCGGTCGAAATCCATCGCCCGACTAGCCAGGTAGAGTTGCGCCAAAAAGCCCAGCGTTTGTTGCAGCGGGTAGGACTCGACGAGAGCTTCCTCAATCGCCGCCCGAGTGCGTTGTCAGGAGGACAGGCGCAGCGGGTGGGCATCGCGCGAGCGATTGCGTTGGACCCCTGTTTAGTGGTCTGTGACGAAGCGCTGTCCGCGCTCGACGTCACCATCCAAGAGCAGATTCTGGAGCTCCTGCGCGAGCTTCAGGCCGAGCATGGCCTTGCTTATCTGTTCATCAGCCATGACCTCGACATGGTCGCCCGCCTCGCCGACGATGTCCTGGTCATGCACCAAGGCCGGGTGGTGGAAGCCGGCGCCACCGCCGCAGTCCTCGGCAATCCCCAAGAGCCCTATACCCAAAAGCTCTTGGCCGCCTCTCGCGCGATACACTCCACCTCGTGAGCAGCGCAGAGCCCCTGCAGGTCATCTTCCTCGATATCGATGACACCTTGTTCGGCACCACCGGCTTCGTCCAGGGTGCGCGGCGCGCTGCGGTCGAGGCCATGATTGCGCGTGGACTGCAATGTGAACCTGAGCAGGCCCTAGCTGCACTCGCGGAAGTGGTTGCCGAGTTTGGTTCCAACGACGATCACCATTACGACCGTCTGCTGCAACGCCTCCCCGCAACGGCCACGGCGGGAGTCAACCCTGACTTGTTGGTCGTCGCCGGCGTGATTGCCTACCACAATGAGAAGTGGGAGCACCTGCGCTTGCATGAGCAGGCCGAGGTCTTGTTGCGCGAGCTTGCGGCCACCGACTTGCGGCTGGGCATCATTTCCGCGGGCTTACGTCGCAAGCAGATGGAGAAGATTTTGCGCTTGGGCGTGGATCGCTTTTTAGATCCGGCGCTGTTGTTCATCACCGATGCGGTGGGGATTGCCAAGTCCAATCCATTGCTCTATCGGCGCTGCGCCGAAGCCACCGGCAGCCCCTTGGGTTCGGTGATGCATGTGGGGGACCACCCATACAGTGATATCGACCCAGCTAACGCTGCAGGCTTGCAGACCGTTTGGGTGCGCCAGGGCAAGCATGCGGTAAACAGGCCAAAGACCGAACCCACGCATACCGTCGACGACCTCGCCGGACTGCACACGCTCCTGCGCGACGTTTACGGCTTGCCTTTAAGCTAAACAAAAAGCCCGCACCATTTCTGGTGCGGGCTTTGGTCTAGCCCGTGGGGGCTAGGAGTGCTCCAGGCTTAGCGACCGAGAGCATCGAGACGGTCCTTCATTTCGTTGGCATCGACGATGGTCGCGCGGATCATCAGGATGACGTCCTGGTTCTCCTCGGCTTCGCCTTCGGTCTTGAACAGCAAGCTCAACACCGGGATGTCGGAAAGGAAAGGAATCTCCGAGCGCTGGTCAATGTTGAACAGCTTCTTCAGGCCACCGATGACGACCGTGCCACCGTCCGGAACCACCACCGTGGTGTTGGCGGAAGCAATCTGCAGTTCCGGCAACTGGATGGTAATCGGCGTGGTGAGCGACGCCAGCGAGGAGGTGAAGGTGCTAATCGGACGCACCAGAGTGGCCACCGTCGGCCGCAGTTCCAAAGTGATGTACTTACGGTTCTGAGCGATGGTTGGGCGCACGTCGAGGACGATGCCGTCAGAGATGACACCAACGATGGGGTCGGCGATGAAGCTGGCGAGTGCCACTTCGACGTCGAAGTCCTGTACGTAGGTGATCTGGTTGAGCATGGTCGCGTAGGCACGCTGGGTGTTCTGCGCGGACAGGCTGGTCGAAGTCAGTTCGGAGACCTGCTGGTTCTTCTCGAGGGCGCGCAGAATCAAGCTGTACTGCAAGTCATCGAGGAAGGAGAACTGCATGGTCAGACCGCCAGTCACGCCGAGGCGCGAACCATAGTCGCCCAAGATGTTCTCGGTGCGGGCACGGACATCGCCGTTACCGAACTGGTCGAAGTAAGCGCCTGCGGACGGGTTGGAATCAGCGCCAGCGGGCAAACCAGGACCATCGTTGTCGAGGGCCAAGGAAGCGTTGTCGTCGAAGCCGGAAGTGACATCGTCCAAGGTGACGAGATCGAGGGCGGAACCGTTACCACCGTTACCGCGCCAGTCGACACCGATTTCCTGGAGGTAATCCTTGGTTACGGTGAGGAAGCGCGCTTCGATGTTGACCATCGAAGAGGTGTAGCGACGAAGCTCTTCGAGGAAGGCATCGATTTCCGAGTGCACTTCGGCGGTGTGGCGCACGAAGAGCTGACCGTTCTGCACTTCAATCGAAACCCCTTCGATCTCTTCCCAAGAAGCTGGGGCGATGGCCTGGGTCACGAGCAACTTGAGGTTGTCCGGATCCATGATGGGCACGGCCTCGCCAACGACGCCACCGAACTGGGGGCCGTCGTCGTCGTTGTAGTCGCCATCAGGGAGACGAATCTCCTGAATCTTTGGACCGGCAAAGTCCACCATCAATGCGGTGAGGTCACGCACATCGTGGGGGAGCAGTGTCAGGTTCGAGAAGGCCTTGTCTACCGAGGTGATGTACACCACGCCGTTGCGGAAGGTGTAGGTCACGCTAGGGCCGGCAGCCTCGGAGATGATGGCGAGGGCGTTGGCCACGCTCAGCTCGGTCTTCATGTCGAGGTTGAACTCGATGCCTTCATCGTCGACGGCCGCGACGGCGTCAGGGGTGACGACGAAGGGGATCGAGGTGAAGGTGCGCAACTGATCGACCACGGTCTGCAGCGAAGTCTCGCCGTCAAAAATCAGGCTCGGAATACGCTGGGAACGGATGTCCTGTTGCAGAGCCAAAGTCTCTGGGTCGGCGGACATACTGGCATCGGTTTCGCGGAAACGCTTGCGCAACTTCGCAATCCGGGCCCAGTGCGCCGGATCCGGGTCGGTCATGATTTCGTTGTTGAGGATGCGCGCTTCGGCGATGTCCTCATTCCACAGACGGAAGCGCTCCTCGCGGGCAAC
The DNA here is from genome assembly GCA_021776795.1 of Planctomycetota bacterium. Classification (GTDB taxonomy): domain Bacteria; phylum Planctomycetota; class UBA1135; order UBA1135; family UBA1135; genus OFTM128. The sequence goes on from JAJFFC010000012.1 coordinate 336,498, forward strand.
CACCCAATCGGCGTCGAGCTGGTTGTGGCGAGCCATAAGCGAATCGGAACGCAGCTGACGAGCGCGGGCATCGAGTGGGTCCTCGCGAATGATGTCATCGCAGAGGTCGACAGCGTCGTCGTAGTTTTTCGCGGTGAAGGCGTCCATGGCATCGGCGAGCATGGCGTCGAGGCGCAAGCGACGGCGCTCTTCTTCCATGCGCCGCTGATCTTGCAGGCGGGCGAAGGTCTCGGCAGCCTCGCTATCCCGTTGTGCGGCCATTTGCAGGTCACGGCTTTCCTTCGCGCTAGCCATCAGGCTGGAGGCGGTGGCCATTTCCGAAGACCAATCTTGACCGAGCTGCGATCCATTCATGACCGCAAGCGCGGTGCCGAATTTTCCAATCGCATTGTCAAAGTTGCCATCATTGAGTTCCTCACGACCAGCGGCGATGTGGGCATCGACGTCGGCGCGTTCGCGAGTGGCGCGGGCTTGCAGACGTGCGCGCACGTCATCGCTCGAGTCCATCAGGTCGACACTAGCCTTACCTTGGGCAACTTGGACTTGCTCGAGCAGGCGACGCGCATCGGAAGAGGATGGGTCGAGTTGCAGAGCGGCAAGCAGGTCATCTTCTGCTTCGAGCAGACGACCATCTGCATAAGCCATGCGTGCACGGCTGATGCGGTCATCCACCATGAGCTTGACCTTTTGTTCGCGCAGGTTCAGTTCACCCTGCATATCACCCACGAGGCCACCGCTTTGGGCGCCACTTGGGGACGGTTCTTGGGAGCTTGTGTAGCCGAGGGCAGCGAGGTCACCGCTATCGGCGGTGTTATCGCTCCAGGACATGGGCTCATCAGGGGACTCCGACGAGGCACAAGCGGCAGCGAAGCCGAAGAGCAGCGCTGGCAGAGCCAGGCTGAGGGCCGAGGACAGGGTTCTGTTCATGGGGAAGCTTGGGATCCGAGCTGAGGCAGTCGCCGGACCTGTACGGACCGACACCGCGGAGCCGCCGGTTAGCGACGGCAGACGTGAGAATGTAGCAGCGCCCCTAGGGGCACGCTACGCCCTTTTTCGAAGGCAAAATGGGCCGAGGCCATCTGTTCCAGAAGCTCCTCAAGGTGCTTCTGGGTGGTGGATGGGTTGAGGAGGACCATCCGGTGGCGCGCATGCCCCTCCAGACGGGTGTAAGAGGGCCAGAAGGCCCCTGCGGCCTCGACAGCCTGGTGTACCGCCTGCATGGCCCCGGGAGCAGGCTCCTGGCGCAGGTGGAAGGCTTGGACGTTGAGGTCGGGGAAGTGGCTCGGGGCAAACACGGGGTGTTCCGAGAGCATTTGATGGAGTTGACGGGTCAGCGCCAAACGGCTGTCGAGGATCTGGCTAAGGCCCGTGCGGCCGAAGTGGCGCAGGAGCATCCAGACCTTGAGGGCGTCGAAGCGACGGCTGCCATCGAGGGCGCGGCGTCCCTGACTGACTGGCAGGGCTTCGCCGTGACTCGAGAAGCGGTCTAAATAGGGCGCCTCATAGTGGGCGGTGACCAAATCTTCTTCGCGGCGCACCAAAAGCAGGCCTGCGCTCTTGGGCGCATAAAGCCACTTATGGGGGTCAAGAGTGAGCGAATCTGCGCGGTGAACGGAACCGAGGCGGTGCTTCTCGGTGGGGTGGAGCAGAAGAGCACCGCCGTGGGCGCCATCGACATGGAGCCAGAGGCCATGTTCTTCGCAGAAATCGGCACAAGCTGCCACCGGGTCAAGGGCACCGCAGCTGGTGGTGCCGACGGTGGCGACGACCGCCATCGGGCGTAAGCCACTAGCGACGGCTTGGTGCATGAGTTCAGGCAGCAGGGCGGCGTCCATGCGCCGCTCCGGACCGGTGACGGGCACCGAAATCACTTGTTCGCTGCCGAGGCCGATGACGGCGCAGGCTTTGGCTAGGGAGTAGTGCGCGTCGGCCGAGGCGAAGACGCACAGGCGGTTCTCCTGAGCCAGTCCTTTGCGCGAAGCTGGGCGACTGGCGGCGTCGCGGGCGAGCAGTAGGGCAGTGAGATTGGCGCCTGTGCCGCCGGTGGTGAATAAGCCGCCGCAACCTGGGTCATAGCCGGCTTCGGCGCCAAACAGTGCGACCAACTTCTTTTCTAGAAGAGTGGCGCCTGGAGCAAGCTCGTAGGCCAGCAGGTTTTGGTTCAGGGCTGAGGCCAGGAAATCGCCCAGGATGCCAGCCACGGCAACTCCGGAATCCATATGCCCGACATAGCCAGGGTGGCCCACATGCACACTATTGGCAATCGCCCAATCGGCGCTGTCGTCGAATAGGTCGCCGAGGTCTTCGCCGTGCTGGGGGAAGAGATCACCCTTCGGCGCTTCGGCTTGGGTGGGAAAGATGGCTTGGGAGCCCAGGCCGCTGAGGTAATCGGCAACGCGATCCGCTGCCTGGTGCAAGACTTCGCGCAGGGCTTGGTCTTGGCCTTTATGGGCAGACTCCCCCGCGCCGGGCGCGGGGGAGTCTGGGAGGACCGGGGGTAAGTCGGCCATGGGCGAGTCTCTCGGGTGGATTACTCGTTTTCCATGGTGCCGGCGAAGGACACCTTTTCGAACTTCTCCCGGACCACGACGTCGAGAAGAATAATCACGTCGCCGTAATTGATGCCCTTGCGTGCATCCAGCGAGACCGGAGTTTCTTCCTTATCGTAAGTACTCAGGAAGGTCGGCAGGCCGGGGATGGGATCGTAAACATCGTCGATGTCGTACGGGTCGTAGTACCAACGTTGGGTACCAATCTCGACGCGAATGCGGCGACCTTGGTAAATCTTGAGGCCTTTTAGAGATTTGTCAGGAATCAGTTCACCTGGTTCGGCGACGTTCATCAAGATGTCGATTTTCTCCACCTCTTCCGCCTGCGAGGTTGAAGTACCGCGGTCCTTAGGCAGGGCTGCATCGAGGCGGCCTTCTAGAACCTTAAACTTCAAGGTCACAATGAAGAAGATGAGGAGGAGGAAGGTGACGTCAATCATCGGCGTCATGTCCGGCTTCACCTCTTCGAATTTCTTTTTCTTTCGGGCCATGGTTACTTGTCCTCGTCTTTACGGGCGGCAACCACTTCAGGGTCTTCCGAAGCGGCAAGTTGAACCTTCCAAATCATGATGCCTTCACGCGTGCAGACTTCCATGATCTTCTGAATGAATTTGAAAGGGGTGTTGCGGTCGGCGCGAATGAGTACCGGGTCATCCGGGAGCTCGACCCCGAGGGTTTCGTCAAAGTCATAGTTGTAGTAAGGCAACCATTCGTCTTTCATGACCTGATCTAGCTGCCAGTAGTAATCTGGCCTAGTTTTGCGAATGGGATCCATGCGCCCCTGAGTATCAATGTTGGGGTACATCAGAATGCGGCCCTTCCAAACGATGTCCGACCATTCGATGTTAGGGTCAATCCCAATGCCCATTGCCTCGTATTGGGAAATGACACTATCCGGCACCCCGCCCGCGGGGAACCAACGTACGTTCAAGATTTGACGGTTCTCAGGTGGGTCGTCCTGACCCGCCTCCATGGCAATCGGCAGTTTGAGCTCCTCGAGATCCTTCTTCGTCATGTCATTGACAATGATGAAGAAAATGATCAAGAGGAAAGTCATGTCGATCATGGGCGTCATGTCGACGTCTATTTCGGTTTCGGCTTTTCTTCTTCTAGACATGGTTAGCCCTCGTTAAAGCTAGGCGCAGGGAGGCGGGGTGGTCACGAACAATCCGGATAAATCCGGAACTCAGGCTGCTTAGGCGCTACGGAAACGCTCGAACAGGTCCTCGACCAGAGCGCCAATTTCGAGGCTCACCATGGTCACGCGGTTGCGGAAGTAAGCGTAGAAGGCGGTGGTTGGGATGGCCACAGTCAGACCGAGTACGGTCGTCATGAGCGCTAGGGAGATGTCACCCGCGAAGTCAGCTGGGTTGACACCACCGGCGCCAGCGCTCGAAATCGTGGCGAATGCACCAACCATTCCAGTCACCGTACCGAACAGGCCCATCATGGGGCCGATACCGGCAATCAGTGAGAGCCAGCCAATCTTCTGCTGCAGCTTGATGCTCTCCTCGTCTTCCATTTCTTCGAGCGACTTCTCAATCGCAGCGAAGTCGTGGCCAAGCTTGCGGATGCCCGCGCTGACGACGTTGGTGAAGAAGCAAGGGTTGGCTTCGCAGGCTTCGAGGGCTTCCTGGTAGTTGCCTTCCTGGAACAGCTCTTCGACCTCGTCGATGACTTCTGGCGGCGCAAGCTTTTCACGCTTGACGGTCATGAAGTGCTCAATCACGAGGGCCATGGCCACGACCGACATGATGATGATCAAAGCACCAATCGGACCAGCAGACTTGATGGCATCGAGGAACCCTACGTCGCCTTCTGCGGCAGCCTCTTCTTGAGCGAAGAGGGCAGGGGAAGTGAGGAGCGTGCCAAGCATGGCGGGGAAAAGGTAACGGAGTCGGGACATTGGTCGATCAGGGGCGCGCAGGGAGCGCGCAGCTTGGTTGTAAGGACGGGCAGGATTCTAGCAGCAAATCCACGCGAGGGTGGCTTGAGCTGCAAGGGCAGGTGGCTTAACGAAGTTTGGCCGCCCAGGTGGTTTCGGGGAAGTTGGCCTTGAGGCGTTCCCGGTAGGTCTTTGCTGGAACCGGCTGGTTGCCCAGAGATTCCGTGATTTCAGCCAGCTCATACAAGGCATGAGCCATCACTTCAGCTTTGGCGGGTTGCAGAGCAATCACGCGGGCCAGCTGGAGCTGCGCGGTGCGCAGTTCGCCCTGCTCTTTGGCAGCTAGGGCAAGGCCAATCCGCGCCGCAGCGCGTACGTCGGCCTTGGTGTCACGGGCTTCGGCGAGGCCTTCCCAATAGGAGGCGGCAGCCTTGACGCCATCTTTCTCTTCAATCGCTTGACCGAGGAGGAGTTGGGCATCGGCTTGAAAGCGGCCAATCCGTTGGCGCGTGCCACGGGCGATATCTTGGTCGCGCGAAGCTTCACCAAGCTTGACCACAAGGTCACGCAAACGGGCTTCGGCTACCTCAGCTTGGCCGCCAAGCAAGAAGCATTCGCTGCGTACGAGGGCAGCCTGGAACTCGACATGGCGCCCGAGATTCTTCTCGAAGGCGCGGTCGGCCAATTCTTGCATCTTGGTCGTGGCACCTTGGACGTCATTGCTGGTAGCCATCGCGCGAGCATGTCCATAGGAAGCGCGTGGCAACCAGTAAGAGTCGGCATTGGCGCTGGTCCAGGCGGCGAAGGCGGTGGCGGCTTCGCCGGCCTTGGAGGCATCAATCGTGCTCCAGGTCAGTAGGACTTCGGCGTGGCGCAAGCCAGCGTAAGCCGCAAGCCATTCTGGTTCGACACTGCCTGCGGCGGCATCGAAGGCATTGGCGGCATTTTGGAAATCTAAAGCCTTGGCGAAGGCTTCGGCCGAGGACATTTCCGCGGGCATGCCACTGGGAACGATGCTCAAGATCTCGCGCGAAGCGCGCTTAACGCCATCGCCATCGCTATTGGTGATCGTGACCTCTTCCAAGGTCAGAGCCACTACGGCACCACTGGCGCGACCGCCGTCCTCAAGGTTGAGGCGGACCTGTTGCGCCGGCAACAGTAGGGGCAAAAGGAGCGTGCAGGAGAGGATCATCGGTTTAGCGAAGCAGGAGCCACTTGAAGGATTCGGAGATGCGCTTGCCAGCAACACCCTCACCCAAGGTGGGGTCTTGCTTCTGCAGGCTTTCGATCATCCGCTTGTGCTTGCCAGCTTCCGCGGGGTCGGTTTTGCCGAGTTGGTAATACACGTAGGCTTGGCTCAATTTGGCTTCCCACCATGGAGCGTAATAGAAGGGATTCTTGCCTTCTTGCTCGGCTTCGTATTTGCCTAGTTGCACCAAGTCACTAGCCATCTGTTTAGCCAATTCCAGGGCCTCTAAAGTGCCTTCTCCAGGGACTTCCAGGACATTGCGGCCGTCCCATGCCAGGAAACCGGCCTTCACCTTGACCACCGCGATTTTCACGCGCAGGTTTTTCGGCTTTTGCTGGACCAAGGCTTCCACCACTGGGACGGCTTCCCCGACACGGCGCATGGCGAGCAGAGATTCCACAAAACCGATGCGCGCCGAGAAACGCGAGATGTCGGTCATGTCGCTGGCTTTCTCGAAGTCGTTGAGAATGCGCTGGTATAGCCCAGAGGCCACCTCGGGATGGTCCATCTCCATTTGCAAGTTGGCTTCGCCAAGCAAGTTTTGCCAGCGCGGGTTCGATGCAAAGGAGTTGTAGGCGTGCAGGTATTGAAGCTCGCGTTCCTTGGCAGCGAGGCGTGCTTCGAGGTCTTCGGCTTGATCCACCGTCTTGGCCCAGGCCGAGTAGAGGTAGAAGGCACCAATCGAAATCCGCACATCGCTGGCGGGCACGGCAAGCATGGCCTGGTATTCGGCTTCGGCATCTTCGACCTTGCCCAAGTTCAGGAAGGCTTCGATGCGGTAGCGCATGGCGTCATCGGCGAGCGACTGCTGAGTGGGGTAGCGCTCGCGCAGGTTCTCGAAGGAACTGAGCACTAAGGGCCAGGAATTGGTGTCGCCAGCCTTGGCTTTGGCGCGATAGATACGCCCGACGTTGAAAGCCGCGAGCGGTTCACTATCGGCGCGAACTTTACGACTACGTGGATCCGACGGGGTGTTCTCCTCGGCGGTGATGTAGTTGTTTAGGTAATCGTTGTAGATACCCAGCGCCGTGTCGTAGGCACCTGGTTCAAAGGAACCGAGCTCGAAGTAAAGCGAACCGCGTTGGACCAGTGCTTTTTCATAGCTATCGGAGTTAGCGTCGATGGCTTCGTAGGCATCGATTGCCTTGCGAATGGCACGGGCGGCATCTTGGCCTTCCTTGCTATCTGCGGTTGGCTTCGGTCGCTTGTTGTAATAGGACTTGGCTAGGTTGTTGAGGCGTTTGGCCTCATTCATCTGTACATCGCCACCGCCAATGTCAAGGGCTGCAAGCATGTCGACGGCTTCCGTGTGCCAATCTTCAATCGCCCTATCGCTGGCGTTGGCCGAGAGGAAGCGAGCCGTAATCTTCTCCCACTGCACCGCGTTTTTGGCAGCGCTGTCTTCGTCGTCGGGGTAATCCTTGGCGCCCTGCTCGTGAGCTAGAGCAGCAAAGAGGTCGTAGCCGAGGTTGGACCAGCTGCGCGCCAACAAGTAGTAAGCGCGACCGCCATACTCACTGGCATCTGGGTTGCGCGAGAGGCGGGGGAGGATACGGCGGAAGTTCTCGACCGAGTCTTCGTAGCGCTTCTCGAAGAAAGCACCTTCAGCAGCATCGAACAAGGTGCTGATTTCAATCACCACATCGTCGGGTGCGTTTTTAATCGCATTGCCCATGACGGCATTGGCCTTCAGGCGCAAGAAGGACTGCGGGTTGTTGTCCGCAACTTCCTTGGCAAGAGCAAGTGCTTGCGCAGATTCGCCGTTGTCGACCAACTGTGAGGCGACCTCGAGCTGAGCAAGGTAGCCATCGGAAGTAAGCTCGATGCGCTCCTTGTCGAGCCAGTCGAGGAACTGACCGTAAATTTGGTCGAAGCCAGCCTGATTGCCGGATTCGCGCAGCATGGCGAGCCAACCGGCGTAGGACTGTTGCACGACGCCTTCGAGAGCCTGGGCCAACTCGGGGTAATCCTTGACCTCTTCCGTGGCTAGGGCATCAATCGTATTGAAAATGACGTAGTCGTAGAAATCATTCGAAGATTCCCAATCCTGCAGCACGCGGTAGACATCGGCCGTGGCGTTATAGGCCAGCATGCTAGGGAGTAGGTTGGCCGAGATCGCGAACTCCTCGAGATACCCAAGTGCGCGGTTCGCGTACTGGTCGCGCTCCAATGAGTCGGCCGGGTAGTAGCCAGCCCAGTAGCGATAGACCATGGCGCGACTAAAGGTGGCCTGGTTAAAGGCGAGCGTGCCAGCCTCGCTCGTATCTAGAAGACCATTCAGGACCTTCAAGCCACTCTTGAAAATTTCTTCTGCAGTGGCGATGTAGGTGGTCTTCTCTTCCTCTGAGAGTTGGCCAGCTTCCAGCAGATTGGACAGCGTGCGGCCGTAGAGCTCCGTGAGCTGGCCGAGGTTCTGCTGTGCCGTGGAAACGTTGCGCGAGTTGCCCGAGCTCTCAAGGAACTCTGCATAAGCCACGCCAGCTTCGCCAAGAATGCCAAGGCGCTCTTTCTCGTCGACTGTACGGAAGGCCTTGAGCCTTAAGATGTCGCAGCGGGCGAGCAGCAGCTCGGCACGATCATCGCTCGACTTGGCACGCGAAAGCGAGCGCTCGAGGAGCTTGTCCGACCAACGGCTGAGGCCGAACTCTTGGGTGATGGCCCTAGCGGCCGTGGCGTCTTGTTGCGCAAGGGAGCGTCCGCCGTCTTGTGGCGGGAGCAAAAGCGCGAGGAGTATTGCGGTACTGGTAGCGTACATGCCTTCTCGTTCGGGAAGGAAAGGTGGGATGTCCCTGACTGAAGACGGCCGGAGGCGTTAGACGCCTCCGGCCGTTACCCAAGGCTAGAAGCCGGCGGGTAGGGGCGCTGGCTCGAACTCTTCCGGCAAGATGATGTTTGCCGTCAACAGAATCACGAGCTTCTGGTAGTTCTCGTAGGTGCCTTTGCGCGAGAAGAAGAAGGACAGAACTGGGATGCGGTTCAAGAACGGCACACCCGATTCGATTTCCTGCTCCTTGGCGATGCGCATGCCACCGAGTAGTAGCGTGCCACCATCCGGCACCAGCGCGCGGGTGCGGATCTTCTGCAGCTCCAACTCAGGCAGCATCAGCGTGACCGGAGAGCCGGTGCCGAGGGAGGTCTGCAAGGTTGGAATCGGGCGCAGTAGGTTGGCGACAGTGGGGCGTACGTCAATCCAGACGAAGCGACGGTCGGCCGTGACGACCGGACGCACATCGAGGTAAACGCCGTCGTTGGCGACGCGGACGATGGGGTCAGCGATTGCGGCGGACGAAGCAATCTCGACATCGAAGTCGGAGACGTAAGAGACCTGGTTGGCAACCACCAGGTTGGCGCGGGCTGTATTGAAGACCATCAGGCTTGGCTCAATCACGAGCTCAGAGCGCTTGGACTTCTTGACTGCGCGAAGAATGGCCTCGAGCTGTGTGTCGTCGAGCCAGGTGTACTGCAGCGACAGACCACCAGAGTTGGTGAGGTCGCCGTCGGCACCAAGAGCGGTGTCGTACAAGTTCTCGGTGCGGGCACCGATGGTGACGTCGTCGGTCGCTTCGCGGAAAATCATGCCGCTGTCCTGGCCGGTTCCGATGGTGCCAGGGGCACCAGTGGAACCAAAGTCTTGACCGAAGTCGTTGAACACCAAGTCATCGCCCTTGCCTGCTTCGCCCGAGGTGGAGTCGTTGCCGAGACCACGGAAGTCGACGCCGACGTCCTGCAGGAAGGAGTCTTCGACGCGCATGAAGCGCACCTTGATGTTGACCATGATGTTCGCCGGCACGCGCAAGTCTTCGAGCATCTGAGCGATCTCGGCTTGCACAGCAGGGGAGTGGTGCACGATCAGCGTGCCGTTCTCAATGTTGGCGGAGTGGGTTTCTCCGTCCCAGGAATCGGCTTCGATGGATTCCTGAATGATGGTCAGAAGCTCGTCCTCGGTGAGGATGGTGGCTTCGGTTTCCGGTAGCTCTTCGTCGTCGGCGTCGATGCCGCCGGACGGGGAGAGGTTGTACTCAGCCAGTGGGAAGTCTTTGACCGGACGCACGATGTCACGTACTTCGTACTGACGCGTGATGCTGTCGGTGTCGGCCTCTTCGGCGGTGACTACGTTGACCGCGCCGTGACGAATGACGAAGCGCACTTCGCCGCCAGTCAGGTCAGTCAGGATGGCCAAGATGCGGTCGACCGGAAGCGCCTCTTTCATGGAAAGGCGAATGGTCTTGGTGTCTTCGTCGATGTCGTCACGCACGGCGCGCGAGATGACAAAGTTGACGTTGGTGTAGGTTGACAGGTTGGGGACGATCTCTTCGAGCAGAACGTCTTCGAAGTTCGGCTTGATGCGGGTGGTGGCGAGAGTCTCGCGAATGCCCGCCTCAATCGGATCGATGTCTTCGATTTCCGCAGCACGGTCGAGCGGCTTGCGGTTACTGATCGCGGCCCAGTGGTCAGGGTCGATGTCAATCAACTTGGCCGGAGGCGCAGTGAGGTGACGCAACTCTTCAAAGGTGCGCTGCCACTCTTCGCGGAAGGCGGCGCCGGCGGTGCGTTGACGATTCTGGTGCCAAGCTTCGTTGGCGATGTCACGCAACTTGGTGGCCTCTTGATTGTCCGGGTCGATGCGTAGCAGACGATCCAAGGTTTGCACTGCTTCTCCCGGGAAGCCGTTGCGGAACTGCTGGTCGGCCTTGTCCAGGTGGGTGGCGACCAGGTTGTTGAAGTAGGCTTCGCGAGCTTGGACAGCTGCTTGCGCTTCGGCTTCGGCTTCGGCAGCTTGCAAAGAACGCTGGCTGTCTTCGGCACTGTTGCGAGCAGCAATCGCTTGCTCCAGGCGCGACTCGACCAGGCTCAGGTCCAAGCTTCCAGAGGCGAGCTCTGGGCTGTAACGCAAGGCTTGCGTGGCAGCCGTGAACTTGGTGACCGCAGTGTCGAAGTCGCCTTCGCTCATGGCCCAATCGCCATCGCGAACCAGACCGTCGATGCGGGTGCGGTTTGCTGTGGCACGAGCTTGGGCGGCGCCAAGTACGTCTTCGGCAGAATCGACATCCCAGCCTTCACCGGCACCGGCAGCTTGCGAACGCCGAGCACCATCACGAGCTTCGCGACTGCTCGGGTCCAGGCGCAGGGCATCGGCGTAGTAAGCGGCGGCGCCAACAAAGTCGCCACGCTCAAACGCGTTGTCGCCCATGTCGACGTAAGTCTTGGCCAGAACCTGTTGCTTTTGATTACGCGCTTCAATTTGCGCGGCAACACTGTTGGGATCCGTCGGCTCTTGATCGTAGGCCATGGAGTCGCCGGCAGGAGCCGGAGCCATGGTTTCCATCGGAGCGTCGCTACCTGCAGAGCTTGCAGCGAGCGGGACGGCGGGTTGGGTGTAGTCGCCATCTGTTGCATCGGCCTGCGTGGAGCAAGCAGCGAGCAGCAAGAAGGGGATCAACAGTGACTTCCTGTCGGGGCGCATCGAGTTCAATGGGAAGGAGGGCAGGCGGGACTTTCCCAGCAGGGACCTGCGGGGACGAAGGTGGCGATTGCCACAATCGGGGAACAACAGCCAGAGACCCTATCTCGCTCACGGGGCGAGCCGGGTCCCAGGTCGTCCTGAGATTATGGCGACGCGCCGCGAGTCGTCAAAGGTGTGTTTGTTAGGTGTTTTCTCGAAGGTGGTTTCCCATCTATCGAAAAAGACACCAGATTCTAGGAAGAAGTGGGTTTGGCGAGGCCCAAATGTCCCATGGCCAGCTGGATATCTGCCCAGCAGGCGGCCTTTTCTTCTGGGCGACGGAGCAAATAGGCCGGGTGGAAAGTGACCAAAACCGGCGGGCCGCCCTGGGGACGCGTGTGAAACTGGCCGCGAAGACGGCCCAAAGGGGCCTCAGAGGCCAAGAGAGCCTGAGCGGCGACGCGACCGAGGGCAAGAATCAGCTCGGGTTGGATGGCCAAAATTTGTGCCTCTAGATAGTGGGAACAAGCAGCGAGTTCCTCGGGCTGTGGGTCGCGATTCTGTGGCGGTCGGCACTTCACCATGTTGCCAATGAAGACTTCGCTGCGATCAAGGCCCATGCCAGAGTGCAAGATTTTCTCTAGAAGTTGGCCCGCCGCGCCCACGAAAGGGCGGCCACTGCGGTCCTCGTCGGCGCCGGGGCCCTCGCCGATGATCATCAGACGCGCCCGAGGGTTGCCCTCACCAGGAACCGTGTGTTGGCGTGCGGCAGCAAGGGGGCAGGCCTGGCACCCACGAATTTCCTCGGCAATGGCCTCTAAACTTGAGTTTTGGGGCGTTTCTGCAGGTTTAGCGCTGATTTCGCCAGGGAACTCATGCACCCCGGCTTCGCGCATCTGCTGTAGTAGCAGGCGCGCCGCCAAGCGGGCAGCAGGCAGGTGGTCAGAGGCTCCCATGGGTAGATTGTTGCCGACTCCGACCAAGGTGCAATCCTGGGCTGATGCTCTGGGGATAAACCGGGCGATTGTGTTGCCCTGTTGAAATCCCTATCCTTGGCCTTGCATCCCCATGCCTCCCCGCAAACGCCCATTACTCGACGTCTTACGTGAGAAAGAGCGCCGCCAGCAAGGTCGGCGCGAAGATGGCGTCGCCCCGCCGCCCGAAACTCACGGTGGCGCCGCATTATTTCTCCCCACCTGGTTTTGGCCTGCCCTAGGGGGCCTTTTATTGCTGGTTTTGGGTGTTTGGGGGCTCAGTAAGTGCTCCTTTGGTTCTGGCAACGGCGTAGCCGAGCAGGAACAGGAGCGAAACGAGCCTACTCTCGACGAGGGCATGGCGGTGCTGGCCATCACCTATGATGTTTCGCAAGAAGCAAGAGCTAAGCAGGTTGGGCGTTCCCTCCGCGATGATTTCGGGTATCATGTGCGGCTCATGCGCAACACCGGACCAGACGGGAAGGAGTTGCGAGAGTTGTACGTGCATGGTTCTCTGGACCGTGATCTCGATCTGGCAACCCTGCTGGCAGAGATTCAAGCGCTGAGCTTGCCCGGGCAGCCCAATGACAAGCCCTTCGCTGGCGCCAGCTTGCGCCTGCCTCCCGTAGAATAGTCGCCGAACAGTAATCCCATGTCGATTCATAAGTCCCTAAACCTTGGTGGAGGAGTGACCTCCACGCGATCCGTGTTCACGCGTCGTGAGCGCATTGAACGCCTCATGGAAGCCGGCGAATTTGCAGAAGGCGACGCTCCAGTGGGCTTGCCCAAAGTGCGCACCAACTTCAAGGTCATGACTCGTCGTCAGGCCAAGGCTATCGCTGCTGCGGAAGCCGAGAAGGAAGCCGCCGATGCCGCCGCCGCCGCCGCGGAGACTGAAGAAGAGTTCTAGGAACTTTTCTCCGCTTCGCGCGCAGACTCCACCCGACGCCCCTGGTGCGCTTAGTCGCCCAGGGGCGTCCTTGCTTCGATGGCCGAACTCCTTTCTGCTCCTACCGTCACCGTTGCGGTCGACGAGATTTTCTTCTCCCTTCAGGGAGAGGGCTTGGAGCTTGGTCGCCCGCACTTGTTTTTACGCTTAGGCGGATGCCCATTGCGCTGTGATTACTGCGACACGCCGCGATCGTGGAAAGCGCAAGCGCAAGCCGAGATTCATGGACGTGAAGACACGCGCCATATCGATAATCCTGTTTCCAGTTCCTCTCTGCAACAGATGTTGCAAGAGGTGCTTGCAGAGCACGGAGCGAGTGCGCACAACACCATGCTGTCCGTGACTGGCGGCGAGCCGTTACTGCACACGGAGTTTCTGCAACGGTGGTTGCCGCATTGGCCAGGGCGGGTCTTGCTGGAGACAGCAGGCATTTATGCCCAACGCCTGGCGACTTTATTGCCCGAAATCGACCTCCTTTCCTTGGATTGGAAGCTTCCGAGCAATCTGACGCAAGGCCAGCATTTGACCGAAGCTGAGGCCTGTTTGCGTGCTGCAGTTGCCTCCAATACGCCGACGCAACTGAAGATCGTTGTGGAGGAATCCACCTCCGATGTGGCACTCGAACAGGCCTTGCGCAGTGCTGCGGCAACCGCGCCAGGAACCACGGTGCTGTTACAGCCCGTGACCCTCATCCCAGGAGGACCGCGACCGCCAGCGGCTGAGCGTTTGCTCGATTGGGTTTTGGCATATCAAAAGCTTCCATTAGATATGCGCGTGATGCCGCAAATGCATCCTCTTTTAGGCCTGCGATGAACGCCCGCCCACAAGCTTCTACCTCTGCTTCCCGTCGCCCATTGGTGGCGATCGCTGGCCGACCCAACGTCGGCAAGTCTTCCCTGTTCAATCGCATGGTGGGCGCACGTCGCGCCATCGTCGAGCCAACTGCGGGCGTGACTCGCGACCGCTTGGTGATTCCGGTTTCTTTGCCGGAAACGGAGCGCCGCATCGATGTCATGGATACCGGCGGGATTGGCATTGTCGACCGCGAGGACTTGGCCGCCTCGGTGGAGGTGCAAGTGCAGACCGCATTGCATGCCGCACACGTGGTGCTATTCGTGGTCGATGCCCGTGAAGGCTTAACTTTGTTGGACCAGGAAGTGGCGCGTCAGTTACGCCGCTCCGATGTCACCGTATTGATGGTCGCCAACAAATGCGAAACTCGTGCCGCACAGGCTGCGATCGGGGACTTTGAGCAGCTCGGATTCGGCAGCCCGCTAGCGGTTTCTGCGCAAGAAGGTTTAGGGCTTGGTGATTTGTACAACAGCTTGGAAGAGCTACTGCCGGATGAAACCGAAGAAGACACTTCCGAGCGCGTGGCCGTCACCGTGATGGGGCGCCGCAACACCGGCAAATCGAGTTTCGTCAATGCCCTGCTGGGGGAGCCTCGGGTCATCGTCAGTGACCTCGCGGGCACCACCCGCGATGCGATTGACATCGACCTGGATTGGCAAGGGACTCCAATCACGCTGGTCGACACCGCAGGAGTCCACCGCCGCGGCAAGGTCGCGAATGCGGTGGAGTTTTTCTCCCTGACCCGCAGCGACCAGGCGTTGCGCCGTTCCGATGTCGCGCTGCTCTTCCTCGATCTCACCGAATCGATTGCCCGTCTCGACCAAGAGTTGGCGCGCACGATCCATGACCGCCACAAGCCAGTGGTGATTGTTGGCACCAAGGCCGATTTGGTCCCAGATCTCAGTATCCAGGACTTCCGCGACAAAGTGGAGCATCGATTGCCTCACTTGCGCGGCGCGCCCATCGTGATGATCTCTAACCTCAGCGGCAAAGGCTTGCAGCGGGTGTTAAAGGAAGCGATGAGCCTGCGCGAAGAGTCCGGGCAGCGCGTCGGTACTGGTACTTTGAACCGAGCGGTGGAGGGCATGATGAGCTCCCTGCGGTTCCGTGGACGCTCTGAGAAGCCGCGAATCTACTACGGCACCCAAATCGGCGTCTACCCGCCGAGCTTTTTGCTGTTCGTCAATCGCAAGCGGCTGTTCGAAAAAGAGTCCCTGCGGGCGATTGAGCGCGATATGTCGAAGCGCCTTGGCTTTCCTCGGGTTCCCTTGCGCGTCGTCTTGCGTGAACGCCAGCGCAGCCCTTCCAAGAAGTAGGGTCGGGGGCGCTAGAATCGGTATATGCCCCAAGGCAAACTTTCCCTTCATGCCTCGCACCTGATTCTGCTTCTGGCACTGTTTGTGGCGCCCTTGCTGTCCTGTTCTTCGCCGCCGCATGTCGACGAAGATGGCACCTGGTCCGAGGTGGTGGTGCAGAATGCACCTCCGCAGCGAGATTTACTTTCCGCTGCCGAACAGGCCGTTATGCGCACCGGCTTCCCGCCGGGTGAGCGTGACGAAGCGCGCGGCAATGTCATTTCCGGTTGGGACATCAACTTGCAGCCATTCCGCAATCAAGGTCGTCGTTGGCGCGGCATCATCAAGATTGAAGTGGTCGAGGAGGGCACACGCTTGGCCGCACGGGTGCAAACCCAGAAGAACGTCGAAATGGACGATACCCTCGATGCTGGTGCAGCCGAGTGGGAAGACGAGCCCGATGACCGCGGACGCTCCCGGGTGTTGTTGCAGCAGTTACTTTCGCAGTTACACCTGACCGGGGAGGGGCGCTAAGTGTCCGGGTCTTGGACTTTGCATCAGCGCCACACCGCTTGCGGTGCATGCAGCATGGAGTTTCAGTCCGGCCAGGATGTGTTCTCTTTATTGCGCGTCAATGAAGGAGAGCTTGCGCGAGTGGATTTGTGCAGCTCCTGTTTTGATATTCGCAACCAAAAGGAAGACGTGGTCTATTGGCGCACGCAGCAAAAAGCTCAAGAAGGGCCAATGCGAGTGGACTTCGACCTTTTGCTTGGTGCCCTAGATTCTTTGGCCAATGACCAGCGCGAAGATCGCCGCGACCTGGCTTATCTGTTGGCCCTTTTGTTGGTACGCCACCGCAAATTGCGGCTCGAACGAGTCGAAATGCGCAAAGGCAAAGAGATTCTGGTGCTGCGTCGTGTCCGCAGTCAGCGCCGCTTCCAGGTCGAGAGCCGCGAGCTTGACGAGGAACGTCGTCGTAGCCTCTCGGCAACCCTTGCCGACCTTTTGGACCCCACCCGCGAGGCCGACCTAAGCCTTGCGGCCGAGCCTGAGGAGGAGTCTAAGTCCTGAAATAACAGTTGCTTGGGCCATTTAGAAAAAACCCGAGGAGATTCCTCGGGTTTTTTCTTGCCAAATTCGAGTGGGGGAGCAGAATAGTCATGTGGGGGAAGAGAAAACCCAGGTGGTGAAGCCGCGCGGGTCGCCTCTCTCTCCGTTCCTTCCGCATCTGTCATGGGCACCTTCAACGGCGAATACGAACACAAGATCGACTCTAAGGGTCGAGTCTTCGTTCCGCGCCGCATCATCGAAGAGATCGAAGAGCCGGCAGAGCGCAATCATTTCCAGGTCGTCGTCAATTTGGAGGAGGGCTGCCTGGATGTGTACACGGAGTCGGCGTACCGCGAGTACTTGCGGGTTTCGCTGGCAAAGGAAAAGACGGCCCGGGGTGCGCGCCTATTGCGGCGCAGCCTCGGCGCCAACTCGCGCAAGGTTCCGCTCGACACACAGGGGCGTGTGTTGTTGCCCAAGGAACTGCGTGAGCGCATCAAGCTTGGGTCCGACGCGGTGATTGTTGGCAGCTTGAGTTACTTCGAAATTTGGGATCGCTCGCGCTACATGAACGATGCCCTGCCGGAAGCCGATGACTTCTTCAACGCCGAGGTCGCGAACTTCCGAAATCCTGACTATGAACCCATGGAGGGGGAATCGTGATCCTTGTCTGTCGTCATCTCGAACACCAACCGGGCCTTGTGAAGCCTACTTGTCATATCCCCGTAATGCCGGAAGCGGTGCAGGAAGTTCTGCAGCCCGCGCGCGGAGGATTTTTCGTCGATGCCACCCTTGGTGGCGGCGGTCACGCCGAAGCCCTTTTGGCTGCTTCGGAAGATGTTCGCCTGCTTGCGATTGATCGTGACATGCAGGCGATTGAGCGCGCCAAAGAACGCTTGGCCGCTTTCGAAGATCGTGTGATTTACGCACACGCACCCTTTTCTGCCTTGGAGAGTTTGGTCGCCGAACATCATGGCGGTCCGGTCGATGGTATTTTGGCCGACTTTGGTTTGTCGAGTGATCAACTCGCCGACCGCGACCGTGGTTTTGCTTTCCAGCAAGATGGGCCATTGGATATGCGTATGGATCAGAGTACGCAGAAGACATCGGCAGCAAGGTTGCTGGCGGACTCCAGCGAAGACCAGTTGGAGACCTGGTTGCGGGAGTTTGGCGAAGAACGATTCTCGCGCCGGATTGCCCATGCCATCGTTCATCAGCGCCGCTTCGGGCCCCTGCTGCGCACTTCGCAGCTGGCCGATTTGGTCGAGCGTACGATTCCTTCTGGGCGTGGGAATATCCACGCCGCGACGCGCACTTTCCAAGCCATCCGCATCGTGGTCAACCGCGAGTTGGATGAGATCGATGCCTTCCTGCACGCCACGCCACCTCTGCTGGCGCCTGGCGGGCGGTTGGCAGTGATTAGCTTCCATAGTTTGGAGGATCGCTTGGTCAAAGTGGCCTTCCGCAATGAAGTGCGGTCGGGCAACTTCAAGAACCTGTTGCCGCGTGGTGAAGTTGCCACGCCGGCCGAGGTGCGTCGCAATCCTCGGGCACGTAGCGCACGCTTGCGTGGCCTGGAACGCTTGACACCGGAGAAAGGGTGAGCGAACGGCTTGCCGTGTTGTGTGTGGCACTCCTATTGGAGTTGCTTGGGGGGCTCGGTTTGCGCAATGAAACCGTGGCCTGTCGTGGGCGCATTGAAGCGGATCGCCGCCGCGCCGACACCTGCACACAACGGCAACAGTATGTCGATAGCCTGTTCCACGAGATTACGGCGCCTTCCAATCTGGAACGCCTAGAACAACCCGAGAAAACAAGAGAAGTTCGCGATACGCTGCCTGCACTGTGAGCCCGTCCCCCCAGGCCTTCCGTCCCTATTGGGCATTGTTGCCCCTGATGGGTTTGTATTTGGCCACACTGGTGCAGCTGTTTGCGATTCAGGGCCTAAACCGGGAAAAGGCTCCCGAAGACCCCACTTCGGTGATTGCGCGAAGTGTGGAGTTGAACGCTCCGCGGGGTTCCATACTCGACCGCAATGGTCATGTCTTGGCCGAAGATCGTGCGGTCTATGACTTGACGATTGCCTACACCCTGAAGAATCGGGGCTTGTACACCAATCTTCAAAAGGAAAAACTCACGCTCGAAGAGGTCGAGGAAGCCATTGCCTTCTTGGCCGAGGCCGCGCGCATGCCTTTCGAGGAAATGTACGAAGCCCTGATGGTGAATAACTCGGCGGTGCAAGTGTTGCGCAAGAACTTGGGACCTGCCGATGAGCGCCGGATTCGCGCGGCCATCAGTCGCGTTTCGGGCTCCGGATTGGTGTTGCGACCACGCTATGAGCGGGTTTACCCCAATGGCACAGCCTTGGCGCATGTGATTGGCTTGCCTAAGCCGCCTGCTGAAATCCAGCCCAAGGATGGGGAGGAACCTTCACTTGGAAGCGGCATGGAGAGGGGGCTGCAGTCCCGCTTGTTGGGCACGGAAGGCCAGCGCAAGACTATGGGTGTGAGTCGGGACTTTGGCGTGAACCCTGCCCTAGATATGCAAGCCGCAGTTCCTGGGGAGAACGTTTTGACCACATTCGATGTCGGGCTTTCTGCCTTCGCGCGGAAGGAGTTGGCCGCCATGATGGAACGCAAACCCATGACCAACTGCATGGCGATTGTGGTCGACGTCAAGACCGGGGATTTGCTGACGGCAATTGGTCTTCCGGACTACAACCCCAATGATCCAACCTCGACCTTAACCGAGACCGTGAATCCCGTCAGTGGCGATGCGGAAACCTCGGGCTGGGTGTTCCCGGCAAAGTGGTATGTCGAACCTGGCAGTACCTTCAAGCCAATCATGGCAGCCTATGCCTTGGATCAGGGAGCAATCGGTGCGAGCTTGGAGTTCTCAAACTTCAATGGCAGATACAAGGTTCCTGGGCGCAAGGAGATCATCCACAACGAAAAGGTCCCCAATGTGCCGATGACTTTCCGCGAAGCCATCATCCACAGTTCCAACATCGTGTTTGCGCAAATCGCCCGTGCCGTTGGTCGGGAAGCCATGGCCGATATGTTGGACGCTTTGCAATACCACGAAGATCCCTTCTATGTCGAGGGGTTGAGCATTCAGTTTTCCCCACGGCACCAGCAAAAGCGAGAGAAGTTTTTCAAAAAGCGGAGTCCCGATGGCATGGCCTACACCATTCCAACGATGGGTTATGGCCATGGTTTTCAAGTCAACCCTATCGACCATGCCATGGTGATGGCGGCTTTGGCCAATGGGGGCGAGCTCATGAAGCCGCGGCTATTGCTAGATCAACCGGAGATTTCGCAGGGCCAAATTTTCAGCGCGGCGAGCGCGGCATTGGTACGTGAAGCGATGAACGCCCAGGCAAATTATCGCGGCCGCGATAAATATTTGAAGCATCGAGACTTGATGGACATTTGCTCCAAGTCAGGAACCGCGCAAATCGACTACGGACCTGACAAGGGTAAGTACTACTCGCTGTTTACGGCCTTTGGCCCCTACGAAGATCCTGAGGTGTTGGTGTTGGTCATTGCCACAGGAACAGAGGCAATTCCAGGCACGGGCGACGGCCATTTCGGCATTCGCGTCTGCGGTGAGCCAGCTGATGCGATTCTCTATCGCGCCCTGGTGGAGCGCGGACTAGCGCAAGACGAAGAGCCTCCGGAAGGCGCGTGGATAGATGCTTCCGCCCCCTTGGATAGCCGTCCCGTTGAGGATAGGCTCGGGGTCGGAAATCGATGAAGTTGTCCGCCCTGTGCCGCCGTTTGTCCGCGCTGTCGGCTTGCCGACTCCTGCCGGGGAGCGGGGGTGATGTGGAGCTGGCTCGGGCGCGCTTTGACTCGCGCCAAGTCGAGCCACGAGACCTCTTCTGCGCGCTCCCTGGTGCCGCTCACGACGGCCAGGAGCATGTCGCCATGGCCAAGAGCCAAGGGGCAGCTGCGGTTCTGTCTACCAAGCCCCGGGCCAAACCTGAGTTGCCTTGGATTGTGGTCGAAAATCCTGGCGCTCTGCGGCAACTGAGCGCTCTCTCGGCGCATGAGTTGCTGGATCACCCTGGACAATCACTTTGGCTCGCGGCCGTCACCGGCACCAACGGCAAGTCCACCGTGGTGCACCTGCTGCAACAAGCGTTACAGGATTGCGCCGTGCCCACTGCCATCGCCGGAACTTTGGGTTTAGAGGTTCCTGGCGCCACCGACCAAGCGCTGCCGAAAATCCACAACACCACGCCCGAGGCCGATGTCCTCGCTTTGTGGTTACACCGCGCTCACCAAGCCAAGGCCAAGGCCGCAGTTCTCGAGGCAAGCTCTCATGGCATCGCGCTGGGGCGTATGACCGGGTTGCCGCTCAGGGCAGCGGCGTGGACCAACCTCAGCCACGATCACCTGGACTTTCATCACACCATGGAAGCTTATGCCGCAGCCAAGGCCGCGCTGTTCCATGAGTTGCCTGCCGGTGTTCCTGCATTATTCCCGCCGACGCCAGCCATTGAGCAAGCCCTCGCAGGCATGGCGGCCACCCCTGTGCCTTGGTCCTTGGGTGAGAGTCAGCAGGGTGAGGCTTTGCGCGGCAGCGCACGACTCGATACCGACGGCCTGATTCTCGATATCGACGGCTTCTTCGGTGCCGCACGCATTCACAGCCGCTTGATTGGCATGCACAATGCCGAGAATCTTCTGGTGGCTTTTGGATTGGCATGCGCTTCAGGCGCCGACCGCTCCGCCGTGGCTGCTGCCCTTTCGCAAGTCGGTTCTGCGCCGGGGCGTTTGGAGCGGGTCCAAGGTCCCGAGGGTTGCCATCTGTTTGTGGACTACGCCCATACCCCGGACGCCCTCGCCCATGTCATAGACGCCTTGCGCGCGCAGTATCCAGGCCGACGCATTGGCGTGGTCTTTGGTGCTGGCGGAGACCGTGACCCCGCCAAGCGTCAACCCATGGGCTGTGCAGTCGGCGAACGGGCCGATTGGTGTGTGGTCACTTCGGACAATCCAAGAACGGAAGATCCTCACGCCATTGCTGCTGAAGTCGCCCGCGGGATTCCGCAACGGACATCTTTAGAGCATGAGGTGATTGTTTCTCGTCGCACCGCGATTCGAGAATCTGTGGCGCGTCTATCTCCCGGAGACATCTTGTTGGTCGCAGGCAAGGGCCATGAAACCTATCAAGAGACCGACGGCATTCGTCGGCCTTTCGATGATCGTCAGGAATTGCAGGAGGCGCTCGCATGTTTCCTTTGAGCCTGGCCGATTTGGCGCGGATTTGCGGTGGTTTGCTCAAGGGCGACGGCACCGCGGTTGCGCAGCGCATCGTCATCGATAGCCGCCAAGTCCAAGCGGGGGATTTATTTGTTGCCTTGCGCGGCGCGCGCTCCGACGGCCACACTCACCTGCACGAGGTCTTTGCTCGTGGAGCGGCCGGTGCGATTGTCGAAGCCGATGGCCCGCCACGACCAGAAGGTTTGCCGGTGGTGGTGGTGCCGCAAAGTTTGGGAGCCCTCGCGGATATGGCTCGTGCAGCCCGGGCTCGTTTGCAGGCGCAAGTCATCGGTATCACCGGATCGGTGGGGAAGACCACGGCCAAAGACTTCTTGGCCTTCCTACTCGGAGGCTCGCAAGCGCATGTGTTTGCCGCGCCCGCCTCTTACAACAGTGAAATCGGTTTGCCCTTGGCGGTATTGGCGGCACCTTCCGATAGCCGATTGCTGGTCCTGGAATATGGCATCAATGCCCCTGGCGAAATGGCCGAACTGATTGGCATCGTGCGCCCAGATCATGCTTGGTTGACGGCGATTGCCGAGGCTCATTTAGCGGGTCTGAAAGACCTTGCGACCATCGCCCATGAGAAGTGCTTGTTGCCTGCTGCGGTGCAAGAAGGGAAATCAATTTGGTTTGATTCGCAAACTCGCGAGGCGGCGGGGCCGGAATGCCAAAATTGGAGTGGACTCTGCCAACAATTAGACCCTTTGCAATTCGCGGGTGGTTTGCTGAAAGGAGCACCTGGGCACTGGCGCTTAGAGCACCCTCGCTTTGGCCGTTTGCAGATGCATCTTGGGGCCAAGCACCAAGTGGCCACGGCATTAACCGCCGCCCATATTGCCGCTTCCTTTGGCGTGAGTGATGAGGAGATCGCGCAACGCCTGCCGTTGTTGCAACCACCGGCGGGTCGTATGAGTTTGCATCGTTTCGGCCCGAGCCTGTTGATTGAGGATAGTTACAACGCCAATCCTGCCTCGATGCGCGCTGCGTTAGAAGCCTTGGCGCAATGGCCGAGTCCGGCCCCAAAGTGGGCGGTTCTTGGAACCATGGGGGAGCTAGGGCCTGGAGCCAAGGAGGCCCATGTGGCCTTAGGTCAGCAAGTGCTTGCTGCGGGTGTGCAAGCCATCGTCACTGTGGGGAAGGGTGGCGCCTGGATTGCCGAAGGGATTGTGCAAAACGAGCTTTCCATCCCGGTCTTTGCCTGTGACACAGCAGAAGACGCCGCAACTTTATTAGGGCAAGAGCTTCCCGAAGAATCCGTGCTGCTGCTCAAGGCTTCGCGCCAGGCTGGGCTAGAAGTGATTCGTCAGCGCATCCTCAGTGCTCGCCCGCGTGCCCTCAATGCCGTGGAGGAAGGCGCATGATTCCTTGGCTCACACCGTGGTTGACTGCCATGTGGAATCCCCTGAACGCATTTGGCTACATCGGCGTGCGCGCTGCTTGCGCCTTTGCGATTGGACTCCTGTTCGCCATTCTGTTTGGCCGTCCCTTAATCCAAAGACTGCGCAGCGCAGGTGTCGGCGAAGACGCTGGTCATTCCGACGACGACGAAGTCTCTCAAGCCTACTTGGCTTCCGGAAAGTCTGGAACTCCGACAATGGGCGGGGTGTTCTGGATGTCCTCCATCTTGGTGACGCTGCTGCTGTTCTGTCGCCTCGATGAACCGCTGGTGTTGATTGGCGCGGTGTTACTGGTCGGCATGGGCACGCTTGGTTTTCTCGATGACTGGATTAAGTTCAAACGCGAGGGTGGCCGTAACGGATTGTCCCGGCGCACCAAATTTGTGGCCTCTTTGGCATTGGCCATA
Source organism: Planctomycetota bacterium (assembly GCA_021776795.1). Lineage (GTDB taxonomy): Bacteria > Planctomycetota > UBA1135 > UBA1135 > UBA1135 > OFTM128. The sequence goes on from JAJFFC010000012.1 coordinate 359,821, forward strand.
GGCGTGGTCACGATTTATTGGGCGCTTGGAAACCCAGAGACCGGCTATCCAGAAATCCGTCGCATTTACTCTCCGTTGTGGAAAGATTTCTTCGCTAGTCCCGATGACTTTGGGTGGATCGGCGTCCTCTTGTTTCTAGGGTTTCAAACCCTAGTCGTTCTGTCTTGCAGCCATGCCGTCAATGTTACCGACGGTCTCGATGGCCTTGCTGCCGGTTCTGCTGTGCCCACCTTGATCGCGTTGAGCGTGGGAACCTATGCCGTCGGAACCAAGGTGGTCGCCGAGTATCTGCACTTACCCTTCATTCCGGGTGCGGGGGAAGTGGCCGTCATGGGCGCTGCCATGCTTGGCGCTACGATTGGCTTCCTCTGGTACAACGGCCACCCCGCCGAGGTATTCCTTGGGGACTCTGGCTCCTTGCCGTTGGGTGCTGGCATTGCCTATATGGCGATTGTGGCCAAACAGGAACTGGCGCTGCCCTTGCTCGCCGCGGTGTTCTTTGTCGAAGTGTTGAGCAGCTTGCTGCAGATTTATTACTACAAATTCACTGGCGGCAAACGTTTGTTTAAGAAGGCACCTTTGCACCACATCTGGCAACTGGCCGGTGTGCCGGAACAGAAGATCGTTCTGCGCTTCTGGATTTGTAGCGCAGTCTTTGCCGCGATCGGCTTACTTACGATTAAGTTGCGTTGATATGGTCGCCTTCTCCAAGCTCGATCGTGCCTCGCTGTATTTGCTCGGCTGTGTGATGGCCTTGGCGACGATTGGCCTCATCACCGCAGTCTCTTTGGCGCCCCCAGGTGAAGCTTGGAGTGTATTAGCCCGACACTGCTTATTTCTTGGCTTAGGAGTGGGTGCTTTTCTTGTCACCTTTAGTTTGCCAACCGAAAAGATGCGCACCTGGGTCAACCCAGCCATGGGCATCTTATTTATTTTCCTCTGTCTCATGCTCTTCACCGGGCTGGGGAGAACCGCCAACAGCGCAACGCGTTGGGTGGCCATTGGTCCCTTCAATTTGCAACCAAGCATCATGTTTCAGTGCTTGTGGCCAGTCGCGATTGCCTCTTGGGTGGCGCGCGATCCACTTCGTTTGCGCAATCCACGCGAGTTGTTTCGCATCGGCGCCCTATTTTTGCTTGTCATGATGCCGGTGCTGCTTCAACCTGACCTCGGCTCAGTGGTCATCTTGCTGATTGTTACTGGGTGCACCTTCTTATTCTCCGGTGCGCCCAGTCGCATTTTGGCAATTCTATTGCCGATTTTGGCAGGGATTGTGGCACTTGCTGCCTTGGCTTTCCCGCATGTGGCTTCGCGCTTGACGTGGTGGCAAGACACTCCTGCACAAGTCGAGGCAGGCAAAAACGCCTTGGCCCTGGGCGGGGTCAGTGGGCTCGGTCCAGGCAATGGAGTTTGGAAAATGGGTTGGGTCCCCGAAGGGGAAACCGACTTCATCCTGCCATTGGTTGGCGAAGAGTGGGGCCTTTTGGGCACTCTCACCATCTGGAGTTTGTACGTCGCCTTCACCTTCTTAGGCATGAATGCCGCGCGCCGTGCGCGTTCTCGTTATGGAATCATTCTGATGGTCGCCGCGACCCTCATGATTTCCTTCCAGGCCGCCTACAACATGGCCATGGTGGTCGGGTTAGTCCCGGTCAAAGGTCTGCCGCTACCCTTTATTAGTCGCGGTGGCTCTTCCATCCTCGCGCTAAGCGCTTTGCTTGGCATTGCTTTGAAAGCCGCTGCGGAGGAACGTCGCGCGGCACCCCCAGTCACCGAATTGTTCGCATGACTCGCATCCAGAAAACTGCTCTTCTTGCCTTCTTGTTACTTCTTGTGGTCGCCTTGATTGGCGCCTATCTAGGAGGTGGAAAGGCGCGTCCTGCCGATGCTCAGCCAGCAACGGTAGTGCTCGAAACAGAAGATTTAGCAGCGATTCGCCTGCTGCCTCCTGAGCGTCGGCAAATGATTCAACCGCATCGCTTCACCGCACCGCCGGCGAAGAATCCCTTGCAAGACGAGGCCGGTCGCGAAGCCGGTGGCGAGGTGACTCCCTTTGCGCCGGTGCAGCTTGGGGGCAAAACGAAAACGCCTAGTCACCACGATGTCAACCTGGCGGAAGCGGGGTATCGCTCCATTCGTGTGCGTCAGAATGAAGTTTTAGGTCGCATCGCGAAACGAGAACTTGGCGATGCTGGCCGTTGGCAGGAGATTCTCAAACTTAATGGCATGGAAAGTGACTTAGATTTGCGAGTAGGGCAAAAACTCTACTTGCCGCATCGGGAATCCACAGCGATGGGTTTGGAGCCTGAGGTCGATCATGAGCAACCAAGCTCTGGTGAATCTCAAGTCTATGTCGTGAAGCGCGGCGATGTCCTCGGTCGCATTGCGAAACAGTTCTATGGCTCTGCACAAGAAACGGAACGGATTCTGCGCGCTAACGGACTGCAGAACGCAAACCAAATTTACGCCGGACAAGAGCTGGTCATCCCGCCGCACGGAAACCAGTAGCGTCGACCATGCGTGTCCTATTTGTCGGCGGCGGCACCGGCGGTCACCTCACGCCAGCTCTGGGATTGGCCGAAGCCTTGGAACAGGCCGGCCACGAAACTTTGTTCTTGCTCGGCGGTCGAGAAGTGGAACAAGACTACGTCGGTACTGAGCGCGCCACCGAGAGTTTGCGCTTCGATCAATCGCGTTGGCCAAGGCCATTTGCCCTGCTTGGGGCTATGGGCCGCGCCCGACGTCATGCCGCACGATTTCGACCGCATGTCACCGTAGCCCTAGGTGGTGCTGCAAGCGCCGCCTCACTCGCAATTCCCGGCGCACCTCTGGTGCTACTAGAGGGGAATTATGTGGTGGGCAAGAGTGTGCGTTGGATGCAGGGATTTGCTGCGCTCACGCTGACCATGTACGCCGATACCGCCAGCAAGTTACGCCGTGCGCAGCAAGTGGGCCCTTTGCCACGAAAGACCCTTGATGGCCCGAGCCACGAGACCGAGGACACCGGCGTTCGCGCCAAACGCCAAGCTCGCCAACACTTTGGCTTGGATCCAGACCGTCCTGTCTTGCTGGCTCTTGGTGGCAGTCAAGGCGCGCGCGACATCAACCTAGCGGCGCAATCGCTCCTGCCGGATCTTCGCCAGCTGGGTTGGCAGTTGTTACTTCTATGCGGCCCAGGCAAGGCCAGCGCCTTCGCCGAGGACTTCAGCGAAGATTGCGTGGTTTTAGAACACTGCTCGGAAATGGGTCATGCCTACACTGCCGCCGACTTCGTATTGAGCCGCGGCGGCGCGAGCACGCTGGGGGAGTTGTGGCTGCGAGCACTTCCCGCCATGGTCCTGCCTTATCCCTATCACATGGACCGGCAGCAGGAATGGAATGCGCGTGCCTTGGCGCCCGGCATTTGCTGCCACGAGCAATGGGATGAACAGGCAAAGACAGTGCTTTTGACCTGCCTCGAAGACGCCGATTGCCGCGCGGAAATGGCCGAAGCTCTGCGCCAGGCAGGTCCACTCGATGGACGCGCCAAGGCGGTGCAATTGCTAGAGGAAATCGGTGGCGTCAACGCGTAGAGTAGGGGGCATGTCTCGCACCCTTGCCGCGACTCACACCACCACCACTTCGCTAGACGCCCTCGCTGGCCCAGCCGGCTGCAGTTTGGTGTTGGTTGGCGCAGGTGGTTGTGGCATGCGCGGTTTGGCACGCTTGTTTTTGGAAGCTGGGTGGACTGTTTATGGCCAAGATGCCCGCCCTTTTGCCGAAGATGACCCGCTGCTCGCGGCTGGTCTTCGCGCCCTTCCTCCGGGCGAGCCTGCGCAGGCTTCTTGGGTGGTGCGGTCGGCTGCGGTCCCAGAGGGCGAAACCCATGTTCAAGCCGCCATCGCCAGTGGCGCGCGTTCTGCGCTGTACGCAGAAATGTTGGGGGAGCTGAGCAAGCTCCGTCCGGTTTTGGCTGTAGCTGGATCGCATGGCAAGACCACCTGCTCGGCGTGGATTGCCTACGGCCTGCGCGAAGCTGGCATCGAGATTGGTTGGCTGGTCGGCGCCGAGGTGCCGCAGCTTCCGGCTTCGTCGCGCTGGGGCGATCCCTCGCTGCCATTGGTGGTGGAGTCCTGTGAGTATGCGCGAAGTTTCCATCACCTACATCCAACAGATGTAGCTCTAACCAACATCGACGCCGAACACCCGGACACCTATCCAGGTGGTCTGCCCGAAGTCGAAGAAGCCTTCGCCACTTTTTTCGCCCAGGTGTCGCCGCAAGGTCAAATCTTTGCCGGGCCCGAGGCCGGAAACTTCGCTGGCACCACCAAGGCACGCTGGTTGTCCTGCGCGGAATTGCGCTCCGACGTCAAAGTCGGGCTGGCTGGAGCCCACAACCGACAGAATGGCGCCCTGGTAGCGGCCATTCTGCAGGCCCATGGTTTAGAGGAAGCGCAAATCTTGCATGCTCTCGCCACCTTCGGCGGAGCAGCGCGTCGCCTGGAAACGATCGGCACCTTGGAGTCGCCGGCAGGCGTGACCTTGGTCAGTGATTATGCCCACCATCCGGTGGAGGTTGCGGCAACCTTACAGGCTGCACAAGAGCAATGGCCAGGACGGCGTATCGTGGTGTTGTTTCAGCCGCACCAAGCGCAGCGATTTCACGCCTACCGCGAGTTATTCGCGCCTTCCTTAGATCGCGCCGATGCCCTCTTGCTGTTGGAGATTTACCGCGCCCGTGACCCAGAGGAGCTGCGCGCGAGCGTGGAAGAACTGGTGCCGGAACTGCAAGCACGCAATCCCGAGCGCCCCTTAGCCACCGTGCGTGAATTCGCCGAAGGGCGTACTCTATTGGGCTCCTGGTTGCAGGAAGACGATGTTCTTCTCGCCCTAGGAGCTGGTGATGTCGATGCCTTCCTCCGCGAATTACGCTGATCTCGCGCCCTTGCGGCGAGAGGTGCCTTTGGCGCCCTTTACCACCTTGGGCATTGGGGGGCCGGCTGAGTTTTTCTTCGAACCGCAAAAACCTGAGCAGCTGGCCGACTTGCTCACTGCACTTGAGGCCGATGGCACTCCTTTCCGCATGCTCGGTGGTGGTGCCAACACCTTGTTTCCCGATGAGGGGCTCCGCGGCGCTGTGGTTCACACCGGCGGCATGCGTCGGCTGTTTCGCGATGAGCCTGGCCTGCGCGCATGGCCTGGAGTGACCTTGCCCGCTCTGGTGCGTTCCGCGATGGAGCTTGGCCTTGCCGGTGTCCACCAATTGGTGGGGGTTCCAGGTCAGGTCGGCGGTGCACTGGCCATGAATGCGGGTGCCTCCGATTGGGGAATCTGGGACCAAGTTGAGGAAGTCACCTATTGGGTTCCGGGTCCAAGGGAGGGCCTGAAAATCGAAGCTCATCCAGCCGCTGAATGTCAGCCGCGTTATCGCGACGGCAATCTTCAGGGGGCAGTCGTGTTGGAGGTATTGCTGCGCTTAGAGGAGTCGACCAAAAAGGCGGTCAAGCAGGCCCAAGATAACCTATTGCGGCGTAAAAACCAAAGTCAGCCGGTGCGCTTGGCTTCTGCAGGGTGCGCGTTCAAGAATCCTGCGCAAGATGCCGCAGGTCGCCTGCTTGATCAAGCCGGCATGAAAGGCAAGCGCTGCGGCCAAGCCGAAGTTTCGCCACTGCATGCCAACTTCATTGTCAATTTAGGGGGAGCCACGGCACAAGATGTGCGTGCCTTGTTGGAGCAGATGGAAGCCGCTGTTCTAGCTGAGAGTGGAGTCCAGCTAGAGCGTGAGCTGCAGGTCGTCACTCCGACCTAATCGCGGAAAACCTCGAAGCCGTCGAGCAAGAGCGATTCTTCGCTTTGCAGTTGCGAGGTAGCTCGTAACTCAATCATGCCGGTGGCACCGGGGAAATTAAGGGTCAGGTCCGCCGCGGCAAATCCAGGTTGGTTCATCGATGCCGTGGTGCTGGCAAGAACCAAGCCGGTATCCACTTCAATCGCTTCGAACAGCCAGGTGCCCATGCCGGTGCCAGAGAATGTCAGCAATTTGGCTTGTTGGATATCCGAGACAAACACTTTGGCCACATCTTGGTCAAAGTGTGAAATACGTACGTCGGCACCTAAGATGTCGGTGCCATCGGGTAGTTGATAATCGCGCATCGGCTGCCACGGCCAAGTGTGGGTGGGCGCGGTGTTCATCGGGTTCAGTGGGGAAAGCAGCCTGACACCTTCACCGGAATTGTCGATAGCCCAGCTCGTGGTCAAATCTTTCCACACTGACAGCGCACTGTCTTCTGCTTCCCAAATCCCGTGCGAAGTCGAGGCATAAAGCAGGCCGTCATTTTCAAAGTCAGCACTCAAGGTGACATCGTTGCATTCATAGGAGGGCAAGCCTGTGCCTACTATGGTCCAAGTAGGCACGGCCTCATTTAAATCAATCCGGTAAATACCGGAAGAATAGGTGCTGATGTATACCACCCGGTGATTCGCAAAATCAGGGTGCAGCGCCAATCCCGTTGGCTCGACTTCGCGCAAGTTGTAGCGCAGAGGTTCTTCGATGGTGTTCCCCGGAGAATCTTCAATCCGCAAAACGAAAGGCGCCTTCTTCAGGATGATGAACAGTTCTGGGTTTTGCGGGCGGTCCCAGGTGGGGGAGATTTCAATCTTGCGCAAGTCCGTGCTGTAGGTGGCAATCTCAGTCCAGCGCTCATTTTCAAGTCGATAGAGAAAACCGTTTGAGGTGCCGGCATAGGCGTCAGTGCGTGTGCCGTTGGCCTCGTAAGTTGGCGCAATTGCCATGGTGTGAATCGGTTGGGTGACTGCCCCTGATTGCTCCAGCGCAAGTGCTTCCCCTGTGGTTAGGTTGTCTTCTGAGCGACGGACTTCGCCCTCGGCGGTGAACCAGAACAAGGTGCGATCAAATCCTGGGGTGGTTCCGGTGGAATCAAAGTGCGGCGAATAACGCACCCCGCGTGGGTAGCCACTCATATTGCGGCCTGTCACAGGATTCGCGATTGCTGGGAAATGCCAGCCTGGGACATCGTCGGCGTTAGCAGGAAGCACTTGTGGGTCTTGCCAGTTCCACAGCAGAACATTGCCGGCCAAGGCGAGTTGTCCATCCTTGAAAAAGTTCGGGGATACCGCGATCCGTTTGTTGTAGGTCATCGGTGTTCGCTCCGGAAGGGGAGTGGCTCGGTCCCGTGTTCGGTCGAAGCGCACCGCCCCGGTGCCGTAACCAGCGCCAAACACCAGTTTTTCTCCGCGCGGGCCAAAGGCGGATTCTGCGTCGCGAAAACGAATTGGCGCAATGGCATCGACTTGCCACCAATGCTCGCCTTCGTCATCGCTTTGCCACAGGCCTTCTTGGCGGCCGTAAGAAATTCTCCCGGTGGTGGCATAGTCTGGCATGATGCGCAGATCTTGCTCGTAGAACATTTCCGCCGATCCACTCACATTGCCCGGGCCATCTTCGAGCAAGAAATCTTGGAAGGTGTCGCCACTATCCCAAGTTAAACCGCCATCGCTGCTACGTAGAATCCCTTCACCGACATAGCCTTGCACGCTGGGGTACTGCCGCCCTGCCGCGAACCAATAGGCCTGACCAGAGAGACCGGTGGGAGCCGATTCCAGACTAATGACCATGGTGTCGAGTTGCAGCACGCGCTGAAAGTTAGCGCCGGAATCTACGCTATGCCAAATTTCCCCGAGGTCTACGGTGGTTGACCCACCTGGTGTCGCAGCGCCGCGACCAAGAACAATGGTGTTGTCGTTGGCGTAATCTGTCGAGAATTCAATGCTGGTCACGAGCCAATCCTCTGGATGGGTGGCAAGCGTGCTGAACTGACTGGAGACTGTCCAAGTTAAGCCACCATCGTCGCTACTCCACAGCTGCCCATTGGCCGAAACCAAAATATCGCCATCGGCGGGATTCACACCGCCTGGGAAAAAGGTGGGGGAAACGGCAAGAGCACCACGGTCACCAAACAGGGGGCCGGTGCTCATCATCAGATTCCATTTCAGAGTGACTGCATCCAGTGAGTAGACATCGCCGTCGGTCGTCAGGCCAACCACCGGTCCCGTGCCGCTGGTCGGGCAATCAAGATCGATGAACCAGCGCGGGCTTCCGCCAATGCCATTGTCCATGCGTTCACCGAGGCGGGTGATGGGGTCATAGCCCCACACACCAGTGCGGGTGCCGATAAAAAACATGCCAGATCCTGAGCTAGGGAAATCTGGGTGATATTCCACCACGAAGCAGTTCTCGGTTTGGAGGCCGTCGCCTTGAGCGACTTCCCAGGTGAGCCCACGATCTAGGGAAACCAGGGGTTTCTGTGCCAGGCCGACCACGACCTGCATTTCGCCACCACCGGGCAAGGGCGCCGCCGCAATACTGTGCGTGGCGTCATGAGGGGCATGGAAGGTGGCCCCGGTTAGTATGAGAGAAAGGATTGCCAACATGGGGGTGGGCGAGTTTATCACAGGAACTAAGGCTATGGTGGGGAATCCGCAGCGGTAGAATGTCCCTCTCGTACGGCCCAGGTATGGCCGTCCCGAGCTAACATGAGTCTTCCCTTCGAACCCCAGAACGGTCCCGTCCCGCTCGAGGCACTTCGGCACTCCGTGAGTCACATCATGGCCGACGCAGTCTTGCGGATTTTCCCGGAAGCAAAAGTCGCCATCGGCCCGCCGATTGAGCACGGCTTCTACTACGATTTCGAGCTCCCGCGGCCTCTCACAGACGAGGATTTGCCGGCCATCGAAGACGAAATGCGCAAAATCCTGTCCGAGGCGGGCGACTTTGAAAAGTCAGTCATGACTCGGGAAGAGGCGCAGCAGCGTTTGCAAAAAGAAGGCCAGGACTACAAAGTCGAATTGCTCCACGACTTAGGTGCCGAGGAAGAGATTAGTTTCTACAGTCACGGCACCTGGGCTGATCTTTGCGCGGGCCCTCACGTAGAAAGTGCCAAACAGGTCAAGCGCGATGCCTTCAAGCTGCTGTCGGTTGCTGGTGCCTATTGGCGTGGCGATTCCGACAAGGCCATGTTGCAACGCATCTATGGCACTGCTTGGTGGTCGAAGAAAGACCTCAAGAAGTACCAACAGTACCTCGACGAGGTGGCGCAACGCGATCACCGCAAGCTCGGTCGCGAACTCGATTTGTTCAGTCTGAACCCAGACTTCGGTGCCGGCTTAGTGTTTTGGCACCCGAAACTTGGCCACGTCCGCCGCAAGCTCGAAGAGTGGTGGTGGGAGTTGCATGAAGAGCGCGACTACTGGCCGGTGTACACCCCACACGTGGCCGGCGAACCGGTGTTCCGTCAGTCTGGGCACTTGCAGAACTACTCCGAAATGATTTGGGCGCCGATGGACGTCGATGGCCACCCGCACCGGGTCAAGCCGATGAACTGTCCTGGTCACGTCACCATTTTCAACTCGGTGCGCCATAGCTATCGCGATTTGCCACGACGCTTTGCGGAGTTGGGCACGGTTTACCGCTACGAGCCATCCGGCACTTTGCACGGCATGCTGCGCGTGCGCGGCTTCACCCAAGACGATGCCCACATTTTCTGTACGCCAGAGCAGCTGGCCGATGAAATTGTCCATGTCCTCGACTTGGTGCACACGATCTTGTCCACCTTCGGCTACGAGTACACCGCGTATCTCGCCACCCGCCCAGAGAAATCTCTTGGCACCGATGAGGTATGGGAACATGCCATTGAGGCCCTCAAGGTGGCCGCAGAGCGTCGTCGCTTGCCCTTGGAAGATGATCCTGGGGGCGGTGTGTTTTACGGTCCGAAGATTGATTTCAAAATCAAAGACGCTCTTGGTCGTGAGTGGCAAGGCCCTACCGTGCAAGTCGACTTCAACCTTCCTGAGCGCTTTGACATTCAGTTCAACGACCGCGACAACGCCCTGAAGCGCCCAGTCATGGTTCACCGTGCCATTTTTGGTTCGCTAGAGCGTTTCGTCGGCGGCTTGATTGAACACTTCGCGGCTTGGTTCCCGCTTTGGTTGTGCCCGACGGCGGCTGCTGTCTTGCCGATCACCGAGGACCAAGAGGAAGCAGGGAAAAAGTTGCAAATGCAACTAGAAGCTCGCGGTTACCGCGCTGTTCTTCTGTCCGACGGTCCGCTGCGCAAGCGCGTGCGCGAAGCCGAAATGGAGAAGATCCCGTACATGGCCGTCATCGGCGGACGTGAAGCGGAGAACGGAGAAGTCAACGTTCGCATCCATGGCGTCAAAGAGCAGAAGACCATGGAGGTCCTTGCTTTCCTTGATGCTCTAGATGCCAAGCGCGCGTCGCGCGCGATGGATTACCCGTTATAGGTTTCGCTGTTCACAAGACCGAGCTCGCGCAGCATTTCTGCTGCTTCGAAATCGCTCTTCGCTAACTCAGTCAGAATCGCGGGACCGTAATCTGCCAACTGCATTTTCGAACGCACCATTTCGTGGTAGTGCGGGCGGACGCGGTGGAGCAAATCGGCAGCCTGGTCATAACGAACGGCAAGAGAAAGTGCGCGTTCGCTGGGACCGCCACGGCTGGGCGAGCCAGGCATGGCCCGAGCTGCCTCGATTTCCGCTTTCTTGCGGCGAACCACTGCAGGTTTGGCGGTGCCTTTTTTGGCCTTGCGTGCGCGCCCATAGAGGGGGCGAGACACGCGAAAGCCGTCCTCGGCAACATGACGTCCGTCATGGGCCGCGTGGGCTTGCCATTGATCCATCATGACTTTGCCTTCATGATCGACGGGAATGAGACCGAAGTCACGACACCAAATGGCATACAGTTCATTGTCTGTATACCCCGGATAATCGTTTCTAAGGTTGCTCAGAGTAGATTGGTACTGATCTTCCGACCAGTCTTGACGTTCAACGCTCATTGATGACTCGTGTTGTGAGGGGCACGGGAATACAAAGTTTAGCGCATCTTTGCGGATCCGCTAAACAAATGCGATGGAGCTGTCGGAAATTAAGAACCGAGAGGCAAATTCCACTTGCTTCGGTAGCGGCGCTTGAGCCAGGCATCTGCTGCTGGGTGGCTCGGGAAGCTGAGCTTTTGCGCATCCCATTGCAGGACTTCTTGAGGGTACTCCATGGCAATATTTCCCAGCAGGGCGACCTCGGAAAGGGGCGCTGCATAATCAAAATTGGCTGTGCACAAATCGCGACCGAAGCAAGCATCGACGTACTGATGCCAATGGTGCACGGCATCAACCTTCGGCGGAGTGAACTCCTGCTCGCCCTCGCCGCGGCGGAAGAGGCGGCAAGGCTCATAGGGACTGACCATGAAAGCTTCGTCACCACTGATGAAGAAAGAAGCATTGGCGTATGCCTTTTCCACGCCGAAGGCATCGAAACTGTCTTGGGGCAAACGCTTGCCGTCATACCAAACCACCTTCACGCCATTGGCGTGGGTGCGTGCACTGGCGGGGAATCGGTAGCGGATTTCCGACCAAAGCGGAAAGCTGTCGGTGGTTGGTTTGGGGCCGAGTGACTGCACGCTGGTCGGTGCTGTGATGCCCAAAAACCACAGTGCAGGATCCATTAGATGGCAGGCCATATCGCCTTGCGCTCCGGTGCCGAAAGCCTTGCGCCCGCGCCAAACAAAGGCGTGGTAGGCGCCTTTGACGTAGGGGCGATTTGGAGCGGTGCCCAGCCATTGATTCCAGTCCAAGCCTTCCGGAACTTCATCTTCGCCCTCGGGCATCTCTACGTTCTGTGGCCACCACCCGGCGGGGCGGTCAGTCCAAACATGCACTTCCGAAACCGCAGGGAAAGGAGCGGATTGGAAATAGTCCAATGCGCTCAAGTAGTTGGCGCCGGAATGGTTTTGAATGCCCATTTGCGTGACCGCGCCATGATGATGTGCAGCGCGTTGCAGCATGCGTGCCTCCCACACATCGTGCGTGAGTGGCTTCTGGCAATACACATGCATACCCATCGCCATGGCCCAAGCGGCAACGATGGCATGGTTGTGATCGGGAATTGTGACATGCACGCTGTCAATCTCTTCCGCCATGGCCTCGAACATGGCTCTCCAGCTGGTGAATGTGCGCGCCTTCGGGTGCTTCTTGGCGGCTTCAGCCAAGCGTCCAGCATCGACGTCACAAAGAGCGACAATGTCAACATCGGGGTGGGAAGCGATTTGTCCTAGGTCAGATGCCCCCATGCCGCCCACTCCAACTGCGGCATGGCGCAAACGCATGCCCGGCTGCAAAGTGGTGGTCTGCGCCGAGGGCATTTGGCAGGCCACAGTGACCGAGGCGGCCGCCGAACCAGCGGCGGTGAGGCGAAGGAAATCTCGACGGCTTAGGGTAGGAGACATGAGGACAGGTTATCCTCTGCGCCACGTCGCGTCAGCCCGCGAGGTCCCCGCATGAGCTTGTCTGGAAAAACGGTATTCGTCACTGGCGCCTCTTCTGGCATCGGCGAGGCATGTGCCCGTGCCTTCGCCCAGGCAGGCGCCCGTCTATTGCTTTGTGCGCGCCGAGAACAGCGCCTGCGCGAACTGGCAGCCACTCTGCGTGAGCAGCATGGCACGGAAGTCCTGGCCTTTGCGCTCGATGTTCGTCATCGCACTGCTGTTGAGGAAGCGCTTGCTGCGCTGCCTCCGGAATGGGCGGTCCCCGATATCTTGGTCAACAACGCGGGACTATCCCGCGGGCTCGAACCTCTGCAAGAGGGGAGCCATCAAGATTGGGAGGAAATGATCGACACCAACGTCAAGGGGTTGCTGTGGGTGAGCCGCACCCTGCTCCCCGGCATGGTCGAACGCGGTTCCGGGCATGTCATCAACATTGGCTCGATCGCCGGATGGGAGGTCTATCCCAATGGCGCGGTGTACTGCGCCTCGAAGCATGCCGTCGATGCCCTGACCAAAGGCATGCGCATTGACCTCAATGGCACTAGTGTCAAAGTGAGTTCGGTCGACCCCGGTTTAGTGGATACTGAATTCAGTCGCGTCCGCTTCCATGGCGATCAACAACGCGCCAATGCCACCTATGCCGGCATGACTCCTCTTCGCGGCGAAGACATCGCCGAAACTGTGCTGTGGGTTGCCTCGAGACCCGCGCACGTCAATCTTGCGGACATCCTGATTCTGCCTGCAGACCAGGCGAGCTGTACCGTAGTCCATCGACGTCAGGAATCCTGACCACCCTCATGACCAATCCTCTTCCCACTTTGGAGTGGCTGCACGTGTGCGACCACGCCTTCCGCGATGAACAAGGCAAGCTGTGCCTCATCGGTTTGTTCGACACCTTGGCCTCGGCAGAATTGCCTGGGCGCCTGCCTGTGTTCTCGGTGGCCATCGGTCTGTGTGATGGCGAGGGTCAATACGAAGTCGGCATTCAGGTCGAAGCTCCCAGCGGCAAGGCGGTCAACATGAAACTGCCGCCGGTGCAGCTGGCCACGCGCGAATCCAAAGCGCGCGCAGTGGTGCGCCTTGCCGGCATGCCTTTCGAAGAGTTTGGCAACTACACCTTTCGCCTGATTCTCAACGGCGTGCCGCTGGAGTGGCCCGCCCATGTCCTGGCCCACCACGAGGCCGCGCAACAGCAGGGCGCAGCCTCTGCCCCGGGTGGCGCCTCGGCCACCATGCCGCCACCCCCAGACTTCCCGCAAAACTAGACTAGGTTCATGTTGCTCCCGCAAGAGGTCGTCGAAAAGATTCCCACCGCGCCCCTGATTGAGGGGCCTATGGAAGTCTTGGCGGTCTTGCTGGGCTTCTTGGGCCTGCTGTTCTGGCTCAACGCCCATCCGCGCTACCAGTCGGTTTTCCGCGTGGTGCCGCTTCTGGTGTTCGCCTATTTCGTACCCACGATTTTGTCGAATATCGGGCTCATTCCGGTGGCAGGGGATTTTGTGCTCTACACCTATGTCAAGACATGGTTGTTGCCTGCGAGTTTGTTATTGCTCACCTTGGCGGTCGATGTCAAAGCCATCCTTGGCTTAGGCCGTAATGCTGTTGTCCTGTTCTTGACCGCAACAGGCGCCATCGTCATCTCCGGCCCGATTGCCTTTGCGATCGGTAAGGGCTTGCTGCCCGAAGACCAATGGGACGAAGCTTGGCGCGGCTTAAGTGCACTCGCGGGTTCCTGGATTGGCGGTGGCGCCAACATGATTGCGCTCAAAGAGCATGCTGGGGCAAGTGACAGCATCATGTCGATCATGATTGTGGTCGACGTCGCCGTCGCCAATGTGTGGATGGCTTTCCTGCTGTGGTTCGCCGGCCGCGAAAAACATGCAGACGAAGCGATTGGCGCCGACCGCACCAGCCTCGATCGCGTACGCGAAAAGGTGGCGGCCTACGAAGCCGAAGTTTCGCGACCGACCGATTTGGGTAGCTTATTGTTGATTTGTGCCTTAGGCATCGGTGGTGCGGTCGTCGCGACCAACCTAGCAGGCATTTTGCCGCCAGTGGGTAGCTTTATTAAGGGCTTCACTTGGGTGGTGGTCTTAGTGTCCATGTTCGGACTTGCCCTCAGCTTTACCCCGCTGCGCCGCCTCGATGGGGTGGGTGCCAGCAAGGTCGGCTCGGTGTTTCTCTACTTGTTGGTGACCACGATTGGCGCCAAGGCAGAGTTCTCCGAAATCATGAAGCCAGAGAACACCGGCTACGTCGTGATTGGCGCGATGTGGATGTTCATGCACGCCATGATTCTGCTCGGCATGCGCCGCATTCTCAAGGCCCCAATCTTCTTCGTCGCGGTGGGCTCCAAGGCCAACATTGGGGGTGCCGCTTCGGCCCCAATCGTGGCAAGCGCATTCCACCCGGCCTTGGCGCCGGTCGGCGTGCTCCTGGCAGTCGGTGGTTATGTGCTGGGCACTTTTGCCGGCATCCTTTGCTCGGCACTGCTCGAAGCCTTGGCCTAGGCATTCGCACCAACCGAGCGAGCGGTCTCTGCTAATCTGGAACTTCCATGTTCTTCCTCTGCTCGACCCTCCTCTGTATGGCTCCTCTGCAAATCGCGGAAGAGCGCCAAGTGCCGCTCGCTCCGCATGTCTTAGAGGCGGCCGACTCTTTGGGCATCAACCTGCCGAGTTCGGTGCCGGCCAATTGGCAGGACCTGGTGGTGGCGCCCGCTCAATCCACCTCGCGCATGGTCTCGGCGCCATGGCCCACCGTAGACTGGACTGTCAGTACGCCACAAGCCCAAGGCATGGATGAACAGCAGTTGCGCCAAGCCTTTCAGTACGGCATTGGTCAAGGCAGCAATGCGCTACTAGTGATTCGCAATGGCTACATCGTGGCCGAATGGTATGCGCCGAACTGGGCACAGGATGATCGCGAAGACAGCTTCTCGATGTCCAAGAGCATCACCAGTGGCCTTTATGGCGCTGCCTTGTTGGAGGGGATTTACACCGACCCAAACCAGAAGGCGTCGTTAGAAATCGCGGAGTGGAATGATCCTGCCCACCAAGGTGTGCGCCTACGGCATTTGCTGAGCATGAACTCCGGCTTGCACTGGGATTTTATCACCGACTATATTTTGCTTGGCATCGCCAACGACCAAAGCCAGTTCGCGATCAACCTCGGCATGGATGCCACTCCCGGGACGACTTGGGTTTACAACAACTCTGCATGCCAAGTGTTGTCCGAGTGGTTTTTGCGCCAAAGCGGAATGCAGATTGGCGATTACTTCCAGATGCGTGTGGCTGGTGTGATTGGCATGCACCAGGCAAGCTGGATGACAGATAACGTCGGCAACACACTGACGTATCGTTCCGTATTCGCGTCGGCGCGCGAGTTCGCCAAGTTCGGCTACCTATTTTTGCGCAACGGGGAATGGGATGGCACGCAGATTATCCCGCCGCGTTGGATTCAGGTGTCCACGCGCCCCTCGCAAACCGACAATCCCTTCTACGGTTTGTTGTGGTGGTTGAACACCGGCGCCCTTGACATGCCCGATGTCCCCGCCGATGCCTACTACGCCGCCGGTCTTGGGGAGAAGCGCATCTACGTAGTGCCCAGCCAAGATTTGGTGGTGATTCGCCTCGGCCCTGGCGCTGGTTCCTGGGAAGACAATGCCTTCCTTGGTCCGATTAGCCAATCAGTGCAATAATCTTAGTGAATTCCCGCTTCCTTGGCGCCTATCTCTTGGCAGGGACACTGGGTCTTCTCAGTACGGCTAGTTCTGATTATCCTCAGCACCTAGCTTCCATTACCCTGATTGACCTTCCCGCTGATATAGGAATGGGGGCGCGAGAACCGGCGCTGCTGATGCCAGGCCCTAGCTTGCGATGGACTGATTCTCAGAGTCAACAGGGACTGGATTATCACGAAGGAGAATGGAGGAACGCCGCCCTCTCCAAGAATGAAGAAGCCTTCTGGGCAAAGGGAGTGCTCCAGGTAAACGCCAAGACACAGAATCAAGGCATCGAGAGCTCTGTGACCAGCTATCGCAATGGAGTTCTCGTTGGCTCATTGGGTGGATTTTTAGGATGGGCTCCGTCTCAAGCCATCGATTCCGATGGGAATCAACACCTTGTGTTCGATCGCTATCGGAATGGAGATTTTGAAGTGATATACCTCGATCCAGAGCAACAAGTGGAGCATCGGCTTAGCCGATCGTCTGCTATGGAAGCTCACTCGACGATCGCTGTGGATTCCCTGGATCGCATCTGGATTGCTTGGGATGAGGCTGACGCTTCTTGGGGCAACGCCGGTGGGTTGCATCAATCACGGCGATTGCGTTTAGTGATGCATGACGTTAATGGTTGGCATCAGGTTAGGCTGCCGACCCAAGAGCAATTCAGGACTATTTCTAAAAAGGACCACCAGGAGCTTGAGGAGTTCGTGGAATCGCCGCAACTGGCAATCGATGGCGATGGAACCTTATGGTTGTTCTATCGAGTAGTTGTTGGCTTCAAGAATAGTAGAGCCAAAGCAAATCGCAGGAACGCCTGGATTCTTCGGGGAATCTACTTCCATGGAGGCCAATGGAGTCAACCCGTAACCCTTCCTCATAGCGATACCCACAGTCACGCCTCCTTGGCCGTTTTGCCGTCTGCAAGCGGTGGCCTCTGGGGGGCCTGGACCTCAGACAATCGCCTACAGAATTTTGGAGCCACGAATCCATGGTCGAAGTCCTTCATGGATACTCCCCAGTTATCGCTTGCCCACATAGAAAGAGCACGCGTCGATCGTGAGCCTGTTGTTTCCACTCCAGACTTAACTCCGTGGGAGGTATATTCGGTGCCCATCGGGAAGACAGATCAGGTAGGAGACCCGGCGCAGCAGGTAGTCAATGCGAAGTACCTCAGATTGTGGGGGGATCTTCATCGCCATAGCGATCTTTCACGTTGTGCATCCAATACCGACGGAAGCGTTTTGGATCAATATCGATACGCCCAGGGGCCTGGAAAATTAGATTTTGTGGCCGTGACCGACCATTTCCAGCACATGAGCCAAGCTTCATGGTTGTATTCCATGGATGTGGCTGATCGGGTTCATGCCGAAAATGCCCCGATTCCCCTTTACGGATTTGAATATTCCTTTCCGAAAGGACATCGAAATGTCATTTTTGCGCACCGCGAGGCGGTCTCTCAACCTACCGGACTTTCGGTAGAAAAACCAGATGTGCTTTCGTTTCAGGGCAAGAGAATTCTGACAATCCCACATCAGATTGGAGATGGGCCAGTTTCCTTTGCCTCCTCAGGCTTTGTTCCGGACTACGATCGACAGGTGGAAATTTTCCAGCGACGTGGGTCCTATGAAATGGTTGGAGGGCTACGGCAAGCAAGGAAAATGACGCCGTCTTCCAACTCCGTAAGAAATCTTCTTGAGGACCAATTCCGGTTTGGCTTGATTGCAAGCAGTGATCATGGCTATAGCAACGGCGCCTTTGCCGTGGTCCTTGCGGAGAAAAGAACGCGGGAGTCCATCCTTACAGCGCTAAGGGAGCGCAGAAGTTATGCCGCAACCGCTCGCATCGAACTCGACGTGCAGTTAGGAGATTTTGTCATGGGAGAGCAAGGATCCATTTCACCTGAGACCTCGTTACAAGTATCTGTGAACTCTCCCGCACCAATTGCTAGGGTGGAGGTGATTCGCAATGGCGAGGTTGCCCACCGCTGGCAGGGTAAGCAATTGGAAAAGGATGAGCGGCTGACATGGGGCCTACTGATGGTGCAGTATGGAGTGCTCCCAAACCGACCCGATTTGGAACTTAGAGGCCAGGGAATCGAATTTGGAGAACCCTTTCTGATGGATGGGGAAAACCTACCTGAATTCAATACCCCCAGCCCGAATCAGTGGCACGAATCGACTCACCTCAAATACTTGTCGCAGCGTCCGCAGGCTCAAGGAGGGTGGGTGGTGCCGGTGCACTACACGACCGATTTAGGGTCCATGCAGCTTTCCTTTGGAGAGCTCGGAAAGGAAGTGGAGTATTCAGGGCATGAGCTAATTTCCGGTTCCAATTGGACGAAGGCATATGAGTCCAAGCCTCTGTCCCTGCACCTTTTGCCTCGTCCATTGGGCACGCGAAAGCTCGAAGGGGAGTACCAGCCTGAAGATTGGCAAGCAGGAGAATGGGTGTACATTCGTGTGATTGCCGTGGATGCCTCTATGGCTTGGTCATCGCCGATCTGGATCGATCAGCTGAAGCCTGAGTAATTCCCGTTCGAGGCTCTGCCCTTCCGTGAAGACATGCGCATGGGTCAGGGTGCCATCGGCCATGGCGGGTGCCATGTTGGCTGGAAGATCATCGATGCCGAGCACCAACTCTGGCTCGCAGCCCAAGGCCGCGGTGGCGCGTTGGCGCGCAACCTTCCACATCGAACTGTCCTTGCCTTTTGGAGTGACGCCTTCTTCAAAGGAAGCAGTGACTTGTTGGAATAAGTCGGCCATGCCCAACTCTTCCGAGGCATAGGCTAAACGCCATGGGTCGGTATTGGTCACGACATGAACCACGGTGCTGGGGCATTGCTTGACGCGACGGAGCAAGGCAATCGGTTCCTCCAGGGTCCACAAAATCGATCCCCAGGCTTGGCGAAAAGCCAGCTCCTCCGCCTGGTTGGCTAAGCCAAGAGGCTCGCGCACTGTGTTTAGAAAGGTGGTGGCGTTGATCTCACCACCTTCAAAAGGGTGCAGAAGTTCTTCCAGCAGCGGGGCGGCCGCGGCCGGGAGTGGCCGGCCCAAGAGTCGGGCAAATCCTCCTGCGCAGCGCGCGCGATCGAAGCCCGCCAACACTTGGCCGTAATCGCAAAGAACTATCGCTGGTCTAGGCCGCGCGCTGGATTCCATGACGCTGGCACCAATCGAGCAGAACAAAAAGCGACCACACGCGCGACCAGTAAATCCCCGGGGCATTGGCGTGATAGGCGCGCCACAAACGAGCGACGGCATCGGGATTGATGCCGATGGAGCGGCAGGCTTCCTGGTCAAGAAGGCGTTCTTCCACTTGTTTTTGTAAGCCCTCACGACACCAGCGATCAATCGGCAAAACAAAACCTGACTTCGGGCGCTCAAACAGCGCCGGATCGAGCTGATCCAAGGTGAGGTCACGCAAGAGTTGTTTGCGCCCAAGGGGGGCGAAGCGGGTGTCGTCGTCCATGCCAGCTAGGCATTCGATCACGCGGTGATCGAGGAAGGGCACGCGCACTTCCAAAGAAGAAGCCATGCTGGCGGCATCGGTGTCGCGCAACAAGCGTTGTCCGACGAACTGCGAAAGCTCCATCAGGCTGATGGCCTGAAGCATGGTGGTGCCTTGTTCCAGATTCTCCAGCGGAAAGCCCTCACTAAATCCAAAGCTACCTTCGGCACCAGGTGCCAATTCGGCAAGGAAACTGCGAGTGTAAAGGCCAGCTGAAATCTGAAACAGCGTGGCAAGACTTTGGCCGTCGACAAAGACATCTTCCATCTTGCCCCAACGCGTTTGCGGACCGACCTCACCCGCAGGACCGGATTTCATGCGTGTCAACGTGCGCGCGACTTGGCGCCTCAGCTTCAGCGGAACCGCACGCAAGCGCCGATGCCATGCGCTGGCACGGGGAAGGTCACGGAAGCTGGAATAACCGCCGAACAACTCGTCGCCACCAGCACCGGAAAGGGCGACGGTAAGGCCAGCCTCGCGCACCGCTCGGCTGACAAAGTAGGTATTGATGCCGTCGAAAGTTGGCTGGTCTAAACTCGCCAAGGCCGTCGGCAGTTGCTCCTGGAAATGCGCCCCGGTTAGCATCAGATTCTCATGCCGCGAACCAATCGCCTCGGCCACAGCCTGTGCGTACTTCGATTCATCAAACTCGACCTCTTCAAAGCCGATGCTAAAGGTGTGCACCGGTTCTTCGCGGGAGGACATGGCCATGGCGGCCAAGGCGCTGGAGTCGATGCCGCCGGAAAGGAAAATGCCAAGCGGCACATCGGCCACTAAACGCGACGAAACCGCATCTTGCAGCACTTGCTTTAAATCCTGCGGGGAGCGCTCTTGGCCCCAACGTGGCAGGCTCCAATAGCGCAAGGGATGGACCTCGAGCGAATCCAGGCGCACCACGCTTTGGCTGCCTGCTTCGAGCAGGTTGACGCGATTCACCATGGTGCGCGGGCCGGTGACAAATCCATTCCATAGGAAGGACTGCAGGCCGCGTGGATCAAGCTCTCGTGGAATCATGCCACTTGCCAGAATCGCGCGGAATTCCGAAGCTAACAGCAGTGTTTTGCCGTCGGGAGTATGCGCGTAATAAAGCGGCTTAATGCCCTGGCGGTCACGCAACAATCGCAAGCTTTGGCTTTGTGCATCCCAGTAAGCAATCGCGAACATGCCTTGGAAATGTTCGGCCGCTTCCTCGCCCCATTGTTCCATTGCACGCAACACCACCTCGGTGTCGCCTTGCGAACGAAACTGATGGCCACAAGCCTCCAGTTCTTGACGAACTTCGGCAAAGTTGTAAATCTCGCCGTTGAAGACCATCATGGCGCCCGGCTCGCCCAACTTCATCGGTCCTCCGGCGCCCATTGGTTGCGCGCTGGCAGGGGAAAGGTCGATGATCGACAGGCGGCGGTGCGCTAACACCACACCCTGACCTTGCTCATTCACCGGGCTGGTCCAAAATCCTTCGGCATCGGGGCCACGCAGCTTCTGCGCATCGTGCATGCGCCGAACCGCATCCACCACACTGGGGTCAATCGCGCCAATGGCTCCCGCTATTCCGCACATCCTAGATAGTCCTGGAAAAGTTGATGGAGCTTGTCCGCTTCAGTGGGCTGGTGATGCTCCCGGGCGACGGCATCGTGGCCATGTTTGCCCATAGCGGAGAGTTGGGTGGCATCAAGTCCAGCCACGTCTTCCATCGCTTTGCTGACGTCCTCTACCGAGCCGGCTGGGAACAGGAAACCATTGACACCGTTCTCGACTAGTTCCGGAATGCCGGCGATGTAGGTCGTGATCACGGGGCGCCCCAGGGCAAAGGCTTCCATAATCACCACGGGGAGTCCTTCAGCAAAACTTGGCAGCACGAGTGCGCGACAGGATTGCAGTAAGTCGCGAACTTCCTGCTCATTAACCCAGCCGGTAATGCGCACATGATCCTGCAGCTGGAAGTCGGCAATGGCGCGTTCGATTTCCGGGCGCATTTCGCCGTCACCAACTAGAATTAAATCTAAGTCGGCGCCATTCTTGCGCGCCTTGGCCAAGGCCTCGAGCAAAAGCAACTGCCCCTTCTGCGCCGACAGGCGGCCGATGCAAATCAAGGTCTTACTATCTTCCTGGACGGGAGAATAAGCTTCCAAGAAGCCGTCGCTCACTGCGCAATGAATCTGATGAATTTTGCCCCAGTGTGCGAACTCAGTCCAGCGTCGAATCTGCGCAGAACAGTAAGAGGTAATGGCGCAGGCAAAAGCGGCCTCGGCCACCGAGCCGCCGATGTCCAATGCCTTGGGCGCATCGAACTCGTTGGGGCCATGAGTGGTGAAGCTAAAGCTTGGGCCGCCCATCACGCGAATCATGCGTGCTACTTTGGTGGCGTTGGTCGCGAAATGCACATGCACATGATCAATCTTGCGGCGACGATATTCGCGCATCAGGATATGGGCTTCGACCCAATAGGCGACATGACGAAAAAAGCCACGGTCGCTGACTCGCGTAAGTCGGTAGCCTAGGCGCAGCGCAGCCAAGCTCTTCAGAGGGTGGCGCAAGCCTTCGGCAAACGCTCCGCACAGAATCCTGAGCTTCGGTCGCTCGAGGCAAATGTAGGTGCGTTCGAGCTCCTCCAAATCTTCTGGATCCGCCAGGGTCTCGCCCGAACTGCGAATGGAGCTGCGGAATATCTTCAGCCCGCGATCTTCCAATGCCCGAATTTCACGCCGGATGAAGGTGTGACTGACTTTCGGGTACTGATTGGTGAGGTAGGCAATGTTCATGGGACCCAAAATCCCCACGCGGGGGAGCCTTTTCGTGCCTAAGGCGAGCCGATTGTAGGCGCGAGAGCCTCAGTATCCTATTTCGGCAAACTTCTTCCCCGCCTTGACTTGCAAGCAATCGCAAAGCTACTACCTTAGCGGCCCATGAGCGCGCTCTCCGACACCCTGATTCAGGACTTGCCCAAGACCGATTTGCATGTGCATCTCGATGGCTCCATGCGTCCCGAAACCCTGCTAGAACTCGCCGAAGAGCAGGGGGTCAAGCTGCCGGCTAAGAGTGTCAAAGGGCTTTACGCCAAGGTCTTCAAGGAGAAATATCAGGACCTGCCAGATTACCTCAACGGCTTCGCCTACACCTGTGCCGTCATGCGTACGCCACAAGCCATCGAGCGCATTGCCCGCGAGCTTTGTGAAGACAACTTTGCCGAGGGGGTGCGCTACTTTGAAATGCGCTTTGCGCCGCAGTTGTTGACGGGGAGTGGCATGAGCATCGAAGACGTCTTGTGCGCGGCTTCACGTGGCATCGCCAAGGCAGAGCGCAAAGCCAATGCGCGCGCTGCCATCCAGCGTGGAGAAGAGCCAGCCTTTCGCGCCGCGATTGTGGTCTGTGCCATGCGCTTCTTTGCGCCACCGTTCTCACCGACTTATGCGCAGATGTTCGAAGCCTTTGGCGAGCTACCACCACATATTCTGTACGGCCTAGCTTCCGAAGCATTGGTTAAGGCGGCGATTCGCGCGCGAGATACTCATGGCTTGCCAGTTGTGGGCGTGGACATCGCCGGCGCCGAGCGCGGCTACCCTGCCAAAGATCACCGCTATGCCTACAAGCGCGCTCACGATGCCTTCATGGGTAAGACGGTGCATGCCGGTGAAGATTACGGCCCGGAATCTATTTTCCAAGCCTTGACCGACCTTCACGCCGATCGCATCGGCCATGGCACCTGGCTATTCCATGCTGGTCATATTCGCGACCGCTCGATTACCGATAAGAAAGCCTACATCAACCGTCTGGTGCAGCATTTGGCAGATCGTCGCATCAATATTGAGGTGTGTCTGACCTCAAACCTGCAAACCTTGCCCGCGCTTGGCAGTATTGGCCGCCACCCTTTCAAGCAAATGCTCAAGCAGCGCCTCTCGACCAGCTTGTGCACCGATAATCGCCTGGTTTCGCGCACCACGGTCAGCCGCGAATATCGCCTGGCCATCGACACCTTCAAGCTCAAGCAAAAGGATCTCGCCGACCTCCTGGTCCAAGGCTTCAAGCGCAGCTTCTTCCCGGGAAGCTATCTTGAGAAGCGTGCTTATGTCCGCCAAGTCCTGGACTACCGTGACCGCGTCTTCGCGGAGCACGGCGTTACGCGCTAAGGCGAGTTCAGGATTTCGAGGAGAATTCTCCCAAGAAGGCGTCGGGGGCGTCGTCTTTCGGGCGTGAGTGATAGGAAAACAGGCTCAGAACCTGCTGACGGCACTTTGCTGGCGAGTTTTCGCGCCGGCGATGCCCAAGCCTTCGATCAACTGGTCGAACGGCACCAGGCCTCGCTACTGCGATTTGCCACCAGTTTGGTGCGTGAAGCGGCCCGAGCCGAGGACATCGTCCAAGAAGTTTTCCTGCGCTTGCTCCGGAAGGGTCCTGAACTCGGCAGCGAGGACTCCGCTGGATCTTGGCTATTTCGGGTCTGCCGCAACCTCGCCTACGACACGATGAAAATGGAAACCAGAGAACTGGCTCGCCGCGAACGCTTGCCCGTCGCCGAAAGCAAAACGCCCGACGACGTGCATGCCGACAAGGAGGTCCTCGATTTGGTCGGTCGCGAATGGCAGCAATTGCCAGAACGCGAACGGGAAGCTCTGTGGCTTAAGGTCCATGAAGGACTGAGCTACAAAGAGATTGCCGCACTCCTGGACATCAAAGCAGGCACCGTGGGGTGGTTGATTCATGAAGCCATGAATCGATTGACCACGCAGTTGCGTCGCGCCCAAGCCATCTAAGCCGCCGGAGAAACGATGAAAGACCAACACATGGAAGGCCACGACGAGAATCAAGATCCGTCGATGGAACAACTGTTGACCACTTACCTGCTCGGTGAGTGCGATGAAGCCACTGCGGCCCGCGTCGAGCAGGCGCTTGCCGCCGACGACCTGTTGCGTGCTCGCAAGGAAGCTCTAGAAGAGGTGCTCGGATTGTTGCGCAAGAACGCACCAGAAGCGCCAGCATCTTTGGCGCCTGAGCGTCGTGAGGCTCTGCGCGCAGAAGCGTTGGCGGCGGCCGGCGCTCCAAGCGAAGACCACGCCCCAGCGGCGACTCGTCCACCCTGGTGGCAGGCTCCGACTTGGCGCATGGCCGCAGGATTATTGATCTTCGGCGGTGCGATTGCCTTGTGGCAGCCCTGGACGGGGGATTCCGTCAACATGCGCCCAGGATATGAAGCCAGTGGCCCAGCCGTTTCTGGCAGATCAAGTGAAGCCAAACTGAGTGATTTGGGCTACGCAGGCCCTGAGAACGAGTCGCCATCAGCAGAGAACTCTCCTGCGACTCCGGGGCGAGCCATTCCGGGAAACACTGATTCCTTGGACATGCTCGGCAAGGACAAGAATCAAGATTTCTTGGGCCAGATTCAGCACAATCCCGCATCTGGCGCCGGCGGCGACGCTGGAGGCGTGGTAGGGGGATTGGAAGTTGACCGGGTTTGGAGCAATGACGCAGAAGCGGACGATGTTCGCGCGCGAACCGAGAACATTCTCGACGAGTACAAACAAAGGCTTCCCGCGCAGGAGGTTACTCCTCAGTTTGGCTTCCTCATTGCCGATTCGGCTGACCTGGTCCATAGTTTGCAGCCGGAGTTCGAATACGAGGTGGAAGAAATCTTGCTGGACCCTGCGGTTGGAGGAGTTTCGACGCCATCCACTCCTGCACCTGGATCTCCGGCATCTAGCGCGGCTCCCATGGAGGGCTTGGCAGCCAATCCAAAGCGCGAAGCCAATCGCCAGCCTGAAGCTCTGCGTCGCGATGTGTTCGGGGCGCCGTCGACGGTGCAAGAGGACGCATCGGGCGGACGCTTTGCAGGCGAAGAGGCCGATGAACTCGCCGGCGACGATCTCCGCGGCTTGGCCAGCCTTGGTTACTCCGGTGGAGGAGGCGGCGGCGCCTTTGACCGCGAAAATCGTGCGTCTAGCGGCTACGTCGTCATCGATGGTTATGGCCGTCGTTACCACAACGAACAGATTCTCAACCACCTGCATCGCCAGGAGCGAGAGCGTCCCTCCGATATGTTCTTCCGCTACTACGGTGACAATGCCGCAGTGCTGACGACGACCAACCCGCTCAGCACCTTTGCTGCGGATGTCGATAGCGCAAGCTACGCCCTGTCGCGTGCCTACCTGGTCGACGGCAATGTGCCTCCGAAGGCAGCGGTCCGTACCGAGGAGTTCTTGAACTACTTCGATTACGATCTCCCTGTAGCGACTGAGGATGACTTCGCGGTGTACATGGAAGGCGGGCCGAGTGTGTTCAGCCGCGAACCACGCCAGTTGTTGGGCATCGGCGTCAAAGCCAAAGAGATTGCCGCAGATGCACGTCCAGCCATGAACTTGGTCTTTGTCATCGACAAGTCCGGTTCGATGGAAGGGGAGCGCATGCAGCTGGTCAAAGACGCTTTGGAGTTGGTGATTGATCAACTCAAAGAAGACGACACCCTTGGCTTGGTGACCTTTGATAGCCACGGCCATGTGCTGCAGGAATCCATTCCTGTGCGCGAACGGTACAAGTTACGCCGTGCGGTGCGCAGCCTGTCCACGGGTGGTTCCACCAATGCTGGCGAAGGCCTCGCCCTTGGTTATGAAATGATTGAGCAGGTCTTCGACCCGAAGCGCATCAACCGTGTCATCTTGGCTTCCGATGGTGTCGCCAACACTGGGGAAACCGATCAACAGCGGATCTTGGCCGATGTCCGATCGCGCGCCGAAGCGGAAGTCGACCTGACCACTTTGGGTGTTGGTATGGGTAACCACAATGACGTCTTCTTGGAGCAGCTTGCTGACCAAGGCGATGGCTCTTGCCACTACCTAGATGACTTTGCGGAAGCCAAGCGCGTCTTGGTCGATGACTTCCTCGGCACCTTGGTCACGGTGGGTCGTCAGCTCAAGATTCAAGTGGAGTTCGACCCGCAGGTGGTGCAACGCTGGCGCCAGCTCGGCTATGAAAACCGGTCCCTAACGGCAGCGCAGTTCCGCGATGACTCAGTCGACGCCGGCGAGGTGGGTTCCGGTCAAGATGTCGTCGCTCTTTATGAGCTCGACCTCATGCCCGAAGCCGATGCCGAGGCCACCCTGGCCACCGTTCGCTTGCGCTGGATTCCCGAGGGCGCCAGCGAAGCCGTGGAGCGCAGCTTCCCCATGACCGTTGGGGAATTGACCGGGCGTTGGGGGCTGACCTCGAAGCGTCTACGCTTGGCTGCGGTGAGCGCACAGTTGGCAGAGACCTTGCGTCAAAGCTGGCATGCCCGCGGCGATGATCGCGAACTCCTAGCCAGTGAGGCCGAGCGCCTGGCACAAGAGTGGAAGGAGCAATCCGAAGTTGCGGAACTGCGCGACATGATTCGTCGTACCCACAGCCTGCTTCCACGCTATGCCGCCGAAGATGAGCTGACCCAACTGATGGAGGAGGTGCGCTGGATGAACCTGCGCCAGGCCGAGATTGAGCAGCTCCAAGAGGGGCAGGATCAGCAGGAAGATTTGCTGGAGGCGCTGCGTCTACAGAATGCGGCGCTGGAAACTCGACTCCAAGAGCTCCTTCAGGGCCGATAATGGGCCAATAAACCGGTCTTTTTGAGAGAAAAGGGAAAAGTGGGGGAAATCATGCAACTGATTTCCCCTCCACCCGTA
Source organism: Planctomycetota bacterium (assembly GCA_021776795.1). Lineage (GTDB taxonomy): Bacteria > Planctomycetota > UBA1135 > UBA1135 > UBA1135 > OFTM128. The sequence goes on from JAJFFC010000012.1 coordinate 387,032, forward strand.
AACCAAGACGAACTGAGGGCTTTGCCTCCTGGAACCAACATGATATTCACCATTTCAACCTTGTCCTTGGCTGCGGTCCTTTTGCCGCAACAAACCATTACAGATTCTGAAGGCAACACACGTGAACTCACCGTCACGGAGACAGTTGCCGTAGAAGGAGCCAAAATCGCCCAAGCTGTGGTGGCCTTTGGCGAAGACGAAGAAAACCGCTTGCGGAAGTTCGTCAGCGAAGATGGTGGAATTGTCGTCTACACCGACTTCTCCAAGAGTGAAGGCAAAAACTTCATGAAGGCGGTCGAGACCATGCTGTCGCGCATGGACCATGCCTTTGGAGTCTCCCCGACAACCCCTAAATCGGAGGAGGTTCTATCCGGACTGCGCGAAGCCGGCCTCGATATTCCTGCCTCTACGGACCCACTCTTGTCCTTCTTGTTTGTCGACCCGGCCCATTATCACGGCCTGCTAGATGTCGTCAAAACCGTCGCGCCCTCTCAGCGAGATTTCATGGCTCGCTCCAAGAATACTACCGGGTTCACGATTTTCGCTCCTGAACTGACTTGCTACTTCCACGACACCAACTTTCAGGAAGAAGCCATTCCGGAGCGGTCCTTGGCGCATAATTTGGCGCACTTGAGCCTGAATCGTCGCTACGGCATCTTGCCCTTGTGGGTGCGGGAAGGCATTGCCACCGCCCTGGAAGATATGTGCTGGGGTGAAGTCTATGGTCCTTGGTACCTCAACGGATTCGTATTCAGCTCCTCTCATGGCGATTGGCGCGGCCGCGACACCAAAGAGGCCGTTGCCGAGCTGACCGACGTGATTGGCACCCTGTATTCCTACAAGGCCAATCCCTATCGCAATGATCTCGCTCACCTGTCCTTTGCCTGGGCGACTTATGCCATGTTGGAGCAGCCAGAAGGCATTCAGACCTTCCTGGGTGCCTTGCAGGATCTCTACCTAACGGAGAATCTTTGGGGCGGAAACCCAACCTTCTCCAAGGAGCAGTATCAAGAGGCTTTCGATGCAGCCTTTGGCTCCGAGTTTTTGGCGGACATGCAGAAGTGGTGGAAGAAGCCACCCCGCTGGAACGCCAAGCCAAAGAAGAAGAAGCGGTAGAGGCCTGTGCTTGGCCTAGCCCTGTTGTAAAACAGGCCTATGTCATTGCGCAGTTTTGCCCTTGTATTCGCCTTCGCGTCATGTGCAGCCCCCCGGGCGACTGAGCAGGAAGGTCTTTTGCTCAGTGGCCCGATGGTGGGGGCGGTTCAAGCGGACTCCTTTCGCCTTTGGGTGGAACTGAAGCGGCCGGCAGATTTGGTGATTGAGTTTCGCGAGAATCCAGGCCCTTGGCATCAGCAAGACCTGCCGATAGCCACCGCGCGCGGGAGTGCCAGGGTCAGGGGGCTTCAGCCCGATACGCAGTATGAATATCGTCTGCGCGCCGATGCCACCTTGCTCCCAGACCAACATGGCCAAAGCATCCGCACCGCTCCCGATCCGGGTACCTGGAAGGACTTCAGCCTAGGCTTTGGTTCCTGTGCCGGCGATTGGGGAACTGACCCCACGCAAGGCATCTTTTTGCAAGTTGCCGCGCAAGATCCCGACTTGTTCCTGTGGTTAGGGGATAACGTCTATTACGATTTTCGCCAGAAGGAGTGGGAAAGCCCGATGGCGATGGAGAATCGTTGGCGGGTGCAGCGCGCGCTTCCGGCCCTCGGCCCTTTGCTTGCTGGGCGAAGTAACTTAGCCACCTGGGACGATCATGATTATGGTCCCGATAATGCCGACGGCAGTTATCCCCTGCGTTTGGATTCTCTTCGTCTGTTTGATTCTTATTGGGCCAATCCCTCTGCAGGTGGTGCCGGCGAAGATGGGGTGTACTTCTCGATGGTTTATGGAGGCGTCGAGATGTTCTTTCTCGATACGCGCTTCGACCGCAGTCCAGTGCACTGGCAACCCGCCGCAAGTAGGCAGCTCCTTGCGCCCGCGCAGTGGGCGTGGTTGGAGCAGGGTCTGCGCGAATCCCAGGCAGAGTTCAAGCTGGTGATTTCCGGCATGCAGGTCTTGGCGGACTACCACCGCTTCGAAAGTTGGCGTTTGTACCCGAGTGATCGCCAGCGCCTCTATCAATTCTTGGCCCAGGAGCGAATCCCTGGTGTTCTATTTCTGAGCGGGGACCGCCATATCGGAGAAGTTTTGCGCCGCGAAGAGATTCTGTCCTACCCGCTGTATGAGTTCACCGCTTCGCCGCTTGCGGCCGGTATCGGCGAATCCACCCCAGATGCCCAGGCACCTGAGCGCCTTCCCGGGAGCGAAATCCAGGTCGAGCATTTCGCCATGTTGCGCTTTTTCCGCGGCGAAACGGGCCTCACCTTGCGCTATGAGGCTTTTGACCGCGAGGGAGTCCCTACCGGAAAGGCCCTGAGCCTTGGCCTCGAAGAGCTCCAAGTGCAGGATTGAAGCGGACGCCGCCATCGTCCAAACTGTGGGCATGGCCACATCCCACCTGCCTGCCCTCCTGCTGAGCTGCCTCATTCCGGCAGCAGCCTTGACCGCCCAAGAGCAACCGCGTCGAGCCATGGTTGCCAAGGAAGGGGTGAAGCTGCATGCCTTTTATGATCCACGCGCTGCCGTGGTTTTGGAAACCCCTGCCGACTTGCCGGTGGAGGTGGTCGGGGAGTTGGTCCCATGGTCCAAGGTCCGTGTCCCCGGTGGCCTCGATGTCTGGGTCCATCAGGACTACGTGACTTTCGATGCCGAAGGCACGGGCACGATTAGCCGTGGCAATGTCAATATCCGCCCGCGCCCTTCCACTGGTGCCGACTCTCACCCCTTGGGGCACTTTGATCGCGAGTCACCGGTATATCGTCTTCAGGTCGATGGCGATTGGGTGCAAGTGCGCTGCAGTGAAAAGGTGGGAGTATGGGTGGAGAGTCGTCACCTCAGTTTCCCAGAGTTCGAGGAAGCTACTTGGGTTAAAAAATGGCAAGCCGTCGTGGATCATCGTACCCCGGAAATTATGGGCAGTGAACCTCCGCCGGTAGCAGATCCATCCACTACCGAGGTTGCTGAAGCCGAGGGATTGGACGGGAATAGGCCTGTGCAAGAAAGCGAAGCAGGACTTGCTGGAGAAGGAGCCGCGGCAGCAGAAGCGAGCCTGCCGGCGACACCAGCATTCCGCCTAGACGAAGCCGCCATCGCCAAGAATCCCGCTGCAGCTCGCGCCGCTGCCGCGCTGGAGTTAGAACGCTTCGCCACCTTGGTGACCCGCTCCGACAACAACTGGGATCGTGCTCGCGCCGACACCCTGGAAGATGTTTATGGCAAGGTGTTGTGGCATAGTTCCGACGTGGAACAAATGGATCTCACGCGCGCCGATTTGGCACGCCTCGACGGACTGCGCCGCTTTTACTTAGGTTCCCTCGAAGCGCGTCAGCGCGCCGCCCAGGCTGCCGGAAGGACCTCAGTGGCAGAGGTGTTGCGCCAGAAACTGCATACGGAAAAGGCTCCCTATCAAGGCGACGGCCAATCCAGTGTGGCTTTGGTGGGTTGGGTCGTGCGCGAGTCCACTCCAGGTGGTCAGGCCAGCATTCGCCTGCAACGTGGCAAGATGGTCATGCCCTTAGAAGACAAAGAGGGGCTGCATGATTTGCCTGCGCTGCGCGGCCGCGAAGTGGTTGTCCGAGGTGTTTGGGAATCGCGCCCGAGGCAAGTAGCGCCAGATGCCCAGCTTGCCCAAGCAATTGGCGCCGAGGGTGACACCATGATGGTCTTTGTGGTGCGCGAACTGCGTGTTCTGCCAGCTCGAGGGGAGTAAGCCTTCTTGTCGCCAGCCGTCGTCACTGCCCTAGCTTTAGTCGCTTACTTTCTCGGCTATCGCTTTTATAGCAAGTGGTTGGCGCAGAAGATCTACCGCCTCGACGCGGAACTGGTCACTCCTGCACACGAGCAAGAAGATGGCATCGACTTTGTACCTACCCGGCCGCAAGTCCTCTTCGGCCACCACTTTGCCTCGATTGCGGGACTTGCGCCGATGCTTGGCCCTGCGGTGGCGGTGTTTTGGGGTTGGTTACCCGCACTATTGTGGGTGGTCGGCGGCGCAATTCTGATTGGCTGTGTCCACGACTTCTCGGCCATGGTGCTTTCAGTGCGCCACCGTGGCGAAAGCATCGGCGCGTTATGCGAAAGCATTTTGGGCCCTGTGGCCAAAGCGCTATTCCTGCTGCTGATTCTGTTTGGCGTGTCGCTCGCCATGGGGGTGTTCGTCTTCGTCATTTCCCTGTTGTTCACTTGGGGAGATGATTTTCAACCGCAGGCGCTGCACCTTTCCAAAACGAGTTTCCCCGAGGTCGTGTTGCCTTCGGCTGGCCTGATGTTGTTGGCCCTAGGTTGTGGCTGGTTGCTCTACGTCAAGCGCAAGCCCTTAGCCCCGGTCACAAGCATCGGCTTTCTGCTTCTGCTCGGTTTGATTGGCCTCGGTTACGCCTTCCCGACCATGGGCTTTTCGCGCGAACAGTGGCCGAGCGGAACTTCCTGGGTGTACATCTTGCTCACCTATGCCTGGCTCGCCAGTGTGTTGCCGGTGTGGTTGTTATTGCAGGCGCGAGACTTCCTGAATTCCTTGCTGCTGGTGCTTGGCCTGATCCTGATGTACACCGGCTTCTTTGTCATGGGGCCGAGTTTCGATGCCCCGGCCTTCAACCCCAATCCGGTTGGCGCTCCTCCTTTATTGCCCTTCGTGTTCATCACCATTGCTTGTGGCGCAGCCTCTGGATTCCATAGTTTGGTCGCGAGTGGCACCACGGCTCGCCAGTTAGATCGTGAAACCCACGCGCGCCCGATTGGCTACGGCGCAATGATCGCGGAGTCCTTGTTGGCCCTAATCGCGGTTTTGGCTTGTACCAGCACCCTAGGTAGCAAGGGTGCTTGGGCCGAGCTTTATGTCAACTGGGCCGCAGTGCAGGGACTCGGGGAAAAGCTGGGGGTGTTCATCCGCGGCGCAGCTTCCTTCCTACAGGAGTTAGGCATTGCCCCGGAGTTGGCAATCACCATGATTGCCATGGTGGTGGTTTCTTTTGCCCTGACTACTTTGGATTCCGCAACACGCTTGCTGCGCTTTAACTTGGAGGAGATTGGCCAGGCGATTTCGCGTGTTCCGGCCTTGGCTTGGCTCGGGCGCCCGCTGACGAATCGCTATGTCGCCACTACCCTGGCTTGCCTGTGCATCGCCTTTTTTGCTTTCTACAAGATCGATGGGAAACCCGCCGGACTGACCTTGTGGACCCTCTTTGGGGGCACCAATCAGTTGATCGCTGGACTGGCGCTGCTTACCGCCACGGTTTATTTGCGCAGCTTAGGCCGACGCACTCTGCCCTTGGCGATTCCTGCGGTGTTCATGATTGGCATCACTCTGTTTGTGTTGGTGTCTAAGGTTCTACAGTTCCATAAGGAGGGACAATGGCTTCTTCTGGGTTTGGCAAGTGCGTTGGTGTTGATTGGTGTGGGAGTGGGAATCACCGCCGTGGTGGCCTTGACCAAACCGGTTTCGGCAACGCCTGACAAGGATTCGGGTATCCTGAAGACATGAGAATGCTCTTCGGATTCCTTCTTGGCAGTCTGTGTTGGACCGCCTCCACCCTGTACGCGGCGCCACCTCCACAGATCGAGGAACCGGTCCAGAAAGAGAAAGTGGTCCAAGAGATTGATCCTTGGTCCGCCGCTGGCATGGTCGGCATTTGGGACTTCACCATCGATCCCGATGGCGAGAACCCCTTTGTCGCCTCCATGACCTTGACCTACGACAAGGAAGCACTCGGCGGCTCCATCAACCTTGGCGAGGAGCTTTCGATGACCAACTTATCCTGGGATGCGAAAGCTGGTGCTTTTTCCTGCGATGTCGAGCTTGGTCCTGGATTCGCTCTCGAAATCACGATGACCCGTGATGGCGATCAGCTCAAGGGCATATTGTCCGACGGCAACGAGCCTGTAGAAGGATCGGAAGAGCAGCCACTGCGGGAGACGGTTCTCGCCAAGAAGAATCTGACGAAAACCAAAGCCGCAGCCGAGCGCGCCGCCGCGATTGCGCGTGGTGAGATACCCGATGGTGTCGAACTCAATGACCGCGCCGTGAACATCAAGGGCAAAGACCTGAAGGGCGTGGACTTTCAGCTCGCCGACTATCAAGGCAAAGTCATTATGCTCGACTTCTGGGGCGATTGGTGACCTCCGTGCCGGGCGCTATACCCACACGAACGGTCGTTCGTGACGAAGATGGAAGGCAAGCCTTTTGCCCTGATTGGTGTCAACAGTGACGAGACTCCAGAGATTGCCCTGGAGGCGGTCAAAGCCAATGAACTGAACTGGCGCAGTTTCCAAAATGCGCGAGAAGGTCAGCCCGATATTGCCACCGATTGGAAAGTCAGTGGTTGGCCGACGATTGTCATCATCGATGGCAAAGGCATCATCCGTTATCGCGGACATGATGGCCACGAAGCCACCAAGGTTGCGACGAAGTACGTGGCCCTGCTTGACCCTAGTGTCCTCGAAGAGGAAGTGATTGAAGAGGTCGAGGAAGTCGAAGAAGAGATCGTCGAAGAGATCGTCGAGGAGCCGATCATCATCGACGAGGAACCTGGTTCTTAACTCTTCTTGAGATAAGCCTTGCGGATGGCAGCTCGTAATGCCTCGAAGCTGCCATCCCGCAAACTCTCACGGATGCGCTGCATAAGGCTGACTAGGTAGTGCAAGTTATGGTGCGCCAGCATGGACGGCGGGAGCAGTTCCTTGGACTTGAGCCCTGCACGCAAGGCTCCACGTGGCACGCCTGTCGCGCAGGCGTCGCAAGGGCAACCGGGAACCAAGGGCCGCGGGTCTTCAGCAAAACGCGCATTGTGCAGGTGAAGTGCACCTTCATCGGTGAGGATGGTTCCGAAGCGCCCGGACCGCGTGGGGTACACGCAGTCAAACATGTCGATGCCGCGCGCCACTGATTCCACCAAATCGAGCGGCGTGCCCACTCCCATCAGATAACGCGACTTATCAACAGGTAAATGAGGGGTGGAATGGTTGACGCCATCCATCATGGCGTCGTGCCCTTCGCCAACGCTGACGCCGCCAATCGCATAGCCATCAAAGTCCATGGCACAGAGTTCCTTGGCGCAATGCTCGCGTTGCTCGGCGAAGACTCCACCTTGGACAATCCCGAACTGCGCTTGGCCGCGATCGACACCACCAGCCTTTTCGTGAAGGTCGCGCTGTTGGCGTGCCCACAACAAAGTGCGGCGCACAGCACCACTCACCAAGTCGAGATCGCGTGGGTCCGCAGGGCATTCGTCGAGCAACATCGCGACGTCTGGCCCTAAGCCAGCTTGCACATCAAAGGCAACCTGCGGAGTCCAATCGACGATTCCGCCATGAACCGGATGCTCAATCTTGAGACCTTGGTCATCGAGCTTGGAGATCGCCGCCAAGCTAAAGGCCTGGAAGCCACCGGAGTCGGTCAGCACCGGGCCATCCCAAGCCATCATGTTGTGAATGCCCCCAAGCTTCTGCACGGTTTCCACGCCGGGGCGCGCAAACAGGTGAAAGCTGTTGGCCAACATCATTTCCACGCCCATCGGGCGCAGCCGATCCGGCCACGGCCCACGAAGCATGCCACGGGTAGCCACCGGCATGAAGGTGGGGGTGTCGACATTGCCGTGCCAAGTTTGCAGAGTGCCGAGGCGCGGCCCATCGGCCGTACCTTGGTGAAGTTGGAAACGGAAACTCACGGCAACAATGTTTGGTCAGCGGTGCTCAAGCGATGGAGCGCCGCGCCAGGATAGTAGTGCGCGAGAATGTCTTCTGCCGAAAGTGACTTTTGCGCCAGGCGCATCGCACCCTTTTGGCACATGCCGACGCCATGCCCATTGCCGCGGCCAGAGACCACCAGCGAGCCGTCTTGCTGCAGCTTGGTTTCGGTCCAACGCGAGGAGGGCAGACGCAGGGCTGCCCGAACTTGGTCGGCAGGCAAATCCACATGATCTTCCTCGCCCAAAAGCCTCACCTGGACCATGCGCCCATAAGGATCTTTAGAGAGCGCTTGGATGGCACGCAGCCAATCGCCAATGTCGTGGCGTTCGGCCAAGCGGTCAAAACGGCTCGCGGACACCTGACGCTGCCAGTCGTATTGCTCAGCGCAACTGGCATCTAAGACACCGGAGAGGGGAGTGACTTCGGATTTGGTGAAGCCCGCCTCTTTGGCATTAGTGGTACCTCCTCCGCAATCGCTGTGGAAATAACTCGGCAATAGGGTGTCGTCCCAGAACAACACCACGCCACGAGTTTCTTGCACCGCGCGCCGCGCTTCCTGAGTCAGGAAATCGGCACCGCGGAAGACTTGGTCACTGGTGTTGTCGCGCAGCGAGCGACCTTGGCTCAATCGCCAAAGCGCATAGGAGCGGGCAGCAATCGCTTGGGCGCGTAGGGCCTCATGAATGCCCGGGGTCATGGTGGCCATTTCGCCACAGACCACTCCGAGCACATAACTCTCCAGGGGAAGTTCTAAAGAAAGGCGCAAGCTCTTGGGGCGGCCCGCTCGCGTGCGTTCTAAATCCATGCGCAAGCGACCGTCATAAGTAAGGTCGCCGATGCGAATCGCTTCATTGCCGGCAGGCTCTAGCCAAAGTTGATCGCGGTCGCCATGGATTTGGCCGAGGCGAATGCCCGCGGCATCGAAGGTGAGGTCGCCTTCGAAGCCGACATCTTCATAGATGACTTGACTCTCCTCATCCATGGTCAACAAGCGATAGCTGCCATGAACGGCGAGCGGAACCGACTCGCGGCCAGTGAGGCCAGTCAGGCTGACCAGAATCGGTGGATTCCACGGGTCCCCAGGGCGTTCTTCCAAGGGCGACGGGGACAGGAAATCACAGGCGCGGGCACCACCCCAAATCACCAGGGCCAGGAGGGGAATCCAGGCAAGGCGCCGGGCGGTGGGGCTCATGAAGCGCTTTCGTGTTGCGCAGCGGGTGGATTGAGTCCGATTGCGCGCCACCCCGATGGCGTCAGCACACGACCCTGTGGAGTGCGCAGCAAAAAGCCGCGGCGAATCAGGAAGGGTTCATAGACATCAGCCAAGGTGTCTTCATCTTCTTCCACGACCACGGCCAAGTTCTTTAAGCCGAGTGGACCACCTTGCGCATCGGCGAGTGCTTGCAAGATGCGACGGTCTGGCCGTTCCAAGCCAAGAGTGTCGATGTCGAGTAACGAGAAGGTTTTGGTCACGATTGCGGCATCGATGCAGCCTTGGTTTTCGAGCTGCGCCAAATCCCGAGCACGGCGCAACAGACGATTGGCCACGCGAGGCGTGCCACGGGAATGTTCCGCAAGCTGTTGTGCCGCAGCAAGCTCGAGTTTGGTTTGGAGCAAGCTGGCCGAACGCGCCAAGATGCCAATCAGGGCTTCGTTGCTGTAGGGTTCGAAGCGCAGGTGATGGCCGAAGCGCGAACGGAAGGGGGGAGTGAGCAAAGCCTCGCGGGTGGTGGCGCCAACCAAGGTGAAGGCTTGCAAGTCGAGCTTAAGCAGTCGTGCATGAACACCCTGGTCAAAGGTCCACTCGATTTGGAAGCGGTCCATCGCGCCATAGAGGTATTCCTCGACTTCGGTGGGTAGGCGATGAATCTCGTCGATGAACAAAATCGAGCCGCGCTCAAGCTGACTCAAAATCCCGACCAAATCCTTGCCGCGCGTCAGCGCAGGCCCGCTGGTCATGCGTAGAGGCTTACCGGTTTCCGCGGCCAGCGCCATGGCCAAGGAGGTCTTGCCGAGTCCGGGGAGACCGGTGAAGAGGAGGTGCTCCAGGGGCTCATCTCGACCCTTGGCTGCACGCAGCATGAGGCGAAGGGGGGCGAGGACAGCCTCTTGCCCTTGGAATTCGGAAAGATCGCGCGGCTGCAGGCCACGCTCATCATCCCGCTCACCACGGCTTGCCGCATCCGGCTGGAGGGCAGAGTCCTTCTCCATGCCATGATTCTGCCGAAAAGCCCCTCCGATTCCAAGCAGGAAGCGCTAGGATTCGCCTTTTGAGGCCGGCGGTGCGACTTCGCACGAATTAGGGCGGATTTCACGCTGATTCGCCTCTAGTCAGCCTGCCAGGGGCATGGCATGATTGTTGCTTCCATGCCGGTAAGGACCCTTCCTACCCTGGCCACTTAGCAAACATGGACCCACGTAACTTTCTGAAACTCGCCACTCTCGGCTGTCTTCTGCCTCTCCTCCCCGCATGCGGTGGTGGTGGTGGTGGTGGGCTCGGAGATCCGAACGCCTCTGCTGTCACGATGGAAATCGTGGAAGTGACGAACGGCTTCGGTCGCCTTCTCCCTTATGTGGTCCCAGTCGCGGACCCTGTGACTGGACTGCCCACGGCGCAGTTGCTTGAGATTCGTACGATTGACGATCTCATCAACAACCCGCCTACGGTGTTGAACCCGGTGAAGCCTCCGGCCACTTGGCCGAACACGGCCATCAACCCATCGGGTCGCACCGGCAACCACTTCGTCGCGGTGAAGTTCTCGCGTTCGCTGGATTTGGATTCGGTGCTGGACCGCACCGCTTCCGGCTTGGCCAACAACGGTTTGACCGGAACTTTGTCTGTGGTCGCTTACGATCCCACTACGGGCCAGTCTGAGCCAGTAGAAGGGCGTGGTTTCATCAACGGCAACACCTACGACGTCGGCAGTGGCAACTCGCTTGAGCGCTGGGTTCGCCCTGATGGCCAAAACGGGGTCACCGCACGCGATATTGATCGCAACGGCAGTACGCTCCAGCCAGGTGTAGGCTTCCCAGGCACCAATGACGACGCCAATGGCATTGTCGACGGCAGCTTTGTAGGTGCAGGTGCGTTAATCAACAAGAACACCTTTGTGTTCGTGGTCGACACGGACCAGAACCTCTCGACCTACGAAACCTTCCCTTCTGACCGCGTGATTCGCGTGGTGATTAAGGGAATCGAGGAAAACGAAGTCGTCGGTGGTGTGACCTCCGCAGATAACCGAGTCCTCGAGCAAGGGGGTGTGGCCACCTCCGTTGTGGGTTCGGACCTGAACGCTCCAGACGTTCTGCTCGATGGCCTGGGCGGTACTGCAGTAACCACCCCGAGCAACCTGGCGACCAACCTGCCCTGCGATACGGAGATCCGCTTCAGCTTCGGCGAAGCTTGTCAGCCGTTCTCGATTGGCCCACTGCCTAGCACGGTTCCTCCGGCGCTCTCGAACGAGTTCACCGTCGAGTTCCTACCACCAGTTTCGCCTGGTTCGCCTCCTCCGGGTCAAACTGTGCAGCTGCCTTACACGGTAGAGCCGGTGAGCCCTTTCAACTTCACCGAGTACCGCATTGTGCCGGTGGTGAACTTCCCAGGCTCCGACCCCTTCGGTGCGCAAGCACAGGCCACGGTCACCTACTTCAAGAACGCAGCAACCGACCTCTTTGGCAACCAAGACGGTTCTTCAGCGGAAACGGTTTCCACCGCATTCTCGATTGGCTCTGACTGCCCTGGTTTGGTCAACGTCCCTGTCGCTCCTGGCGCCATTGTGGTGGCCTCGAACGGCGGTGGCACCACTGGCGGTATTCGCGTCATCGACCTTGATGGCTTCGGCCAAGGAACGGGTGACCCGACCTTCGACAGCGTCAACCCCTTCTACAACGTGGGCTTTAACGAGTTCCACGAGCCGATTAGCGGCGACGTCTCGAAGTTCCCGTTCAACCCGAACCTCGGTGTTCCAGATATCTTCCCGCCGCTGACCGCAGACACCACCTCCTTGGCTGGTGGCTCGCGCGGCGTCATGACTCTGGCCTTGGACTCCACGCTGCGCTCGCAGTTGGTGTCTCCAGAGATTACCGGTACCGCCATCGACATGATGCTCGGCTATCCGCTGGACATCGCCTTCAACAACTTCGAATGCCTCTCTGGTGGTCGTAACTTGTGCGCCAACGCGGCGTTCCAGACGCACCCACTCAACGGTGGTACCCGCGCGGGTAACTCGATCTCGCACTCGCCCCACCCGAACCCACCTCGGATTCAGTTGGCACCGGCTTGCTTCGCTCCGTTGATTCAGACCGAAGAGCCGACCTTTGGCGACGCCAACCGTGACGGCGCAGTGGCCAGCAACTTGCTGGTTCCTGGTGACCCCTTCGGCACCATCGGTGGCTTCGGCCCGACTGGTCTCCTCACCGAGTCTGCCAACTACGCAGGCTTCTGGGGCCCAGCGCCGACCAGCCCAACCTGCCCGACCTTCACCTTGCGTCAGCAGATTGGCCACTTCCTCTACGTCCTCGACGCAGCAAGTGATCAGGTTGTGGTGCTCAACTCCAACCGCATGAACGTCATCGAGACCATCCCGGTCAGTGACCCACGCGACTTGGCGATTTCGCCTGACCTCAACACGCTCGCAGTGTCGAACAACGGCCCAAGCACCGTGACCTTCATTGACACCAACCCGAACTCGAACACCTTCCACCAAGTGGTGAAGATTTCGCAGCTCGTGGATGAACTCAATAACCGTCTGGGTCTTGGCCCAACCGAAGTCGTGTGGCAGCCAGATGGCGAAGACATCCTGGTGCTGTGCGAGCGTTCGGGTTCCTTGGCCTTGCTCTCCGGCGCTTCGTTGGACATCCGCAAGATCATTCCTGGTGTCGATGGCGCCCGTCAGTTGGCCGTCTCCGGCCGCGATGCTGGCTTCGGTTTCAACACCGGCCTCTACTACGCCTACGTCGTGAGTCAGTCTGGCGAAATGGACATCTTTGAGTCCGGTCCAGATGGTGTACAGGGCATCGGCTTTGATGACTTCATCAGTCAGCCGACCTTGGATGGCCGCACCGGCTTCAACGCACCGAGCGCCTTGCTGATTGACCCTTCCAGTACCCAACACGCGGTATTCATTGCCTACAACGATGGCAACTCGGCAGCAGTCGACTTGGTTTGGTTGGAAAACGCGCCCGCAGGACCTCAGCTGATTCGAATTCAGCCTGGCGTTGTGGTGGACCCCTCCGGCCGTTCCAAGGAATGGAAGGTGCGGAACACTTATCAGAACGTTTTCTCGAGCTCGTCGATTCTCGACTTGGCTTTGGATGACCTCAACAACTTCGGTGGCCTGACTCAGCCTCTGGCCGTGCAAGTTGGTGGTTCGGTGTTCCACTCCGGCAAAGGTCTCAACCGCGGTGGCGCTCCGGTTTCGAACCCGCGCTTCCTGTTCGCGGCTTCGTCCAGCGGATTCGTCGACGTCATCCAGCTCAGCACTGGCGTGAAGTTCGTGGAGCCAGTTCCGGTTCCAGGCGCTTCGGTGCTGTGCCACTACTGGCGTCAGTAGGCCGCTCTTCACGGCCTTCGACGGCCCTCCATCGTGATTACGATGGGGGGCCGTTTCTTTTTGCACCCTGCGGTCTGTTGTGCTTGTTCTGGTCCCGCGGCAAGGGGACAATCTAGGCACATGGCAGCGCCTCCAGGGCCGGAAGTTCAGGCGATGTTCGCCGAGATTGCCCCGCGCTACGACTTCCTCAATCGCTTCCTCAGTTTCGGCATCGACCGACGCTGGAGAAAGAGGCTGATGCGTGAGCTAGCGCTTGCTCCTGGCAACGATGTCCTCGACCTATGCTGTGGCACCGGAGATCTAGCCTTGGCCTTCCAAAAGGCCGGCTGCCGCACGGTGGGCGCAGACTTTACGGCAGCCATGTTGCACGGTGCCCAAGGCAAAGAACATGCAGACCAAGTGCGCTGGGTTCAGGCCGATGCCCAAGCCTTGCCCTTTGCCGACAATCAGTTCGATGCCGTCACCATTGCTTTCGGCATTCGCAATGTCGAGTCACCGCCTCTAGCCATGCGCGAATGTTTACGCGTGCTGCGGCCTGGTGGGCAACTGGCCATTCTTGAGTTTTTCCGCATTCCCAATCCCTTGTGGCGGGGACTGTTTCGTTTCTACTTTCGCTACATTCTGCCGCTCTTAGCCAAAGTTGTTCGTGCCGGTCGTACAGGTGCATACACCTATCTCCCCGAAAGCGTGGACGATTTCGCCACGCCTACCGAGTTTCGACGCTGGCTGGAAGAGAGTGGCTTTGACGTTGCCATGGAAGCAGGATTGAGTGGGGGCGTCGCGCGGCTTTTCCTAGCCAAGGCTCCGGGGGCATGAAGCGAGAGCTGCATCGCCTAGGAGAGGCTCACCGCGACCCCGCGGTGACCTTTCTCATGTTGTTCCCCTTGGGCCTCATCCATCTTCTCGGTCGTCAGCATGCTTCTCTGGAAGCCTACGGCCTAGTGGAATCGGCGGTCAGTTGGTGTGGGATGCCAGGCCAGTGGGTGCTCGGTGCCTTGCTGATCGCCAGTTTCTTGTGGGCACTGGGCCGCATTCAGCAGCTGGAGCTGGCTTGGCGCGGCGGTGCGGCCTTAATTTTGATCGAGGGCATTTTGTGGGCGCTCCTCCTCGGTCCAGTATTGTCTCAACTGACAGAGTGGTTGCCCTTAACCTCGAAGCCGCTGATGATTCTGCAAGAGAGTGCGGCTGGCGCGTCCGCCAACGGCTCCGAAGCCAGTGTTTGGGGTCGTCTCGCCATCGCGGCGGGTGCAGGTTTGTACGAAGAATTGCTGTTTCGCGCTGTAGCTTTAGGTGGCTTGGCCTTAGGACTACAGGTCGTCTTCGGTCGCCTCGCCGGAGAAGTCAGCGCACGACGTTTGGCCTGGTTCATTGCGCTGTTGTTGTCGAGTCTGGCCTTTGCTCTGGCCCATGCCATTCCCGGAGATCCCGAAGCCTTGGAAGCCGAGGTCCTCGCCTTTCGCACCTTGGCCGGCCTGAGTTTTGGCCTGCTGTTTCTTTTTCGAGGCCTTGCCGTCGCCGCCTACACCCACGCCGCTTACGATGCCCTCTACCTTCTGACTTAAGCATGTCACCTGCCGCCAAACCCGATGTCCGCCGCGTCTTCTTGGGCGTGAGTGGAGCCAGTGGCGCCCTCTATGCTGTACGCACCCTGCAAATGTTGGTGGCTGCTGGCGTGGCCGTGGACCTGGTGTATTCCGGGGCAGCCCGCCGCGTGCTCCAGGAAGAGACCTCGCTGATTCTGCAAGACGACCCTAGTCTGCTTTTAGAGGACGGGCAAGATGCCTCCTTGGTCAAGCTCTGGCCGCATGGCGACATTGGCGCGCCGCCAGCCTCGGGAACCGCTCTCGGCGAAGCGGTCCTGCTTGTGCCATGTTCCCTCAGTACGGTCGCCGGCATTGCTCATGGCAGTGCGGCAAATCTTTTGGAGCGTGCCGCCCAGGTGGCCCTGAAGGAAGGGCGTAAGTTGCTCGTGGTGCCTCGCGAGGCTCCGTTGGGGCGCACGCATCTCGACAACTTATCGAAGTTGGCTTGGGCCGGAGCCACGGTGTTGCCAGCCTCGCCAGGCTTCTATCACCAACCGAAAACCGTTTTGGATTTAGTCGATCATGTTTGCGCAAAAATCCTCGCCTGTTGTGACATCGAACAAACCCAGGTTCCTGCCTGGGACGGCGGCCTAAGCCAAGCATGAATTCTCTTTCCACCACCTTGCGCATGGTGAAGTTTGAGCACAGTGTGTTCGCTTTACCCTTTGCCCTCGCGGGGGCATGGATGGCGGCGCATGGCCTTCCACCATGGCAGGACTTGTTGGGCATCGTGGTCGCTGCGGTGGCTGCACGCAACGCGGCCATGGTTTACAACCGCATTGCCGACCGCGACATCGACGCCTCCAATCCGCGCACCGCAGACCGCGAGCTGGTGACTGGTTCCTTGTCGCTGGGTTTCGCGCGCCTGTTTTTGTTGGTCAATATGGCGCTTTTCGTCGGCGCCTCTTTCTGGCTCGCGCCCATCTGTGGTTGGCTCTCCCTGCCAGTATTGCTCATCTTGCTCGGCTACTCCCAGCTGAAACGCTTTAGTTGGCTGTGCCATTTGGGCCTAGGATTTGCCTTGGCTTGTGCTCCGCTGGGAGCCTGGCTGGCGGTCAACAAGAGTTTCGATGGCGCTTGGTATCTGCCGCTCGGCCTCGGCCTCGGCGTGATTGCCTGGGTGGCCGGTTTCGATCTCTTGTACTCCATGCAGGACATCGAACATGACCGCTCGCAGGGGTTATTGAGTCTTCCCGCGCGTTTTGGAGCGGCTCGTGCCCAGCAAGTTTCGGCGCTGGTGTTCGCCTTGGCCCTTGGTTCCTGGGCCTGGGTGGGGTGGCGCGCCGACCTACAAACCAGCTATTGGGTGGGCCTTGGATTGGTGGCGGCTTTGCTCTTCCTCGAGCACTGGCTTTTACGCGGCGGCCGCGAGCGCATTCCGCTGGTATTCTTCCGCGTCAATGCCTGGGTCGGCGTGGTGTTTTTCCTCGGCTTGTGTGGGTCCCTGCCTGACCTCAGCGAGGCGGCTATCTTGGGGCAACCATGAGTGCTGCCAAACGCCGTCAGGCCGACCCCGGCAGTCAGTTCCGCGAAACCCTGGCCAAGATTCAGCAGGGGGAACTGCCACGCCTACTTCTGCTTGTTCCGCCTTCCAGCGGAGAAGAGGAGTCATGGTTTGCCGAGCAGCTTTTTGCCGCAGCCCGCAAGTATGCCCACGAGCTTGGCGACTGTGATTTGCTCGACCAAGATGGGGGCTCGCCCGACTTCCGTGCGGAAGATCTCGACGCCTTCCTACAGTCTTCCTCCTTGTTCGCCTCGCGCAAAGTGCTTCTGCTGCAGCGCGCTGGCAAGGGTTTGAATCGTTGGCCGCGCTTGGCGGAAGAGTTGCTGCAAGCGGCCAGCGCAGACGGCGGCCCCGAGTTCATGATGGTGCATATTGGCGCCAGCAGTGGCAAAGGTGCGCAAAAGCTTTCGGCGACGCGCAAGAAGGGGGTAGAGAAGTTGCGCTTCCGCAGTTTGTATGCCGATCCGCCGCCATGGAAGCCCGAGCCCGATGCCAGCGAGGCTGCACAGTTTTTGCTTGGCGAAGCGCGCGAACGCAAGCTGCGCTTGGAGCGTGGCGCCGCCGGTTTGATTGTGCAGATGGCAGGCGCGCGCGCCAGCGACCTGATGGGCGCCCTCGAGCATTTGCATATGCTTGGTCTAGACAGCATCGGCGAAGAAGAGGTGCGCCAGGTGGTGGCGCATAGCGCCGAAGGCACTGCCTTCGACATGGCCGATGCCTTCCTTTGTGGCGACAGTGGTCGCGCTCTGTCCTTAATGCGCCGCATTTCGCGTCAAGGCATGCGCAGTTGGGATGGCCGTCGATTGGCGCCACGCGATGCCTTCGGCATGATTGTTTCGGCGATTGCCCGAGAGCGCACTCGCACTGCCGAAGTACTGACGCATGTGCGCAAAGGCGCAGCGGTGAAAGAAGCGATTGAGGCCAGCGGTAGTCGCGCCAGCATGCCCGTGCTGCGGCGCATGGAAGCACGCCTTGCCGTGTGCGATGAAGATGCACTGCATTTGTTGTTAGATGGCTTGCTCGAAGCCGAGCGCCAGGTCAAGCGCCTCGGTTGGCGCGACGGCACCCGCGCTTTGGAGTTACTCGCCCTGCGTTCCTTCCGTCGCCCAGGAGTGCACTCTTGAACCGCATTCACGCCCTAGACCGAATTGTCGTCGACCAAATCGCTGCGGGCGAAGTGGTGGAGCGGCCGTCTTCGGTGGTCAAGGAGTTGGTCGAAAACGCCCTAGATGCGGGCGCTACGCACATTCAACTGCGCATGGAAGATGGCGGCATTCGCCTGCTCGAAGTGCGCGACAATGGCAGCGGCATCGAGGCCGAAGACTTGCCCTTGGCGCTGACTTCGCATGCCACCAGTAAGCTCCGCGATGCCGCCGACCTCGACGCAATCGCTTCTCTGGGTTTCCGCGGCGAAGCCTTGGCTTCGATTGCCAGTGTGTCACGCATGTCGATCATGAGCCGACCGCACGGCGCCAAGCATGGAGCCTCCTTGGAGTGCGCCTTTGGCCGCGTCGGTCAAGTCCACGATGCCGCAGCGGATTACGGTACCCGCATCGTGATCGAAAACCTGTTTGCCGAGCTTCCGGCGCGGCGCAAGTTTTTAAAAACCGCAGCCACCGAAGGCGCGCACTGCCTAGCCTGGTTACAGCGTTTGGCTTTGGTGCATCTTGGCGTGGGCTTTGAAGTCAGCCAAGATGGGCGCACCACCTTTCAGGTTCACGCCGATGACGACCTCGAAGCCCGATGCGCCGCCGTCTTTGGCGAACGCATCGCCGCAGACATGGTCGAAGTCGCGCGCGAAGATCCTCAACTTGGCGTCAAGGCGCGCATTGGTGCTCCCGAAACCGCCCGTCGCGATGCCCGCCGCGTGCACCTATTCCTGAATGGCCGCTGGATTCGCGATGCCCGCTTGTTGCGTGCCGTGCGCGAGGGAGTCAAGGAGTTCGTGCCGATTGGGCATTACCCGACTCTGTTTCTGCACCTGCAGATTCCCCCCGAGCGCATCGATATCAACGTCCACCCGCAAAAGACCGAAGTGCGCTTCCGCGATGAACGCGCCGTGTTCGCGGTGATTGTGACTACCTTGCGCAAGGGATTGGCTTCGGCTCCCTGGGCCACCCGAGCGGTGGGCCCGGTGGGTGGCCAAGTGCAGGAAAGATCAGGCTTCGCGCCAAGTTGGGCGCGCCCACTGCAAGACACAGCTGGCGCGAATTCGTTCGACAGCAGTGGAGGCTTCCCCGTGCCAGGCTCTAACGATCAGCTGCCACTGACCGCTAACGAAGTCACACCCGAAGGGGAGTATTTGAACTTCCTGTCGGTCGCCAACACCTTTTTGTTCCGGCCAGTGACTGGTGGTGTCGAAATCATTGATCAGCATGCCTTGCATGAACGTGTAAATCTAGAAGAGTTGCGCAAAGAGGTGCGTGCAGGCGCGGTCATGCAACAAGCCTTATTGATGCCCGCTCTGGTGGAAGTCTCGGCCGAAGAATTGGCCGAACTGCTAGAGCACCGCGAAACCTTTCTAACCTTGGGTGTCGATCTTGAGGCCTTTGGCGATACCACCATCGCGATTCGTGGCGTGCCCGCCCGGTTGACACGTTTGGTCCCCGAATCCTTGCTGCGCGACCTATTGGAAATCGCGCGGCAAAACCGCGCCGCCACCCCTGACCAGTTGCAGGAAGAAATGCTGTTTAGCATGGCTTGCCGAGGCGCGGTCATGGCCGGAGATCGATTAGATCGGCCAGCTCTAGAAGCCTTGCTCCGCCGCGGCGCGGATTTGCCGCAAGACCGCACTTGCGCTCATGGTCGCCCGGTGCGCGTCTTCCTTTCGCAGGAAGATTTAGAGCGCGCTTTCTACCGCCGTTAATCCTTCTTCGCTTCCTTCACCGGAGCCCAGCGCGTTTGGCACTGGAAGTCGTGGATTTCGAGCGAGCGCACCGGCATCGCTTGCGGTAGAGCGCTGTCCAAGATGTCCACGATCTGCGGCACATTGCGGCCGTCGAAGGTCTTCCATGCCTGCAGCTCGAAGCGCTGGAAAGGAAGTGCCTCTGAATCTGCGGGAGCTTCTTCCAGAGGGTTCGGCGGCTTACCAAAGTCCAACATGGTGGGGAGCAGGCCATCTTGTTGGTGCGCTACCTCGAGACGGAAAGGAACCCATGAGCCGTCGGCCCGGCGCAGTTCTCCGCTCAGCACCGAACGCTTGGCCTCTTCTTCGCCTTGAGGGGGAAGCCACTGCAAGGAACGACTGCGCATTTCCATTTGCGCAACATCCAAAATCAATAGCAAGTCCTGACACAAATCAAGCGCTTCGTCGATGCTCTCACGGTCCTTGGCGAATTCGTGTCCATTCAACAACTGGCGCTCGCCCTCTGCTTCCTTCAGCCAATAATCTCGGCCATCAAAGCCTTTGTCGATGCGCCCGCGTTCTGGGTCATCGATGCGCAATCCAATCGATTCGCCATCACGCTGGCGATAGTCGAGAGTGAAACCGACTTCGCGCGGGCTTTCGCCGCGATCGCGCAGGTACACCTGCAGTTGAAAGCCATCCACCAGCCGCCGTTGCTCACTCTTAAACTGATCCTGGGCCAGTTGGCGCAAGAAGGCCACGGCCTTGGGGTCACTCTTGGCCGGAAGCGCAGGGGTGACCTCGGCCTGCGCGACCGGGGCAGCTGGAGCCGACTGGGCATCGGCAACCTCGACCTGGCAAGAGGCGAGAAGGAGAACTACAGAAAGGAGGCTGGACATGGCTCGGATGAGAGGTGTCTCTCGCCTAGGATACGTGCCTGATGGCCTACTCGCAGACCATTCCTCAAACCGTGGCGGTAGCGCCCGGCGTCACCCTGCTGATGCTCCCCGAGCCGCGATTCAAGCGCGCGCGCGTGAGCATGTTGGCGGATCTTCCTCTCGATGAGGGCCGCGCCGCACGCTCGCTCCTGCTCGACGTTCTCGAGCAGGGCTCAGCCCGCCATCCAGGGCGCGTTGCCCTGGCGCAGGCCGAACAGGCTGCCTATGGCGCACGGGTCATGATGGGCCGCGGCAGCGCCATGGAGCGGCATCGAACGCGGCTGGGCATCGAGGTCGTCGGCCAACGATTCCTCCCAGAGGGCGAAGTGGTTTTACCGCCAGCCCTTGCTCTGGCCGGTAGCCTGTGGCAGGAGCCATGGCGCGGCGATCAGGGCGAGCTGTTCCGCGCCGAAATCGTCGACCGTGAGCGCGAGTTGCTGCTGCAACGCATTCGTGAGCGCATCGATCACCGTTCGGAGTGGGCCGAAGAGCGCTTCCTGCAGCACCTTTGCCCCGACGAGCCCTTGGGGCTTCTGTCCTGGGGTAGTGAAGAAGATGTTCTCGCTGTGACCATGGATGACATGGAGCGCGAGCGCCTGCGTTTGCTGAACGAGGCCGAGGTCCTGGTCCTCGCGATTGGCCCGCTGCAGGCCGACGACCTCTTGCCCTGGCTGCGCGAAATGTTCCCGGGTGACCGCAAGCCTTGGCAGCCGCCAGCGCAGGAATTGCGCGAGGCGGGGGAGTTACGCATGGTGCGCGAAGAACTCGACCTCGATCAAGCGCAGTTTCATATGGGTTTCCGCTTGCCGCCACCGCCAGATCCGCAACAACGGGCAGCGCTGCAAGTCGCCAACGTCATCTTTGGCGGAGGCGTGACCGGCCGCCTGTTCCGAGTCGTGCGCGAAGAGCGTTCCTTGGCCTATGGCATCGGCAGCATGCTGCGTCCGAGGAAAGGCCTGATGACGGTCGCTGCAGGCATCGACGCCAACGCCGCCGACGAAGTGCAAGACGCTGTGTTGGAGCAGTGGCAAGACTTGGTCCAACAGGGACCAACGCCAGAAGAAATGAGCACCGCCATGGTCGCCATTCTGGACCGCTTGGCAGCCGTCGCCGATGACGCCGGTAGTCTTGGCGCCTTCCATCAACGCGAATTCCATCGCGGAACTCATCTCACTCCGGCAGCGTGGGCCGAGCACCTGCAAGCGGTGACGCCGGAGCAAGTCGCCCAAGCGGCTTCCTTGTGGAAAGCCGATTTGCGCTACCTCCTAGCCCCGGAAAGCAAGGCATGAAAATCCTGCAAACTTTGCAACACCCCTTGGCGGGCGAAACCGTCGTCCTTGCCGAAAGTGCCCATGGCGTGCGTTTGGCCTTGTGCCCAACCCCCGGCTTCTCCGCGGCTTCGGCTCACTTCGGGTTGCGCTTCGGCTCTGCCGATACCCGCTTTCGCATGCCCGACGGCCGCCAGGTCGAGGTGCCCGATGGCTCGGCGCATTATCTGGAGCACAAGTTGTTTGAAGGCCGCGAAGAAAAGGTCTTCGACCGCTTCGGGCGCCTTGGCGCGAGCTTTAATGGCGGCACCGGATTTCACGCCACGACCTATCACTTTGAATCTTCCGGCCACTTTGAGCCGTGCTTAGAAGTGTTGACCGACTTTGTGCAGCACCCTCTGATTACGCAAGAGCGCGTCGACAAGGAGCGCGGGATTATTGAACAGGAAGTGCGCATGTACGACGACCACCCCGCTTATCGTGGGATCTTTTTGCTGCACCAAGCGCTCTATCACAACCTGCCGATTCAGGTGTCGCCCGGCGGTCGTGTGGCCGATGTTCACGTCATTACTGCTGCCGATTTGCAATCTTGCTTCGATGGCTTCTATCGTCCGCAAGACATGTGCTTGTCCTTGGCCGGAGACTTCGATCCGGAGCAGGTGCTTCATTTTGTTGACCAGCACCTAGACCTGCCGCCACGCGAGGTTGCTGAGCGCACCCCCTTGTCCGAACCTGGGAAACCTCAACATGCATGGCTAGAGGAGAGTTTTCCGGTGAGTCGGCCCCAGGTCTACATCGGGTTCCGCGAACCAGCAGGGGTTGGGTTGGGGGCCCCGCGCATGGAGCGCCGCATCTTGTCGAGTTTGATCTTAGATTTGATCTTTGACCGTTCCTCGGAAATCCATGAGCAGCTGTACCGCGATGGCATCGTCGATGACAGCTTGTCTTGTTACTGGACCGATGACGCCTCTTGGGGCCATGTGGTCATTCAAGCCGTGCACGATGAGCCCAAGGTCTTTGTCGACGCCATCCAACAGGCGCTCACGCGCTTTGCCGCCGACGGACCTTCGCGCGAAGACGCCGAGCGCCTGCGCCGTGCCGCCTATGGTGCTTCCGTCAGTTCCTTGCAGACGCCCTCGGCTTTGGCTAGTAGCTTGTTGCGTGGCATGATGGACGATGACCAGCCTTTTGCGACTCTAGATTTCTTGGCGCAAATGGACTTCGAGCAACTGAGTGCTCGCGCTCGCGAAATGTTCGGTGAGGAGCGTCGTGCGGTAGCGATTTTGCAGCCGGGCGAACGTAGCGAATAAGGCATCGCCATGGCCGCACGAGTGTTTCTGCTAGGCCCAACGGCTTCTGGGAAAACTTCCTTGGGAGTTGCCCTAGCCAAAGAGCTCGATGCAGAAATCCTCTCGTTAGATTCCATGCTGGTCTATCGCGATTTAAATATCGCCACGGCAAAGCCAACGGCCGCAGAACAAGGGGGCGTGCCGCACCACCTCATGGATTTGGTGAGCGTGGACCAGGGCTTTTCGGTGGCGCAATACCGTGAAGCTGCCTTGGCTGCCGAAGCCGAGGTGCGCTCGCGTGGCAAGCGCGTTCTTTATGTGGGCGGGACCCCGATGTGGTTGCGCGCCCTGGTGCATGGCCTGGTCGAAGTGCCGCCGGTGCCACAGGAAATTGAGCAAGAGCTGCAACAGCAGTGGGCTTCTACGAATGGCCCTGCGCAAATCCGCAAAGCCCTGCAGCAGGTCGATCCCGAAGTGGCGGAGCGCATTCATCCTCACGATGAGCGCAGGCATATCCGGGCCTTAGGGACCTACCGCGCCACCGGGCGCTCTCTGGGCGATTGGCAGGGGCAGTGGAAGCCGGATCAGCATGCCCTCGGGGAACTTGCCTTGTGCTTAGATTGGCAGCGTGAAGCCTTGCATGCGCGGCTGACCAAGCGCTTATCGATGATGGAGGACGAAGGCTTGTTCGCGGAAGTTCAGACCCTGGCCGACAATCCAGGTTTTGGTCCCACAGCTGCCAAAGCCATTGGCGTTTCCGCCGTCTTGCGTCATTTCCAAGGAGAACTTGCCTGCGCGGAAGCCTTGGCTGAAACTTTGCGCGCAACCAAAACTTTGGTGCGGCGCCAAGCGACCTGGTTGCGCCGCTTCCCAGATTTACGTCGGCTCGAAATGCAGGAAGAGGAAGCCCCCTCAGCGCTGCTCGCGCGCGCCATGTCCGCGCTTGCCACCGAGCTCTAGGTCGACCACAAAGCCGCGGTGGTCGCTGTACATCCATGGCATCAGGCGAAAGTTTTTTAGATTCAGGTCGCCCTTGCCGAGCGCATGATCAATCGGCAGTCGCATGAACTTGCCCGGAAGCATGCCCCAACTCGACAAATAGCCCTGACCTCGGCGAGCATGTTGCAAACCACCAACTCGTTCTAGGTCACGGAATTCAGCGGCCCATGGCGTAGAGTTGAGATCGCCCATCACGACGCACTGATCTGGGTCTGCAGCCCATGCCGCGATTTGGCGCAATGCTGGGCGATGGGAGTTTCGGGTTGGTACGCGGCTGTGGGCAGTAATCAGGGTGAAGCGGCGGCGCTCGACGACGACCTCGGCAGAAATGACTTCGCGGCCGCCAGGAACACCGACCACGCGCTTTTCCTCTAGAGGCCAGCGCGAGGCAATCAGGACATCGCCCTTGGGGGCGCGATGGCGGAAGGCATATCCAGGAAGGCGCCAATCCATATCCGCGCTCATTTCGCCGAGACAAATGATGTCTGGGGGGTCTTTTGCCAAATACGCTTCCGCTGCCCGAAGCGCCATTTCGTCGTGGTGGACGTTGAACCACATCATCGAGAGTTGGCTCGGATCCTCGAGATCGACCACCTGCGGCGGGCGCATGGTCCAAAGCATGACTGCGCTGTGGCACAAAACCATGGTGATTGCCAAGGCTTGCACCAGTCCTGGACGCCAGAAGGCACCGCCAACTTTGGGCACAAAGCGCACCAGCAACCATGTCGCAACCCAGCATGCGCCGAGATACAACTGGAAATGTGCAAATAGGCTCAAATTAGTCTCAAAACACCCGGCAAGTGCAAACAAGCTCACGCCGACCTGGGCTCCTGCCAGGATGCGCAGGAAGCGGCCACGGTGGCGGCGGGGGCCTTTCATGATTCAGAGCATAGAGAAGAGGAGTTTCCCCTTCCAACGCGCTATCCTGCGCGTAAGTAAGCCGATGAGTTCCCCTAATGATTTCCCAGATTTGGGTGGCCGCAAGCCACCTCCCACACCGCGAAGGCAGGCCCCGCAAGGCGGCCCTCAACTTCCGGATTTCCCGAAACGCGCGATTGTGATTGGCGGCATGATTGTGGTGCTGCTCCTCGTCGTCGTTGGCGCCTTCATCACCGGTAAAGGTGGCATCATCGAGGTGAAAGACACCGAAGTTGCCGTGGTGGTGAACTATCTGACTGGCTCAGAAGAGATCATTAACCAGCCGGGCTTCACCATCTTCTTCCCGCTAGTCTCGCAGGCTTTCGTCTTCGATAAGTCGCCGAACAAGTTCATGATGGAAGGCGAACGCGACATAGATGCCAATCATGTTTCCAAGCTCACCGTCCGCGCCAACGATGGCTCGAACTTCTGGTTTGAAACTCTGGAGATTCAGTACCGCATCATTCCGGGCAAGGCCGATATCGTCCTTCATGACTCGGGACCTGGCGAGGCCTTCAAGGAAAACTGGATCCGTGCCTTTGCTCGTTCCGTATTGCGTGATGAGTTCGGCCGCTACTCTGCAGAAGAAGTCGCCGACCCTAGTACCTACAACATCGCAACGCAAGCTGCCCAGGATCGTTTGAACGTCATGCTCGATCCGCATGGCATTTCGATTATTCAAATCATTACGCCGAAACCCAAGTTTGTAGAGCGCTATGAACGCGCGATTGAAGACCGCAAGGTGGCCAACCAAGAGGTGGAAAAACTAAAGGCCAAGGCGCAACAGTTAAAGCGCGAACGCGAACGGCGTCTTGCCAACATCGATCGTGACAAGGCCACCGATTACGAACAGCTGCTTGGTACGCTCGAAGCCAATCGAATCTCCGCAGAGAAAGATGCGGTTCGTACCATGAAAGATGCCGATGCTTACAACATCGAGATTTCTGCCTCGGGCCGCTCGAAAGAGAAGCGTCTGACCCAGGAAGCACGCGGCCTAGAGCAACAGGCGCGTAAAGAAGCGGAAGGCTTGGTGGCCAAGGTGGAAGCCTTGGCGGCTCGCGGTGACATTCTGGTCCGCGAAGCTCTTGCCGAACAGCTTTCTCGTATTCGCTTTGAAATCGTGCCTTACCGGCGCGATCCCGCTCCGACGCGAGTCGAGCTCTTGGGCCAAAGCCCGCTTCAAGGAGCCCTGGAGGGGAACCGATGAAAAAGCTGATTACCATCATTGTTATCCTGATTTTGCTACCAATCCTTTTCACCATTCTGGTGAAGCGGGTGCCGCCAGCCACGATTGGCGTGAAGCAGAATCAATGGGCAGGTGCCGGTATTGTCGCGAAGGACTACCCCACCGGCTTTCACATCGGCGTCAGTGGAGTGCACAAGTGGTACTTCCTGCCAGCAAAAACTCACTTTCTCCACTTCAACAGTGAACGCGGAAGCAGTGGAGGCACCGATGACTGGGCTTTGCCTCTCGAGATTCGTACCACCGACAACAACGTCGTGAGTTTCGAACTGTCGATCTCCTACAAGATTATCGATACGGAAGCCCACCTGATTGTCGACGAAGGTATGCAACATGATTATCGCGATCGTGTGCGTTCCACGGTGACGGCTGTCTTGCGCCGCGAACTGCCGAACCTCACTTCCGAGGACTTGCAGGACACCGATGTCCGTTTGGGTCGCGTTCTGTCGACCTTGCCCGTCTTGAACGAAGATCTGAAGGAATTCCACTGTGTGGCGGACTCGATCTTGATTCGTCGGATTCGCTTCCAAAATGAGTACGAAGAGAAGCTTCAGGAGAAGCAGTACCTTCGCCAGAAGGCCTTGCTCGACAATGCGCAAACCGGCGTTGCCGAAGAAGAGAAAACGGTCAACTTGATCGAGAAGCAGATTGTGGCTGCCGAGCTGACTCTCATCCAAAACTGGGATAAGCGCGTGCAAGAGAAGAAGTCGGAATACGACGTCTTGATTGCCACGATTGTTGCGGATGCCGAAGTCTATGCCGCTGAAGTGCGCGCCCAAGGCTCGGCAGAAGCGGTGATCTCTGAGGCAAATGGTCGCCTAGCGGTAGAGAAGGCCGAAGCTTTGCGCAACGAGTTGCGCACGGCAGCGCTGAACTCGGAAGGCGGTCGCATCCTGCTGGGCCTGGAAGCGGCACAGAATCTAAACATCCCGTCGGTGACGCTGAATAGCGATGACCCCGCGGTGCCAATGATTCTGGACCTCGGGCAGCTCACGCGGATGCTCGTCGGCGAGACCAAGGAGTAATCTCCTTGAGGCAACGGGGGCGCTTTTAGCGCTCCCGTTTGCGCAATAGAGAGAGCACTTCGGTGCGCTCTACCAGACCGACTAGCTTGCCTTCCTGATCCACCGCGGCAGCAATGTCGCCGGGGAACTCTTGGAAGAAGATCTTGGCGTGATCGAGGTCTTCTCCCACGGTTAGGGCGCTTTCCTCGGCACCCAAGGTCGCCAAGTCTTCTGCCGTCACCAAGCTGGCCGTGGTGCGGTCATAGGCCACCTTGCTCAGTTCGGCGAGCGAAATCAGGCCGACCAAGCGGCGCTCCGGATCAATCACCGGATACATGCTGAAGGGAGAGCTGTTGGCGAAGCGCAAGATGTCGTCCATGGTGGCTTCGCGAGGCAGGGCGGCCACATTCGGGCGCATGAAGCGGCCTACCGTGCCGGCGGGAGCAGCCTCTTGGGCTTTCTCATGCCCGGAACCGCGCAAGGTGCGGCCAATCGAGGCGAGCAAACTATCGGCGCTGCCGCTGTCGGGGTTGTGGGTGAGTAGGTTGCCCAGGCTGACCTCGCCTGCAGCCACCGCCACGCGCTTGACCAAAATGGGTCCAATCAGTTCAAAGATGACCACCGAGCCTAAAATCACACTCAGGATGGTTTCGGCGAGTTCTGGGCTATAGCGGCCCACGTAGTTGGCCAGCGCGATTGCCGCGCCAGCCTGACACAACAATCCCAGACCCATGGGCACGCGTTCACCGGTCTTGCGGCTGCCATCTCCGTCAGCATCTCCGCCAAGGCCAAGGCGCATGCTCAAGACTTTGCCAGCCGAGCGGGCGAGGACATAACACACGACCACCAAAATGTTGTCGCCGAGCTTTTCGAAGTTGAGGTGGCTACCACTGAGGACGAAGAACAACACAAAGGCTGGTTGCGCATAGACGTCCATGCCTGCAGTCACGCGGGGGAAGAAGCGAGAGCGGTTGGCGACCACCGCACCGGTGACCAAGAAGGCCAACATATGGGGTACCTCGGTGTAATTGCATACGCCAATCGTCAGGAAGATGATCGCCAATAGAGGGACGGCATCGTTCTCGCGGCCGACCTGCTCTTGCAGGAAAATCAGGAAGTGGCCCGCAATCAAACCGATCAGCAAGGATCCGGTCAAATCCCAAACTGGTGCGAGGACGCTGGCTTCACCGCCATCAATCGCCATCAAGGCCAGCAATGCTAGCTCGAATAAGAAAATCGCCCAAATATTGGATAGTGCGGTGAGGCGCTTTAATGCACGCGTCACCGGGCCCTTGGCCTGGAATTCATGCAGGACCTCCAAGGTGGTGGCAGGAGCCACCGCAATGCCCAAGATGCCCAGGATTAAGCCTCCGGCGAAGGAGCCCAGGGCCAGGCCGCAAGTGAGGCCGACCAAGCCCGCGGTGATGCCTGCGTCGAGAAAAGAAACACGCGCCAAACGGCCCAGGCCACGGCTATTGGGGCCGGTCGTGAACTGGCCACCTAAGACGAACAAGGCCAAGGCCATCGCCAGGGCATTGATCGGGGTGTTGAAGGTACTCAGTTGTTCATGATCAATGCGCAACGGCCCCTCGAACAGGTGAATCACAATGCCTGCCGCCAAATACCCGGTCAAGGTCGGGAGGCGCAACATACGCGCCAGCCAGCCACCCACCACACCAGCGGCGAGGAGCAATCCAAGAAGGGTTAGTCCAGCAAGCATTTAATGTGCACTTGCCCAATCGGGGCCGTGGCCGATGTCAACTTTCAACGGAACACTCAAGGGGTAGGCGTTTCCCATCTCGTGGCGAACCAAATCTTCTAGGGCTTCGAGCTCGCTCGCGGGGCATTCAAAGACTAACTCATCATGCACCTGAAGCAACATCGATGCCTCGAGAGAACTGGCTTCCAGGGCGGCGTCAACCTTGAGCATGGCAAGCTTGATGAGGTCAGCGGCGGAACCTTGTACCGGAGTATTGACCGCCATATTTTCTGCCGCGGAACGGACGCGCCCATCGCTCGAGTTGAGTTCCGGCACAGGGCGACGTCGGCCGAGCAAAGTGCGCACTTCGCCCTCTTCACGTCCGGTTTCGAGAGTCGAATCCAACCACGCACGGACTGCGGGCATTTTGGCAAAGTACTGCGCAATGAAATCTTTGGCTTCTTGCATGGTCAGCCCGGTTTCACGCGCCAAACGCTGCGGCCCCATGCCGTACAAGATGCCGAAGTTGATGGCCTTGGCGCGAGAGCGCATGGTGGCATCGACGTCATCCGGAGCGGCATCAAAAATCAGCGCGGCGGTGGTGGCGTGGACATCGGCGCCGCTTTGGAAGGCCTTGGTCAGGGCTTCGTCTTCAGAGAGGTGAGCGACCACGCGCAGTTCCACCTGCGAATAGTCTGCCGAAACCATGATCCAGTCCTTGTGGCGGGGCACAAAGGCACGACGAATGGCGCGGCCAGCTTCGCTGCGAATGGGAATATTCTGCAGGTTGGGGTCGCTCGAGGACAGGCGCCCGGTGGCGGCGACCGCCTGATGGAAGCTGGTATGGATGTTGCCGGTTTCGGGGTGGATGTACTCCGGCAGCGCCTCGACGTAGGTGCCAATCAGCTTGGTCAGCTGGCGGTACTCGAGCAGGGATTGCACCACCTCGATATCCGCGTACTTCTCCAAAGTGCTGGCATCGGTTTTGTAGCCGGTCTTGGTGCGGCCGACGCGCTTCACTCCAGCTTCATCCTGAATCTTGAGTTCCTCAAACAAGATCGGTCCGAGTTGTTTGGGCGAGTTCAGATTGAACTCTTTACCGCAAATATCGAAGATGTTCATTGCCGCGGCGTCGCGGCGCGCGGAAAGATCTTCCTGCATTTGTTGCAGGCGCTCGCGATCAACGCGAATGCCCTGCTGTTCCATCTTGGCCAACACCGTGGCTAGCGGCATTTCCACTTCACGGAAGAGTTTCTCGGTGCCGGTTTCCTCGAGCTCCTTCTGCAGCGGGGCAATGAGCCGCCAAGTGGCATCGGCATCTTCGCAGGCATAGGTGGCGACCTTGTCAATCGGCACCAAGTCCATCGTGGTGGCCTTTTTGCCAGTGCCGAGCAGATCCTTCGTCGGAATCTTGTCGAGATTGAGATAGCTCTGACTCAGCGCATCTAAGTTGTGCGCCGAAGTGGGTTGGGTCAGGAAATGCGCCAGCATCGGGTCAAAAGCCCAACCCTGAATGTTGACTCCAGCGCGACGCATGACCTTGGCGTCGTACTTATGGTTCTGCCCGCATTTCGGTAGTTTGGGGTTCTCCAGAATCGGCTTGAAGCGACCCAGCAAGGCCTCGGGACCAAGCTCCGGCGCAGGATCCGGCAGATTCATCGCGACATACCAGGCGCGGCCATCTTCCCAGCTAAAGGACATGCCCACAAGATCTGCGCGCATGGGGTCAATGCTCGTAGTTTCGGTATCGAAGGCGAACAAACCACAGCTTTCGAGCCCTTGGCAAAGTTCGTCCAAGGCTTCCACGCTATCGACCAGGCGGTACTCGCCATCGGCATAGCGTTGGGCGCTAATCGAAAGCGCTTCTTCTTGCGCATCATCGTCGACGGGGTCATCGAACAGGGAGGGCGTTTGCTTGGCCTTGGCAGCTTTAGCCTCTTCCTCTTTGCGCCAGGCCTCGAAGCGCCGCCCCAGAGTATTCAGGCTATGGTCCTGACAGAAGGCGGCAAGACCTGGATAGTCCGGATCGACTTGGCCAAACTCTTCATAAGCGCCCAGCTCCAAGTCTGTGCGCATGGTGACCAACTCCAAGGCTTTGGTTACTTGCTCCTTAAAGTTGCCGAGGTTCTCCGCGAGTTTACCCTTCTCTTCTTCTGGCCCGCGTTCGAGTACTTCATCTAGCGTGGGGTACTTTTGCAGCAGAGTAGTGGCGCGTTTGGGGCCAACCCCAGGCATGCCCTTGATGTTGTCGGTGGAGTCGCCGACCAAGGCTTGCCACTCGGCCATGCGCTCTGGCGGCAGGCCGTATTTCTCTTCGATTTCCTTCGGCCCGAGCTTGACCATGGGGTCGCCTTGCTTGGGTGGGGGAATCTGCCACACATAGGGGCGCACCACCTGAGCGAGGTCTTTGTCGCTCGAATAGACCTCGACTTCCCAACCCTGGGCTGCGCCTTGCACAGCGAGAGTGGCCAAGATGTCGTCTGCCTCCATCCGCGGCATTTCCAAAGACTGTATGCCAAGCAAGTCCGTGGCTTCGCGCAGCCACGGGAATTGCATGCGCAGATCTTCGTCTAGGTCTTCACGATTGGCCTTGTACTCGGGGTCAATCTCGGCGCGGAAGGTTGGCTCCGAACGGTCCCAAGCCACCACCACATGATCGTGCGGCAGTTCCTCCAAGGCGCGCAACAAAGAAGCCAAGTAGCCATACAGCGCGCCACTGGGGCGGCCCATGTCATCGGTCAAATTGCGAATCGCGAAGAAGGCACGGAAGGCCAGGGCGGTGCCGTCGACCGCGAGAAGCTTGGGGCGGGAACTGGCCATGGCTTAGAGATACTTGATCATGACGAAGCCGCCGACGAGCAGAATCGTGAACAGAATCGCGGCAAGGTCAAACCACTTATCCATCCAGCGCACAATTGGTTCGCCAAAGTAGCGCAACAGAATGCCTTCAGCGAAGAAGCGCACGCTGCGGCCGAGAGCACATGCCGCCACGAAGGGCAGGAAGGCATAACCAAAGGCGCCACTGGCAATGGTGAAGACCTTGAAGGGAATCGGCGTAATAGCGGCCAGCAGGAGCGCAACCATGCCGTAATCGGCATACCAAGTTTCAATCTTGGCCCAGGTATGGCGATCGGGGTCGTAGGCGTCGAGCAACCACGTGCCGACCGAATCCATCAGGAACATGCCGATGACATAGCCAAGCAAGGCGCCCAAAACCGAACCCAGGGTGGTCAGGAAGGCGTAGTAAATCGCCTTGTCTGGCTTGCCCGCGCCCATCGCCAATAACAGTGGGTCTGGCGGCAAGGGAAAGAAGCTCGACTCAATGAAGGACAAGCTGAACAAGGCGCGCCCGGCAAAGGGTTTGTCGGCAAAGGCAAGCATCCAGTCATAGAGCCGCCGCGCCGAACGCAGAAAGTAACCAAGAACGGGGATGCGAGACATACTTAGGTGGCTGGTCTAATGTCGTGGAGGGTCCACTCCACATTGCGGCGGCCGCGCCACGCATTGATGCTGGCGGAGATGACGACGTCGACGCGATCGCCGGCGGCGAGGGACCGCAAGCGTTCGGCTTGACGCCAAGCGAGGCAACGCACGACTTCATGGTCGCGTTGCAACCGGAGCTCGGCGTGGCTGCCGTCGCCAATGGTGCGTGGGTCGGCAGCAAGTTGCAGATTGGTCGACAAGAACTTGGGCGCAGGAAAGCCTTCACCGAAGGGTTCCAGGCGTTGGAACTCGTCGATGGTCGCGGCATCGAGTTCGCCGGGACTGATTTCGGCGTCGACCTCCAACAGCGGTGGCGGGGGTGCCGGCATGTTTTCCGCCGCCTCGCGTAAGCCTGCGCCGATGGCTTCGGCCTGGGCTGGGTCAAAGTGAAAGCCTGCAGCACGGGCATGGCCGCCATAACCTTGGAATGAGCTTCCGACGTGGTCCATCAAATGCACCAAGTGCGAACCTTCAGGCGCGCGACCACTGCCGCGTGCCACGCCGCCATCGCAGCCGGCCCAAAGCAAGGTCGGCAGGCCGCTTTGTTCGCAGATTTGACTCGCGACCACACCGAGGACGCCGAAGTGCGCCTCTTCGGAGCCCGCGAAGATGACCTTGGCGCCCGACTCAAGTTGAATCTGCACGTCGCTTTGCAGCGCGGCGAGTTGTTGCTCTTGAATCCGCCGACGCTCAAGGTTCATTTCTTCGAGCTGCGCGCACAGAGCTTCGGCTTCGTCGGTGCGCGAAGTCGCGAGCAAACGGAAGGAAATCTCGGCCTGGAATAAGCGGCCTGCGGCATTGAGTCGCGGCGCCAAGCGGAAGGCGACATCGCTGGCTTGCGCTGGGCCGCGCAACTTGGCGGCGGCGGTTAAGGCGCGTAAACCTGGTAAAGAACTTTCGGGCAAGGTCTCGAGGCCGGCGCGAACCAAGGCACGGTTGGGGCCTTGCAGTGGCATGACATCGCCCACGGTGGCAATCGCGACTAGGCCCAAGCTGTCCATCAGGAAGCGGCGGTCGCGTTCGGGGAGTTTGTCTTCGGCTAAGACATGACGCAGAACGCCCCAAGCAAACAACCAAGCCACGCCAGTGCCGCAAAAATGCGGGAAGAGGTCGTCGTCTTTGTCGGCAAGCCACGGGTTGAGCAGGGCTGCGGCCGGGGGAAGCTCTTTGCCCGGCAGGTGGTGATCGACCACCAGGGCCTGGCGCCCTTCCGCCGCCAAGATCTTCAGCGGCTCCACCGCCGAGGTGCCATTGTCGACCGCAATCACGAGTTGGGCATTGGCCTGGCGAATCGCGGCCAGACTGCCTTCGCCAAAGCTGTAGCCATCGCGCAGGCGATCGGGGATGAAAACCTCGCTCTCCATGCCCAGGCGCTGGCACAAAAGGTGGAGCAGCACCGAGCCGCAGGTGCCGTCGACGTCGTAATCGCCATGGATCAGGACCTTGTGCCCCTTGGCGCGGGCCTCCTCGAAGGCGGCGAGGGCCTCGGCGAACTGCGGCAGGCGGGTTGGGTCGGGCAGATGGCGTAGGCTAGGCTCTAGAATCTGGGTGGCGTCCTCGACCGTCCGCACCCCACGCTGCCACAGTAGGCCAGCCGTCAGCGGGCGCAGCCCCAAAGGGCGCGCCAGAGCCTCGGCTGCGGTGCCCGGGGAGGGGCGCAACTTCCAGCGTGACAGGGGAGCGACAGCCGTGCTTCTCACTCCTAAGATTCTAGGAAGACGATGGCCGAGAATCCTCCCCGCATTCCCTCGATGAACGAGCTCCTGAACACCTGTGAGGAGCGTGGCTTGGTCGAGCGCTGGGGGCGGGAGTCCTGCGGGGCCGCTTTGACCCAGGCGCTCGAGCAAATCCGCGCCCGGCGTCGCGCTGGTGAGCTCCAGGCGGGGGTCGACGACGACTTTTGGCGGCGCGTGAGCGACCTGCTGGAGATTCTGCCAGCGATGGAGATGTGCGCTGCCCTCAATGCCACTGGGGTGGTGCTGCACACCAATCTGGGGCGCGCGCCCTGGCCAGCCGAGGCCCGCGATGCCGCTGCTCTGGCCAGTGGTGCTGCGGTGTGTGAGATCGATCGCGTGACTGGCCAACGCGGCCGCCGCGATGCCGCGGTGAGTCGGTTACTAGCGCAAGTCACTGGTGCCGAAGCGGGGCTGCCAGTGAACAACAATGCGGCCACCGTGCTCTTGGCCGTGGCTGCCTTAGCGCGCGGGCGCAAAGTCGTGGTTGCGCGGCAGGAGTTGGTCGAGATTGGCGGCAGTTATCGCATGCCTGAAGTGATTGAAGCCGCAGGCGCGGAAATGGTGGCCATCGGCACGACCAACCGCGTGCACCTCAAAGACTTCGCTGCGGCGCTGCAAGACCCAGCGGTGGCTTGTGTGTTGCGCGTGCACCCCAGCAATTTCCGCATTGTCGGCTTCACCAAGGCGCCGGAAATGAGTGAGCTTGCGGAGTTATGCCGCGAACATGGCGTACCTTTGGTATATGACTTGGGTTCGGGTGTGATTCATGGCGAAGACCTACCTGGTCTGGAACTCGAACACCCGGTGCGCCATTCCATCGACGCTGGTTGTGATTTAGTGACCTTTTCAGGTGACAAACTGCTCGGTGGTCCGCAGGCCGGACTGATTGTGGGGGCGGCGCCCTTGGTCGAGAAGTTGCGCAGCGACATGCTGACTAGGTGCTTGCGCTTAGACAAAACCATGTTGGCGGCGCTGGAAGCGGTGTTGCGCATCCACACCTTGGGCGAACAGGCTGCGCGCGAGCGCATTCCAGGCTTGACGCGCATTGGCTACGGAGCGGCCGAATTAGAGCCGCGGGCGCAGGCCTTACTACAAGCTGCGGCTAAGGCCCTGACCGCATCAGACGGATGGTCATTGCAGGTGATTGCCACCAAGGGGCGCGTCGGCTCGGGGGCTTCGCCGGTCGAGGACCTCGAAGGTGCCGGGCTATTGGTGTCCCACCACACGCACCATGCCGATGACCTCGCCCAAGCCTTACGTGCGCGCGCCTTGCCCTTATTCACGCGCATCCAGGATGGCGCAGTCCTACTCGACCTGCGCGCTATCGATCCCGCCGATGACAGTGAGTTGCTTGCTGCGCTCAGCTCTTTGGCTTGAGCGGCAAGCGCGCTAAGAACTGACGCCCCATGTCGCGGCCGTGGTAGCTCTTGAGCAGGCTTCCCAAGGTAGGGGTGGCCATAGCGCGGTTGGTTTCTTTGCCATTGACGACGAACACGATTTCTTGTTCCATGTCGAACATGCGTTCATCGACAAAGATCTCCATGTCGTCGAGATTGGCGCGACTCAAAATGCGCAGGGTGTTGCTGTCTCGTTCTAAGCGCGCTTCCACAATGGCGCGCATTTCGGGCTGCGGCCAGTACAGGTAGTAGTGTTGCGATTTCCACGGCAAAATCGGCTGCCACACTAACTTCTCGGGAATGCTGTTGCGCCGCGCCGGGGCAATCGCCTCGAGTAAGACCCCAATCCCGCCTTCAGGGTAACCGTGACCGCGGTCATGCACTTCGCGATACTCGAAGTTCTCGTAGCCGCCGTAGCGCTTCTTCATTTTCTCGACATGGGCCACGGCGGCTTGGTTGGCATCGGGCGGTACCCGCGGGTCATCGGTGGATTGGAACACCACCATGCGCGTATTGCGCAAGTTTGGCACCACGCCGTCATCGATCTCGACAATGGTGCCGTCGGGACCGTAAACCGGAGTGGGGGCGCCGGCTGAAGCAGCCAGACCTGCTGCAATATCGGCATGGTGTGAGCCCAGTAGCCAAGTGCCATAGCCGCCCATGCTGTGGCCAGAGAAGTACACCTGATCGGGATCAATGTCCCAGGTTCGCATGGCATCGGTAATCAAATCTAGCACCCATTCTTCGGTGCCGGAATCGGTCCATCCGCGCTCGGTTTTTTCGAGTACCTCGGGAAAAATACCGACCCAATCCAGTTTCTTCGCGGGAGCGCTCATGGATTGATGGGGACCGGAAGCATCGCCGGAGCCCACGCCGCCGCCATGCAGGCCAATCAACAGGCCCTTCGGCTTCGAAGTATTGCCGCCGATGTAATACAACCCTCGTTCTTCCTTTTCCCAATAGAAGTGGCGGCCGCTTTTCTTTTCCAGTTTGCTGCCCTTGGACCACAACTTGTCGAGTTCTTTGCGCCAAGTTTTGATTGCCTTAGGCTTGTCCAAAGAAACCTGATCGAGAGTCGCCACGATGGCTTCGCGCCGGGCATAGGTGCCTTCGTCGCGCCGGTCTAGCTCCAAGTACTCTTCGAGAAGAGCCTTGATCTCTTTTTTACTCGGCGGCTTGGCTTCTTGCGCCAGCAGCGGCGTGGCGAGGCTTGCGCCGATAAGGAGGGCAGTCAGAACAACGCGCATGCTCCAGCATAGCGCGGTGGACTCCGGTTCGATTTCCGCCTAGGAATCAGTTGAGGGGGCGTCGGCTAAGAAGCGCTGCAGCATGCCGTAGAAACTCTCTTGGTGAAGCGGCTTGCTCAAGTATCCATTCATGCCAGCGGCAATGCATTTCTCCTGATCACCGCGCATGGCGTTTGCGGTGAGCGCCACAATTGGAATGCGCGCGCGCTCATCAGGAAGTTGGCGAATACGCTGGGTGGCCTCATAGCCGTCCATTTCTGGCATTTGGCAATCCATCAGCACAAGGTCGAAATCGCCTTCGGCCACGGCTTGGAGTGCTTCCAAACCATTGTCGACGGTGGTGACATCCAGACCAACCTTAGACAGCAAACGCTGTGCAAGTTTTTGATTCACTTTGTTGTCTTCGGCGAGAAGGATGCGGACGCCAAGAGGGAATTGCGGTTCGCTGTCCTCGCCCCGTGCAAAAGACTCGGCATCGGCGTCAGACAAAGCGAGGGTGCTAGGTGAATCTCCTTCAGAGTTGCCGTGAGTTCCGAATAGGCGCGACATTTCTTCGCGCAGGAGAGGGAACTTCACTGGCTTGACCAATTGGCCATGGAATCCGGCGGAGCGAATGTGGTGGATATCACCTCGCTCGCGTGAGGAAGACAACAGGAGCATGACCAGGCTATCGAAACGGTGGTCGGAACGGATGTCCTGGGCGAGCTGCAAACCAGTACGCTCGGGCATATTGCGGTCACACAGGAGAATCGAGAAGCTATCGCCAGCGCGTGCCGCTTCGTCGAGGCGAGCCAAAGCTTCACTCGCATTGGACGCGGATTCGTAACGACAGCCTAGGCGACGCAATTGGCCGGAAAGCACGCGGCGATTGGTTTTGATGTCGTCAACAATCAAAGCGCGAAGGCCGACCAGCATTTCGGCACAACCACCAGCAGGGATGCGGGTTTGCGCCAGCGGGAAGTCCATTTCGCACCAGAAAATGGAACCTTCGCCTTCGGTGCTAAAAGCTCCAAGGCGACCTTCCATGAGGTCGACCAGTTCGCGCGTGATTGCTAAGCCAAGACCAGTGCCACCATGGGTGCGCGTGGTTGAGGCATCGGCCTGGGTGAACTTCTCAAACAGGCGGGGGAGAGCTTCACTGGGAATGCCACAGCCCGTGTCGCGCACTTCAAAGCGCATCTTGACCTGGTCCTGGTCGCGCGAAAGTAGGCGACCTTCCACCGCAACTTCGCCGCGCTCGGTGAACTTGATGGCGTTGCCGGCCAAGTTCAGCAAGATTTGGCGCAGGCGCGTAGGGTCTCCGACCAAGCCCCGCGGTACATCGTCTTCAATGAAGGCATTCCAGTCGATTTTCTTCAATATCGCTCGTGAGGACAAGCTGTCCTGCACTGCTTCCATCACCTTAGCAAGGTCAAACTCGGTGACCTCCAGTTCCATCTTGCCGGCTTCAATCCGCGACAAGTCGAGAATGTCATTCAGCAGATCGAGCATGTTGTCGGCACAATTCTGAATCGTGGTCAGGAAGTCCAGCTGATCGCTCGATAAATCAGTTTCCAAAGCCAACTCCGTCATGCCAATGATGCCATTCATTGGAGTACGGATTTCGTGACTCATATTGGCCAAGAACTCACTCTTGGCGCGACTGGCCTCTTTGGCTTCTTGATTCGCGTGCCGTAGCTTGGATTCGGTTTCCTTGCGCTGGGTCACATCGTGGAAGGCGAGCAAGAGGCTTCCATTGTGGTTCTTCGCTGAGACTTCAAACTGCTTGTTGTTGAAGGGGTGACGAAGCTCCATGCGCCGTGATTCCCCGCGTTCCGCCATCATGGTTTGTAACGGAAGGACTTTCTCTGTTTCTGCAAACCATCGCTCAAGATCGAGCGGGGGTTCCGGCATATCCTCCAGTAGTTGACGACCAGAGAAGTTTCCTTCAATCACCAGGCCTTTGCCACCAATCATTTCACGGCGGACCACATAAAAGGGAGCATCAATCTGCTCCAAGGCAGTGCGCATACCGTCTTCCGCTTCCAGTCGACGCGAATGTTGGCGGGTGGTATCCGCTAGCCAATAACCGACCATGAGCAAAATCGCAGACATAATCCCGGAGACCTGGACCAAACTAAACAGGGCGCGCTTGTCCTCGGAAACAAAGCCGGTCAGCGGTCCCCACAGTTCCCCGCCGACGAACAGGCAGGCCAAGGCAAGGGTGGTGAGAGCGGTATAGACCTGGGCGCGGCGAAAGCCAAGCAGCAGCGTTGCCAACATTGGCACGCAGAGGAACCAGCCAGCACTAATGTGCTGGACCCCGCCACTGCCGACGCTGGTGATACACAGCACCAAGAACAGATCGATGGTGATGACGTGCGCCCAAAGCCGTGGGCGTGTTGTGCTCTTGAGGGCAAAGTAACCAGCTAAATTAAGTGATTCCCCGATGAGAATCGCAGGAATAGCAGGCCACCAGCCAATCCACGCCCAAAGCGCCAAGAAAGGCAAGCCGCCCACCTGGAAAGCCATCGACACGCCCCGTGCCAAGCTGCGAATCTCCTCATCATCACGCGCATCTGGCGTGAAGAGGGTCAACCACAGTTGTTTTAGGGCAGAAAGCATGTGAATTTCTCAAAAGAGAATGGTGTGTTTTCTTGTTTCGGCCTAGAAGACCCTAAATCTTGAGCCCACAGCCCGGTAAACTGCCTCCTATGACGCCAGAAAAGCGCCTGATCGATTACGCCGCAAGCAGCGGCTGAGCGGCAAAGCTCCCTCAGGGCCAGCTCGCGCAAGTTTTGCGTGTGGTTGCGCCTGCGGCGACTTCGCCTGACCTTCTCGCCGGACCCGCTGGGTTCGACGATGTGGGGGCAGTGCGGCTCGGCAATGGCATGGTGGGGCTTCACACCGTGGACTTTTTCCCGCCTGTGGTCAACGATGCTGCCGCTTACGGCGCCATCGCTGCGGCCAACTCCCTGTCCGATATTTATGCTGCCGGCGGTACCGCCAAGGTGGTGCTCAACCTGGCTGGCTTCCCCGAAGAATGGGGCGACGACATCTTGCAGCCCTTATTCGCCGCCGCGGTGGAGAAAGTGCAAGAAGCGGGCGCCTTGTGGGTCGGCGGCCATTCGGTGCGTTCCGCTGAGCCTTTGTTTGGCTTTGCGATTTACGGGGAAGTTGCCGAAGACGAGTTGGTCACCAATAGTGCTGCACGACCAGGCGATCGTCTGTTCCTGAGTAAGCCGATTGGCAGTGGGTGCATCAACACCGGGGTCAAGCGTCGTGTTGCCGCGCAAGAAGAAGTCGATGCTGCTGTCGCTGGCATGAGCCAACTCAATCTTGGCGTGGCGCAAGCGATGCGCGCGGCCAAGGTTCGTGCCGCCACCGACATCACCGGCTTTGGTTTGCTCGGCCATGCCGCCAACATTGCGCGCGCTTCAGAAGTGCGTTTGCAGATTCAAGCAGAACGTCTGCCGCTTTATTCAGGTGCGGCGCGCCTTGCGCAAGAGGGCGTCTTCTCCGGTGCTGCCGCACGTGGAGCCGCGAACCTCGAAGGCGAAGTCGACGTGGCATCCGGCGTACCGAAATGGCTCGCCAAGGTTGGCTTCGACGCGGAAACTTCGGGTGGCCTGTTGCTTTGTGTCGCTGCGGATCAGGTCAGCACCCTGCTATCTAGTCTTCCTGATGGCCAATCCGTGGTCGAAGTGGGGCAAGTGACCGATGGCCAGGCTGGTGTCGACCTTCAATAAAGGCCTGTAACCCAGAGCGGCCCTGGCCTAAGCGCTGAAGCCCCTGTGGGCCAGGCCGCGGCCGCGTTATCATGCAGTCTCCTCATTCGAGGAGGCGGGGAGCGGATCGAGGCTGGTGTCTCGTGCGGCCTTCAAAGCCGACAGGGTTACGCACGGCGTGGCTCGGTGGGTTCGATTCCCATGCGCTCCCGCCAACCCTTTCGCCATGATGGTTTCTCATTCGGACTTGCGTCGCTTTCTTGATCGCGGAGTGCGTCAACCCGGCCAAGGCAAGCTTGGGCTCGAGTTTGAGCAGTTTGTGATTTCCTCCGAGGGCGAAATCGTCCAGTATCTGGGCCCCAACGGGGTGGAAGAACTGATGCAGTTCTTAAGCCAGCAGACTGGTTGGAAGGAAAAGCGCGAGGGCGACCACCTCATGGCCCTGATTGCCGAAGATGGCCGCGCGCTCACGCTAGAGCCAGGCGCCCAACTCGAGTTCGGCAGTACTCCGGTCGCCGACTTGCCGAGCATGGACCAAGAGGTGCAGCATTACTGCCAACTGTTGGCGCAGGCGCATGAGCGCTTTGGTCATTCCTTTTTGGCCGTAGGTTCGCACCCGACGGCTTCGCCGGAAGACTTAGTGCGTCTGCCGAAGCGTCGGTATGACGTGTTAGATCCATGGCTACGCGAAGCCGGCACCTTAGGCATCTGGATGATGCGCACTACCGCTGGTGTGCAAATCAACTTCGATTACTTTTCCGAGCAAGACGCCATGGCCAAACTGCGTTTGGTTTACCGCTTGGCACCTGTGTTCAATGCCATCTTTGCCAACTCGCCATTGCGTGCGGGCAAGTTGAGTGGTTACATGAGTTGGCGCGGTCACATCTGGACCGACACCGATGAAGTCCGCTGCGGCATGATTGAGCGCTTCTTACATCCGGACCTGACTTTCGAAGACTATGTCGATTGGGTACTGGATGTGCCCATGCTGTTCATCGAACGCGAAGGTGAGCAAATCGATATGCGCGGGCATTCTTTCCGCGACTGGATGGCCCAAGGCAAAGCGACCTACGAAGATTGGGAGCTGCATTTGTCCACGCCATTCCCGGAAGTGCGCTTCCGCCCGCAG
Organism: Planctomycetota bacterium; assembly: GCA_021776795.1. GTDB lineage: Bacteria > Planctomycetota > UBA1135 > UBA1135 > UBA1135 > OFTM128. Next base: position 428,361 of record JAJFFC010000012.1, read on the forward strand.
GTAGAACTACGCACGGCAGATACGGTGCCCCCAAGCTATGCCCTGGCCTTGGCCGCCTTTGTCGAAGGCTTGTTCTACAACGAAGAAGCCCAAGCCCAGGCCACGGCATTGGTCGAGGACTGGTCGGTCGCCGAAATCATGCAAGCATGGCACGACGCCCACCGCTACGCCTTGGCAGCATCGTCGCCCAAAGGTGGCAAGCTGCTCGACGTCGCCCGTGAGCTGCTGCAAATCGCCAAGCCGAGTGCCTCAGCGGTGCCTTATCTGGAGCCGTTGCAAGAGCTTCTGGCAGATGGCCGTTCCTTGGCCGAACGCAAAGTGGCGGCCTTCGAGGCCGCTGGTGGCATCACCACCAACAGCCTGCAGGAAGTCCTGGGCAGCGGTTGCTGCGCTGGTTACTCGCCGTCGGTCTGAGCGGGCTCTTCTTCTTCGACGGGCTCCTCCGTCACTTCGACGGGCTCTTCCGCCACTTCGACGGGCTCCTCGACAACCCCCTCGAGGATTTCCTCTGGCTCAGGAACGGGGAACAGACGTGCTGCACGCTGCTCCTGTTGTTCCATCTCGCGCATCTGCGCCAGGAAGTCAGGGAAGGCCGCGGCGGTCACGTATAGACCGTCAAGGCGCACTTCGCGCGTCAGTTTGAGCTTTTGCTCATTCTTTTCGACGAGGAACTGATAATCGAGGCCATCGGCGTTGATCGCCGAAGTCTCTGGCCCATAGTCAATCGTCCACGCGCCGCCACCATCCAGAGTGATTTGGGCGAAGGCTGACATGCGCATGCGCATGGCCAGGTCGAGTTCGCGATCACCCGTTCCCAACTGTGCGGTCATGCCTTCGGAAGGCATGTTCAATCGCGCGCCGAACATTTCGCCGCGCTGGATGACGAAGTCCGGGACGCGACCATGGAAGGTCAGGGTGAAGCCTGCTCCAGCATCTTCTAGACCGACAAACTCGGCACTATCGATGTCCATGCCAGGCACCACACTCGACACAATCGATTGCTTGGCCTGCTTGCGTTCTTCTGGCGTGAGGTCACGAATCATTTCGCGGACCGAAGAGCCCTCGGTGCCATGGATGACAAAAGAGCCATCGACGATCGCCGAGTTGTCGCGCTGGAGCACATAGTCAATCTTGCGCTCGGACATCCAGTTGCCGTCGACCGGCTCCTCAGGAAGAGTGCTGAGCTCAGGCAGATCCGGCGTCAGCAAGAGCACCTCGGCGCCATAGCTTTCTTGCGGAATGCTGGCGAAGGGGAGACCGCGCTGGGTGAGCATGAGCCAGGTGTTCTCTTCCGTTGCGCCACCAGGAATCAACAGCATCGGAACGGTAAAGCGCGTTTGCGTGGGGAAGGGGCGCTGCGGATCGGAATCCAAACTGGCGGCAGTAGCGGAACTGATGGCAGGAATCACCGGAACCTCGGCGAGGCGCAACAACGCCAGCATGAGGCCGGTGGGATTACCACGCTTTTGCGTCCACACGTCGGTGACATCGCCCGCTTGGTCATAGGCCAAGATTTCTTGGTCCATGGCAGTGAAGATGGCTTCGGCGCGCGCGCGATTTTCCGCAGGCAGGGTCAAGCCAGCTAAGAACTCGCGCAATTCGACCTCGATATCGGCCGGAACCGCACTTTGCCAGGTGTACCAGTTCGTCCAGTTGGCGGCGACACGGTCCAAGGTAGGATCGATGCCATAGTCCACCCAAGGCAAGACTTCATAGCGCGAAGGCATGGAAGCTTCCGGCTGCAGGCGCTTGGAGTTTTCGCGGGTGTAGATGTGCACTTGGCCACCTTCCCAGGGCAGCACTTCATGCGTGCCGTCGAAGTTTCCGCTGACAAACTCGCCAGGCAAGCCTTCCGGGACAAAGACCACGAAACGACTCAACGCAAAGCCGAGGTCGAGCGATTGGAAGAACCAACCGTTGAGCATCGGGGCCATGCCGGGCGTGCCTTGGCGGCGTCGGTCGTACATCATTTCGACGCGATCCCCCGGGTTGAGGTCGGGCATGACCCAAGAGTCATCGACCAAGTGGGGCTCGCGGGTGGTGCCATCGGTCTTGTGCACGATGGCCTTGAGCGTGGTGCCGTTGGCTGGAATCTCATGCAATTCCTCGGTGCCGCGACGATTCTGCGCCAAGTCCACTTCATGCACGCGATAGCGGTAACTGCCATCGGGCCACAGGTAGATCATGCCGCTGTCGAGCATTTTGGTCACACTGCCGGTGTCGCCTTCGAGCTTGGCAGTGAGCGCGTTTTGATGATCCGGCGCGAATTCGGTAAAGAAGCGGTCGGCTTGTTCCGTTTCGCCGAGCCAATCGAGCATGGTGCGCGCTTGGAACTCACCAGCGTCACGCTCCAGAATCTCTTGTAACGTGGCTTTGGCCAGTTCTGGCTTGTTGCGCAGAAGCAGGAGTTCGGCCTTGGCGTACAGTGCCGAGGTGCGGGCGGGAGCGCGCATGGCGTCCTTTTCCAGTTCGGCGAGAATGAGGTCGTAGTTGCCAACCGTGTTGTGCAGGCGGCGGATCCAGCTTCGGCTACGGAATCCTTTCGGCTCTTCGGCCTGAATCCGCTCGAGCATGGCTAAGGCTTCTTCACGATCGGCTTCGCCACCTTCGGCAAGCAATTCAATCACCGTACTGCCACCGCCATCGCCATAGGCCTCAGCCAAGCGACGGTAGGTGAGTTCGATGTCACGATCGCCAGCCTCCATGGCGATGTCGGCCAGCCATTCCATGGCCATCGGGTGTTCCGGGTATTGCTCAGTAAGAGTCAGCAAGCGCGGACGCGCCAACACCCCAGTGGGGTCAAAGGCTAACTCCACTGACACGGCTGCCAGTTGCACTTCGAGATTGTCTGGATACTTCTCGAGCAGCTCGTTCATGACCAAGGCGGCATCTTCGCGGCGATCCTCTTCGAGCAAGGTGTCGAGGTGACGAATCGCCACCGGCACACAAGTGACTTCCAGTTCCTTCAAGCGCGCTTCCACGGCAAGAATGCGTTGCCGCGTGATTTCAAACGGCAGGTGGAAGGATTCGGAGAGGGCGTCGTGCCGTGCCAACAACCAAGCGCTCTCGGTATAGGCTTCCATGCCAGCGGGCTTAGCCATGGCCAAAGCCATGTCCGGGCGGTTGCGCAGGCGTGCCATGTGCATGGCCAGAATCTGCGACCAAGCGTCGTCGCCCTCGGGCATGGGGGGAGTCAGGACCACGCCAAGCGCGCCAGCCACTTGCGGCAGCTGCGGCAGCGTGTCGAAACTATCCCATTCGCGATAAGACATGACCTGTCCTTGGCGCGTGAGCAGGCGCGCAGCCAGGAAGGCGTCGTCATCGGAAGCGGATTGGATGGTCAGCTGGTTCCAGCCCGGGCGCACTTCGACCACCACGCGGTGCAGTGGCTCGGTGTCGGTGAGGCCAGTGCGCACCAAATCTAATACCTCGGTGTGGTTCCAATACACGCGCGCCGATTCATCAATCACGACTTCGAGCGTGGCGAGGCCGGTCGGGGCCTCAATCAGGGTGGTGACAAAGACCGAACCCTGTCCTTCGCGAATCAGCTGGTTGGGGCGGACGTAGTACTGATTGGCTTCGCGCTTCAGCGGAACCCAAGATAGCTCCAAGCCATTGGATGGCTCCAAGGCAGTCCCCACAAACAGTTCAGGTTCGCCGTGGGTGGCGGTTAGCGGCACGGGGTGGCCAAGCTGGCCGACCGGGCCCAGCACGCGGAAGTTGCGGCACCAATCGGTGTACAAGTCACCGACAAAGAGCGGGCGGCTATCTTCGCTAAAGCGCGTGCGACGAATCTCGCGCAAGAGCAAGTCTTCCAAGGCGCGTGCGACAGCGCCATCGTGGGCGCCCTCCAGGAGCGCACCCAAGCGAGCGGCATCGATGCCTTTGGCGCAGTACTGATCCAACTCCGCAATGCGCTGCAAGGCGGTGGCGACCAGGGGCGAGGTGAAGTCCTGCTCGACCGCAGTCAACCAATCATGACGCACGGTGTCGTAGTCGCCGCGCATGATGGCTGGGTGCCCGGACAGCAACTGTGCTGTGAGCTGGTCGGTAGGAATCTCAGCCTGCTGCGGAAACAGCAGAAGGGCGTAGGAAAGGAGCGAAATCATTGCTGGTCCTCCGTGTTGTCACCGGAAGAGGGCTTGCCGGCATCGGGGGCACTACTGCTGTCGACGGGTTTTAGATCGTCGGGAGGTGGGGGTGGCGCCAATAGGGTCAAGGTGGCCCCTTGGCTGCGGTCGACGATGCGACCAAAGGCGCGCAAGCGCGGATAGTCTTCTGCGGGGACACGCGTGGTGTAGAAATCAAGCTCCTCGGCAATCGCGAAGCCTTGTTCGGTGTCGCTCAACTCCCAGCGGTAATGCGCTAGGCCCTTTTCGGTGTGTTCAATCACCGGTGCGGGTGCGGCGAGCTGGAAGCCCGGAGGAAGCGTGACTTCCCATTGCAGGCGTTCTTGGTTGGCAATCGGCTGCAGCAAATCGCTTTGGCGCTCTTCCAATCCAGCCAAACCATTGGCGGTCAACATGCCGCGTTCGGACAAGGTGGTCGGCATTTCCAATCCTTCGGGAACCACGCTGGCGAAACGCTCGGCATGGCCGCGAATCACAATCTTGACTGGCTCGGCCATGTCTTCAATGTCGCTGACCTCAATCGTGACGCCTTCCGCCACTGGGCCAAACAAAGAGCCCATGATGTTCTCGGCAATCTCGATATGCTCCTTGTCGCCACCGCTAAAGGCGCGACGCAGGTCTGGATCGAAACGGCCGGTGCCGAGCATGGTGACTTCCGCGTCTGCGCTGCCATCGCCGTGCAGCTGCAAGGAGGCCAGCAGAGTGCGTTCGTTGTCAGCGGCCGGGCTATCCGGAATGCGCGTGCGCTCAATGCCATCTTCGCGCACAATCAAGACTTCGGCGCCACGGTCGTCATAAGGCAGGGCGTTGCGTGGGTGCAAACGCGCAGTGCCATCGACAAAGCACTCTTCCACGCCTTCTTGTTCCGGAATGTAGGCAATGCAGTGGTTGAAGTCCGACACCAAGGCCAGGGTCAAGTCTTCTTCGAAGCGCAGACCGCGGTGGGTGCCATCGGCAACGCGGCGAATCAGCACTGGCCACGACTCTACACCAATCTCCGAAAGCATGGCTTTCAGCAGAATCGCCTTGTCCTTGCAATCGCCGAAACGGCGGCTGAAGATGACCGGGGCGGTGTAGGGCTGATAACCATGAATGCCAAACTCCCACGCGTTGTAGCGAATGTCGTTGGCGACAAAGTTATAGATGGCGTCGACCTGCTCTTGGCGAGTCTCTAAGTCTTCGGTCAACGTGGCCACTTGCGCGCTCATTTCGGGCGACACGGTGATGCCGGCTTCAATCAACTGCCACCACCACTGACCGAATTCATCCCAGCTGGCATAAGAACTGGCTTGCACGCGTGGCGCAGTTTCTTGCAGTGGGGGCATGAGTGGTTCCGGAAGCACCGGCGCAATGTCGCGCACCAACCAGCGGTGGCTGGTACCAAACTCACCGGCGCCTTCGCTGACCACTTCGGCGCCGTCAAGCTTCATGCCGTGGAACTTCAGTGGTAGCTCCGCAGGTTCCAGAATCACCACTTGGCTTTCGCGCACGGGGACATCGGCCTCAGGCGAAAGCGCCTGATCCATGCCGAAGTACTTGCCGAACAAGCCAGGGCGCAGGTCGTCGATGCGCCATTCCAAATCAATCACGTCGCCGACGCGCAACTCAGGCAGGTCGACAATGCGTGCACGTGGACCGCGGTCGGTGCGTGCGGTGGATTCGGTGCCATCTTCATGACGCACGCGCGCGGTGAGCAGGCGCAGGTCTTGATCGCCCCAAGCGTAGGGCAGATAGCGGCGGTCCAAGCGGCGCGCGGCCGACGGCTCGAGCACGCGAATCACTTGGCGGAAGTAACGGTCGGCAGTGGCGTCGGGGTGGACGCGCACGACGTTGGTTACGGTCAGGTATTCATAAGGCGAACCACTGACGCCTTCTTCCACCGGCTGCGGTGGATGGCGCTCGATGATGCTGGCTAACTCTTCCTGATAAGGCTGTGAGAACGTTGCGTTGTCTTGCTGACGTAAGTAGTCGAGCAAGCGCTGTTCGTCGGAGTTGCCGAAGTCGCGCTCCAGCTCGAGTTCCAAAGCCGCCACCGCTTCTTCGGTGTTGCCGCCCTGTAAGTGCAGGCGCGCCAACAAGGCGTAGTTGCGCGGGGCATCGGGCTTGATCTCGATCGCGCGCTCGACCAGGCCGAGGGCACGCTCAAGGTTGCCGCGGGACTGGAACTTGGCCGCGTACTCACGATAGAGCGCGGCATTCCATGGATCTAAAGCCAAGCGTTGCTTGAGCTCATCTTCGAAGTCGGCTTGCTGCGTAAACTCGCGCTGCTGCTCGCGCAGGCGCAACAACTGACGCAAGGTGCCGGCGTCATCGGTACGTGCATAGGCGCGTTCCAAGTGCTTCACGCGATCCGGCGAAGCGTCGGGCAATGCCGAAGACGCGGCCGCTTCCAACGCGGGGTAGTAGGCGATGTCCGGATGCTGCAACATCTGCAGGCGATAGCTGTCGGCAAGCCCATCTTGGCTCATGTTGTCGGTGATCATGGCGCGCACATACAACGCCATCGGTGCGCCTTCACAATGCTGCACCAACTGCTCGGCATAGGCGCGGGCGCGCGGTGCGATTTCTTGGAAGCGTGCTGCCGCCAGGGCGCGGTGATTCAACACTTGCGCATGCGTGCCGAAGAGTTCCTCGGCGATGGCGGCCTGTTGCAGCCAAGGGTTCAAGTCAATCTCGGCTGGGTTGACGCGGAGGCCGGGGAAGAGTTCATCTTCCAGTGCCAAAGCTGGCGCGGGCATGGTGGGAGCAAGCTCCACAGCCTTTTGCAGGGATTTGCGGCCGGGGTGCTGCGCTTCCGGCACCACTTGATAGGTGCGTTGCAGTTGGCCCAAGCGCATCCAGGCCTCGGCGGCTTCGGGCGACACCATCGTGGTGGCCTGGTAGTAGGCGCGTGCGCCGATGCCCAGCGGATTGGTCTTCGGTGCCGCTTCGCCGCGCAAGTTGGTGGCGAACATGCCCTCGGGAGGGTTGTCTTGGCTCGGCAAGACCATCGGTGCTTGCGACTTGGCATTGACCAAACGCGCATGCAAGCGCGGGTTGTGGTCGCGGCTACCGAGCTTCAAGGTCAGTTCGTTCCAACCAGCATGGAGCTTGATCGGTGCGACCAAACTATCGAGAGCCAAGCGGTGGCGGCCATCGGCTTGGAACACCGGGGTGCCGTCGTGCCACACGCGCACTTCACCGTCGATGCCAAGTAAGAGTTGCGCTTCCTGATCGCGCGGGCTTTGCACCCAGCAGCGCACCAACAAAGCACTCTGCTGCGCGGGACGCAACAGGCGGCCAAAGTCGAGAATGCCATTTTGCGGCAGCGGTCGCGGCAAACTGCGCCACGCCACTTCGCGTTCGGCACCTTGGTGAATGGTGCTCGGGTCGGGGTCGATTTCCGGCGGAAGTTGCTGCTGGAAGGCGGCGCCGCGTTCGTTGTCGAAGGGGCCGATGAACTGCCACTGATCCAACACCGCCAAACGCTGACTGCGCTCTTGGCTGCGGTTTTGCGCGCGCGCCCAGGCCAAACCATCGCTGGCGGGGTCGAGCGGCAAAGAAGCCAAGCGGTGCGCGGCGTCGACGCGGTTGCCGAGTGAATCGGCGACGTCGAGGAAGTGCATCAGGAGCCACTCGATTTCCGCCAGCAGTTCGGCCTCGCGGATGGTGTCGGGCTTGGCCTCGGGGTCGCTCGGGTGGCGTGCCTCCTCGAGGTCGACAATCGCCTGGCGCAAAAGTGCGTCGTAGGTGTCGAGCGCGCCGACGAAGTCGAGCTTGCTTTGCTGGACAGTAGCCAGCTCAAGTGTCGGCGGCGGGGGGGCTGTGGGGGCCGCTGGTTCTTGAGCGAAAAGAGGCGCGCGTCCGCCCAGAAGGGCGAGGCATGCGGCCAAGGAAACGAGCCTGTGTGGCCGGTACATGGTGTTCATCGTAGCGTGTGGTGGGTTCAACTTCCCCTTCCGGAAGAAGGGCTTGCGATATCTGCTATTTATCATATATTGGCTGGCATGTCCGTTCCGGCGTCCCTTCCGCCATCGCCCAAGCCAGCTGGTGCTCACGCGCCGCTGAGCCGGCGGCAATGGCAATGCCTGCAAGCCCTGCGGACTTTGTGGAAGTCCGCGGCTTGTCCGCCGTCGCGTGAAGAGCTCGGGGTCGCCTTGGGAGTGAGAGCACAAACTGCTGACTTTCATCTTCGGGCGTTAGCGCGTAAAGGTTTTGTCGAACTTGGTAGGAATGCCCGAGAAATCCGTCTTTTAGCGCCAGCTCAAGAGCTGTTGGGCCCGCTCAGAGAGCCCTCAGGGGCTTCAGAGCCCAATCCCGAGAATCCCGAGCGGCAAATCCCTATTCTGGGAAATGTGGCCGCCGGCCTCCCCATCATGGCGCTGGAAAACCAACAGGGCTCTTTGCCTGTCGCCGCTTCCAGCCGCGCCGACTTCGCCCTGCGCGTCCAGGGAGATTCCATGATCCACGCTGGCATCTTGGAACATGATGTGGTCTTGGTCCAACAGACCACCGAAGCGCCGTCGGGCAGTATCGTCGTCGCCCTGGTCGGCGAAGGCGAAAGCCTCGAAGCCACGGTCAAAGCCTATGAACCCGGGTGCCAGCAAATCCTGTTGCGCGCGGCCAACCCCGCCTACGAAGATCTGGTGATCACGCCAGACACGCCTTTCTCTCTTGCCGGCCGCGTGGTCGGCCTGTGGCGCGATTCGCTCCACAGCTTCCATTGGAAACCCCAATCCCGGAACTAGCATGGCCGTCGTCACCCTTGAGTCGATTTCCGTGGGCGGCAAAGCGGCGCAGTTCGCCGACCGTCCTGGCACCTCCTTCCTCGTCCTGCGCGGAGACCCCGCCGATGACCAAGAAGGCCTTTGCGCCGGAGATGTCTTCGCCGTCACCGAAGGCGTAGATGTCGAAGCGGGGGACTTGGTGGTGTGGTGGACCGGCGTCGAGCGCACCTTGGCCTTGGCGCGGGTGCAAGCCGACTTGAGCTTCACCGGCGTCGGCGGTTTCCCACCCCCGTCCGACGAACAACCCGCGCGGGTGCGTGGGGTCGTGGTCGGGCGTTTGCGCCAATTCCTGCAGGAAGACGGCGCGGCCGAGGCTTAACCGGCCCGCGCCACAGAGCACCCCATGTCGGCATCGCGCCCGCGTCACGTCCTGCACGTCGACCTCGATGCCTTCTTTGTCGCGGTCGAGCGCGTGGTTGACCCGCGTTTGTGTGGCCGCCCGGTGGTGGTGGGTGGTCCGCCCGAATCACGCGGCGTGGTCGCGGCCGCGTCCTATGAAGCGCGCGCTTATGGCATTCATTCGGCCATGCCCATGAGTCAGGCGCTGCGCTTGTGCCCAGATTTGGTGCGCGTGAGCGGCAGTCGCGGCATGTACACGCGCGCGTCCAAGGCGGTGTTTTCGCTGTTGGGCGAATACACCCCAATCATCGAAAAGGTCTCGGTCGACGAGGCCTATTTAGATTTGAGCGGCACCGAACATTTGTTCGGTCATGCTCTAGATGCGGCCGACCATATGCGCCGCGAAGTGAAAGAGCGTTTGCGTTTAGACCTCACCGTGGGGGTGTCGGCGAATCGTTTGGTGAGTAAGGTGGCGTCGGCCTTTGCCAAGCCCTGTGGCCTGTTCGATGTCCGCCCCGGCCAAGAACCGCGTTTCTTCGCGCCTTTGCCGGTCAAGGTCTTGCCGGGGATTGGCCCGGTGACCGCCACGCGCCTGCGCGATTTCCATATCGATTATCTGGGGGTGTTGGCAGAGACCGACCGTTGGTTTTTGGAAGAAACCTTCGGCCGTTATGGCCCAGCCATGCAGCAACGCGCGCGCGGCGAAGACCGCACCCCAGTTTGCCCGCCGTGGGAGCGCCCGGAAATGAAGTCGATTGGGCATGAGCGCACCTTCGCCGAAGATACCGACGACCCGCGTTTGCTGCGCGGGCGTTTGCAGAAGTTGTTGGAGCAAGCTTGCGCGCGTTTGCGCGAAAAGCAGTTGTTGGCGCGCACGCTCACCGTCAAGTTGCGCTTCGCCGATTTCGTCACCGTCAACCGCGATGTCACCTTGGCGCAACCCTCGGATCATGACCTGGAATGGTGGAAAGAAGCCGAACCGCTGTTGGAGCGCCTGTGCGCGCGGCGGGCCTTGGTGCGTTTGGTCGGCGTGCGTTTGAGTGGTTTGCAGCAGGGCTTTTGGCAGGGCAGTTTGTTTGATCCGGAAGCCGTCGCCGCGCGCGATCGCTTGTCGGTGTTGGATAAGTTGCGCGGGCGTTACGGCGAAGGCAGTTTGCAGAGCGGAGACCGCTTGTGGTTGCGCGGGCAGTCGTAGGCGCCGAGTTGGCGGTGGCCACGCCGTGGTCCTTCCACTGGGGCGCGTCGCGCGTGAGCGAGTTGGCCGCGCGCGCGGTGGAATGCGGCGTCGAGCACTTGGGCATGGCCGACACCAATGGCTTGTGGGGCGCAGTGCCCTTTCAGCATGCCTGCGAAGCGGCGGGGGTGGCGCCTTTGTTTGGCATGCGTCTGTGTATCGAAGGTGTGGAAGCGCAGGTGACGGCTTTGGACACCGCCGGGTGGCAGGCCTTGTGCCGTTTAGGCACGCGAGTGCAGATGGCGCTGCATCCGGCGAAAGGAGAACCCACGGTGCAAGTGGCGCGTCTGGGTGTGGGCCAAGCGCAGCAGTTGGCGACGTGGTTGGGCGAAGAACGCGAACGCGTCGGTGCGGCCTTGGCGTCGGGCGGTGGCTTTCAGGTGCTGAGCGCCGATGGTGATCTCCTGCGTGCTTTATTAGCACGTGGCTACGGCCGCCCCGGCGCTGACCCGCGTGCAGGCTTGGCCGTCAGCATGCCTTTAGGGGCCGCCGGCATGCGCGCTTTAGAAGTGGCCGATGCCTTGTCGCTCGAAGCCGTGGCTTGCCCGCAGGTTGCCATGGCCACGCCCGACGACTTCCCGCGCCATCGTTTGCTGGTGGCTGTGGGGCGCAACACGAATTTGGCGCGCTTGTCGCCGAATCACCTGGCTTGTGCACCGCCGGTTTCTGCCGGAGGGGCGTCCGGCCCTAGTGCCGGCGCCGGTCGTCCCGCGGCATGGCTACGCGATCTGCGCGAACGCAGTCTCGACTACCGCTACCACCCACGCGCGCGCGAAGCCGCCGCCGAACTCGCTGCCCGCGCCACCTACCGCATTCCTTTGGGCAGCAAACGCATGCCGCGTTTGGCACTCCCCGGCGAGGGCGGCACCCCCGACGACCCCAGCCAAAATCCCGAAGCCCATGCACGCTTCACCATGGAAGCCTTGCGTGCCCAATGCAACGAAGGCATCCGCCGTCGCGAGCTCGCCTGGACCGACACCTACCGCCAACAACTCGAACGCGAACTCGCGCTGATCGCCCAGCAAGACCTGGCGGATTACTTCCTCATCGTCGCCGACATCGTGCGTTGGGCCAACGGCCAGGGCATCCGCAACTGCGGGCGCGGTTCGGCGGCGAATAGCCTGGTCAGTTATCTCCTCGGCTTCACCCATGTCGACCCGGTGCGTCACGATTTGTGGTTCGACCGTTTCCTCCACACCGGCCGCCGCGATTTTCCCGACGTCGACCTCGACTTCGCCTGGGATGAACGCGACCGCGTACTCGACCAGATGTACCGCCGTCATGGCCGCGATCATGTTGCCATGTTGGGCACGCATGTGACTTTTGGCGTGCGCGGCGCGGTGCGTGAGTTGGCCAAGGCCATGGGCATTCCGCCGGCCGAAATCACCCCGGTCACGCGCGCCTTGCCGTGGATGCGCGGCAGTGCCGATTTAGAGCGCATCTTCCAACACCCCAAAGCCGCGGGTTTACGTCTGCAAGATGAACCTTGGGCGACCATCTTGCGCCAAGCCGTTGCGCTCGATGGCTTTCCGCGCCACCTCGGCGTGCATGCGGGGGGCATGGTGCTGGCGCCGTCCGCGCTCACCGATCACCTGCCGCTGCAACACGCGAAGAAAGAAACCGAAGACGGCCGCGTGGTCATCACGCAGTGGGATATGGGCCCGGTCGAAGAGGCCGGTCTGCTCAAGATTGATCTGCTCGGCAACCGCGGGCTGGCGGTGGTGCGCGACGCCCAGCGCATGGTGCGCGATCACAGCGGTTTGCAGCTGCGTTTTGACCGGATTGACGCCAAACAAGACTTGCGCACCCAAGAACTGATCGCGCGCGGCGACACCATGGGTTGTTTTTATATCGAGTCGCCGAGCATGCGTTCGCTGTTGCAGAAGTTGGCGTGCCGGGAGTATCCGGTGTTGGTCGCGGCTTCGTCGATCATCCGCCCCGGCATTTCGGCGTCGGGCATGATGGGCGCCTATATCGAGCGCCATCGCGAAGTGCTGGCGACCGGGCGCCACCAGAAAGCGTGGTATCTGCACCCGCGGCTCGAAGAGCTCTTCGCCGAGACCTACGGCGTGATGGCTTATCAGGAAGATGTGCTGCGCGTGGCGCAAGATTTGGCCGGCATGTCCGCCGCCGATGCCGACGGCCTGCGCAAAGCCATGACCAAGAAGGGCGCGCACAAGCGTTTGCCGGCCTGGCGCGAGGCGTTGTTGAAAGGGGTGCAAGCTTCGGGCATGAGCGCGGCGCAAGCGCAGGAGTTGTGGCGGCAGATTGAATCCTTTGCGGGGTATTCGTTCTGTAAGGCGCATTCCGCGAGCTATGCCGAGGTCAGTTTTCGTTCGGCGTACTTGCGCGCGCATCACCCGGCGGAATTCATGGCTGCGGTGCTGCGTAACCACGGCGGTTTCTACACCACCTTTGCCTACATTGCCGAGGCCATGCGTATGGGATTGAAAATCTTGCCGCCCTGCGTCAATCGCGGCGAGCTTGGCTTCGAAGGCCAAAACCGCGAGTTGCGTTGCGGTCTTTCCGAAGTCCAAAACGTCCGCCACAGCCTTTTGCTCAAGCTGGTGTCCGCCCGCCAAGACGGCCCCTTCATCAGTCTCGATGACTTCTGCAAACGTGTCGCGCCCTATGAAGAGGAACTCGAATCCTTAGTTCGCGCTGGTGCGCTCGATGGTCTTCCCGACGGTTACACCCGCCCCGAACGCATGCGTTGGGTGGCGCTGTATCGCAGGGGGGTAGGGGAACTCCACAACCGCCTCTTCGCCGAACCCGATGTGCCCAGGCCACCGTCCTCCCCAGAATTCCCCCCGCGCAGAATCCTAGCCCTAGAAGAACAAGCCCTAGGCTATCTCCTATCCGCACACCCTTTATCCCTACACCAACACGCCATCCGCGCCGCCGACGTCATGCCCGCCAGAGACCTGCCCAAGCACGCCGGCCAACGCGTGCGCCTGGTGGGTTGGCAAGTCACGCAAAAGCCCGTCCGCACCAGCAAAGGCGAGGCCATGTCCTTCCTCTCCTTCGAAGACACCACCGCGCTCTACGAAACCGTCCTCTTCCCGCAAGCCTACAAACGCTTAGCACCATGGACCCTCACCCGCGGCCCCTACGTCCTAGAAGGCCTAGCCCGCAACGAACACGGCGTCATCACCGTCGAGGTGGATCAGCTCCAACTCCTGCGCGATGTGGCTAGTTCGCGGCCTGTGGGGTAGGGGAAGACAGGCCAGCACTTTGCTGGATATACTGAACAACCTATGACTGAACCAGACAACTTCGCAAGCAAATCCGCCACTTTCCCAATTCCATTTACGGAAAACACCGATCGATTTATTGCATTTCAATCCATGCCGTGGCCGTCTAATACCCGCTAGGAAGGAAAGGATGGATCAGATCACACTTGCTTTTATTAGATTCGGGGCATTTCTATTGGCATTCAGTAGTATTGGTACCCTAGTGGGTGGAGTGTGGCTGTGTATTCTTGGCGAGTGGTTGCTTTTCGGCATTGGCTTCCTAGCCATGGCTGTCAGCGCACTTCCCCTAAGTATTGCATTTGTCCCCGGGCTGATTTTTGGGGTACCGGCAATGTCCTTCCAGCAGAGAGGGCGAATGGTCTTAGCCTCAATGTTTGGAGCAGCTTCCATAGCCTACACAGCGGTAGTGGTAGGTATTTGGGGCGGTGCGGTCCTACTTTTCTGCATTAAGGCTGGAGAGGCAAGCACAGCATGGCCAATTTTTCTATGGGGACACGGCGTTGCAACTGCACCGTTGGCGGTAATCGCTCGATCTGAAATGGAATCTGGGGGAAACGAGTTCTCTCTGATCTCACTCCTTTTTCTTCAACTCGGATTCATAGGAGGAGTCATCGTAACCATTCAAGGCAAGCCATTCGAAAGGGTCGTTTTTATTCTTGCCGCCTCCATGGTTGTCAATGTGGTTTTACAGTGCGTCCTTGCGCATCGTGGGCAGCAGAGGCTTGAACAGGACCAAATTTGGGAGTGAAAACACTCGTAATCTTCCTAACCAGTCGCTGCAATAGACCCGCTACGTGGGCTACTTTGCGGTAATCCCGTCAGGTGCACAGCAGGTCTACTGAAATGCTTCGACTCATACAAAACTCCTCTGGGTCATCTCACTTATCTCGAATTCGTGTATTAAGCGAATCGGCGGTAAAGGTTCTAGTCACCAGCCCGTTCTTAGCCCCGGATTTAGGTAGATTGGCGGCTAGGTTGGATATTCATAAACTAGAGGAGTTTCGACTTATTACAGTCTTGCCAAAGGAGCCATACGCTCGAAGAAATGCATTATCATCTTTAGTTAGCCTCCTTAAGTTTCAGGATAAATTGGGAGGCCCCAATAAACTAAGACTTGAGCATGCGCCAAGGCTACACGGAAAAGCATATGTCTTTTTCCAACTAGATGGAACCCGAACTACTATTGTAACTTCTGCCAACCTTAGTTCTCACGGATTGAGCAACATCTTTTCTGTAAAAGTGGCGAGGTCATCAAATGCCTTCCATGAGTAGGTAAGTTTTTCCAGTCTCCCATTCGTCACTGGTTTCCACCAAGATAGCAGACACCAGGCGAAGGAGGGATTCTTCATTGGGGAAGAGCGTTGCCACTCGTGTGCGACGCTTGATTTCTTTATTCAGCCGTTCCAGGCCATTGGTTGTTCGCATGCGCATGCGGTGCGAAGGCGGGATTTCCAAAACGGATAATCCATCGGGAATGTTTTCTTCCATCCAGACGGCGAGCTTGGGGGCTTTCTGCGCATATGAAGAAACCGCTCGCCTCAGCATTTCATCGGCATCTGCACGGCTATTGGCGCGAAAGATTTGGCGGATGTCTGAGCTCACTTGTGCCTGCATCGATCGCTTTGGCACATAGGCCGTGGCATTCTGCTGCAAATGAAACTGGCAGCGGTGCCAAAGAGTGCCACCAAAACGAGACTGCACCGCCTTCTTTAGCCCAGCATGATTGTCGCTGGTGATGAGTTTCACCCCATGAAGCCCGCGGTCCTGAAGTGACTTCAAAAAATCACGCCAGTGCACCTCGGCTTCTGACAAAGAAACGCTCACACCGAGAATGCTGCGCTTGCCATCTTTGCGGACACCAAGAGCAATCAATACGGCGCAATCTCGCACCGCGCCACCATGGCGTACCTTCTCGTAGCGCGCGTCAAGCACCAAGTACGGGCATTCTCCAAGTGCGCGCGTGCGCCAGGCTTCCAGCTCTTCATCAAGTAGCTTCGCTGCTCGCGAAACTTGCATGGAGGTCACTCGGTGTCCGCAAAGCTTCTCCGTAATTGCTTGCACTTTGCGCGTACTGACGCCTTGGACGTACATCTCTGCCACAGCAAGCTTTAGGGCGCGTTCACTGCGGAGCCCGCGTTCAAGGGATTGAGGGTAAAAGGAATCCACACCCTCATCGAGATCGCGGACTTGAGGCACGCGCAGCGGCAGTCTTCCAGAGCGCGTTTCCACGGTTTTAGGCTTGAAGCCATTGGCGTATCCGCGGCGGTTCGAGGTC
>JAJFFC010000013.1 GCA_021776795.1 Planctomycetota bacterium
CCAGACGCTGGTCGAGATGAGCGTGTCGCGCGAGCACCTGCGCCGGCTCGGCCTGCGCGGCAAGCACAACCTCGGCTCGTCGGTACTGATGCCGATCAAGGACGGGCTCAACACGCTCGGCGTGATCGAGTTCCTGAGCGACGAGCCGGTCTTCGAGGAGGCCGAACGCAGCGGCTTCCTGCAGCGCCTCGGTGATCAGGTCGGACGCGCGCTCGAACGCAAGCGCAACATGGAGCAGCTCTCCGACGCGCGCGACTCGGCCGAAGCCGCCACGCACGCCAAGAGCGAGTTCCTGGCCAACATGAGCCACGAGATCCGCACGCCGCTGAACGGCGTCATCGGCATGACGGGCTTGCTGCTCGACACCGAGCTCGACAACCAACAGAACGAGTACGCCGAGACCGTGCGCAACTGCGCGACCTCGCTGCTCGGCGTGATCAACGACATCCTCGACTTCAGCAAGATCGAAGCCGACAAGCTCGAGCTGGAGGAGACGCCCTTCGCGCTGCGGCCGATGCTCGAGGAGTCGATGGACATGCTCGCCTTCGTCGCCCACGCGAAGGGGCTCGAGCTCGTCCTCGACCTCTCGCAGGAGGCGCCGTCGACGGTGCGCGGCGACCCGGTGCGGCTGCGCCAGATCGTCCTCAACCTGGCGAACAACGCGATCAAGTTCACGAAGACCGGGCGCGTGGCCGTACGCGTGGCGACGAGCGCAGGCGCGGGCGGCGAGAAGCTGCTGCGCTTCGAGATCCAGGACACCGGCATCGGCATCCCGCCTGACCGCATCGACCGGCTGTTCAAGTCCTTCAGCCAGGTCGACGCCTCGACCACGCGCCAGTTTGGCGGCACCGGCCTCGGGCTCGCCATCGTGAAGCGCCTCTCCGAGCTGATGGGCGGCGAGGTCGGCGTCGAGAGCGAGCTCGGCGAGGGCTCGACCTTCTGGTTCACCGTGGCCCTCGATCAGGTCGAGGACGAGTCGGCGCCCACGCCCGTCGATCTCAGCGCCACCCACCTGCTCCTCGTCGACGACGACGATCTGTGCCGCGCCGCCACCGCCACGCTGCTGCGCGACGTCGGCGCGACGGTCGACGAGGCGCGCTCCGCGGTCGAGGGCCTCGGGCTGCTCAACCGCGCGGCCGAGGAGGGCGCCGTCCACGACCTCGTGCTGGTCGACATGGAGATGCCCGAGCGCGACGGCGCGTCCTTCGGCGTCGAGGTGCGCACCGACCCGCGGCTCATGGATCTGCCGATCGTGCTCATGACCCAGCACCCGGCCGCCGATCTCGACACCCGTATCGCCGAGGTGGGCTTCGCCGCCGAGATCGCCAAGCCGCTGCGCCGCACGCGACTGCTCGAGACGGTCGGCGGGTTGCTGGGACGCATCGACGTCGAAGCGACGAGCGCCGCGGCGGGAGCTGCCGGCGCTCCCGGCGCGACGTCCACGTCGGGAGGCGCGGCCGACTCGATCGCGGCGAGCGACACGATCCGCCCCGCGCGGATCCTCGTCGCCGAGGACAACACCGTGAACCAGGTCGTCGCGCAACGCCTGCTGATCAAGATGGGGCACGAGGTGGAGGTCGTCGGCAACGGCCGCGCCGCCGTCCTCGCCGCCTCCTCGATGCAGTTCGACCTGATCCTGATGGACTGTCAGATGCCCGAGATGGACGGCTACGAGGCGACCCGCGAGATCCGCCAGCTCGACGGCAGCGTGGCCAAGATGCCCGTCGTGGCGATGACCGCCAACGCGCTCAAGGGCGACCGCGAGCGCTGCATCGAGGCCGGCATGGACGACTACATCTCCAAGCCCATCGACGCGAAGCTGCTCGAGCAGAAGGTTGCTCAGTGGATCGCGGTTGCGCGCGAGGGCGGCGTGAGACACCCGGCGCCGACGGCGAGCTGAGCGCGGCGGACCCGAGGTCTCACTCGCTGCGCCGCGTCGGCGCGACACCTTCCCGCCCGGCGCGCATGAGCTCGCGCGCCACGGCGCCTCAACCCTCGCCGTTCATGACCTCGAAGTCGCGCACCAACCCGGCTGGCTTGCGCGTGAGCAAGCTCACCACCCAGGTCGCGAGCAGCCCCGCCGCGAAGGCCGGGATCAACTCGTACACCGGCGTCTCCATGGCCGGCTTGACGTGCTCGCGCCAGACCCAGGCCGTGCCGCCGCCGAAGAGCAGGCCCGCGGCCACGCCCGCGCCGGTGCAGCCGCGCCAGTAGAGCGCGAGGATCATCGTCGGGCCCAGCGCCGCGCCCAGCCCGGCCCAGGCGAAGAGCACGAACTTCAGCACCAGCTCGCTCTCCGAGAGCCCCAGCGGCACCGAGATGAGCACGAGCAGCGCGACCACGATCCGTGAGAGCCGCACCATCGCGTGCTCGTCGCCGCCGCGGCCGAGCAGCTTCTGGAACAGGTCACGGCAGACCGCCGAGGCCGCCACCAGGAGCTGACTGTCGGTCGTCGACATGATCGCCGCGAAGATCGAGGCGATGACGAGACCGTAGACGACCGGCGAGAGCGTCGCGCCCGCGATGACCGGATAGGCCTGCTCGGGGTCGCCGCCCTCGCCGACCAGGAAGGTCAGCGGGTAGACCGCGCGCGCCGCGAGCCCGACGAGCAGCGCGCCGGCGGCCATGAGCGTGTTCCAGACCGTCCCGACCACGGCGGCGGCGCGCAACTGCGAGGGGTCGTCGATCGACATGTAGCGCACGAGGATGTGCGGATTGCCGGGGCTGCCGAGGCCGATGGCCAGCCCGCCGATCAGCGCGATCGGCGTGAGCGCCATGGGGTCGAGCAGCGTCGGGTCGATGTCGGCCAGCCGCGCGGCCAGCTCGCCGAAGCCGCCCATGCCGAAGATCGCCGCGAGCGGCAGCACGACCAGCGCCACGAGCATGAAGACCGCCTGCAACATGTCGGTGATCGACACGGCCAGGAAGCCGCCGGTGACGGTGTAGCCGAGCACGATC
>JAJFFC010000014.1 GCA_021776795.1 Planctomycetota bacterium
ACCTGCTGGTAGCCTCACCTTGGCTAGTGGCTCTTGTGCTGGCATGTCCCTTGACATCGCCTCGCCGACGATCGCTGGCATCTTTGGTGCCGACTTGGCTGGTGGCTTGACCTTCAGCGCAACCCTGCCTGCCGGTGCTTGTGGTGCCACGGTGCAAGCGGTCGACCTCAATAACTGCGCACCTTCGAACGCCGAAGTGCTCTAAGCACCTCGGTGGTTCACGATTTCCCTAAACAGAGGGGCTTCTGCTCGCGCAGGAGCCCCTCTTCGCATTAGACTGAATCCATGCTTTTGCTCCCTCTATCGCTTGCCCTAGCTCCCCTGCAAACTGGGCTTCCCTTGCCACCATCCATGGATCCCAACTTGGCGCAAGGCCCGATGGGGCATACCCGCATGAGTTTTGTTGGCGCGCATCCAAATCAGCCACAAAGTTTGGCTGCTGGTTCCATTGACTCCGATGACTTCAACCGTGTCAGTTTGGGCACAGGCTGGACGCAAGTTGCGGGAGCCAACTTTTCGATTTCCAATGACACGTTAATCTCCGGCTCTGGCAACAATTGGATTCGCCGCACGGGGCTATCTGTCCCTTATGAAGACGCGACAACGGAGTTTGACCTGCTGACCAACCCTGGTTTTGCAAGCTACACCGGCGCGGTGATGGGGGGCAGCGCTGTCGATCGCCTATGGACTAAGGTGCAATCCAACTCCGGCGGTATGTACGACTACATCGGCTTCTATCACCTGACCGGGACTCCATCGGGTTTGACTAACTATGGCGGCTTTTTTGCCATCACCCCAGTCACCGGTGGTCGCGTGCGCATGTACATCACTAATGCTGGCGACACCATGAACATTGATATTGATGAAGCTTACGATGGGGTTTTTGAATACCACTACGAAAGCTCTGGCATCATCGCCGACTTGGGAGCTGTTTTAGGAGACGAAGTGGGCATCTGCGGTGTGATTGCCATCAGTGATAATTGGGCCTTAGGTGACGGTCCCTCAGGTCCAAACTTGAGCTTGACTGGTTCCTGCCCTGGGTTGATTAGCTTCGGCGTCAATGGGGCGACGCCCTTCGGTGCGGTGGGATTGCTCTACGGCCCCAGCGGCAGCCTGACCCTAGCCAGCGGAAGTTGTGCCGGCATGACTCTAGAAATTGCCGCCCCTACGATTGGTGGAATCTTTGCCGCAGACATCAATGGAGACCTGTTCTTCAGCGCCACCCTGCCTGCAGGAGCCTGTGGCCTCAGCGTGCAAGCTGTCGATGTGGGCGCCTGTACTCCCTCCAACGCAGAGATCCTTTAGGAATCCTAGGCAGGCCGAGAAAATTTCTCCGAAAAAGCTCAACCACCTAGGTAGTTACTCGTAGACCTGGGTATGAGAGCACTCCACATTCTTAGTTCCCTCGTCCTCTGTGCGGCTCCGGCCATGGCGCAGGGGGCCTTCCTTGGTGTTGAGCTGTCGCCCCAGGAGTCTGGCTTGAACCAGACCGGGGGTGCTGCCATCACAGTGGTGCAGAAGCCGTCGGCGGCCTCTTTGATGGGGCTTATGGCGGGGGATGTTGTGACTCAAGTTGCAGAATTCCCAATCGCCGCCCCAGCAGATTTGGTGAAATCCATGCAACGTCACTTGCCGGGCGAGATTGTCACCTTGCAGGTGTTGCGCGATGGCGAGGCCATCGAATTGATGGGCGTGTTGGGGCGTCGACCTGGCGCACCGCGGGGCACTTGGGCACCCGAGGCACTGGTGCTGCCAGACCTTGATTCCCAGTTCCTGCACGACATGGATCAAATGAAGCTCGAGCTCGAGGAACTGCAGCAAATGCGTGGCATGCAAGAGTGGCCCGAGCTTCCCGTCATGCCGCAGCTGGATTTCGAATTCCGAGATGGCTTTGGCTCACTCCCGGTGAATCCTGGCGACGGCTCGATGTCCGTTCAGTTGCGATACCCTGGCGATACTTCGCCAGAGGAGCAGGAGCGGTTAATCCAGGAAGCGATCGAGAAGTATGGCGAAGACGTCGAGATTACCTTCGAAGGCCAAGGTCGTTCGGTGGTGATTCACCGCACTCACTCGCAATCGTCGAGCGATTTGCCCGAAGGGAATGTCCTGGTCCCCGAGGCGCCTCAGGCACCACAGCCACCACTGCCGCCTAAGGAAAAGATGCGCGACTTCTAGAGTGTGTTCTGGTTAAACTGCCGCCATGGATGAGGTGGCGTGGTTTCTGTACCTATTGCGTACTGCAGATGACCGCGCCACCTACGTGGGCATTAGCACCGATCCCAAGGAGCGCCTGCGCGCACACAATGGCGAGCGTGCTGGGGGAGCTCGCAGCACCCGCCGCGGGCGACCGTGGGAGCTTTTAGGGATATGGGGGCCCTTCCTGAGCAGAGGAGAGGCTCAGCGCGCTGAGGCGGCCCTAAAAGGGCTTTCCGCGGCACAGCGTCGGGCCTGTTTGCAAGGTCGCAAAGCGGCGTCGGCACCATGGTGTGGCAAGGATTTCCTAGATAATCGGCATCAAATCCACTGAATTTGGGGATAAGCTGAGATGGCCTCCCTAGTTTCCACTCCTGCACCGCCCCCGGTCCGGAGGGAAGCCCTCCGATTTCATCCTTCGCGAACATGTTCCAGAACCGATACCTAATTCCCCTCCTGCTTCTCGGCGGTACTGCCGGGCTAGCGCTGAATAGTGCCCTCGAAGCCGGACCAGCCGCTCCTCAGGGTGGTCCGCAGCCAGACGTCATTGTTGGTGATATCTATGACTTTATTAGCCACGGCAAGGTGGGTGATAAATCGGCCTACAGTTTCGGTTCGACCAGCTGCAACATTGGCCAGCTGCCTTTGGACTGGTTTGCGAACACACCTAACCACCCCGTCATTGCGACCAACCTCTATCGCCTAAGCGCCGACGGTGCCTTTGAGCAAATTGGGGTGAACTGGGTGAAGCACACCTTCGCAACCTTGAATGGCAGCCTTTGCGGAACTTGCCAACCAACTCAAGGCACCACTTTGGGTGTTGGTTGCTCGGACCCATACAGCGCTTTCCTCAACGGATTCCAGTCTGACCTGGGCCCTCGTTCTGAGATCAACGCTTACAACGGCGTGTTCCCTTATCCGCCACTCTTGAGTGGTCCTGGCTTCGGTACCCTTCCCGGTCGCGTGCAAGTCTTTAACGACGATCTCGATCCTGGTCTCAACCCAGGCGCTCGTTACTTCGTGGAGATTCATTACGTCACCCCAGTAGATAACTTCATGCTTGGTAACGGCTCGAACAACGTGTCGGTCCGCGAGGTTTCCTTCTCTGGTGGTAGTGCTCCTTTCTCGCCGAGCTTTGTCGGTCAAACGGTGCGCGAAACCTACGCCATTGAGCAGTGGCAAACGATTGACCCCACGGTCACCATCGAAGCCTTTAACTCTCCGAACGATGGCGAAATGTTCGTGGCCAGCCGTGTCGCTGCGAACCCTGGTGGCGGTTGGGACTACGACTACACCCTCTACAACCGCGACTCCGACCGTGGCGCCCGCGCCTTCGCAGTTCCTGTTTCGAGTGGTGTGAGCCTGACCGATAAGGCCTTCAACGACGTCTTCTACCACAGTGGTGAGCCACAGAGCGGCTTGGATTGGTTCGATTACGACGGCCTCTATCCTGGCACTTCGCAGCGCGTGATGGCCTGGGTCGGGGGCGCCTTCAGCGCTAACCCAGACAACAACGCCGTGCGTTGGTCGAGCTCCTACAGTTTCCACTTCAACGCGGACACGCCTCCGACCAATGGTCAGGTTGCGGTGTTCTACTTCAAGCCCGGTGGTCCCGCCTTGCAGTTCGTCGACACGCAAATTCCGCAGTAAACTTCGGATGCTATGGCGCCATGATGCGCCGCTGAGGCCTCGGCCTCTCCTTCGGGTTCCGCAGGGCTAGCGCCTTGCGGAATCTTTCCTTTGCCAGATGGCGTACCCTAATTCCATGTCACCACCTCAAGCGAAGTTCCACCCAGGTCGTCGTCGCGCTTGGGTCCTGGCTTTGGTGCAGGTTGTTCTCCTGGCCCATATTCTGTGGTGGTACACCTCTGGAGAGGCAATCGCACCTTTGGAACCTTCCGAAGGCATGGCCTTCGCCCAACGCGGTGAGGTCAATCCAGGTCTCGTTTTATTCGCGGTAGCGGCCTTGGCCACCATGGTCTTTGGGCGTTTCTTCTGCGGCTGGGGTTGCCACCTACTGGCTCTGCAAGACGGTGCTCGCTGGCTCATGCTGCGCTTGGGGATTCGTCCCCGTCCGTTCAAAGCACGACTCCTGCGCGTGGTTCCCATTGCGGCCTTCGTGTACATGTTTTTGTGGCCTTTCTTAGTGCGTCTTTGGCTTGGTGAGCCACAGCCCGGGATTACTGAGTTTCGCTGGACCACACATGCCTTTTGGGCCACCTTCCCGGGGCCAGTCGTCAGCACTCTGACCATCTTGCTTGGTGGAGCAGGTGTGATTTATCTGCTTGGCTCCAAGGCTTATTGCAGCTATGCCTGCCCTTATGGCGCACTTTTTGGCGCTGCCGATGCCTTCGCACCAGGGCGAATTCGCGTCAACGACGATTGCCAACAATGCGCAAAATGTACCGCTGCCTGCAGCTCCGATGTCCGTGTTCATGAAGAGGTTCGCGACTTTGGCACGGTCATGGACGCGGGTTGCATGAAGTGCCTCGATTGCATTTCGGTCTGCCCCAATGATGCTCTGAGCTTTTCCTTCGGCAAGCCGGCGATGTTGACCTCATCCCGTGCTCAGGGCAGGCGTTCTCGAATTGGCATCCCAAACTGGGGTGAAGAACTGATCCTTGCCGGTGGCTATGCCTTGGGGTTCTTTGCCAGCTATCGTCTGTACGGCGCGGTGCCGCTGCTCTTGGCATTGGCGCTTGGCATGGTGGGGGCATGGGCGACCTGGACCACCTACCAAATGCTTCGCCAGCCTGCGGTGCGCTTTCAGGGGCAGGTGCTCAAGCTCAATCGACGCTGGAGCAAGGGAGGAATCGCTGCCGTCGTGCTTTCGCTGCTCTTCTTTTTGGCTGCCGGCCATAGCCTGATGGTGCGGCAACATGAGCGCAGCCGTGACCATCATTGGCAGCAGTTCGCCGGCTCGCGCAACATCATCTTGATGGAAGGGCTGCCCGAGGTACTCCCGCCCGAGTTGTTATCAGCGGCCACTCAGGCAGCAGAGGAAGCTCGTTGGTTAGAGGAGCATGGGTTGTTTTCGCAAGCCTTAAACCATTACGCCATTGCCTGGAAGGCTCTTCTGGAAGGAGACTTGTTAGGATTTGAGGCAGGCGTGGCCAAGGTATTGGAGCTACGCCCAGGATTTGGCGAGGTCTTGTTCCAGGTGGGCCATTACTACCGAGCTCTTGGCAAGGATCTCGAGGCTTTAGCCTACTGGGAGCGTGTGCCGAGTCGGGACGCCCGGTTCCTCGACGCTAGCCTCGCACGGGCGCAAATGCTGCAACTGATGGTGCAGCCGGAACAGGCCCGCGCCATTCTGCAAGACCTCCGCGAACGCGGCTACGAAGAAGAACAGCTCGCCGGCGTCAGCGTGGACTAGTCTCCAACGACAGGTGCTGGATCATCGTGACCGACATAACCTAAGTCGTTGAGGGCCCGTTCCTGCCCGAAACTCAAGGCCCCGGAAGGCATTTTCCAGGCATCTTCGCGAATGCCCTCAAGCACCACCTGCAGCAGCGGAGCGGGTAGCGAAGAGCCCGAAGACCACAGATTGGCAGCTTCGCGGGGATCTTGGCTGAGGTCATACAAAGCGGTAGGCAGGTAGCCGTCGTCGCCACCACGATTGCTAATCATCTTCATGGCGCCAAGGCGCGCCCCGATGCGGTCATCGTCAGCGAAGTGGTGCCCACGCTGTGGCCAAGAGTCTCGGGTAAACAACGGTCGCCCAGTCATGTCTTCGGGGGGTTCGATATTGACCAAGCCAAGCAGGGTCGGGGCGACGTCGGCCAAGTCAGGAATCTCCGCGCGTCGTTGATTGGCAGGAATCCTTGGGCCCATCATGAGGAAAGGCACGCGAACCGAATCTTGATAAAGGTGGTTGCCGTGAAGAATGCTGTTGTTTTCACCAAACTGCTCGCCGTGATCCGAAGTGATCAGCCAAATGGCGGGGCGGCCACTGGCTTGTATCCGAGCCTCAATCGCAGCCAGTAGGTGATCGAGGTACATCACGTTTTCGAGATATAGAGCGTGGTAGTACTTGGCGACGTCTTGTGCTTCCGCGGCAATCGCAGAGTCATTGCTGAGGAGTGCATCGCGAAGCATGACGAGCTCAGGCATGCGAATCATGCCTTCTTGATTGGGATCACCCAACCACTTGTCGGCGGGTTTCTTCAGCTTGCCACTGACGCGCCCATCAAACTCTGCTGGGGCGCCGTAGGGGTGGTGCGCATCTAAATAATGCAGGAAGAAGAAGTACGGGCGGTCGGACTCATAAAGTTGGTCCAGGATTTCTTCCGCTTGTTCATTGGTGACGGCGCCGCGTTCTCGCTGCGGATGCCCGGACATGGGTCGGGGCGCGCGACGCAGGGAATGAAAACCGGTCTGCAGGAGGAAGGCCTGTTGGAGCTTGACGTGAGTCAGGCCAAACAGACTGGAAAAGCGCAGGCGTGCCATGCAGTGGTTCATGGGGCCATAAAATTCGGTGGTGCTGTCGTCGTAGGCTTCAAAGCCATGCCCGAAGCCCATGTCACCAGCAATCAAGGTGTTGGAAATTACTCCAGCGGTGCGGAAGCCATTGGCAAGGAACATGTCTTGCACCAAAGGAAGGCTTTCGCGGCTGGGCATGACATCTTGGTTGTAGCGAATGCCACTGCGCGGCTGGTCGCGCCCAGACAGCATCGAGGCATGGCCGGGTAGGGTCTGGTTGGACGAGCTGTAGGCATAATCCCACCAAGTGCCGCGTTCGAGCACACTGTCGAACCACGGGATTTCATAACCCTCTGGGCGTGGACCGACGATGGCATCGGCGCGCAAAGTGTCGAGCGAAATCAAGATGATGTCCGGGGCTACAGCGGCTGGGGTTTGGGCCTCATCGCCAAGCTTCGGCGCGGCCTTTTCCGCGAGCATGTCTTGCAGCTCATAGTAGGTGCCGAACCCGGTGTATAAGCCACCGCCAATCGCGCAGACCAAAAGGGCCAAGTAGCCCCCAGTCTTCCCGGGGCCTCCGAGGTGGGCAAACACGCGCAAACACACGGCAGGAAGAATGGCGAGGGTGAGTGCCCAAATCCACCACATGCCCATGCCAAAGAAGGTGGGCAGGAAGAAGGGAACAAAACCAGCCAAGAGCCAGGCCATGGCGCCGCCCTTCGGGTTGCCCAGGGGCAGTACTCGCTTGACGCTCAGGCATACCAGGAAGGCAGGTACACCAATCACTAAGTTGGTCAGGAGGATTGGCAGGTAGGCGGCGCGCCAGCTCATGGCCGCATCTGCGAGCACGACGGAAGCCAGCGCAGCCGCGAGGGCGGTGCCAAGGAGGAAGGCGAAAAATCGGACTCTGGGGGTAGCCATGACACCGGGGGCAGGTCGAGGCCTGCGCCAATGCGCCAGGATAGAATCACGCGTCATGAGCGGCAAGCAACCCCAAGAGCGATTCCGAAGTGATTATCGCGCGCCCGACTTTGAGATCGAGCGTACCGACATGCTGTTTCGATTAGAGGCAGACCAAGCCATCGTCGAAACTACCCTAATTATGCGCCGCGGCGAAGATGCTAATGGTGCCTTCCTGGACCTCGATGGCGAGGATCTTGAACTGTTGGAGGTGCGCCTCGATGGCGTCGCCCTAGCGGCTGGCAGCTACGAGTTAGATGAAGAGGGCCTTCACCTTGGCGCGGTACCAGATGCTTTTGAGCTATTTACCCGGGTCCGCTTGCGCCCTCAAGAGAATATGCAACTGAGTGGCTTGTACCGCTCGAACGGAGTGTTCTGTACCCAGTGTGAGGCAGAAGGTTTTCGCCGCATCACCTTCTATCCAGATCGCCCCGATGTCATGTCCAAGTTCCGCGTTCGTGTTGAGGCGCCCAAGGCCTTAGCGCCGGTTTTGCTGAGCAATGGCAATCTTTGCGAAGCGGGCGATTTAGATGGCGATGGTCATTACGTGGTGTGGGAAGATCCTTTTCCCAAGCCAAGTTATTTATTCGCTTTGGTGGCGGGTGACCTTGGCGTGAAGCGCGGCACATTCCAAACCATGGAAGGCCGCGATGTTTCCTTGGCGATTTGGTCCGAGCACCGCAACGTTTCGCAGTTGGACCACGCCATGGAGGCTTTGCAGCAATCGATGAAGTGGGACGAAGAGCGTTTTGGCTTGGCTTATGACCTAGACATCTACAACGTGGTTGCGGTGGAAGATTTCAACATGGGCGCGATGGAGAACAAGGGCCTCAATGTGTTCAACACCGCCTATGTTCTGGCCTCCCCGAAAACAGCGACCGATGGCGATTACCTCGGGATTACTGGTGTCATTGGCCACGAGTACTTCCACAATTGGACCGGCAACCGTGTCACCTGCAAAGATTGGTTTCAGCTGACCCTGAAGGAAGGCTTGACGGTATATCGAGATCAGCTTTTCTCGGCCGATATGGCTTCGCCAGCGATCAAGCGCATCAGCGATGTGCGTGCTTTGCGTGCCGCCCAGTTCCGCGAAGATTCTGGTCCAATGGCGCATCCGATTCGCCCGGAATCCTACATCGCGATGGACAATTTTTACACCGCCACGGTGTATTCCAAAGGCGCCGAGGTGGTGCGCATGTATGCCACCCTTTTGGGTGACGACGGCTTCCGTCGTGGCATGGATTTGTACTTCGAGCGTCACGATGGCCAAGCGGTCAGCTGCGATGACTTCCGCGCCGCCATGGCCGATGCTAATCAACGAGACCTGACTCAGTTCGAGCGCTGGTATTCCCAAGCCGGAACCCCGGTAGTGAATGCCCATGGAACCTACGATTCTTCCACTCAGTCCTACACCCTAGAATTGACGCAGTCCTGCCCGGCAACTCCGGGGCAGCCGACCAAAGAGCCGTTCCATGTTCCTGTGGCGGTAGGTTTGCTTGGTCGCAAAGGAGAAGAGTTGGTGGCGACCAGGGTGCTGGAGCTTACGCAGGAAAAACAAGCCTTCGTCTTTGAGGACATTGCCGTTCCACCAGTGCCTAGTTTGCTGCGCGGCTTTTCCGCACCAGTGAAGCTCGACTTTGATTACCCCGAGGAAGAGCTTGCGCTTTTGTTGGCGCATGACACAGATCCTTTCCAACGCTGGGATGCAGGCCAGCGCTTGGCCATGAACACACTCCTGCGTGGAGTGTCGGCCGCGCAATCTGGCGACGAGGCCGAGGTGCCGGAACTCCTGGTTGAGGCCCTGCGCAGCGTCTTGTGCGATCGCAGCTTGGATCCTGCCCTGGTCGCGGCATCCATGCGTTTGCCTGCCGAAGCAGCTATCGCCGCGGAACTCGAGGTCATTGACCCGGTGGCGATTCATCAGGCGCGTCGCCAGGTTCTGGCCAAGTTGGCTCAAGCTCTGCGTGAGCCCTTGCACCAGGCCTATGCCGAGTTCACCACGGAAGGTCCATATCGTCCCTGCAAAGAGGACATGGCGCGCCGCGATTTGCGCCACCTGGCACTGGGTTACCTGAGTATCAGCGGTGAGGCCGAGGGGCTTGCTTTGGCTGAGCAGCTGTATCAATCGGCAAACAACATGAGCGATCGCATGTGCGCCTTGGTGTGCTTAGCGGCGCATGTTTGTCCCCAGCGCGATGTTGCCCTCGACGATTTCCTGAACCGCTATCGCGAACACCCACTGGTGGTCGACAAATGGCTGGCAGTGCAGGCTTCGTCTGGCGCCGATGACACGTTGGGCCGAGTCCAATCTCTTCTGGAGCACGAAGCCTTCTCACGTCGCAATCCGAACAAAGTGCGCTCCCTGGTGCGGACCTTTGGCGCCAACCAACTCATCTTCCATCAAGAAGATGGAGCGGGATATGCCTTGATTGGGCAGGAGATTGCCACGATCGATTCTATGAACCCTCAAGTCGCCTCGCGACTTGCTGGTAGTTTCAGCACCTGGCGCCGTTTCGACGACGCCCGCCAGCAGAAAATGCAAAAAGAGTTGCAGGCTCTCGCCAAGCGCGAAGGCTTGTCCAAAGACACCCTCGAGATCGTGCAGCGGTCTCTCGAATCCGCCCCCTAAAATCCCCTCGCGAACATGCGCGTACTCATCATTGGTTCTGGCGGGAGAGAGCACTCTCTCGCTTGGAAAATTTCGCAGTCTCCGCTGCTCGAAACCTTATGGACGGCTCCTGGAAATCCAGGAACGGCCGCCTTGGGGACTAACGTCGCCATGGCTGTCGACGACATCCCGGAGATTGTGCGTTTCGCCAAGAGCAACAAAGTGGATTTGGTGGTCGTCGGCCCCGAAGCCCCCTTAGTCGCTGGCTTGGTCGATGCCTTGGCCCTAGAAGACATTGCTGCCTTCGGACCGCGCCAAGACGCTGCGGAACTGGAAGGTTCCAAGGCTTACTGCAAGGAAGTTTTGGAGCGCCATCGCGTGCCGACGGCAAGCTATCGCAGCTTTACCTCCTTGAATCAGGCACTGAGCTACCTCGATGGTGGCGCGCGTTATCCCTTGGTCGTCAAAGCCTCTGGGCTTGCCGCTGGTAAGGGGGTCGTGATTTGCCAAGAGGCCGCTACCGCACGTGCAGCAGCGCGCGACATGTTGGAAGGTGCGCGCTTTGGCACCGCCGGTAGCACGATCGTGATCGAAGATTTTCTGGTTGGTCCAGAGGCTTCGGCTTTTTGCTTGACCGATGGCCGCACCATGTTGCCCTTGGAGTCTTGCCAAGATCACAAGGCGCTACTCGATGGCAATGAAGGCCCAAACACTGGCGGTATGGGTGCGGTGAGTCCGAATCCAGAGTTGGGCGAGCGCACCAATGGTTTGGTCGAGCGCCAAGTTCTATTGCCGACATTGCACGGTATGAACCGTGAAGGTCGCCGATTCCAAGGCGTATTGTTCGCAGGCCTCATTCTCACCAGCGGTGGCCCGAAAGTCTTAGAGTACAACGTGCGCTTTGGTGATCCTGAGTGCCAAATTCTCATGATGCGTTTTGCCGACGACATCCTGCCATACCTTGTGGCTTGCTCTCGCGGCACTTTGGAAGAGTTAGAAGCACCGCGTTGGTCCGCCAAGCCAGCATGTTGTGTGGTTTTGGCCTCGGCGGGCTATCCAGAGAAATATCCCACCGGCATCCCCATTCACGGCATCGAAAATGTCGAGCAGGGAGAGGACTTGCAAGTGTTCCATGCCGGCACCAAGCTCGATGCGGAAGGCCAGTTGGTCAGCGCAGGTGGCAGGGTTCTTACCGTGACCGCTCTAGGGCAAACCATGGCCGAGGCACGCCAACGGGCCTATGAGGCTGCCGAACGCATTGATTTCGAAGGCAAGACCATGCGCAGTGATATTGGCCTGGCTGCCGAGGAACATCTGGAGCGCAGTCGATGAAGCCAGAATCTGCGCTGAAGCGATTTACCGCCTTCCTGCGCGAAAAGGGGTTGCGGTTGACACAACCGCGGTCGGACATCTTAATGATGGCATGGAGTACCCATGATCATTTTACTGCCGACCAAATGGTGGCTTGGCTGACCGAAATGGATGGCAAAGCCTCGCGCGCCACGGTTTACCGCACCCTGTCGCTGTTGGTGGAAGGCGGGTTTCTGTCGTCGATGGACAATGGCCAAGGCACCTTGTTGTATGAACACATTCTTGGCCATGCCCACCACGACCATATGGTGTGCTTAGGTTGCTCGCGCATCATTGAGTTCCGATCTGAAGAAATCGAAAGTCTTCAGGAGGAACTTGCTGCGCGTCACCAGTTTCAACTGGTCGACCACACCCTTCGCTTGGAAGGGTATTGCGCGAGTTGCCAGCGTCAGCGCAACGACGCCTAAAGGCGCGCCGCGATGGCTTCGGCGACTTCTTTCGCCAGTTCGCCACGACCGCGGATGCCTAGTTCCGCTGCGTACACCTTGAGGGTGCAAAACTCTGCGGCGTCAGGCATGATCATGACTTGGCAAGCAACCGTTGCTTTGTCTTCGACCCATTCCACGCGCATGGTGCCAGGCATGCTCTCCACGCCAGAACCTGCACGCTCTTGGCCAACTGATTGCGCAATCGCGAAAACCTGTTGTGCCGAGCCGTGAAGCAGAATCTCGCCACGATCATCGCTGAAGTCATCGTAGGTCCAGATGCCAACAGCGGCGCCGAAGCCGGCCAGGATGATTGGGGCGGCGCAGGAGAAGGAAGCAAGCAGAGTCAGGAGAAGCGGGATGCGGAGACGGTTCATGGTGACGGCTTTATGAGGCCGCCAGGATTGTAGCCGTCAGCGCCCTCCAATCGAAGCCCTCTCCTTCGCCAAACAATAAATGGCGCAAATCGGCTGGCCCTGCGTTGCGTTGAGCGAGGATTCCGTGGCCCAATTGTGAGCCCCAAACGCGTGTGGCGAGGACCTCTAGCGCTGGATTCAGGTTTTCTCGGTCCAACTGCTCGATGCGCAGGGTCTTCAACGCTAGGGCGCAAACCAGGGCTTGGTCAGTGCCGACGAATAGAGCCTCGGCCTCGGTGCGCGCGTCCAGCTTGCGCAGGAATGGGTTGGCGACTCGTGCCGCGGCATGGCGGAAGGCGGAGCGACGCAATTCAGCCTGCATCGAGACATCTTGCACCACTCGCTGGTCACAAATGATGAGATGAGCGGCAGCTTGGGTCAGAAGATTGAGGTCCGCGGAGCGAGGAGTCCAAAGCCAGGGCCGCCGCGGGTGGAACAGGTCTCGCTTGGGTGGATGGTCGACAGACAAGGCTTCCTGCCAGACGGTTGGCAGCTGTTGATGGAACTCGTGCCAGCGGCGGCGGGGGAACAGCGTCAGTTCCATCCCCGGTGCCTCCAAACCAATGAGATCGGCGAAACATTGTGCGGCTGCAGCGACTAGGTAACCCATCGCTTCTTGCAGCTCCTCTTCATCACCTTGGCGCATGTCCTGGAGCAGCGCTGCCCAAAGGTGCAGGGGGGGCGTTTCCATCCATGCCCAATGTCCAGCTAAGGCCAGTTTCAAATGCTCAGCACCCTGGTGGATGCCGCGCGCCTGCCACAACGGCTCCGGCGACTGATGAATGACCATGGGCTCAAGGTCAGCCTCGCGTAAAAGCTTGGGCAGATGGGCATCCGCCATATGCCAATCACCACCGTGGAAAATGGTTTTAGTGGCGCGGTGTGGTTGGCGCAAACGCATCAGGAGGTCGGTGGCGACGCGGTCCCGGTGTTGAATACTGCCATCACTCCAGGCGCCGATGATGGTGCCTTTGCGTTCGGCGAGAAGTTGCAATGCTGGACCATAGGCTTCTTCCAGTGGCTCGCCGGTCACGAGCGGCGGTGCACCACCAGCAATGGCAAGTTGCGCGGTAAGGGTGGTGCCTAAGGGCAGCAACTCCAACACTAGATTGATAGGTTGGTCCAAGGGCATGGCTGCCAGCAGTGTGGCTAAACCACGACGCGAGCGTTCGCTGGCGTGAAAGTCCGAAACTAAAAGAACCTGAGCCATACGCGCAGCGCGCAAAAATTCCTCGCCAGTCGCTTCGACGGGGGTGGCGGAAAGAGTGTCTTCCCAGGCTTTTTGATAGCTCTTTAAATGGGCCGGGATTGCGGGCATTTCCGGCGACCAAGCTTGACGCAAGCTGGTTTCAAACTGGGCCATAGAGGTGGCCATTTGGGGAACAGAAGAGGGCACCCCACTATTTCGGCATTCCTAGCGTGGAGACTTTAAAACCCGCGCAATGGCAGGAAGGGCGCCAGAAGCTAGGCCAGCGAAGGCGTTTTTGCGGTCGCCAATAGTCCGCGGAAGAAGGCAAGGCCTTCCTCGCCGGTGCCCCAAGCGCCAGCGCCTCGGTCGGGAAGGTGCTGTGCGGATAGGTTTCTTTCCGGGTGGGGCATCAGGCCAAGGATGCGGCCTGAAGTCGAGACCAGTCCGGCAATGGCATCAATCGTGCCGGAAGGGCAATGCGGGAAGTCCGCGCAGGCCTCGCCAGAGGCATCGGCATAGCGCAGGGCAATCACCCCAGCCTGCTCCAAGCGGGCGACGTCGGCGGCGCCTTCGGCAAGCACCAGTTGGCCCTCGGCATGAGCAGAAACGGCAGGCAGAATGCTACCAACCGGCAAGATATGCCCCAGAGCTTCTTCCACTTTGAGTCGCGACCAGCGGCATTCAAAGCGGTGACTGGTATTCCAAGTCAACGACAAACGCACGCCATGGACATTAGGCAACAGGCCGGCTTTGACTAAGACCTGGAAGCCATTGCATACGCCAAACAAGGTGCCTCCACGATGATGTAGCGCCTGCAACTCATCGGCTAAAAAACGTTCGACTTCGAGCGCGAGAACGCGACCGGCGCCGAGGTCATCTCCATAGGTAAAGCCACCTGGAATGGCGAAGACATCGCAGTCGCGCACCAGTTCCGGTTGTGCCATGAGAGTGGAGATGTGGTGCTCGACCACAGTCGCGCCGGCTTGCTCAAAAGCAAAACGCAGTTCGCGATCGCAGTTGACGCCAGAGGCAAAGAGTTGCAGGACTCGAGGCTTCATGCTGGGACTCCGTTGGCGCGCGCGATGGCGCTTTGGCTGAGGCTCAGTACGGCAGTGCCGCCATCCTGAATGCTAAGTTGGCCACTTGCGTTGACTTGGCCAATGCTGGCCCAGGGCAGGGTGCGCATGAGGCTGGCGAAGCCGTCAATCTTCTCGCGTGGCACTTCGAGTAGGAAGCGCGTAGGGCTTTCACTGAACAAGCGGGCGGCCAAGGGCAACTGGTTCTCTTGTCCTGGAAGTTGCGCCAGGTCCAGTTCGAGGCCGAGGCCGTTGGCGCCCAGAACCATTTCTGCTGCGGCAACACTGAGGCCACCTTCGGAGAGGTCGTGGGCTGCGGCGACATAGCCCTGGCGGATCCCTTCATGCACAGCG
Source organism: Planctomycetota bacterium (assembly GCA_021776795.1). Classification (GTDB taxonomy): domain Bacteria; phylum Planctomycetota; class UBA1135; order UBA1135; family UBA1135; genus OFTM128. The sequence goes on from JAJFFC010000014.1 coordinate 15,015, forward strand.
GCAAACAGAGCAGGCGATGTTTCCCAGCTGGGGCAAGGCACTTGGCTTGGTCCCAGGTCGAGCAATTCACTGAGTACGCTGCCACCGCCTTCCGCCGTGGTGTTGCCGACAAGCAGCAACAGGTTTCCCTCTTGTTGCAGCGTGGTGTCGACCGTTTGCGCGACGTCATCGACAATCGCCATTGCGGTGCACAGAAGAGTTGGCGGAATCGGGAATTCCTCATCACCGACACGGTACTCATTGTTCAAGGAATCTTTGCCGCTGATGAAGGGCGCACCCAATGCCATGGCTCCGTCGTAGCAAGCCTCGGCGGCGCGCACCAAACTGCCGAAGCGGTCGGGTTTGCGGCAATCACCCCAACAAAAGTTATCAATGAGGGCGGTACGGTGGGGGCTACCACCAGCTGCAACCACATTGCGCATGGCCTCATCGATGGCGCATGCGGTGCCGGCATAAGCATCCAGAAGCGCAATCGAAGGCGAGATGCCGCAGCCAAGGGCGACGCCTTGCGGAAGGTCGAGCCGCGGTTGCAATACCGTGCCGTCGCCAGGACCGTGACCTTCAGCGCCTTGGTAAGGCTTGACCACGGTGCCGCCTTGCACTTCGTGGTCATATTGACGCACGATGGCTTCCTTGCTGGCGACCGATGGATGGCCCAAGGCTTGCTCCAGAAGCTCTTTGGCATGGAAGGATTCCGGCCATGCAGTGGCGTTCTGGGGCGGCGCTGAGTTGATGGCTTCGCGCTGTGGTTGGGGAACGCCACCATGTAGGAAAGACATGGGGAGGTCGCCAAAGACCTCGCCATGCCAGCGCAAAATCAAGCGCTGGTGATCGGCGAAGTGACCGAGCACGGTGAGCTCGACATCGTGGGTGTCGCACAGTTGCTGCAGTGCGCCACGGTGTTTTGGATCAATTGCCGCAACCATGCGCTCTTGTGCCTCGGAGATCCAAATCTCCCATGGCGCAAGGCCAGGGTATTTCAAGGGTGCGGATTCGAGGTCGACTTCCGCGCCGATGTCTTCGCCCATTTCGCCGACGGCCGAACTGAATCCACCGGCGCCGCAATCGGTGACCGAGGTGAACAAGTCGGCATCGCGTGCTTCGAGGAGCACATCGAGGACTTTCTTCTCGGTGATGGGGTCGCCAATCTGCACCGCGGCGGCGTCGATGGTTTCCGACTCCTCATGTAGAGCTTCGGAACTAAAAGTCGCGCCATGAATGCCATCGCGGCCGGTGCGACCACCAAAGGCCACAATCAAATCACCAGGGCGCGCGGCCTTGTCGACATACTTGCGCGGAATCTCACCCACGCAACCAGCAAACACCAACGGGTTGGCGACATAGCCAGGATGGCGCAGCACGGTGCCGGCCACAGTCGGAATGCCCATGCGATTGCCGTAATCACGGACACCGCCGACGACGCCATCCAGAATGCGATCCGGCGACATCGTGCCCGGTGGCAGGTCAGCTTCGTCCATGCCCGCCGGGCCGACACAGAAGACATCGGTCGCGGCAAAGGGGCGAGCGCCCAAGCCGGTGCCCAGAATGTCGCGAATCACGCCGCCAATGCCCGTGCCCGCACCGCCGTAGGGGTCTAGTGCGCTGGGGTGATTGTGGGTCTCGACCTTAATCGCCACGCCGATGTCTTCGGTCATGGCAATCACGCCTGCGTTATCTCGGAACACGCTCCAGCACCAATCCGGAGACAGTTTTTGGGTTGCGGCAAAGACCGTTTCCTTGAGCAGATTGCTGTATTCGCGGCGTTCGGTTTCTTGGCCCTGTTCGTCTAGCTGTCGAAACAACACCGGACCAGTCAAGGTCTTGTGCTTGCAGTGTTCGGACCATGTTTGCGCCAAAGTCTCTAATTCGATGTCGGTGGCTTCGCGCCCGGCATCGGCATAAAACGCCTGCACCGCTTGCATCTCTTCCAAGGTCAGAGCCAAGGACATGTCTGCTGAAAGCTGTTGCAGGGTGGCATCGTCCATGGTCGATAAAGGCAACTCGCGACGCTCGGCGGGGCGCGAGGGGGCATCGGCGTGAAACCCCAGTGGCGCATTGCCGAGCTGCGTTTCCTCAATCACAGGATTGGCCAAAGCGCGTTGCCCGGCTTGCAGCAAGGCTTCCCCATCAACGGCATCTTCGGCGCGATAGCAGCGATAGCTTTCGACTTGACAACTGTCGATGGCAATGCCGGGCAGATCGAGCAAGCCAATCGCCCGTGTGGCTGTTTGCGCTTCAGGATCTGAAACGCCGGACATGCGGCGCACGATAAGAGTTTGCGCGCCAGTCTCTGCGATTTGCTCCGGTGCAATCAAGCGCACACTCTCATTGACGGCGTCGGCGAGCAGACGGTTGGCAATGGTGGCTACCGTTTCGCGCTCTAGAGACGCTGGCAAGAGGAAGCCTCGCCCGCTGTGGAGCGGCCCATTCAGGGCCAAACCGCGGGCTGAGAGTGATTTGAGAGCCGCCTCGCCGAGGGGATCGGAACGGCCGGAGGCGGGCTCCAGCTCTACACGCCAAGCTTGTCGCTGCATCTGGTTGGGTTTCCACCCGGGGAAGCCGCTATTCTAGGTGTGCGCCTTGGGCATCTCCATGCCCCGGTCTCTTAGAATCCTGCCATGGCAAAGAAGAAGCAAGCTCCTCCCGCCAGTCTCGCCTCGCTCTCCTTTGAGCGCCCGATTGAAGATGTGCAGCACCGTCTTGGAGAGCTCGAAGAGCTCGCACAAAAAACCTCGCATGACCTCAGCGAAGAGCTCAATTTCTATCGCGACAGGTTGGCGCGTCTGACACGGGAAATTTATAGCGACCTCAGTGCTTGGCAGCGTGTCCAAGTCGCCCGCCATCCAAACCGCCCGTTGGCCTCGGACTACATTGAGTACCTTTGTGACGATTGGGTCGAATTGCACGGAGATGGCGCATTTGGCAACGATCAGGCGATTGTGACCGGTTTGGCGACGATTCGCGGGCGTCAGGTCATGCTGATTGGTCACCGTAAAGGCAAGCACACTAAGGAACGATTGGCCTGCAACTTTGGTTCCGCCCACCCTGAGGGTTACCGCAAGGCACTGCGCAAAATGCAGCTGGCCGAGCGCATGGGGCTGCCCATCATTTGCTTGATCAACACCCCTGGCGCCTATCCAGGCGTGGCTGCGGAAGAGCGTGGCCAAGCACGCGCCATTGCGGAGAACATTTACCACATGTTCTCGCTGCGCGTTCCCATTCTGGTCCTCGTCATTGGCGAGGGCGGATCAGGTGGAGCGCTGGGACTGGGCATTGGCGACAAGGTTGGCATGCTTGAGAATGCTTGGTACTCGGTGATTAGCCCGGAGGGCTGTGCCTCGATTTTGTGGCGTAGCGCCGAGGGCAAAGAGCGGGCTGCCGAAGCCCTGAAGCTCACCGCGCCCAGCCTGCACCGCCTCGGTATCGTCGATGAGGTCGTTCCTGAGCCACTAGGTGCCGCACATCACCACCGTGAGCAGGCTATGGATCAGGTCGCGGACACCTTCGAGCGTTGGCTCAACGAACTGGAATCTGTGCCAATGGAGGAACTTTTGGAGCGTCGCTACCAGAAATTCCGCCAAATCGCCATGGCTGAAGAAGCGCTCAGCGCCGCCTTGCCTGGCGCGGCTGCAGTCTCAGAAAGCCCTGAAGGGCAGGAGAGCCCCGATTCTGTCGAGGAAGCCGCTCCAGAAAAGGACCCTGGGACCGAGGGTGTGCAAAGCCGCACGGATCGCTGAAGGTGAGTGCAAAGAAACCCGAGAATGGCCAACAGAAAGGAGATAAGCCCGTAGTGACCCTTGAAACCATGGGTTCACCCGCCTTCCGACTTGTCCCCCCTCCGGACCACCAAGCTGAACAAGCTCCGGTGGCCGATGCTTGGTCGCAGCTCTCCGATGAGGAGCTCTTCGCACTCACCACTGAGGGCGAACGCGACGCTTTCCGCATTCTCGTAGAACGCTACGAGGGCAAAGCCGTCTACACCGCACGCAGCATTGTGGGGTCTTTCGAGACCGCCCGCGAAGTGGTGCAAGAAGCCTTCCTCAAGGTTTATGCCGCGCGTGAGCGTTTTGATCAGCGTCGCAGCTTTGCGACTTGGTTCTTCCGCATCTTGCGCAACCAAGCGGTCGACCGCCTGCGTCGTTCGGCTCCAGGCACCCCTGGCGGTACTGTCGAGTTGGTCGGCGACTGGGAAAACAACCAAGCTGGCCCTGAGCGCCATGCCTCGGTTTCCGAACGCAAGGAACTGGTACGCCAGATTCTTGATTGCCTTCCGCACCAGTTCCGCGAAGTCCTGCTTCTGCGTGACTTGGAAGGCCTTTCCTGCGCCGCCATTGGCGAGCGCGTTGGCGCCACTCCGGGAACGGTCCGTTGGCGTCTGCATCATGCCCGTAAGCTTTTCCGTGACCAGTGGGAACGTACCCTTGGTCGAGAAGAAGGAGGAGATGTCCTATGAACTGTCGCGAAGCCACTGTCTTCATTTCGCTGCACGTCGGCGATGACCTTCCCGACGAACAAGTCGGGACTCTCGAGTCTCACCTTGAGTCCTGCGCCCTGTGCGAGGCGGAATACGAAAGCTATGCCGCTTCCCGTACCGCTCTGCTTGGCTTGCGCGAAGACTTCCTGGCCCTTCCAGGGCAAGATGGTACCCCGGGCAACAGCCTCTGGGATGACCTCTCTGCTCAACTAGAGCCTGCCACCCAAGCCGCCGCTTCTGGTGGTGGCCGTTTGCTGGGCTGGTCGCGTCATCCACTGTTCCGTGGTGGACTCGCTGCTGCGGTTCTCGCCGTGGCCTCGGCGCCGTTGTGGTGGAATTGGGGCTCTGCTCCTCAAAACACGACCCCACAGGGCAACCACTCGGTGCGCCCGCTGATGGCTGGCGTCGACTTTGGTGGTGCCGGTGAAGATCGCGGTCTCTCTGGACAGCCTCTGCAGCAGCTCCAGGACGACGGCCTGACTCCTGCGCGCGAATCGGTGCATCCCAATGTGGTGAGCGATTTTATTCAGCGAAACCATGGCAAGGGTTTGTTGCTCGATTCGCAAGCTCCGGTCCCGATTGCAGTTCCTGTCGGAAACAGCAATCCCAACCTCGGTAGCTACTAAGCCTTTGGGCGCTTAAGGCGCTCTCCTGGAATCCCCGCTACTGTTTTTGGACTTCGCACACAGGGTCAAGTGAAGTCCATGAGCGGTAGCGGGGTTGCCGTATAAACGATGATCTCGATTCTTCTCGTCTTCGGTCTGCAATCACCGCCAGCGCCTCCGGTTCCTCCACAGGCTTCTGAGGTGCCTGCTCCAGAATCGTCATCGTTGGCTGGCTTGGAACGCGACATGATTGCGTTGCATTCCTCACTTCGCTCGAGCTTGGTGACCGTTCATGTGCCCTTGGGCCTGCGTGGGGAAGACGGAGAGTTCTTGCCCTCGCGCGAATTTGTGACCTCAGGCACCGTCCTCGACAACTATGGCTTAGTCGTGATTCCACTGGAAATCGACCAGGACTTCCCGGAAGCCGCTTTTGGGCCCATTCGCGTTTTCCGTGCCGATGGTCAGGAGTTCTCTGCAGAGTTGCTCGCCGCCAACCCGAGTTATGGAATGTGCCTCTTGCGCGCCAAGGAATTGCGTGGTTTGGCGCCACCCTTTGGATATGGCACTTGGCATGAAGAAGGCTCGATGGTATTTGCCTTAGGTAATGCTTTTGGTTTGCCCGCCAGTCTCACCTCCGGCGTATTAGCCGGGCGTCGGCGCTCGATTGCTGGCGCTGGGAACTTGTTACAGATCACCAACCCGATTAACCAGGGCGATGCTGGTGGCATCTTGGCCAACCGCCACGGAGAAGTCATCGGCATTCTCATGACCTCGCTGGCTGTCGCTGCTGCGCGCATTAGCAATGAGGAATTGGCCATGATGGGCGAAGATGAACGCCGCGAGTGGTTGCTCGCTCGCCAGGCGCAAAGCGTGAGCTTCGCCATTCCAGTCGAGCTGATGTCACGCTTGTTCCCAGAATACTTGCCGGCAATGGGTCCAATGCGCCGGTTAGGTGTGCTCGTCGAAATGCAGCTGTGCGTGGTCGAGGAGCCAGGGCAAGACCCCGATCACTGTTGGCGCATGTACGTCAATGGCCTTGCTGAGTTTGGTCCAGCCATCGATGCCGGAGTGCGTCCGGGTGACTTCATTTTGCGCTTGAACGGAATGCCGACTGACAGCTTGCATGAGCTTGGTCGCGCCATCCTTGAGGCGCCGCAGCAAACTACGGTAGAGGTCGAACGAAATGGCAAGCTACTTTCTTTGCCGTTGGTCTTCCCTGAGCCAATCACCACGCCTTCAAACGGTCAGTCGACCAAGGTTGATCGCCATAGCGATCTGCACCAAGGCGACTAAATATCGCAGCCTGCAGGCTTATTTCGTTGCGAGCTCAGGATGCGCGCGCACGATTTCTAGTGCCGCTTGCACCTGAGAAGATTCTAAAGGCAAGGTGGTGCGGCCTAGGAACTCTTCTAGGTCACGCACAGCAAGTGCCAGTTCGCCGCCTTCGTAGTGCACCATGCCGCGGGAGTACCAAGCGGGGGTGCTATCGGGGTCGAGCGACAAGATGTTGTTGTACTCGCCTTCCTCGGCTTTGCGCGAACCGGAGCGTTGGTGCAAACCAGCCAGCAAGAAGCGAATCGCCACTTCTCGACGAATGTCGTTCAGTAAGTCTTCGTGCAGACGTTCTTCGTCTTCCATACTCAAGCCGGTGTCGCTTGCGAGCACGCGGTTTTTGTATTGGCGCGAGGCCAGCAATAGGTCAAGGGCTTCTCCGAGGTACCCAATGGCGCGCGCGTCGTCGCCCTGAAGAGCGGCGACCTGGCCGGCCATTTCCAAGGCGCTATTGTCTTCGGGAACGACCTTGAGAACGTCGACTAGAAGGGCGGCGGCGTCAGCGAAGTGGCCAGCGGCGGTTTGGCGGCGCTCCTCATTTTTCTTCAACTCAGCAGCTTGCAACTTGGGGTCTTCGCGTGGCCATTTGCGCAGAACAGAGTCTTCCTCGCGAGCGTGCTCGAGCAGCATCGAGCCATAGCGGTAATGGAATTCGGCCATGCTGTAGTCACCCTTGTAATTATCGAGTTCGTCTTGCGCGCGCTCGAGGTAGGGATAGGCATGAGCGACCTTCATCAAGTCGCGCTGCAATAGCAGGGCGCGCCCCGCAATCAGGTTGAGGCCGCCATCGTCCTTGTCGATGGAGAGCCCTAGTTCAGCCTGTTGATAAGCCTGTTGATAGCGCCCGCTATTGAAGTAATTGCTCGCGCGATTGCGGAAGTCCTCGAGCTGCGAGGCGTCATCATCGTCTCCTGGCGTCAGGCTGCAGGCCATGCAGCAAGCTAGGAGAAGGGAAGGGGCGAGGCGTAGAAGAGGCTTCATGCAGATTCAAGGGCTTGGCGCTGCCGGGGGTAGGAAGCGCCAAGCTTGGTTTACGGCAGGTGGGAGGGGGAGTAACCCTCTACCTCAGAGCCTACTCGTCGTCCCAGAGCCAGGGGGCGCTGATTGGGGTCCAGTCCAGGACACCCTCAGGGAAAAAGATGCCCAGCTCGCGCTCGGCGCTTTCTTCGCTATCGGAGCCATGGACGAGGTTGTAGGACTTGGAGCAGCCAAAATCACCGCGGATGGTGCCTGGGTCGGCTTCAATGCCGAAGGTTTTCCCCATGAGGCGCCGGGCGACGGCGATGGCATCGGGGCCGCGAAGCGCCAAGGCAACAATTGGCGAGGAGGTCATAAATTCAACCAGGCCATCGTAGAAGGGGCGGCCGACATGCTCGGCGTAGTGCTTGGCGGCGGTTTCTTGGCTCATCTGCATGAGCTTCAGGCCGACGAGTTGGAGGCCCTTTTCTTCGAAACGGGCGAGGACACGGCCGACGAGACCCCGGTGGAGGGTGTCTGGCTTGAACAGGAGGAGAGTGGTCTGCACGGTATGGGAGCGATTGAGGATGTTGTGGGCCGGGGAGAATAGGCTGGCCGCGCAAAGTTTGCCAGTTTCCTGATTGAAGGAGGGTGGGGGTTGCCTAGAATGTCGGCCGACTGTCACGAGTCCAACCCCAGTGCAAAAGTCGTCATCGACGATTCGGTTCACATGGGAGGACCCGCGACCCCGATCTTTCGTCCAACGGAAGAGTTCATGTCCGCCTCCCGCAAAGCCCCGAAACCTGCCTCAGGCAAGGCTGCACTGGGGGACATGGCTCAGTTTGGCACCCTCGGCTTCGAGTTCACTGCAGGCATCGCCGTTTTTGGCTTGCTTGGATGGTGGCTCGACGGTCTCGCCGGTTGGCGGGACTCCTTTCCTTTTCTGCTACTGCTCGGTGTCTTCACCGGGTTAGGCCTCGGCATCTACCGCCTGCAACTGCGCTTGCGCAATCAGGCCAAGCCCAAAGACGAGGGACCGGAGCCTCCCACTGACGACCACACTGCATGATACATTTGCTTCTTGCTCTGGCTGTACTGGGCGCCTTTGTTGCCCTATTTCTTGATGTGTTTCCTGCCGATTGGCAGGTTCCCATCGCGATTGGCTGGAGTGGGGGCCTGATGGCAGAAGCCTTGCTTTCCGCCAAGCGCCGGCAAGCCATGCAAGACGAAGCCTCGAAGCAGGCTTTACTGATGGTGATGGTCTTTGGCTTCCTCGGCCGCCTGACCTTTCTCTTTCTCGGAGCGATCGTCGGAGCTCTCGCGGACCTCTATCCTGAGGGTCCCTTTCTCGGTGCTGCGCTAGGCGCAATCTTCCTCGGCGAATCTCTCTCCCTCCCTGGCCTCATGCGGTCGCAAGCTGCAAAGGCCAGGCGGAACGGCTCCTCCGCCGATTCCACCAACCCATCCTGAATTGTGAACCTGTCGCTGTTACATAACCTGTCCCTCGTCTTGGCTGCCTCTGGCGGTGAAGGCGGCGAGGGTGGTCATGGCAACCCCTTCGACTACCTCTTCGGGCACGTTGTGGCGCAGCCATCGATCTTCGGCATGCACTTGCCACAAGTGTTCGGGATGCAGATCTGGAACTTGCAGATCTACCAGCTGCTCGCCATCGTGCTGATGTTCGTGGCGTTCTTTCCGGTACGCCGCGCGATTACCGCAGGCTCGGGTGGCTTCGTCACCAAGGTCTTTGCCGGTTGGGTGGCTTGGCTCAGGGATGAAGTGGTCTACCCCAACGTCGGTGAGAAAGATGGGCGCAAGTTGCTGCCTATGTTCCTGTCGTTGTTCTTCTTCATCACCTTCATGAACTTGCTCGGTCTGGTGCCTTATGGCGCAACGGCAACCGCAAGCGTGTTCGTGACCGGCGGTCTGGCTCTCATCACCCTTATGGTGATGTTGATTGGCGGCATGGCCGCACAGGGGCCGCTGAAGTTCTGGGTCAACTTGGTGCCTTCGGGCGTGCCGGGTTACCTGTGGCCGATGCTCTTCCTTCTCGAAGTCATGGGCCTCATCATTAAGCCATTCGCACTCACCATGCGACTCATGGCCAACATGACGGGTGGCCACTTGGTCATCCTTTCCTTCTTGGGCCTAATGTTCTTCTTTGCCCAAGACAGCACTGCCATCGGCTGGAGCGTTTCCCCGCTCGTCGTCGGAATGTCGGTGTTCATGATGATCATCGAGGGCTTTGTGGCCCTCCTGCAGGCTTACGTATTCACGTTGTTGTCGGCGATTTTCGTCGGCATGTGCTTGCACCCTGACCACTAGATTCACTTCCCAAGAAAAGAGATGCTTAACCTTCTCCTTCAAGGAGCCGCCAGCGAAGCTGTTCAAGTTGCTGCTGCTTCTACTACCCACGCTCTCGGTGCCGTTGGCGCCGGCCTCGCCGTCATCGGTGCCGGCATCGGCATTGGCATCATCGGTGCAAAAGCCGGTGAAGCCATCGCTCGCCAGCCCGAGTCCACCGCTGACATCAAAGGCAATGCCATCGTCCTTGCGGCGCTGATTGAAGGTGCAACCTTCTTCGCCATCGTTGTTGGCCTCCTGTTCGCCCTGAAGTAAACCCCTCGGGAAGTGAAGCGTCCGGAGTCGTGGGCAATCCCCTCTGCTCCGGGCGCCTAGTCCCGAACCTGTACTGATGCATACCTTCCTCCTGATGGCCCCGTCCGGGGAAAACGGTCTCGGCTCCTTGCTGGATGTCGGCATGAGTGGTGCCTTTTGGACACCACTGATTTTCGTCCTGTCGCTGCCCTTCATGTGGAAGTTCGTGTTCGGCCCCATCTGCCGCGCATTGGAATCCCGTGAACTCGATACGCGTCATGCAGCCGAATCGGCCAAAGCAGACCGCGCCGAGGTCGAGCGGATGAAGACTGCCATCCAGGAAGACCTGGATGCCGCTCGCCGTGAAGCCGCCAAGCAGGTGGCCGATGCTAAAGCGCGTGCTGCGGATCGTGAAAAAGAATTGCTTGCTGCTGCCAAAGACGAAGCAGAGAGAGAGCGCTCCCGTGCCAAAGCTGAGATTGATCAAGCTCTGGGGCAGGCTCGCGAAATCTTGCGGCGCGAGGCAGTCGAACTTGCTGTTGGCGTGGCCGAAAAGGTCATCCGTCGCGAGTTCTCTGCAAGTGACCAAGAGCGTCTCGTGACTGACTTCGAACAGCAGGTCAGCAATAACTAGCCATGTCGTCTTCTGCCCATGTCTCGCCGATAGCTCGTCGCTACGGCCGCGCCCTGTTCGACGCCGCCCATGATGGCGGTTCGTTGAGCGAGGTCCGCGCCGACATGCAACAGTTGGCCAGCGTGTTTGCCGACCCAAGCACGGCTGCGGTGTTGTCCGACCCTCGGGTCGCGCAGCAGCGCAAAGGAGCTCTGTTGAAGAGCGCCTTCGATGGCAAGCTTCATGCGCACAGCGCCGCTCTTCTCAGTGTTCTTGAAGCGCGGAATCGCCTGGCATTGTTGCCGCAGATTCCGGCTGCTTTCGAAGAACTCCTAGACCAACACGAAGGACGCCTGCGTGGCGTTCTCGAAACTGCCCGCCCGGTCGACGATGCTGCAAAGCAACGACTGGAGCAGGCCCTCAGCACTTCGACCGGCAAGATTGTCCAGCTCGAGACCAATGTGCAAGAGGATCTACTCGGCGGCGTGCGCGTCACGCTTGCCGGCACCCGCTTCGACGGCAGCGCGCGAGGCCGCCTCGAAAAGCTCCAACTACGCCTCGCCTCCGTGGAGCTCTAAAGCTCATCCCACACGGCTAGATCATCCCGAATCAGCATGGAACTGCAACCATCAGAAGTCACTTCGATCCTCAAGAAGGAAATCGAAAGTTTTCAGGCCGGAGCCTCGACCGAGCAAGTCGGTCAGGTCCTGCAGGTGGGCGACGGCGTCGCTCGCGTGTATGGCCTGGACAACTGCATGATGTCCGAGCTCGTCGAATTCCCCGGCGGGGCAATGGGCATGGCCCTGAACCTCGAAGAGGACAACGTCGGCTGCGTACTTCTTGGTAACGCTGCGGCGGTCAAAGAAGGCGATATCGTCAAAAGCTCGGGACGCATTATCTCGGTCCCGACTGGTCCCGCACTGCTCGGTCGTGTGGTCGACGCCCTTGGTGTCCCGCAAGACGGCAAAGGCCCGCTCAACACCACCGACGACGACCTGCGCCCGATTGAGCAAGACGCTCCCTCTGTGGTAGAGCGCACCCCAGTGTGCGAGCCCATGGCTACTGGTCTCAAGGCGATTGACGCCATGATTCCTGTCGGTCGCGGTCAGCGCGAACTGGTGATTGGTGACCGTCAGACGGGCAAGACTGCCATCGCGATTGACGCCATCATTAACCAGAAGTCAACTGGCGGGGGAGACCCCGACAATCAGGACCAGGTCATCTGTGTCTATGTTGCAATTGGTCAGAAGCAGTCCACCGTGGTGGATGTGCAGCGCAAGTTAGACGAGGCAGGTGCTTCGCCTTACACCATCATCGTCAACGCTTCGGCTTCGGAAGAAGCCGCCATGCAGTTCATCGCGCCGTACTCCGGCACGGCGATGGCAGAGCGTTTCCGTGACGCAGGCCGCCACGTCCTGGTCATCTACGATGACCTCACCAAGCAGGCTTACGCCTACCGCCAAGTGATGTTGCTCTTGCGCCGCCCACCAGGTCGTGAGGCCTACCCCGGCGACGTCTTCAACCTGCACTCACGCCTGCTTGAGCGTTCGGCCAAGTTGGCGAACAACGCCCCCGAGATTAACCCAGAGAAGTACTCGGCTGGCGGAGGTTCGATCACCTCGCTGCCAATCATCGAAACCCAAGAGGGCGATGTTTCGGCATACATCCCGACCAACGTGATTTCGATTACCGACGGCCAAATCTTCCTCGAGTCTGACTTGTTCAACTCGGGTGTGCGTCCAGGCGTAAACGTAGGAATCTCGGTATCGCGTGTGGGTGGTTCGGCACAAACCCCTGCCATGAAGAAGGTCGCCGGTGGTCTGCGCATCAACCTCGCCCAATACCGCGAGCTAGAAGCCTTCGCACAGTTCGGTTCGGACCTCGATGCCGCCACACAGCAATCGCTCAACCGTGGTGCTCGTCTGGTAGAGCTCCTCAAGCAGGGCCAGTATCAGCCGCTTGAAAACGCCGACCAGATTGTTTCGATCTTTGCCGGTACTTCAGGCAAGCTCGACGAGGTCGCGGTCCACTCTGTGCCAGAGTTTGCTTTGGGCTTCATCGAATACATGAAGAGCAACCACCCCGATGTCATGACCGAACTCAACGGTTGGGACACGAAGTGGAGCGATGAGCTCGCCGCTACGGTTGGCGACGCTTGCGATACCTTCAAAACTCAGTTCGTCGGCTAAACACGGAAAGAAACCTTGGCCAACATCCGCGACCTGCGCCTGCGCATCACTAGCGTCGGCAACATTCAGAAGATCACTCGTGCCATGGAAATGGTGGCAACGACTAAGTTGCGTCGTTTCCAAGGACGAGCGGTTGCGGCCAAACCTTACAGTGCCGAACTCGAAGCTTTGGTCCGTGGCCTAGCTGCTGCTGTGGCTTCCGATCCCGAAGCTGCCGGTGACGCTGCGACTTTGTTCCAGCCAGGCCCAGCTGATGCACCTTTGGGCATTTTGTTCATCGGTTCCGACCGCGGGTTGTGCGGCGCTTACAACGCCAACGTGCAGCGCAAACTCGATGAGTTTGTTGGCACTCTGAAAGGCAAACCCTTCACCCTCTACGTGGTGGGCCGCAAGGCCATGGCTCACGCCACCCGTAGGGATTACCCCGTCGCGGCTTACCTGGAAGACCTCGACCAGGAGCGCGCCAGCTTCAACGATGCCGCCAACGTGGCTGGCATGTTGGTGCGCCACCACCGCGAAGGCAAGCTGAGTGGAGCCGTGCTGTGCTCTACCCTTTTCCGTAGCGCTGCGCGCTACGACCCGGTCATCGAGCCTTTCTTGCCGATTGCCCCGCCGCAAGGCAGCGTTGCTGCTGAGCCCATCCTCGAGCCGAACGGGCCTGCCGTGCTTGGTCGTCTCATCCCGCGTTACCTCGAGACTAGCGTGTTTCACATGCTGCTCGAGGCGGTCACTTCCGAGTATGCCTCTCGTCGCTTCGCTATGAAAAACGCGACCGATGCGGCAGGCGATATGAAGAAGGAGATCACCCGCCTCTACAACCGCGCCCGCCAGGCCAAGATCACGCAAGAGATCACCGAAATCGTGTCCGGCGCAGAGGCCCTTTAAGCCCCACCAACATCCCGCCATCATGAGCGCTCCAGGTTCCATCAAGCAGATCTTCGGCCCGGTCGTCGACGTCGCCTTCACTGGCGATTTGCCGGCCATCTACGACGCCATCGACATTCCCCGCGAAGGGGAGGACTCTCTCGTTCTTGAGGTTGCTTCGCACCTCGGTAACGACACCGTTCGTTGCGTCGCCATGTCGTCCACCGACGGACTCCGTCGCGGCATGCCCGCTCACGGCACCGGCGCCCCCATCATGGTGCCCGTCGGTGGCAATGTCACGGGTCGCGTGTTCAACCTTCTTGGCCGTCCTCTAGACACTGTCGCCCGCGGTGGCTTCGAGGCCAAAGAGCGTTGGCCGATTCACCGCCCAGCTCCCCGCTTTGACGAGCAGGAAGCGGTGTCGAAGGTATTCGAAACCGGCATTAAGGTCGTGGACCTTCTTTGCCCATTCGCATTGGGCGGTAAGATTGGCCTGATGGGTGGTGCGGGTGTCGGTAAGACCGTGCTGATTCAGGAGCTGATCCGGATTACTGCCGTAGAGAAAGGTGGTTTCTCCGTGTTCTGTGGCGTAGGTGAGCGCACTCGCGAAGGCACCGACCTGTGGTTGGAAATGACCGAGGCCGAATACACCACTCCAGATGGTGGCAAGGCTGCCGTGATCGATAACGCGGTATTGGTCTTCGGTCAGATGAACGAGCCTCCGGGCGCACGTCTGCGCGTAGCACTGTCTGGTTTGACCATGGCGGAGTACTTCCGCGACGTCGACAACAAAGACGTGCTGCTCTTCGTCGACAACATCTTCCGCTTCACCCAGGCGGGTTCGGAAGTGTCGGCACTCCTCGGCCGGATTCCTTCGGCTGTGGGTTACCAGCCGACCCTGGGTTCGGAGATGGGTGCCTTGCAAGAGCGCATTACCTCGACCAAGAAAGGTTCGGTCACCTCCATGCAGGCTGTGTACGTCCCTGCGGACGACTTCACCGACCCTGCGCCAGTGGCCTCCTTCGCCCACTTGGACTCGACCATTCTGCTCGACCGCGCCATCACCGAGCTCGGCATCTATCCTGCGGTGCACCCGCTGAAGTCGACCTCGCGCATGTTGGACCCGCAAATCGTTGGTGACGAACACTACGGTGTGGCCACTGAGGTGCAGCGCGTGCTCCAGCGCTACGCCGACCTCAAGGACATCATCGCGATTCTAGGTATGGAGGAACTCTCCGACGAGGACAAGATCACCGTCCACCGCGCCCGTCGTCTCCAGCGCTTCCTGTCCCAGCCCTTCTTCGTGGCTGAGCAGTTCACTGGCGCCCCTGGCCGTTTCGTGCCGCGCGAGGACACCGTCCGCTCCTTCAAGGAAATCCTCGAAGGCAAGCACGACGACCTGCCTGAGCAGGCCTTTTACATGGTTGGCGGCATCGACGAGGCTCTGGAGCGCGCGAAGACTCTCTAGTCTTCGTTCTCAGACCACGTTTTTCGGCTAGAATCACAGCAAGCTTTTCTACGAATGGCCACTGATACCTCCTTACTCACCCTCCGCATCGTCACCCCTGAAAAGGTGGTGGTGGAGATGGCTGCTCGCTCCGTGCGAGTGCCCGGTGAAGACGGCTCCTTCGGCGTCCTGCCGCGTCACGCCACCATGGTGGCGCTGACCGATAGCGGCGTGCTGCATGTCCAAGGGGAATCGGGCCAAGAACAGTTGTTTTTGATTCACGACGGGTTTGCCGAAGTGCGG
The DNA here is from genome assembly GCA_021776795.1 of Planctomycetota bacterium. GTDB lineage: Bacteria > Planctomycetota > UBA1135 > UBA1135 > UBA1135 > OFTM128. The sequence continues at coordinate 30,397 of JAJFFC010000014.1, forward strand.
GATAATGTGGTGACGATTCTGTCTCGCTCGGCCGAACTTCCCGATCAAATTGATCTGGAACGTGCCCAGCAGGCGGCCGAACGTGCACGGGATTACATGCGCGGTCAGGTTGCCGATGTCGATATGGTGCGGGCCACGGCGGCCCTACGCCGAGCTCTGTTGCGCGAGAAGTTGGCGCGTCGTTCTCGATGAGTCAATCCGCCGCTTGGCGGACCCATGCTTGTGGGGAACTGCGAGCAGAGCACATCGGTCAAGAGGTCACGCTTGCCGGGTGGGTAGCTAATCGTCGCGATCATGGCGTCGTGTCTTTCGTCGACTTGCGTGACCGTTGGGGGTTGCTGCAACTGGTCGCCGATGAAGACGCCCCCCAAACTGGACACGAAGGTCTGCAGGGATTGCATCCAGAAGACGTCATCCAGGTGCAGGGAGTGGTACGCGCGCGCGCCGAGGGCCAGAGCAATGCTGACCGCGCCACCGGCGAAGTCGAGCTCTTGGTTTCCGCCGTCACAGTGATTTCGCGGGCGGCACGCTTGCCTTTCGAAATTGCCGAGCACATCGATGTGCCCGAAGACATGCTCCTGCGCTTCCGCTACCTGGACATGCGCCGGAAGCCGTTGAAGACTGCTCTTGAGCGGCGCACCCAAGCCAATCACCTCATCCGTCAGGCCCTGGTCGACGAAGAGTTCGTCGAGGTCGAAACGCCGATGCTCACCCGCTCCACCCCAGAAGGTGCCCGGGATTATTTAGTACCGAGTCGCGTTCGCCAAGGTAGCTGGTATGCCTTGCCGCAATCCCCGCAAATCTTCAAGCAGCTGTGCATGGTGGGGGGGCTGGATCGCTACTTCCAAATCGCGCGTTGCATGCGCGATGAAGATCTCCGTGCCGACCGCCAGCCCGAATTCACACAACTCGACATGGAGATGTCCTTCGTCGACGAAGAAGACGTCTACGCTTTGGTTGAGCGTGTCATGGCCTCGTTGTGGAAGGGCCTTGGCCGCGACGAGCTTCAGCTGCCCTTGGAGCGCATGCCCCACGCCGATGCGATTCGGCGCTTTGCCAGTGACAAGCCCGACTTGCGCAACCCGATTGAGATCGTCGATTTGGCAGCACAAGGTGGCACACTTGGCTTTGTCGTGTTCGACAAGGTGCTCGAAGGTGGGGGCTATGTCCGCGGCATTCGTGTTCCTGGAGGCGCTTCCCTGTCGCGCAAACAAATCGACAGCATCGAACAAGCCGCTAAAGACGCCGGAGCGGGTGGTGCCGCCTGGTGCAAGGTTGCGACCGATGGTCCTAGCGGCCCCCTCTCGCGCTTCTTAAAGGCGGCCGAGGGCGATGCTCCCGTCGATTGCCCCGTCGGCATTGCCGGTTTGAGCGTGGCTGGCGCTGCCTTCCTGCGCGAACTCGAAGCCCTTCCGGGAGATTTGGTGGTCACCATCGCCGATCAACCGCGTCGCGCCCTGGTCGCGCTCAATGCGATTCGTCGGCGCGCTGGTGACCTGATGGATTTGACTGGGGGGCCCGACCGCTTGGTCTGGATTACCGAGTTCCCACTGTTCGAACAAGACGACGACGGCGGCTTCCACCCGGCACACCATCCCTTCACTGCTCCGGTGAGTGAAGACCTTGCGCTTCTCGAAGACGAAAGTGCCAAAGACCGCGTGCGCTCCCGCGCCTATGACCTCGTGCTGAATGGTACCGAGTTAGGTAGCGGTTCCGTGCGGATTCACCAGCGCGACATTCAGCAGAAGCTGTTTGCTGCCATCGGCCTCTCGCCCGAGGTCGCCGAGGAGCGTTTCCGCTTCTTACTTGAAGCCTTCCGTTACGGCGCACCGCCGCACGCAGGCTTTGCCATCGGTCTCGACCGCCTCTACGGACTGTTGTTCGAAGTGGCCTCGATTCGCGATGTCATTGCATTCCCCAAGACAGCCACGGCAACGTGCCCCCTGACGGGCGCACCTTCCATGGTCGACGCTGCTCAGCTCGAAGAGCTTGGCATTGTTCAATCCGTCCCTTCCGAAACCACAACTTAATCCCGAGGCATTCCCATCGCAGGTCGCAGACGTCGCTACGCTCCACCCGAAAAGGAGAAATACAGAGTCAATCGTCGAATCCGTATTCGTGAGGTATTCCTCATTGACGCGGAAGGAACCCAAATTGGTCCCACACCGACAGCAAAAGCTCTGCGGATGGCAGAAGATGCCGGCTTAGATTTGGTTGAAGTGGCCCCGAACTCGCGCCCTCCGGTGTGCAAGATTCTGGATTACGGTCGCTTCAAGTACGAACAGAAGAAAAAGACCAAGGGTAAGCCCAAGTCACAAGCTTCGGTTCTGAAGGAAGTGCGGGTACGTCCGAAGATTGACGTGCATGACCTCGAAATCAAGATTCGCAAGGCGCGGGAGTTCTTGGACTCCGGTCATAAGGTGCAGGTCACTTGTTTGTTCCGCGGTCGCGAAATGGCCTACCAGAACATCGGCCGTCAGGTCATGTTGAAGGTGGCGCGCGAACTCGAGGACGTTGCCAAGATCGAGCGAGACCCCAGCATGGAAGGCCGGCGCATGAACTTGCTGCTGGGCCGTCGTGCTCCAGGCACTGGGCCCAAGCCCACTGCCGAGGGCAAGGATCAGTCCGCCACCGCTGAGTCTGTACTACCTAAGACCACTTTGCGCCGTACTCTGGGCGCCATTCCTCGGCCCACCATTGCCGACGACGAATTCGCCGACCTGCCCTCGGTGCCTGCCAAGCCGGTAGAAGGCGAAGATGCTCCCGAGGCTGAGGCCTCACCGGTGCCAGATCGTGCCCCGGAAAGTGCCTCAGAAAGTGCTCCAGAAGCAGAAAACGACAAGGATTCTCCTAAGGAGTCCTAAGTCATCCCACTTGGGGCTTTCGGACCTCCGAATGGCCCCAAACACCTTGACCCCTGTCGCGGGGTTAGGTATCCTTTGCGACCCATTTCGTTTGGCCCTAAGCCACAGGAGAAACTGTGCCCAAGCAAAAAAGCAGAAAAGCCGTCACCAAGCGGTTCAAATTGACCAAAAACGGCAAAGTAATTCGCCGTCACCAAATGACCGGCCACTTCATGTGCGCCAAGTCTTCCAAGCGTCGTCGTAACTTGCGTCGCAGCGCGGTCGTCCCTGGCGGCATCGCGGATAACCTTGCCAAGCTGTTGCACAACTAGGCTTTTCGCCCTGTTTCAGCTGTCATTCTGATCAATTTAGAACCGTACCATGACTAGAGCCCGTCAAGTAGTTCCCCGCGTTCGCCGCCGTAAGCGCCTCATGCGCCGTGCCAGTGGCTTCTGGGGAGCCCGCCATCGTCTTCTTCGCACCGTCAAGGAGACTCTCCTGCGTTCCGGCAATTTCGCTTTCCGTGACCGTCGTGTCCGGAAGCGCGAGTTCCGCAAACTGTGGATCCAACGCATCAACGCCGCCGCACGGATGAACGACCTTACCTACAGCCGTTTGATTTACGGCATGAAGAAGGCAGACATCCAGATCGACCGTAAGGCCCTTTCTGAATTGGCCTTCCACGATCCGGCCGCTTTCACCGCGGTCGCCGATAAGGCTCGCGCCGCTCTCGCCTGAGTCGCTTTCAGCCATGCGCGAGCAGCTGGCTGCCTTGCGGGAAGAAGGCCTCGCAGAGGTCGCTTCCGCGCAGAATGGTGAGCAACTTGCGGCTGTTGAGGTCGCATTGCTTGGGCGTTCCGGGCGCTTAACGGCACTCCTGAAAGGGGTGGGCCGTTTGGCGGCCGAAGAACGTCCACTCATAGGCAAGCTAGCCAACGAAGTTAAAGCAGCGCTCAGTCAAAGCCTGGCCGCCAAGCAAGAAGAGCTGGCGGCAGCAGAGCTCGCACAAGACCTTGCTGGCGTTGGTTTAGACCCAACCCTTCCCGGTCCGCCAGCACCTTTTGGTGCGGTGCATCCGGTCATGCAAGCTGCGCGGGACTTGGAGGATCACTTCTCTTCCCTCGGCTACGTGATTTGGGATGGACCTGAGGTCGAATCAGAAGCCAACAACTTCGACGCACTCAACATTCCTGCGGACCATCCGGCGCGGGAATCGCACGACACCATCTGGATGGCAGAGGACACCGGGCCGGAGCGTTTCTGCTTGCGCACCCATACCTCGCCAGTTCAGGTTCGTGCTTTGCGTGAACTTGGTGCACCATTGCGTGTGGTCGCTCCTGGTCGCGTGTTTCGGCAAGAGGCACAAGACGCCACGCACGAGCATAGCTTCCACCAAATGGAAGGCTTGGTTGTCGACAAAGGGGTCGGTGTGCCGCACATGCTGCATGCCATGAACAGCCTGCTCGAAGGGGTCTTCGGCCGCAAGCTGGAAACCCGCCTTCGTCCTGGATTTTTCCCTTTCGTGGAACCTGGCTTCGAACTCGACGCACGCTGTCCGTTCTGCAAAGCGGGTTGCCGAGTCTGCAAGGGCACGCGTTGGATTGAACTCATGCCAGGTGGTTTGGTTCATCCTCACGTCTTACGCTCTGCAGGTGTCAATCCGAACGAATACAGCGGCTTCGCCTTTGGCCTTGGCCTCTCGCGAATTGCCATGCTGCGTTCCAACATCGATGACATTCGCTGGATGATGTCTGGCGACCTCCGGTTCTTGCGTCAGTTTCCGTCTTAGCCATGAAAATCTCCCTGCGCTGGCTTCAAGAATTTGTCGACCTTTCCGACTTGACGGCGGAACAGGTTGGAGAGCTGTTGTCTCTGCATGTCGCCGAGGTCGATGAAATCGAAACCGTCGGCACGGCGATTCAAGATGTGGTCGTCGGTGAGGTCGTGGAGTGCGGCCAGCACCCCGATGCCGACAAGCTTTCTGTGACCAAAGTGAATTACGGCGCCGAAGAAGAGGTGCCCGTGGTTTGTGGTGCCCCGAACGTGCGCAAGGGGCTCAAGATTGCCTTTGCCCCAGTCGGCAGTCGTCTACCTGGAGACTTCAAAATCAAGAAGGCCAAGCTGCGCGGCCAAGCTTCTTGGGGCATGATTTGCTCTGCCCGCGAACTCGAGCTCAGCGATGAGCACGACGGCATCATCGAACTCGATTCCAATGCCAGCGTCGGCCAGTCCCTACTCGAGCACCTCGACATGAGTGATCATGTTTTTGAACTCGACAATAAGTCGCTGACCCATCGCCCGGATTTGTGGGGGCACTATGGCTTTGCGCGGGAGTTCGCCACCCTTCGCCAACAAGCCTTGAAGCCCAACGGTGTGCAGCAAGATTGGCCAGCACAACAGTCCAACTGGACCATCGTCCGCGAAGACGATGACGCCTGCCCCGCTTATGCGGCATTAGAAATCCATTTGCCTTCTGTGCCTGGAGAAAGCCCCGCATGGGTACAGCAGCGTCTGTTAGCTTTGGACCAGCGCCCAGTCAGTTTGCTGGTGGACCTCAGCAATTTGGTCATGCTGGAATTAGGGCAACCCACGCACGCCTTCGATGCCGATCGGCTGCAGGGCAACACCATCACGGTGCGCCCGGCACAGTCAGGGGAGCGCCTGACTACGCTCGATGAAGTGGAGCGGGTGTTGGAACCGACCGACCAAGTCATCGCCGATGGCGGCCAGGCCATAGCTTTGGCCGGTGTCATGGGTGGCGCTGCCACCGAAGTTGGCGATAGCACCACGCGCATTCTGTTGGAATCGGCCGCCTTTCATGCAGTGGGTGTGCGCCGCACCGCACAGCGCTTGGCTCTGCGTTCGGAAGCTAGCGCGCGCTTTGAGAAGTCGTTGGATCCTGGTTTGGCCGTGCAAGCGTTGCACCGTTATGTCGAACTACTACAAAGCATTGTTCCAGAAGCCCAAGTGGCGCAAGCGCCCAGCTTAAGTGGTTGCTTTCAGGCGCCTGAGCGCACCATTGCCTTCGACCCAGTGGCCGCTGCCCAGTTGCTGGGCATCGCCGTCGGCGCCAAAGAGCAAAAGCGCATGCTCGAAGACCTTGGATTTGTCATCGACGACAGCACCAGCACCTGGCAAGTGCACGTTCCCTCTTGGCGCGCCACCAAAGATGTTACCTCTACAGTGGATTTGGTCGAAGAAGTCGGCCGCGTTTCGGGCTACCACCGCATCGAAGCCGCACCACTCCTGGCGCCAATTGTGGTGCCTGCGCAAGAGTCACACCGTCTTCTCGCGAGACGCTTGCTCCAGCGTGCGGTACAGACGCATGGCTCTGGGGAAACTCAGGGCTACAGTTTCCTTGCCGACGAGTGGGCAGAGCGCTTAGGCCTCGCCATGACTGATTTTGTGCGGCTTGGCAACCCGGTCCAGGCCGGGGTGACTTTAATGCGCCATGACCCACTGCCTACCTTGTTGGAGCAGGCGGCAAGCAATCTGCGTGAGTTCCCAAGCGGGAGCTTGTGCGAGGTCGCCAAGGGCTACCACCCGTCCGCGGAAGGCCCTGTGGAAAGCCGCTATCTCGGTCTAGTGCAGTGGGCTCCCAAGGAAACCGCTCTCGAAGGGCCGGAAAGTTTATTTGGCCAACTGCGCACCCTGACTGCAGACCTGCTCCAAGTGGCTCAGCTGCCTCAGTCACAGGTCACTCCGTTGTGCGCAGAGGATGGGGATTTGCCCTGGGCCCACCCGGTTCATGGCCTGCAGTGGAAGCGGGGAGACCACCTCGTGGCCACCATGGCCAGGGTTCATCCGGCCTTGGCGCGGGAGCTGGATTTCCGCAAGCACCAAGTGGCTTGTGTCTTGCTCGACCTCTCTGCCCTTGCCGAGCTGGATCGCCCGGCAGTGGTGTTCCAGGCACCCTCCAAATTCCCGGGCATTAAGGTGGATGTGGCACTCAGTTTGCCGCAAGCAGTGGCCTGTGCCGATGCCGAAGCTGCCCTGCGCAAAGCGGGCGGAAAATTGCTCGATTCTCTGCTCCTTTTTGACCTGTATCAGGGCGAAGGGCTCGAAGAGGGGCACCGCAGTTTGGCTTATCGCGCGGTTTTGCGCGCGCCGGACCGGACTTTGTCCGACAAAGAGGAGCAGAAGTTCCTCGACAAGGCAACCAAGGCTGCCTTGGAGTTGGGCGGCCAAGTGCGTGGTTAAACAGTCACGGCGCGGGTATTTTCCACAAGGGCCCACGGCTCTCGCACCCCCCGTATGAACTACCTCAGGCGAAACTTCGACACGCTGTACATCGTGATGCAGGTGTGGCTCGATGGCCTAGTCACGCTTCTGGCATGCCTTGTGGGGTTCACGGTATTCAAATATGCGATTCCCTTTGATCCGCCGCCAGAGCTGAGCAGTTATCGCCAGCTATTTGTCCTCATCACTGGGGTGGTGTTGGCTAGTTTCTGGGCGATGGGCTTGTACCAGGGCCAAAAATCCATCCTCAACGTCGAGGAATATCGAGGGATTTTCAAAGCCACGATTGTTGCCTTTCTGGTGACCTCGACCAGTGTCTTCTTGTTGCGTGGGGTGGAGTCACAACAGGCCGTCGACCACTGGTTGTATAACGCGCTAACCGTTCCCTATCAGCTGCTTCAGTTGGATCATGCTGACTCCTACTCCAGGGTGCTATACCTCTTGGTGTTTGGCTTCACTTTCCTCTTTACCATTTTGGAGCGTGCGATTTCCTTCCGCGTCCTGACAAGATTATATTCGAAGGGCATCGGCAACGTGAATGTCGCAATTTTCGGCACTGGCCCAATGGCGCGGCGCCTACAGCAAAAGTTGCGCCTTTTCCCCACTCTGGGTTACCAGTTTCTCGGTTTCGTTGAGGTGAGCAAAGATGTCGATCAAGCGCGCCTGGCTGGCCTTCGCGTGTTGGGCTCCGATGAAGAACTCGACAAACTGCGAGATCAGTACAACTTGCAGAGAGTGCTGATTGCAAAGCCTAGCTTCGAAGAGGATCAGTTGGTGGGCCTATGTAAGAAGCTCGATAACTTCGGGATTCAGTACCAAGTGGTGCCGCGTTTGTACCACTTCTTCTCGCGGCGATTTACGGTCGAAACCATTGACTCTCTGCCCTTGATTACTCCGGTACCTTTGCGCGGTAAGCCGGTGTTCGATTTGGTCAAACGAAGCATTGATATCTTCGTCTCTGCCTCGATTTTGTTGCTGGCATCGCCTCTCATGATTGCTTTGGCGATTATGGTCAAGCGTGAATCGGCAGGTCCGGTCTTCTTTACGCAAATTAGGCAGGGTGCGAACAATCGATCCTTCCGCATGGTGAAGTTTCGCACCATGTATGCCGACATGTGTGGTGACGCTTTGACGCCTTCGACCTCCACCGATCCAAGAATCACCCGCATGGGCCGCATGCTGCGCAAGACCTCGCTCGACGAACTGCCGCAACTACTCAACGTTTTGCTGGGGGACATGTCGCTGGTTGGTCCACGTCCGGAAATGCCCTTCATCGTGGAAAACTACAACGATACGCAAATGTTGCGGCTCGACGTCAAACCTGGCATCACCGGTTTGTGGCAAGTCTCGGAAGCGCGTAATGCGCCCATCCACGAGAACGTGGATTACGACTTGTACTACATCGAGAACCAGTCGGTGTTCCTGGACTTCACCATCATGTTCTTAACTGTGGCTACCATGCTGCGGTTGACCTCTACCCATTAAGCGAAGCAGTATGAGCGAAGAACAGAACGAGTATCGCGGGCCAGACCGGCGCAACCGCCCTACGCCTTTTCTGTCGGCCTATAGTTTTAAGGGTGGTCGCAGAAAATCGGGGGGCCGTCGTCCAGAAGAAGTTGGCGAGTCTTTCATTGACGTCTATCCAGCATGGGCTTGGATTCTGTTGACCTTGTTCTTGATTCTGAACTTGCTCGATGCTCACTTCACCTTAATCTACCTCCAACGTGGTGGCGAAGAAGGGAATCCGGTAGCCGTTCGTTTGCTGGCCTCAGGGATGGGCAGCTTCATCGGTGTGAAGGCAGCGGGAGTGAGTTTGGGTGCCGCCGTGTTTTGCGTGTTGGCGAACTTCCGCAACGGACGCATCGGCGTCATCATTGCGCTGTCTTTTTATCAGCTCCTGTTGCTCTATCACGCTGCCTTGTATTTCAACTGGATTGGCAACGTGATTTCTTAGGCCGATGCGCCGTGCTCGACTAAGGCCAAACTAGGCCAAGGCGGAGTGGCATGCGCCCTTGCGCCTTGTCGACCCAAGCTTGAGCGGGCACGCGACTGGCAAGGCGACGGAAGAGATCTTCCAGATAGGCCGGTGGCTCTTGCGCTGCCTCGACATCTTCCTGCACCAATTCACTGCCAAGGCTCAGGCGTACGCCGGCATCTTGTTGGCTGAGGCGTAAGCGCAGCGGTCCGCCGGGACCGAAACGACTGAGGAGCAATAGCCCAGAGCGCAGGCAGGCCTTAAGCAGGCGGACATCGGCTTCAATCCGACCAGCGGAAGGGGCATCTTCAGAGGTATCCGGAAGTTCGAGGTCGACGCGTTGGCCTTGCGTTCCTGCCTGAGTGACAAAGTCTTCGAGCACGCGATGTAAATCCACCGGGCCCACATGGGCTTGGCGTGGTGCGGCGGCAAGGTGCAAGGCTTCGAGTTGCTCGGCAATTTGCCCAGCAGCTTGCATGGCTGGCAGGATCAAGGGGCGAATCGCCTCGTCGTCTTGGTGTTCCAGGAGCTGTAGATAGCCAGAGATGCTGGTGAGCGGGTCGCGTAGGCCTTCGACGAGGCCATCGAGGAAAGGCTCGCTAAAGCCGCCACTCGAGGGTGTAGAGCCGCCCTGTGCCTGTTCCAGCACCGTTTGTAGGGCTCGCGGAGTCCAGGGCTGTGGCAGCAGTGCCGTATTGGGGCTGGCCAAAAGGTTTTCACAGCCGACCAAGCCGCGGTCACCGACGAGCAGGATAAGCCAGGGACGCTCGGCTCCTAGGGACTCGAGGCCAGCCTCGATCAGCCGCAGGTCTGCCAAATCCAGATGATTGCTTTCTACGACCAAGCCCTGAAGGGGGGCGTCTCTAAGGGTACGCAGCCAATCCGCGAGGTCAAACGATCGAGCCTGGATTTCCGATCCCGGTATAAGGCTCCCAAGGACCGAAACGAAGCCTGCATCATCTGCGGAACGCAGGATGAGGACGCGGTCTGAGGGGAGGTTGCTTTTGCTCACGGGCTAGCCTGGATGCTAACAAGCTCGGGAAAGGAATTCACCTAGGTTGCCTAAGCGCTCGGAATTGAGCGGTCAACCGTATGGCGCAGAATCCAAGGCACGGCCTCGGCCAGGTGCGCACAATACAAATCGGGCTCCTTACCGAGTTCTGCGAGCTTTTGTCGGGCCGAGCGACCTTTGCCAGTGCCGACGAGAACTGACGGAAGTCTCCGAGCAGCAAAGGCCTGCAAGTCACGCACGTCATCACCTACGCCGACACTTCGTTCCCAATCAATAGAGAAATCTTCGGCTGCACGCTCCAGTAGGCCAGCAAGAGGCTTGCGACAGCGACAGCGACGGCGCTCCGGGGGGACGCCTACCGACGGATGGTGCGGGCAGTGGTAATAGCCATCGAGTCGTGTTCCACTGGGCGCCAGCAGGGTGTCGATGCGTTCTTGGATGGCGACCAACAAACCCTCATCGAGGAGGCCGCGGGCTACTCCCGATTGGTTGGAAACCACGATTAACTGGAGTCCCTTGCGCTGAAGCATGCCGAGGGCTTCGGCGACGCCGGGTAGGAGTTCGGTGCGGTCGACATCGGCGAGGTAGGGGACCTCGCGCAGCAGCGTGCCGTCGCGGTCTAGAAAGACGGTCGGTCGGGCATGCATGGACTTCTTGGGCTGGGCTCGGATTGTGGCGGGCCGTGGTTGCCCCTATCCTAGCGCCAACATGAATAAGAGACACAGTACCGAAAGCCGCGCCCAAGAGGAGCTAGCGAAGAAGGATTCCGGAGACCCTTGGATGGTCCTCAAGATCATGGGCGAGTTTGTAGAAGGCTTTGACGTCATGCGTCAAACCGGCCCCGCCATCTCCATCTTTGGTTCCGCCCGCACCAAACCCGGGACCGAGCACTATGAAATGGCGCGTCAAGTGGCCGCGCAACTCGCCAAGCGCGGCTACTCCGTCATTACCGGTGGAGGCCCCGGAATCATGGAGGCAGCCAATCTAGGCGCACAAGAAACCGGTGGCGAATCGATTGGTTTAAATATCGTGCTGCCGATGGAGCAGGACCCCAATCCTTATCAGGACATCGAGCTGCACTTTAACTACTTCTTTGCGCGCAAGGTTTGCTTTGCCAAGTACGCTTTAGGTTACGTCGTGATGCCAGGTGGCTTTGGCACCATGGACGAGTTTTTTGAAGCGCTTACCCTGATCCAAACGCGAAAGATTAAGGACTTCCCGATTGTCCTCATGGGCAAAGATTATTGGGGAGGCCTGGTGCGTTGGATTAAGAAAAGCATGGTCGCCGAAGGCACCATTTCGGAAGGCGATCCGGATCTGTTCTACGTCACCGATGATCCGGTCGAGGCCGCGATGGTTATCCAAAAGGCCTTAGAGGAGAAATCCAACATCCGTCCTGAGTGGCGCCGCAAAGTGCAACGCGCCGCCAAAGAGGCAGCGCGTATCAATGCGGGCAAGCGCATTACTGCCCGGAAGAAGAAGAAGTCTTAAGCGAGATCTTCTTCTTTGGCGCGCGACAGAAACTCACCAGTTTCCGTCGCGACCTTGATGTACTCGCCCGATGTGATGTAGGGCGGCACCTTGATTTCCAGGCCGGTCTCGCAGCTGGCTTGAATCTTGTCCGAAGTCACCGTGTCGCCCTTGGCGGACATTTCCGCCTCGGTGACTTGCAAGATGACGGCAGTAGGCAAATCAATCGACACGGCTTCGCCCTCGTAGAAGGTCACGCCGATGGATTGATTTTCACGCACGAACTTCATCGACTCCGCAACCAAGCTGGCTTCGAGGAAATACTGCTCAAAGTTTTCGTCGTCCATGAACACGTAACGGTCGCCTTCCATGTAGCTGAAGGTTGCGCTGCGGCGATCGAGGTGGGCGCGCTCTAGGGTTTCATCGCTAGACATGCGCATCGCCTTTTGCTGGCCGGTGCGGTGGTGCTTGCAGCGAATTTGGTTGAAGCTAGAGCCTTTGCCCGGCTTGCGAAATTCGTATTCCGTCACCAGCCACAATTCATTGTCGAGAACAAGAATTTGGCCCTTGCGGACTTGGTTTGCTTTGATGGTCGGCATGATGGGTGCTTTCAGCAGTGAAGCCCCCAGTTTACCGTCGCCTAATAGCTTCTGCGCATGGTCGATGAAGGGATGCTCATGGCCTGGCGATATTTCGTCACGGTGCGTCGAGCGACTCGAGTGCCGTCGCGCTCACGCAGGATTTTGACCACTTCTTCGTCGGACAGGGGGTGGGCCTTGTCTTCAGCGCCGATGATTTCGCGAATGCGCTCTTGAATGGCGACCCGAGAACGGGCGCCGCCGCGGCTGGAGCGTTGGCCGCCAGAGAAGAAGGATTTGAGCGCCAAGATGCCCTGTGGGGTTTGCGCGTACTTGCCACGGATGGCTCTGGATACCGTGGAAAGGTGTACGCCGACGGCATCGGCGACGTCTTGCATCTTCAGCGGCTGCATGCGCTCTGGGCCGTAAGACAAGTAGCCCCCTTGCTTGCGCGCGAGCTCTCGCGAAATGCGCAGAAGAGTTTCGCGACGTTGCTGCACGGCATCGAGGAACCAACGCGCGCGTTCAATCTTCTTCATGAGGAAGGCATGCAATCGCTTGTCTCCCTTGGCCTGGTCTAAAGCTTCTCGCGCTTTTGCCGTGAGGCGCACTTCGGGGAGGCCATCACGGATCAACGTGACTTGGTAGTTGCCGTCCGGAAGTTCGGCCATGAGAACGTCGGGCATGATCGCGCCGGTTTGATCTTCATCGAACTCATGCAGCGGGCGAGAATCAAATAGGGCCAAAACTTCAATCGCATGGCGCACCTCATCCAGGGTTAACTCTTCGGCCTTGGCGATTTGCGGAATCCGATTGGCCAAGAGGTCGTCGAAATAATCGACCAAAATCTTGCGTGCCACATAGTGTTCCTCCGGCATGGCGTCGAGCTGCAGTAGGAAACACTCGCGCAAATCGGCAGCGCCGAGAGCGGGGTGAGAGACCGCGCGCATGCGCAAAAGGGAAGCCTGCAGACGCGGTAAGGGAACTCCGGTGACCTCGGCCACTTCTTCGAGACCGTCAGGCAGAAAGCCGCGGTGGTCCAAAAAACGGAACAAGAGCTCGGCATCTCGTACGATCTCCGCAGGCTCATCTTGAGTGCGCATTTCCGAGAGAATGCTCTCTTCACTGTGGCCATCAGGAGCGGCGACATTACTCAGCGCGTCGTAGTCTTGGTCGCCGGAGCCGGTGCCACTTCCCGAAGACGGAGCGCCCTCCAGCAGGTTGGTGAGGTCGGCCATATCGCCCAGATCGAGGTCGTCATCGTTCTCGTTCTCGGTCTTTTCTTCGTTGTCGCCCTCTCCCGGAGTCCCTTCGGTTTCGAGAAAGGGATTGTCTTCCAGCTCCGCCTCGATGCGGTCCAGCAGCTCTGGCGTAGTTAGCTGCAGAATCTGCATGGCTTGAATCATTTGCGGCGACTGGGCAAGTCGCTGCTCAAGCTTCAGGTTCTGGGTATATTCCAGCCGCATGCATCTAGTCTAGCTGCCGCTCAGCCCTTGGTTTCTCAAGCCGTTCCATCATGACTTCCTCTCCCATCCAACCCGGCGCTTTCCTCTCTCTACAAGACGAGGAGTGTGGCCCCAACGCTGGGGGGGTGGTCGTGCCCGTTCCCTATGAAGCCACCACCACGTATATGGAAGGAACGGCGCTGGGGCCTGCCGCAATTTTGCATGCCAGCGAGCAGGTGGAATTTTATGACGAATGGTTAGAAGACGAAGCGCGCCGATATGGGGTTCGTTGTATGCCGGAAATCTCGTGTCAAGGTCCGCCAGAACAGTTGGCCGATGTCCTCGACTCTTTAGTGGGAGACCTGCTTGACGATGGTCGCTTCCCTTTCCTCTTGGGCGGCGAGCATTCGATTTCCTTGGGACCGATTCGCGCTGCGGCCAGGCGCCACCCTGACTTGGTGGTGCTGCACCTAGATGCGCATCCGGACATGCGGGATCATTACGAAGGCACCAAGTACGGTCATGGCTGTGTCATGCGCCGCGTTCATGAACTTGGTGTACGTATTTACGCCTTTGGCTTGCGCGCCATCAGTCCGGAGGAACGAGATTTCTATCCCACGCAAGACCGCGCAACCTACGTGGGGGCACGCCAGCTTTTGGCCTTGTCTCCCCATGAACGGGTCGAAGCCATTATGGGAAGTTTGCCAGATGGCCCGTTGTGGCTGTCCTGGGATATTGATGGCCTTGACCCAGCACTGGTTCCTTCGACGGGAACTCCGGAGCCCGGCGGGGTGGACTGGTATACGGTTTCTGAAATTCTTCGCCGCCTCGATCTGGAAAAGCGCGAACTTATCGGTGCTGAGTTGGTGGAGTTGATGCCCCAAACCGGGCATCACGCTTCCGATTTTGCCTGCGCGAGACTGAGTCATCGCATGCTGGTGGCAGGGCTTCGTTCCCGTGCACGACGCATGGGTGCGTTATCCTAAGTCCATGCAAATCCTTTTGGTCGAGGATGAACGCACCCTTGCGGTGCCGTTGGCCGATGCCCTCGCCACGGCTGGTCACGACGTGGTGACTCTGCCGGATGGCGCTTCCGCCCTGGCCTGGTTGGGGGAGAACCGCCCTGACTTGGTCGTGACCGATGTGCGCCTTCCCGGAGCCGATGGCCTCGCGATTTTGGCCCGTGCGCGCCAGGCCGATCCGCCCTGTGCCGTGGTCGTCATGACCGGCTTTGCCTCGATCGACCAAGCAGTCCAGGCCATGCGCTCAGGAGCCATCGGTTATTTGCAGAAGCCTTTCCCGATGGAAGCACTGTTGCGGCAAGTCGAACAAGTCGCCGAAGCGCGCGCCTTGCAGAAGGAAGTATTGCGCCTGCGTCAAGAAGGCGGCGGCATTGGGCTCACCGGCACAAGTCCAGCAGTGCAGCAGTTGAATGAGCGCATGGCTCAGGTGGCACAACAAGAAGTGACTGTCCTCATTACTGGTCCAAGTGGCTCGGGCAAGGAACGAGTGGCGCGCAGTTTGCACCAACTTGGTCCTGGCCAGAATGGCTCCTTCGTCGCCGTAAGTTGCTCGGCGATCCCAGCCAACCTGCTCGAAGGAGAGCTCTTTGGGGTGCGCAAAGGTGCGTTCACTGGCGCCGATGAAGACCGTGAAGGATTGCTCGCCGAAGCCGAAGGCGGCACTCTGTTTCTCGACGATGTCGATGACGTTCCGTTGGAGGCACAAGCCAAGCTATTGCGCATGTTGCAGGAAAAGGAGTACACCCCATTGGGTGGGCAGCAAGCACGCCCCTTTCATGCACGCGTGTTAGCCGCAACCAAAGTGCCCTTGCAGGAAGAGGTCGAGGCAGGCCGTTTCCGCGAAGACCTTTTTTATCGCTTACATGTCGTGCCCTTAAATCTGGTGCCTCTGCGCGAGCGTGCGGAAGACATCGGCCCGTTGCTGGGGGATTTGTTGCGCCGCTACGACCCTGAGGGGCGGTTCCGCGTGGGCAAAGAAACCTTGCGCCAACTGGCGCGCGAAGAATGGCCCGGCAATGTTCGCGAACTCGAAAATGCTTTGCGCCGCGCCCTGGCCTTGGCGGGGCGCGCGAGAGTTTTGCGTGTGGAGCACTTTTTGCCAGGCGGTGGTGGCTCGTCTTCCCATACGCCGCAGTTGCTCAAAGAGATCGTCGCCCACGCCGAAGCGCTGGCAATTCGCCAGGCTTTGGCGCAGACCGAAGGGCATCGTCAAAAGGCAGCGGCGCAGTTGGGAATTTCGCGCAAGGTCTTGTGGACGAAGATGAAAGAGCTGGGCCTAGAGCCAAGGCGCAATGGGGAAGAAGATTGAGCGAGAGTTTGGCTCCTTACCGGGCAGGCATGCCTACACGAGTGGTGCAGGCGCAACAGGTAGCGGTCTTCACAGATTTGCATCTGACACCAACAGCTCCCGAGGAAATCTTTGCCTTCGCACAATCTCTCCTGGAGTTGCCGGCCAAGCTCGAAGCCTTGATCATTCTCGGCGACCTCTTTGATGCCTACATCGGCCCAGAGGATTTGGCCCACCCCGTTTTCGAGGGTATGTGGAAGGCGATTGATTTTTTGTCGCTTCGAGGCGCCAAGTGCTTTCTCATTCGCGGCAACCGCGATGTCCTCATGACGCCCAAAGATGGCAAGCGCGTTGGATTTGAGGTCGTCGATAGCGTGCTGCTGAGGGGAGGGGAGTCGCGTGCAAGCCTGCTCACCCACGGCGATGCCTTCTGTCTGGCAGATTTGCCCTATCAAAAACTGCGGCGAAGCCTGCGCAACCCGATTTTACGCCCCATCCTGCGCGGGCTTCCACTCTCCTTGCGCATAAAAATTGCGGCACGCCTGCGTCAGCACTCGAGTCAGGCAGTCGCCCGAAAGCCGCTCAATATGTTGCATCTGAACCGTGAAACCGTGGCCAGAATTGCCGCCAAGGAGGGGGCTCAGCGGGTGGTCATCGGCCATCTCCACCAGGACCTGCGGGAAACCCTAGTGAATGGAGTGGAACTGCGTGTTCTACCTGCCTGGGAAGTCGGGCGAGAGCCTTTTGACCCGCTCGCTTAATGCGCTTGACGGGAGCAGGTTTGGGCCTAGAATTGGCCGGTTCCATGGCAGATGCTGCCCCTTCTAGAACAGTTCCGGTGATCACACTGGACGGTCTTTCCGGTTCTGGGAAAAGCACTCTTGCCCGCAGGCTCGCGGCAGCTCTTGGCTGGTCTTACCTCGATTCTGGAGCTTGGTATCGCGCCCTAACTTGGGCCGTCCTTGACCAGCAGGCAGACCCCAAGGACGAAGCGGCTTGCCTGGACACGCTCTCTCACCTGACTTTAGATGCCAAGGCCGGCGGCGAAGTACTCGCCAACGGTAAGTCACTTGGTTTGGCTCTGCGCACTCCCGCGATTGACGCGGCGGTATCGCAAGTAGCCAACCATTTGGCGGTACGCCACGAACTCAACCAACGCATGCGCGCGCTGCTCGATCAAGAGCAGGTTTTTGGCCTCGTCGCCGATGGCCGCGACGCCGGAAGTGTCATCTTCCCCGATGCGGCGTTGCAGGTTTTCGTCGAAGTACCTCTAGCGGTTCGTGCGGCTCGTCGTTTCGAGCAGTACCAACAAAGCGGCACCGAAGTCACGCTCCACGACATCGAACAAGCTCTCGCCGAACGAGACACTTGTGACCTTGCTCGTGGAGACGCTGCCCCGCGCCTCACCGCGCGTGGTCGCGAACTCAAAAATCAACAACATGTCGAGGAGGCTGTCGGAGTCCTCCTTTCTTGGGTCAAAGAGCTCGGTTACACACCGCAGCCGACCCAAGAGACTTCTTAGTCGGCATCCCTTCCGATTTTCACGAAACACATACTCATGGTCTCTAAAGACCTCATCCGGCGCTACGACCTCGGCGATGACGAGCTCGATAGCCAGCTAAGCACTCTACTCGGCACTTCTGCCGACAATCTCGATACCCTCATTGGGGATCACGACGGCGCAGTAGAACGCGATCAAATCGTTCCCGCCAAAGTTCTCGAGATCGACGACGAAAACGGTTTTGTTCTCGTCGACATCGGCGGCAAGGCCGAAGCTCCCATCCCGCTGACTGAATTCGAAGACGACATTCCCGAAGTCGGCAGCTCGATTGAAGTGTTCTACCGTGGTGATGATCGCCACACTAGCGTGCCCTCGGTTTCCAAGCGCGAAGCCGACCGCGAGCGCGCATGGGCCAAGATCGTAGGCGTTTACGAGCCCGGCGACATCATCGAAGGCGAAGCCAAGAAGCTCATCAAGGGCGGTTTGCTGGTCCAAGTCGATGGCGTCCAGGTGTTCATGCCTGCATCGCAAATCGACATTCGTCGTGTGGCCAACCCATCCGACTTCATCGGCACCGACATCCGCGCCAAGATCGTCAAGATCGACGAAGAACGCCGGAACATTGTCATCAGCCGTCGCCAGCTGCTCGAAGAAGAGCGTATGGAAAAGCGTTCCAGCCTGCTCTCGGAAATCGAGGAAGGTCAGGTTCGCACCGGCGAGGTCAAGAACATCGCCGACTTCGGTGCCTTTGTCGACCTCGGCGGCATGGACGGACTGCTCCACGTCACCGACATGTCTTACGGGCGCATCAAGCACCCACGCGAAATGGTGCGCATTGGCGATCTGATCGAGGTCTACGTGCTGTCGATCGACCGCGAGCGCAACCGCGTTGCCTTGTCCCTCAAGGCCCTGACCAAGGATCCTTGGGATGGTCTCGCCGAACGCTTCCCCGTGGGTACCACCCACGAGGGTCGCATTGCCAACATTGTGCCTTACGGCCTCTTCGTCGAGCTTGAGCCTGGCGTCGAAGGTCTGGTCCACGTGACTGAGCTGTCCTGGACGCAGAAGAACCCGAACCCCGAAGGGGAGTTCGAAAAGGGCGATTCGATTCAGGTCTTCGTCAAGGCCATCGACTTCGAGAAGAAGGAGATGTCCCTGTCGGTACGCGAAGTCGAAGGCAACCCTTGGGACCGCATCGCCGAGCACTACGCTCCGGGTACGGTCATCGAGGCTACCGTCAAGAATCTGGCCAGCTATGGTGCCTTCGTCGAAATCGAAGATGGCATCGACGGTTTGCTGCACAACTCGGACTTCCACTGGACTCGCAAGATCCAGCATCCTTCCGAAATCGTGCATAAGGGCGACCGCATCCAGTGCGTGGTGCTGCAAGTCGATCGCGAGAAGCAGCGCATCTCGCTCGGCATGAAGCAGCTGACCAAGAACCCCTGGGAAGACTACATTCCTTCTCAGTACCACGTCGGCGACATGCTGGCGGGTGTGGTCACCAAGCACATTGCTGCTGGTTGCTTCGTTAAGCTCGAAGACGATCTCGAAGCCTTCATGCATTACAGCTCGTTGCCGCAAGAATGGCACGAAAACCCAGAGACCAAGTGCATTCCTGGCCTCAAGGTGGAAGTGCGTGTGGTTCGCGTCGACTGTGGCGAAGAGCGCATCGGCTTGAACTTCATCCACGCCGACTTCGACGATAACGAAGAAGTGCGTAAGGCATGGACGGAAGCTCAGGAAGCCAAGGCTGCTCGCAAGGCCGCCCGTCAGGCTGCCAAGGAAGCGAAGGCCGATGAAGAGGCTCAGGCAGAAGAAGCCCCTGAAGAGGAAGATTCTTCTAATGAGCCAATTCAGGCTGCCTCGGTGGTTTCTCCAGCAGCAGCTGCAGAGCCAGAAGCCGAAGCTCCGTCTGAGCCAGAAGCCGAGGTTTCAGCCGAGCCAGAAGCCGAAGTTTCAGCCGAGCCAGAAGCCGAAGTTAAGGCTGAGGGCGAGGAAGAGACCAAGCCTGCCGAATAGTTCTCGGTCAATCAGTTGCCAAGGGCCGCCCCGGGGATACCCTGCGGGCGGCTCTTTTTGTGGCCCCGATGCTCATGTCCCGTCTGTCCTCCCTGGTGTTCTTGCTGCTGGCAGCTTTCTTGGTTGCCTGCTCGCAGACGCCTGTGGGCCCAGAAGATGTGGAGAGCCCGCCAGATTTAGCGCCGGTCGAGGTGCCAGGGCAAGAGCCAATGGAAGAGCCAGTGGAAGAGGAGCCCATGCTCTTCCCGGAAGATCCTCTCGCTGGAGATCAGGAAGGGGCGAACACCCTTTACTATCCAGAGGACCCCTTTGCCGATCCCAATGCTGAGATTATGGGCCCAGGCTCAGAGGTCACTTATGAATCCATGTGGGAGCGCGAGCCGGAGCGCATTCTGGTGGAGTTAGAAGCGCCGCCTGAAATTCCCACACCAGATGAAGACTTCATCCGCCGCGGTTCCGAAATGGCGTTGGCTCGGCTTAAGGCTCGTGCCTTGACCGAGGAGTTGAGTCGCACCGCCAAGGTTTCGATTCCGAAAGGACCGCACACGATGGGATCCATTCTTCCGGTACGGTTCGAGGTGCAGAATCCCTATGGAGACCGTGTGGAGCTGTTACCTTCCGTCGAAGGCCTCATTTTGGAATTGGATTGGACCGTAGAGCGCTGGCTTGCGGTGACTGGTCACGACCGAGTCGTCCGCCACCGTTACTTCAAGGTGGGGCAATGGTTTGTATTGGATGGAGGGCAAACCTTTGTGGAGTTCGCGGATCTGCCGCTAGTCCTGGAGGGGGATCCCGGCGCGGTTTGGGTGGTCACCGTGGATGCCCGCATTCGCTGCGCGGGAGCCACTCTCGATGAGGAAGTGCTTCCCGTCCATCAAATTGACTTCCGCGCAAGTCGCGAAGTCGTCTTGCCGAAAGGTTGGCAGCAGTTCCAAGACGATCCCTACCAACAGCTTGAGGCTTTGGTGACCTCGCCCGCTGAAGAGGTCGATCGCAATCTGTTGGTTTGTGCCGCTTTATTGAACCGGACTCAGGCCTATCGGGCAGTCGATATGCTTCTGGACCGTTTGGAAGAAGCGCCGCATGCCCGCCGACGGCTGACCATGACCCAAGTTCTGCAATGGCTGACCGATTTAGAGATTGGGAGTTTGCCTGAGGACTGGCTTCGATGGCGCGAAGCACGCAAAATGGCGGCTGCAAGCGAGTCCCCATGACCCTCGACCCCGCCACTCAGATTCGTCGCTTTACTAGTGACATCATCGACGAAGCCCGCCTGGAGAAACTCCTCGGCGAGGCCCAACGCCCGTTGCGCGTGAAGTTTGGGATTGACCCTACCTTTACCGACGTCCACCTGGGGCATGGCGTGCCGATGCGGCTGTTGCGGCGCTTTCAGCTGCTTGGTCATTTGCCGGTTTTGATTATTGGCGATGGCACCGCGCGTTTGGGTGACCCCACCGGCCGCAACGACCAGCGCCCGCCTTTGTCGGTGGAAGAGGTTGCGCACAATGCCGCAACCTACCTGGAGCAGATTGGCAATTTGCTCGATCTGGATCCCAAGTGGTGTGAAGTCCGCCACAACAGCGAGTGGTTTGGCACCATGGATTTCTTCGATGCCCTCAAGTTGGCCTCGGAAGGAACCGCCGCCCGTTTGTTGGAGCGCGATGACTTCCGCAAGCGTATGGATGCGCAGCTTCCGGTCCACATGCATGAAATGATGTACCCGCTCATGCAAGGTTGGGATTCCGTGATGGTCGAGTCCGATATTGAGATCGGCGGTAATGACCAGCTGTTCAATCTGCATATGGGGCGGCAACTGCAGGAACGTCATGGCCAAGCACCGCAAGTGTGCTTGACCACGCCATTGTTGCTGGGCACTGACGGCCGCAAAATGTCCAAGAGTTACGGCAATCATGTCGGGCTCAATGCCACTGCCGAAGAGATGTACGGCAAAGTCATGAGCCTCAGCGATGAGGGCATGGCCGATTGGTTCCGCCTCGCGACTGATTTAGAAGAAGCGGAATGCCAAAAACTTCTCGCGGGGCACCCGCGCCAGGCGAAGGATCGACTGGCGCGCCTGGTGACGGCACAAATTCATTCGGAAGAAGCTGCCGAAGCCGCGGCCCAAGAATTCACGCGCCGTTTCCGCGGTGGTGAACTGCCAAGCGATATCCCCGTGTTCCAGCTTGCCGAGCCGAGCTGGTCATTGCCCAACCTCATGAAAGAGGTGAAGCTGGCGCAAAGCACTTCCGAGGCGCGGCGTTTGATTCAAGGCGGCGGCGTCAAGCTTGACGGTGTCGCTTTGCAAGACGTCAAGCATGTCATCGAGCTGACTGCTGGTGGCGAAGGCCTGGTGCTTCAGGCAGGCAAGCGCCGTTTTGCGCGCCTGTTCCTGGCTTAGCCCGGATGGCTCGAGAGCCTATTCCGGACAAGGCGCCGGGAAGGGAAGCAAGGGCAGCACATCGGACTTTGTACCCCCGTCTGTGGTCGAAGAGTAGCCTAAGGCATCGAGGGCGGCGTTCTCCAGTTCGGATCCTTGAGCAGCCAGGCGGTCCTCCAGTGGAGACATCGGCAACTTGCTGGCTTCGCGTTCGGCAGCCTCAAAGGCTTGGCAGAAGGCAGCCACCGCCTCTTGGAAGCGCGGGTCGGTGGGCTCCAATGGATACAGTTCTTGCGGATCCTCCCTGCGGTCGAAGATCAAGTAAGGCGAGTTATTGGAACGTCGACGCAGCACTTTGACTCCCTTGGCTTGGTCGGTGCTTGTGGCCTGATCGAAGTTAAACTGGCGCACCACGCTGTAACGAGAGTTTCGCCAGCCATCTCGAATATTCAAGCTGCGACTCTTGCGGTGGCCTCCGCTGTAAATCCTTTGGAAGGCGTTGCGCCCGCCACTTTCACTGCCATCGACCAGGCCGCGTAAACTTATGCCTTCGGCTTCGGCAAGTTGCCGGTGCGCGAGTCCGCCGCTGTAATCCAACAAGGTCGGAGCGACATCATAAATACGGCTCAATGCCGCCACGCGTTGGCCTTGATCGGCCTCTCCGGGAACGCGCATGATCATGGGGATGCGGCATTGTTCGGCGAATAGCGTGGAGCGGTGACCAATGCTTTGGTGATCAAAGAACTCATCGCCGTGGTCACTCACGATCATGATCACGGTGTTCTCCCATAATTCACGCTGCTTCAAGTCAGCGACGAGCTGGCCAATATGGCGGTCGACCCAGTGAATCTCGGCATCGTAGTTGGCCAAAATGTGTTGGAGGTCGCGGTCGCCAATTTGCCGTTTATAGGGTGGGTTGGCATCCATCACCCGAGGGTCGAAATACCAATTGGCGCCATCAAAGGGACCGGCGTAATCGGGGTCAAAGGTTTGCGCTAGGGCAGGATCCATACTCCACGGAATGTGGTCGTAATGGGCGTCAAAGAAATGCAGGAACAGAAAGAAGGGATCGTCTTCACTGTCGTCAAGGAACTCTTTGCCCAAGGCTTCGATTTTGGGCGAGGTAATGTCCCAGTGGGAAATCCGGTCGCGCATGCGAATGACATCTTGCTCGGTCATCGGCTTCTTCCCGGCGTCCACCAATGCCTGATTTTGCTGCTTCACCTCTTCGGCAAACTGTTCCATCGAGAGCATGCCCGATTGGTACACGTCATAGCCGCGAGCAAAGCCGTATTTCCCATCGAGGTAAGGGCCCGAAAAGAAGCCACCCGTGCGATAGCCGCGGTCCTGGAATGCTTCGGCGAGGGTGGTGCGCAGGGGATCGAGTTGAAATTCATCAATCTCCACCCCGTGGCTGCGATCGGAAAGCCCGGTCATTAAACTCATATGCGAAGGCAAGGTCCAAGAAGTGGTGGTCCAAGCATCTTCAAACACCACGCCCTCTTGGGCAATGGCATCTAGGGTAGGTGTTACGGGTACTTCTGGTGCATAGCGGGCATTGTGCCCATACACACCAACCCTGTCGCGGCGCAAACTGTCGATGGAAATCAGAACTACATTGCGCTGTGGGCTTAGGGGCTCACTTGGGCCTGTTGCTTCGGAGTCACCTTGGGGTGTTTCTTGGCCACACGCAGCCAGAAATAGCAGGGCGGTTCCTGTGAACAGGATGGAAATCAGGTGCCGGGTCATGATCAATTAGGGGTCTTGGCGGCGCTTGAGGACACTCAATGGCACCCGGATTTCCGGCTGCTCTTCTTCATCGGTCATGATGAGTAAATCCTGGTGCAAGGATTCTTTGGGTGCCTCTCCGGTCCAGGCGAAGCGCAGGACCTTTCTTTGTGGATCGAGAGATTCTTCGCCAAGAAACTCGAGTCCTTCAGGAAGTTCGCCCAGGCTGATCTTGCCCAGGTCTTTGCCGGCTGCGCGTTGCACGACATGGATTTCTGCATGGTTGCGCCCGCGGTCCGGGTCAAACATCACCCGAGTCGGGGAAACGAAAAGGTTAGGTACTGCGCGTCCTTGCACCGCAAACTTGATTGGTGGTGCTCCCTGCAGATTGGTGTGGAAGCTAAAGTCTTTGCGGAAGGGGCCTTCGGGTAACTCAGGAGGGGCGGTGAAGGTCAGTTGATAACTCTGCCGCACCGAATCTGGATCGCTGACCTTTTTGCTTTTTACGGTCCAGCCATCGACTTCGGTGTCGACGTCGACCACGAAGTCATAGGTGTCATGCGACACCACCAAAACAAATCCGGAGGGGCGCTCGCGCAGGCCAACCTCGCCAAAATCGGTCATCCACGGCTCGACCTGGAAGGGGGTCCAGATGTCTGCGCCCCATTGCAGGGTCAGTCCTGGTCCCTCCGCCAACACGACCGGCACCGAACCTACCTTGCGCGAGGTTGGTTGGCGGTAACGAGAGGTATCAAGAGTGAAGACGACCTCGGCAACCTCGCCAGGTGCCAAAGTCAGGGCGAGCCGACCGCCATCGAGCCGGCGTGATGCTTCCGCACCTTGACGCCCGGGCAAGCGCAGCTCCGCCGAAGCGCAGCTGCAGGAAAAAGGACCAATCCGGGTAATGCTCTGGGCCTTGTCGCCAATATTTTCGATGCGGAAAGTGCCCGTGGCTCGCTCGCCAAAGGTGACCGCGCCCAAATCTAGAAAATCGGGGGAGATGGCAAGGGGCGCATCTTGGGCAACCGCGACCGATTGCTTCGAGCAAGCGGACGTTGCCAGGAAGGCGAGCAAAAGCGGACTGAGCAGGCCGAATCGGCGCAATGGTCGTGGAGCCATCATCACGGCTCTATCCTATCCGTCCGCGTCCGTTACGACCTACCCCCTTCGCCATGCCTAGCTCCATTACCTCTGCCCACGCCTTTCCAGCCGTCCAAGCACAAGATCCCGCAGTGGCTGCCCTCCTTGCCGGAGAGGGGCAGCGCGAGGAGAACGGGATTGAACTCATTGCCAGTGAAAACCAGACCAGTGTGGCGGTGATGGAGGCCATGGGCTCCACCCTCACCAATAAGTACGCCGAGGGCTATCCCGGGCGCAGGTATTACGGAGGGTGCGAGGTCGTCGACCAGGTCGAGAACTTGGCGAAAGATAGGCTCAAGGAATTGTTCCAGGCCTACGGTGCTAATGTCCAATGCTCGAGCGGATCACAGGCCAACCAGGCGGCTCTGTTGGCCTTGCTTGATCCGGGCGACACCGTGTTGGCGATGGATCTCAATCACGGTGGGCACCTCACGCATGGTCACCCCAAGAATGCCTCCGGCGTATTCTATGACTTCCATCATTACCAAGTGCGGGAAGACAACGAGCGAATTGATTACGACGCGATTCGTGAGCAAGCCCTAGCGCTGAGGCCCAAACTAATCTTGGCTGGGGCGAGTGCCTACAGTCGCACAATTGATTTTGCGCGTTTCGCCGAAATCGCGCGCGAGGTCGATGCTCACTTCATGGTCGACATGGCTCACATTGCCGGTCTCGTTGCCGCTGGTTTGCACCCTTCGCCGGTGCCACATGCCGATGTCTGCACGATGACCACGCATAAGACTTTGCGTGGGCCGCGCGGCGGTGCGATTGTCGCCACCAAAGAGTGGATCAAGCAAATCAACTCGGCCGTCTTCCCCGGCATTCAGGGTGGACCCTTAATGCATGCCGTTGCCGCAAAGGCGATTGCCTTTGGCGAGGCGCTGACTCCCGCCTTCCGCGAATATCAGCAGCAAGTTCTCGACAATGCCCAGGCCTTGGCCAAGGGCTTGCAAACCCGGGGTTATCGCTTGGTTTCCGATGGCACCGACAATCACCTCATGATGGTGGACTTGCGTGGCCCCGATGGTCCTGGCATTACCGGCGCTCTTGCAGAAAGCGCATTGCAGGAAGCCGGGATCACCGTGAACAAGAACTTGATTCCCTTTGACCCAGAGAAACCGATGCTCACCTCCGGGATTCGCCTCGGTTCACCTGCAGTCACAAGCCGTGGCTTTGGCGAGGAAGAGATGGAGCAAGTGGCGGCTTGGATTGACCGCGTGTTACGGGCGCCAGAAAACGAAGAAGTGCTTCGCCATGTCCGCGAAGAGGTGCGCTCTCTGAGCGCGCGCTTCCCGATTTACCCCGCTTAAGCGCGGAGCCTAGCCACTTTTTGCGCCCAGGATTTCGAGCCTGGTTGGTAAACGGCATCTTCCAAAACGATTCCCGTGACCAAGTCGGCTGGGGTGACGTCAAAGGCAGGGTGATGCGCCAGAGCGCCATTTGCGCCATCTGCGCCGAGCAGCTCGGTCGCGCTGCGTTGTTCAATCGGAATCAAGTTTCCCTCGGCGCAAGTCGCGTCGACTGTGGTCGCGGGTGCGAGTACATAAAACGGAACTTGGTGGCGAGCGGCGAGCACGGCAAGGGGATAAGTGCCAATCTTGTTGGCGACGTCGCCATTGGCGGCAATCCGATCGGAGCCGACGAACACCACATCGATTTGGCCGCTGGCCAATAAACTGCCAGCCGCGGAATCCGGAAGTACATGCACGGGGATTCCAGACTGCACCATTTCCCAAGCCGTGAGCCGCGCTCCCTGGCGAAGGGGTCGGGTTTCATCGGCATAAACCTCAAGCGCCATGCCTCGAGAGGCCGCCAAATGAATGGGCGCCAAGGCAGTGCCGATGCCACCCGTCGCCAGTGCTCCTGCATTGCAATGCGTCAGAATGCGTTGACCATCTTGGAGCAGAGCAAAGCCTTGCTCACCAAGAGCTTGGCAGCGGTTGCGGTCATCTTGGTGAAAGCCCTCGGCGGCCGCTTGGAGGGCTGCAATCACGGATTGGGGTTGTTGCCAACTTTCCGCGGACATGTCTTGGGCAGCTCGTAGGACATGATCCAAGCCAACGCCCAGATTCACCGCCGTCGGCCGCGAACGGCGCAAAGCTTCTGCAAGTTCCTTGGTGGTTTCTAAGGAGAGACGCATGTCCTGGTGGTCTATCACCAGAGTGCAGGCGTACACCAAGCCATAGGCTGCGGCACAGCCCAAAGCGGGGGCGCCGCGGACAACCATGCGCTGGATGGCGTCAATTAAATCGGGCAAACCCTGTGGGCGAAACAGGGTTTGCTCCTGAGGTAGCTTGGTTTGGTCCAGGAACCAAAGTCCCTGCTCGTCCCACCCCAGCGTTTCGAAGGAGAGTTGGAGCGCTACCGAGGGACTCATGAATTAGGCGCGAATCTGCCCCTGCAGTGCGCTGTCCTTTTCCAACACGCGGTCGTGTTGGGTGGTGCGGAAGTTGTCGAGTTTGGCGGCGATGCCGGCATCGGCAACGCCCAGAATGCGCAGTGCGAGCAGGGCAGCGTTTACGGGGCCACCGCGGCCTACGCCCACCGTGCCGACTGGCACGCCACCGGGCATTTGCACCGTGGCGAGGAGGGCGTCGAGACCACCAAGTGGTGGGTTGTCGAGCGGAATGCCGATGACAGGAAGGGAGGTATGCGCGGAGATCACACCAGCGAGGTGGGCAGCGCCACCAGCTGCGCAGAGGAGAACCTCAACGCCACGCTCGCGAGCGCCTTCGGCAAAGGCACAGGCCTCGGCAGGGGTGCGGTGTGCGCTCAACACACGAACCTCGGGCTCGATGTCGAAGTCGCGGAGGGTGGTCAGCACGGGCTCAAGACGAGGGAAGTCCGAATCGGAACCCATGAGCAAAGCAATGCGGGCAGTCATGATGTAGGGCGTAAGGCGTGTCGAAGGAGATCTTGAAAATCGGTCTCGGCGCCAAGGGCGTCCAAGGTTTGGCTAGCTTTGCGAGCGGCTTCCGCAGGGGAGTGTCCGAGTTCGCAGAGCACTTGTGCCAGATCGGTTTCCGGGCCGGAGTCTGGAGAAGTGCTTGAGGAGCGAGAAGCTCCCGTGGCGCCAGGAAGTAGGTCTTGAAGATGGTCGCGAAGCTCCACGACTAGGCGCTCGGCGGTTTTTTTGCCAACACCTTTCAGTTTAATCAGGGCGGCAGTGTCGGCGTCGAGGATGGCGCGCATCATGTCTTCTGGGGGCAGGGAACCCAAAAGTGTTAAGGCAGATTGCGGACCAATTCCATTGACTTGCAACAATCTTCGAAATAACGAACGCTCGAGGATGCTGGCGAATCCAAAAAGAGACTGCGCGTGTTCACTCACAGAGTGATGCACGCGCAGTTTGACGATTTGATTGAGTTCTAGACTGGCTTGGCAGCTAGGTGTGACCTGCAAGGCAAAGCCAATGCCGCCTACCGCGAGCACCACTTGGCCTGCGCCGAGCTCGGCGACCGTTCCTTCGAGGAAGTCGTACACCTGAGCGTGCGGCTAGAGTCGAACTAGAGGGAAGCGTTGTTGTCTTCAGGCATGTCGCCGGAATACTCCTCACCACGACCGCTGCGCAAACGCAAACCAAACTCTTCGAGCTTGTTCTGCAGTTCGTTCAAGGAAGTGATGCCGAAGTTTGGCATGCCAAGAAGGTCTTCTTCGCTGTAGAGCAAGATGTCGCCAACGCGCTGCAGGTTGAGACGTTCGACCAAGGCGCGGTGACAACGCACCGACAGGTTGAGCGTGCTGATTTGCAGTTCAAGGGCTTCCTTCTGCTCTTCCGAAAGCGGGCCCAGCCACGCCAGTTCGGTTTCGAGGTTCACCGACTTCACGGCGTCGAACTCTTCGGGAATGATGAAGCTGCCATCTTCGCGGCGCATGCCGAGGCGCAGGCCCTTCAGCACCAACAGGCGCTTGATTTCATTCAGAGAGGTTTCGCCAAAGTTCTTGAACTCAAGCAACTCGGCTTCGGTGTGCGACACCAACTCGCCGAGGGCGCGGATGTCCATATTGGTCAGGCAGTTGCGCGCCCGCACCGACAACTCAAAGTCGGTGATTGGGGTGCGCAAGACCTTCATCAACTGGTCTTCCTTCATCTCGAGGTTCTCGTCGTAGAACATGTCGAGAGAATCATGCGCGTCGTGGAAGTACATCCTGGCAACGGCATTGCCTGGGTCGCGCCGCAAGACAGCGCCGAAGCAACCGCAGGCGCGTTCGAAGTCGTTGCGATCTTCGTACAAGACGCCGAGGTTGATCAAAGCCGAAACCGGAATCGGGCGGCGATCCAGAAAGGCTTCGTATTCGCGGATTGCGGTGGCGTCGTCACCGTGAAGGTCGGCGCGGAAGGCAATGCGGAAACGAGCGCCATCGTGATTCGGCTCGAGCTCCAAGGCGCGGCGGAAGCACTTCACTGCTTCGGCGTAGTCGCCATCGAGCTCAGCGCTGCGACCTTCAAAGAAGGCTTGGTCAGATTCGGTGAGTTTGGCTTTCGGAAGAGCCTTGCGGAAGGCGTCGTCTTGTTGGTCGGCAAGCAAAGCTTGCAAAGCAACGGCAGCTAAAGCTGGGTCATTCGAGCTTGCCGCGCTGGCCAAGGTCGCAGCCGAAGCGGCGTGGCGGCCGAGCTCTAGCTCGCTCGATCCTTGAATGAACAAGGAAAGGTCATCTTCGCCTTCGACAAACTCGAGGGCTTTGGCGTATTCGCCAATCAACCAACTACCGGCAGAAGCCAGCGGGGCATTGTTGCCTTCGCGTGCTTCCATCACAGCAGACTCGAACTTATCTGCGCTAGCACTGTCGGCGAGAAAACGCGCGCGTGCTTGCAGCAGTTCGAGTGGCGAGGACGGGGGCGCAGCAAAAAAAGCTGCAGGGTCGGCGGCAGGTGCCGCTGGGGCTTCCGTAGGACTCATGGGAGGACGGTCTACAGGGCGTTGGAACGCACTGGAAAGGCCCGTCATTGTGGCATCGGCGGGGAAAGCCGTCAAACAGGGTGGTGATGGGGAAGCGCCGACGCCACACTGCCTGTGTGGACTGTTTCCGCATCACCGGTGGGCGCCCCTTAGAGGGAGAGGTTCGGGCAAGTGGCTCGAAGAATGCCGGTCTGCCCTTATTGGCCGCGTGCTTGCTCGGAGAGGGGGATTGGGCCTTTTCGCGCGTACCCCGCTTGAAGGACATCGACACCATGCGCTTGCTGTTGGGTCGGCTCGGTGCAGGAAGTTGTCATGGCGAGGACCCGGATCAGGTTTTGCTCCACGTTCCGGCCAGCCTCGAGACTGAAGCGCCCTACGACATCGTGCGCCGCATGCGCGCGAGCATTGCCGTGCTTGGTCCGCTCTTGGCGCGTGTTGGGCGGGCGGTGGTTCCCCTGCCTGGCGGATGCGTTCTCGGTACCCGCCCCATCGACATTCATCTCCGTGGCATGGAGGCTTTGGGCGCCAAAGTCGAGCTTCAACATGGCGTGGTTCATGCGCAAGCGCCCGTTGGTGGCCTTCGCGGGGCCAGGGTGAACTTGTTGGGCCCCTTTGGCAGCACGGTCCTCGGTACCGTCAACGTCCTATGTGCTGCGAGTTTGGCCCATGGCAGCAGCCGTCTAGAAGGCGCCGCCTGTGAGCCCGAGGTCGTGGCTGTGGGTGAATTCCTGCAGGCTGCGGGAGCAAAAATCTCTGGCCTCGGCACCGCCGTCGTCGAAATCGAAGGCGTATCTGGGCTAAGCCCACCGGCCAGTCCTTGGCAGCTACCCGCCGACCGCATCGAGAGTGGCACCTTGCTGTTGGCCGCGGCCATGACATCCGGACGGGTGCGGGTGACCGATTGTCTGCCTCAAGAACTTCAGGCTTTGCTCGACCTTCTGGATCAAGCCGGCTTACCCGTCACCACGGGGCCGGATTGGATGGAGCTCGATGCGCGCGGTAAGCGCCCCCAAGCCGTCGCTGTGCAAACTGCCGCCTACCCTGGATTCGCCACCGATCTCCAAGCGCAATGGCTTGCTGTAGCGACCCAGGCCGAAGGCATCAGCACGGTATGCGAGGGGGTTTATCCAGAACGGTTTATGCATGTCCCCGAATTGCTGCGGCTAGGCGCGAAGATCGAACGCGATGGGGCGATTGCTCGCGTGCATGGCCCGAGTGCCCTCAGTGGGGCTCCGGTTTTGGCCAGCGACCTCCGCGCCTCAGCAGCCCTGGTTCTTGCCGGCTTGGCCGCACAAGGGGAAACCGTGGTGCGTCGGGTCTATCACCTTGACCGGGGATATCAGCGATTGGAGCAGAAGCTGACCCCTTTGGGCGCAGAAGTTCGCAGAGAGGTGGACGAAGAGCGTCCGTGAACGCTAGAATGTGCGGTTCCAGGCGTCCTCCATGCTCGAGAACCTCACCTCATCCTTCGGCTCCATCCTTGACCGTTTCCGCGGCAAGGGCAAGCTCAGCGAAGCCGACATTGAAGAAGGCATGCGCGAAGTGCGTCGTGCGCTGCTCGAAGCAGACGTGCACTTCAAGGTCGCGAAGGATTTTTCGCAGCAGGTTGGGAAAACCCTTCTTGCCGAAAGCCGCCTTAAGGGAGTCTCTGGCGCGCAACAAGTCGTTGGCGCCTTCCATCAGGAACTGACCAACCTGATGAAGTCCGACGCGCCGGCTCTGCCGGCCAACCCCGGACATCCGATGGTTTTGCTGCTTGCTGGTTTGCAGGGCGCAGGCAAGACCACCACCGCGGCCAAACTTGGCCTGTGGTTGCGGCAGCGTCAAAACCGCCGCGTCCTGCTCGCCGCCTGTGACCTTCAGCGTCCAGGTGCTGTCGACCAGCTGGTTACCTTGGGCAAGCAGCTCGAGATCGACGTCCACGCCGAAGACCCCACCCAACCAGGTGTCGATCCGGTCGGCGTCGCCAAGCGCGCTTTGGCTGCCGCCAAGAAGGGCAACTATGACGCGTTAATCATCGACTCCGCTGGTCGTCTCCACATCGACGATGACCTCATGGACGAGATTGGGGCGGTACACAAGGCAACCAAGCCGGACGGTACCTACCTCGTTCTCGACGCCATGACTGGCCAAGATGCGGTCGAGTCGGCGCAGTCCTTCTCGGCGGCCTTGGATCTACATGCGGTCATCCTGACCAAGATCGATGGCGATGCCCGTGGTGGCGCCGCCCTCAGCGTGCGTCAGGTCACCGGCAAGCCGATTGCCTTCCTCGGCGTGGGCGAAAAGCCTTCTGACCTCGAAGAATTCGACGCCGAACGCGTTGCCGGCCGCATTCTCGACATGGGCGACGTCGTCGGCCTCGTCGAAAAGGCCCAAGAAGCCTTCGACGAAGAGCAAGACGTCATGGATTACCAGCGCATGATGAGCGGCAAGCTCACCATGCAGGACCTCTTAGATCAGTTCAAGATGGTCAAAAAGATGGGTTCCATGAAGAAGTTGATGGGCATGATGCCCGGAATGGGTAAAATGTCCGGCCTCATGGAGTCCGTCGACGACTCTCAATTTGGTCGCATGGAAGCGATCATCCTGTCGATGACTCCAGCCGAGCGTCTCCATCCAGAGATCCTCGACGGCAAGAGACGGCGACGCATCGCCCGGGGATCCGGGGTCGAAGTGTCCGACGTCAACCGCCTTTACAAATCCTTCCAGCAGATGCAGAAGCAGATGAAGTCCATGCAAAAGATGCTTAGTGGGGGGCGCTCAAAGAAGCGTCTTCTCAAGCAGATGGGTGCAGGGGGCAAACTGCCAAACATGCCTGGCTACAAGCAGAACTAACAGAAATCAATCTCGATGGCAGTCGTCCTTCGTTTGAAGCGCATGGGTCGCCGTAACCGGCCCTTCTACCGCATTTGCGTCATGGATCGTCGTACCCGCCGTGATGGCCGTGCGATTGAAGAGTTGGGTCATTACGATCCAATCAACCCTTCCAAGGGTCGTCACTTTGTGATCAATGAAGAGCGTACGCGCTACTGGCTTTCGGTCGGTGCGCAGCCGTCTGAGACGGTCGCAAGCTTCCTCAAGGAGCGTGGCATTACTGCCGCGCCCGCCGCTGCCCCGGCTGAAGCCGAGGTTGAGGCCTAAGGCAAAGATGCGCGGCTCCGAGAGCCGCGTGCAAGCCCACGCTTGAGCACACATAGATGGCCGCCAAAATCAAGGAAGCGGAACTCGCGGATTTCCTGAAAAGGATTGCGTCGCGTTCCTTCCACGTTACTCCCTTGCCGGAAGGTACTCCAGCCTTGGAGCGCCTCATGGCTTTGGTGCTGCAGGAAACCGGCTCCTATCCGGTCGCAGCACGTGCCGTGAAGGCTCTGAAGGAGAACTTCATCAACTGGAACGAAGTCCGCGTCGCGCGCGCCTTCGAAGTCAGCGATGTGCTTTCGGCGGCAGGCATCGGAGATGCCAATTCCCGCGGAGAACTGGTGCAGGAGTACCTGCGCCGCGTTTTTGGCATGCAGAACCACCTCGACCTAGACTGGCTCCTCGATGCCAGCAGTGAGCGTCGTGAGTTGTTGCTGCAGGCCTTGCAGGTGGTTCCCATGCACGCGCGCTTCGTTCTCGACATCGATGCCATCGATGAAGACGACGAAGATGATCCAGGCATCCCCGTCACCCAAGCCATGAAACGCTTTTTCGGTCGACTTGGATGGGGTTCTTCGAACCCGAAGGAAAGCGATATTCGTGCGGTGATTGAACCGAACTGCCAAGGCGACAACCTTTACCCGAACTTTTTGTCGCTTTCCGTCTTGACCATGTTGTTGCCGGTTACCAAGCCGAAGGTCTGCGCCAAGGCAGAAGCCCTCGGCAAAATCTACAAGTACCGCGCATCCATGGACGGTGCTGAAGTCACTGCCTTGTTAGAAGAATGTGGTTTCCCGTATCCTTTGATTGACGCCGGCAGCAAGAAGCCCGCGAAGAAAGCCAAGGCGAAGAAGACCACCAAGGCTGCGCCAAAGAAGAAAACAGCCAAGAAGGCCGCCAAAAAGGTCACGAAGAAGACAGCCAAGAAAGTGATCAAGAAGAAGGTCACCAAGAAGAAGAGCGCCAGCAAGTAGGCAACACGAGACATGGTCCAAGGAGAAGCAAAGCCTCTCATTCTGGCCAGTGGCTCGCCGCGCCGGCGCCAAGTTTTGGCCGAGCTTGGCCTGCACTTCGTGGTCATTCCAGCCTCGAGCGATGGACCGAGCCAAGCCAGCGACCCTGCCGCGCGCGTGTTGGATCACGCCCGCTTCAAAGCTCAAGAAATTCATCGGGAGTATCCCGAGGATTGGGTTCTGGGCGCAGACACCATGGTCTTTTGCCAAGGAATCGCCTTGGGCAAGGCGGTTGATGCCGCGGAAGCCAAACAAATGATTGTCCGTTTGGTGGCCGCTGGCAGGCATGAGGTGTGGACCGGCGCAGCCCTTCTGGGACCCAATGGCCAGATGTATTGCCGCGCCGATGTCGCTGAGGTCTCGTTTCGAGAACCATCGGCTGCCGCCCTCGAGCAATACCTCGCTGGCGATGAATGGTGCGACAAGGCGGGGGCCTATGCCATCCAGGGCTGGGCAGGTAAGTTCGCCACTCTGGAGCAGGGCTGGCGGGGGACGGTAGTTGGCTTGGCACAGGAAGCTGTTCTTGCGCTCTATGAGTCCGCGGGGCTTCCCATGCCTGCCAGCGGACGTTAGAATGTTCGGCCGCCATTTAGGTAGGAACCATGAAGGAAGGAATTCATCCCAATTACGCCCCATGCCACGTCAAGTGTGGTTGTGGCAACGAGTTTGAGACCCGTGGCACGCGTCAGGAGATTCACGTAGAGATCTGCTCCGCCTGTCACCCGTTTTTCACCGGCAAGCAGAAGTTTGTGGACACGGCTGGCCGTGTCGACCGCTTCCAACGTCGTTACCAAAAGAAAGACTGAGCCGTCAGGCTTCGTTAGCGCAGGCCTTTGCCTAATCTCGCCACGATCCTGCGCGACCGCATCGATGGGCTTAAGGCCCGGCAGCGCGAACTCGAGGAGACTCTTGCCGATCCCGCAAAGACGGCAAAGCTCAACATGCAAAACCTCCTACGTGAGTTGGGAAGTTTGCAAAAAGTTTTGGGCCCATGGGAGGAGTACACCTCCGTTGCCGCCCAAGTCGATGAGACACGCGAGTTTGTTGCTGGCGATGACGCAGATATGCGTGAACTCGCCGAAGCAGAGCTACCGGAATTAGAAGAACGCTTAGAAGAGCTCGAATCGGGCATTCTCGACCGTGTTCTTGAAGATGACCCCGACGCCGATAAGCCAGCCTTGGTCGAAATCCGTGCTGGCGCCGGTGGAGATGAAGCGGCACTCTTTGCCGGCGACCTTTTCCGCATCTACCAGAAGTACGCCGTCATCAAAGGATGGAAGATGGAGATCGTCGATGAATCTCTATCCGACATGGGCGGCTATAAAGAATTGGTCCTACGCGTGGAAGGCGATGATGCTTTCCGCATCCTGCGGTATGAATCTGGTGGACACCGCGTACAACGCGTGCCAGCGACCGAAACCCAAGGGCGCATCCACACTTCGGCGGCGACCGTTGCGGTGATGCCAGAAATCGAGGCGATTGACTTTGAGCTCGATGAAGAAGAGCTCGAAATCACAGCCATGCGTTCTTCTGGCCCAGGTGGTCAGCACGTCAATAAAACCTCTAGCGCCATTCGAGTGATTCACCTGCCGACTGGCATGCAGGTGAAGTGTCAGGAAGACAAGTCGCAACTTCGCAACAAGGCCAAGGCCTTGGACCTCCTGCGCGCCAAGCTGTATGAAATTGAGCGCCAGAAGCGTGAGGCAGCTCGTGCCGAGCTTCGCCGCACGCAGGTAGGTAGCGGAGACCGCAGCCAGCGAATTCGTACCTATAACTGGCCGCAGAACCGCGTGACTGACCATCGCATTGGCGAAAACGTCAGCCTAGAAAAAGTGCTGGAAGGCCATCTTGACCCACTTTTTGATGCCTTGCTCCAAGCAGACCGCGAGGCCAAGCTAGCTTCTCTGTAAGCTGGCGCTGAACCCAGGGCCTCCCAGCCCGTTCCCCTAAGACTCATGGAAAACAAGGAAAAGGACATCAAATCCCTCGGGACCGCATTCGAGGTCGTGACCCCGGCTCCAGCCGCCCCGGCCCCAGCTCCTCAGGGAAATGTGGGCGGCCCCTTGCGCGGCGCAGTCGCAAAATGCG
This sequence comes from Planctomycetota bacterium, assembly GCA_021776795.1. Lineage (GTDB taxonomy): Bacteria > Planctomycetota > UBA1135 > UBA1135 > UBA1135 > OFTM128. The sequence goes on from JAJFFC010000014.1 coordinate 66,177, forward strand.
GTTTGGGTTTGCTCCTCGCCTTGGCCGGTCTGCTCCTTCCTTATGGCGCGCCTGAGTTCGCCGTGGTGAAGGCCTTAGCCATCACGGTGGTGTCCTGGCAGTTACTCACGCTCAGCATGGCTCGCGTCAAGCCCGTGAATCAGGTTCCCCTGCCACTTGGCGCAGCCCTGGCAATCGCCTCTGGTGCCCTTGGCATCATGAAGGCAGGCGACACCGGTGTCGGCCTGATTGGAGGCGCTGCTGCTGTCCTCGGTGGTCTACTTTCGATTGCTGGACCGGCCATGGCCAAGAAGGCGGATAGCAAGCTACCCCCGGCAGCACAGGATTCCCCTGTCGATGATCAGTTCTCCAAGTCCCTACTGGCTTACCTCCTAATTTTGGCCTTCCTGCCCATGTCCTGGGCCAACGGCGAAGGCTCCACGGGAGTAGCGACCTACCTTGGCGCCCTGACCTTTGTGTTCTGTGTGCTAGGTGCTTGGGCTTCTTGGGTCGGCATGTGGAAGATGTGGCAGATGCCCGCCGTTTCCACAGGCTTTGTTGGCTTGGCCTTGTTCCTGGCACCGTTGGAAGCGTTCTTGGTGGGAGCCCTCGGCCTCGTCCGTGTTCTTGGTGGCGATAGTGCCCCCGCGGATTTCCTCAAAGCTTGGCCCGGCAACGGCGCCCAGGACTTTGTGCAGTATGGCGTCCCGCCATTGGTGGTCCTATTGGCTGCCTGCCTCGCCACCTTCGAGCTAGTGCAGGGTGCGAAAAAAGGCATGGCTTCGAACAAGCAGAAGAAAGATGCAGAAATCGAAGCACGCAAAGCTGAGCGCGCAGCCCGTCGCGGTGATCAGAAGCCAGCATGACTGAGGCGGCCGGCTCCCTGCCTCGCCGGGTTTGGCTGAAGCAGGCCAGTGCCAAGCTGAAAAAGCAAAGCCTCCCAGATCCAGTCTGGGAGGCTTCCTTATTACTCGCGCGCTGCCTGGGGGTTTCCCGGTTGCGGCTCCTGGCGAATCAAGAGGAGGCCTTGCAGGGGGCGGAGCGGCAACGAGCCGACGATTGGCTGGAGCGCTATCTCTGTGGCGAACCCTTGGCTTACTTAGAGGGTGAGGCGCACTTCTATGGCCGCCCCTTTGTCGTTAGCCCTGCGGTGTTGGTGCCGCGTGCGGATTCAGAATGCCTCATCGAGATGGTGTTGGCAGAGCTGGATTTGCCTGAGAAAAGCTGGGTGTGCGATTTAGGCACAGGTAGCGGGTGCTTGCTCCTGACCCTGCTTGCCGAACGCGCCCATTGGCGAGGTATCGGGGTGGACTATTCACGCCCGGCCTTGGAGGTGGCTCGGAGCAATGCGCGGCGCCACCATTTGGAAGCACGGGTGGATTGGCTGCAGTGTTCTTGGCTGAGTGGCTTAGAACTTCCGGCCGGTCCCGGTCTCGTGGTGGCGAATCCGCCCTATGTTGTCCTTGGAGAAACGATGGGCCATGGAGTGGCCGAGTTTGAGCCAGACCTCGCCCTTTTTGTCCCCGAACAAGAGCCGCTGCAAGCCTATCGAATCATTTTGCAATCTTGTGCCCAGACCGAAGCCGCGGGCGGCCTTTCTGCAGAGGCGCGTCTTCTGTTTGAAATCGGCGCTGGACGCAGCGCGGAACTCATTGCTCTCGCCAAGACGCACGGCTTCCGCCTACTGAAACGTGCCAGCGATTTGGGAGAGGTGGAGCGCGCCTTGTTATTCGCGCGGGTTGAGCAAGCCTGAGCCTAGTGGTTCACGCTGAGATAGTCGCGAATGATGCGCTCTGCATCGTGATCTAGCTCTTGGAAGAACAGTGCAATTTCGTAGTGACCTAGCGCGGGCGAAAGTCGCTCACAACGGACGACAACGCCTTCGCCCTCGGCATGGGCGGTAGAGCCATCGCTTTGTGGCAAATCAAAGCCAAAGCGCAGGTGGGTCATCATCCGTAGAGGTGTCTCTGAGAAGAAACAGGCTCCTGAGCGGCTGAGGTCACGAACACGTAGGGGGGCTTGCCCGTCGAGGTGAATTGGCAGATCCTTGACCTGGTGCCGTGGGTGGCGGCGCCGTTCGCGATCGAAGGAAACATCCTGACTGCCGGTTTCGGGGTTGTTTCGGGGCATGCCCTAGCATAACCTGGAGGCGCTCCTGAGCAAGCCGATTGGCCCTTAGAGCCCCATCCCAACCGAAACCGCACTCCTAGACTACCCCGTCATGGCTTCTTTCAACCGCGTCATCCTCATGGGAAATCTGACCCGCGACCCCGAGGTCCGTCAGGCCCAAAACGGCACCTACATCTGCAAGGCCTCGTTGGCCGTCAACGAACGCATGCCCGATGGCAATGGTGGGTACAAAGAAGAGCCCAGTTTCATCGACATGGTGGTCTTCGGTCGCCGCGGCGAAGCCTTTGGCAAGTACATGCAAAAAGGGCGTCCGGTCATGATTGAAGGCAAGCTTCGTCAAAGCCGGTGGGAAGATAAGGAATCAGGCCAAAAGCGCTCCAAGCTCGAAGTGATTGTCGACGATTGGAATTTCGTCGGCGGCCGCGAAGAGAACCAAGGCGGTGGCGGCGGTGGTGGCCAGGCTCGCGCTCCCCAGGCACAAGCCAGTGCACCTTCCTCGGACTTCCCCAGCCAAAGTGACTTTGGTGGGGGCGGTGGAGGAATGGCCGATGACGTCCCCTTCTAAATCCTCGTCGATCCTGAGCGTTCGACTCTTTGCAGGGCTGGTCGATTTGTTGTCTACCACTGAGCTGCAGTTGGCCCTGCCAAACCCATGTACAGTGCATGAGTTAGAACAACGCTTGCGGCAAGAGTTTCCTGCATTAGACCATGCGGTGTTTCGCATCGCCGTGGACCAAAGTTATGGTCAGGCGGAACAAGTGATTACCGATTCCTCCGAAGTGGCGTTATTGCCGCCCGTGTCCGGTGGTTGAGTCTGCTCGGGCAAGCTGTCGCTTTGCACAAGGTCCTGTGGATAGCGCATGGGCGCTGGATCAGGTTCAAGGAGAAGACGCCGGTTGCATCCAACTCTTTTTGGGCACGGTGCGCAAAGGCGGCGTAGAAGGCGAAGTCCTCTCGCTTCACTACCAAGCCTACGACGGCATGGCAGAGGCCGAGTTTCAGCGCATTGCCGCCGAAATTCTTGCTCGTTTCGATGTCCTGCGCATCGCCATGGAGCATGCGCTTGGAGAAGTGCCCACTGGCGCTTGTTCGATTGTGGTAGCGATTGCCGCGAAGCATCGCAAAGAAGTCTTTGCAGCAGGGGAGTCCTTCATGAATGAAGTGAAGGCGCGCCTGCCCCTGTGGAAGGAAGAGCGCTATCAAGATGGCAGCACTTGGATTGGACAAGGATCATGAGCACCCCACCCTTCACCATTCTCGAAATCCCGGTCACGCCATTTCAGCAAAACAGCACCTTGTGGTTTGATGAAGAAACAAGCCAGGCGATAGCCTGTGACGTGGGCGACGCTGCGCCGGTACTGGCGGAAATCGAAAGGCGCAAGCTCAAGCTGCAACTGATTGTCGCGACACACGGCCACCTAGATCACATCGGGGGCACTGCGGATCTGAAGGCTGCGACCGGCGTGCCCTTTTGGTTTCCTTCCGGCGACGATTTTTGGCGCATTGGTTTACCGCAGCAAGCTTCCATGTTTGGCGGTGGCATCGTCGAAATCCCCGAAGTTGATCGCGATTTGCAACATCACGATGTCGTCGAGATTGGTCGCATGCGCATGGAAGTGCGCCATTGCCCTGGTCATACTCCAGGCCATGTGGTGTTCTACGATCCCGTTGGCAAGCGTGTGGTTGCCGGAGATGTCTTGTTTCAGGGCAGCATCGGCCGCACTGATTTTCCACGCGGGAGCTTTAAAGAGTTGGAAAAGAGCATTAAGGAGCAGCTCTATACCCTGCCCGAAGAGACTTTGGTTCATTGTGGGCATGGTCCCACCACCACAATTGGCCAAGAGGCACGCTCTAACCCCTTCGTTCAGGCCTAGGGCGCCGGTATCCTAGTTCGGTCATGGAGCGAGAAACCCTTGAAGTCGACGTCCTCGTGGTCGGCGCAGGCCCAGCCGGACTGTGTTTCGCGATTGACTTGGCCCGTCGTGCCGAAAATGCCAACGAAGAGTTGGCGATTCTGGTCTTGGACAAGGCGGAAGAACTCGGTCGTCACCAGTTAAGTGGTGCGGTGCTGGATCCGCGTGCCATTCTCGAGATGTACCCGCATGCGGCTGAAGAAGGCTTCCCGATCCAGGCCAAGGTTCAGGAAGACGCCATGATGTGGCTGCGCCAAAATGGCCACAACGCATTGCGCGGCATGACCTGCCCGCCGCAGTTTAAGAACCATGGCAACTGGATTGTGTCAGCCGCCGAAGTGGTGGCTTGGCTCGCCGAAAAGGCAGAAGCAGCGGGAGTCGAGGTCTACCCAGGATTCGGCGCCGCCAGCATTTTGGAAGACGAACAAGGTGCCGTCGTTGGCGTGACCACGGTCGACCAAGGCCGCGACAAGAGTGGTGCTGAGAAGAGCAGTTTCCAGCCGGGAATGGAAATTCGCGCGCGCCTGACCGTCGTAGCCGAAGGCACGCGCGGTTCCCTGGCCAAGAAGTTGATTGAGAAAAAAGACCTGCAGCGCGATCGTAACCCGCAAATTTGGGGCGTCGGCATCAAGGAAATCTGGCAGGTCGAAAAGAGTTTAGAAGGCACGGTCTATCACACCGGTGGCTGGCCGCTCGATGGCTCGGTTTATGGCGGCGGTTGGATTTACGGCCTTCCCGATCACAAGTTGTCGATTGGTTTTGTCATGGGCATGGACCACGGTGACCCCAACTTCGACTATCACGCCAAGATGCAAGAATGGAAGACGCATCCCTTCCTGCGTGATTTGCTCCAAGGCGGAAAGATGATTCGCTATGGCGCCAAGACCGTCCCCGAAGGTGGACTGTTTAGCCTCCCCCAATGTTGGGGCGACGGCTTCCTCATGATTGGCGATTCGGCCGGCTTCATGAATAGTGCGCGCCTGAAAGGTGTGCACCTGGCCATGAAATCCGGGCTCCTTGGCGCCGAGGCGGCCTTGTCCGCCTTGAGCGGCCACGATGGCGTCGCCCCAGGCAACAAGCTTGCCAGTTTCGATGGCTTATTTGAAGCTTCCTGGGCTCATGAGGAACTATGGAAAGTGCGCAACTTCCGCCAAGGGTTTCAAAAGGGATTCTTCCGCGGCAGTGTGAATGCTGGCTTGGTCACTCTGAGCGGCGGCCGATTCCCTGGCGGCAAGAAGCTACTGGAGTCGGATCACGAGCGCTACCGTAAATCGACCGCCGTTGCCGACAAGCCAGTGTTTGATGGCGAGCTGACTTTCGACAAGCTCACCGATGTGTACCACTCCGGTACCGTCCACGAAGAGGACCAACCCTGTCATTTGGTGGTCCTTGACCCTGACATTTGTACTTCCAAATGCACCGAAGAATACGGCAACCCTTGCCAGCATTTCTGTCCTGCATCTGTGTATGAATGGCAAGAGGGTGCTTTGCAAATCAACGCCTCGAACTGCGTTCACTGCAAAACCTGCGACATCGCCGATCCCTACCAAATCATTGATTGGCAGGTCCCTGAAAACGGCGGCCCGGTCTACACCGGAATGTAATCCCCCAATCCTTTTCCCCAAGATTCATGCGAACTGTTCTCACTGACTCCGCCAAGGCCTCGCGCTCTGAGCTTCATGCCATCGTCGTGCCTGCGGGCGCGCGCCCTAAGCTACCTGCCGATGCCCCGGCAAGCGCCACTTGGTCCTCCGATTTCGCGGACAAATCCGGCTCGCGCCTCTTGGTGCGCGGCAACGGCGGCAAACGCTGGCTCCTTTTGCGTGTTTCCACCGCGGCGAAGGTCACCGCAGAAGAGGTTCGTCAAGCAGCTGGACAAGCCCGATTGACCGCCGAGGATTTAGAAAAAACCACAGTTAGCGTGGACCTCGGCATGCTCAAGAACGACGCCGCCCTGGCCCAAGCCGCTGCCGAAGGCGCAGGAATGGCTGGTTATGACATGGGTGTGTGCAAGTCGGACCGCAATAAGGCTTTGGTCAAAAAGATTCAGATTGCTGGTGCTGGAACGGCTAAGGCTGCCAAAGCTGCGGTCAAGAGCGGCATGCTCGGCGCCGAAGCCAACCTGGCCACGCGCGAGTTGCAAAACCTGCCAGCCAACATTCTGAACCCGAAGGAGTTTTCCAAGCGTGCGCGCAAGGTTTGCAACTCCTCGCCAAAGTTGAGCTGCAAAGTTCTCGGCGAAAAGAAGATGGCCGAGATGGGCATGGGGTCGCTGCTTGGTGTTTCCCAAGGCGCCAAGAACGAGGCGCAACTGATTCACATGGTGTACAAGCCGGGCCGCAAGGCCAAGGGCAAGATTGCCGTGGTAGGCAAGGGCTTGACCTTTGACACGGGCGGCATTTCGCTGAAGCCTTCGGGCAAGATGGAAGACATGAAGTTCGATATGTCCGGCGGCGCAGCCGTGTTGGGCATCTTCCATGCCTTGGCCAAAGGCGCCGAATGCGCATACGAGGTGCATGGCATCATTGGCGCCGTCGAGAATATGCCGGGCAGCAATGCTCAGCGCCCCGGTGACATCGTGACTGCCATGAATGGCATGACCATCGAGGTCCACAACACCGACGCAGAAGGCCGTTTGGTCTTGGCTGACTGTCTGACCTACACCGCACGCAAGATTAAGCCCGAGCGCATCATCGATATGGCGACTTTGACTGGCGCTGCGATTCACGCCTTGGGCCATCTCAACTCCGCAGTAATTGGTACCGACCAGAAGATGATCGACAAGCTCAAGGAAGTCGGCGAAGGCACTGGCGAAACCATGTGGCAGTTGCCAATCACCGAAGACTATCGCGATCTCACCCGTGGTCGTTACGCCGATCTGCAGAATATCTACAACCCAGGTCAGGGAGCAGGCACGATTGCTGGTGCCTGTTTCCTCAGCTTCTTTGTGGAAGATGTACCTTGGACGCACCTCGACATTGCCGCAACCGCTTGGGAAGGTCCATCACGTAGCTATATGACCGCAGGTGGTCGTGGCGTGATGGCGCGCAACGTCTTGGAGATTCTCCGCGGCTAAACGAGATTCGCCGGGCGAGGGGCAATCTCCACTCGGTCCGGCGCTAATCTGGGAGGCATGGCCCTAAGCCCTGCCTCCCGTTTTTTATTGCCCCTCACTCTTCTTGCGAGTGCCGCCTTTCCTGCAAATGCACAAGAGCAAGAATCAGTCACGCTACGCAATTTCGTTCAGGCGCAGGAAGGAGACTTCCTCTCCTTCTACCAGGATTTGCACCGCACTCCGGAGCTATCCTTTCAAGAAGAGAAGACCGCAGCCAAAATGGCCAAGGTGTTGCAAGACGCTGGTTACGAGGTCACCACGGATATCGGTGGCCATGGCCTCATTGGCGTCCTAAAAAATGGTGAGGGCAAAACCGTTTTGGTCCGCGCCGATATGGATGCTTTGCCGCTGCAGGAGAAAACTGGCTTAGCCTATGCCAGTCAAGCTACCGGATTGTCGGACGACGGCACCGAAGTCCCCGTCATGCACGCTTGCGGCCACGATATGCACATGGCGGTTTGGGCGGGTGTGGCTACCTACTTTGCGACTCATCAAGAGGAATGGCAGGGGACGGTCGTGTTCTTGGCACAGCCGGCAGAGGAACGAGGGGCAGATGCCCGGGCCATGATCAAACAGGGGCTGTTCAACCTGATCCCCAAGCCTGACGCTTGCTTTGCCCTGCATGTCAAAGGGGAATTGCCAGCCGGGACCATCGGCCTCTGCTCTGGCTATGCCCTCGGCAACGTCGATTCCGTCGATATCCTGGTGCAGGGCCAAGGTGGTCATGGTTCCACCCCGCACAAGACCCATGATCCTGTGGTTTTGGCCGCGCGCATCGTGGTCGGTTTGCAGACCATCGTCAGTAGGCGCGTTCCACCAGTCGAAGACGGGGTCGTCACTGTGGGGAGCATTCATGGCGGGCTCAAACACAACATCATTCCCGATGAGGTCAAATTGCAGTTGACCGTGCGTTCTTATAAGCCGGAGATTCGCGAACTACTCCTACGTGGTATCGAGGAGACCGCATTGGGCGAAGCTATCGCTGCCGGTTTCCCCGAAGAGCTCATGCCCACCGTCATCCTGCATGAAGACGAGTTCACTCCCGCCACCTACAACACTCCCGAGTTGGTGCAGGCGATGGAGGACCGTTACCAAAAAATCTTCGGCGACGAACAAGTGGTCGATGTGCCTGCCGTCATGGGCGGCGAGGATTTTGGACGTTATGGTCCTGCGGCCGGATGCCCCAGTGTGATTTTCTGGCTTGGCACAGCTTCTGCTGCATCTGTACAAGCCGCCCAAGTGGAGGGTGGGCCAGCCTTAGCTTCGACCCATCAAAGTCACTTTGCTCCAGACCCACGACCAACATGGCGCACCGGTGTCCGCGCCATGAGCGCAGCCATGCTGTTGTACTTGGGCGAGTAGTTCGCCGCGCCTTAGCGATCGCCAAGAGCGACGAAGGGGCGACGCTTAGGACCGGTGTACAACTGACGTGGGCGCACAATCCGCGTGCTGGGGTCGCTCATCATTTCGTTCCAGTGCGCCACCCAACCAACCATGCGACCGATGGCGAAGAACACGGTGAACATGCGTGGCGGGAAGCCCAATGCTGAGTAAATCAAGCCCGAGTAGAAGTCCACGTTGGGGAACAACTTGCGCGAGCTGAAGTACTCGTCGGCCATAGCGGCTTTCTCCAAAGCGCGGGCGATTTCCAGTTTCGGATTCTCGCCGATGACATCAAAGACGTCGCCTGCGAGTTGGCCAATCACCTTGGCGCGCGGGTCATAGTTTTTATAGACGCGGTGGCCAAAGCCCATCAGGCGGCGCTCACCGTTCTTGCAAGACTCGAGGAAGGCGGGGACATCGTCGACCGAGTCAATCGTGTCGAGCATTTCCAGAACCGCTTGGTTGGCGCCACCATGCAGTGGGCCGTGCAGTGCCGAAGCGCCTGCGGCAACGGCGGAATAAGGGTTCACCCGGCTTGATGCCACCGCGCGCACCGCATTGGCCGAGCAGTTTTGCTCGTGGTCGGCATGTAGGACGAGTAGGGCGTCCATGGCGCGTTCGACTGCAGGGTGGACGTCGGCCGGTTTGTCTGGATCTCCCAGAAGCATGTGCAGCAAGTTGCCGGCATAGCTCAGGTTTGGATCCGGTGCGACCGGCGCCAATCCTTGGCGGTGGCGGAAACCCAAGGCAGCAACCACCGGGGTCAGGGCCAGCAAGCGAATGATCTGTTGATGGCGAACTTCCGCGTCGAGCACTTCATCGGACTCGGGGAAGTCGCCGCCGAGCGCAGCAAGCGCGCTTTCGAGCATAGACATCGGGTGCAAGTCCTTGTCGAGTGCCGCGTGCAGTTTGACCATGGACTCCGGCATGTCCAAAGCAGCGTGGATCTCGGCGTGGAACAAGTCCAGCTCGGAAGCGGTCGGCAGTTCGCCGTTGAGGAGCAAGAAGCAAACCTCGGCGAAGTTACTGTTCGAGCTCAGTTCCTCAATCGAGTAGCCGCGGTAATCGAGGATTCCCTTGTCACCGTCGATAAAGGTAATCGAGCTATGGCAGACAGCCGTGTTGAGTAGGGCCGGATCGTAGCTGAGCATGCCGAAGTCCTCTTCGTGGACTCGGATGTCGCGTAGGCCAATCGCGGGGACAGAGTCCTCGGAGATGGGCAGCTCGAACTGGCGGCCAGTTCGGCTATCGGTCAGGTGGAGGGTGCCGACGGTGGGGTCGGCGGAAGTCGCTGCGGGATCGTTGCTGGACATGGTCACGGAAATGCGGCCTTTAAGCCGGGTATTCTCGCATGGCGAAAGGGGGGCAACAAGAGAAACCGACGGTTGGTAGGGGAGACGGGACTCGAACCCGTACTGGGAGGATTTTAAGTCCTCTGCCTCTGCCATTGGGCTACTCCCCCTGGTTCCGTTGTCGCTGGACGACGGCACATATTATGCTGGCGCGGCATGCGCATCTCACCCCGCATTTGGGCCTCTCTTGGGGCGCTCCTCTTGGCTGTGGCCACTGGACTGTCGGCATATCACGCCCACGGCTTGGCGGACACACTCGATGACCAGGCATATCGCGGTTTTGGTCGCGCTGTGGAGCAGCAATTCTTTGCTGGACTGGGCCTGATTTGCCTTGGATTATGGCTGCGTCAGGCGGGCTCGAGCCTCCTCCTTCAGCTGGCCTGCAGCCTGCTGAGCGTGGGAATCCTGCTGTTTGCGGGCGATGTCTACCTTGGTGCCCTCACCGGAAATGCTCTTGGTGTGGCTCCGATGGGTGGCAGCACCATGATTTTGGCCTGGCTCTTGGCCGCGTTTGGCCTCTGGCGCAGCAAATCCTGAGCCTTCAGAGGCGCTCAGCGGGATAGGGTTGGAGCCGGCACCCAGACTCGAACTGGGGGTGATGGATTTGCAATCCATTGCCTTACCACTTGGCTATGCCGGCCCAGCGAGGCAGTTTATGTTCGCCTGAGCGGGCTGTCTACTGCCTGGAATCGCCGCCGTATACTGCAAAGGTCGCTTTGGCGACGCTCCGCATCATGAAACGTAAGCTTTTCTGCACGATTCCTCAGAATCTGATCAAGCAACCACTGCTGTTCACCCTGGTGAACCGGTTTAAGGTTGTCCCCAATATTCGCGGAGCTAGCGTCACAGAAACCATCGCCATCTTGAGCCTGGAGCTCGAGGGCGACGACGCCCAAGTCGAACAAGCCGTGCGCTACCTCAAAGATGAGGGCGTCCAGGTCGAAGATTTGGAAGAAGGCGAAGAACGCGCGCTCTGAGCTCGCATCCTCCGCCTTGCCTTTGGTGTCCCGTAGGGAGCTTTAGTCGTCGCCAGGGCCGACGATGCCGCCGCCACCTGCTGGTTCTTCTGCAACCGGAGTGGTCTTCGTGAAGGCAGCCCAGGCGGCTGGATTCTTCGACCAGGACTTGTTCCACATGTTGTACCAAGCACAGGCCGCGGCTTTGTTGTAGACCACGGCCTTGTTCCAAGCTTCGGAGCCTGGGTCTTCGCCTTCTACTCTCTTCCAGCCATAATTGGTGCCTTTGCCGATGTCACTGACCAGCTGGTTGAGGGCGCCAGCCAAGCGATTGCCATCGGAGCTCTCGAAGTCCGATTTCAGCATGGCATTGACGATGGCCGGGAAGGCAGCGAATGGATAATCGTCGACAAGGCGACGGCCAGCACGATTCGACATGGCGCCGGAATCTTCCATGAACAGGGCAAGGTCTTCCTGAACTTCGGCCCAGGTCTCTTCAGTCACACTCCCTGGCTTGCCGAGTTGCGGTACCTCTCCTAACAGGATGATGGAAGGATCGCTGATGCCGCTGTAGGAAATGGTGCCACCGGCTTCTGGTGGGCTCCATTCCGTGACTGTGCCCTTGGGAGTGGACTTAGGCTTCTCTGCCTCAGGCTGGCTTGCGCCGCCTTCGGCATTGCCTTCCTCGGTTGGGGTACTGGTTGCGCCACCACCTTCGGTGCCGGCATTGTCGCCAGCGGAAGAAGCAGGCGTGACTGGATCCGGCGCGGAACTTCCTGGATTGGCGCCTGAGGCCGCAGGAGCGGTTCCAGCGTTCTGGTTCTCAGCAGCCGAAGTGGTGCCCGCATTGGTGTTGGTGTCAGGGGCTTGCACCAAGGTGTCATCCTTTGGCGGGTCTTTCTTGAAAAAGACTGCCCAGGCGCTGAGCCCGCATAGGGCGAGGATCACCGCGCCAGCGACGATCATTGGCGTTTTGGATTTCGGCTGATGCAAGTCTTCCTTAAGTCGAGCGGCACGTCCGCCACCGGTGGCGGCCACCTTGGGGCGACGGCCTCCGGTTGCTGGTGCGGCTCGGCGTTGCGGTGCAGCTGGCTTGGGCGTGGCAGGCTTCGCGGCGGGTGCAGCGGCTGCAGCTTGGCCACTGCGTTTGGCCTTGGCCTTGGCAATGATGTCCGCGGCGGATGGCTTGGTTTCTGTCGTGGGAGCCGGGGTCTGTGGAGCAGTGGCTTTTTCCTCTGCAGCGCGTTTGGCCTTGGCCTTGGCAATGATGTCCGCCGCAGACGGCTTCGCCGCTGCCGCTTTGGGAGCTGCTGGTTTCGGCGGAGCCGGTTTCACCACCGGCTTGACCGGAACCACCGGTTTGACCGGCTTTGCGGGCTTCGCCACCGGACGAACCGGCTTCACAGGTTTCGCTACTGGCTTGATCGGAACCACCGGCTTGACTGGCTTGGCCACCGGCTTGACTGGTACCACGGGCTGTTTTGGCGTGGTCTTATCGCGGTCGACTGCCTTGGCGGACTTGGGGCGAGGCGCGGAATCACGGGGCTTGCCAATGGGCTTTGCCAACGGCTTGGCCTCGGGCTTATCCGTTTTCGCTTTCTTGTCCGCGGCCTTCTTGTCTTTCTTCCTCTCCTTGGCAGCAGACGGAGCTGACGCCTCGGCGGCGGGAGCCGGTGTAGGAGGGGCTAGCGGTGGGATATCGACAACGCCATCGCCGCAGGCTTGGCATTTGACCTGTAAGGCGGTGACCGAGTCAGGGATATCGCCGTAGCGTTGACCACATTTCGCGCAAATTCCGATGCGTCCAGACATGAAGAAGACAGGGTTGAGGCTTTGGGGAAGCGAGGGGGAAGCTCTCGCGGGCTCATCCTAGAATAAGGCTCCCGGCGCTCGTGGTGACCTCTTCCTTCCAACTCGTCAGTGATTTCGTCCCTCGTGGCGACCAACCTCAGGCAATTGATGCCCTGACGGCGGGGTTTTCCGGTGGCGATGCCCGCCAAATCCTGCTTGGAGTGACCGGAAGTGGCAAAACGTTCACGGTGGCGAATATTGCCCAGCGCCTCCAGGTACCCACTTTGGTTCTTGCGCCCAATAAAACGCTGGCCAGCCAGCTGTTTCAGGAGTTCCGCGAGCTTTTCCCCGACAACGCGGTCAGTTATTTCGTTTCCTACTACGACTACTACCAACCCGAGGCCTATTTGCCGTCTTCCGATACCTATATCGAAAAGGATGCGCGGATCAATGAGCAGATTGATCGTCTGCGCAACAACGCCACCGCCAATTTGCTGACGCGGCGCGATGTCATCGTGGTGGCTTCGGTGTCGTGCATCTATGGCCTGGGGGATCCGGAAACTTATCGAGACTTGGCACTGAAGTTGGCGCTCGATACCGATGCTAGACGCGAAGACCTGGTTCGTGGATTGGTGCGCACTCAACACCAGCGCGCCGAAGTGGATTTTCGCCCGGGTACGTTTCGCCTGCGTGGCCCTGCGGTCGAGGTGTGGCCGATCCATGAACAAGACCGCATGTTGCGCATCGAGTTGTCGGCGGGTCGCGTCGACGCTTTGTTGTGGATTGATCCGTTGACCGGAGAGATTCTTGACGAGGCCGAAGATGTCGCGATTTATCCTGTGGGTCATTATGTGCAGCCAGAAGATCGGATTCCTGGCGCCATGGTGGCCATCAAGCAGGAAATGGAGCAGCAGGTGCGCGCCATGCGCAAGGCTGGCAAGGAAGTCGAAGCAGAGCGATTGGAGCGGCGCGTGTTGTCAGATCTAGAAGATTTGGAAGAGCTTGGATACTGCAGCGGCATTGAAAATTACTCGCGGCATTTTGAAGGTCGCGCCGAAGGACAGCCTCCTTTTACGCTGCTGCACTACTTCCCCAAAGACTTCCTATGTGTCTTGGATGAGAGTCACGTCACCTTGCCGCAAGTGTATGGCATGGTACGCAGTGATCGTGCACGCAAGGCAAACCTAGTGGACTATGGTTTCCGCTTGCCCTCGGCAATTGACAATCGCCCTTTGGCCGAAAAGGAGTTTGAGTCCTTGATGGGCCGAGTGCTTTATGTCTCGGCGACCCCAGCCTATCGGGAAAAGGGGTTGGCGGGAGACAAGGTAGTGGAGCAGATTGTGCGTCCCACAGGATTGCTCGACCCGATTTGTGAGGTGCGCCCAGCGAAGACCCAAGTGGAAGATGCGCTTGCTTGTGTGCGCCCGGTGATTGAAGCGGGAGAACGGGTGTTGGTCACCACGCTGACCAAACGCAGCGCCGAAGACCTTACCGAGTTTTTCCAGGAGAGTGGGATTCGCGCTCGATATCTGCATTCGGATATCGACACCATGGAACGCTCCGAGTTGTTGCGGGACCTGCGCCTAGGCGTGTTTGATGTTCTGGTTGGCATCAACCTACTGCGGGAAGGTTTAGATTTGCCCGAGGTCGCTTTGGTTCTCATTCTCGATGCCGACCGCGAAGGTTTTCTGCGTTCTACGACATCTCTGATTCAAACCTGTGGTCGCGCCGCACGCAACGAGCATGGCCGGGTGATTTTGTATGGCGATAAAGTCACCGCTTCGATGCAAGCCGCCATGGATGAGGCCACCCGGCGCCGTACCAAACAGGAAGCCTACAACCTGGAGCATGGCATCGTTCCGAAAACGATTCGCAAGAAAGTGGTGGATTCTCTTTCGGGAATTCTAGGCCGTGAAGCAGACGGGGCCCAATCCGATGGCGAGGGCCACCCCATCATGGGGACTGCCGAATTGGAGGCGCGGCTCGGCGCCTTGCGCCAGGAGATGTTGTCTGCGGCCTCATCCTTGGATTTCGAAAAAGCAATTCGCCTGCGAGATGAATTCCGACGCCTCGAAGCAGTGCAGTTGGAACTGGGTGGATGAGTTCCGTCGCTATCTTCCTGAAGCAACTGAGTGCCGCACCACGTCGGCCCGGTGTCTATCTCTTTCGTGACGACAGCGAGAAAATTTTATACGTCGGCAAGGCGCGCAACCTGCATCAGCGAGTTCAGGTGTATCGACGCGAGGGTGCCGATGGACGCGCACGTTTGGCCGAGCTGCTAAGTATGGCGCGCCAGGCTGAATTTCGCGTCACGGATAGCGAGAAAGAGGCCATCCTGTTGGAGGATCGCCTGGTCAAACTGCATCAGCCGCCATTAAATGTTCTACTCAAGGATGACAAGTCTTTTCTTTACGTCTACCTGGACACCACACACGCCTTTCCTCGACTGGGTTTAGCGCGCAAGCGTAGCCACCGCGGTCGCTACTTTGGCCCATATCCCAGTGCGGGCGCTGCACGCCGTGCGAAGCGATTGTTACAAGGGGCTTTTCAGTTGCGAGATTGCACTGACCACACCTTGGCCAATCGCTCGCGCGCCTGCCTCAAGCAGGGTTTAGGGCTGTGTTCTGCCCCCTGTGTGGGAGAGATTACGGAACATAGTTATGCCGAAACAGTGAAAGGCGCAATAGAAGTGCTTGGTGGCAAAGTGAACCAATGGCTTCAGGCTGAGCAAACGCACATGAAAGAAGCCAGCCAGTCCATGGACTATGAAATTGCGTTGCGCGCTCGAGACCGAATCCATGCGCTCAAAGCCTTGGCTGAACCGCAAAAGGTTCGCTTGGAGAAGGGCCGCGACTTTGATGTGCTCGGCGTCGACGAGAGAGGCTTCTTTGCCCTGCTGCAGTATCGCGATGGAGAGTGGATTAGTACTCGCCGCGGCCATCTGCCGCATCATGAAGACCAAGAGCACGCCGTGTCGCAACTATTGGTGGCGCTCTACGCCGGTGTCGATGTCGAAATAGTTCCAGAGATACTTTTACCCTTGATGCCACAAGACCATGAAGCGCAAGAAGAATGGCTGGGGCAAAAGGCCGGCTTCCGCGTCCATCTACTCGCACCAGCGCGCGGCGAGAAGCGAGCCTTGGTGCGTATGGCAGAAAGCAATGCACGTGCGCAAAGTGGGGCTAAGAGCGGTCGGGGCTGGCCCCAAGTCTCGAAGCGCTTGAGTGAACTGATCCAGATCCCGGCACCTGCCGTGGTCGACTGCATTGATGTCAGTCATTTGCAGGGTCATGAGCGCGTGGCGTCGAAAGTACGCTTTGTCGAAGGCAAGGCGCAGCCCGCGAGTTATCGTCGCTATTTGGTGGGTGATGGCCAGGGCAACGATGACTTTGCCGCCATGCGCGAGGTCGTGGCGCGTGTATTGGCTCGCGCCGAGAAGGAGGGCTTACCCGATTTGTTGGTCCTAGATGGTGGTGCTGGGCAGTTGTCTAGCGGCCTCCAGAGTTTGCGGGAAAGCGACATGAGCTTAGCCATGGTTGGCCTCGCTAAGGCGCGTCAAGGTCGAGGTGCGCTTCAGGCTGAAGAGCGGTTGTACCTGCCCCAGCGAGAACACCCTTTGATTTTGGAGAAGAAAACCCCGGTGCGCTTGTTTTTGGAGAAACTACGCGATGAAGCGCACCGTTTTGCCATTGGCTACCATCGTCGACGCCGCGAGAATTTGCGTTTAGTCCTCGAGCAAGTCCCTGGCATTGGTCCCAAGAAGCGCATGCTGTTGTTAGATCATTGTGAAGGCGATCTTGGTCGCCTGCGTGACGCGACTCAAGAAGAGCTGCTGGCCCTAGCCGGTATCGATGCCGACCTGATTGACGCCTTGCAGCGGCATCTTCGGCGCATCCTTCCGTAAACTTTTTTGCTTTAGCCTCGTGGATGATGCAAGCGATGCAAAGCTTGCAACTGTTCCACCTCGACATGGGTATAGCGTTCGGTCGTGCGGAGATCTGCGTGACCCAAATACTCTTGCACGCTACGCAGATCGCCGCCGCCGAGCAATAGGTGGGTGGCGCAACTATGGCGCAAGGTATGCGGATGCAGCTCCCGCGAAATGCCAATCGCTTCGGCATGCTGGCGTACCACGCGAAAGGCACGATGGCGGTCGAGCGCGCGCCCACTCTTCGAGAGCAACACCGTTTTCGCCTGCGGTATCCGTCCCGGCCGGCCTTCCGCAATCCACTGCTCCACGCGCACTCGCGCCTCACCGCCAAAGGGCACCAAGCGCTCCTTGTCGCCCTTGCCAAGAACCTGCAAAAATCCGGCCTCTACTTCGCCGCCTGGCGAGCGTAACCGCAAATCGGCCAATCGCAACTGAATGGTCTCGGTGACTCGCAGTCCGCCACCGTAGAGCAGGGCTAGGAGAGCGCGGTCGCGCAAGCCAATCCACGAGGAGGAGTCTGGCGCGTCGAGCAAAGCCAGGGCTTCATCCGGGTGAAGGACATCGGGCAGGCGTTTCCAGAGATGGACCTTGGTCGCAAATCGAGTGGGATCCGGGCCCTGCAGCTCACCTTCGGCACGAAGCCAACGAAATAGGCCGCGCAGGCTAGAAAGGAGCCGAATTTGTGACGTGGGGGCCAAGCCGTGGTGTCGAGTATCGGCCAGAAGTGCCGTTAAATCCTCGGCTTGCACCGTTTTCCAGGAACTGCGTCCGAGGCCCTGAAAAAAGGCACCCGCGCGTTCTAAATCTCGCCGATAGGCCTCTCGACTATGCATCGCGAGGCCTGCCTCGGCGAGCAAGGCCGCGAGGTAGGTCCGCAGTGGCAGTCGCCACGAGCTAGGTAGGGTTTGACCGTCTCCTTGCGGCATCTTTAGAATCTCAAACCCCGAAATGGGGCCCCTCCACGATAGCGCCATGGCTCGTCTGACCAAAGCCCAGCAAAAGAAATATCAGCCCACTCTGCTCCGCATCCTGCGCAATCTAGGCGTGAAATTGGAGCGAATGGAGGAAGCCGTGCTGCTTGCGCAGACTGACGGCGGGGGTGACGATGGCGAAGACCTCGGCGCGGAGGGCTATTCCCGCGACTTTCAACTAGGTCTGATTGAAAACGAAGATGTGATTCTTCGTTCCGTTCGGGCTGCCTTGCAACGTATTGAACTTGGCACCTTCGGCACCTGTGATGGCTGCGAGGAACTCATCCCACCGCGCCGTCTCGAGGTGGTGCCGTACACCCGCTTCTGTGTCGAGTGCAAGCAGGAGGCGGAAAATGCCGGAGACTGAAACCAGGACGCCAGCTCCACACGGAGCCTCCGACGACAAGCCCACTTGGCGTCGTCCCTACCTGTGGGGCTTTGTCTTGACCTTGATTGCGGTGGACCTGTGGTCAAAGCAAGCCGTCTTTGACGAAGTTGGACTGGGCGCGCCTGCCGAACCGATTGCCGGCGATTGGTTGTCCTTTTATTGCATTCTGAATTCAGGTGGCATTTGGGGACTCGGCAATGATGGTAGCGTCACGGGAATCTTGACCATCGTGCGCATGATTGCGGTGGGCGTGTTGCTGCTCTTCATTCGCAACCAGGAACGCTCAAACAAAGCCGGCTTGTTTACCTTATCCCTATTGTTGGCCGGTGCGGTCGGCAATCTTTATGACAATCTTTCGGCTTGGTTGCCTTGGCCTGGAAACGGCCATGTACGGGATTTCGTCATGGTCTATTTCGACGCCCCAGGTTGGTGGCCGTGGCAGGATTACTGGCCTCTGGATCCCTTCCCAATCTTCAATTTCGCCGACGCCTGCATTTCCGTCGGCTTCCTCATGCTGGTCTTCGGGCTTGCGCATCTGCGCCTGCACCCGCGCGGCTAGACTCTGCACATGCTGCAGACGCGTGTCGGCGCACTTGAGTTGGCTTCGCCACTCCTCACGGCTTCCGGAACCTTTGGTCATGATCCGGCGGCTTTGCGCTTCCTCAAGACAGAGGACCTCGGCGCACTGGTGCTGAAGACCGTGACTCCCGAGCCCCGCCACGGCAATCCCGCGCCGCGCATGGCTGAGTTCACCGGGGGCGTGCTCAATGCCATTGGCCTCGAGAACAAGGGGCTGGCCTATTGGCGCGATCATGTCGCTCCGGATTTGGCGGCCCTCACGGTGCCGGTGGTCGCCAATGCCGGAGGCCATTCGGTCTCGGATTATGTGGCCATGACCGAAGCCTTCGATGCCATGGCTGGAGTCGCAGCCATTGAGCTCAATCTCAGTTGTCCCAATGTGGCCGACGGCATCCAGTTCTCCACGGAAGTGGCGGCCCTAAAGGAAGTCGTGGCAGCCTGCCGCAAGGTCACTCCGAAGCCCTTGTGGGTCAAGCTATCGCCCAATGTGGCCTCGATTGTGCCCTTTGCCAAGGCAGCAGAATCCGCAGGCGCCGATGCCCTCACGGTGTGCAACACCCTGATTGGGCTTTTGGTGGATTGGAAAACCCAAAAACCCATGATTGCCAATGGCACCGGCGGCATGTCAGGGCCTGCAGTGAAGCCTCTGGCCTTGCGTATGGTCTGGGATAGCGCTCGTGCGGTCTCCATTCCGGTGGTGGCCAGTGGCGGAGCCTCGACAGCCGCCGACGTGCTCGAATTTGTGGTGGCTGGGGCCACCGCGGTCCAGATTGGCACCGCCTCGTTCCGGCGCCCGGATGCCATCTCGGCGATTGCTCTCGAGCTGAGAGAGCTCTTGACTGAGAATTCCACCAGCCTAGAGGAGCTTCGGGCTTCGCTCCGCTGGCCGCATCCCGTATCCTGTTAGGCCCGCCGTTGCTGCGCCACCCGGCGCGGGACAGCGTAGGTAGACAAGCACATGGTCGACATCGACGCGATTACTGACTCGCTCAAGGGACTCGGAGAGGGTCTCGGACGAGGTCTGAACAAACTCTTTGGCTCTGCCAACAACCGCGTGGTCAAGAAAATGGCCCCGTTTGTGGAAAAGGTCAATGCCATGGAGTCCTGGGCCGAGGGCCTAGACGAGGCCGCGATTAAAGCGCAAACCGAAACTTGGCGCGAGGAAGTTGCCGCAGGTCGTGATCTCGATGAGATTCTGCCCGAGGCTTTTGCCATCGGCCGCGTGGCCGCGCAACGCACCTTGGGCATGCGTCACTACGACGTCCAGCTGATTGGCGGCATGGTGTTGCACTCTGGGTCGATTGCCGAAATGGCCACGGGTGAAGGCAAGACCATGATGGCTACTTTGGCGGCTTACCTCAATGCCCTCAAGGGCAAGGTCTTCGTGGTCACGGTCAACGACTACCTGGCTCGCCGCGACGCCGCATGGATGGCGCCGGTGTATGAATACCTCGGCCTAAAGGTGGGCTCGATCCAATCGAATATGACACCAGCCGAACGTCACCCGATTTATGCCGGGGACATCATTTACGCCACCAACAACGAGCTGGGTTTCGATTATCTGCGCGACAACATGAAGTCGCGAGTGGAAGATCAGGTGCAACACAGCCTGGACTTCGCCATCATCGACGAAGTCGACTCGATCTTGATCGACGAAGCGCGTACCCCGCTGATCATTAGTGGCCCAGCCACTGGCAACGCCGAGAAATATGCACACGGCATGAAGGTTGCGCGCAAGTTGCGCGACGAGGAGCATTTCGAAGCGAAAGAAAAGGAAAAGTCCGCGATCCTCACTGAGGATGGAATTATCGAAGCGCAGAAGCTTCTGGACATCGATGACTTCTACTCCGGCGCGGAAAATATGGAGTGGCCGCACATCTTGGAACAGTGCTTGCGCGCCTTGCATCTTTATAAGGACGAAGTCGACTATGTCGTCAAAGATGGCAGCATTGTCATCGTCGACGAGTTCACTGGCCGCCTCATGGAAGGCCGCCGCTGGTCCGACGGTCTGCACCAGGCCGTGGAATCCAAAGAGGGATTGCGGCCCAAGGCGGAAAACCAAACTCTGGCCACGATTACTTTCCAGAATTACTTCCGCATTTACGGCAAACTTTCGGGCATGACCGGTACGGCGCTGACCGAGGCAGGGGAATTCGCCAAAATCTACGACCTCGATACTATCGCGATTCCGACCAATCGTCCGATCGCGCGCGCAGACAATGCCGATGTTGTTTTCCTCCAAATGGAGGACAAGTGGAAGGCCATCGCCACCGAAATCGGCGAAGCGCAAGAGCGAGGCCAACCAGTGTTGGTGGGAACCACCAGCATCGAGAACTCGGAACTCCTGTCTGGCATTCTCAACCGCCGCGGCATCAAGCATCACGTGCTCAACGCGAAGCAGCACGAACGTGAGGCAGACATCGTGGCCCAAGCGGGTCGCAAAGGAGCGGTCACCGTGGCGACCAACATGGCTGGTCGTGGTACCGACATTGTGCTCGGGGGCAACCTCGATGCCATGTTGTTGGCCGAGTGCGAGCGGCGCAAACTTTCTGCCGAGAATCCTGAAGACGCCGAGGCGATTGCCGCCATCCGCGCCGAGTTGGAGCCAGTTCTCGTCAAAGAGAAGCAGGAAGTTCTTGAAGCTGGCGGGCTATATGTGCTCGGTACCGAGCGCCACGAATCACGCCGCATTGATAACCAGCTGCGCGGACGTTCCGGTCGTCAGGGTGACCCAGGCCGTTCGGTGTTCTTCCTGTCCCTAGATGACCCGCTGATGCGGCGCTTCTACCGCGATTGGGTGAAGAATTTCCTCTCTCGCGCAGGCATGGGTGATGGCGAACCGGTCGAATCCAAAATGGTTTCGAACGCAATCAAGAAAGCGCAGAAGAAGGTCGAGGATTACCACTTCGAGATTCGTAAGAATCTGCTCGAGTATGACGAGGTCATGAACGAGCAGCGCAAAATGATTTACGGTCAGCGCCAAGATGCTCTAGCCGGGGAGGACCTCAGCGATCGCATCGAAGCCATGGCCGAGGAAGTCATTGAGCAGGCCGTCAGCACTTTCGGTGGCGATGGCCGCGATGTCCCCCCAGATTGGGAGGCCCTGCACCTTTGGGCAGAGCGCAAATGGCAGTTTGAGGGTAGTGTGGAAGACTTGGAGCAGGTAGGTATTGTCAATATTGGCAGCCTCTTCTTCGAGGACTTTAAGACCCGTTATGCGAAGCGTGTTGAAGACTTCACCCCTGAGCGCATGCGCATGCTCGAGCGCTTCCTCATGCTCAATGCGATTGATAACAAGTGGAAGGAGCATCTGTACATCATGGATGCCCTGCGCTCAGGCATCGGATTACGTGGCTATGCACAAGTCGACCCTAAGAACGAGTACAAGCGAGAAGGCTTGGAGCGTTTCGAGGAGCTTCTGCTGAGCGTCGCCGATGAGGTGACCACCTACATCTTGCGTGTGGAGATTCGTCGCGAAGATGAGTCCCAGCTTGGCAACGCTTATGAAGGGCAAAATGCGAGCCACCCCAGTTTTGGTGGACAGCCTTCACAAGCTAGGCCTCAAACGCCTCGTCGCCAAATCGCGGTCGGTTATAACCGCCCGAAACAGGCTCCTGCCAAAGCGCCAGCTGGTCAAGCGCAAGCGACAGCCGAAATGGAGCAAGCGAGTCAGCCTAATGCGGCTTCGGCGCCGGCCGCCAAGCCTCGTGTGGCTCGAAATGCACCTTGTCCTTGCGGCTCCGGCAAGAAGTACAAACAGTGCCACGGCAAAGACTAGTCTTCGTCCACTCGGTTAAACGTTCATGAGCAGGCGTTGGACCGCGTTGGTGGTCTATGACCTGCTGCTGTTTCTGGTGGGTCTATTACTCTTGCCATGGGTGGCTTGGAAGTGGGTGAGTTCCGCTTCTTTTCGCCAGCGCTTGCCGATTCGCCTAGGTTTTGCGCCTACCTTACCGGAACATCCCAAGCGCATCCTCCTGCATGGCGTTTCGGTGGGCGAGGTGAAAGCGCTCAAACCCTTGTTGCATGAGTTAGGCCAGCGCTATCCTGATCATGAGCGAGTGATTTCTTCGAGTACGCCGACTGGTTTAGCCTTCGCCAAGCGGCTTTATCCCGAAGCGACTGTTTTGGCCTATCCGCTAGATTTGGTCAGCGCCTGTTCTCGCTTCTTGGACCGCGTGCAGCCCAATCTTGTGATTCTCGCCGAATTGGAAATCTGGCCCAATTTCCTGCGCCAATGTGCCCAAAGGGGGATTGATGTAGCGATTGTGAATGGGCGGATTACCGAACGCTCGATGAGCGGATATCGCCGCGTGCAGCGCTGGTTGCCACAATTCGATCGCATCGCCCTGTATGGCGTGCAAAATCCGCGCTATGCCGAGCGCTTCAACAGCTTGGACGTGCCCAAGGAACGGGTCCGCGTCACCGGCAACCTCAAGTACGACGACCTTCCCTTGCCGGGGGAGGAGGTGGTTTTTCAGCAGGGCCCTTGGGCGCAATGGCAGGCGCAAGCACCGCTGGTCGTTTGGGCCTCCACGCATGAGCCTGAAGAACGGCAACTGGCCGCGCTTTGGTCTAGCATGGCTGAGCAAAAGCAATGCCTGACGGTGATTGTGCCGCGGCATCCCAAGCGAGCGGCAGAGTTGTGTCAGGAGTTGCAGGAGTTATCCGGCAAAACGGTGCATCGCTTTAGCAAGCTCCATGGGAACTCGGCACTAGGCCCCGGAGATTGGGTTTTGGTCGATGCCTTTGGCGAACTTGGACAAATTTATCGCGCCGCGAGTGCGGCATTTGTTGGTGGTTCCCTGCTTCCCCATGGCGGGCAAAATATCTTGGAGCCGGCTGCCGTCGCCTGTCCAGTGGTGGTTGGACCTCATTGCGAGAACTTCCTCGAGGAAGTGCAGCGCCTGAAGGAGGCGGGGGGGCTCAAACAAGTCGAAGAGGCCGCGCAAGTGCTAGAATGGCTCCGTGCCTGGTCCAACCACCCGGAACAAGCGCAAATGGTCGGTAATGCTGGCCGTTCGGCACTTGAATCTGGAAGGGGGGCAGCGCAAAGTACCGTGGATGCCTTAGTGAGGTGCGACCTGTTGCCCCTTTCGTAGGAAGGCGCTTCCGTCGCGCACCACGGGCTCTAGCCTCAGATGAACCGCAAACTCTTCACCTCAGAATCGGTGTCCATGGGACACCCCGATAAGGTCTGCGATCAGGTCAGTGACACCATTCTGGATGCCTGCCTGAGAGAAGACCCGAAATCTCGTGTCGCCTGTGAGACTTTTGTCACCACAGGTACCGTCATTGTTGGCGGCGAAATCACCACATCAACATTCGTTGATGTGCAAGAAGAGGTGCGTGCCACCTTGCGTGATATCGGTTACACCCAAGCCGGGATCGGCTTCGATGCCGATTCTTGCGGTGTGCATGTTTTGATTCATGCGCAGTCGCAAGACATCAAGCAAGGGGTCGATGCCGAAGGTGGCGCCGCGGAAGGCGCGACCGGCGCTGGCGACCAAGGCATGATGTTTGGCTATGCCTGCCGCGAAACCGAAGTTTTAATGCCGGCCCCGATTCACTGGGCCCATCGATTGGTCGAGAGGCAAGCCGAATTACGCGCCAGTGGCGAACTCCCATGGTTGCGCCCAGATGCCAAAGCCCAAATCACCTTCGCTTATGAAGAGGACCAACCCGTTGGCATCGATGCGGTTGTGCTCAGTACACAAACCGAAGACATCGACCTGGCGAAGATTCGCAAAGAGGTCGAAGAAGCCATCATTCGCGATGTGCTTCCCGCGGAATGGCTGACCAAAGAAACAGCCATGCACATCAACCCGACCGGGCGCTTTGTGGTTGGCGGGCCTCACGGCGATGCTGGTCTCACTGGCCGCAAGATCATTGTCGACACCTATGGCGGTTATGCTCGCCACGGTGGCGGTGCCTTCTCGGGCAAAGACGCCACTAAAGTCGACCGCTCCGCCGCCTATGCCGCCCGTTGGATTGCGAAAAACATCGTTCAGGCTGGCTGGGCCGATCGCTGCGAAGTGCAACTCGCCTACGCCATCGGCGTGGCAGAACCTGTGTCGATTCGCGTCGACACCTTCGGCACCTCGGCCAATGGGCTGAGCGAGTCTGAAATTGAAACCCACCTCCACAACCTGGAGAATTGGAAAGGGCACAAGGCCTTCACTCCCGACTGGATTATTGGCCGCCTGGGCCTAAGAAAGCCCACTGGCCTGGTGAAACCCGGCGAAAGCCGCCCTGTGGGCAGCTGGACCTACCGTGATTCCGCCGCTCACGGCCATTTTGGCCGCGATATCTTCCCTTGGGAGAAACTCGACCTTGTTCCTGAACTAGAGTCCCTGGCGAAAGTCGGGGCAACCTGCTGATCCATGACCACCACCGAAACACAAAACTACAAGGTCGCTGACCTTTCCCTCGCCGATGAGGGCCGTTTGCTCATCGATTGGGCTGAGTCCCGCATGCCGGTTCTCATGAGCCTGCGCGAGAAATTCGAGAAGACCAAGCCGCTCGCCGGTCACCGCATTGCCGGTTGTCTTCACGTCACCAAGGAAACTGCCGTCCTCATCCGCACCCTGAAAGCTGCTGGCGCCGAAGTTTCTTGGTCCGGCTGTAACCCATTGAGCACCAATGATGCTGTCGCTGCTGCTTTGGCGCAGGAAGACATTCGCATGTATGCCTGGTACGGCCAGGACACGGAAGGCTTCTATTGGTCCATCGACCGTACCCTCGACTTTAAGCCAACCATGACTTTGGATGACGGCGCGGACTTGATCTTCCGCGTGCACTCGCACCACCAAGACCTGATGGAAGGCATCATTGGCGGTTCGGAAGAAACCACCACCGGTGTGCATCGCCTGCGCGCGATGGCTGCCGATGGCAAGCTCGAGTATCCCGTGATCGCCGTCAACGACGCCGAAACCAAGTGGGACTTCGACAACGTCTACGGCACTGGCCAGTCTTCTTTGGACGGCATTCTCCGCGCCACCTCGGTGTTGCTCGCGGGCAAGAACTTCGTCACTGCTGGCTACGGCCACTGCGGCAAAGGTTGCGCCATGCGCGCCAAGGGCATGGGCGCCAACGTCATTGCCACCGAAGTGAAGCCGACAGCTGCGCTCAAGGCGAACCTCGAGGGCGTCCGCGTCATGACCATGGATGAAGCCGCCAAGATCGGCGATGTCTTCATTACCACCACCGGCATGAAAGATGTCATTGTCAAGCACCACTTCGAATCCATGAAAGATGGCGCGATTGTCAGTAACACCGGTCACTACGACTGCGAAATCAACATTGCCGAGCTCAAGGAGATGGCTGTGAGTTCGCGTGAAATGCGTGACAACTGCATCGAGTACACCCTGTCTGACGGCCGCCGTATCTACGTGCTGGCGGAAGGTCGCTTGGTCAACCTCGCTGCTGCCGAAGGTCACCCCTCCGAAGTGATGGACATGAGCTTCGCCAACCAGTTCCAGGCCATGATGATGCTTGCCCGTGAAGGCAAGGATCTTGGCAAGGGTGTGCATGAGCTGCCCGAGGAGCTGGACCAAGAAATCGCTAAGATTAAGCTCGATGCGATGGGCCTCGGCCTCGATGTCCTGACCCCTGAGCAAATCGCCTACAGCACCGACTACAGCCAAGGCACCTGAACATGAAAGTATTCGCCCCGCTTCGCCGCGTCGCTCGATTCGGCTTCACCCTCCTCGAAATGATGGTGGTCATCATGATCATCGGCATTCTGTCGACTGCGCTGATTGTGCAGCTGCCGGAAATGATCGACAACTCCAAGTTGACGGCGAGCGAGGCGAATATGAGGAACATCTTCTTGTCGCTGCAGACTTACCAGCAGAACCACAACGGCAACTGGCCCCGCTCCAATGGCATCCGTTTCCTGCTGTCTCCGTGGAAGGAGAAAATGATTGAGCACACAGAGGCCAAAGCCAATATGTTCTTCAGTCCGGCGGAGAGCTTTGGGGATATCGCGGCATTCCAAGGCTTACCCGAAGACATGGATGTCGTCGAGTATCTCAGCGACTGGGATGCCATCGGCCCCAACTACATCTCCTACGCTGGCTTCACCACTGGCGGTGATCGCGATGTCCTCAAGCAACTGAAGCGTAATCCAGGGTTAACCACCATCATTAGCGACGCACACTTTATGCACCGCTTTGCCATGGTCTACCTGACCGCTGATGGGGTGCCGCACCGTAAGTTGATTGCGGACATTGAGGAAGAAACTGGCATCGATGTGGAACTCGACGATGTCATTCCGGGCCCCGGCTGCGAAGTCGAGGAGTTCCGTACTGTGATCTGCGAATGAACCCCACATCTGCCGTCGATAACCACACCCGCAGTTTTCATCTGCGGGTGTTTGGCTGTCAGATGAACGTATACGACGGCGAACTCATGCGCAGTTCCTTCGCCCGGCGCGGCTGGGCAGAACAAGAAGATCCCGCGCAAGCTTCCCTTCATGTGTTCCACACCTGCTCCGTGCGCGAGCAGGCCGAGGAGCGCGTGCATGGCTTGTTGGGTGAGTTACGGCGCGTCAAGAAGGCCGATCCCAGCACCGTGATTGCTGTGGTGGGTTGTATGGCCGACCGCGAGGGCCAAGAACTCTTTGCCCGAGAACCTCACGTCGACATCGTTTGCGGCTCCCGCCACTTTCCACGTTTACCCGATATGGTCGAGCGGGTGATCGGCGGTGAACAACGCATTTGTGAACTTGGCGAAGCGGCGGAGCCTGTCGATGAAGAGCGTCGTGATTTGCTCGCACGCCCAGCCAGCTACCAAGCGCATGTCGCGGTCATGCGCGGCTGCGACCTCAACTGCACCTATTGCATTGTTCCAAGTGTGCGCGGCCGCGTCGAAAGTCGCCCGCCTTCCGCCATCGTCGAAGAAGTCCGTGGCTTGGTGGAACAAGGCGTGACTGAAGTGCACCTTCTAGGCCAAACCATCGACGCTTATGGCCGTGACCTCGACCGCGGCGACCGCCCAAGTTTGGCCGGTCTACTCGATGCCCTCGAAGAAGTGGAAGGCCTAGCGCGAATCCGCATGGTTACGCTCCACCCGAGCTACATCGACCGCGAACTTGCCGAAGCCATGGCCCGCTCGAGCAAGTTCATGCGCTTCTTGCCGGTGCCCATCCAATCTGGAAGTGACAGCATGCTGAAGCGCATGAAACGTGGCTACAACATGAAGTTGTATCGCCAGCGCATCGGCCTCCTGCGCGAAGTCATGCCCGACTTGGAGCTCATTTCCGATTGGATTGTGGGTTTCCCCGGCGAGACTGACGAGGAATTCGAGGCTAGCGAACGCGCAATGGAAGAAATTGCCTTCTTGCAGAGCTACGTCTTCCAGTATTCGCCGCGCCCCGGCACGGTGGCGCACGACATTCAAGACGATATCCCCATGCAGCAGAAAGCGCGCCGCAATCATCGCTTACTGGAATTGCAGCGCAAGATTGCCAAAGAGCGCACCCCAACCCATGTTGGGCAGCAAGACCTAGTCCTTCTCGAGCGCGAGTCCGAGAAGAATCCGGGCCAATGGTTTGGCAGAACGCGCCGCGGTCATTACGCACTGGTTCCTGAATTCCCTGAAGCGCGGCCAGGCCTAGAAGTGCCCGTGGACTTGGTGGCTTACACCGGCCGCGAACTACAAGCCGCCCATCGTTTGTCGAGCCAAGAGCTCGCAGATCTTGCCGATAAGAGTCCCGCCCTCATTCCTGCGGCGAAAACACCCGTCCTGAGCTTCGGAGTGTGAACATACGCGACCAGTCCCTGTTGGACCGTGCCTTCCATGAGGCGGAACGCGCGTCTTGGCTGTGGACTGCACCGAACCCGCGTGTCGGCGCCTTGGCGTTAAGTCAGGGACATGTCATCGGTCACGGTCACCATGCCTTTTTGGGCGGACCACACGCTGAAGAAGCCGCGCTCCGCGATGCAGGCGCCTGGAATGAAGACTCAAACAGCCCACGCCCTGGCGTTGTGGACGAAATGATTCTCACCCTGGAACCGTGTAGTGCCACTGGTCCCAGCAAGCGTCGCCCTAAAAGTTGCTTGCATCTGCTGCAAGCCGCTGGCGTAAAGCGGGTGGTATTAGGAGCGACCGATCCCGACCCCAGGCACCAAGGTGGCGCGATTGCGGCCATGCGTGCTCACGGCATCGAGGTCATTCACGCCGCTGAAGAACCACGATTCGCCACGCAAAACCCCGCCTTCTTGATGGCGCAAGATCAGCCGCAGCGGCCCTTTGTGTTGTGTAAGTGGGCGGCTTCGATGGATGGTCGCACAGCGACTGAACATGGTGTCAGTCAATGGATTACCGGCGAGGAGGCTCGTGCGGAGGGACATCAGCTCCGTGCCATCAGTGATGGCATTTTGGTGGGATCTCGGACTTTGCACTTGGATCAACCTCGACTGAATGCACGGGTCAGCCCTGAAGACCCTTGGCGAAACCAGCCGGTGCGCGTCTTCTTGGCAGCTTCGCACTTAGCCCAAGCCAATCAGGGCCCACTCAGCATTGCTGGGCCACGGTGGTGGATTGAATCTAACCCCCAGGCTTCCCTGCCAACGGGTGCTACCGACGACGACCATTTGCTAAGCCTCCCCCCAGACGAGTGCGGCCGCCCGGACCTCGATCAAGCTTTAACCAAACTCAAGGACGAAGGTATTGGAAGACTATTGATCGAAGGCGGTAGTCGTGTGCAAGCCGCATTCTTGCGCGCGGGATTGGTCGATGCCATCGTACGCTATGAAGCGCCTTCCTTATTTGGCGGCGGACTGGGTTCGTGGCAAGGGCAAGGCCCTCAACACCCTCGAGAGGCTTGGCAACTCTTCGCCGAAGAACGCCGAGACTGCGGCAAGGATTTGCGCCGTGCCTTTTTGCTGCGTGCAGCCGACTCTCCCGTAGTCAAGGAGTGAACGCAATGAAAAGGAGCCTCAACGCCGTTCCCGCTCTGTGGATGCTCCTCTTCCTAGTGTCTTGTAGTCAAGCCACTAGGCGCGAGCAAAGCCAGATTCACGCCAACCGCCATGCTGCGGTAGATTTGGAGGCAGTGCAGGCTTTGTTGTGGGCGGGCGAATTTGATTTCGCCTTGGCATTGCTACAAAGCCAGCGCTGGGAAAACACAGGAAGTGTTGCCGCTGAGCGTCGCTGGCAAGATCTCATGCGTCGCAATGGCCAAGATCAACAGGTGCTCCTGGCCCTGGCCAATCTGCGCGAACGTTTTCCGGGTCTGGATCCCGACTTGGACTATCTGGAAGCGCGCATTCTGGAAGACGGACCAACCCGCGCGAAGCAGTTAGAACGGTTACATCGGCGTTGGCCGAGCCACCCATGGATTCAGCTAGGCCATGCCGCTAGTCAGCAGTTACTCGGCAACTGGCTAGAAGCGGAGGAGCTGCTTGAGGGTGCCCCCATGGATGGCGAGGCTGGCTCCTTCGCCCGTGCTCTGTTGGCACGGCAGTCCTTGGAGCAGGGCCGTGCGCGTCAAGCTTTTCGTCTTCTTGAAGTGGAAGCCTTTGAGCAAGGCCGTGAACTGGCCTTGTTTACCTATATGGAGTTAGCCCAGGCCACTAACGATGATCGGCGTTTGCGACGGGCAGAAGCTGAAATCGCCCTGCGCGCAGCCCCCCAAGCGGACCCGCTAGATGCGACCCGTATCGATTTAGGGATGGAGCGCTTCTTCGCTGAATTGCCATGGCTCCGTGATGCATCTCTCGATGAGTTGCTCGAACGCATCGACCAGTATGTAGCTCGCGCCGACGCGCCGTCTGGTTGGGCCCAACAGCCTCGCTATGAGATGGCCGGCTTTGCCACCCTAGTGCAGCCGGAGCCCCGCAGTGGCCAAGTGGCGGAGAAATGGCTGGCCGCCAATCGCTTTCTTTTAGCTGGCGATGCGGTGGGGCGCGGACCAGAAATCCACTTGCTGACGGATACTTCCAGCTTGCAAGTCCCGTGGCCAGGTGAGGATCAGGAACTGACCATTCTTTTGGCGCGCGGCGTGGCAGACCGCCGCCAACGCATTGCCCAAGGTGGCACTGTTTTCCGTGGTTTCTATCTGCGCATCGACGACCTGGAGCGAGGGGTAGAGCAAATTCAAAGACGCATGTTGAGTCTCGGCATGCACCTCGGTTGGGAAGATTTAGGGCCCCCCGAATCCCAGCCTCAGAGCCTGGCTAATCCAAATGACTTGGAGAGCCAGAACCTTCCAGATCGATTGCGTTGGCAGCGATTGCTTGTGGGGGACACCAATGTGCAAGAACAGGAACTGCGCCATTTAATTGTGCACGAAGCGGGGCACCTGGGAGAAATTCTGCCTTGGCTGAATCATGGTCTGCCGTTGCTTCAGGTTGTGCCGTTGTTTCTCAAGAGTCAAAGTGATTTTGGCAACGCCTTATTGTGGTTGGAGTATCGCGCCGAACTCAGAGCCGTGGCCTCCGCTGAGGACCCGCGCTGGCTTCTCGCGGAAATCGTCGAACGTGCGCAGAATCCTCGTGACAGCTATCACGCCCCTTACCGCCAGATCTTGCGCCAGTTGTTGCAGGTTGCCGCGGAGGAGGAAGCTCCGGCCCTGGCAGATTGGGATCAAGTGCCCCCGGCGACCATGCGGCGCTGGGCCCAGGAGTTACTGGCGCGTGAAGATTTGGACCCCATTCCGCCCCAGGGTTTGGAGCTGCTTTGGCGTGAGCTAGACCAACTCAATCTCTTCCAGGAGGCGCCATTGACGTGGCCGCCCTTGGACCCAATCAACGATGGCCAGGTCGAGTCGGACGGTTAACCCACGGGCCTGCGGTAAGGAAGCAATCCAGCACAAGGCCCGCTGCAGCCGCCGACGCTGCGCAATTGCCAACACGTCTTCCTCTTCTGTCCAGGAGCAGGGGCCGCGGGCCTTGACTTCTACCACCACCAAATGGCCCTGCGGGTGACGCAGGAACAAATCCACTTGGGCATAGGGGGTACGCCAGTCATGCTGGAGCAAGGTCCAACCGGACTGAGTCAACTGCTCAGCGACGAAACGCTCGGCACATAATCCCTGCGCCACTTTGGAGGGCGAGGGCGGAGAAGTTGGGCTGTCCATGACCGTCGGCAAAGGAAGGCACCTGGCCTTCTTGCGCAACGGCGCAAGACTAGGCCTTGGCCTTTTCTTCCTTGTCCTTAGGGGGAGACGTGTGGCGGGCCACCGCGACACGGTCAAATGTCAGGCGTAGGCCATCGGCGACTTTCAGCGTAACCGTGGCGTCATCTAGCGCGGTCACCGACCCGTGAATGCCGCCCATGGTGACGACCTTGTCGTTCTTCTTCAGCTCGGATTGGAAGTTCCGCCGCTCTTTTTGGCGCTTATTCTCCGGGCGGATCACAAAGAACCACATGAACAGGAACAACAGGCCAATCATCAGCCAGAAGCTCATGGAGCTGCCGCCGGCTGCTCCAGTGCCATCGCCTCCAGCGCCTTCGGTGCTGCCATCTTGAGAAACCGTGGCCCCGCTCTCGACTGGGCCCGAGGGGCCTTCGGCGAAAGTGAGCGGTTGGCGTTCGCCTTCTTGGAAGACGAGCAGAGTTGGGTTGAGGAAGTAATGCATGATTGGCAGGCTTAGGCGATAATGGGCGACCATTCTAGCCGTGCCCTTGGGCCATAGGAAATGTCTCGTCCCCGTGTACTGACCGCCCTCTCCGGAGGGGTCGATAGCTCCGCTGCCGCATTGTTGCTGCAGCGCCAGGGCTACGACGTGGTCGGCGTGTTCCTGCGCAACGGCATCGAGGTCCCGCGCGACCGCTGCTCCACCAAGCAAGGCTGCTGCTCCGTCGATGATGCCCTCGACGCCGCCCGCGTTGCTGATCGTCTGGGCATTTCCTTTCATGCGGTAGATATGCATGAAGAGTTTGGCGGCATCATCGATTCGTTTGTCGAAGATTACCTCCACGGCCGCACGCCTAATCCTTGCATCCAATGCAATCGGGACATCAAGTTTGGCGCATTATGGAAAATGGCCGATGCCTTGGGGGCAGACTATTTAGCGACTGGACACTACGCGCAAATCGAACAGGGGCCACAAGGCGCAGAACTTCACCGCGGGATTGATCCACGCAAGGACCAAAGTTATGTGTTGTTCCCAGTCGGGCCAGAGCGCTTAGCGCGCACGCTCCTGCCGATTGGTGGCATGCATAAGCCGGACGTACGCAAGCTCGCCGAAGAAGCTGGTTTGCCCGTGTTTGCCAAGGCCGACAGTGTCGAAATCTGTTTTGTGCCCAGTGGGGATTATCGTGATCTCCTGCGCGAACGCGGTGGCCTCGGCAAAGCTGGTCGCTTAGTTCATCAAGATGGCCGTGTTCTTGCCGAACACGATGGCCATGCCGGCTTTACTCGCGGCCAGCGCCGAGGCTTAGGCATTGCCAGTACCGAACCTCTGTATGTCATCGACATCAATGAAGACAATGGCGATGTCCTGATTGGGCCGCGCCAAGCCACAGGTTGCCTAGGGGCAGAGGTGGAAGGTTTTCACACCTTTGCGGCCGAAATCGCTCCAGGTGAATGCTGGGAAGACGTGGAAATTCAGTACCGCTCGAGCCCCGGTGGACATCCGGGAAGTCTGGTCTGCACCCAACCAGGCGAGGTGCAAATTCGCTTCGACCACCCAGTCAATAGCGTGAATCCTGGCCAGGGTTTGGCCGTATATCGCGGAACTCGACTGCTCGGTGGGGGTTGGATTCGTCGCGTGGAACGAGCATCAGGGCTCCCGGTCTAAGCTCAGAACGCGCTGAAGGGGTTCTAATTCCAGGAAATCTCCTCGGAAAGGTGCTTACACGGCACATCTTCGCGCCTAGACTCTGGAACGCGCTGCCCTTGCGTCCTAGCGCCAAGAACCCCGCGTATCACCAGCCATGACCGACCTCTTCTTCTGCAATTTCTGCGACCAATCTGTTCCGCAACAGCAACTCGATGACCACCAAGCGATCCGCCATGGTGGCCGCGTGGTGTGCCCGACCTGTTGTGACACTCTGTCGATGGCAGTACGAGCGAAACGAGGTGGCGGAGGCAGCGGAGGTGTCTTGTCGGTGGTTGGTCTGGTTTTCGCGCTTGGCGCTCTGGGTGGAGTGGGCTATCTCTACCAAGATCAAAGCAGGCAGTCTGACGACTTGGCCACTTCACTGGATTCGACCAAGTCCGATGTCACGCGTGAGCAAGATGCGATGGCGCTGGAATCTGGAAAGCGCTTTGCAGCTTTGAACAGTGAACTCTCGGAATTGCGCGGGCAGTTGGGTGAGCAAAATGAGCAGATGATTCGTCAGGGACAAGAGATCTCCCAACAACTCGCCACCTTAGATCAGAAGCTGGAGCCCCTGAATGACCTCCAAGATGGCCAGCAAAGCTTGACCGATGACCTGCAACGCCTTGGCGCGCGCATGGGCTTGGTCGAAGACAATCAGCGCGACATTCGCGCCGCGCAAGAGTTTTTACGCGATGGCTTTGCCCAAGTACAACGCGAGGTCGCGGCCGCCAACGTTCCCGAACCGGCTTCGAGTGGATTTTCCTCGGAAGTCGAATCCTTACTCGAAAAACTCAAGGCCGATGATCCCTTGGCACGGGTCGATGCTCTGCAGAAGCTCGGCAACTTCCAAGATGCCCGGCTGATTGCTTATGTCGAGCCCTTGCTCGAAGACAGCTACGAGATGAACCGCTTCTACGCAGCCTATACCTTAGGCGAGTGGAGCTCGATGCAATCGGTCCCTCGCCTGATTCCGGTTTTGGAGGACCAATTTGCCTTTGTGCGTCAATCCGCCAATGAAGCCTTGGTGAAAATCACCAAAGAGGATATGGGCTTTGAGGAGAAGGCTAGCGATAGCGAGAGGGCCAAGGCCGTGAGTCGCTGGGCCGATTGGGCCAAGAAGCACGAGGACGAGCTAGTCCCCGACGCTTCCGGTTCGTAATCTCTCCCCGCGAGGCTAGAATCCCGCCTTCCTGACCCGTCCCGTCCCCGGGGCACGGGTCCAAGCCATTGCATCCCATGAAAGTCACCGTTGTCGGAGCCGGATTCGTCGGCATGACCTGTGCCCAACGCCTCGCTGAGCAAGAAGTTGCTGAAGAGGTCGTTCTCATCGACGTCATTGAAGGCCGCCCGCAGGGCATCGCCTTGGACATCAACCAGGCTGCCGCAGTCGAGGGCTACCAAGCTCGCGTCGTGGGCACCAATGATTCTGCCGACACCAACGGCTCGGATCTGTTCATCATGACTGCCGGCATGCCGCGCAAGCCAGGCATGGACCGTTCCGACTTGCTCGAGATTAACGGCAAGATCATCAACACCGTGGCTGACTACATCAAGGCTGGCTCGCCCAACGCCAAGGTCATTGTGGTTTCGAACCCCTTGGACACCATGGTGTACTTGATGGCCGCTCGCCTTGGCTTTGAGAAGCACAATGTCGTGGGAATGGCTGGTGTGCTGGATTCTGCACGCATGGCCTACTTCTTTGCCGACGCCAACGGTGGCGGTGTCAAAGATGTACGCTGCATGGTTCTTGGCGGCCACGGTGACAGCATGGTCCCGATGCCCCAGTTCTCCACCATCGACGGCGTGTCGGTCGGCGCCTTGTTCGCCGAGTCGGACATTGATGCCATCAACACCCGCACTCAGCATGGTGGAGCGGAAATCGTCAACCTGCTAAAGACCGGTTCGGCTTACTACGCGCCCTCCGCGGCCGCAGTCGCCATGGCCAAGTCCATCCTGCGTGATGAGCATCGTCTTCTTCCTTGTGCCGCTTGGCTCGAAGGCCAGTACGGCATCAAGGACATTTACCTCGGCGTACCTTGCGTTCTCGGCAAGAATGGCGTGGAGCGCATCGCTGAGCTCGAGCTCGACGAAAGCGGCATGGCCAAGCTCAATGCTTCTGCCGACGCCATCCGCCAAGACCTCGAAACTTTGCGCGAAAAAGGCCTCCTGGCCTAACCCTGATTCATGCCCGCGCAAACGCGCACCCGCATCCTCGCCACCCTAGGCCCTGCCTGCTCCTCCTTGGCGCAGATCCGGCTTGCGGTTCAAGCTGGCGCCAACGCCTTCCGGCTCAATATGAGCCATGGCGATGAAGCGACACGGACGCGGTGGATCCGCCATATCAAGCGAGTCCGTCGTGAACTCAATCGCCCTGTGGCGATTTTGGTCGACCTCCGCGGACCGCGTATCCGTTTGGGCAAGATGGAGGGCAAGCGCGAGTTAGTTCCGGGCGAAACCATCGAGGTGCGCGCTGCCGCCAAAGAGTTGCGCGGGAATTACCTTCCAATTGACTACCGGCGCCTGTTGCAGGATGTCGAGGTCGGCAACCGCATTCTGATTCGCGATGGCCGCATGGAACTGGTGGTTCGCGAAAAAAACAAGCGCTCCTTGACATGCAAGGTGCGCACGGGAGGCATGATTGTTTCCAGCCAAGGCGTCAACCTTCCCGACAGCGAAGTTTCTGCACCAGCACTTTCGGCCAAAGATCGCGCTGACATTGCCTTTGCCGTAGAGCATGAAGCAGATTGGCTGGCCTTAAGTTTTGTGCGTTCCGCAGCCGACCTCAAGTCGGTGCGCCGCGAACTCAAGAAATACGACTTAGCCTTGCCGTTGATTGCCAAGATTGAACATCCGCTTGGCATCCGCAACCTCGATGAAATCATTGCCTCTGCCAATGGCGTCATGGTGGCTCGCGGAGATTTGGCCGTCGAAATGGGCTTGGCCAAGGTGCCCATGCTGCAGAAGCGGATTGTGGCGGCTGCAATCAAGCGAGCGATTCCCGTCATCGTCGCCACGCAAATGCTCGAATCGATGATCGATGAGGCCCTGCCCACTCGCGCGGAAGTTTCCGACGTCGCCAATGCCGTCCTTGATGGCGCCGACTGCATGATGTTGTCCGGTGAAACCGCCGTCGGTAAATACCCCCTCGAGACCATCCGCGTCATGCGTCGGATTGCCCAAACCACCGAGGAGGGCCAGTTCGACGGCCGCTGGAGGCTGCGCCCGGCGCTCCGCCCCGATGGGGGCCTTGGAGAAGGCTCAGCCGAGATGGCCATCGTCAATGCCGCCGTCTACGCCGCTCATTTTGGCCAAGCCAAATTGATGTTGGCCTTTACCGAGTCTGGTCGCAGCGCTAGACTGGTTAGTTCCTTTCGCTCAGCCCTGCCTTTGGTAGCGCTGACGTCGTCAGAGAGGGCCTTCCACCGGATGGCTTTATTCTGGGGAGCCAGGGCGGGGCGCATTCCCAAAGTGCGTCGGATTCGAGAGATGAACCGTCTGGCAAGTGAGTTTCTTGAGAAGCGTCGCTTGCTGAGTGCAGAGGATAAGCTGGTCGTCCTGACTGGCACCTTCGCCGTTTCCGGCGCCACCAACACCATCCGCATCATCAAGTTCTCTCAGCTCGCTGAGACTAGTTCCAAAAAGTCGTGAAAGGCCGTAAGACCAAGATTCGCAAGTCCAACCTCAAGCGCCGGAAGTATGGCTTCCGCTCGCGCTCGAAGACTGCTGGCGGACGGAATATCATCCGTCGCAAGCGCCGCAAGCGCGGTAAGTTCGTCGCTCCCTGAGCGATTCTTAGATTGGACTCTCCTGACGAGGGCCTGCGGTCATCCGTAGGCCCTCGTCGGCGTGTCAACGAAGCTCTTCTAATAGCTTGGCAATCTGCGGGTAGCGCGGGCCGATTTCGACGGCCAGCTTGTGCAGCTCTCTTGGCGTCAGTTGCGTCGCCAGTTCTGCACCCCCTGGACGTTGGCGCACCCAAACCCGGACCTTCTGACTGAGCTCCGCGTGTACTCCAGCCTTCTCGGCTTGCCGTAGTGCCGCGTTGAGCGCGGGAAGAACCGGAGCCACCGCATGCTTGACGCGCGAGCGCAGCTTCGGTTTCTCTTCCTCATCTTTCGTTTCGTCTTCGACTTCTGGACCAGTAGCTTGATCCTGGGAAGGCAACAAAGGACTGTCGAGCTCATCGACCGCATCCAATTGCACCACCAGCAGGACATTGCCACTTGGCAGGGTGCGCAGTTGCACGCGTTCCTGCCATTTGGATTGCCCATCCGGGCCGCTGCCGCCAAAGTGCAGTTCTTGCACGGTGGAGCCAGAGCCAGAGCCGGCTTGGCCTGCAACCTGGCTTTGGTTCTGGGAAGAACCTAAATCCAGCAGGCGGTGTAAGGGCTTGCGGGATTGGTTGTCCGTCGGGGCCTGAGGTCTCGAAAGATCGGATACGGAGGTGGGGGTGGCGGGGAGGCCAGAGCCTTCCGCGCCAAGCTTGCCGCGTTGGTCCTGGTCTTGGGCGTCCGCTTGGTCAGCTTCTAATCGCTCTGAAGCAAGCGGAAGGGCGAAGGGCAGGTGCTCTTGGAGGAATCGCCAAGGCTCCGAATCTAGCGAGCCTGGCATACGCAGATCCTCAGGCGAAAAGCTAGCTGGCTCTGGGTTCCAGGCCACATTGCCCGGGACCGAAGGCGAGAACTCCTCGGCGGCGTCTCCTGTGTCGATGCGGGCTCCATGGCGGATATCCACGATGCGGTCGGTCTCGGTGCTGTCTTTCGAGCTAAAGAGCAGGTCCGTTGCCAGCGAGAAGACAGCCATGACCACCACAATCCAGGCGAGGACGAAGTTCGGTCTCCGGGGGTAAGAGTTCATAGCCAAGAGGTGGACGGGCCGCAAAGTCCTTGGGTTCCTAAATCTCCCGTGAAAACTGGTGAGAACCCCAGGGCATCTCTACAATATTGCGTTTCCCAGGCCCTAACGCCCATGAAAGTCCACGAATACCAAGGTAAAGAGGTTCTCGAACGCTACGGCGTCCGCACCCAACGCGGCATCATTGCCGACTCTCCAGCTCAGGCTGGCGAGGCATTTGACCGTCTCGGAGGCCCTCTGGCCGTCGTCAAGGCCCAGATTCACGCAGGTGGCCGTGGCAAAGGAGGAGGTGTCAAGCTCGTCAAATCCCGCGAGGAAGCGATTGAGGTCACCGAGACCATGCTGGGCATGATGCTCAAGACCCACCAAACTGGCCCCGAAGGCCAAGAAGTGCGCAAGGTGTTCGTATGCGAAGGCCTAGACCTGGAGCGCGAACTCTACGTCGGCATTGCCTTGGACCGCGCATTGGGCTTGCCCATGCTGATGGTCAGCGCCGAAGGTGGTGTGGAAATCGAAACCATCGCCGAAGAGCGCCCAGAGGCTTTGCTCAAGTTGCCGATCGACCCCTTGATGGGCCTGCAGCCTTACCAAGCGCGTCGCGCGGCTTTCTTCCTCGGCCTCAAAGGGGACCTGGTGAAGAACGCGGTTCCCTTCCTGATGGGACTCGCGAAGTCTTATCTCGAACTGGATTGTGAGATTGCCGAGATCAACCCACTGGTGGTGACCGAACAGGGCGAGATTGTTGCCCTCGACGCCAAGATCAACTTCGATAGCAATGCGCTCTATCGTCACAAGGACATCGCCGCGATGCGTGACGAACACGAGGAAGACGCCAAAGAGGTCGAAGCCTCCAAGTTTGGCCTGAACTACATCACTCTCGACGGCTCGATTGGCTGCATGGTGAATGGTGCCGGCTTGGCCATGGCCACCATGGACACGATTAAGTTGCATGGCGCTGCGCCGGCCAACTTTCTCGATGTCGGCGGCGGCGCCACCGAAGAGGCCATCACCGAAGCCTTCCGCATCATCCTTAGCGATGAAAACGTGAAGGGCATTCTGATCAACATCTTCGGCGGCATCATGAAGTGCGATGTCATCGCTCGCGGTGTGATTGCCGCAGCAAAGACGGTGGACTTGAGCATTCCTCTGGTGGTTCGCCTCGAAGGCACCAACGTGAAGGAAGGGCGCGCCTTGCTCGCGGAAAGCGGCCTGGACATTACTTCGGCTTCCTCGCTCGACGAAGGCGCCAAACTCATCTGCGGTGCAGTCGCCGCCCACGCTTAGGAGCAAACTCATGGCAATCTTCATCGACGAAGACACCAAGGTCATCTGTCAGGGATTCACTGGCAAGAATGGCACTTTCCATTCCGAGCAAGCACTTGCTTACGGCACCAACATGGTCGGGGGAGTCACTCCTGGCAAAGGTGGTGGCGAGCATCTGGGCCTGCCGATTTTCGATACCGTGCACGATGCGGTGCAAGCGACAGGCGCCGAAGCTTCGGTGATCTATGTTCCCGCACCTTTTGCCGCGGATTCGATCCTCGAAGCCGCTGCTGCTGGCATCAAGCTGGTGGTGTGCATCACCGAGGGCATTCCTGTCATGGATATGGCCAAGGTCAACGATGCGCTGCGCGATTCCGAGACACGCCTGGTGGGTCCGAACTGCCCTGGCGTCATCACTCCAGGAGACGAGGGCAAAGGCTGCAAGATTGGCATCATGCCGGCTTACATCCATAACCCCGGTACCGTCGGCATTGTCAGCCGCTCGGGCACCCTGACTTACGAAGCCGTTTGGCAGGTCACCCAAGAGGGCCTTGGCCAATCGACTTGCGTCGGCATTGGTGGTGACCCGATTCCGGGCACCAACTTCATCGATGTGCTGCGCGCCTTCCAGGACGACCCCAAGACCGATTCGATCATCATGATCGGCGAGATTGGTGGTACCGCAGAAGAAGAGGCCGCCGCCTTCATCCAGTCTTATGTGACCAAGCCTGTGGTCGGTTTCATTGCCGGTCGCACCGCTCCTCCTGGTAAGCGCATGGGTCACGCAGGCGCCATCATTTCAGGTGGTTCCGGCACGGCAGACTCCAAGATGGAAGCTCTCGAAGCCGCTGGTGTGCGCATTGCCCCAACGCCTTCGGACCTTGGCACCACTTTGGTGGCGCTGAGGAAAGAGCTCGGCATGTCCTGAGTCCGATGAGTCATCCCAGGGGGTGGACCGCGGCCGACCAGGCTCGGGCCACCTCCTTGTCGTTTCAGCACCCACAAAGTGGCGAGTGGGCACACTCTCGCCTGTTCGACTTATTCGAGGAGTCTTGGCGGAGTTATTTCGAGCCTGCCTGGCCTTCGCTGTGGGAACAAAGCTTGGTGTGGCCGCAAGAACGTCCTCTGCGCATCACCGAGATCGGTTTTGGGCGCGGTTTCAATCTGGCCGTGGCCATGCGCATGTGGCAACACAGTCGGAGCAGGGCCCCGGCGCAGCACGAACGTATGCTGCAGGCGAGCGCATTCGAACTAGATGCGAATGCTCTGGAGCCTTGGCCACCTTGCCCTGCGGAATGGCAAGACTGGATGCCATGGTGGGGGCAAACTTGGCCCGACTCTGGTTCCCACTGGAAGTGGCCGAATTTGGGTGAACTTAGTTTGCGCCTCGGGGCAGCGGAATCCCAGCCGTGGCCGAAGTCCAAGCAAGATTTATTGGTCTTAGATCTATTCAGTCCCACAGCCCATCCGGAGAGTTGGTCGGACCAGCTCATGGCCTGTCTTGCCGGTCACAGTAGGCCTGGCACCCTGCTCACCACCTACAGCTGTGCGCGCTTGGTCCGAGAAAAGCTCCGTGCCCACGGTTTCCAAACCCAGCGCATCCGCCGCCGAGGTTGGCGTGACACACTCCTGGCCATTTTTCTCGGCTCCGGGGCGGCTGGCTAAGCGCTGCCGCCGCGTTAGAATTCACGCAGGATACTTCGATGCATCTTTCCGCTCGCCATTACCTCCTACTCCCGATTCTCGCCCTGACCTTGCCCAGCTGCATGCTTGGCGGTCCCGAGTTCATGGTGATTGGTTTGGTTTTGCTGCTTCTCTTCGGAGGCACTAAGCTCCCACAACTCATGCGCGGCATGGGTTCCGGCATTCACGAGTTCAAGAAGGGCTTGAAAGAGGGCGAAGAAGACGAGGAAGACGACGACAAGAAGTCGCTTCCCGACAAAGAGGCGTGAGCGCGATTGGCCTGCTCTTGGCCGGGGGAAGTTCCCGGCGTTTGGGCCAAGACAAAGCCTTGCTTACCGTGGCCTCTGGCCAAAGCCTATTGGCCCATAGTGGGTCGCTCTTGCGCCAAGTTTGTGCCCATTGTTGTTGGGCACCAGGCCAACGCGATGACTTGGCGGCGCCACCAGATTGGATCCGCGTGGAAGACGACCTTGAACTGGCTGGACCGGCTTCGCCACTCCTTCGTTTTGTTGCCGAGCGCTTGTCTGAGTTCCCTCAAGCGTCGGGGTTACTACTCATGGCGGTAGACCAACCCTGCCTAGAAGAAAGCCACCTGCGCCTCTTGATGGCTCAAAAGGAAAGTGCCTTGGCCGAAAGTGCTGAGGGTCGCGGCGCACTCCCGGCATGGATCCTGCTGGAGGACCTGGCCAAACTTCGCGCCGAGCCTGCTGCTCAGCCTCGTTTGATGGCGACACTACAATCTGTTTGCCGGAGGCGAGTCACACTGCCGACGGCATCCTGTGGCCTGCCCGCCACCTTCAATCTCAATACTCCCGACGACCTCCAGCGTTACCGCGAGCATTGCCGCGCCCCCGGCCATGACCCTGCCTGCTAGTCCTGCCCTTGCCGACCTTCTTGCGCCCTTGGCTCGAGAACTCGAAGACTTAGAGCAATGGTTGCGCGAGTCCCTCGAGGAGGGTCCAGAGCATTTGCAGCCACTTTTGGCGCATGCTGCTCGTTTTCGCGGCAAGCGCCTGCGCGCAGCCCAGGTTTTCTTGGTTGCTCAAGCCTGTGGCGGCATTCGTCCCGAGCACCGCATCATTGCCGGCATTGTGGAGTTAATCCACGCCGCATCCTTGATGCACGATGATTTGCTTGATGAAGCCTTAGAACGGCGCGCCTTGGATTGCCTACACGTGGAATGGGGGAGTCATGCCGCGGTTTTGCTTGGCGATTGGGTTTATAGTCGAGCCTTTGCGATTAGCACTACCCTCGACGATCCCACCTGCTCGCGCGTCTTCGCCGATGCTTCCATGCGCGTTTGC
Source organism: Planctomycetota bacterium (assembly GCA_021776795.1). Taxonomy (GTDB): domain Bacteria; phylum Planctomycetota; class UBA1135; order UBA1135; family UBA1135; genus OFTM128. The sequence continues at coordinate 108,543 of JAJFFC010000014.1, forward strand.
GCAGGCGAGATTCATCAAAACCTCACGCGTGGGCGCTTTCACCTGGGCCAAGAGGATTACCTCGACCAAGTCGATGGGAAAACCGCTGCCTTATTTGAAGCCGGTGGGCGCTTGGCTGTGCATTACGCTGGAGGGACTCAAGAACAGGCTGAGGCTGCCGCCAAGCATGGTTTATTAGCCGGTCGCGCCTTCCAAATGGTTGACGACATTCTAGACCTTGCGGGCGATGAAGCTCGTGTTGGAAAGTCGTTGGGCACTGATTGGGCTCGCGGCAAGATGACCCTGCCGCTGATGCGCTTGCGCGATCGCCTGAGCCCCGAAGTGCGCGAACAAATGGAATCTGCCTTTGCCCAAGGGGCAGACCGTTCGCTGCTGTTCGCAGAACCCTTTGCCAAAGATTGCGAAGCCGCCTTGGCCGAAAGCCAACAAGAAGTGGAAAGCCTTCTCGATGAATCCATCGAACACCTGCGCCATCTGCCGCAACAAGATGCCGTAGAGACCTTGGCGGCTTTGACCCGCTACGTCGGCAGTCGTCGCCGCTAACTCAAAGGCCTGCGGCTTCGAGAGTGTTCTCGAGCAGCATGGCGATTGTCATGGGGCCGACGCCACCAGGAACTGGCGTAATCCATCCGGCACGTTCGGCAGCGGCATGGAATTCGACATCGCCAACCAGACGTCCTTCTTCGTCACGATTGATGCCGACATCCAAGACTACGGCGCCGGGCTTAATCCAATCGCCCTGGACCAACTTGGCAACGCCAACAGCGGCGACCACGACATCGGCATTGCCGACCTCGGCCGCAAGATCACGCGTACGCGAATGGCACACGGTGACGGTCATATGACGTGCCAGAAGCAACATCGCAACCGGTTTGCCGACAATATTCGAACGACCAACCACCACGGCACGCTTACCGCTCAGGGCGAGGCCGGTTTCGTCGAGCAAACGCATGACCCCTTTTGGCGTGCAAGGAATCGGCGCGCGGTAACCCTGCATTAAGGCCCCCTGGTTGAGCGGGTGGAAACCATCGGCGTCTTTGTCGGGAGATATTGCGGCCAACACCTCATGCTCGTCGTAATCGAAACCCGAAGGCAGTGGCAGCTGCACCAAGATGCCGTGGACGGCTGGATCCTGATTGAGATCCTGGATCAGACTCAGCAGCCGATCTTGGCCGAGGTCCTCGGGCAACTCATGGTGAATGTTGTTGAGGCCAACCTTCTCACAGGCGCGACGCTTGTTGCGCACATAGATGTGTGACGCCGGGTCATCACCGACTAAAACGGTCGCTAGGCCAGGTGCTGAGCCGCCACTTGCCAGGTGGGCCGATACCCGCTGCTGGAGTTCATCAAGAATACGAGCGGAAAGCGCTTTGCCGTCCAGGAGTTGTGCTGGCGAGGAGGTCGTCATGGGGCTAGTGGGAACCTAGAATGGGATTCTAGAGCATGCCGAACCTCCCACCAATCACACGCCGCCTGCTTTATTTATGGGCAGGGCTGTGGGTTATTTCCTTTTTGACAGATTTAACCTCTGGTCAGGGAGATGGCTTGTCAGGTTGGCTTAGCCTGTACCCCAAGGGGATTTTGTCAGGTGACTTGGGCTCCTTTCCCGGCATCCTGGGTTATGCGCTAATCCATAATCCGTCCGGCATCTTGCACCTTGCGATGAATGCCTTAGTGTTTTATTGGTTCGCTCCCGAAGCGGAGCGACTGTTCCCGGGGAAGGCCTTCCTCAGGCTTCTTCTGGCATCCACCCTTGCCGGCACGGCATTCAGCCTTTTGCTGACCTTGACCGGAGCGGAGCAGTTCCAGTACCAAAGCGTCGCCGGAGGCTCTGGTTTGGTCATGACCATGGTCGCGCTAACGGCTGCCATGTACCCGGATCGGCGTGTAAGTCTGTTTGTGATTCAGCCAAGACTGCTGTCCTGCTTCGTAGTATTAGTCGTCTTAGATTTATTGGGCCTAATTGCCAGTTTGGCGGGTCGTGAAGGCGTTGTTGCGAACCATGTTCATCTTGCTGGTGCTCTCGTAGGCTGGCTCTGGGTCGATGGCTTTGGGCGAATCGGTTGGAACCTGCCGCCACCCTTGCGCAACTGGAAACAGAAGCAACAACAACGCAAATCTGCCTCCAAACAAAGCAAGGCCCAGGCAGAGCACGAAGAGCTCGACAGAATTCTCGAAAAAATCTCCCAACACGGGATGCCTTCCTTAACCAAGCAGGAACGCGCCTTTTTAGAGAAGAGATCTCGCGACCGACGGCCCTAAAGGCTCCAAAAAGGCTGGGACCTCACGTCTTGCGGGACTAAAGGGGGGGACTGATAGACTGAAGCCATGCTGTTCTGCGCCCTCACGCTGTCGTGGTCCCTGCTCGCAGCCACCCCACAAGACCCTGCGAAGGTTGCCGCCTTCACGAAGGAAATGAATGAGGCCATGGAAGTCGGTGATACCGACGGAATGACCAAGGCCATGCGGAAGTACAAGGAAGATGCGATCTTGCTCTTCCTCGCCAAAGCGGCAAGACGTGCGGTTTCCGATGATCCTGAACTCAATGATTGGGTGGACTTGTTCGTCACCAATTGGAATCGTGCCTTCCGGAATGATTTCGCGCGAAACTACGACCGCTATCTGCAGCGACTAAGCTCCGACGGGCGCCGCGTGCGCTTGAACCTGCTGCAATCCGATTACCCGCGCATTAACAAGGTGCACATCCTGGCGGTGGTCGAGAAAAACCCGGATGTCATCTGGGCAGATGCACGTGCCAATGCAGATACTTTGGTGCGCGCCTTTGAAGACCTCGGCGATTTGTATTACCTCGCTCTGGCGCACAACATCGTGGGCAATCTTAACAACCCGATGTACAAGTCCGAAGGTGCGGATGGCCAAAAGGCTGTCGATGCTTATCAAGCTTGCTTAGATGCGCGTGAACGCCTGGACCTGACGAACGACAAGTTCTACGGCAACACCGCTCGCGTGGTGCAGGAACTACGGGCCAAGCTCGGCATTGAAGAGCCGGTGGATCCCAATGCTCCACCGCCAGAAGAGCCAGAGATCAATCCTGAGGAAATGCAGCCTACTCCAGAAATGGAGGGCGCCACCGCGACCGTCGAAGCCATCGTGCCGAAGAAGATCGACAACATGGTGCATTCGGCCGACTTTGAACTCGAGCAATATGAGTCCTGGATTCGGATGGGGCTTCCCGTTGTCGGCGAGCAAATTACGCTACCAGACATCATGCCGCCTATCCGTTTGTTACGGATTTCCGGCAATACCTACCAGCTCGAAGCTGGTGCCGAACCGACCGACGAATTCCGCCTTACGAGTAAGCCGCAGGCCATTACCGTGATGCGCAAGTTTGCCGATGGCGAACGCCCATACACCTTGGAAGTGGCCACGGGTACCTCAACCCACATTTGGCAGGGTGTCACCCTGAACTTGGAGCCAACCGACGAAGGCGGCCCCATGTTCATGCGCCCCATGGGTGCGATTTCCGCGGAAACGCCCTACGGCCAAATCACGCTGGTTGATTTCAGCGGTGATGGTGCCTTTGGCGCCAAGGAAATCAAACCCGCTGGAAACTGGGCAGAAGGCTTGCTCCCGGAAACGTGGTTCCTGCGCCCCGACGCCATTCTTTTTGGCAAAACCAAGCACAGCTGGCCTTACTCGCGCTTCTTTGCCGACGAAAAGGGCCAGTGGTATGAGCTCTCCCTCGACAAACACGAAGAGCCGAGTCAGATTCAAATTCAGCCTGTGACTCCAACCCTGGGGCAACTCAAGGTCAATCTGGAAGGCATCAAAAAGCTCAAGCTCGCTAGCTTACTCCTGGTCAGTGATAGTTCTGCGACCAAAGGCTTGGTCATTGATTTGGCCGCCATGAAAGGCTCCAAGGGGACTTATTCCATCCCGATTGGACGCTACCGCTTAATCCAAGGTCGCCTCCGTGAAAGCAAAGATGGTGGCAGCGTGCTCATACTGCCCGACCCCATCTTGCCCACCTTGATTGACATTCGCTCCGAAGAGATGGCTACCCTCGATTTAGGTGAGCCTTTCACTTTCCAGGCAGGATTGAGTTTCGAAGGCTCCGAGGCCGTGGTCAATGGCCGCAACTTGCACCTCGTCGGTAAGAGTGGCGAGCGTTATTTGCGCTTCATCGGCGAGCCGCTGTTCGACGTCGATGTCAGCGCCAAGGGCGCCAAGTCTGTCTCCTTGGAGCCACCGCTGCCCGAGGACACCAACAAGGATTGGGAGCGCTTGTACTACCCCATGGATGCGGTGCTGACCCTGCGTAAGGCCGGAGAAAAGCCAGAAATCATCTTGAGCTTGAAGAAGCACCCCTGGTTCGGGAAACTCTCCTCAACCTTGAAGAGTGAATAACCCTTCGTGAGAACCCGAACGCGGCCGTTTGGCCGTCCTGATAACGCCCCTGGAGCCCAATCGTGCTTGATCCCAAATGGGTCCGAGAGCATGCGGACGAAGTCCGTGATGCCGCCCGCCGCAAACATTTCGACCCCTCTGTGGTCGATGCCTATCTCGAAGTCGATCGCGACTGGCGGGAAATCCTGACCCGTGTCGAGGAGCAGCGAGGCGAGCTCAAAGCGAGTTCGAAACGCTTGGGCAAGATGACTCCGGAGGAGCGCGAAGGCGCCCTGGCCGCTCAGCGCGAGGCTAAAGAAGTCCTCAAGCAAGATGAATCGCGGGTCAAGGAGTTGAGTGCCAAAGTGCGTGAGCTGGCCATGTTGTTGCCTATGCCTCCCGCCGACGAGGTGCCCGATGGCAAAGATGACCAGGACAACATCGAGCTGGAACGCGTGGGGGAGGTCCCCGCGTTTGATTTCGAAGTGCAGGCACACGATGACCTCGGCGCTGCCTTGGGCATCATCGATATCCCGCGGGGCGTGAAGCTGGCGGGTTCGCGAAACTATTTGCTTCTGGGCGATGCCGCCCGCTTAGAGCGTGCGGTGTTGCAGTTTGCACTGGACCACATGATCGCTCGCGGCTTCGAAGTGGTCTCGGTGCCAACCCTGGTCAATCGTGCCTGCATGGAAGGCACCGGTTACTTTCCTGGTGGAGAAGAGCAGGCTTACCTTGCCGAGCGCGATGACCTATCGCTAGTCGGCACTTCGGAAGTCCCCCTGACTTCGATCCATTCCGGCGAAACCCTGGAAGCAGACAAGCTTCCCCTACGTCGCGTCGCCTTGTCGCCCTGCTACCGCCGCGAAGCCGGCACCTATGGCAAGGACACCAAAGGCCTCTACCGCGTGCATCAGTTTTGGAAGGTGGAGCAAGTTGTGCTTGGCCCTGCCGACGAAGAATGGTCACGCGAGGAGCACAAGCGCATGCTTGGGCATGCCACCGACCTCATGCAGGCCCTGGAATTGCCCTACCGCGTGGTCAATGTTTGTGGCGGAGACCTCGGCCAGGGTCAGGTCCAAAAATTCGACATCGAAACCTGGATGCCGAGCCGCAATGCCTACGGCGAGACCCACTCGGCCTCGCGCTTTCATGACTTCCAGTCACGTCGCCTAGAGTTGCGTTACCGGCCCGGTGGGGGCGCGAAGCCGCAGTTCGTGCATACCCTGAACAACACTGTGATCGCGTCGCCACGAGTGCTCATTGCGCTTCTGGAGAATCACCAGCAGGCCGATGGCTCGGTGCGCATTCCGGAGATCCTGCGCCCTTATATGGGCGGGCAGGAGAGCATTCAAGCTCAGGCTTAACCGCCACTACCGCGGGCACTGTCCGCAAAGTCGCCGGTCGATTCAGAAGCCCCTGGAAGACCATTTTCGAGGCCATCAGTGGCTCCTTCGGTTCCATTCGGGTTGGCACCGTCGCCAGTCTGTCCCGGATTCTCCATCGTGAGTCCAGGCCGCAGGCGATTGCGGAAGGTCCAACGCTTGCGTTCTGGCATATGGAAGACTTCGGCAAACTCAAGGCGCGAGCGGTTGGCACCAAGAATGCCAAGACTTTCCAAGGAGCGCCGCGGCTGGACTTCAATCTCGAGGAAAATATCAATGGCGAAGGGGAGGCCATCGCGCATTTCACTATCCCAATCATCGACCCAGTTGGGGGTGACATCGGGATGGTCGAGATAGCGAATGTCGAGCGAAACCACGCGATCATACAGCAGGGTGTAACTGCCATCGCGGAAGGGTTCGTCGTCGACCATGGCGTCTTCGCGTCGATATAACTCCAAGAAATCTCGGCTGCGTGGGTTTTGGCGCATCCGATAACCGACTTCCGTCATGGGGGCGAAGATGACTTCATTGCGGCGACCTGCTAAATCCATCGGCAAAGAACCACGGCGGGAGGTGATGAGGTCGATGCGGTCTGCCTGCGCGCCGAGCAGGGTTTGGTTCTCGCCCTTCATGACCCGGCCATCCTTCACATCATTGACCGCAATGGCATCGAGGTCCTGGCGGATTTGCGCCATCACCCTGGGCCCCGTGTTTTCGGTTTCCATGATGTTATGGATGGTGTCCACCGCTAAGCGAGTGCCATCTAGAGTTTGCATGACCGCGACCATCACCATGCCCATGATGGCCAAGGCGATGACGACTTCCAGCAAAGAGAATCCCTGGCGTTTCATTGCACTTGCTCCGCGCGAAGATCTGGCCACAGGGCTTCGTAGAGCTGAATGTCTTGATAGACCGCCCAAGTATCGACCAGAGTTTCCAGTGTGTAGCTCGAGGTTTCTTGCTCGCCCGGACGTGGGTTTGGGAAGGTCACGGTGAGAAAAATGCGCGTGAACTCCGGTTGCGAAGCATCTTCGTCACGCTCGTCTTCGTCATCACGACGGAACTCGCGCCAGATGTCCTCGGCGGGGTTTTCACTCATGGAGGCGTACTGGCTGCCATCACCGACGCCAATCAGATAGGTGAACTCGCCAAAGCCATCTTCAGAGAAGTCGCCTTGGTAGCCGTCGTAGAGGTCGGGGACCAAGCCACATTCAATCCGCCGCATGAGGTTTAAACTCAAGCGTGCCGCCACCGAACGGGCATAGGCATCGGTTGCCTTCGCGACCGCACCCTGACGTACTTGCATGACGGTAGCGAAAATGACGGCCAACAGGGCAATCGCAGCCATGACTTCGAGCAGGGTAAAGCCCTGTCTTCGTGGACGCGCTCTAGAAATCATTTTCCACCAAAAACTCCGGCTCTACTCTCCCTTGGAAAACCGAGGCAATCCCAGTAAGCGCTAAAAGGCGGACAGTCAGTTCATACTCATCTATCTCCTCGAGACCCAGAAGAAGACTTAAATCTGTGGCCGCACCTTGAGGGTCAAAGGTAAGCACGTAAATCCCATCATCAATGCGTTGGCCAGTCGGATCATAAATGGACTTCATGATGACGCCCTCATCTAAGTCCATCCAGGACAAAATTTGGCGGTCTTCCTTATTGGCAATTCGTCTTCCCTCTTCATCAAAAGGAATTCGAATGCCATAACGCTGTTCCCTGAAGTCGAACACCACCTCATATGGAGCAGCTTTCCCAATGGCGGTTGTCCGAGCGAGATCCAATGTGGCAAGGACCTGCCTGGCGGCAGATTCTGTACGGGTAGATGGAAGTGCACTATCAAGTCGAACGATGGCCATCGAGACAACCATCCCTACCAGAATTACGACGACAGTAATCTCGATTAAGGTGAATCCGGCCTGGGTGCACTTGCGCATTCACTCTACCTCAAGAAACTAGCGGGCTTCGCGAATGGTTTCCGACGAAATGTCCGTATCTTGCCCTTCGCCACCAGGAGCGCCATCTGCGCCATAGCTAGTGATTAACACTTTTCGATCTGGCGTGAGCTCATACTCGTACTCATTCTTCCACGGATCAAGCGGGATCACTTCCAAAATCGTTTCACCGGTTGGCCCTGGCTCAGTGAGCATGTCGAGTGACTCCGGAAATTTGAAGTTGTTCATGTAGTAAGTGTCACACGCATCTTCAAGCCGCTGAATTTGCTGGGCGGCAATCTTATTCTGGCTGGAAAATAGTGCTTGGTATACATTTGGTCCGACGGTGCCGACCAGTAATCCGATGATGAGCACCACGACCATGATTTCAATCAAAGTGAAACCGGCGCGGCGACGTTGTTGCTTGCGAATTTTCATGTCTAGAAGTTTTGGGTCATCTGCAGGACCGGCCACAGGATGGCCATGATGATGAAGCCGACGAGCACAGCCAGAACTAGAATCAAGGCTGGTTCGATGAGCGAAGTGAACTTGCGCGTGGCAATTTCCACTTCCTCTTGGTAAGCCTCACCGATTTGGCCCATCATGGAGTCGAGCTCACCCGACTGCTCGCCGACGGCGATCATGTAGCCCAAAAGGGGAGGGAAGACGCCCGAAGCTTTAATCGGGCCAGCGATGTCCGCGCCTTCCAGAATCTTCTGGCGCACGTCATCGATGGTGTTTTCCATCAGACGGTTGCCGAGGACGGTGCGGTTCACCTCTAAGCAGCGTACCACAGGTACGCCAGAACTGAGAAGGGTAGCAAAGGTTTGCGCGAAACGCGCAATGGCCTGTTTCTTAAGCAAATCGCCAAATACAGGCAATTTCAGCATTTTGGTGTCGATATTGAGCCGCCCCTTGTCGCTGGAATAAAACAGATTGAAAGCAAGGGCTCCAAAAATCGTGAGCAAGAACAGGACCCACCAATAACTCAAGAGGAAATCCGAGGCATCTTGCAGAATTTGCGTGGGCAAAGGCAAAGCCGTCTTCTGGTTCTCCAGCATGACAGTAATCTTCGGCACCACGAAAGCAATCAAGACTGCGACCACCGCAAAACCGACGATCATCATGACCACCGGGTACATCATGGCGGCTTGCACCTGATTGCGTACCCGCGATTGCTCCTGCATAAATTCAGACATTTTCAGCAGCACCTGATCTAGGTGGCCAGATGCTTCCCCAGCACGCACCATGGATACATTGAGGTCATCAAAATAGTCCGGGTGCGCGGCCAGGGCATCGGCCGTCGGTGTACCTTGCGAAATCTTTTCGCGCAGGTCGCGGTAGAGCATGTTGAGGCGCTTCTGCTCGGTTTGCTCAATGATTGCGCGCAGGGCCTCAGTGATGGGGATACCAGCGCGAGTTAGCGTGGCCAATTGGCGCGTGAAGGTGGCGACTTCATCCACGCGGCGTTTCGAGCGCACAGAGCCCGAACTGCGACCGCGCGCGGACTCAAACTGCTTGCGTAGTTTGTTGAGCTGCTTGGTGCCTGCGGACTCTTTGCCCTTGCGAATCTTTTTGTGGGGCGATCTGGCGACCTCGCCCTTCTTCAACTTCTTGACCTTGCGGCCACCACGCGTTTCGGTCATATCGGTGACCAACACGTTTTTGCGCTTGCACTTCACCCGCGCATCGCGGGGCGAATCGGCGTCGATGACTCCAGAGGCCTTTTTGCCGGAGCTATCGAATCCCTTCCACTCGTAAATGGGCACGCTCTATCTCTCCTTAGACCATGTCCAGTTGAGTCACGCGCATGACTTCTTCGGGAGAAGTGATGCCGGCAAGCACTTTATTGGTTCCGTCTTGGCGTAGCGTGCGCATGCCTGTGGCAACCGCCGCGCGCTTCAACTCGGTGGCGGAGACCTCGCGCATGACCAGCTCACGCAGCTCTTCGATCATGGGAAGAAGCTCGTAGATGGCGGTTCGGCCTTGGTAGCCCGAGTGGAAACACTCTTCGCAACCAGGGGAGTGCGCCATCTTGCCTTCGGGCAGCATGTCATGTTCAATGCCAACCGCTCTCAAGGTGGCGCGCTGTTGTTCGTCGGGCTCCACTTGAGTGCGGCAAGAAGTACAAATGGTGCGCACCAAGCGTTGCGCAATCACCAACACCAAGGAGGAAGACACCAAGTACGACTCTAAGCCCAAGTCAATCAAACGGGTGACGGTGGAGGGGGCGTCGTTGGTGTGTACGGTGCTGAACACCAAGTGACCAGTGATGGCGGCACGGATGGCGATTTCTGCCGTTTCCAGGTCGCGGATTTCACCCACCATCATGACGTCGGGGTCTTGACGCAAGAAGCTGCGTAACCCAGCCGAGAAGGTCAGACCTTTTTTGGTGTTGACCTGTACCTGCGAGATGCCATCGAGCTGATATTCGACCGGGTCTTCAATCGTGAGAATGTTCTTCTCGCCAGTCGAGATCCGCGACAGGGAACCATACAGCGTGGTGGTTTTACCCGAGCCGGTAGGTCCCGTTACCAGGATGATGCCGTGCGGGTAGTTGATGTAGTGAGTCAGGGTCTTGAGGTTTTCCTCGTCGAGACCAATGTGATCCAGGTCGTAGGTGCGTGCGGTTTTATCTAACAGACGCAACACACAGCGTTCGCCTTCTGCGGTAGGGACCACCGAGATACGCACGTCGACCTCGCCATCGCCGATGCGGATGGAGGCGCGGCCGTCCTGCGGCATGCGCCGTTCGGCAATGTCCATCTTGCCCATCACCTTGATGCGCGAAGTGATGGCATCTTGAGCCACCTTGGGGATGGACTCCATGTCGTACAAGATGCCGTCGATGCGGAAACGCACCTGCATACGGTCTTGATAGGGCTGGAAGTGTACATCGGAGGCGCGCAGCTTCAGGGCCTGGAACAAGACCGAGTTGACCAGCTTGATGATCGGCGCCTTGTTGGCGACGTCGAGCAAGTCTTCCGATTCCTCAATTTCGGCAGCTAGGCCAGCGATATCGGAATCTTCGAGGTCATCGAGGGCATCATCGACGCCGTCCGCGCGGTGACGGAAGGCACGGTTGATGAGCTCCGTGATTTCCGTACGTGGTGCCAGCGCAAAACGCACCGGTAGTGGCAGCATGGCCAGGACATCGTCTTGTGGGTGGATGTCTAGTGGGTGCGCACAGGCCACCACCAATTCGCCATCTTGCAAATCCACCGCAATCATGTCGTGGGCGCGAGCAAAACTTAGCGGAACGTTGTCGACGAAAATCTTGGGAACCTTGACGCTTTCAAATTCCGGAATGAACTCGAGTTCGAGTTCCCGCCCGAAAGCGCTGAGGACTTGATTTTCCTCGAGTCCACGGGTGAGCAGAACTCGATCAAAGCTCTGCCCGGTCGAGCCTGCTTGGTCGCGCAGCTTACGTAGCTCCACGGCCTCCAGCCCGGTGGCTGAAGCAAGGAGGTCAATCAAGTCGGCGGGTGACTGAACCTCTTCGCTCATCGATTCCCCTGGGGCAGGAGCATGGTCGAGGCACCCACGCGTTCGGCCTGGTCGGTGGTCACACCACCCTTCGTGCTGTAAGACGGGGCTGCAAAACCAGAGAGATTCAGCGTTCCCATGTCGGCTTGACCGTCGCCGTTGTCGTCTTGTTCCAGAATGACGTCCACTGGTGAGTTGAAGTCATACTCAGGATCAATCAGGCGTACCCGATCCAGACCGATGGTCTCAGCTGCACGGGCCTTGCCAGCTTCGGAAAGGTCGCGGAGCTCCTCGAAGTCATCGAGAATCCGTGGCGTACAGAAGAAGAACAAGGTGGTCTTGATGTTGGAGTTGGAGCGACTCCCGAACAAACCCCCAATCAAGGGGATGTCCGACAAGTAGGGAATCCCAGACTCGCCATTCGTCGTATCGTCGCGAATGATGCCGCCAAGCCACATGGTGGCGCCATCAGGCAAGTTGACATTGGTGCTAATGGTCCGCGTGGCCTTAGGCGGAGGAAGAGTTCCAGATGCCTCTCCGCGGAAACTACTGACTTCGAGCTGGATGCTCAGGCGCAGATAGTTCTCAGCCGAAATGGAGGGGGAGATGCTCAGCGAAATTCCTGCCGTGGTGTACTCCACATCACTGGCAACGGCGCCCTGCACCGCATTCGAAGTCTGGAAAGGAATCTCATCTTCCGAAGTCACCGTGGCGGATTGGTTGTTCGCCACCAAAATCGAAGGCACCGACAGGACGTTGGCGTCGTTGCGCGAAAGTGCCGCGTTGACGATAAACGGAATGCCGAGATCTTCGCCATCGAAAATGCCGAAGGTCAAGCCAGCGGCGGTGGGCGAGGGCAGGCGCGCATCGCCGATGTTGTCGCCATTGGTAATGCCGACTGAGGTGAAGACAAAACCCTTCTGTGCCTCACCCACAGGGGTTTCGACCTTGGCGTATTCCAGGCCAATGTCCTTGGAGAAATCCGAGCTGACTTCAATCAGTGCAGTTTCAATCAGTACCTGGGGCTGACGGCGGTCCAGGCGATCAAGAAGGCCTTTGAGTTCTTCCCACTTGCTGCGGGTGGCCGTGACCAGCAGCGAGTTGGTCTCTTCATGGACTTGCACCACAATCTTCTGCTGCGCCACCGAAGTGCGGTTGTTATTGCCGCCACTGGCTTGGCGCTGTACCCGCTCCAACTCCTGCTCGGAATCTTGCAAGAAACTAGTGATACTGTCATCCAAGGCGCTGGCTGACAGATACTGCAGCGTATAGACATGGTAGTTCGAATTCGGTTCGTCGACCTTGGTATCGAGCTCTGCGACCAAGTCCAGAATCTGGTCCATGGTTTCCGGGTCTGAAACCACCAGCAAGGAGTTGTCTTGCGGGTAGGAACTAATCGAAGTCTCAATCTGCGTTTGCTGCGGCTGGTTGTTCCGCGTGTTGCGATTGCGCTGGGTGTCGTTCTGAATCAAGTTCTCGACCAAATCGGTCAAGATTTCCGCGAGCTCTTCCGCACTGGCTTCGCGCAATGGAATCTTCTTGAACACTGGCTGCAGTTCGTCGGGCTTGACATCGAGCACATTAATCATGCGTACCGAAGCCGCCACGAAGGGGCCATAGCCTTGCACCAACAAGGCCTGCTCTTGGGTCAAGGGCATGAACGCCGAGTTGTCGCCGGTGTTGGCGCCAATTGCGGTACGCAAGTTGGTTCCCAAGTCTTGCGCTTGGGCGTACTTCAATTTGACTACGGTGTAGACAAAGGTGCCGGGCTTGTCAGCAAAGTCCTGAATGCCTTCCACTTCCACGAACTGGGCGTTGGCCTTAATCATGGTTTGGTTGCTGGCCAAGTTCTCCGCAATTACGACCACCTGCAGATCGCCAGAACCCTGAGTCACGCAGACGAAGCCATGAATCTTCATCATGATCTGGAAGAAGCTATAGAAGTCTTCGCGCTTGATGCGCTTGCGTCCATATAGCAGGAGCTTCTTCGAGTCGAGTTTTTGCCGCGTGGTCGGGCCGCTAGATTCATCTAGCGTGAAGTTAATCCCGGTGTTGACCTGACAGATCTTGATGAACTGGCGCAGCGTGAGGCCGCCGTCATCGAGCTCCGAAAGGTCGAGCGTAATGTACTCGCCGTCGTCTTGGAGGACGCCCTCAGGCACGGTGACATCGTCACCGGGTTCTTGAGGAACGGGCGGGAAAAGGAAGGGCACGAGGCCCAGCGTGAAGGTGAGGAGCATGCGCTCTAGATGCGGAGGGGCGCCAGCGGCGCGGAAGGAGACCAGAGTCTAAACGCGACCGAGGCCCTATCAAAGGGCTTCGGCCAAGCTTAGGACGCTGTCAGGCCCAGGCCCCTTCCCAGAATCCTTCACCTTCCATGGCGAGTTTGCCCTTGGCCCGTTATCCTTGCCTCCCTTCCATGGTGTTTGCCTCCCAACTACGCCCCGGCGCCGTCGTCATTGCTCCTAAGGTGAGCGATAAGTGGGCCTTGTTGCGGCAAATGGTCGAAGCCGCCGCTGGAGCCTGGGAATTGCCCTCGGATTTGCTCGAGACCTGCCATCGCCGCCTGGTTGCCCGGGAAGAAAGTGTCTCCACAGGTATGGAGGCGGGAATTGCTGTGCCTCATGCCGCCGTAGAAGGCCTCGATGAGGTGGTTTGTGGGCTCGCGCTCCTACCTAGCGGCCTGCCCTTTGATTCGCTCGATCAGCAGGATGCCCAGGTTGTGGTCATGATTCTGGTGCCGAAACACGAGAAACTGGCTCATCTCAGCACTCTGACCGAAGTGGCCCGCCGCCTCGGCGATGCCAGCTTCCGCGCGCAACTGCTGCAGAAGACCGAAGCCGACGACGTGTTGGCGATGTGGGCCTAATTCGGCTCCCAAGCCGACCACTTACGCACCCACATGGCCACGGATTCTTCGACTTCCTGGGCCATCTGCTCATAATCCTGAAGACTGCCGCCAAAAGGATCGGCAATCGCTTGGCCCTGAGGACTGAGAAGCGACAGCGCATGCTTGGAAGAGAGACCCTGTAAATGCTGAGGGCCCATACCAAGAATGAGATCCCATTCCTGCTCCAGTGCCTCTTGCAGACTCCAAGATTGGTGGTCCGCAAGATCGACTCCCCGGGCAGAGGCGACCGAAACCGAATGTTCGCTGGCGGGTCCTCCAGAAAGGGCCAGCGTGCCGGCCGAGCGGATTTCCCAGCCTAAGGCAGATAAAACACTCTCCTCGACGCCCCAGGATTTGGCGATGTCGCGACGGAATAGGCCTTCGGCTACCGGCGAGCGGCAGATATTGCCGGAACAAAGCACCAGAATGCGCTTGCCCGGCCGGGGGAAAGGCTCTTCCCGCGGATTCCGTAGCCACTCCCATTCGGGGCTCACGCGCAGGACCGAAGAGGCTTGGCGCTTTTCGGCATTGGCATCGGGCTCTTCAATTCCAGCCACCGCTAAGCCATGTTCTTGGGCCCAGGTCACCGCTGCCTGTCCTTGGAGCGGGGGCTCTCCGGCATCGTTAATGCTGGTCATGGCCAAGGGGCCGCCACAAATCTCGGCAACCGAATAAAATCCCTCGTGAGCGGGAAGACGCAGACCAACGGCTGGCCAGGACCATTCGCAGGGCAGCGTCAGCCAATGAGAAGGCAGAACCACGGTGACCCCGGAAGGCAAGACCTGGGGGAGCCATGCTGGCAACCCGGCTGGCAGACAGCCGCTTTTGGGCTTGATCGCCCGCAGCGAGGGCAAGTGCCAGCTATAGGGGCGGGTATCCGAGGAGCCCTTCAGTGCGCGCAAAGCCTCGATGGCTTCGGGAAGGTCTAGTCGGGCGGCAAGTCCGGGAACCGTGTCGGTGGGCAGGGCCACCACTTCTCCCGCAGCAAGGCGGGCAGCCATTTCCGCGGAATGTTCCGGTAAAGAGAGGAGAGTGGGATGGGCGCTCATGGTCTTGGGCGTCGGCGCTATCCTATGACTGCGCGGGCCCTTCGCGCCAAAACGCAGCGAATCCCTGCTGCTCGGGCCGCGCTGTTTCGAAATGAGTGCCTCCGATGCCTCGCGTGCCGCTGCGGTGGACCCAGAAACCCTGGCCCGACTGGCTGGGGGATTGGCGCATGAGCTCAAGAACCCGTTGAGCACCATCGGCCTGCATTTGAGTTTACTCGAAGAAGATTGGCGCAACGAAGACGGGATTAAGGCGCAACGGACGCGACGGACCATCGATACGGTCAAGAAAGAGGTGCAGCATTTGTCCGGCATTCTCGAGGATTTCCTGCGCTTTGCCCGCACCGACAACCTCGACCGTCAAGTTCATTCGCTGAACCAGATTCTGGAAGACGTCGCGCGCTTCGTCACCCCGGAATGCCGTCATTTAGGCATCGAGGTGGCGACTATTCTGGATGTCAATCTGCCCAGCCTCGCAGTCGATGCCGGCCGCTTGCGCCAAGTTCTGCTCAACCTCGTGCTCAATGCGCGTCAAGCCTTAGAAGTGCAACATCAGCAGGGCGGACAAGGCGGGCACATCAATTTGATTAGCCGCCAAGCAGGGGACAAGGCCGTGATTGAGGTCATGGATGATGGCCCCGGGATGAAAGCCGCCACACTGGAGCGCTGTTTCGAGGTCTATCACTCGACCAAAGCGGGGGGCTCCGGCCTCGGCTTGGCCATCGTCAAGCGCATCATGGAAGCCCACGGCGGGAGCGTTGCGCTGGAATCCGCACCAGAGCGAGGAACGCGTGTCAGTCTTTTCTTTCCTCTAGAGGATTCCGCCCTAGAATCTTCCTGAGCAATGGCTGACCCCCGCCTGCTGATTGTCGAAGACGACCGCCCCCATGCCGAAGCACTGAAGGCCGTGCTCGAGCGCGAATCCTATGTCGTCGAGATTGCGGATAGTTTTCGCGCTGCGCAGGATCGTTTGGGCGTGCGTGCCTTCGACTTAATTTTGAGCGACCTGCGCCTCGGAGATGGC
Source organism: Planctomycetota bacterium (assembly GCA_021776795.1). Taxonomy (GTDB): domain Bacteria; phylum Planctomycetota; class UBA1135; order UBA1135; family UBA1135; genus OFTM128. The sequence continues at coordinate 124,649 of JAJFFC010000014.1, forward strand.
GACGGCCTGGAACTGCTTGCTGTGCTGAAACAGCATCATCCGCGGACCTCGATGATTCTCATCACTGGCTACGGCTCGATTGAGACCGCGGTCGAGGCCATGCGCTTGGGTGCGGCAGATTACCTCGCGAAGCCGGTGAGCTTTGAGGAATTGCGTGCTCGGGTTGGGCGCGAACTGGAAAAGCGGCACCTTGCCGAAGACAACCGCGAGTTACGCGCGGAACTGCATCGGCGCTTTCGCATGCAGGGTGTGATTGGCGATAGCCCGCCGATGCGCCAGGTATTTGAGCTCGTACGCCGTGCTGGCCCGACCGATGCCACGGTCATGATTTTGGGTGAATCCGGGACCGGTAAGGAGTTAGTCGCACGGTCGCTGCACCGGATGTCGCGCCGGAGTGAAGATCGCTTCGTCGCCATTAATTGTGCCGCTCTCAGCGAAAGCTTGATTGAAAGTGAGCTCTTTGGACATGCCAAAGGAGCCTTTACCGGGGCAGAAACGGCCAAGATGGGCAAGTTTGCCTTTGCCGATTGCGGCACTCTTTTTCTGGACGAAATTGGCGACATGCCTTTGGGCACCCAAGCCAAATTGCTGCGCGTTTTAGAAGACAAAGAGGTCATCCCGGTGGGGGCCAATGAATCGCAAAAGGTCGACGTGCGCATCATCGCCGCGACCAACCGCAACCTGCTCGAACGCGTCCACCAGGGCAAGTTCCGCGAAGACTTGTTCTACCGCCTAGCGGTAGTGCAGATTGCTTTGCCTGGATTGCGCCAACGCCCCGAAGACATTCCTGATCTGGTTTCTTACTTCACCAGTCAGTTTGAAGAGCAGCACGACAAGCAGGTGCGCACCATTCGCCCCGAGGTCATCGAGCAGCTGAAGAATCATCCTTGGCCTGGCAATGTGCGTGAACTGCGCAATGTTGTGGAAACCATGGTGGTACTGGATGTCGATGGTGTTTTGGGGCTCGACGATCTCCCGGTGATGTTGCGCAATCTTCCACGCGGTTTGCCACCCGCTGGGGGGACAAGCCAGGCCGAGGAAGTCGAAGAGGCGGAGTTGGCTGAGGCAGAAATCATCTCCTCCCGCCGCGAATCTGGGCGAAGCTCCCAGATTCCCCGGGACTCCTCTGAGCTCATTGAAATCCTGCCTCAGGGCCAGATTTCCAGTGACCCGACAAATGCCGCGCCTTCTAGCGCCATGCCAGGGCATGCCCCGCCTCCGCAGCAAGGCCCAGCCTCGCTGGTGGGTAAGCGCCTGGAAGATGTCGAGCGCGAGCTGATTTTGGCCACCTTGGAAGCCGTCCACGGCAACCGCGCTCAGGCCGCCAAGACCCTAGGCATCGGCGAGCGCACCCTCTACCGCAAGCTAAAGGCCTATCAAGCTGCCGAGGCGGCCGATACCCCTCCCGAATCTGCCTAATTGGCAGCCCCAGGTTGGCACACCAGTTGCCCTTTAGCGGCTGGCTGACAAGCCAATAGAAACATGGGAAAAATCATCGGTATCGATTTGGGCACCACCAACTCTGTGGTGTCTGTTCTGGAAGGCGGAGAGGCCAAGGTCATCCCCAACAAAGAAGGTGGTCGCACGACTCCTTCGGTAGTGGCTTTCCAAGACAATGGTCAGCGTTTGGTTGGTGGCCCGGCAAAGCGCCAGGCAGTCACCAACCCGACCAACACCATCTTCAGCATCAAGCGCTTCATGGGGCGTCGCCATCGCGAAGTCTCGAATGAAGAAATGCTCGTGCCCTACGAGATCGTCGGCGGCGCCGAGGAATTGGTGCGAGTGAAGATTGGCGATAAGGAGTACACCGCTCCTGAAATCAGCGCCTTCACCTTGGGCTATCTCAAGGAGTGCGCCGAAGATTACCTCGGCGAGAAAGTCACCCAAGCGGTGATTACGGTGCCTGCTTACTTCAACGACTCCCAGCGCCAGGCCACCAAAGATGCCGGCAAGATTGCGGGCCTCGAAGTGGAGCGCATCATCAACGAACCGACCGCCGCGGCCATCGCCTATGGCGAAGACAAGAAGAAGAGCGGCAAGATTGCGGTCTTTGACCTTGGTGGCGGTACCTTCGACATCTCCATCCTCGACATCGGCGATGGCGTTTTTGAAGTGTTGGCCACTTCTGGCGACACCCACCTCGGTGGTGACGACTTCGATCAACTCCTGATTAACTTCGTTGCGGACGAGTTCGCCAAAGAAGCCGGAATCGATTTGCGCTCGGACAAGATGGCCCTGCAGCGCCTCAAGGAAGCTTGCGAAAAGGCCAAGTGCGAACTGAGTTCTGGAAACGAAACTCAGATTAACCTTCCCTTCATCACCGCAGACGCCAGCGGCCCGAAGCACCTGATGCAAACCATCTCGCGCAACCGCTTCGAAAGCATTTCTGCTGAGCTGTTTGCACGCTGCAAGACTCCCTGCGAGCAGGCTCTCGCCGATGCCAAGCTCAAACCGTCGGACATCGACGAGGTGCTGTTGGTCGGTGGCTCCACCCGCATCCCCAAGGTGCAGGAAATTGTTCAGGAAGTGTTCCAGCAGGAGCCCAACAAGTCGATGAACCCCGACGAAGTCGTGTCGCTTGGCGCCGCGGTTCAGGGCGGTGTTCTCGCAGGCGATGTCGAGGACCTGGTGCTCCTCGATGTCACCCCTCTGTCGCTCGGCATTGAAACCATGGGCGGCGTGATGACGGTGCTGATTGGCCGCAACACCACGATTCCGACCACCAAGAAAGAAGTCTTCTCCACCGCGAGTGACAACCAGCCTTCGGTGGAAGTCCACGTCATGCAGGGCGAGCGCCCGATGGCTGCCGACAACCGCACCCTAGATAAGTTCCACCTCGATGGCATTCCGCCAGCCCCACGCGGTGTGCCGCAGATTGAAGTCGAGTTTGACATCGACTCCAACGGCATTCTTCATGTGGAGGCTCGCGACAAGGCCACTGGCAAGGAGCACAAGGTGCGCATCGAGCAGTCCTCTGGAATCAGCGACGATGACATCTCGCGCATGCAAGATGAAGCCGAGCGCTTCAAGGAGCAAGACGAAGCCGCCAAGGCGGTTGCCGACAAGCGCAACAGTGCCGACCAAGTGGTGTGGCAGGCTGAGAAACTGCTGAAGGAACAGGAAGCCAAGATTGAAGATGCCGACAAGTCGGCCGTCGAAGCGGCTATCGAAGAGGTCAAGGAGGTCCTCAAGGGCGAAGATTTATCCGCCATCGATAGCAAGGTAGACGCGCTTAATCAGGTGCTCCAGCCGATCGCGCAGAAGCTGTACCAAGAATCTTCTGAGCCGGGCGCTAATCCTGCTCCAGAGCAAGGTGCTGAGAACAGCAGCGAGGCCGACGACGTGGTCGACGCCGACTACGAAGTCAAGAACTAACGCGCATTCGCGTACCGCTGCGACCAGGGCGGTACATATGCCGGGGCTAGGGGGGACGTTACCCTGTAGCCCCGGCATTCTTTTTGCAGGTGCCTTCCTTCATGATCCGTGCGGAAAAGCTAAGCAAGCACTATGGCTCCCTGGTCGCACTCGACCAGGTAGATTTGCACGTGCCCAAAGGCGAGATCTTGGGCTTCCTCGGCCCTAATGGAGCCGGAAAAAGTACTGCTCTGCGCCTTTTGAGTGGGTATCTGCCGCCCACGGCCGGAAAGGCCAGCATTGCCGGCCATGACTTGGTGCAAGACTCCCTGAGCGCTCGCGCACATCTGGGCTATCTACCGGAGCACTTTGTCGCGCCTGCGGACTTGCGTGTCGGGGAATATCTGCGCTTCCGTGCTCGGCTCAAAGGCCTCAGCCGCGCCGAGGCCAAAACGCAGATTGCGGCCGTCAGTAAACGCTTGGCCATCAGTGATCGCTTGCGCCAGCCGTTCTTGGCCTTGAGTAAAGGTTTCCGCCAGCGCATTGGCCTTGCCGATGCCCTCCTCGGCGATCCACCTGCGCTCCTTTTGGATGAGCCTTTCAGTGGCTTAGATCCCCTCCAGCGGGAAGAATTCCGCTCGATTTTGCGCGAGCTCGCCGACGATGGCAAAGCCATCCTGTTTAGCTCTCATGTTCTGCCTGAAGTCGAGGAGATTGCGGATCGCATTTTGGTATTGGTCAGGGGGCGTGCCCGCGCCGTGGGCACTTTGGCCGACCTCCGTCAAGTCCAGCAGCAAACCGGAATGTGTGAAATTCGCTTTGAGGGTGATCACCAGCAAGCCCTGTCCGCATTGCTCAGTTCTCGCTGGGGCGAACAGGTGCAAGGCTTGCAGGAACATGCAGGAGGACTGCGTTTCCGCTTAGCCCCTGAGGTTCCCCGCACCGAAGTCTTCCAAACCTTGGCCAATGCCGATTACGGCGTGGTGGCGCTGCAAGAAATTCAGCCAGACCTCGAGGACCTCTTCCGCCAACTCGTGACCACAGAGGCTAAAGCATGCGAGCCTTCCTAGCACTGTGGAGACGGGAGCTGTGGTCGCTGTTAATTGCGCCCTATGTTTATGTCTTGCTCGGCTTTTGGTATTTGCTGAACGGACTCATGTTCTCGACCTTCTTGGAGTTCCCCGAGATCCAAGCCGACCTGCGCTTGTTGCCACCCTATCTTTTTGGCAGTGGTTTGCTGGTGTGGCTCCTGTTGCCCGCATTTCCCCCCTTGCTGGCCATCAAGCTTCTCGCGGAAGAGCATCGAGTCGGCACCTTAGAACCACTGCTGACGGCACCGGTGCGCGACATCTCGGTGGTGCTCGCCAAATATGCCGCCGTGTGCTTGTTCTTCCTCTTGTTCTGGGGAGGAGTCTTACTCCAGTTCCTGCTGCTGTCATGGCATGGCGCTGAATTGGATTGGGCCCGCGTTCTAGGTGGCTTTGTCGGCGCGCTCATGGTCAGTTTTTTGTTCCTGGCCAGTGGGCTGTGGGCTTCCTCATGGGGCGGCAACCTGGTGTTGGCCGCAGGTGGGGGAGCCGCCATCAACTACCTCCTGCTATTCCTCCCGGCCTTCTTCGAAACCGATGAAGGACGCATCGGCGCCATCGCGCGAGCTTGCAACTTACCGACCATGCTCGACCGCAGCTATTCGGCTGGCTTGGTCGACTCAGCAGCATTGTTTTATCCCTTGGCCTTGTCGGGACTGTTTCTGTACCTGACCTGGATTCGTTTGGTGTCGCGGAGGTGGGTGCCATGAATCGGCGCTGGCGCTTGACCTTATTGACTACGGCAGCCGGTTTGATTGGCGTGGTTCTCATGGTGGCCTTCGTTGCGGTCATCAACCGGCCGGAAATGCGCTTCCGTGTCGACCTCAGTCAAAGTGGGGAAGCACGGCTAAGCAGTCGCACGATCGAGGCCATGAAGGCCTTGCCGGAGCAGGCCGAACTCACCGCCTTCTTGTTTCCGGAAGATCAAACGCTGTTAACCAATGGCTCGACGGTATATCCGCAAGCCTTTGACCGCCTGCGTAGCTACCTCGAGGATTTGCGCATTGGGTCGGAGGGCAAACTCGAAGTCCTTGTGCTGGAAGCAAACAGCCCTTTAGTGTTGCAGCAGCAGTCCGCGGAAAAATTACAGCGACGCCCTGGCGACTTAGTGATTGTGGAATCAGGCGATGGGCGCAAGGTTTTACGTTTCGAAGACCTGTTCCAGGTCATTCAGGCCACCCCAGAGGGCCGACCTGCACGCCTGCATCGGCAGCGCATCGATGCGGCAATTGGCAATGCGCTTCAGCAACTGGCCAGTGGAAAGCAAGCCCTAGTCGGCATCGTCAATGGCACTGGACAAGGTCAGCTGGAAGATCCGCAAACTCTGGCTCCTTTGGCCTCGATATTGCGCCAGGAAGGCTACGAGGTCGTAGCCGTTCGAGGTCCACTCGAAGCTTTGGAATTGGATTGCTCTCTGTTGATTGTTCCCGGCCAGCAACGCGCCATGTTGCCCGCGGACCGCGAGGCTGCAGCCACTTGGATTGCCGAACAACGTCCTTTGCTTTTGGCCTTAGGGGCCTTTGCTCCCGATGAAGCGGTGGCCGACTGGAACTCCTTACTTGCTGACCTCGGCACTGGCTTCGCCGAAGGTTTGGTATGCGCGCCCATGGCCTTTGCCGGTGGTTTTGTCGAAGGGCGCAGCCAAGTTTCGCAACTGGAGATTACTCCAGAGCAGATTAGTGGAGACCATCCCATCACCTTAGCCTTAGTCGAGGCAGGGCGTTATCTTTTGTTTCCCACCACTCGACCGTTGCTGTTTGGAGCCGGAAATAACAGCTATGGACAAGAGCGGCTGGTGCGCAGCTCGCGAATTTCATGGGTGGACTTGGTCGGTGGAGAAGCCTTCACCCAGAACCAAGGGGAAAAAAGCGGCATTCAGGCATTGGCCGTCGCCGCAGCCCCTTGGACCGCGCAAAGCCCGGAGCAATCCGGTCGCGTGGTGGTTTCCGGTTCCGCCGAAATCATGCGTCGCGCCCTGGGGCTAGATCAAGACTTCGTGACTGCTTCCTGTTCTTGGCTGCTTGGCGATGACCGCGAACGGCAAGGCTTAGTCTCCCTGGGAGAGTTGCCTTACCGGCCGGATCAACGCTCGCTCACTCGTTTACACAACCTCACCGTTCTCGCCCTTCCCGGCTGCACTTTCCTCGTTGCATTTTGGATCTTCTGGAGACGACGTCGATGAATCCTCTACGCCTGTTCCTACTCTTGTTGGTTCTTGCAGGTCTCGCTGCAGGCCTTTCCTACCTGGCTCTTCGTCCCAGCGAAGATCCCACGCCCATCCTTCCCGAGGCCACTGCCGATGCCCTGATTACTGGGAATCCGGAAAACCTACGCGTCCTTCGTATCGAGCGTCCGCGCTACGGTCAGCGCGTCAGTTTTGAGCTTAAGGACCGTTCTTGGCGCATGACCGAGCCGGTGGAAGACGAGGCCGATGTCTATGCCCTCGGCACTGCCCTCGAAGTGCTGTTTGGCAATGACTATCGGCCAGCGTTGCCGATTTATTTGGCACAAACCGCCGAACAACTAGGCTTAGACCAGCCCGACGTCTCGATTGAGTTGGAATGGGCCGACGGCACCACTTCCTGGTTGCGCATTGGCGCGCAAGAGCCTGCCGCAGACTTCCGCGTTGCAGAACGCCAAGAGGGACAGGTTCGCCTTCCCTTAGCGTCTTATCGCAAGCTGGCGCGAGCTGTGCAAGATTGGCGCAACCATCGCTTGCATCCCTATGGTGTCACCTTGACCGAAGTGGTCTGGGAACCGGCAGAGGGCCAAGCCCTGCGCCTTCGTCAACAAGGCCAAAGATGGCGGTTGGTCGAACCCATCGAAGCTGCGCTTTCCGATCCCGCTCACGACATGCTGCTGGCACTTCTAGGTGCGCGCTTGATTGGCATGGGTTTGGAAGAAGTCCCTTTCGACGCTTGGCAGGAGCCCATCGGGCAACTCAACCTTTTCCGCGGCAAAGAGGAAGTGCAAATTCGCTTTAGTCAAGATTTTGGTGTGCACACCGATCGCCGCCCTTACAGCTTGACCATTGACCCGCTGCATATGCGTTTCCTCTCTTTGCCATTAGAGGAAATCCAAAGTCCCTTCTTGCTCGATTTCGAGCCTGATCAAATCGCTTCGATTGGACTAGAGCAAGGGCGGAATATGGGGACCTTCCAGCGCCAGGCTGGCTCTTGGGCCGACCCCCAGGATCGATTGCTCTCGCCTGAGGAAGCCGGTTTTCTAGATGCTCTCCTGCGCTACGGCAAAGAAGCCATGCGCGGTGAACAGATGCCTGTGCCGGAAGAACCACATTCCGGCAAGGTCATGTTCAGCATTTCCCGACAACCCAAAGAGCGCGGATCAGCCGTCCTGCGGTGGTGGGTGCAGCCTGATGGACGCATCGTCATCAGCGCACAAAACAGCACCGAAGCCTATCCGTCCAGTGTCAATTTTGAAGCTGGGGTTGCGGATTTCTTCCGCACGGTAAATCAGGAATCTCGCCAGTAAACCTGGCCGCCTTCCCACCAAGCGTCTTCGGCAAGTAAATGGCGGATGGCTTGCGGGTAGCTTTCGCATTCTGCGGCGAATACGCGATCCGCAAGATCATCGGGACTGTCTTGGGCCAATACTGGAACGGCGGTTTGCAATACGACTGGGCCTTGGTCATAGGCACTGGTCGCAAAGTGGACCGTGCATCCACTGATCGCGGCGCCATCGCGAATCACGGCTTGATGAACATGATGGCCGTAAAAACCTTTACCGCCATAAGCGGGCAAGAGCGCCGGATGAATGTTCAGGACCTTGCCTTCTAGCTCGGGCGGAATCGGTAACAGTTGCAGCCAACCAGCCAAGATCACGAAATCTGGGCGCGCTTCATGGATCGTGGCGAGAAGTAGCTTGTCTCGAAGGGCGCGATCTGGATGGGATTGGGGACCAATCACCATGGTGGCTAATCCCAGCTTCTGTGCTCGCTCTCGAGCTTGGAGATCTGCACGCGAAACAATCACCACGACGATTTCTGCGGCTAATTCACCGCGCTGAATACACAACTGCAGATTTTCAAGTGTGCGGCCTCCGCCAGAGGCCAACACGACTAGGCGCGCCGACCGCTGCGAGCTCATGGTTCGAGGCCCCAGGTCGCTTCGCCACTCGAAACGGCACAACCGAAGAGTGAGAAGTTTTGACCAAGGTTGTGCAGCGATTGCAGGGCTAGGTATTCCTCGCCTTTTGCCAAGTTACGCGCAAAGCTTGAGACGTCTTCGAGGGCAATGATCTCTGCTTGCATCCATGATGGGCGTTCGGTCGGAGGGATGCGCAAGCCAAGCAACCACGAATCCACGCGATCGGCAAAGGCATCGGCTTCGCTAGCCCGGGGCAAGGCCGACCAAGAATTCATTTCTTCGGCTAGCGAAGAAAGGCCGTGGAGCAAATACAGAGACTCCATGCCGAGGTCTTTGCCATCCACACCGGCTTCCTCGACCAAAACGACATCGAGTAAGGCGCGCCAATCATCGGCCGAGGCAAAAGCTGTCCACGGATCGACCCGCGGCACCCGTTCGCCGCGCACTTGCACCAACAACGACAAGCCTTGTGGGCTGGCGCCTTGGGCGAAGGCTCGTTTGTGATCGATGGGTTCGGTGATGGCCAAGTCTTGGCGCTCGGACAAGGTGCTTAACAACAACGCAGAGGAGACCGCTGCTTGCTGAAAGCCGATGACGCGGCTCGAAGCAACTTCGGCCAATCCAGGGTGTGGGCAATCTTTCGCGGCTTGAGATAAAGCTTGCCCAGCCGGTTCATAACCAAGGGTGGTCCAACCAGTGAGCACGTCTTGATTCATACTTTGCAAGAGTGCCGCGCGCGCTTTGTCGAAGGCACGTTTGCGAGCATCTACCTCAGCAGTGTTGGCCTGATCTTCTAAGGCAGCCAAGGCAATGGCCCAGGCTGCGGGAGGATTGTCTGCGCCGACGTAGGATGCCGCTTGCTGCTCTCGTACCGAAAACGCCGAAACGAAATCCTCTTGGTCGAGATAGGCTTGGTGCTCCATGCTCCAAGTTTGGAATCCTTGACTCACGCTGCCCTCTAGCTTGGACCAAAGCGGAGCCAATCGTTCCGCTGGCAGATTAGCCACGCTCAACTGTTGATGTGCAAGGCCAAATGCTTGTTGCTCCAGAAGGGGATTCCAGCTCTCCTCGAAGGCAGCCAGCTGCTGCTGCAGAATTTCTTCTTCAGTCGGGCCTACATTCTCGACATTCTCCTCGGTAGGCAGATTGGCCAAGCGTTCCAACTCGGTCGCGACGCGCTCAGAAAATTCAGACTCCGGATAGCTTTCTGCAAAGGCCTCCAAGGCTGCAATCCTATCCGGCCCTTCGGGAATACCCATCGCTTGGGTGAAGACAAGTTCACGCTGGAGCTGTTCATTTTTGGCCTGTGCGGCCGCCGCTTCTTCCTCGCCGACCTTGACGATGACCTTTTCTGGTTCGGTTTTGGCCGGTGGACGGAAGGCGTAGAACAGGGCGGTGCCGATGGCACCAAGAGCAATCACGCTGACCGCAATAAACAGCAGCGGGCTACGCTTCCTCTCCAGAAGATCGTGGATTTGCTCCGCAACATCATGCGCATGTTGGGGCCGATCTTCTGGGGCTTTGGCCATGAGATCGTCGAGCAAATCTTGCACGCCAGCGGGAGCATCGGCACCAGCTTCCTTCAGTTGCGGGACCGGTTCGTCGCGGTGCCCGCGCAGAATATCCTTGACCGCAGCGCCATCAAAGGGCGTTTTGCCGGTCAGCAAGCGATACATGGTGCAGCCTAGGCTATAGAGGTCTGCGCGATGATCCACTGCGGCAGAGCCCAAGCATTCGGGCGCCATGAAGTGGGGGGTGCCGCCTGCCGATTCTTGCTCCAGCATATTGCGCGTGGCAGCCATGCCGAGGTCCGCCAGCTTGGCGCGACCATCCACGGTGAGCATGAGATTCTCAGGCTTGACATCGCGGTGCACCAAATGATGGTCTTCCGCAAAGGCCAGGGCCTCGGCGCAATCCAACAAGTAGGAAGAAGCTTCGGACCAAGGCAGGGGACCGACTTCTTTCAGTCGATCCTCCAAGTCGCCTGCAGGCACGATTTCCATCGAGAAAAAGTGCAGGCCCTGGTCATGACCGACGTCATAGACCTGAACCAAGTTTGGATGGGATAAACGACCTGCCGCTACGGCTTCGCGCTTAAAACTCGCCACCGCAAGCGGGGATTTCCGTGCGACCCCCGGGCTCAATACCTTAAGCGCAACTTCACGATCCAGCTTGAGTTGAAGAGCCCGGTACACCACACCCACAGCACCGCTTCCGAGTCGCGACAAAATCCGGTAGCCACCGAGTTCCTTCCCGATCAAAGGGTCTTGGGTAGAGACCTCGCCATCGGCCTTGATTCGCCAACGCGGCATGCCGTCGTAATGGGAGAAATCAACACTGGCATGCTTGCCGTAGGGAATCTCGAACTCGGTGAGGGCATCTTCCGGACCATCTGTGGAGCTTCGGTACAAACGCACCTCGCCACTGGCTTGTACCCATAGGCCCTGATCGCGGCCTGCAATCGTGAGTCCGTCTCGGTCCTTGGGAGCCTGGCCTAAGCGATCAGGAGCAGCATCTTCCCGCCATAGCAACCAAAGTGGGCTGCCACCGACGGCGAATGCGCCATCTTGATCATTGGCGGGTTCGCTCCATTGCAGACGACGACTCATACGATTCCGTTCGCGGCCAAGGGGAAGATGGCCCGACCGACGCGTACTAGGGTAGCTCCCTCCTCGACCGCGGTCTCGTAATCTCCACTCATGCCCATGGATAGTTGAGCATCGGCGCCTAACTTGTTGGTTTGCAGGGCGTGCTCGAATCGTTCGCGCAGCGCTCGGAAGAGCGACCGCAGTTCTTCTCCCTCCACATCCAACGGGGCAATGGTCATCAGGCCTGCGGCACGAAGCTGCGGGGTTTCCGCAATCCGGGCCAAGAGCGTTTCTAGCTCAGGCAGGGGACAGCCATAGCGGCCATCCTCGGGGGCTAGGTTGACCTGAGCATAAACCGGGAGTGGCTCAGTGTGGCCTTCTTCCTCTAGCCGGCGCGCCAAGCGCTGCACCACCTTTGGCTCTCCGACCGCCTCGAAGACATCGGCCACGGAAATGGCGCGGCGAACCTTTTTGCCCTGCAGTGGCCCCAACAAATGCCAAGTGGCCTCTGGCAAGACTTGCCGATGTTCCTCCAGGCGTTCCACCCGGTTATGGCCAAAGCGTCGATGCCCGGCTGCCCATGCCTCCTGCAGCGTGGCGGCAGTCGCGGTTTTGGCTACGGCAACCAAAACCACCGAGCCAGCCGCACGCCCACTGCGCGCCAAAGCGGCCTCGATGTGCCTTTGGATGTCCGCCAAGCGCTGTGCGGTGGGCGAAAGTGGTGGCGAAGGGGTGGGTGACATTGGAGGAGATGGCTGGGCGGCGCTCGCTTAGAATGCGCGGCTTCCTGTAAGGAGGTCTCCCCATGATTCTCGGTGTCCCTAAAGAAATCAAGGTTTTGGAAGCGCGTGTGGCGATGACGCCCGCGGGTGTCCATGCACTCACCCAAGACGGCCATCAAGTTCTGGTCGAAAGTGGCGCCGGTGTTGGCAGCGGCTTTCCAGACCAAGAATACATCGAGGCTGGTGCCAGCATGCTCGCCGATGTCGACGAGTTGTGGCAACGCGCCGAAATGATCTGCAAGGTCAAGGAGCCGCAGCCGGCCGAGGTCGCCCGTGCGCGCCCTGGGCAGATTGTCTTTACGTACTTCCACTTTGCGGCAGACGAGGAACTCACCAAAGGCATGATGGCCAGTGGTGCCCATTGTTTTGCCTATGAAACCCTGGAAGTTGGCCGCACTCTGCCCTTGCTGACCCCCATGTCTGAAGTGGCTGGACGTATGTCGGTGCAAGAGGGGGCCAAGGCTTTGCAGGCACCACAAGGCGGGCGCGGTGTCTTGCTCGGCGGCCTTCCTGGAGTCGCTCCATCACATGTGCTGGTCCTAGGCGGCGGCGTCGTCGGCACGCAAGCGGCCTATATGGCGGCGGGCTTGGGCGCACGAGTCACCATCATGGACTTGGACCTGGAGCGCATGCGTTATCTCGAAGACGTCATGCCCGACAACGTGACCACGCTCTACTCCAGCCCGCAGGCCATTCGCGAACAGTTGCCGCATACCGATCTGCTGATTGGCGCGGTGTTGATCCCAGGTGCCCGCGCGCCCAAGTTGGTCACCCGTGAAGACCTCAAGTTGATGCCGCCAGCTTCGGTATTGGTGGACGTCGCGGTGGACCAAGGGGGGTGCATTGAAACCTGCAAGCCCACCACGCACGAGAATCCGACCTATGAAGTCGAGGGCGTGATTCACTACTGCGTGGCCAATATGCCCGGCGCCGTCCCGCGCACCAGCACCTTTGGTCTGACTAATGCCACCTTGCCGTACACGCGAATGTTGGCGCGCATGGGCGCCAAAGAGGCCGTTCTTTCCGACAACCGCATGGCCACTGCCGCCAACGTTCTTGCCGGCCAGCTGACTTATGCCGCCGTCGGCGAAGCCTTCAACCTGCCGAGCGCCGACGTGCTCGAGGTTGCGCAAACTCTGTAACGCACCACGATGGGCCCACTGACGATCGTCCTGATCTTGGCGATCCTCCAAGGCCTGACCGAGTACCTACCGGTCAGTTCTTCCGGTCATCTCGTATTAGGGCGCAGCTTCCTTCCAGGTGGCGAGCAACTCAGTACCAGTGCTGCGCTGGAAGTGTGGTTGCATTTAGGCACGCTATTCGCCGTTCTGTTGTTTTATCGGCGCCAAGTCGCCGCCCTCGCCGTGGGCGTCCTCGGCTTTGGCCCAGACATCCGCGCGCAACGCGTTCTATTTCTGCAGCTGGTTGTCGCCACCATCCCAGCCGGCTTGGTGGGCCTACTGCTGGAAGATCAAATCGCCACTCTTTTTGCCGATCCGCGCTACGCCGCAACCGCTCTTCTGATTACCGGTTTCATTGTTTGGAGCACTAAAGGCGCGCCATCTGATGGCCGCTCCATCCGCCGCCTGACCTGGGGAGACGCGATTTGGATGGGCATCGCCCAAGCCTTTGCCATCATTCCCGGCATTTCGCGCAGTGGTTCCACCATCGTCCTCGGCATGCGCCGCGGGCTGGCCGGCGACGCTGCGGCAACCTTCAGCTTCCTGTTGTCGATTCCCGCCATTTTGGGCGCATTGGTGCTCAAACTGCCGGACATTCAAGCAGAGGAAAGCCTGACCACAACGGAGCTTTTGATTTCCCTGGTTGTGAGCTTCGGCGTCGGCATTGCTGCATTGGGCCTGCTGGTCTGGCTCACGCGGCGCCGTCGCCTATGGGTGTTCGCGCCCTACTGCTGGGTGGCAGGTTGCGCAGCGCTCCTATATAGCTGGCTAGCCTAGTGCCAACGATTCCCGCTGTAGTTCCTGACCCAGGAAATCAGCGCTGGCCCCGGACATAGAGTGCCGGTGAACTTGCTGTGGTGATAGACATGCTTGCGCGGGATGTCGTAGGACTCGCGCAACTCTTCGACCGCCCGCTCCAAGGTGGCCATTTGCTTTTGGGTTGGTGCCTGGGCGACATGGTATTCCGCCGAACGCTCGGGCTGCCCGACAAAGTTGCCAATCACACAGATGCCGATATTGCCGATGTTATTGGTGCCGGTTGCATGTGCACCCTGGCGATCAATCGGTCGCCCTTCAATCAAGCGGCCTTCGCGATCAATCAGGTAGTGATAGCCGACGTCGGCCCAACCTTTATCATTTTGATGCAAGCGTTGAATAAACTGCATTTGGCTGGCTGTTTGCGCCCGCGAGCTTCCTTCAAATGGCTCTGCAGTGTGGTGCACCGTGATGCGATACGGCGTGACCATCGGGTCCCAGTTCGACTTCATGGGTGCCGCTCTCCATTCCGCGCGGGTCATGTCGACCTGAATCGGTGCATTGGAATCCTTCGGCGCCGAAGCCACCTGCACTTGGCCATGATTGGAGGGCAACCAGTTATCGGCCTGGGGCGCATAGGCCAGGAGGTCGGCCGAAACCGTGCGGCCCTGACTTGCCGCAATCAGGTAGCGCACTTCACCTTGGGCGCGCATATCTAAATCACCCAGAGCCTTTTCCAGATGAGGCACTGCCAATCCCACCCGATCGTCGAGCAAGTAGCTCAAGCCAATGCCGCGTTCCGCCCGTGCCATTTCGCTGGCCGAGACCTTGGCGCCGAGGACTTCATAAAAGGCCTGGCGGGCCTCGGTAGATTCGCGCAACTCCAAATGCAGCTCGCCCATGAGTAATCGCGCCTCGGCATGGTCGGCGGGGCCCAAACCGGAGAGTTGGTTTTGCCACCAGTCCAGCCGCCCAGCGGCATCTAGGGAGGCCGGGGGAGAGGCGACAGGAGGCTCCAGGCCGCGTGTGACCTGCCGCTGGACAGGGGCCGCACAGGCCACCAACAGGAGCAGAATGGGGAGCAATTGGACCAGGCGGTGCGGCATTGCCCCAGACTAACCGTTTAGCCCACGGGATTTCTAGTGCGCGCTCGTAGGATATCGCCATGCAGGCTGGATTCTGGGTCCTCGAAGGCATTGATGGGTGTGGCAAAAGCACCCAGGCCAAGCTTTTGTGCCAGACCCTGAAAGCTGCAGGCCGACGTCCGCTGCACCTGCGCGAACCCGGCTCTACCGCCTTGGGCGAAGGTCTGCGCCGACTCTTGCTGGAGCCTGGCCGCAGCGACTGGGACGCTCGCGCCGAGGCCCTGGTGTTCTTCGCCGCCCGCCGCGAACTTCTGGTCAAGGAGATTCGACCGGCTCTCGCCGCCGGGCGCGATGTGGTCTGCGAACGCTTCACCGGTTCCACCTACGCCTACCAAGGCCAGGACTCTGCCGCCGAGGCTGCGTGGATCCTGGATTTGGATCGACTGGTGGTGGGAGACGATCAGCCACACCTGCATCTCATCTTGGATTTGAATCCAGAGGAGTCCTTTGCCAGGGTGGGGCGTGAAGCTCCCAAAGACGCCTTTGAAACCCGTGGCGTCGCCTTCCAGCAAAAAGTTCGCGAAGCCTACTTACGTTTCGCTCACGAGAAGGGATCCACCGCAGCCGTCCTCAAGGTGGGTGGGCGCAGTATTGAAGACATCGCCCAAGAGGTTGGCGAAGCCGTGGAGAGGGCTCGTCCATGAGTGGCGCAAAGCTTCTCGCGGAGCGCTTTCAGCAAGAAATGGAGCGCGATCACATTGCCGATGCTTATTTGCTAGTCGGCAATGCCGCCCAAGCCTTACAAGAAGCGGCACTGGGCTGTGCTTCCCAATTGCTCCACGCCGAAGGCCAGATTGAGCAACACGCCGACCTCGTGATTTTTGATCCCGCGGAACTTGGCGTCGATGGTTTGCGTGTGGAGCACATCACGCACCGCAAAGAAGGGGTTTCCTGTCTAGAGGAAGCCCTGCGCTATCGACCGGTGGTGAGCAAACACCGCGCGGTATTGTTATTTGGTGCCGATCGCATGACCGCAGATGCGCACGCAGCCTTGTTAAAAACGACGGAAGAACCACCGGCCGATACCGTGTTGTTCTTCACCGCACGCGAATTGCATGGCTTGAGCCCCGCCCTTCGTTCGCGCTGCCGCATCTGGCGAGTGCCGCAAGTTCCCGCTACCGACCTCGAACCCAAAGCCGCGGCCATGGGCATTGATGCCGATGCCTGGCAGCTCTTATTGCAGGTCTATGGCAGTGGAGAGGGGGTGCTCGATACCAGCTCAGCCGACCGTGAGTTTTTGCTCGAACAGCACCCTAGCCTCGTGAACTGGCTTGGCGGACAAGGAGACTGGTCCTGGTGTGTCGTGCCCGAGGCCTCGAAACTGGCCGAGCAGCGACGATTGGCCGGGCTTTTGTTGCAGGCTGCCCGGGCCTGGCTCATCACCCCTGATGCCCAAATCCGCTCCACCTCCCAGGCCGGCCCCTACAACGCCGACGAGGCAACCTGGGAACTCCATCGGGAAAGCCGTGTACAGTGGATGGAAGAAGCCCTGGATGACCTCTTCGGTCAGGTTTCTCCGGCATTAGTTTTGGCTTCTTTGGCGCAACGCGAGCGGAGTTCCCCGGAACCGGCTTCCTAGCGGAGTGCCTGCTGGAAAGAGCTTAGCTCGCTAGCCTGATTTGCGATATCCTAGATGGCGTGGGAGCCAGAATTCCCCGTCTTTTCCCGGCATATTCTCCACCTAAGAGCCCGATAGGTAGTCGTGGGGAGACAGACCGCGCATGGAAGACAGTAAGCTTCAGCCACTGATTCGGCAGACCAGAATTTTGCATCAGCGCCGCTATGCGGAGGCTGCCTACTATTTCGTGCTGGAAGCTCTGGATTACACGATTTTTCTCGCTGGCCGAGGTGGCCAAGGAGCCCAGGAGTCCCGCCTCAGCGAAGACAAGGGCTCAGAGAGCTCTGGCCGGCACATCAGCCCGCATGAACTTCTCAGCGGCATCCGCCGCTATGCCCGTGAAGAGTTTGGCCCACTAGCTCCCTATGCTTTCCGCAGCTGGGGGGTCGAGACGACAGAAGATTTCGGTACCATCGTCTTTCAGATGTGTGAAACCGGATTGCTGAAGAAGACCGACCGCGATCGTCCACAGGACTTCGCCAATGGTTTTGATTTCCAGCAAGCCTTCGTCGACTCCGACCATAGTGGTGCATGAACCTGACTAACGTCATTCGCTTTGCCATTGTCGCTGGCTTTTGCTGGCTGGTATGGCTATTGCGTCCTGTCACAGCTCCGCTGTTTGCGGCCTATCTCTTGATGTTGGTTTTGGTGCCCTTGCATCGGCGTTGGCGTATCCGCCTGGGCAGTTCGGTTGGCGCTTTGTTGTGTGTGGTCCTTACCCTAATCGTGCCACCTTTTTTGCTGCTCCCAGCCATCCTTGACTTTCAGCACCTCATGCTGAGCGTCCCGATTGACGACCTCGGCGGCCTGAGTGTGCAGATTCAAGACCAGTTGTTGAGCTTGCACCAAAGCCTGCCTGACGTGGTGCAAGAGCAACTCAATCCAGAGGAGTTAGATCCTGCGAAAGCGATTGAGTTTGTCGGCACCTATCTCGCTGCTGCCGGCCAGGGCATTGTGGGCTTCTTTGGTGGTGCCTTCGGCATCATCTCTGGCTTCTTGCTGCTGCCGATTTTCCTTTATTTTCTGCTCGAAGGCGGCCCATGGTTGGCACGGCTGCGTGGTGAGCTCCCACAAGGATGGCGGCCAGCATATGACCGCATTTTGCCGCGCATCGAAGGCATTCTTTCCCTGTACTTGGTCTCGCGTACGAAGGTCGCGACCGTGAAAGGCATCTTGGCCTGGATTGCTCTGCTCTTACTGGGTTTCCCCGGTTCGTACACCCTCGGCCTGGCTCTGGGCGGACTCTCCCTGCTACCGGTTCTAGGGCCCTTGATTGCCTATATTTTGCTCGCCCTAGTCGCCTTTGCCGATGGCGGCGTGACCGGTGGAGGCTTAGCTGGCCTAGTCGTGGCCACCGGCATCTATGGACTCCTTGAACTGCTCGAAGGTTATGTCCTGCTGCCACGCATGGTCGGTCGCGGTCTAGGCCTTAGTGACTTCGCAGTCATCCTGACGGTCCTTTGTGGCGGTGCGCTGATGGGCATCTTTGGCTTGTTGATTGCGGTCCCGGCCGTGGCCGTTGGCCGGGTTCTTTATGGCGAGTTTGTACGCCCGGTGATGCAAGATAAAGAACCGGAAGAAGGGACCAACGGTGGAGGCCCTGAGCCTTCCGCCGAAGCTGCTGCAACCTAATGCCGAGTGCCGCGGTAGAGGAGCTCACCGTCGAAGGCCTGCAGGGCTTTCGCTGTCCTCAGCATTTTGACACGCTTGGCATTCGCCATGTCTTTGGCGGACGCAATCCAACCGACCAAGGCAATCTTGCCCTGAGTGGGGGACGCGACCGCGCCAAGGCACTTGCCTGCCGCAAAGTATGGTTGCAGTCCTTAGGCTGCCACCACGAAGAACTCGTCGTCGGAAGCCAGGTTCATGGCAACCACGTCGCCATCGTTTCGGAGAAGGACCGTGGGCGGGGAGCATTGAGCCCGGAAACGGTGATCCCAGAAAGCGATGGTTTGTTCACCATGACTTCTGGCCTGCCTTTGTACATTGCGGTCGCCGACTGCGGCGGCGTGCTTCTTGGTGCCAAGCAAGCAGACCGAAGTGCCATCGCCGTTGTTCACGCCGGTTGGCGGGGCTTAGTTGCCGGAATCTTGCCCGAGGCCATGCATCACTTTGCCGATGCGGGCTTTTCTCCCTCGAACATGCGTGCATGGATAGCCCCGGCGATAACGATACCCTCTTATGAGGTTGGGCCAGAGGTGGGGGAACATGCCCCCGCATGCGCGCGCGAACGCGGCCGCGAAGATCGCTGGCAAGTCGACATCGGGCTGTGGGCAGAAGAAAGCCTGCGCCAGTTAGGCATAGACCCACCACGCATTCTGCGCGCCGGCCTCGACACAGGCAGTGATGAACGCCTGTTTAGCCACCGACGCCAGGGAGTTGGCGCCGGTCGCAATGGTCTGTTTGCGGTACTTGCTGGTTAGTCCGCGCGAGCCAAGAGCTCGGCATATTCCGGTAGGCTGGCGTAATCCAAGTCTGAGGAACTCAGAATGACCTTGATGGCCTCGCGTAGCTGTGGGTCTTCCACGTAATCGCCGAAGAAGCCATTGCCCGGGAACACCTTGCCACGGGCGTCGGAAACAATCGTGCGCAGCGCACGGCGTACCCAACGCCGCACTTCTTGTTTCTCCAGGCGCGTATCCAATCCTTCGTAGAAGGCCTCGAAACCTGGATAACGATCGAGCTGATGCAAATCATTGATGGCTAACTCAATCGCAAGATCTTTGTTTTGATCGTAGACCTCTTGCGCGTAGGGGCGGAATGGATCCTCGGCCAGCAAACGGTTTAACTCCCGAGCCGTGACAAAATCAAGTTGCGGGAACTCAATCTCGCGGTCCGGCATCACGCCACCAGCTTGCACCACGCGTCCATCGTGGTCACGCAAAGTATGGATGCTCGAGCCATCGGGCAAGTAGTAGTAGGCAATGGTCAGCTTGATCGCAGGACCGTAGTCATATTCACCATTGCCGTTGACATCGGTGTACTCTTCCCAATCATCGTGCTGGCCATTCTTGTTGCCATCCTCGAAGGGCTCATCTGGGTGGCTGTCCAGCGGAAAGATATTCTGCACCGAACCTTTGCCAAAGCTTTGCTCGCCGACGGTGACGGCGCGACCGTGAATACTCAACGCGCCACTCACGATTTCACTTGCCGAGGCACTGTATTCGTTAATCAGAACCGACAGCGGCACCGATTCCGGCACTAAAGCCGGAAGACGGGTGCGATAAGTCCGGTCAGCACCAAGGCGCGATTTCGTCGTCACGACAACCTTGCCACGGGGCAGGAAGACATCGCAGATGTTGACTGATTCGCGCAAATAACCCCCTGGGTTATTGCGCAGATCCAGCACGACACCACGAACTTCGCCATTGTCGAGCTCGTTCATGATGGTGTCGGAAATCCGTTGCGCTACGTCTTCGCTGAAGTCCAATAACTCCATATACAAAATGCGCCCAGGCAACATTTCGGTCTGCAACACCGGCAAGGTGATGCGTGCGCGTTCGATTTCGACTGGCTTGGGCTCAGTCCAACCATTGCGGAAGGTCAACAACTTGACCACGGTTCCGGGCTCACCCTTGAGGCGCTTGATGACCTCGTCGTTGGGCTGCTCTGCAGTGCTCCAGCCATCGACTTCCAGCACCTTGTCGCCGGAAAGCATGCCAACCTCGTAGGCTGGTCCGGAGTAAATCGGACGGATGATGGTGAATACATTGTCGACCGTGTTGACGTAGGCGCCGATGCCACCATAGGCCTGGGTCATGTCAAACATGAACTCGCCAAACTCATCTCCGGTAAAGAAGGTGGAGTGCGGATCAAGGCGGCGCAACATGCCATCGGCGGCAGCACCAGCTAGTTCTTCTGCGGTGAAGCGCGAACCTTCCATGTGCATCAGCTGCACCCGCTCCAAGACCTCGTCTAGGACCTCTAGGCCCTCGGCCTGTTCGCCTGGTTGACTGCCTTGTTGGTAGAGTTGCTGCAGCGCCTCAATCTTGCCGCGATTCCGTTCTTGGCGCGCGGCGTCGTCGAGCAGGGCTTGGGCCAAAACTGCGTGGCTACTAAATCCAGTGGCAAGCTGCTCTAAAAGTTCCAATTCATCTGCACCAAGCGGAACGCCACAGCGACCGAGGGCAAGTACCGAAGCTTGGCGCAAATCTTCTTCCACGGCGGTGAGCATGCCGCGCAGATTGCGCAGGGCTGAGCGGCGGGCCGTGGAGGCGCCAAGGCGATAGAGCGTGAACTGCGCTTCGGCCCAAAGTTGGGCATCGTCGCTGGCGACTTGATCGCTCAGCCACAGTGCTAGCGCCGAAGTCGGCTGTTCCAAGCCTTGGAAGGCGGGAAGGCGCAAGGTAGTCAAAGCGGCAAAGGCCCAATCGCTGGCTCGGCCTTGCTCGGGTGCGACCGTGGAATCTAGTAGTTGGACCAGAGATTCCACACCGCTGGGGTCATCGCCAAAGGCGGCAAGGCGGCCATACAGCAGCAGAGGAGCGCCCGTCGCTGCAGAAAGGCGGGCGGAGAGCTCGGAAAAAGCCTCGGCAGGTAAGAAATCAGCCTGGTTATCGGCCAGACGGAGAACAGCAGCTGCTTCTAGAGTCTCGGCCTTCGTGGCCAAGGAGTCGAGAGTGGGGGCCGCGGGCTCCTGCCAAGGCAGAATCGCGGTCAGGAGGATGGCGGAAAGTATCATGCTCTAAGGTCCTTTAGGGTAGCGTCCACCCTTGAGGTACCCAAAACACTACGCAGAGCGCCGTTGAACATGAGCAAACCTCCGCCCCTTAGCCATATCCAAGAAGACGGGAAGTCCCGCATGGTGGATGTGGGCGACAAGTCCGTGACCCGTCGCGAGGCCGAGGCGGAAGCCTTGGTGCGGTACCCACAACAGGCCTTCGAGGCCGTTTTGGCGGGCAAAGTAGCCAAAGGAGGTGTGGTGGAACCGGCGCGCTTGGCCGGCTTGATGGCCGCCAAGAGGACCGCTGAATTGATTCCGATGTGCCATCAGATTGCGTTGGATGGGGTTTCCGTGGAAATCACCCCCGATCCCGCCGGCAATCCGGTGCTCCAGGTGCGTTGCTGCGCCTGGACCTCGGCCCGAACTGGGGTAGAAATGGAGGCAATGGTCGGGGCAACCGTGGCCGCCCTGACCCTTTACGACATGACCAAGGCGCTAGATAAGGGCATCTTGCTCGAGAATGTCAGGTTGCTAAGGAAATCCGGCGGAAAATCGGGTGCGTGGCAGGCACAATAGGGCTGCTCTGTGGTCGTCGCCCCCCGATGCCCACCGCCCTCTTGTTCCCAGCTGCATCTGCCGTGGATCTGACACTCGTCAAACAATTGCTCGCCCTGATGGATCAGGGTGGTCTCACTGAACTTCATGTCGTCGATGGCGACAAAGAAGTCAGCCTTTCTCGCCGCCAAGACACGGCACCCGCACCCATAGTGATGGGCGCGCCTGCGGTGGCGGCAGTACCCGCCGCCCCTGCGGCACCAGCACCTGCTGCTGCTCCGGCTGCCGCGGAGCCAGTTGCCGAAGAGGGCACCGTATTCCGCTCGCCGATGGTGGGAACCTACTACTCGCGCCCCAACCCAGAAGCTCCTGCCTATGCCTCGGTCGGCGATGACTTCGGTCCCGATTCGGTGTTGTGCATTCTGGAAGCCATGAAGGTCTTCAACGAAATCAAAGCCGAATGCAAGGGCAAGATTCTCGAAGTCCTGGTTCAAGATGGCGACGCGGTGGAGTACGACCAACCGCTGTTCCGCATCAAGACCTCCTAGCCCAAGTGACCGGTGTTTAACCGTATCCTGGTCGCGAACCGCGGGGAAATTGCCCTGCGCGTGATTCGCGCTGCTCATGACCTTGGGATTGAGGCCGTCGCGGTGTACAGCGAGGCCGATCGCGGGGCGCCTTACCTCGAGATTGCTGACGACGCCATTTGCATTGGCCCGGCGGAATCGGCGAACAGCTATCTGGACATTTCCCGGATCATTGCCGCCGCAGAGATCTCGGGTGCAGAAGCGATTCACCCTGGCTATGGCTTTCTTGCCGAGAATGCCCATTTTGCCGAGGTCTGCCGCAGTTGCGGACTCGTCTTCATTGGCCCGGAACCGGAAGTGATCGATGCCTGCGGTGACAAGGCTAAGGCCAAGGCCACTGGTCGTCGTGCCGGTGTTCCCGTGGTTCCTGGCACCGAAGGCGCCGTCGACGACATCGAGGAAGCCGCCCGCCTTGCCGAAGAGATTGGCTACCCACTCATGATTAAGGCCGCTGCCGGTGGGGGTGGACGCGGCATGCGCCTCGCCAACGATGCCGACAGCTTCCGCAATGCCTTTACCCAAGCGCGCCAAGAGGCCGAAGCTGCGTTCAAAGATGGCACGGTGTACCTAGAGAAGTTCATCAAGGACCCACGCCACGTGGAGGTGCAAATCCTTGGCGGCGCTGACGGCAAGGTGGTTCACCTCGGCGAACGCGATTGCTCCCTGCAACGTCGCCACCAAAAGTTGGTCGAAGAAGCGCCTTCCCCAGCGGTCGACCCTGCCTTGCGCAAGCGCATGGGTGACGCTGCGATTGCCTTTGCCAAGGAAGCTGGCTACACCAACGCGGGCACGGTCGAGTTCTTGCTCGACGCGAGTGGCGATTTCTACTTCATTGAACTGAATGCACGCATTCAAGTAGAGCACTGCGTTTCGGAAATGGTCACAGGCATCGATTTGGTGCAGTGGCAAATTCGGGTTGCGGCGGGGGAATCTTTGGATTTCACCCAAGAAGACATCAAGGTCACCGGTCATGCGATTGAGTTCCGCATCAATGCCGAAAACCCGGAGCGTGGATTCGCCCCGGCCCCTGGCAAGATTGAATCTCTGTTCCTTCCCGGCGGTCGCGGCATTCGCCTCGACACTCATGTCGCCGCTGGTTACACCATCCCGCGTCACTACGACTCGATGATTGCCAAACTGATTTGTTACGGCGCCGACCGCGAAGAGGCCATGGCCATCGCCCGCCGTGCTCTGCGCGAAGTCAAGGTCGAAGGACCCGGCCTCGCCACCACAGTGCCCCTTCACCAACGCATTTTGGCCGACCCGGGTTTCCGCTCCGGCAATGTGCATACCGGATACCTCGAACGCATGCTTGCCGAATAATATGGCCCGCGTCCTCGTTACCGGAGGCTCCGGCTTCCTTGGCTCTCATCTTTGTGACCTCCTGCTCGCCCAAGGCGATGACGTGGTCGCCATCGACAACCTCATTACTGGAGACCGGCGCAATCTCGCCCATCTTGCCAATGAAGATCGTTTTTCCTTTTTAGAGCAGGATATCACCAAACCCTTCACGGTCGAGGGCAAGGTCGACCGCATCTACAACATGGCTTCGCCGGCCTCGCCGATTGATTATCTGCAAATCCCGGTGAAGACTTTGGAGGTCGGCGCCATGGGCATGCAAAACATGCTCGACATCGCCCTGGACAAGGGTGCGCGCATTCTTCAAGCCAGCACTTCGGAATGCTACGGCGACCCAGAAGTGCACCCGCAAGTGGAGAGCTACTGGGGCAATGTCAACCCGATTGGCCCGCGCTCTTGCTACGACGAATCCAAGCGCTACGCCGAAGCCATGATCTCGGCCTATCGCCGGGCTCATGGTGTGGAAACGCGCATCGTGCGCATCTTCAATACCTATGGCCCGCGCATGCGCCTGAATGACGGCCGCGTGGTCCCTGCTTTGATGTCCGAGGCCCTGCGCAATCAGGCATTGACAATCTTTGGCGACGGTTCGCAAACCCGCTCCTTCTGTTTCGTCGACGATCTCCTGCGCGGCATCATGATGCTGATGGAATCCAACGAGGAAATGCCGGTCAACATCGGCAATCCGGTAGAAATGAGCATTCTGGAATTCGCCAAGGCGGTCAATGATGTGGTCGGCTCGGAACACCCGATTGAGTTTGGGCCGTTGCCCGAAAACGACCCCAAAGTGCGTCGCCCGGACATCACTCGCGCCAAAGAAATCCTTGGCTGGGAGCCTACGGTTGATTTGCGCGAAGGCCTGCGCCGCTCCTTGAGTTACTTCCAACAGCGCGTGGAAGAAGAAGACGCCAAGAAAGGTTCGGGGGCAAGTTAGATGTGTGGCATTGTGGCTGCCGTCATTTCTTCGGGCGATATTCGCGCCGAAGTTCTTGCCGGCCTCAAAACTTTAGAATACCGCGGTTATGACTCCGCCGGGATGGCCGTGCTCCATCAGGGCGAGATTTCAGTGCGCCGCAAGATGGGCAAGATTGCCAATTTGGAAGCCGAACTCGACCGCAATGAGCTCCCGCCTTCAGGTTTGGTGATTGCGCACACGCGTTGGGCTACCCATGGTGCACCCGCGGACCGCAATGCACACCCACACCGCGATGACAAAGAGCGCATCGTGGTCGTGCACAACGGCATCATCGAGAACTTCCTTGAACTGCGGCAACGTCTGGCCGATGCTGGACATGAGTTCAGCACCGAAACCGACACCGAAGTCCTCGCCAACCTGATTGCGAGCCATCGCAACACAGGCTTGGAACTTCATGCAGCGGTCCGCGCTGCACTGAAAGAAGTGCATGGCGCTTATGGCCTCGTGGTCATGTCAGCCGACGACCCCGAACAACTCATCGTCGCGCGCATGGATAGCCCGCTGGTGATTGGCCTCGGCGATCACGGCAACTATGCCGCCTCTGATATGCCTGCGCTGCTGCACCTCACTCGGGATTTCCTGATTCTGGAAAACGGCGAATCGGCCATGCTCCGCGCCGACTCCATGGAGGTCCTATCCGCCGCAGGCAAGCCAATCCAACCCAAGACCTTGCATTGTGATTGGACACCAGAACAAGCAGAGCGTGGGGGCTACCCTCACTTCATGCTCAAAGAGATTCACGAGCAACCCGATGTCCTCGCGCGTACCGCCTTCGATCGCTGCGTCGACAAAGATGGCGACGTCGATTTTGAAGAAGAGTTCGGCCTCACCGATGCCGAACTTGCCGGCTTTGAACGACTGCGGTTTATGGCCATGGGCACTTCGCTCCACGCCGCCATGCTCGGGCAAAAATTCTTGGCAGAGCTTGCACGCCTCCCTGGCGAAACGCTCAATGCCAGTGAGTTCTTGTACTCGGCTCCACTCGAAGAAGGCAATGCCCTGACCGTAGTGGTGTCTCAATCCGGCGAAACTGCAGACAGCCTTCGTGCCATGCGCGAAGTTCAGCGTCGGGGTGGTCGCGTCCTTGGTATCTGTAACGTGCAAGGCAGCACGCTTGCCCGCGAAGCCGATCATTTGATCCTCACGCACTGCGGTCCAGAGATTGGCGTGGCCTCGACAAAGGCATTCTTTGGCCAAGTCACCGCTCTGTACTTGTTGGCGATTCGCCTTGGCCGCGCCCGTGGAGTGTTGAATGCCAATCAGGGCCGCGAATACCTGCATGATTTGCGCAACCTGCGCCACCATTTTGAAGCGCTCTTCCGCCAGGAGAGTCTCGATGAGATTAAGCAGGCTGCAGATTTTCTAACCGGTGTCCGCAGCTGCCTCTTCCTCGGTCGCGGTTTACAACACCCCGTGGCCCTGGAAGGTGCCTTAAAACTCAAGGAGATTTCCTATCTCCACGCCGAGGGATATCCCGCTGGCGAAATGAAGCATGGCCCGATTGCGCTGATTGATGAGCATTTCCCGGTCATCGCTCTTTCGGTCAAGGACCGCACTTACGAAAAGATGCTGTCCAACCTCGAAGAAGTGCGCGCGCGCGGCGGCAAGGTCATCGCCATTGCCAATCAGGGCGATGAACGCGTGGCCGCCACCGCTGACTATGTCATTTCGGTTCCCGAAGTTCCGGAACTGTTGTCGCCTTTGGTCACCGTGGTGCCTCTACAACTCCTGAGCTACGAAGTGGCTTTGGGCTTGGGGCGTGACATCGACCAACCCCGTAACTTGGCGAAATCGGTCACGGTCGAATGAGTGATTCTGCCCTCTCGACGCGCCCCTTTCAGCGAGTCTTGGTCACAGGGGCTGCCGGCTTCATCGGAAGCTCCTTAGTCGACCGCCTGCTTGCCGAAGGGTGTGAAGTCGTAGGGCTTGATAACTTTGACCCTTACTACGATCCCGCGCTCAAGCGCCGCAATGTAGAGCAAGCGTGTCAAAATCCGCGCTTTCAATTGCAGGAAGGCGATTTGCTCGATCGTGATTTGCTGGCCACCTTGTTTCGTGGCGAGCCCTTTGACGTGATCGTGCATTTAGCTGCCAAAGCTGGCGTACGCCCCAGTTTGGTCGACCCCGAAGGCTACATCCGCACCAATGTCGCCGGCACCCTGCGGCTGATGGACGCCCTGCGCCAAGCCAGTGGCGGGGGAGAACTACCGCGTTTCGTGGCGGCGAGCAGCAGCAGTGTTTACGGTGCGCAAAGCGTGGCGCCCTTCGCCGAAGACGCAGAAACCTCACGCGCAGTATCCCCCTATGCCGCCAGCAAAAAAGCGATGGAGGTCATGGCGCATACCTACCACCACCTGTATCGCCTGCCGGTATCCCTGTTGCGCTTCTTCACCGTCTACGGCCCGCGCCAACGACCGGAAATGGCGATTGCTCGCTTCCTGCAGCTGGCTTCCCACGGCAAGCCCATCCCGATGTTCGGCGATGGCGCCTCCGCGCGGGACTACACCTACATTGCCGACATCGTCGATGGCATCCACCGCGCCATGGGGGCTTGCCAAAGCTTCCACATCTATAACTTGGGCAATAGCACCCCGGTGCGGCTCGACGACCTGATTGCCGCGGTGGGGGAAGCCTGTGGACGCCAAGCACAAGTGCAACGCTTACCGGATCAACCCGGAGATGTCCCGCTCACCTGCGCCGATGTCTCCCGCGCGCAAACAGAACTGTGTTACGCACCACAAACCACATTAGTCCAAGGGCTCAAGAACTATCTCAGTTGGAGCCAGACTGTGGAGATTTCCACATGAGTAATTCCGGTTTGGATTTGGTCGCGGGTGGATCGGGCTTCATTGGCTCACACATCGTGGAATCGCTTCTTGCGGAAGGACGGCGCGTACGAGTTCTGGATAACTTGGCCACCGGGCACCGCAGCAATCTTCAGGGGCTTCCTGTGGAATTCGTCGAAGGCGATGCCGCCGATCCTGCTGTGGCCGAAGAAGCCTGCGCCGGAGTCGAGCGCATTTTCCAGCTTGCCGCTCGCCCCAGTGTGCCTTGGAGTGTGGAATTTCCTGCTGAGGCCGAACATGCCAACCATGGCACCACGCTGGCCTTGCTCGATGCTGCCAGCCAAGCCGGATGCCGCGCCCTCGTGTTCTCAAGCAGCTCCGCCATCTATGGAGATGACCCGGTCCAACCCAAGGTCGAGAGTTTGCCCGCTGCGCCGCAATCGCCCTATGCCGAGCACAAACTTGCAGGGGAACGGGCCCTTGCTGCGGCACCCGAGAGCTTGCGCACCGTTTCCTTGCGCTACTTCAATGTGTACGGCCCGCGCCAGGATCCATCTTCCCCCTATAGCGGGGTGATTTCTTTGTTTGCACGCTGGGCCAAAGCCGGCGAAGGCGTGCGCTTTCACGGCGATGGCGGGCAAACACGGGACTTTGTTTACGCTGCCGACGTCGCCCGCGCCAATCTCCTTGCGGCCAAGGCTGCTGCTGCTGGACGCCTTGCCCAAGGCGCCGTGTTCAATGTTGGCACTGGCAGTAGCGTCAGCATTACCGAGCTATGGCAAGGCTTGTGTGCATCTTTAGGTCGTGATTCCGGCGAGCCTACCTTGCTCGGGGACCGCCCCGGCGATGTGCGCCATTCCTCGGCCGATGTCAGCGCGGCTGCGCGCGAGCTGGGCTTCGAAGCCACCGTGCCACTTGCGGAAGGTCTAGGCCTGACTCTAGATGCAATTGCCAACGAAAACGCTTAGAGCGTCGACAAGCGTTCCAATACGGTCGGCTCGTCGAACACCAAGTGCCCCTTTTCCGAGCTTTGATCGGGCTTTAACCACCATAGGTTGAAGTCATCAAAATTGAAGTCGGGACCATTGATCAGGTTGACCAACTGTTCCACACTGTTGGTGGGAACCCAGCCATCGCCTTCCACTTGATTACGCAAGTTGGCGGCAATGATGGCGTCGCCCGCTTCTAGACCAATCGCCGATGCTCCGGTGTCCGGATAGACTTCGGTGATGCGTAACACTGGGTATTGCGTAGGGACGCCATTGGCACCGCCAACCCAAATGAAGTCACGCTGGCCGGCAAAGCCCAACAAACCAAAGCTATCGCGCAAACCAATGGTTTGTAGCTCCATGGTGGCCGAGCGGCGGCGATCTCCGCGCTCTATCGCCAAATCAATCTTCTCACCCGGCTCTCGCAGGAGCATTTCCTGCTGAAACTCAGACCGATTCAGGATGGCCTTATTGTCAATCGCCACAATCCGGTCTCCTGCTTCCAAACCAGCTAGGGCGCCAGGGCCACGAGGATGCACTGCACCAATCACCAAACCACTATCGCGGCGAAGATTGAGACCCAACCAAACCCGGGGCTCAAACAGGCGCGAAGCCATAATTTCTCGCACTCGATCCACAGGAATGGCGAAACCAATGCCATCAGCCACTTCTAGGGTCGCGCTATTGATTCCAATCAACTCGCCAAAGACATTGAGCAAAGGTCCACCAGAATTGCCGGGGTTCATGGCGGCATCGGTCTGCAGCAAACCAGGCATGGTGTAACTGCCTCCTTCGGGAGCTTCGACCTCGACGTTGCGATGGACGCCGCTCAAAATACCCGAGGTCACCGAGTGACTGTTGCCATAGGCCGTGCCGATGGCAATGACCTTCTCTCCAATCAGAAGGTCATTAGAAGTTGCTAAGGTCAGATAGGGAAAGGACTCCAAACTATCAATCTTGAGCAAGGCCAAATCCCATTCGCGGTCGACGTTGACCAAGCGCGCGGGAACTTTGGTGCCTCCAAAGTCGTCGGCAAAGGTCAAAATGATTTGCACCTCGTTAGTTTTGAGGTCGTCGGTCGGCAACGCCACGTGAGCATTCGTGATGACAAAGCCACGGCGGTCAATCACCACCCCGGAGCCTTGGCTCAGTGGAGTACCGAGGGCACCAAACAAGTCGGTCGGGTTGGGCAAACTGGTGGCCAAGAGCTTGCTGTAGACATCGACCGAAACCACGCTGGGGCCGGCGGCCAAATACACCCGTGCCTCTGGAGTCCAGCGCTCGCCATAACTGGCGGCCAGTTGGGCCACGGTATCTGCTTCCGGTTCCTGGTCCGCGGGCCCGATGGGGGCTTGCAGCAGCAGCAGGGGCAATAGGGCCAAATGCATGGAGAAGGGCGTACGGGCGGAGGCCAGTACGGGCCCAGAATAGCAGACAGAAGGGCCTTAGGGCGCGCCTACCGCCTGGAGAGATAGGGCCTCCGCGGGCGCGCCGTAGGGTGGTGGGCGTTACAGGGCTCGAACCTGTGACCCCCAGCTTGTCGAGCTGGTGCTCTAGCCAACTGAGCTAAACGCCCAACCTACGGGCGGAAAGTTTAGCGTGGCTCCTCGGCCTTGGAAAGGGCTCTTTCTCGCCAATCTTTCACCAGGTCCAAAGAGCGACCTTCTGCGCGCAGCCGAATCTCCAGATAATCCAGGGCGCGAGGGAACCAGGCATCGCCAATCCAGCGCTGTGGCGAGGCACGACGACGGCGGCGTTCGCTCAAATAGTCCGGTGGATCTAATGCCAGCTGAGCCTGCAACATGCGCGCGGCCCAAGCCACTTGCTGGCGCGGCAGCCGTGCTCGTTGCTGGAAGGGGCCAATCAACCCCGGTGCCACTTGGGCGGTTTCGCGGATGGGCAATTGACGCGTTTCTGGGTTGTACTCCTGCTCGGCACGTACGCCAAACAACACCGCAAGGCTCAGGTCGTAATTGACTTCGCCGCCTTCCTCGATAAAGTCATCGAGTCCGCGCAGGCGGGCATGAAAGGCCAGCCGATGCTCTTCTTTGGCATTTAACCAAGCATGGATCTCGGGCATGACCATAGGAACGATGTGTAGGCCTTCCAAGTCATGCATGACACCATGCATGTCACCGGTCGCCATGAGCCGAAACAATTCTTCCGCTACACGAGCGGGAGCGGCATCGCCCACACGGCCGGCCAACTCTTTGCTGGCATCGATTTCGGCTTGGCCAGGTTGCAGACCAAGGCGACGCATGAACTTAATCAGGCGCAGCATGCGTACGGGATCTTCAGCAAAACGAATCGCCGGGTCACCTATCGAACGCAAACGATCCTGCTCCAAATCCGGCAAGCCACCTACCCAATCGACAATCACGCGTTCCACCGGATCTAGGAACAAGGCATTCACCGTGAAGTCGCGGCGGAAGGCATCTTCCTCGGCGGTGCCGTACTGATTGTCATGACGAATCATTTCGACATCAGCCGGGTCAAGGTCATCTTCATCGGTCGGCGGATTCCCACGGAAGGTCGAGACCTCGAACATTTCCGGCCCTTCCAGCACATGCACAATGCGGAAGCGACGGCCAATCAAACGCGAGCGGCGAAATAGTCGACGCACCTGGTGCGGCCGGGCCGAAGTCGCGATGTCGAAGTCTTTGGGATTAGAGCCAAGCAACAAATCACGCACGCAGCCACCCACCAAATAAGCTTCAAAGCCGCGCGTTTGCAGACGCCGGACTACCGATACCGCGCGCCGATTCAGGCGGCGTACTGGAAACGGCAGGGGAGTGAGGACCGGAGCGGTCATGAGCGTTTCCCCCAGGGATTCGAAGTCGGCGCTTTGTTGCGCTTGGGCGGACGGGCGTGAATCGACAAAACCGTGCGCGTGCCGGATTCTCCTTGATTGGGCTCATAATCGAGAGCGGCTTGGAGCATCCAGTGCCCCGATTCGCGTTCTTCTTCGGGCCATTCCTCGACCCAGCGCGGGCCAACCATGAGGAACAAGTTGCGCATGCGCAGACGTGGTGCGGTCAGCCGTTTCAACAACTTGGGCAAAGGCTCCACGGCTCGCGCCAACATCAGCTCAGGATGCGGATCGAGCTTGATCCATTGCTCCTCGCCTTGGCCACGATGGACTTCGGTTTCGAGCAACTCCAGTGCGTCGGCCGCTTCACGCAGGAAATCGGCCTTCTTGCCGTTGCGCTCGCACAGGTGAGCCTTCATTTGCGGATACAAACAGGCAAACACCAAGCCGGGCATGCCACCACCGGAACCCCAGTCGAAGAAGGAGCGCAAATCGGACGGTAAAAACCGCGCCGCATATACGCAATCCAACAAATGCGGGCCCAATCGCTTCCAATCTTTCGCCCCCGTCAGATTAGTGACCGTATTCGCGGCTAGAAGCAGCTGCCCATAGCGCAATACACGCACCAACGCGGCCTCTGGAGGGTCGAGTAGGGGCTCTATCGCCAATCTCAGCGACGCCACCAATTCAGGTGGCGCCTCTGGAATGCCGGCTTGCTTCGGGTCAGGGATGCCTGGGAAGGGCATATCAGGGGTGGCAGGGCAGGAAGGACTCGAACCCTCAACATTCGCATTTGGAATGCGACGCTCTAACCAATTGGAGCTACTGCCCTGTCCTGTGTTTGTGGAACCGATGCATTATAGGTGGTGCCGAGAGGGGGAGTCGAACCCCCACGACCTTAGCGGCCACAGGCACCTGAAGCCTGCGCGTCTACCAATTCCGCCATCTCGGCTGTGGGTAACCTACAACGCGAATAAGATATCTCCCCCCGGCTAGGAAGCAAGCACCATGGCACAAAAAAAGGCAAAGGCCGCCCACGAGGCCATCGTCAACCGCAAGGCTCGACGTGAATACGAGATTCTCGAGGATCTCGAGGCGGGGATTGCTTTGGTTGGCACCGAGGTCAAGTCCCTGCGCGCCGGCCAGGTGAGCCTGAATGAGGCCTATGTCAAAGCGCGCAAAGACGGCCTTTGGCTGGAGCAGGCGCATTTTGCCGAATATACCGAAGGGAACATGCATAACCACGAGCCGCTACGCTCGCGCCGGCTGTTGGTCCACCGCGCCGAATTGATTCGCCTGCTGCAGAAAAGCAAGGAGAAGGGATTGACCCTGGTGCCGCTCAAGGTGTACTTCAAGGGCCGCTGGGCCAAGGTCGAGCTCGGCCTCGGCAAGGGCCGCAAGCTTCACGACAAGCGCCAGGTGGTCAAAGATCGCGAAGCTTCCCGCGACATTCGCCGCCACCTCGGCAAGGGCTAAGCGGGCCTGAGCCTAGTATCGGTGGTACAATAGAGACCTACAAAGATGGGGGGCGACCGGCTTCGACTGGAAGTTACCCGTTCTGAGTGGCGTGTCGAGGTTGCGGAGATGGCCTCGTAAAACCTTCCGCAAGGCTTAACTGCCAACAACAACTACAACCTCGCTGCTTAGGTAGCGCATTCTGCTGGGCTTCGCCCACTGGCCTAGCAGGATGAACGATCGTGGGCTAGCAATCTGACCCTGGCTCGGGGAAGGGGCGCGAAATTCAAGGAGCTGGCTTTCTGTCCCACCTGTTCGTCGGCAGGTCGGAAGGCGAGATTCAATGACGAACTACACACGTAGAAGCTCCTTTCGGACCTTTACCAGGACGCGGGTTCAATTCCCGCCGCCTCCACCATCTTTCCGTCCCGCTCAGTAGACGCAGACCCTCGCGGGAGACTACTCTTGAGGGCGATGCAGCGGCATCTTCCCCACTTCTTCTGGGCCACTTTGGCCATCCTCCTCGCCACCTCGTGTGGCGTGCCACCGATGGATGCCGTGCGTGATCTCGCCGCGATCCATACCGCCGACACCTGGCGACCGCGCACGCCTGCCGACATGACCGTCTCTCCAGAGGTTTATCTGGGCGACGCTTCGGCGCGACGATTGGGCGCTGGCACTTACGCGGTATCCGATCACCGCACCTTGGAATTGGCGATTCTCGAACAACTCAACCGAGTGGATCCCTCAGATCCGGCCAATGCCGTCGAGACGTCCAGCTGGTTATTGATCGAATTGCTCAAAGATGACTATCCAGGCGCACGCATTGCTGCCGCCAAGATTTTGTCGAACTTGGCTGGGCGCTGGATCAGTGCCTATGACGCGCAGCTCGTGGAAGAAGTTCCCGGCGGTGACCTGACAGCGGCCATTGCCAGGATGCAAGCCGCCACAGATGGCCGCTCCCTCAACAGTGCTGCGCGTGAACTCTCGGCAATGAGTTTCCCCGATGCCGGCACTGCACTGCGCGTGCTGACCGCCTTGGGCCGTCGCGCCGACACTCTCGGTTTCACCGACGATGAAGCCAACCAACCTCTATACGCCTTGGCCTTGAAGTTGGTCATGATTGGTTTGGAAGAGGGGAGTCGTAGTGAAGACGCCGAAGTCGCCGAAGCCTGCCGCGAACGCTACGAACTGCTGCTGTCATACGCACAGGCATAAGCTCATCACCCTAAGATGAAATCCCACCTCGCCACGGTCGTCAAGGTGCTGATTGCGGCGGCCTTAGTTTGGTTCGTCGTGAGTCAGATTGAGACTACAGATCGGTTGGAGCGTCCTGGTGCCCATGCCGAGGCCCCCCCAACCCTGACCCCTGGCAATATTGAAGGGGACTGGCGTTCCAACAATTGGGTTTTTACTCCAGAGGACGGCGGCGCAGAAATCACCGGACCAGGCGAAAGCAACTGGAGACTGCACCCAGGTTTCTTTACCGCCATGCGCAGTCTGCACTGGGCCTGGTATCTGCTTGGGGCCGTGTTGTGGGGAGTGCTGCTGGTCATGGCCGCCTTGCGCTGGCAACTCTTGCTGCGCGCTGCCGAAGTCCCCGTGTCCGCGGCGCAAGCTTTGCGCTTGTGTTTCATCGGCTACTTCTTCAACAACGTCATGTTCGGCGCGACCGGCGGCGATCTCGTGCGTGCCGTGATGGTCACGCGCGGGTTAGAACAAAATCGGGTTCGCGCGGCGCTGTCGGTGATTGTTGATCGCCTGATTGGCTTGTTTGCCCTCCTGAGTCTGGCTGCCATCGTTCTCGGCTACATTTGGTATGACGGCCGCATTGGAGAAGTGCGTGGATTACGTGACTTAGCGCGCGCCGTGTATTTAGTTTTAGGCTTCGCCGTAGTTGGTTCCGCGATTTACCTTTCGCAACGGGCACGCCAACGCCTTGGCTTGAACTGGTTGTTACAGCGCCTGCCCGCGCAAAAGGTCATCCACAAGCTCGATGACGCCATCACCGTCTACCGCAATCGTCGCGGCGCAGTGTTGGTGGCCTTATTAATTTCCTTGCCGCTGCAGATCACCGGCATTTTGAGTTTCTGGGCCATTGGTACCGCGCTGGGCGCCGGCCTTGGCCTGGCCGACGACTTCGTCATTTTCCCCGTGGTCCAAACCGCCTCGGCGGTGCCGCTCGCACCTGCCGGATGGGGAGTCGGGGAAACTCTTTACGGCTGGTTCTTCCAGCGCTTTGGCTCCTCCTTCACCTTAGGGGTCGCAGTTTCCGTCCTATTCCGCCTAACCACGCAAGTGGGGTATGGTCTGATAGGAGGACTGGTTTGGGTTGGTTCGCGTGAGCGTCGACTCGGCCTTCCCATTGTTCCTGAACAAACCACAGATTCATGACTCTTGCCGCTTTCGGTTCTGTAGGCCTCGATGACATCAGCACTCCCGAGAAATCGGTGAAAGGCGTGGTCGGGGGCTCTGCGGTGTACTTTTCGCTTGCCGCTTCCTTGTTCACTAAAGTGCGCATGGCCGCCAATGTTGGCAATGACTTCCCTTCTTCAGTTTGGGATACCTTGCGCAGTCGTGGCGTTGACCTGGCTGGCTTGCAAGAGTTTCCCGATCGCCCGACCTTCCGTTGGAGCGGTCGTTATGAGGGCGCCATGAATGAAGCGGTCACGCTCAAGACCGAACTTAATGTGCTGGTCGAAGAACCACAGATTCCCGAGAGTTATCGTTCCGCGCGCTATCTGTTCTTGGCCAACATGGGCCCCGATGTGCAGCTGCGAATCTTGGAGCAGTTTCCACAAGCGACCGCCTTTGCCGACACCATGAATCTGTGGATTCATGAAGCGCGTGAAGACTTGGACCGCTTGCTGCAGTTGATCTATGGCTTGGTCTTAAATGATGGCGAAGCCCGCTTGCTCACTGGCGAGCACAACCTGATTAAGGCAGGTGCGGCACTGCAAAAGCTTGGCCCCGATGTCGTCATCATTAAGAAAGGGGAGCATGGTGCTTTCTTGTTCACCCCAGAAGGACGCTTCGGCTTGCCGGCCTACCCGGTGGAACATGTGGTCGACCCTACGGGTGCGGGCGATAGCTTCGCTGGGGGCCTGATGGGCGCCCTGGCCGAGGCCGATGACCTCAGCATGGAGAATCTCCGCCGCGCCATGGCCTATGGCACGGTGTGCGCTTCCATGACAGTGGGCGCCTTTTCGACCGAAGCCTTGGCCCAGGCGACTCGGATGGAAATTGAAGAGCGCTACCAAGAATTGCGCGATTTTCTGCGGTTTTAAGCCTTTTCCCGTGATTTCGGGGTGTCTCCCTACTCTTTCAGCCGTCTACAGCATGACCAGAAAAGGCTGAGATGGGGGCTTGTTATGCCTAACAAAAGCCTTACACTCCAAGCAACTCACTCGGAGAACACAACCCGTGGCTACCAAAAAGACAAGTAAATCCTCCATGAAAGGCATCAGTGCGCGCACTGCTGTTCCCCAAGGCTCCTCGGCCAAACTCAAGGCCATCGAAGCGGCACTTGCCCAAGTCCACAAGGACTATGGCACCGAAGCCGTCATGGACCTGAGCAAGCATGAAATGGGCCCCATTTCTGGTGTGCTCACAGGTTCACTCGGCCTGGATTCCGCACTTGGCGGCAAAGGTCTCCCACGCGGCCGCGTGGTAGAGCTTTATGGCCCCGAATCCAGCGGTAAGTCCACCCTGGCCATGTCCGTGGTGGCACAAGCACAGAAAGCCGGTGGCTTCTGCCTTTACATCGATGCCGAACACGCCTTTGACCCGGAATACGCGGGCAAGCTTGGCGTCCAAGTAGACGGGGATAAGTTCCTGCTCTCGCAACCTTCCACTGGCGAAGAAGGTCTCGATATCTGCGAACAGTTCGTCAAATCCAACGCCGTAGATGTGGTCGTGATTGACTCCGTCGCTGCCTTGGTGCCCAAGGCCGAAATGGCCGGAGAAATCGGCGATAGCTTCGTCGGGGTCCAAGCGCGCATGATGTCCCAAGCCCTGCGCCGTCTCACCACGGTCGTCGGCAAGACAGATGCCGTGGTGATCTTCATCAACCAACTGCGCGAAAAGATTGGCGTCATGTTCGGCAACCCCGAAACCACTCCAGGTGGTCGTGCGCTCAAGTTCTACTCCTCCGTACGCATGGATGTGCGTCGCATCGGCGCCATCAAAAACGGAGATGAAATCATCGGCAACCGCACCAAGGTCACCGTGGTCAAGAACAAGGTGGCGCCGCCCTTCCGTCGCGCCGAGTTCGACATCCTCTATGACCGCGGCATCTCCACCGAAGGAGACATCATCGACCTCGGCCTGGAGCATGGGCTCGTGACCAAAGCAGGCGCTTGGTTCAGCTACCAGCACCCAGAAAAGGGCGAAATCCGCCTCGGCCAAGGCCGCGAATCGGTGCGCAACCTGCTCGGCGAGAACCCCGACCTATGCGATGAAATGGCCGGATTCATCCGTGAGTTCATGAACCCGGTTACAATCCCAGCTACCGGTTCGGAAGCCCCTGCCAAGGAAGAAGCGAGCGCCAAGGCGTCTGCGGAACCCAAGAAAAAGGCAGCGGCTAGCAAAGAGGCCACTACGGCCACTGACGCTAAGCCTGCCCGTCGCGTTGCGGCGAGCAAAAAGGCCTGAGCCGCTTCTCTGTCTACACTCGCTGTCCATGAGTCGCCCAACCACGGTTGCCGACATCCGCGAGGCGTTCCTTGGCTTCTTTGAGGCCAAGGAACACTTGCGTTTGCCCTCGGATTCTCTCATTCCGTCCAATGACCCGACCCTGTTGTTTACGGGGGCGGGCATGAACCAATTCAAGGAAGAGTTCCTGGGGCGAGGCCGGGATTGGAGCCGCGTCACGACTTCGCAGAAGTGTTTGCGCGTGCCGGACCTTGAGAATGTGGGACTCACCCCGCGCCACCACACTTTTTTCGAAATGCTCGGCAACTTCTCCTTTGGAGATTATTTCAAAGCCGAGACCATTCCTTGGGAGTGGCACTTCTTCACCGAGATTCTCGGCTGGGATGCTGATCGCTTTGTGGTCACCGTCTTTACCGACGACGACGAAGCTTTCCAAATTTGGCGCGAGAAGATTGGCCTGCCTAAAGAGCGGATTTATCGCTTTGGAGAAAAGGAAAACTTCTGGCCATCTTCGGCTCCCTCTAAAGGTCCGAATGGCCCATGCGGTCCCTGTTCGGAGATCTATTACGACATGGAACCGGGCAAGCCTTTGCCCGCCAACGAAGGCTTAGAGGATCTCCCCGGCCGCTTCCTCGAAGTTGGCAACTTCGTCTTCACCCAGTACGAGCGCCACGACGGGGGAGTGCTTGAGCCTTTGCCACAACGCAACATTGACGTTGGTCTTGGCTTGGAGCGAGTCGCTGCAGTGGCCCAAGGTGCGCGCAATAACTTTGAAACCGATTTATTCGCGCCGCTGTTGTCCACGATTAGCGATTTGGCTGGCAAGCCGTACTTGGGCGCCAAAGCCTCCAACGACGAAGAAGAGAAAATTGACATCCGCATGCGTCGTATTGCCGATCATGCTCGCGCCGTGTTTTTCTGCATTGCCGATGGAGCCATGCCAGGCCGCGAAGGTCGTGGCTATGTCGTGCGCAAGATTTTGCGTCGCGCGGTTCGCGACGGCCTAGACCTTGGCATTCAGAAGCCGTTCCTAGCTAGTCTCTTGCCCTCGCTGCGAGAAACCATGGGTGCTGCCTACCCTGAGCTCACGCAACAGGGCAGCACCATTGAGGCGCTTAGCAATGCCGAAGAGGAGCGCTTCCGCGATGTTTATCATCGCGGCATCACCCGCCTCGAAGAGGAAATGAAAACGCTTCATGCCAGTGGCGCCAAAACGCTTTCTGGCGACACCGCTTTTGCGTTGCATGACACCTATGGTTTCCCTCTGGATACCGCAGAAGTCATCCTCGAAGAGCATGGCTTTGCCGTTGACCACAGTGGTTTCCACGCCGCCATGGAGGCGCAGAAATCTCGTGCCCGTGCAGGTAGTGAACTTTCCGGAGACGTCTTCGCCCAATCTTTGGGAAGCCTTCTACGTGAGCAAGGCTTAGTTGAGACCGCCTTCTTGGGCGCTGAACAAGGCCAATCCGACTCCAAGGTTCTTGCCATTCTGGATGCAGCTCAATCCGGCTCCAATGCACTGCAACAAGAAGGATCCGCTGGCCAAGAGCGACTAATCGTTCTCGACCAAACGCCCTTCTATGCCGAAGGTGGCGGTCAGGTTGGCGACGCCGGCCAACTCCTTCACGATGGTCAAGTGATCGCTACGGTGCTGGACACGCAAAAGGAAGAGGACTATCACCTTCACCGCGTCCGCCTAGAGGGTCCAATCAAGA
The DNA here is from genome assembly GCA_021776795.1 of Planctomycetota bacterium. Classification (GTDB taxonomy): domain Bacteria; phylum Planctomycetota; class UBA1135; order UBA1135; family UBA1135; genus OFTM128. The sequence goes on from JAJFFC010000014.1 coordinate 163,814, forward strand.
CTGGACAGGGCCTTCTGGCGCAGATTGATGTTGCCAAGCGCCGCGCCACCGAAGCGCATCACAGCGCCACGCACTTGTTGCATGCCGCCATGAAGCAAGTCGTTGGCGAACATGTCAATCAAGCTGGATCGAAAGTTTCCAGTGAAGGTTTGCGTTTTGACTACACCCACCCCGAAGGGCTTTCGCACGAAACCCTTGCCCAGCTTGAAGACTTGGTTTTGCATCAGGCCTTGTTAGCTCAAGATGTTGCGGCAAGCCTCAGCTCTCTCGACCAAGCCCGCGCCTCCGGCGTGACTGCTTTGTTCGGCGAGAAATATGGCGATGTCGTTCGCGTCGTTCGCATGGGAGGATTCTCCGCCGAACTATGCGGTGGCTGTCACGTGCGCAACACTGGCCAGATTGGTCCTTTCCGCATTCTTTCGGACCGTGCACTTGCCGCTGGTGTCCGTCGCATCGAAGCGGTTGCCGGCCAAGCCGCGGCGGCACAGTCCCGTGCCGATCAAGAGCTACTGCACACTGCCGGGCAAGAGTTGAAGTGCCCGCCCCAGCAAGTCCCGGAGCGTGTTCTCGCCTTGAAAGGCCAGATCAAAAAGCTCAAAGACGCGCAGAAGCAAATGTTAAAGAGCGGCGGGGGAGCTTCCCTTTCAGAGCTCCTGTCCCAATTGACTCCCTCTGGCCAACTCCAGTGGAGTGCGCCACAAGGCCAATCGGCAGACATCCTTCGCGGCATGTCTGACGAAATGAAGCAGTTGCGCCAGAAAGATGGCGCTGCCGTGCCACCCGCAGTCCTTCTTTGCGGCGGCAGTGGTGAACCCGGCAGTGAGCTGCCCTTCCTGTTCCAATGCGACCCCAAAGCTGGCTGGAAGGCTGGTGATCTCGCCCGTGCCTTCGGCAAGCTCCTTGGCGGCGGCGGCGGCGGGCGCCCTGATTTTGCTCAGGGCAAGGCCTCCATGCCTCAGGGCGGCCTTCAGGGCCTGGAAAAGGCAATTGAAGGCTTCGCCAGCGAACTTACGTCTCCTGCTTGACCCCCGAGCGGATTCTGAGACAATACCCGACTGTTTTTGGCTCCAAGCCCCGAGAAAACCATGGCCGTTCCTAAGAGAAAGAACTCGAAGTCCCGCGCACGCAAAGTACGTGCCGGCATCCAGACCACGCCGCTCGCCGTGCGCCCTTGCCCACGCTGCAGCAGCCACGGGAAGCCGCACACGGTTTGCGATAACTGTGGGCACTACAACGGCCGCGAGGTCATCGTCAAGGACGAGTTCTAGGCCAGATGCGAGTGGCCGTCGACCTGCTCGGCGGAGACCACGCCCCACGCGAGATCGTTCTCGGCGTTGCCGAGGCCCTGCGTAGTGGCGCCTTCGTTGCCGAGGAATTGTTGCTGGTGGGTCCGTCCTCCAGTACTGAAGCCCTATTGCGCGAAGAGGGGATTGAGACTCTTCCCGAGATTCTGCACACAGAATCGGTTATTGCTGGCCACGAGAAACCAGTCGAAGCTCTCCGCGCTAAGCCAGACGCCTCGATTTCTCTCTGCGTCGGTGCTGTACGCAATGGCGCCGCCGATGGCTTAGTTGCTTTCGGCAACACCGGAGCCGCCGTCGCCGCAAGCACGATGGGCCTCGGCCTGCTTCCAGGCATTCGCCGCCCGGGCATTGCCGTGAGCATGCTCGGACGTAACGGCCGCTTCCTCTTGCTCGATGCTGGGGCGAATCCTAGCCCGAAGCCGCAGCACTTGTTTCACTACGCGGTGATGGGCCGAGCTTATGCGCAGAACGTTCTCGGCAAAGAGAACCCGCGCATCGGGCTCCTCAATATTGGTGGCGAAGCCAGTAAAGGCAACGAGGTCATGAAGCAGGCCTACACCAAGCTTGAAGAAAGCACGCTTCCCTTTGTTGGCAACGTCGAGGGCAACCAACTCTTCTCTGGCGCCGCCGATGTCTTTGTCGCTGATGGTTTTGTCGGCAACATGGTGTTGAAGGTGGTCGAAGGATTCGCCGAATACCTCGTTGGTGTTGCTGGAGAAGCCGGAGATGACAGTGACCTGCGCAACTTACTGCGCAAACTGCTCGGCGCTTCGGACTTCTCGGAGGTTGGTGGTGCATTGCTTTTGGGCCTCAATGGTGCCGTCGTGATTGGCCATGGCCGCTCCCGCGCCAACGCTGTGCTACCAGCACTGCGGGCCGCACGCGCCGAGATTGAAGCCGAAGTCAACCGCCATATCGTGGAAGACTTGGCCACCGCCAACCCCGGACCAGACGAGGTAGCGCCCACCGCCTAAACGCGGTGCCTCCTTGCTTGCGGTATGAGCGCCACCTCCAGTGCGGTCGGGATAGCCGGCCTCGGCCATGCGCTCCCCGATCGTGTCGTCGATAACCACTACTTCACGCGATTCGTCGACACCTCCGACGAGTGGATTGTCCAACGCACCGGAATCCGCGAACGTCGCTGGCTCGATGAAGGCGAAAAGCCTTCCGATCTCTTCCTGGAAGCGGGGCGCCAAGCTCTGGAAGATTCTGGTTTAGCTGCGGAAGATATCGACCTTATCGTTCTCGCCACGGTTTCAAGTGATCACCAAGGCGTTCCCTCTGCAGCATGCCAGGTTCAAGAAGCCTTGGGCTGCGTCAATGCCGCAGCCTTTGATGTTGCCGCCGCATGCGCTGGTTTTCTTTATGCCATGCAAATCGGTCGGCAGTTTATTGCCGCTGGCACTTACCAAAATGTATTGGTCATCGGCGGAGAAGGCCTGTCGCGCATCGCCGACATTTACGATCGCAACTCGGTCATTCTGTTCGCCGACGGCGCAGGCGCTGCGGTGTTGCAACCGCATGAGATTTGCCAACAAGGTCTGATCGAAGACATGATCCTCGGCGCCGACGGCAAAGGTCAGGAATTCATTATTCGACCACGTGGCGGCCCTGCCGAGCCCATCACTCCCGAAATTTTGAATGAAGGCACCTACATGATTCGCATGAAGGGCCGCGAGGTCTATCGCTTTGCGGTTTCGCGTATGACTGCGCTGATGGAATGGGCCATGGAGGGACAAGATATGTCCGAACTCGGCCTCATCGTGCCCCACCAAGTCAATCGTCGCATTCTGGAAACCGCAACCGAGAAGCTCGGGGTCGACCCTTCGCAGCTGTACATCAACATTGATAAGTACGGCAACACCTCGGCAGGTTCGGTGCCGATTGCCCTCAACGAAGCCCGCCATGAAGGCTTGCTCGAATCCGGCAAACTCATCGTGCTCGCCGCCTTTGGCGCGGGTCTAGTGTGGGGCGCCGCTCGCATCCGCTGGTAACACCATGAGCCACTCCCTTGGATTACTCTTTCCCGGCCAAGGCGCGCAAGACGTCGGCATGGGTCGAGATTTCGCCGAGCGCAGCCCTGCTGCCGCCGCATTGTTTCGTCGCGCCGACGAGGTGCTGGATCTTCCGCTTTCTAAGCTGTGCTTTGAAGGCCCCATGGAAGAACTCACCGCGACCGACATTGCGCAGCCAGCAATCTACACCTGCTCACTGGCCGCGCTAGCCGCCTTTGCAGAGGCTTCTGACGAAGAGATTCTCCCTGCCTGCGCTGCCGGACTTTCCCTAGGGGAGTACACCGCTTTGGCCGCCGCTGGCGCGGTGAGCTTTGAAGACGGCTTGCGCTTGGTGCGCCTGCGCGGCGCCGCCATGCAAGAAGCCTCAGAGGCCAAGCCCTCGGGCATGGCCTCCGTCATGGGATTGGATCGCGAAGGCCTAGATCAAGTCTGCGCGCAGTTGGCCGAAGAAAGTGGCACCATCCTGCAAGTCGCGAACCTCAACTCACCTGGTCAGATTGTGGTCAGCGGCGAAAACGCAGCACTTGATCTGCTCGAAAGCAAAGGAAAAGAACTAGGCATCCGCCGTGTCCGCCGTTTAGCCGTTGCCGGTGCCTTCCACAGCGAGGTGATGCGCCCTGCGAGTGAGTGTTTGGCCGAAGCTTTGGCCGACACACCATTCGAAACTCCGCGTTGCCCGGTTTGGCAAAACGCCACCGCGCAAGCCGCGACCGCTCCGGCAATCTTGAAACAGCATTTGATTGCCCAACTTTGTGCTCCAGTCCTGTGGGAAGAATCCTTCCGCAACATGGCTGCCGCTAACCCCGGGCTAGGTTTCTTAGAGCCCGCCCCTGGCAAGGTGCTTGCCGCCTTGGCACGTAAAATTGTCCCTGATGCCGTGGTTCATGGCTTGCCCACTGCCGACGACATCGACGCCCTTCTCCCCGTACTCGGTTCCTAAGCATGGATCTGCAAGACCAAACTGTCCTCGTCACGGGTGCCTCGCGTGGCATCGGTCGCGCCATCGCGATTTCCCTGGCCAAGCGCGGCGCCAAGGTTGCTGGCCTCGCGACCAAAGTCGCCAACCTAGAGGGTGTTGGCGCCGACATTGCGGCTCTCGGCGGTAGCTTTTTAGCACTCGAAGGCGATATCTCCGATCCCGCCACCGCCACCAATGCTGTGGCCGCGGTGGTCTCGGAATGGGGGCGCATCGACGGCCTCGTGGCCAATGCGGGCATTACTCGCGACAACTTGCTTCTGCGCATGAACGCCGAAGACTTTGACAATGTCATCCAAACCAATCTGGCTGGAAGCTTTCATCTGCTCAAGGCTGTGACCAAGCCCATGATGAAGCAGAAGGGTGGCCGCGTGGTATTCCTTGGGTCGGTGGTCGCCAGCATCGGCAATCCAGGCCAAGCCAACTACTGCGCCGCCAAGGCTGGCCTCCATGGCCTCGCCCGCTCGGCCGCGATAGAGCTCGGCAGCCGTGGCATTACCGTCAATGTCGTCGCCCCTGGGTTCATTGCCACCGATATGACGGAAGAGCTCCCTGAGGCCGCACGTGCGGCCATGATGGCGAAAATCGCCCTCCGTCGCCCTGGAACCCCCGAAGATGTCTCCGGCTTAGTCGGCTTTCTTCTTGGACCAAACGGCGGCTATGTCACCGGCCAGGTTCTTCTGGTCGATGGAGGCCTTTCCCTCGGCTAAGGCCTGTCCTACAATCGCCACCCGTCGGCCTCGCCGACCTCCCTCTGCCCCTGTGGCAGCCAATTCCCCAGCAATCACCTGACCCACCGTGACTGACATTCAAGAAAAGGTCTACGAGATCGTTTGCGAGCACATGGGTGCTTCGCGCGACAAGCTCGCCCCTGAAACCAGCTTCATTAACGATCTTGGCGCGGACAGCCTGGACACGGTCGAACTCGTCATGGAGTTCGAAAGTGCTTTTGACATCACCATCCCAGATGAAGATGCCGAAAAAATCCAGACCGTCGGCAACGCGATCGAGTACATCTCGGGCAAAGTCAACGGCTAAGGCCGTAGGCTTCGCGCCCTCAACCCTTTTTGGGTGATATGGCCGATCAGCAACGCAGAGTCGTTGTCACCGGAATCGGTGCGCTAACGCCACTAGGCATTGGCGCGCCGGTTCTGTTCGAACGTCTTTTGGCAGGGGAGCATGGCTTCCGGCCGATTGAGCGTTGGGACATGACCGAGTTCACCACGAAGTTCGCTGCCGAAGTTCGTGGCGTGGTCTATCACCCAGAGGAACACTTCACGCGCCTGCAATTGCGGCGCATGGATCCCTTCAGTCAAATCGGTGTCGTCGCTGCCAAAGAAGCTTGGCAAGACGCCGGTCTAGAAGAAGGTAGTTTTGATCCGATCCGCTCTGGCGCCATTCTTGGCACCGGCATCGGCGGCATCCAAAGCATCATCGAACAGGGCAAGGTCCTGCGCGAAAAGGGTCCACGTCGTGTCACGCCGTACTTCATCCCCAACACCATGGCCAATGCTCTTGCAGCAAATGTGGCAATTGAGTTTGGGTTGCAAGGCGCGTGCTTCCTCACCGCTTCGGCCTGCGCCTCATCTGGTCATGCCATCGGCATGGCGCTGAATGAGATTCGCTCTGGCCGCGCCGACCTCATGGTCACTGGCGGGGGAGAAACCACCACCAACGACCTCTGCGTCGCTGGCTTCAACAGCATCAAGGCACTGTCCACTCGCAACGATGATCCCGGCGCATCTTCTCGGCCCTTTGACCGTGACCGAGACGGCTTCGTCATGGGCGAGGGCGCTGGTGTCCTGGTTCTCGAAAGCTTGGAGCATGCCCAAGCGCGTGGCGCCAAGATTTACTGCGAGCTCGCGGGCTTTGGCCAGACTGACGATGCCGGACACATCACCGCCCCAGACAGCACGGCGCAGCGACCCGCTGCGGCCATGAAACTGGCCATGGAAGATGGGGGCATTGCTCCTGAGGAACTGTCCTACATCAACGCCCACGGCACCTCGACCATGCTCAATGACATGGTGGAGTCTGCTGCCATCAAATTGGCTCTCGGCGAAGATCTGGCGCATAAGGTGCCAATCTCTTCCTCGAAATCCATGATTGGACACCTGGTTGGCGCCGCTGCAGCGGTCGAAGCCGTGATTTGTGTCCAAACCCTAAGCCAAGGCGTCGCCCATAAGACCAACAATCTGGAGAACCCAGATGTCGAGAATGGGTGTACCTTGGATTACATCCCTGAGGGACCACGAAAGGGCGACTACTACGCCGCTCTGTCCAACTCCCTCGGCTTCGGCGGCCATAACGTGTCGCTGGCCTTCCGCCGTCTCACCTAAGACGGCCACCCCGCATCCCCTGCACAAACGTGAAGCAGAAGTTTAAGGAAGCACTGAAGACCTTCCGCATGGAAGTCTACAAGGTCGAACACGACCCATCGGAACTCGAGCAGTTGACCGAAGATGCCTTAGCCGTAACCAAAGATTCTTTGGATAACGCGTATAAGTACCACTTCCACAAGTTGCCCGATGCCTCGCGCGCCGAGGTCATCAACATGATCAACAACTACACTCTCGAGGCATTGTTGCCACCAATCGTAGAGAAGGTGGTCAAGCGCCAGCTGCTGTTGGAGCGCAAACTGGAACTGCTGGTTGGGTTGATGGAAGAAGCTCTCGACAAAATCGGCGAGAAAGACAACTAAAACTCTGGGGCACTTTCGGGTGCCCCTTCGTGTTTCCCATGGCACAACTTTCCGACGCGGAACTTTTTGAGGCCTTGGCCTCGCGCAATCTAGAAAGCGTCTTTGAGCCAGCCAAATCGCTCGGCCCTGAACAGGTCCGCGCCCTGACGGAAGATTTGCGTCAACTCGATTGGCAAGAGCTGGATCGGCAACGAAGCGCACTGTCTCCAGAAGCCAGCACCATGGCATTGCCTAGCATGGACGAGGTTTCCGCGCCCCACTTGGCGCCTCCATCCACAAGTGGAGAAGCGGCGAATCAGCAAGCCTTGGCGCTAGGGGAGTCGGCACTCCAAGCGGGCCGTGTCGCCGTGGTGATGGTCGCGGGCGGACAGGCATCGCGACTCGGTTTTGACGGCCCCAAGGGAGCCTTTCCCATTGGGGCGCTGACCGGGTCCAGCCTGTTTCATGGCTTTGCCGGCCAACTCCAGTGTTTACGTCAACGCTACGGCGCAGCACTGCCTTGGGTGGTGCAAACCGGCCCCGGCAATCACGAAGAAACCATGGCCTTTTTTCAGCGCCATGCATTCTTTGGCCTGCCCGAGGCCTCGGTTCACTTCGTTTGCCAAGGCACCTTGCCAGCCCTTTCGCCAGAGGGCCAGCTATTGCTTTCTAACCCGAGCAAACTGTTCCGCAACCCCGATGGGCATGGCGGCCTTTACCGAGCGCTGCATCATTCTGGCCTGCTTCCGCAATGGGAGCAGGTAGGCATCGACACCGTGTATACCTGCCAAGTCGATAATCCCTTGGTGCGCCTTGCCGACCCTATTTTCCTTGGCCATCACTTGGCTGCAAAGGCCGAAATGTCAGTCAAAGTGGTGGAGAAAACAGACCCCAGTGAAAAGGTTGGACTCGTCGTGCGCCTTGCCAACGACACCCACCAGTGCCTGGAGTACTCGGATCTTTCCACCAAGATTCAAGAGGAGCGCGCCGAAGATGGGGGCCTCCTGCTTCGTGCCGGAAATATTGCGATTCATGCCTTCAACTTGCCGTTCCTCAAGGAGATGGCCGCGAATCCACTGCCCTTGCATCTTGCGCACAAAGAAATCTCGGCCTTAAGCCCCGGGGAACTGGTGGCAGCGCCACGCAAAGGGGTGAAGTTCGAGACCTTTATTTTCGATGCCCTGCCACGCGCGAAAATTTCCGTGGTGCAACTCGTCGAACGCCAGGAAGAGTTCGCCCCCGTCAAGAATCGCTCGGGCGTGGACTCCATCACCAGTTCACGCGCTGCCCTAATCGCCCGCGATCGCCGGTGGTGCCAAAGCGCTGCCATTACCCTTCCCGACCAGGGAGCGGTGGAGTTATTTCCGGGCACTGCCTATGAAGCTGCTGACCTCGTCCAGGCCAGGGGAAACCTTGCCCGCCGCGGCAGCAACCGAGTTCTTCATAAGCAAGCGGATAGGGAGTAGCCTAAGAAGCGCGGCGGGGCTAGGATGCGCCCCGGCATGGTGAGAACCATGCCCATGAGAAGAATGCCGGAGTGGCGGAATTGGCAGACGCGATGGATTCAAAATCCATTTTCCGCAAGGAAGTGGGGGTTCGAGTCCCCCCTCCGGCACCACCTCTTCCCGGCCTCCCTAGGGATTTTTCTATCCTTGGTTGAACAGTCAACTTGACGCCGTTAGCTTGATTGCGTGAGCGCAGAGCCTCCGCAACCAACCGACCTGGACATTACCCTTCGCAAGCTTGCGGACCGGGCCTTTACCGCGACCCTACATCGGCTTCGCGGAGTACGTGGCCTACTCCATGGGTGGTCTCAAGTAGGCGTGCCGGTCCAGGATCTTCCACAGCTCGACGCCCGCTTTGACGAAGATTTAGAACTCCTGGCGCGCCTCGATTGGCTTCGAAGCTTACTCCAACAATCTCCTCCACTCGAACGGCTGGAAGGGGGGGAAGCACCCCTCGTGCTTCTAGCCTGCGCCATGGGGCATGGCAGCCCGGGCGAGAACCAACTCAATAGGGCCCAGGTGATTCCTCAGCCAGTGCAACCGGTAGGTGCACTTTCCTTAGCCCTATGGCTCGAAGAGGCGATTCCCTATGAAGCTGTGTCCAACCTGAAATGGTCCTTTGCCGGGGACTCACTTCACGTCAGTCATCAGCAGGCACGCAATCTAGATTGCGCACCCTGGACCCAGCGCTTTGGCTCCCTGCTAGCCGAGGGCAGTGCGCCACATCAAGGACAACTGGTCTATCGGCGGGGCATCTTCCGCGAGCTGAGCACCGGCCAAGCAGGCTCCTGAATCGCGTTACAATGGAGGGTGAGCCATGGCTGCCCAACCCTTTCCCAGAACCGAAATCGCGGCGTTTCTATCTCGCCTCGAAGAACAAGCTCGTGCGATGGAAGCGGTTGCCCAAGAATGGCAATCCGCTGCCCAAATTTGGCCCGGCCCCGAGGGTGACCAGCCCAGCAAGGATCGCTTTCGCGAGTGGTTCTTGCTCGAAAGAAACAGTGAAGCCTTAGGCGCGCCACCCTTACTTGCGCTGGCTCCGGTTCCAGAAGAAGAGGACTCACACTGGACCAAAATGTTCGCGGCTTACCTCGGCATTTTTCAGGCCCTTGGTCCCGACGCCACTGGCATGCCCACCTTCGAAGATCTTTGGAGTGGGCGCCAAATCCGCCTCGACCAAGAACTTCCTGGGTCCCAAGAAGGCATCTTGTTGTACGGCTTTGTCGTTGAAGTGGACGACCAGCACCATGCTCCCTTACCGGGTTCGTGCCTATTAGCTGGCGGTGAATTAAGCGACGCCTTGGCAGGGGACCTTTCTCGTATTCGGGTCGAACAACCGGGTGGGCGTTTGTCCCTGCGCAGCTGTGAAGAGTTTCTGCAACTTGCCCTGCAAGGGCAAAGCAATCCGGAGATTGCCGCAAGCAATTTGGACCAGGCATTGGAACAACTCTTCCAAGGGGTTCCACAATGGGATCCGCAACGGCTGCAACTGGAAATCCAGCAACGTGGTGTAGCCGCCACGATGAATCGTTTGGCCTTCGAAACCAACATCGACCTGGAAGAACTACGCCAAATCCTAGCGCAAGAGAGGTCCACCGTTTCGCCACAAGAAACCAGAGTGAAACCTCCCGAAACTTCAACAGCCATCGAGGAACCCATCCAGGCCGATGTTCAGCGCGCGCTAGATTCCTTCGACCAAATCCTCAACCAGCAACAAAATCTAGACGAGGCATTCCGCACCCTAGAACGCGAACTTGGCTTAGAAGAAGGCACCAGCAGTGTGGATCCAGAAGAGCAAATCCTCTTACAGCAACCACCAGAACCAACCGAAGACATGGGACCGGAACAAGTACCCGGAATGAACTTTTGGTTGGACTGTGTGCGTTGGGAGCGGCGTCAAGACTTGGCACCGCGAGACGGGGTGAATGAGGCCGTCGAGGAGGCCTGGCTACAACACCTCGCCACGACCCACGAGGGGGAATTGGAACCTCAGGACATCGGCCAGCAAGAAGCCCTGAGCTTTCTGGTTCAAGCAGAGAACCCCCAGGCGATGGAAACCCGCCACAGTGGGCTGAGGCCTTTTCTGCAGTGGCTACGACAAGAGCAAGAGGCGCCTTTACCTGACTGGCTAATCCAGGCCGATCGAGATGCCCCAGAGTGGTTGCGGCTACAGGCCGTAGTGGCCTGTAACCAAGCGGGCCGACAAAAGGATTGGCGGCCCGAGGCCATGACTGTCATCGCGGCCACAAATCCACTACAAGTGCAAGCCGAGGATGACGTCGCTGACGTCATCGGCATGGACCCGAGCTGTTCGGAACAAGTCCGCATTGGGGACCATCTTTCCGGGCGTTGGCGCCAAGGGCGCTTTGAGGCGCTGCTGTGGTTGCCCGCAGCCTGGATGCCAGAGAAGCAAGAATCCGCTTCGCAGGAGGCCTGACCCAAGAAATGCAGCATCAGGATGGTCTAGTTTCGCCCTCATCTTTGCGTCCGATAATATATATTATGTTGTTTCGCGATAGGGGCCATGCCCCGGGAGAGCCTCATTCGGGCCTCAATTGCCCTACTTATCCCCGGCTTGTGGACTGTTCTGTGGATAACCCTGTGGATAACACCGGGGTAACTTCCCTATTGGGCCGCTTCGGCTTTCCAGCCCACCCGCACCAATTCGGCCTGCCCTGGCCCGTGAACTTCCAGTTCACTGATCGATGCCGTCGGGATGGCGAATTGGTCCCAGCCCTCTAAGTCCACACCTTGGTAATGCGCCAAAATCGCTCGCGTTGGAAATAGATGCGATACCAGGCATACCTGCAAGCTCAACCCAGTGGCTTGTTCGTGCTCCAGGCATTCCCGTTCGAGCGGCTGCCAAGCCCCCAAAACCCGGGTCCGAAAGTCACCCAAAGACTCGCCGCCGTGATCGCGCCAATTCCTGGGATCTCGGCGATGCGATTCTCGGTCTTCGGGGAATTGGGCGTCGATTTCTTCTGCGGTTAGGCCAACCCAGCGGCCGCGGGCAATCTCTCGGAAGCCATCTTGGAGCTGGATATCCAGGCCCTCGCGGCCCTCTAACACGCATTCTGCACCAAATCGCGCCCTGGAAAGCGGGCTGGCCCACAACCGATCCAGAGCTCTGTGGCGCAAGGCGTCGCCCGCGCGGCGAGCCTCCTGTTGGCCCAAATCGCTCAACGGCACTTCGCTGCCGCCGTAAAACATGCCTGGGCGAGGCGGTTGCACCGCCCCATGACGAATTATAAACAGACGCATGACTCTTTTATTGCAGGGGGTTTCCAGCACCTCCGCGGTGCCTAGACCTAGATTGTTACCCATCCGGAACGTATTTGCCCCCTATTTACCCAAATTGGGGTTGGTACAATCCTTGCTGTAATAGGGCGACGTCGTCTCCTACGACGAGGAATCCAAACATGAAATCCTGGTACCTTCCCATAACTCTGGTTGCTGGCTTAGCGCTATGCGCCAACCTTTCCGCGCACGGCGGCACCTATAAGGGCCCCGGCGATACTGTGCCTCCTGGCGGTGGCGGAGCGGCAACGCCCACCACGCCAACGACCCCGGCCACTCCGGGTACGCCAAGCACGCCAAGTACGCCATCCACGCCAAGCACCCCGTCGACTCCTTCGACGCCAACCACGCCTACTGGTCCTTCGGCCGGCGCAACCCCCACCACGGCTGGTGGCGGTGCTCCCCCGCCCGACCTCACGCGCTGGGTGTTCTGGTGGGAGTTCAATAAGGACCGCTTCCTCAACCTGAAAGCCAAGATTCAAGGCGCTGCCAACGTCACCGATATCGGTGGTGCTGCTGCAGGTCTTGGTGGCGGTGCTGCCGTCGCCAGTACCTTGGCCCCAACCAGCCAACAGATCGACGGCGAAATCGTCCCGGCCTTGTTTGCGCTGATTGAGCAGGAAGACAATCGTGACATCGCGACTGGTGTCATGGTGGCCTTGGGCAAGATTGGTCGTCGCGCCGATGACGCCTCCAAGGTTTACGAAAGTCACCTTTCTGCCTCTGTGCAAGAAGTGCGCGAAACTGCCGCTCTTGCTTACGGCATCATGAAGGCCGAGGGTGCCATCCCAACTTTGGAAGCGCTGATGCGCGACACCAAGGAAGGTCAGAAATTGGCGAAGGACTCGGAAGTTGATGTGCGCACCCGCGTATTCTCGGCTTACGGTTTGGGCCTGATTGGTCGCGCCTCGCAAAGCCCGGAAGTAAAGAACGCTGTCGCCGACAGTCTTTACGACGTGCTCATCACGGACAAGTCTGCTGCCAAGGACCTCCGCGTGGCTGCAGTGATTTCCATCGGCATCCTGAAACTTCCCGAGCCCGCTGACATGATCAACAAGCTCAGCGAATTGCTCGATGACGACAAGATGGACAAGTTGGTCCTTGCTCACATCCCCAACGCCATGGCCAAGCTGCTTGGCGCTGGCAGTGGCACCTTGGCTGACGACCCTCTCCGTGGCAAGGCGATTGAACAGTTCCTGCAGATTGCTGATGGTCGCCCTAAGCGAGATAACTTCATCATCCAGTCTGCTGTGCAGTCGCTGGGCATGATTGTGGTCGCTGAAGAAGACCTCAAAAATGGTTATAACCAGAAGATCTTCGACACCTTGACCAAGCTGTCAAAAGAGGTCAATGACCAGCAAGCGAAGCGCTACACCGCCATCTCTTTGGCCTACTTGGCTGTACAAGAAGAGAAGCTGCGTGAAGACGTCATCAAGTTCCTGACCAAGCAAATGGACAAGGGCAGTAGCCAGTACCAGCCATGGTGTGGCCTCGCGCTCGGCGTCATGGCCTTTGAACTGAACGCTGCTGGCGAAAACTACAACTCCGCCGTGGTGCACAGTGCCACCTTGGAGAAGTTCCTCGATACCAAAGACCCAGACCGCAAGGCCGCCTACGCCATCGCCCTGGGCCTGATGAAGAACGAATCGGCCAAGCCTGCTCTGCGCGAGTCGATGGAAGACGTCAACGAGTCTGAGTTCCGCGGTTATGCCGCAGTCGCTCTGGGCTTGCTCGACGCCAAGGAGTACATCCCTTACATCCAGGAAGTCGTCGATGACTCCAAGCGTGACGCCGACCTGCTCAAGCAGGCCAGCATCGGCTTGGGCCTGATGAAGGACCGCAACGCTGTCGACAAGCTTCTCGACTACCTTTCGCCGAAGAACGGCCGCACGCCGCGCCTGAACGTGCTTTCCGCTGTGGCAACTGCCCTCGGTTTCATTGGTGATAAGAGTTCGGTGAGCCCGCTCGTCAATACCTTGGAAAACGATCGCCTCACGCCTTTGGGTCGCGCCTTTGCGGCAGTGGCACTGGGCATGGTCGCAGACAAGGAAACCATGCCTTGGAATGAGCCAGTCGGCGCGAATTTGAACTATCGCGCTTCGGTCTCCACTTTGGTCGACCAGCAAAACGGTACCGGACTGCTCGACATTCTGTAGGAGACGTCCTCTTACCAGGACCACATGCGAGGCCGCACCCTTTTGGGTGCGGCCTCTTTTTTTCGTAATTACAGTAATTGTTATCCCAGCATGTTCATCTTCAGGAACATTTCCCCCTGCTTTACCGTCCCTTATCCTGGCACAACAGTTGCGTTGTTCATGGTGTCCCAAAGTACATGTCATCATGAACAAACTCATTTCTAAACTTCTCATTCTCGCGGCGTTGTTCGCGATGCCAAGCCTGGCCCAGGCGCATGGCGGAACCTACATTCCGCCCGGCGATGTGGTCCCACCCGGGGGTACCGGTTCGCAACCGACTCCGCCTACGCCACCCTCTCCTCCATCGGGGCAACCAGGACCGGTGACTCCTCCGAACGGGAATCCACCGCCCACTGGCAACCCACAAATTCCACCAACCACTCCTCCGAACCAACCGCAAGGTGCGGATCCGAGCGTAACCCACACTTCCATCCCACCCGACCTCGGGCAATGGACCTTCTGGTGGGAGTTCAACAAAGATCGCTATCTCAACCTCAAGGCCAAGGTGCGAAGCCAAGCGGTAATCACCGATTCAGGAGCGCTGATCGGCCTTGGCAGCGGTGCGCGACGAGCCTTCACCATGGGCCCCTCTGCACAGGACATTAACGTACTGATCGTTCCGGCTCTATTGCAGCTCCTCAGCACCGAGGACGATCGCGACATCGTGTCCGGCGCCATGGTTGCGCTCGGGCGCATCGGTGTGCAACAGAAAGCGGTGATTGCCGCGCTGATTCCTAAACTCTCCGCATCGAACCAGGAGATTCGAGAAACCGCTGCATTGGCGCTAGGCATCTTGCGCCACCCAGAGGCCATCCCCACCCTCGAGGCCTTGGCTTGGGATGAACCCGCTGGGCGCAAGCTGGTCGACGACACTCGCGTCGACATCCGAACCCGCGTCTTTGCTCTTTATGGCCTCGGCCTGATTGGAAACGCGAGCACGGATCCCATAGTCAAGGGTTACCTAGGCGAGCGTGCCCTGCAAATGCTGATGGAAGACCAATCGGCACTAAAGGATTTACGAGTGGCCGCAGCCATCAGCTTGGGAAGAATCCAGCCACCCAGTCCAGAAATCTATATCCCTCGCCTGCAAACCATGCTGGCCAAGGAAAGTCAGGATGCATTGGTTTTGGCTCACCTCCCCAAAACCATTGCTCATTTGCTGCAGGGTGTTTCTGCGCAAAATCCCTTGTTCGTGAAAACGACCAACACCTTCCTGAGTCAACTTCAGGGCAGACGTCCTGCGCGCTGGCACTCGCGCTCGATCGTCCAAGCATTGGGCGTCATGGCGAAGGACCACCCAGAGGCTGACGAGGCCTGGGCGCGTCAAACTTTTGACGGCCTGAGCGGAGCTCTACACCAAAGCCGCGATCATCAAACTCGTGCTTTTGCTGCGATTTCCTTGGCCTACTTGGGATCCAGCGCGGATAGCGTCCAGGCCGATGTCATTCAGCATCTCATTCAGGGAATGGGCAAGATGAGCACTCCGCTGCGACCTTGGTGCGCCTTGTCACTCGGAGTTCTACGTTTTGAACTCAAGGAGAAGCAAGACGATGTCTTCGCAACGATCATCACTTCGACTCTGCGTGAACAATTTTCCAAAGTGAAATCGCCGGAGCGTCGTGGCGCCTATGCGATTGCTCTTGGACTTTGCGAGGACTATCAAGCTCTGGATCCGCTCAAAGAAGCACTTGCCGATTCACGCGAAAACACCTTCCGCGGATATTGCGCAGTGGCGATTGGCCTGATTGCTGACACCGACGATTCTGGCGTCCTGATTGACTTGGTCGACGACGCCAAGCGCGATATGGACTTGATGCGGCAGGCGAACATCGGCCTTGGCTTACTCGGCGATGGCTCTGCGGTGAAGGCTTTGGTGAAACGCCTTCGCCCCGACAACGGTCGGCCTCCGCGCTTGTCGACTTTAGCCAGCATTGCCAATGCGCTCGGTTTCATTGGGGATCGCAGTGCAGTGGCACCACTCATCGAGGCCATCAGCGATCAGCGCCTGACTCCACTCGGTCGTGCCTTTGCTGTGGTGGCATTGGGCATGGTCGCAGATCAATCCACCATGCCATGGCGCAGCCATTATTCCGCCGACCTGAACTATCTTGCTGGTGTGAGCACCCTGCTTGATCCGTCCAGCGGTACGGGATTGCTCGATATTCTGTAAAAAGCTCGCGAAGAGATTCTGCTAGTAGCCGTCGTCAAAACGGAATTCTTGCAGGATCTCTTCAAAGGCGATGACCACCAACTGCTTGTTCTCATCTTGGGCAACAAGCTGTCGTGCTTCATCTTCGACGCGCTTGATGCGGCAAGGACCGCGGCGGACGGACATGATCATGTCGCCAGGGTTCAGCCATGGTAAATCCTCTGGCTGGATGTTTAGGCCGTGATCGACAGTGTCGTCCGGGTGAACTTCTCCGGCGATGGCAAAGAGATCGTCGTCTTGCTGGTGCCAGCGCTTACCCTCCTCGGGCTTGGCTGATGGCTTCGCCGCCCGTGTGGGTGGCGGCAGGATTTCCGGTTCCGGGAAGGCTGGGGGCTCGGGCTCGGGCTCTGGTTCAGGAACAGGCTCTGGTTCAGGAACAGGCTCTGGCTCAGGAACAGGCTCTGGCTCAGGAACAGGCTCTGGCTCAGGAATAGGCACTGGCTCAGGAATAGGCACTGGCTCAGGAATAGGCACTGGCTCAGGAATAGGCACTGGCTCAGGAATAGGCTCTGGCTCAGGAATAGGCTCTGGCTCAGGAACAGGCTCGGGCTCAGGAACAGGCTCGGGCTCGAGCTCATCTTCGAATTCGAGAGACACCACTGCAGCGGCCGCAGCCGAGGCAGGCTCGGCTTCGGCGCCCAAGCGAGCGCCGTCGAAATGGTCTGCCAACAAGGACGCCAAGGGTTCGAGCTCCAAATGCTCGGACCACTCCACGACAAGCTCTAAGCCCTCTTCTCCCAAACGCGCCTTGCGCAGAAAGGCGGAATGCGGCATAGGAACGCTTGGCGGCCAAACTTGCAACAACAAGGAGGTTCCAAATTGCCCGCTCGCTTCCCACTGCAAGGCACCGGCATCCCCCGCCAAGCGTTCCAGGTCCGCACGCAAGTCCTCTAATGCACGTGCGCCAAGGGTGCGATCGTAAGAGCGCCCGTCGGAATGCAATAGCAGCAAGCTACGGCTAGGGCGGGAACGACGACGAAACAGGACCATGTGAATTCAGGAAAACCATTGCCGCCAAAGCAGGCGACCAAGTCCAAGCAGCAACAGCAAGGAAAGCAAAGGGTACCAAAGTAAAGACGCCGCACGACTCTGGATCTCTTCCCGATCTTGCAGGCGATTTTCCAAATAGTCTTTCATCGCAGCCACGGAACTTGATTCTGCCTCACTTGCTTTGGGATGTCGCCCGGACCATGCCGTCGCCAGAGCTAAGCCTGTGGAATATTGCTCTGGACTCCAACAAGCGGCCTGAATACGAAAGCGCTCGGCATCGGCAAGAGTGGCCTGATGAAGGTCAGCAGGAAGCTCAACTCCGGGCTTCGTCTGCTCGACTTTGGCGAGGCCGTCCAGTAGAGGCAACAGCTCCCCTTCCGCACCAGCCTGAAGATAAACATAGGCTTGCCAACGCAGCTCCTCGACAGCCTCGGAGCGCCTCTGTGGCGACAAGCCAGGAGCCGTAAGAGCAGCCAACTGAGCCTCGGCACGAGGCGCCGCTTCCAGGTGATACCGGAGCAAGCTCTGAGCATCTTGAGGGGGCGCCTGAGCGGCCGTGGAATGGCCCTGGGCGCGCAGACCGGGAACAACGCCAAGCGCGGCAAGCAAGAGAGCTGCGGCCCACACCGGCTGCCGCTGGGCCCCTGAGCTGGTCCGCGGGCCGAAGCGCCTCATTCTCCTCCCTCGCGCCAGTCCAGGAGCTGCTGCACCCCGAGCGGATTGCGATCATCATGCAAGGAAACCACCGCGCCATCGGGAGCGCCATTGCGTACGAGCCCAGGCAAACACGCAGCTCCAAGCGCCAATGGCCAAGCTTCTGGAAGCAAGCCCAGCAGCTCTTCTAAGTCAGGCAAGGGCTGGTCTTTGCGCGCAAACAAAACCCAGTTGCGGCTGTATGGAACCTGTTGGATGCGCACATGCTCGCCAAAGCTATCTGCCACTGCGCCGCGAACCGCGCCAAGCAAGCCACTATCGGCACTGGCCGGTGTCGCCGTGCCAAGATTCAAACTAAAGACTCCACCGCTGCGCAAATGGCTGTGGACTTCGGCGAAGAATTCCGTGGTCGCCAAATGCAAGGGAATCTCGAACTGCCGTGCATAGGCATCGAGCACGATGACGTCGAGATTGTTTGGGCCCGCACGCAACATGGCGCGTGCATCGGCACCGACCAATTCGGTGAGGGTGACGTCGGCCTGTTGTTGTTGCGGCATCCATTCATGGCCCAACTCTGCAACAACCGGATCGAGTTCGACACCAGTGACCTCAAGGCTGCGCCTAACAGCACGGGCTCCTTGCACCAGGGGTTCCACGGCCGTCCCGGTACCAAATCCCAGCACCCAAACTTGGACTGCAGTTTGCCCGGAACGAACGGCTTCCATTCCGGAATCAGCATAGAGAGGAGCTAAGGCAAAGAGGTCATAGTAGCCACCTGGCCAGCCGCCCTGAGGCAACCATAAGGATTGATAGCTATCGACGCCTTCGTTCATTTGCAGCCAACGAACGCCATCCTCGAACTCAATCACGCGCAAATGCTGATATGAGCTCTCGGCGACGGCCAGCACCTTGGCGCCTTCCGGAAGATTAGCTTGGGCAGAAGCATCTGGAGTCAAGAGGAGCAACAACGGAGCCGCAGCTGCTGCCAGTGCCACCGGTTTCCTGCGCAGCAAGAAAGAGGACAGCAACAAAATGGCGGCGACCATGCCGAGTGTGGGGCGCACACCTAATACTGGCAAGGCAAGAAAGGTCGCAAACAACACTCCAGCCAAAGAGCCAATCGTCCCCGCGCACGAAATTTCACCTGCGGCTCGGCCTGCCCCCCGCTCTTCGGCACGTATCTGCACCAAGAGCGGCGAAATCATCGACAAGAAAAACACCGGTGGAACAAAGAACAACAGGGCTGCTGTGATCGAGCCACGGCCAAAAATGCTCGCCGCCTGATCTAAGCTCAAGCTCTCTGGAAGAATCCAGCCGGCAAAAGGAGCCAAGCCGAACAAGCAGAAGGCCAGCAGCAGTCCCCCGCCTGCAAAACACAATGCGGCATCGTGCCGCGGATTTTTAGAGGTGGATGAGCGGCGCCCGCCGATCCACCCGCCTAGGGCAATCGCCAGCAACACTAAGCCAATCTGCTGACTCCACACAATGGTCGAGGAGCCAAACCAGGGTGCCAGTAAATGCACACCCAAAATCTCTACCGCAAGCACGGCAAAGCCCGCCAGTGCGGCCGCGAACAGCGTCATTTAGTTGCCAGCCGGTCCAGCACCTTCAGCTTCCTTACTGTCGCTGGGCTGCGGGATGTCGAGACTCGAGATCATCGCGGGGAACACCGAACGATCCAAGGTGCTTCCGAAGTTGCTGAGCAAGGCACCCATTGAGCGTGACGCTTGATAGGTGTAAGACTCACCATTGCGCATGACCACGATTGGGCGATCAAGATCAAGCAGGGCATCGGACAAGAAAATGCGCACGCGATAAATACCGGTCGAATCCAAATTAATCGTGTTGCTTTCTCGATCTACAGAAACCTTAAAGCGCGAAGCAGTGGTGCCTTCCGCAGCGTCGCTATCGAAGTCCACCGCCTGCACCCAGTAGGCTCGGCCTTGCCATGGGACGGCAATTTCGTATTCGAATTCGGTGGGGTAAGGATTCATGGCGACCTGTGCTTCACACCAGGCCATTCCCTCTGCCAAGGAGGCTGGAGTCGCTTCTGGCTGCGGCACAATTTTCAGGTTGGCGCTGCCAGGGAATGCGGTGTCATCTTGCTTACCAAAGTTCACCATGCCGGCGAAGTAGTTTGGCACTTCCGCGGCTAACTGGCGCGTGACCTCGGCGGCCTGGTCATCGAGGGCCACCAAAAACAAGCGGCGGCGGTCAACGCCGTAGTACAACGAGGCTTGGCCAATTGGACCAGCGATGCGGGTGAAGCCATTCACCTCGGCGACCGCGGCAGCATCGAGATCGGTAATGTCCGGCATGATCACAATGAACGGATCCGCGATTCCCTTCTCGAGCTCCTCCAACGCAGCGCGTGCATCTTGACCAAGCAACACAATCGTGGGGTAGAGAACCTTGCCTGGGGTGTACTTCAATGGCATGCGCACCAAAGTCTCAATCCCGCTGGGGAAGGTGATGTTGGCGACCTTGCCGCGTGCCATCAACTTGCCGTTGGTTTCAAACTTGCGCCCTTGCTGTAACACGATTTCCCAGTCGGCAACTAAGGAAAGAGGATCACGCCCCTTCAGCTTCTTAGTCACGCTGGTCATGGCCTTGTCGAGATCGCCTAATGCCTCTCCCGCGCTTTCAGGGTCATTGGTTAATCGGGCTTCCAACCATTCTCCGAATGGCTTAGAAAACTTTTTGACATCACCAGATTTGAGGACCGTTTCTCCTTGCGCTGGCAGCGTGACTGCCAAAGCGAGAAGGGCCACAAGGGTAGGAAGCAGACGGTTCATCTTAAAAACAGCTTAGGTGCGCGCTGTGCGCAGGGCGAGGACGTCTAGGGCCAACTCTCGGCTACCTTGCCGAGGGTCGACGCGCGCAGGCGTCGGTGGGATTACGGGCAACCAAGGCAAATTGTTGGCGAATCGAAGGTTCTCGGGGTAACTCTCTGCGCCCTGCTCCAACAAGGTACGAGCTTGTGCCAAATCGAGTTGACCCCATGCCGCTAGGGCACGCTCCAGCAAGGAATCACCAGCCTCGTCTAGACGGGGCTCCGGCAGCGGTAACCCGTGACGGCGCAGATAAACCAGTAGATTGGAGTGCGAGCGGTCATCGCCGGGAAGGTCTAAGGCTTCCCATGCTGCACGCACCAATTCCACCGGGCCAAACTCCAAGCGACGCACCGACTGGAATAGCTGCTGACGCCATTGTGGTTGACGGGGTTGTGGCTCTTCGAGCAGGGTGCGCACGCGTGCCAGATGCTCGCTCGGAACTGCAGGCTCTTGCGCAAAACCCTCGGCACCGGTGACCAAGAACAAACCGCCAATCAGCAAGAGTGTGCGCATGAATGATTAATCGAGGTAGTGAAAGCCGCTATCCATGTCCCCAATCTCCCCCATCAGGAAGCCTGGGTAATCACTCTCGGCAAGAATCGATTCCACGCGCTCGGTGGCTTCAGGGGCAACCACCAAGATCATGCCGACGCCCATGTTGAAGGCCTGCCAACTTTCGTCGCGCTCGACGTCGCCAGCAGCGCAAAGTTGGGCGAAGACGTTTTGTTCTGGCACCGCTGCACGCGAAACCTTGGCGCCGTAACCATGGAGCACTCGCGGCAGGTTACCTGGGACGCCACCGCCAGTGATGTGCGCCATGGCATGGAGCGCCGGGTCTTTCAGCAAAGGACGCAAGGCTTCGAGGTAGCACTGGTGCGCTTGCAACAGGACGTCGGCCACCGAACGGCCCTCCTCATCTCCCGGGAAGGGGTCTGTGTAGGCCAAGTTCATGCGGTCTTCCACAATGCGGCGCGCCAAGGAATAACCGTTGGTATGCAGGCCTATCGAAGGCATGCCGATCAGCTTGTCGCCAGCGCGCACACGACTGCCGTCGATGACATGCTCACGTTCGACCACGCCAATCAGGGTGCCGACCAAATCGAATTCATCGTCTGGATACACACCCGGCATTTCCGCAGTTTCGCCGCCGAGCAAGGCCATGTTGTGATCGGTACAGGCATCGGCCACGCCTTTGATGGCGGTGGCGACCATGGTCGGATCCAACTTGCCAACCCCGATGTAATCTAAGAAGAACAAGGGTTCCGCGCCCTGCACCAGGACATCATTGATGCAGTGCTGAATCAGGCAACGACCAATCGTGTCAAAGCGCTGAACGGCCGAGGCGACTCGAATCTTGGTGCCGACACCGTCTGCCGAGGCCACCAAAACCGGGTCATCGCCGAGGCCTTTGGCGGAGTACAAACCGCCAAAGCTGCCGACGTCGGCAAGAACGCGAGGCCCGTGACTGCGGCGGATGGCCGCCTTCGAGGCATCAAGGGCAGCTTCTGCGGCGGCAATGTCGACGCCGGCATCGCGGTAGCTGAGAGAATCGGAGGGTTCCGAGGCAACCATGGACCACGATTGTATCGGCTCGGACGTATGATTTAGAGACGTGATGACCGCACCACGCCGCCTCATCGTGCTCGGCGCGACCGGAACTGTCGGACGCCAGGCGCTGGCCATCCTCGACGAAGCCGATTCGCCCCTGCAAGTCCAGGTTCTCGCTGCCCATTCGCAGTCCGAGGAGCTGGCAGCGCTTGGCCCTGCCGATGCCCAGCGCTTCCTCACCAGCGATGTCGAGCAGCGCGAGCAGCTTCTCGAGCTCCTTCGCCAAGGCGACTATGAAATCTGCCTCAATGGGGTCGTCGGCGCCGCGGGCCTGGCCTACAGCGAGGCGGTCTTGGCCGCCGGGTGCGACCTGGCCTTGGCCAACAAGGAATCCTTGGTGTTGGCCGGTCAATTTTTGCTCGATCTCGCCAAAGCCAATGGCGCCCATCTCTATCCGGTCGACTCCGAGCACTCCGCCTTGCAGCAATGCCTCCACGGTCGCCAGCAGTCGGACATCCGGCGCTTGTACCTCACTGCATCTGGCGGCGCCCTGCGCGACACCCCTCTCGAGCAGCTCGCCGAAGTCACTCCAGAGCAGGCTCTGGCGCATCCCAATTGGGACATGGGTCCGCGCATCACGATTGATTCGGCAACCATGATGAACAAGGCCTTCGAAATGCTCGAAGCGCAATGGTTGTTTGGGGTGCTCGCGACCGAAATCACGGTCCTGATTCATCGTCAATCGGTGATTCATTCCATGGTCGAGTTCCATGACGGCCAGCTGTTGGCACAGCTGGGCCCCCCGGACATGCGGTTTCCTTTGCACGCCGCGCTGCATGCTCCGCAATGCATGCCTTCGCCATTGCAAGGCTTTGACCCCCTACTGTTCCGCCACCTCGAACTCGATGTTCCCGACGAACAGCGCTATCCCGCCTTGGAGTTGGCGCGAGTGGCGTCGCGCCTTGGCGGAGACGCAGGTGCGGTTCTCAATGCCGCCGATGAAGAAGCCGTTGCCGCGTTCTTGAACGGCCAACTTGGCTTCCTGGAAATCACCAGCTTGTGCGCAGAAGTGCTGTCACGATGCGGCGGCAATACGCTACCTAACTTAGCGGCGGTCGACGCCGCGGATGCTCGCGCCCGCGAAGCCTTCCACGACCTTCTCGCCCTACAACGACCATGACCGCCATCCTTGCCACCATCCTCGGCATCGGCATTTTGCTGCTGATCCACGAAGCCGGCCATTATTATGCGGCACGCGCCGCCGGCATTCGCGTGGAAGTGTTCGCCCTGGGATTCGGCCCGCGCCTGTTTGGCTGGCGCCGTGGCGATACGGATTTTCGGCTCTCTCTATTACCGCTTGGTGGCTACGTCAAAGTCAGCGGCGAAGATCCCACCCGCCCCCCGCGACCGGGTGATTTGTTTGCAGCCAGTGTGCAACAGCGCTTGTTGTTCTACGCAGGTGGCATCTTGATGAACTTCGCCTTCGCCTTTTTGCTGCTACCCATTCTGTTCCTGATTGGAGTTCCCTTCGAGGCACCCATCTTGGGTTCCGTGACTCCTGGTGGAGCGGCCTGGGAAGCTGGCCTACGCTCAGGCGATCGTGTCCTGGAAGTGAAAGACCGCACGGTGCATGGCTTCCGAGATATCGCGACTTCGGTGGCCTTGGCCGAAGCCGGCGAATCCTTGCCGATGGTGATTGTCGACGGCCAGGGAGAACAACGCGAACTCCTCGTCACTCCAGGCTTCGACCAGGAGCGTGGCTTTCCCCAACTCGGCATTGGCCCCCTGTTCGATCTGATGGCAGTCCCGGACAGTCCACTGGACCAGGCTCTGCCCAAGGGGGCGGCGCTGACTTCCGTCAATGGCGTGGACGTCGAGCAAACGCTCACGGTCAAGCTGCTGCTCGATGGCGCACTCGAACAAGAGCAAAGCCTGCGCTTGGGCTATGCCTTAGGCGAGGCAGATGAAGCCTTTGTCGATTGGTCTCCCAAGCCGGTGGACACCGCCTTGTTGCCCAAACAACTCGGCGTCTTGCAAATGACCCGCGTCGTTGCGGCAGTTCGCCCTCCCTTGGATCAAAAACTTGCCGTGGGCGAAGTCATCCTTCGCGTTGGCGGACAACCGGTTCGTAAGTTGGCCGATGTCCTATTGGCCGCACAGGACCAAGGGTTACCCGAGCTTCTCGTCCAAGGCCTAGATGGCAACGTTCGCACCATTCCGGCGCACCCAGAACTCAACCTTGCCGCAGTGGCCGCGAGCCTCGCCTTAGAGGCCGGGCCAGAAGCGCCCTACGCCATACGCGCTGGTGGCGCCGCAGCCCTGGCGGGTATGCAGGATGGCGACCAAATCTTGCGCGTCGACAACCAAGCCATCAATACCCTCGACGATTTGCGCGAAGTCGTCGCTGCCAATGCCGCGCTGGAAACGGCCAAGCCACTTGATTTACTGCTGGCCCGTGAGGGCAGCGAAGAGGCGGTGCGCCTGGAACTCACGCTCGCACCGGTGCCGGCCTACGACTACAGCCTGGCCTTCCGCCTGCGCGAAGAGACCGTGCGCTCCACCAATCCGCTGACTGCCATTGGCATGGGCCTCAAAGAAGCAAAAGCGATGGTCGGCGATGTCATGCTCACCATGCAGCGCATGGTCACGGGGGAAATCGATCGCCGCAATATGGGTGGCATCATTTCTATCGGTCAAATCACCCACAGCATGGCCAATGCAGGCCTCATCCCCTTGCTGTTTTTCTTGTGCCTGATTTCGGTCAACTTGGGCGTGCTCAACTTGTTGCCCATCCCGGCACTCGACGGTGGCCACATCCTGTTTGCGCTGATTGAACTGGTGCGGCGCAAACCAGTCAGCATGCACATTCAAGCTGGCTTCCAAGTCATCGGCGTCTTTGTGGTCCTAGCCCTGATTCTGTTTGTGACCACCATGGACATCCAACGACTGATGTCCTGACATGGCTTTCGCTGCTCTACTCCGCATCGCCCTGCTGCCCACAATCTTGTGGGATTTCCTGATTGGCGCCCGCCTTGCAGGCATGTGGCGCTTCGAGAACGACGTCCTTGCCCTTGCTGCATTGTTGTGTTTCTATCACGGCGGCATGGTGCTGAATGATTGGCGCGATCTTCGCCAGGACCGTGCCCACGGTCGCAAACGCCCGCTCGCGGACGGTCGCATTCCGCCGCTGGTGGGCCTCGTGCTTGGCCTAGGTCTGATCGCCACGGGCTATTACTGCAGCACCCTCGTCAGCCCCGAACTGGCCGCTGCCGCGCCATGGCTTGCCGGCATTATCTTGCTCTACGATTTCAGTTCTGGAGTCGTTCGCCAAATGGCGGGCCCGTGGCTGTTAGCGATTGCCCGTGCGCTCTCCCTTGCTTGGCCCATGATTGCCGTGTTTGGCCTCAATGCCACCTTCACCCCCAGCAGCTTCACTCCCTTTGCCTGCTACGGAATTTTCTTCCTATCGATTTCACGAATTGCGCAGAAAGAAGAAGAAGGCATCTTGGGCATGCGGGCCCTGGCTTTCCTTTCCGCCGCGGCATTAAGTCCTTTGGTGCTTGCCTATGGCAGCGGAGTGCAGTGGTGGTTCTTGCTGCCGTGGGTGCTTTTTGCCGCTTGGCTCATCCCTCCAGGCTGGCGCATCCGCCACGAGGTTTGGGAACCACATCAGGTGCAGGCCATCGTGCGTCACTCGTTGTCTTCGGCACCCTTGATTCTTGCGGTGTGCTTAGTGGCCGCGATGCAACGCCCGCAAGACATGATCCTGGCGCTCGCCGCACCACTGATCATGATGCTTGTTCGGCAACTAGCCCGAGCCTTCCCACCGGAATAGGCTTAGTAGTACCGCCACAGCGTCGACTCGATGTAGCGACGCACATCAATGCGTTTACTGGTGGCCAACATCTTGCTCAAGATGTCGTAACCCTCGGCACGGTAAATCAAGGGAATGGCATCAATCAGGATGCGCCGCACCGCATCATTGAGTTCCAAGTTTTCCGCGAGTTCGCGCAGAAAGGCATCGGCCCGGGCATCTTGAACATGCCGACCAAGGCCAGGCAGCACCAAGGAAGCGCGACCTGCTGAAGGATTGCTCTGGTAAAACTCCAACAACAAGGGAACGGCGATTCCCGTTTGGAAGTTGGCTAAAACCGTGGCAGCACTTTGGCGCAAGCCGACGTCGACGGTTTCGTCTTGCGCGATTTGTTGCAGAAAGGTCGCGGCTTCTGGGCGTCCGGAAACGGCAAGGGCACGCACCAAATCGACATGATGAGCTCCCTCGGTTCGCGCCCAAAGGTCAATCATGATGTTGGCCACACGCTCGTCCGCAAACTCAGGTCGACTCAATATCCGCAGTGCCTCTCCAGAGCCTCGGCCTGTGGGGAAGGATTGCAATTGACGGAGATTGGCATTCAAGCGTTCGCCTTGTCCGCGCTCCACCAGGCCAGCAAGAGCATTCAATCGTAGAGACTCGTCCTCGCCATGCTCGGCGAAGTGATCGAGGACATCTAGGCCCACACCTGCAGCAATGGCCTCAGGCCGGCGCAACAAAGCCACCACCGCCAACTGCATCTTCGGCACCGTGGATGTTTCCTGAGACAGGACTGACTCCCAATCGCCAAGCTCGCCCAACAGTTGCAGCGCCAGTTCACGAGTTCCCGCCGAGGGATAGTCTTCCTGGTTCAAAAAGGGGCGCAACTGTTCCACTAAATCGCGGTCGCCAAAGCGAATCCGCGCACCCATGCTTTGCACTTGCTGGAAGGGTGGCAGCAATTCTTTCAGGCCAGCGAGCACAGTCGGGGTGCGCTCGTCCTCACACAACAGCAAGGCAGAAAAAGCTTTGTCACCAGCAAAGGCAGTGGGGTCCTGCGCAATCCACTTGCGCGTCTCTTGTTCCAGGTAGGCCAGGGCAACTGGCCCACCAGCCTCGGCGATGGCACGCAACGCAGCCTCGCGCGGAGCGGACTCATTTTCGAAGGATAGGCGCTCCAAAATGCTGGGCACCATGTCCTGATTGCCGAGGCGAATCAATGCTTCATAGGAAGCCGTACGAACCACAGGCGGCGGATTCTGATCAAGGACTCTAAGCAACAACGGAACTTGGTCGGAGGAACCGCATGCACCCAACACTTCGCACAGGCTGACGAGGTAGCCCATCGCGCCACTCCGACTCATATTCGCTTCCAGTTCCGTCACCAACACCGGGACCGCAGGCGCACCCATTTTCGCCAGCTGCTCCTTGGCAAAGTCCAGGCCATCTTTGCTGCCACGGCGCAAATGCTCGACCCACCGCGTCGCCCAATCCTCTTTACTGGGCTGGCCGTCGGCCGGAGGTGTGTAGGCATGGAGATTCTCTGGGGCCAGAGTAAACACACTCGCCTCGCCCTGCTGCTCTCCCATTCCATTCGGAACTTGGGTGGAATTGGGCTCCTCTCCGCCGCAAGCAAGCAAGGGCAGGGTGATGAGGAGCAAAAAGGGGTAGAATGTGGGCTTCATGAGTGGCAAAGCCTTGGGGAAGACCGGACTCGGGTACAACATCGGACCATATCGTTTCGAGCATGGTCTGTCGTTGGCGCCGATGGCCGGAAACACCAACTTGGCTTATCGTCGACTCTGTCGCAAATTCGGTGCCGAGCTGACGACGACGGAAATGGTCTCCTCGCAGGCCCTGCATTTCAATGACGAAAAATCCCTAGGCTACCTGGAGAAGGGCCATGAGGAACTTCCGGTGGCAGCGCAAATCTTCGGCGCCAAGCCAGAAATCTTAGCCTCTGCCGCGCAAAAGGTTGCGGCGAAGGGCTTTCACATCTTGGACCTCAATGTGGGCTGTCCAGTGCCTAAAATCACCGGCTGCGGCGGTGGCAGTGCCCTGTTACGCGAACCAGAGCTTGCCGCGGACTGCATTCAAGCCATGGTCGAGGCCGTGGATATCCCGGTGACCATTAAAATTCGCGCCGGTTGGGACGACGCTGACAAGTGCGCCCCCAGCTTTTCCGCGCGCATGGCCGAGGTTGGCGCCATGGCAGTGACCGTGCATGGTCGCACACGTGAACAGAAGTATCAGGGTCATGCCGACCTCGATCTGATTCGCCGCGTGGCCGAAGCCGTGGATATCCCGGTCATTGGCAATGGCGATGTCACCGATATTGCGAGCGCCCAGGCCATGGCAGATACCGGTGTCGACGGCATCGCCATTGGGCGCGGCGCCCTAGGCCAGCCGTGGATCTTCCGCGATTTGCATGCCTACTTCCGTGGCGAGGAGCTGCCGCCATCTCCCACCCTGGAACAGCGCGCCCAGCTTTTGCTGGAACTCGGCATCGGTGTCGCCGAACTCTATGGTGAACACCGCGGCATGCGCATCATGCGCCGCCTCGCTTCGGACTTTTTCCGAGGACTGCCGGGCGCACCGAAGATGCGCCAAGCGAGCAACCGCTTGGAATCGCTCGCGGATTTAGAGCAACTCGCTAGCGGGATTCGCCGCCCGGGCGGTACTGATCCAGGTCTGCCAAGTCCGGACGCGAGCCTTCCCAGTCCAGGCCGCGCACCAAGTTCAGCCGGGTAAGCGCCTTCGCGTAATCGCTCTGCGCACGCGCGGCACTACTGCTGGCCGAAGCTAGGTCGGTCTGGAACTGCAGGACCTGAAAGTTGGTCGAGGCGCCTTCGCGCAAGCGCAATTGCTCCGCTTCGAGTTGGCGCAAGGCCACACTTTGCGCACTCGCCGTCACCGCAACGCGTTCGGCGTTGTAGTCGACATTACGTACCGCTTCGCGGACCTCGTTGGCGATTTCATTTTCGCGGTCGCGCAGCAAACGCTTCGACAACTGCAAGTTGTAGCGGGTGCGAATCTCAGCGCCTTCAAACTGGTTGTTGCCCAAAGGCAACTCAAAAATCAAACCCAAGGTATAGCCAGGGAAATCGCGGTCGCCCAGGGCGCTAAAGGCTTCTCCCAATTGTTGATCCTGCGTGTAGTAACTTCCACTTGCGGTAAAATCCAACTTCGGCTGGGTGCCTTTCTTGGCCACGTCCCAATCCAACTGCGCCGAGGCCACGTCAATCCGCAACTGACGAAGGTCCGCGCGGTATTCGCGGGCATCGGCAAAGGCTTGGCGCCAATCCAAATCTTGCGCTTGGGGCACAGGAGGCTCAGATCTAGGGCGCAGTGACAGCTCCCATTCGTTGCCATCGGCCAAGCCGTAAAGCAAAACGCGCAATTGGTCTTCGGCGCTATCCACAGCTTTGGCCGCGGTCAGCAAACTATCGGTCCTGGTGGCGATGTCAGCTTCGGTTTGCACGACCTCGACTTCGGCAACGGAACCAACCCGAAACTTTGCCTCGGTCAATTCGCGGAGTTCATCGGCCAAGGCCAAAGAACGGCGCTTTACTTCTAAGTCTGCAATCGCAAAAGACAAGTCCCAGTAGGCGTCGACGGCGGCTTGCACCACTTCGACATTGGCAAAGCGCACGCCAGCGAGCTCGCGGTCAGAACGGTAACCAGCCGACTGTAAAGCCTGTGTGGCACTCAAGCTCCAGGCACCCCGCAACAAGGGCTGGGTATATTCCAACGTAGTGGAAACATTGGATTCCGGCGCAGCCAAAAAGTTCCATTCGTTGTAGTCCTCATTAATGCGAAAGCTCAAACTACCGCCTGTCGTGAGGGCCTTGCGGATCCCTTGGGTGGCGGCGATTCCGGTCTGCTCGGTGTTACCAAAGGAGCTAAAGAAGCCACTTGCTGGCTGTTCTAAGTAAGAATAGGTGAGGTCGGCAAACAGCACCGGGTCGAAAGCGCCATCGGCTTCGAGAATGTCTCCACTAGCTGCCAAGCTGCGCAGGCGCGCCTGTTCAATCGCGGGACCGCTTTCCGAAGCGAGGCTGACGACATCTTCCAGCGTCAAGCCCACAATCTGCGAGGTTGTTGGGGCAGCATCGGGAGCTGGCTCCTGAGCAGCCAAAGAAGTGGAAGCTGCTGGAAGCAGAAATAGGGTTAGCGTGAGGGGGGAAAACATCCGTGTGCGTGGCTCAGTAAGACTCATCTTACGTGCCTCGCCAAAGGATGTTAGCTCAGGCCCATTGGCCCAAGCAAAGTCTACCCCTTTGCTGGCTTATGGACGGAAAGGCGCCTTGGCCCAACCCTGTTCTGGGCCAGCAAGGCGGGTGCCATCGGCCACCCAAATCCATGCTGCTACGCCTGCCGGCACCGGGGCGCCATCGGACAGGGTTTGCCGCAGCTCCTGTGCTCGCACAAAGAGTGCGGTTTCTGGCACATCAAGGGACCCCGTTGAGCAGCGCTGGAGGAAGGCATTCCAGAGATCTTGCTCCGAGGCTTGGTCCCAGTCCGCATCAGGCAAGAGTTCTGCTCTGTCGAGCAAACGCTTCGCTCTTGCTTCCAGGCTCACCTGGAGGTCGCCGCGCTGCGAAGCTGCCTGCCAGCGTTGACTGGCCAATGCCAAGCGATTCGAGCGACTGAGGGCCTCGAGGGCGGCGGGACTCCAAGCAAATTCTTGTTCCTCGCCAAAAGGCGGATGCACGCCATGAAAGGATTCGGAGCTGTCCCCTAGATTGGGACTCTCTTCGAGCGATTCTTGATGGCGTTCCGGCAAGTCCGGAATCGCGGGGTCAAAACCGAGGGTGAAGGCCTCTTGCTTGGGCCCCACCATCAGACTGAACACCGCACTCACCGGCGCGGCGACCACGGCAATCAGCAGCAAGGAAGCCGCCACCCGCATCCACGGGTTCTTCTCCATGCTCAGGCGCAAGGTCCAATGTGCGACCCCATGCTGGTCTTGCGACCAAATGCGCTGATGCAACTTCTCTTGCCATCCACTCGAAAACTTGGGTTCAGGATGCGCGTCATGGAGCTCCTTGGCAAGTGCATCCAACTGCGCTTGCTCCTGTGCGGAGAGCGGGTGGGAATCTTGCGGGGGGCCTTCCATGGTCATCAGGCGAAGTGTTCAGGATTGTGGATTTGCTCACGCAGTTTGCGCAAGGCGTAGTAAACGCGGGATTTCACCGTGCCGACGGGAATCTCCAGGATGAGGCTGACGTCTTTGTATGGGAGTTGCTGAAGGACTGCGAGCTCCAGGAGCTCACGCGTGCTGTCTTCCTGTTTGGCGAGCAGTTCGCGCAGCTTGGCGGCACGATCTTCGACAGCGAGTTGTTCGTCTGGACCTGGGCCTGGGTCGGCTTCTTCGCTCGATTCTTGGACCACCTGGAAGCGTCCGCGTTTGCGGTGATGGTCAATCCACAGGTTGCGGGCGATGCGCAGGCAGTAGGCTTCCCAGCGACCGCTCGGGCGGTAGCGTGGAAGGGCTTGAAGAATGCGCAGGAAAACATGTTGGCACAGGTCCTCGGCCAGGGCGTGCGAAGCGCCTTGGCGCAAGAAGTAACCGAGAAGGCGCGGCCCCATGGCCGTGACCAAGGCATCGAAAGCGCCCTCATTTCCGTTGCGGGCCGCCTCGAGAAGGTCGACGGAAGGACCACTCATTGACGTTGTCCTAGGGATAACGTGACAGCGGGGCGCTGGTTCAGCTCTGGGACGACTTTCTTCATGACCCAAAAGCCTCTTTCTTAAAGACGCTTAAGACTTCTTGGCTGCGCGGCCCGGTGGCCTCCAGAGTGAGTTCTCGTCCGCCCTCTGCGGTGCCCGCCAAATGGAGTTCGAGGCGGTCCTTGGGCCACCACGAGCGGAGCTGATCGGCCCACTCCACCAGCAGAACATGCTCGCGGTCAAAGCGAGCTGCAAGGCCGTCTTCCAGTATGCCTTCCATGCGTGCCTCGAAGTAGGCGTCTAAGTGCAACACCGGATGCCTGCCCTGCGCTTCATGGCACAGCAAATAGGTCGGCGAGCGCAGCGCCGGGACGCACTCCAAGCCCTCGCCGATGCCGCGGCACAAGGTGGTTTTGCCGCTACCCAAGGTGCCGATGAGCCCAATGCAATCTCCGCCCTGCAACACCGCACCCAAACGTCGGCCACAAGTCGTGGTCGCGGCTTCATCTTCCAGGGTGAGCTGCAGCTTCATCAGCGCCAACCATACTCCCAGCCTTTGGCCTTGAGCCGAAGGCTTCGTCCGCCGTCGTCGAGGAAACGAATGCCAGCTTGTGGCACGACTTGTCCAATCTCGCGCAAACCGAATTTCTGCAAAACCCGGTCTTCCGCAACGGCCTTCGTCTGGCGCGGGGCCAAAGCCACCAGAAGCTCATAGTCTTCTCCTTCGCCGATTGCCGATGCCCAGCCCGCTGGATTCGCCTCGAGTTCATTGGCTATGGGCAGCTTCGGCAATCGGATATCCGCCCCCCATGCCGCAACTTGGCCTGCCTTTTGTTCGGGACTGCGCCCGAGCATTCGTGGCAGGTCACGCACCAGGCCATCGGACAAATCCATCATCGCCCGCGGCGCGTAATGCTCCACCAAACGTTGCCCAAGGGCCAATCGTGGTTCGGGGCAACGATGGCGGCCACTGCTCACCGCCCCACCTAGGCTTCCACTGACGAACAGAGTTTCGTTGCCGCGCAGCTTGCCGCGCCCCGGGACCTTGCCGTTGGCGAGCCCAAGCAGGGTGCAAGTGAGAACCACGACCGGAGCTTGGCTGACGTCGCCCCCAGCCACTGGTAGTCCGAAGGCCTCTGCCTCGGCGCGAAAGGCTTTGGCGAGAGCCAACATCCACCGCCTCCCACGCTCGGGTGGGATGGCCATGGTCCACTGCGCTGCCCACGGCGTGGCTCCCGCTGCGGCCAAGTCGCTCAAACAGCGGCGCAAAAGCTTCTGCGCGTAGACCTTGGGCGGATCGCTCGGCAATAAATGCACGCCTTCAATCACCTGATCGCAAGTTTGCAGCAAGCTGCGCCCCGGTGGTGGCTGCAACAAGGCACAATCATCACCCGGCGCGCCGACCCCCTTCCTTCGTGGCGAGGGATTTCGGAAGATATCCCACACGGCTTCCTCGGCTACCCCCATTACACGATGTCTCCCTTCCGCCTTCGCCCCACCACGACCAACCCCCGCGCCGCATTAACGCGCTTGGAATGGATTTGGACGGTGCTGCTGGTGGGCGTCATCTTGGTCACGATTCTAGTCACCCTCGAAGCCGAAGTGGAGCGCGGGAAGCGGCGCATGGATCGCGACCAGCTGTCTTTCTTGGCCAGCACGATTCACCTCGGCCTGGAGAAGCGCGGCATTACTGGGCCGGACGAACTCCCCATGAGCTTACCTCTGCTCGGCCCCGGAGAAGCCCCGCTCGACGATCAAGGCCAAGCTCTGACCGGTGGCGACCTCGGAGCCCTGCTCCCCGAGGGCATGCAAATGCTCGAAGATCCATGGGGACGCGCCTATGTGTTGGTCGCCCATGGCCCCGCAGCAAGCCCCAAGCTATACCTAGCCAGCGCAGGCGAAGACGGCCAAGTCGAGTTTCCTTTAGACCCCACTTCCGAGGAAGTGGTTGAGGTGTATTGGCGGTATAACATTTAAGTGGCACGCTCAGGACCAGGCTTGACACAACGCGGCAAAGCGTTGCGGGTCTTTGGCAGCGCGCAAAACGGCGACGGCTTGGGCTCCTGCCTCTTGCGCTTGGTGCACTTGATTCTCGTGTTCGATGCCGCCGATGGCGACGACGGGCAGTTTCGTCGAACGCACTAAACTCGCTAAGGCCTGCACTCCGCGCGCGGGCATGATGCCAGCCTTTTCAGGTGTTTCCCACACCGGGCCGAAGAGGAGGTAATCAGCACCCTCCCCCTCTGCGGCGATGGCTTGTTCGCTGTCATGCACCGAAACGCCAAGCGCACGCGGGCCTGGCAAGAGTCGGCGCAACGCGGGAACTGGAAGAGAGCGCACACCGGCAATCACTCCTGCACTTGGATGCAGTAGCGCCAAATCTAGGCGAGCATGCACTGCGAGCCTGTTGGGGTGCGCAAACAACTCGCGCCAAGTGGCAAACGCTAGGGAATCTGGGGAAGGTGGCCGACGCAAGGTCAGGCAGGCGGCATTGGCCAAGTCTTGCGTCCACACCTTGGCCTCTTCTGCATTGCCCAAATCCGAGCCAATCGCCCAAACACCTCGTGCAAACGGCAGCTTGGCGGAGGAGAACATGGGAGCAATTTTAGGAGGCGGCGCGGCGCAGACTGGCGCCGTAATCACGCACCCAATCGGCCAGTAGGTCTTCGGCAACCTCTCCATCAAGCTGCATCAACTCAGGGGCGATGCGCTCAAAACCGATGCGACGGAGTTCTGGGTGCAAGCTTAAGCGGTCAAGAATCTCTGGCTTTTCGCAGGCTAGGCGGCCGTCGGCATGAAAGGTAATCATGCCACCTTGGCGCGCCCAAGATTCCAGTGAGAACTCCACGTTTTGCGGTAACGGCGTGCGGCTGTGGTCGCGCAGCAAGTTAAGAATCTGGTCGAGGCTCATGCCTTCGGCAAGCCCGCGGCGCAAACTGCCAGGGGTGATGCGGTAATGCACCAGGGCATCGGCCATTTCGCGTTCGGCGAAGCGATCGAGTTGATGGATGATGTCGTGGGAGCGCTGGTCGGGAAAGAGCACCACTTCAAAGTCAGGGTTGACCACCACATGGCCACTCGCCTCCAAAGCGCGCCCAGGAATCAGGTCCAAGAGTTCGGCGCCAAGGCGAGTCAAGCGCAGCGCACAGGCGCGGCCGCTCTCGTCGTAAGCCAAGTCCACGATGCCGAGCAGATACAGGTACTTGCGCACCCAAACGAACAGGTCCCAAGCCAGACTTTGCAAGTTTGCCGCAGCGCGCACCGGGAAGGAGCGGCTATCCGGGCGCAACATTTCGCCTGCGGTCAATGCGGCCAGCAAGTGGTTGCGTGCGGCAAAGGGCAAGACCATGGCATCGACCCAAACTTCTGGCTGCAAGCGCTTGAGATAGCGCAAGACCACGCGACGCAATAACAGTTGGTGCGATAGATCTCCGGGCAACTCGCGGTCTTCGATAAACCAGTCGAGCATCAGGCGCTGCTTTTCCGCCAGCGAAAGCTTGAGGAAATCTTGGCCGCGCGGTGTGAGGTGAAAGCTGCGCTCGCCGGTGCGGTCAATGAAGCCGCTGCCCAGAGCGAAACGGTACTCCAACTCGAGCATCTGCAATCGGCGAAACTCACGCCCTGGATTCGGCAACAGCTTCTCGGCAATGCGCTTGCCGGTGCTTTTATATATCGTGCCGCGCACGGTGAAGCGGATCGTGTCTCCCTCGACAAAACTCGCGAACCGGGAAAAGTTGGAGATAAAATCGACTCCAATGCTGGCGATGGCATCGGGCTTGGGTTGTTCTTGCAGCAAGCCATCCTCGCGCAAAACGGGAAGCAAAGTTTCCAAGAACAGCACCAAGACTTTTCCATTTTGGCGCAAGCCAAAGGCTTCTAAATTCAACTCTTGCAAGCAACCGAGCGAATGCTTTTCAAGCAGGCTAGCCAAATCGCTGAGTTGACCGGAATAACCCAGGGATTGAAAATCCCCTGCCGGCAGCAAACCACCAAAGCGCAGCGCCAAGGTGCGAATGACATCTAGTTCACGAGGCTCTAAGCCCTGCAAGCGTTGATGAATGGCGGACTCCGAGGACAGCAAGCGGTACATCTTGCGCACGGCATCGGCTCCAAGTGGCGACATCTGCATTTTCTGCAGCAACCAACCGTGCAAGGTCAGCGGACTGGTGGCGCCCGGACTGGGAAGCTGATCTTGCTGCGGCAACACCGCACCGATTTCGGCAGGCACCCCCCACAACACATGACCACCCGGACCTTTTGCCGTGACCCTAGCGACCAATCCGGTTTGCCGCAATCCACGCAAGGCGGCGCGCAAACTGACATGGCCGAGGTCTTCGCGACCAGCCAAACTTTCGCAGGCGAGCAAGTCGAGGCCTTCGCCCGCTTGCTCGGCAAGGAGGCGGAACACCGGTGCCAAGTCTCCATAAAGGCTGGAGAACATATGCACCACAGCCTGCGGATCGACCATGCGCTCGCGCAACACCTGCACCAACTCCGAGCGCCGGTTGGGTGGGCCGCCGCCAATCCAGCGGTCGTGGAGGTCAATTAACTCGCTCTCGCTATAGGCTGCGAGTGCATGCGCCAAAGTCAACTCAGCCATGAGTCGAGCCGCCCTCTAATAGCACCGAAGCTGCGGGGTGGATGTGATAGGTGTAGCCTTGTTCGGTGAGGAAGCGCTGGCGCTTTTCGGCGAAATCTTGGTCGACGGTACTGTCACTGACGACGGAGTAAAACACGGCCCCCCCGCCATCGGCCTTAGGGCGCAAGATGCGGCCAAGGCGTTGCGCTTCTTCTTGGCGCGAACCAAAGGTTCCGGAAACCTGAATGGCGACATTGGCATCGGGCAGGTCAATCGCAAAGTTGCCGACCTTAGAGACCAGCAAGGCCTTCTCAGTGCCTTCGCGGAAGGCTTGGTACAGGCGCTCGCGCTCTGGATTGGGCATGCGGCCAGTAATCAATGGAAGGCCGAAGGCTTGTTGCAGGTCGTTCAGCTGATCCAGGTATTGGCCGATGACCAAGATGCGTTCGCCTTCGTGGCGCTTCAACAAGGCACGCACGACATCGATCTTGGCTTCGTTTTCCGAGGCCATGCGGAAGCGCAAGCGCTTGCTGGCGGCTAGATAAGACACGCGGTCGTCTTCACCGAGTGGTACGCGCAGTTCATGACACTCCACCGCGGCGATGTATCCGCGCCGCTCCAGGTCCTTCCATGGCGCGTCGTACCGTTTGGGGCCAATCAAGCAGAAGACTTCATCTTCACGACCATCTTCGCGCACCAGAGTGGCAGTCAAGCCGAGGCGCCGACGTGCTTGAATATCTGCGGTGGCGCGGAACACTGGTGCGGGCAAGAGGTGCACCTCGTCGTAGATGATCAAACCCCAATCGCCGCGCGAGAACAGGTCGTAGTGCAAGAAGCCTTCTTCCTTGTTGCGGCGATAGGTCAGGATTTGATAGGTGGTCAGCGTGACCGGGCGCAACTCTTTGGCGTCGCCGGAATACTCGCCCACTTGGTCTTCGCGCAGATCAGTTTTATCGAGCAACTCGCGCTTCCACTGGCGCAGTGCCACCGTATTCGGCGTGAGCACCAGGGTGTGCGCGCCGACAGCAGCCATGGCGGCAAGACCGACCACGGTTTTGCCACCACCACAAGGCAGAACCACAACACCGCTACCGCCATCGGCGCGGCCTTCGTGGTGGAAGCTGGCCACGGCCTCGCGCTGATAAGGGCGCAGGCCAAATTCTTTGCCTTCGCTGGTTTGCTCGCGCAGATTGATGGCCAAAGGAGCGCCATCGACATAACCGGCAAGGTCAGTGACGGGGTATCCCAAGCGCACCAAGCGCTCTTTGACCAGGCCGCGACGGGCGCGATCACACCAAGCGCAGCCGCGGGCTTCGTCGACGTGAACAAAAAGACGCGCCAACTCCGGGTCATGCATCAGCTCGGCTAAGACTTCCGGGCGAGTAGCGTCGAGCCGCAACCATTGTTCACTGCGGTCAAGAGAAGCGTCGAGCTGCTCTGGATTGTCCTCTGCCACAAGGCGAAAGACTTCGCAGCGGGCAAACCAATGGCTAACCTCGGCCTCGAAGTTCTGCGGCACGCCGTAGCGGGCATTTTCGGTGAGGAAACCAAGCACCGATGCCGCATTCATCCCGACCGAGGCGGCGTTCCACACCGAAACCGGGGTCAGCCGGTAAGTGTGCAGATACTCCGGCGACTTCACAAGCTCGGCAAAGGGCAGGAGCCCATTACGCATCTCCTCAAACTGAGGATGCGCAGTCTCCATCACGATAGACATATCGCTTTGGAGGATTAACGGGCGGTCGCCGAGGCTCAATTCGTGCTCAGAAGGGGATGTCGATCGCGCCAACTAAAGCTGGCAGCGTACTCGCGGAATTTGACCATTGTACGTGAGATTTCCGCTCCCTCCAAGCTTGTCCAGCCCGGAAGTCCGAGCCCGATGGCCAGGTCCATTTGGCCAAGAATTGCTGCCGACCCGGCCAAGGGAGCGAGCATGCGTACCCCTCTCGGCAAGCTCTCGAGCCGACTGTCTAGAGTAAACTCCCCCAGCTGAAGATGGACAGCAGCCCGAAAAACAGTCCCTAAACGGCCACTTTCCGGGAAAAATTGGGCCAAATCCTGAATGCGCTCGCGGCCGAGGTCTGGCCAGCGCAAGCCCCGGTCCTCGGCAGCGGCCAAGGTCCGCTGCCAGCCATGCCCTTGGCAATGCCCGCACGCCACCTGCAGCGCAGGGTGTGGTGCGAAATGGCCACGGCCCTTGCAGTGGGTGCAGCGTAAAGGGCTGTAGCGGGGGTCTAAATCGCGGCTGGTCCAGCCAGCCAATCGCGCCCCCTCGGTACGTAGAAAATACTGACGCAGGTCCTCGGCGACGCCTAATGCATGACGCAGATTCTGGCTTTCCTCGGCACGTGGCGGGCTGCACCAGTCTTGCCACGCAAAACTCGCTGGGGCATCGGCGAAAGGTGGCTCGAAATGGGCCAGCGATAAATCCTCTTCCGTGGCCACAGAGAGATAGCCCTCGGGATCGGTGAAGCGGAATCGACCTGGCCCCTGCACCATCGCTTGGCCCAATCGGTAGGCCATGCCCGGGGAAAGTCCTGACAACGCTTGGTCGGACAAAATCGCGACTCCCTCTAAGGGGAATAGCAACAAGCCAATCAACCTTGCCACGCGCTGTTCTTCTTCATTCCATTGCCGCCATCGAGAATCCGCGCTGTGCGCGAGCAAACTCGAAGCTTCGAGCAATGGCTGGGCGCGCTGGAACACTTCTGGGCATTTCGATTGGGCCATAACCACGTTCATGAGATCTTGCATGCGCCCTTCGCGCAATTCAGAAATCCTTATTCCGCCAAGGTGGGAAACCATGGTGACATTTTCTCGCGCGCAGTCGCGACAGGCCCCCATGCGGTATTCCAGGCGCAGCGTGTCCGGATCGTCCGCACTCAACACCTGCACGACCCCCTCTCCTAACAAGTCGGCTTGATGAGACAGGTCACGCAAGCGCCCCACCAAATCGGGATCTTCTAATGGCAGTTCCTCTAACCACACGGCGTCGCCCGCTTGCAAGCCTTGTTCCTTGTGCCGAGTCCAGCGAAAGCTCTTGCCCTTGCGCAGAAAACGCCGGAAGCCTGCCGCACGCAACCAAGACGGATGCTCCTCTTTTGCGAGAAAAGATTCGGGCAAAGGACTCACAAAGAGCCAGGTGCCCTGATCCCCTAAAGACATCACCGCTTCCTGCAGGTTTTGCCATGGGCCGGCGCCGCCGCAATTCCCACACTGTGGAGTTGCCTCAGCCTGGCACAATCCAACGAAAGACTCCTCTAAACCCAAGACTTCCAGCAACTGCGCCTGACTCGGGGCAGCAGTCGGCCACGCCACTGGGGTCCAGGTCATTTCTGCTGTGGCATCGTTCTCGGTTTTGACCGCAATCAGCTGCGGCGCAGGACGATTCACGGCATCGGATCCAGATTGGTCTTGCAACAAGGGACTGCGCATGGCCAGCTCACGGCGCAGTTCTTCTTCCAAACGTATGCGTCCTTTGCGCGAGCGATTCTCTTCCAAAATGGCCGAGGGCAACTCTTGCCACGGACGCGGCGGCGGCGGTGGCGGCGCTTCTCGCCGACGCTCATGCAACCATTCGCCAGTGGCACTAGAGGATTGCAATACTTGCTCTGGGGTCCCCGCAAACACCAACTTGCCGCCCTCCTTGCCCGCACCTGGCCCCAACTCAACCAGGTAATCGGCAGCGCGTAAAAGATATTCATGGTGCTCGACCACCCAGACGCTGTGACCTTCGCGGCAAAGTCGACGCAGCAAGGCCACCACTTTCCTGGCTTCTTGTACGGGTAAACCAAGACAAGGTTCATCGAGCACAAAAAGTTTGGGGCGATCCCTGCGCGCACTGGCCAATGCACGTGCGAGCGCTAGTCGTCCGCGTTCGCCGAGCGAGAGGAATCGACCGCGTTCGCCAAGATGTCGTTCGCCCAAACCCAAATCAATCAGGTGGCGCACCGTGGCGCGCAAGCGCCCGCGGGCGGGCAAGCGTTTTTCCAACTTGTGCAATGGGGTGGTCAGCCATTCGCGCAAGCTGCGTTGGCGCAAACGCAGGGCAAGCAGGTCTTCGCGTAGGCCAAGTGCTGCGCATTGTGGGCAAGGTAGGCCATCGCGATCCAGGCCATGACCTTCGCAGAGTGAGCAGGCTCCCTGGCGCGGCCGTGCCACTAAATCCGCGGCACTTAAACCGCGAATGCGCCCTTCCTCGCCGTCGGCGAAGGCCTGGCGCACTTCCGCCCAACACCCACTGAGAGTGGCGACGGTAGACCACGGAGACCAGCGCAGGGCTCGCTCCAGCAATGAGGCCACCCCACCCATTGGCAACTTGCCGACGACCTCTGGTGCGCCTTCGACGCCGCGCAAACTGGGCAAGAGTTGCTGCTCAATCAGGGTGGTCTTTCCACTGCCACTGACTCCACAAAAGGCCACGAGTCGGCCTAAGGGAAGATTCAGCTCAGGGATGTCCACATAGCGATGGCGCAAGTTGGCAAAGGACACTGCGGCCTCTGCCGTCTCTGCAGGTGCATGCTCTTGCAAGAAGGCTTCGTCATGCCAATCCTCTTGCGGCAAACTCGCGCGCGGGCCTTGCCCGACAATGGTGCCGCCATCGGGGCCGCCGCCGGGACCTAGCCAAAGCCAATGATGCGCTGCTTCTAAAAACTCACGCGCGGGGTCCGCAGTAAAGACGGTGTTGCCTTGCGCCACCAGTTCTTGTAACAGGACGGCCAAGGCTTGGCGTTCGCGACCATGTAACCCCATTCCCGGTTCATCGAGCAAAACGGTTTGGCCACTGCGCACTTGGGCAATCCACGAAGATAACTCCAGGCGCCTGCCCTCTCCGAGAGACAGCGTTCCCAGCGCGCGGTTTGCACTGAGGTGGCCGAGTCCGGTACGTAAAAGCATGCGCAAGCGGCGAGCGGCGGAACTGCGGTCACGCTCATCGACCCAAACGCTCCAGTCCTGCAAGGACGCTTGCATCCAGTGTGACCATGGCTCGCCCTCTAGGTAACGATCTTCCAGGTCCGAGCGACGACTCCAGTCTTGCCAATTGTGGCTCTGATGAACCTGCCCACATTGCGGACATCGCGACGCCGAGGGAATCGCCTGCTCTTTCTCCATCGCGACCAGGGTGGCTGGCTCGCCGCGGGCCAGCATGGCGTCCACCGCTTCGCGCCAACGGCGCTCCTGACCTTCGCGCCACTTAAAGCGGTCGATCAACAAGGCGGCGTTGGGAGGCAAAGTTTCCTGGGCCTCTTCCAAGCGCTGCAATCTTCCATCCAGGCGATAACGCGTCCACCCACCTTGCAACAAGCGGTCCCGCTCCTGACCGGCGGCTTCGCACAACACTAGAACGGTAGTGCCCTCCTGCCACTGCCCGCTCAATTGCTCGATGTCAGCAGCTAAGGGCGGCCGCCATTGGCTCTGGCACGAAGTGCAGCGATAACCTCCATTCCGATGCCACGCTTGTTCCAGCAATGGCCATAAATCGAGGGCATCGACCAGAAGAGTGTTGCGACGACCTCTTGGAATTTCCCCGGCGCCAGCAATCACCGGATGCAAGCCGCGCACTTCGTCGGCCAGGGGGGCCAACCATGCTTCCCCACCGCCCGGCAAGGCCGATGGCGCTTCGAGCAAACGAAACCGCCGTTTCGAGACCGGGGCCAACAAACCAAACAGCAGGGCACTTTTGCCTGCGCCACTCGCCCCATGCACTGCCGTCCAGGCACCATGGGGAAGCGCTAAATCCAGATTCCGCAGGTTGCCTGCGCGCGCGCCTCGGATCTGCAGAACACCATCTTGATCGGTCATGAACGATCGCCCATGTCGGGCCACTCGGGGCCACGATTGGCGCCAAGTCGTTGACGCATATCTTCCACCACCGGCGCATGACCAGCGAATAGGTTGCCATCGAACACCCAAGAGCCTTCGCCTCGGAAGGTTTCGACCACGCCGCCCGCTTCTTGCACAAGGAGTCCGCCGGCAGCCACGTCCCAGGGAGATAAATGTAACTCCCAGAAGGCGTCGAGTTTGCCAGCGGCAACATAGGCCAAATCACAGGCTGCCGACCCCATACGACGAATGCCTCGCTGATGCAGAAACAAGCGCTGAAAGTTCTCCAGGTTATTGTCGGCGAGCAAATGACGACGGTACGGAAATCCAGTCGCCAACACCGCCTCTTCGGTAGTCTTCACTGGGCTGACATGTAAACGCCGCTCACCACACCAAGCTCCGCCACCTCGGTAGGCTACATAGCTTTCTTGCATCCGAGGCAAATGCACCACCGCCAACTCGGGCTGTCCATGCTCATCGAGGCGGGCAATGGAAACGGCATACATGGGCAGACCGTGCACGAAATTCACGGTGCCATCTAAGGGGTCGATACACCAGCGCGGACCAGAACCCCCTATCCCTGGGTGGCTACCCGATTCTTCGGCCAGAACGGCCTGGCCAGGAAAAAGCTCTGCCAACCCCGCCAAGATGAGTTTTTCACTGGCGACATCGGCGGCAGTCACCAAATCGCGTGCAGCACTTTTGTGCCCGACGTCGCTCTGCTCAAGTTGGCCGCTCCAAGACAACAGCACCTCGCCCGCCTGCTCGGCTAGGGCGTGAGCCTGCTCAAGGTCCTGCTTGAGGGGACGCGTGGACACAGTCATGCCCTGTTTTAGCCTGCTTAGGAGGCGGCTTCCAGCACTAAGCGCAGTAAGTCTTGGCGAAGCTTGCGAAAGCGCTTGTTGTTGGTTTGCTTGTTCTTACTGCGGTCAAAATACACCACAAAACTAAACACCAAAACCCGGTCTTCATCATCGAGTACGTAGCCGCTGAGCGAACTCACGCGCATGATGAATCCGGTTTTGGCGTGCACCCGTTGTGGCTGGAACACGCTTTCCTGAAAGCGCTGCTTGAGACTGCCATCCACGCCGCCGATGGGGAGTGAATCGAAGAATACGCGCCCTTCATCTTTGGTCGACATCAGGCGTAGCAGTTGGCACAGGTCTTGCGGCCGCGAAACATTCACGACACGAGGCCAATCCCGTGCCATGCCAGAGCCATCGGCCAACTGCAGCACGAAATCTACGAGCCCGGCTTCTTTGAGGACCTGGTCGATGACCTCCACGCCGGCTTCCCAACTTCCTTTTTGGCGGAATTCCTGGCCTAGAGTCAGCAAAAGGACTTCGGCGAGATAGTTATCGCTTTCCTTATTGCAAGCGACGACGACATCGGCCAAGCTCCAAGCACTTTGCCAATCTAAGATTGGCGTCTGAGTGGTTTGATAGGAGTCGACAAACTCCAGGCTGCCCACTTGGATTCCTCGCTGGCGCAAGCCTTCCTGCAGCCACAGTCCAGCAAACTGCAGTGGATCGCGCTGAGTAAAAGCCACCTG
The DNA here is from genome assembly GCA_021776795.1 of Planctomycetota bacterium. Classification (GTDB taxonomy): domain Bacteria; phylum Planctomycetota; class UBA1135; order UBA1135; family UBA1135; genus OFTM128. The sequence continues at coordinate 207,459 of JAJFFC010000014.1, forward strand.
ACTCGGCTTGCCGTTACGAGGACTGCGGATGTGGATTTCACGTGAATCTTTCCACCATGCGGCAAGACTGCTTCCATTCTCCTGCACCGTTCGCAAGCGGATTGCTGAGCCTATCGCCGGACGCAAAGACGGCGCCTTCGCATTCCAAGAAAGCTCGACCATGCCGCCATTCACCGACAAGGAGGAAACCGGCGCGGTGTATTCAAAACTCAGCTGATCCTTCGGCCACAGCGGGTGCGGGCCATTGGCCTGGAAATAACTACCGTCGATGCTCAGCTTTTTGAGTTTCGTGGTCCCAGAATCTTTCAGACTTTGGGCAAGTCCCGCCAAAAAAGCGTCATCGGCGTGGTTGCCCGGCAGGTTTCGTAGCGAGGGGTCCCCCCCACCGACCACGATGAGATGATCCTCTTCTAAGAAAGCACGAGTGCGCCAGTGAAAGTCTTCCCCTAAAGCGAACAGCGCGGCACTGGTGGTCCAAAGCTTAGTATTGGAGGCCAAGGCCATCTCCAGGTCGCCGCGATAATCCGCAACGAGGGTGCCGTCGAGATCTTCAATCCGAAAGCCGATGTCAATCCCGACTTCACGATCGACGTTCTGCAACATGCGCACCACCTCTTGCTGAAGCTCAGTTTGCGGCAGCTTGGAAACTTTGGCCTCGACGGCTTCTTGAGCATAGAGAAACGCCGTGCTGGGCATGGCCAGCAAAATCCACAACAAGCCGGCGAGCGTGACCGGCCGCAGGTTCATGGACGTTCGCCCTCGAATGCCAAGACCCAGGCCGTTGCAGCAAACAACTGCGCAATCCGCGCCATTTTCTTGCCATCGATGGATTCGGCGACATCGCCCACCTTGTGATAAACCTTGTTCTTATTCAGGTCGGCCTCGAAGAAGAACAGCCCCGGAACGCCTTCCTGGTGGAAGCTGTATTGATCACTGCGCGCGTACAAGTCGCGCCCCTGATCATTATCCATCTTGAGTCGACTGCGGCTGCGTTTGTGCACCTTCTTGATGAAGGACTCCCATTCTGGTCGACTCCACAATCCACCAATGTTAATGAGGTCATCTTCTCCACGGCCGACCATGTCCATATTCAACATGGCGATAGTATTTTCATGCGGGTACAGCGGATCTTTGCAGTATTCCTGCGAACCCAACAAGCCAATTTCTTCTCCCGTGAACCACAAGAAGAGAACATCGACCTGCGGCTGGTAGCCCGCAAAGGCTTCGGCCACCTCTAGGAGCGCAGCGCTTCCGCTGGCGTTGTCATCGGCACCAGGGTGAATCGAAGTACGCAAGGATTCATCGGGCGTGAGCATGTCGAAACCAACATGATCAAGGTGTGCGCCGAGCACTACCACATTGCCATCGCTCGAGCTTCCGCGAATGACGGCGCCAATGTTGTACGCCTGACGTGAGCCCGAACGCAGCGACACTGTGAAGGAAACGCGGGCATCAGGGCCAGCCTCGAGCAATTTCGGCTTCAGGCGCTTGTCAATGCTGGCAGCATAGGCATCAAGATCGGTGGCGAAAATCTTCGCGGCAATTTCCCGCGAAACCGAAACCACCGGGATTTCCGGCATATTCACAATGCCGGCAATGCCTTGTGGATTGGCCGCGCCACGGGTCACATAAGGCACCATGCCCGGCAAGGGCAAATTCGGTTCTGGGACCAAGCCAGGGTCGGGTACCAACACCAGGCCGATGCCACCTGCCTCATAAACTGCCTCAGCTTTGCGTTGGATCGAAGATTCGCGAGTGGACTCCGGTCCTTCAAAACGCTTGAACTTGCGGTCGTCGGCGCGCGGTTCGCGGGTGAAGGCAAAGACAATCTTGCCTTTGACATCGCGTGACTTGATATCGACCCATTTGTCTTTCTTCGAGTCGATGGCATAGCCGACAAATACCGCTTCCCCTTCTGCAGCCAAGGCGGCTGTGCCCAATACAGGAACAAAATCTTGCTCTACTTTGGCTGGGTTCACTTCCTCGGTGCGCGAACTCCAATCGAAGGCGCAGTCTTCCCCGGGCACCAAACAACTGAGATTGATGGGAACTTTGAAACTACCCTTGTCGCCAGCGCCTTCATAACCCAAGGCCGTCAACTCCGCGATCACAAAGTCGGCCGCCTTATCGAAACCAGGAGTCATGGTGCCGCGGCCACGCATTTCTGGACCAGCCAAGGTCTGGACTAAGGCATAGCACTCCTTCTCGGTGATGGTTTTGAGTACCTTCTTGAACTCAACCTTGGGGTCGATGACTTCGGCCGGTGCTTCCTCAGCCCCAGGGTCGGGCTTAGCCTCTTGCGCAACGGCAATCGGCGCAAGCAACCAGGAGGACGCGGCGAAAAGTAGGAGAAGGCGAAGGGGGGTAATCATGAGCGGTAGCCTTGGGGGTGTTGCGAATGCCAATTCCAGGCGGTTTGCACCAAAGCCAACAAATCGGACTCTTGCGCTTCCCAACCGAGAATTTCCTTGGCGGCACGCGGGTTGGCCACCAAGTAGGAAGGGTCACCTGGCCGACGCGGGCCGTCCTCGCAGGGTACCGTCTGCCCGCTGACAGCCTCGACCGCCTGCACCACCTCCTTCACAGAGGCTCCTTGGCCGGTGCCTAGGTTTAGTGCGACCGATTCCCCGCCCTGGCCGAGGTGCACTAAGGCCGCCTCATGCGCCCGCGCCAAATCGCGGACATGAATATAGTCGCGGACGCAGGTGCCGTCGGGCGTTGGCCAGTCGTTGCCAAAAATAGTGAGCCCCGGCAGCAAGCCTTGCACTGCTTGAATCGCACGCGGGATGAGATGGTTCTCCGGGTCATGGGCTTCGCCATGGCTGCCATCGGGTTCGGCGCCGGCGGCGTTGAAATAGCGCAGGGCGACGTAACTCCCTTGGCTGGCAACAGCTCGATCTTGCAGCAATCGTTCGGCCGCCGCCTTGGTCGCGCCGTATGGATTCACTGGCCGCAACGGCAGTTGCTCATGCAAAGGGTCTTCGTTGGGCGGTTCTCCATAAGTGGCACAGGTCGAGGAGAACACAAATGGCAAGCCGGGAAAGGCTTCACACAGATGGAGCACTGGCACCAAGTTAGCGCGCCAATAGCGCAGAGGTTGCTCGACACTTTCGCCAACATAGGCGCGCGCGGCAAAGTGAATCAGGCCACCGAACTCTCCCGCCTTGAGGGCAAAGGCCTGAACCGCATCGGCATCGCGTAAATCGAGCTGGTGCATGGCGCCGTCCCAGGCGGCCTGATGCCCCTCGGAAAGATCGTCAATCACGACGACTTCATGGCCCTGCCGACGCAGGTGTCGTGCCGTTGTTGAGCCGATGTAGCCACAACCGCCTGTCACAAGAATGCGCATGCCCTTAGTTTGGCATTCGCAGCCACTAAGTTCCACTCAGGAGGACTGTTCCTGAGGTGTTGGATCTGCCTGGTTCGAGAGCCAAGCCTGCCACTGCCCAAGGATTTTCTGGCGATCTTCTAGGTCTGGATCCAGCCCCAGTCCAAATCGCTGGCCGGTCAGGCTCTCCAGAGCACTCCGAGCGGCGCGGAAGGCCTCCCGATCCTGTGGATTGAGCGCTTCGACCAGAAAGGGCAAATCTACCCCACCACCAATCTCACCGATGGAGCGCAAACAAGCGCTGCGCACCTGGCCAGGGATTTCGGGATTGGCGGCGACATCGCGCAATACCGTCGTCCGGCCCTGTGGTGCCCGTGCCCCCAGTTGCTGCGCAGCACGACGGGCCACGCGCGGGTCGCTATCGCGCAAGGCCATTTCAAAGGTAGGGACGTCGTATTCAAACGGACCTTGCTCGAGGTAGCGGATCGAGGCTAGGCGCTTGTCCGCATCTGGGTGGTAGCGCAAAACGGCCACCGCATCGCCCACGTTTTGTGGCTCCCCCAATTCGAAGGCGCGCAAGCGAGCCAACACCGCCTCTTCTTCTTCGGCAAGGTCATATCCAGAAAGCGCCTGCTCTAAAGCAATCGTGGCAGCGCCATAGTCTCCGTTCTTTTCATGCAAGGCCGAGGCACGCTGCCACCACAGCCGGGCATCATCTTCGCCTGAGCTCTGTGCAATTTGCTCCGCTAAAGCGGCTGCTCGTGGATAACGCTCCATGCTTTGCAGGATTTCCACTCGCGCCTGATCAAGCAAAAGCTGGTGCTCCGGGTTCGGCAGGGGGTAATTCAAAATCTCTTCCGCTTCATGCAGGCGGTCGAGTTGCGACAGGTCATCGGCGAGGTCAATCCGCAACCAGGCATCTTCAGGACGAGTCAATAACAAGCGCCCACGCACCTCGGCAGCTTTGGCCGGGTCGCCTGCGCGCTCGGCATTGGCCGCGCGACGAAACCAAAATTCTTCATTGACCAAATCTGGATTATCGACCGCATAGCGATCAAGGTACAGCCCGGCCTCGGCGTAGTTCAGGCGCGACTCCGCCTGGTCTGTCAGGCGCAACCAATCTTGCCCCTTTACATGGGAGCTATAGGCCATCTCCCCATTCAAGGGGTAAGGCGAAGGGTTGTTGCTGCAACTTGAAGTCAGCAGCAGGCAAAGCCCGAACAGGAGAGGACGAATCATGATGGGAGCGGCTTTAGACCAACCGCGCGCATTGCTCCCAGAAGCTTGGGAAGGACTTGGCGACCACGGTCGGGTCGTCGAGCGGAAAGCTCCCCCAGACTAACCCAGCGATGCCTGCCGCCATGGCGAGGCGATGGTCCTGAGCGCACGCAAAGGGCTGTCCCGTGGCCATGGCAACCATATCCCCATCGGTTCCAGGGGTAACCCAGAGGCTGCCGTCCGCCTGTTCACGTAGCACAGCCCCGCCAAGGGCCGCCAGGCGCGCCATACCATCGAGGCGATCCGATTCCTTGTAGCGCAAACGACCGGGGTTCTGGAAGTGGATTCCCTTGGGAAGCCCTGCCCCGAGCACAGCCAATGCAGGTCCGCAATCCGGCGCCTGGCCCAAATCAAATTGAAGAGGCTCTGGGCATTGCTGAGGCGAGCGCATCGGAAGCAGTTGATTCCCCTGCACTTGAGGAATGATTTGTAGCAGCTGTGCTTCTTCGAGCATGCGCAAGGCCGCGGCATCGGGATGCAAGGGGTGAAGGATGCCCCGAACCGTGATTTCTCGTTGCAGCAAGACGCAAGCCACGGCGAAGAAGATCATGGCCGAGGTATCGGCAGGTAGCGCAAGAGTTTGGCCGCGACCAAAGCCTGCCTGCTGGCGCACTACGACGTCTTCCATGGCAATCACCTCAGGCCCGCGAAAGCGTTGCAACCATTCCATCGTCATGCCCAAGTAGCCCTTGGACACGAGCGGCCCCTGCAGGTGGTAGGTCATGTCGCAGTCCCCTGCAGCCATCCATAACCCAGACAGGAACTGACTGCTGGTTCCCGTCGGCACCACGAGCTCCTGCGATTGCCAACCATTCGCCGTGATTTCCAGACAGTCTCCCGCGAGTTCCGCATGAGCTCCTAAAGCGGCCAACACCGTAAGCAAATCTTGGTGTGGGCGTTTGGCCAAACTTGGCCCCAGGCGCAGGGAAAAATGTCCCTTGTGTGCCGCCAGGGCCGGGGCCAAAAAACGTAGGGTGCTGGCTCCCTCGCCAACCATGACTGGAGAGGCTTCGGCGTGGAGCTGGCGCGGCCGGCCGCCAAGGTTCAGGCATTGGTTCGAAGCAAACGACCACTCCCAACCAAGGGTGCGCAGAGCTTCCAAGAGTTCCTGGGTGTCCTGGCCAATCTCGGCCATTTGCAGGATGCTTGGTCCTTCCGCCAAAGCCGCCAGCAGCACCGCGCGCTGGGCGCTCGACTTACACACCGGCAAGCGCACAGGCTCTCGCGCGGGGACGAAATCGGGCTTTGAGGATGGCGGGCGCATGGACCTCTAGGCTACAATCTTCGCATGAGCAGCATGTCCGCGACTGATCACAACCAGGGCTACCGTGGTGGCCTGGAGATTCCTGGCTGGGACCTCTTTTACGTCGGCAAGGTACGCGATCTGTACCGCCATCCAGCCCATCCTGGCTGCATGATGATGATCGCCACCGACCGCCTCAGTGCCTTCGATGTCGTCATGAACGAAACCGTGCCCGATCGCGGTCGCGTCCTGACGCACATTACCGAGAGCTACCTGAAGCAGGTCGCCGACTGGATGCCCGCAGCAAGGATTACTTGCAACCCTGCAGAAATCCCTGACCTCCCCGCAGAGTTTCATGATGCTTTGCGCGGACGCGTGACTTGGACTCGCGAATCTGACCGGGTCAATGTCGAAGTCGTGTTGCGCGCCTATCTTGCCGGCTCCGGTTATCGCGAATACGCCAAGACCGGTCGCCTTTGGGATCACGCCCTTCCAGAGGGTCTGCAGAACTCGTCCAAGTTGCCCGAAGTTCTGCACACGCCAACGACTAAGGCTGAGGTCGATGAACCCATCTCCTGGGCCGAAGCAGAAGAGCTGATTGGTTCCCAAGAAGAAGCCGATCGCATTCACGAGTTGGCCCTGAAGTTATTCCAGCAAGCCAGTGATCGCGCCGCTGAAAAGGGTGTGATTCTCGCCGACACCAAATTTGAGTTTGGCCGCCAAGATGGCGAGCTGGTGTTGATCGACGAAGTCATGACTCCGGATAGCTCGCGCTACTGGCCCGCCGATAGCGTAGTCGAAGGCCAAGAGCCACAAAGCTATGACAAGGAAATCGTACGCGCTTATCTACGCTCGGTGACTGAGTGGAATCGCAAGGCACCACCGCCCACCATTCCTGCAGAGGTCATCGCCAACACCCGCGCCAAGTATCTGGAAATCTGCCAGATCCTGACCGGCTCCTTGCCGGAAGGCGTCGACGCCTAAAGGCCGCGCAGACTAGGTCTTCGCCCTGGCTCGCTGATCGCGGGTCAGGGCGATTTCTAATAGGGCGACGTCGGCCGGCGTCACTCCTGCCAAACGCGAAGCGCGGCCGAGGGTTTCCGGACGAATCTCCTGCAGAGTCTGTACCGCTTCTTCGCGCAGGCCACGCAGAGCGCGGAAGTCATAGTCGCCTGGAATGGTCATGCCTTCGCGTGCGCTGCCGCGATCGACCCACGCTTGTTGGCGCTTGGAATAGCCTTCGTAAAGAACATCTGCGGACAGCGTGCGGCGGTCGTTGGCGTCCAATCCTAATTCGTGGAGGGTTGGGCAAACGGCAGCAAGTTCGGTAAAGGCGGCACCACCAGGCCGGCGCAGTAGGTCGGCCGCCACCTTGACTGGTCCCCCGCCTTCACGCGGCAGCCTGACGGTGTCGAGGAGTTGGCGCGCTTGTTCCAAGCGTAGGCGCCGCGCGGCAAAGCGAGTGCTGCGTTCTGTGCAGGCACTTCCTAAACGAATGGCATGCGGGGTCAAACGCAAGTCAGCATTGTCATGCCGCAACAACAGGCGATGCTCCGCGCGCGAAGTGAACATGCGATAAGGCTCAGTGGGATCACTCACCACTAAGTCGTCAATCAATACGCCAATATAAGCTTCGTGACGCCCCAAAACGAAGGGCTCCTTGCCCGCTTGCTTTAAGGCCACGTTGAAGCCCGCCATGATTCCCTGGGCAGCCGCTTCTTCATAACCGGAAGTGCCGCAGATTTGCCCGGCTAAATACAAGCCGGGGACCTCGCGCAACTCCAAGGTCCGGCGCAGACACCGCGGGGCAATGTGGGTGTAGGCCACCGCATATCCTGGCTGAATGATGCGCGCATTCTCCATACCCACGCAGGTGCGCACGAACTCCTCTTGAATCTCCACCGGCAAGCTGGTCGAAATGCCATTGGCGTACAGCAGCGGGGAATCAAAGCCTTCTGGCTCCAAAAAGATGGTGTGTGCATCTCGGTCAGCAAAGCGCACCACCTTGTCTTCTAAAGATGGGCAATAGCGCGGCCCCTTGCCGTCGATGCGCCCCGCGTACATGGGCGCTTGGTGCAGATTCTCGCGCACGATTTCCTGAGTGCGCGCGGTCGTCGTGGTTTGCCAGCACGGGATTTGCTCCTGCGCCAAAGCATCGGTCAGAAAGCTAAAGGCAACCGGTTCGTCATCGCCTGGTTGCAGCTTCATCACTGAATAGTCCACCGAGTCCGCGGCTAGGCGCGGCGGGGTGCCCGTCTTCAAGCGCGCCGTCGGCAAACCAAGACTGCGCAGAACATCGCCCAGGTGGGCGGCACCAGACTCCCCCATGCGCCCGCCTTCTTCTTCTTCGAGGCCGGTATGCAACACGCCTTCGAGAAAGGTTCCGGTGGTGAGGATGACCGCTGGCGCGAACAAGTCGACGCCGCCGGCCAAGCGCACTCCGGCAAGTTCACGAGTTCCCTCCTGTGGAGGATCGGGCACGACAGTGCCGTCGGCCAAACGCCACAACAACGCCACCGCCTCACCTTCGATCACCTTCAGCCGATCCTGGGACGCGACATATTCTTGGGCAATCTTCTCGTACAGGGGGCGGTCGCATTGCGCGCGCGGCGACTGCACCGCCAAACCCTTCGAGGTATTGAGCAAACGGAATTGAATGCCCGCGCGGTCAGTGATTTGGCCCATGAGCCCGCCGAGGGCATCAATTTCGCGCGCAAGTTGGCCTTTACCAATGCCGCCGATGGCCGGATTGCAGGACATGCGACCCACGGCGTCGGCCTCGAGCGAAATCAGGCCCGCCGTCGCCCCAAGCCGCGCGGCAGCCGCAGCGGCCTCAATGCCAGCGTGACCGCCGCCGACAACGAGGACATCAAAGGAGGGAGAAGACATGGAGGAAGCGGCTTGGGCGCAAGGGCAGGACGTGACCTCGCGAGCCCGGTATTCTAAAGCCCAGCCATGTTTGTTGCCGCCGCGCTACTCCTGAGCCCAGTCCTCATCCCGCCTGCCCTGCCAGCGCGGGTGGCGTCGGCCTTTTTGCCCCAGCAAGAGGCCGGGTTTGAATCCCTGCAGGCCGAACTCGCAAAACGCACGGCCGCGCGCCGCAAGGCTGCCAGCGAAGCCTGGATCGCGCATGGCCCAGCCTACATGAAGCAGCCTTCTAAGGGCACCATGGCGCCGCTGCTTGAAGTCGCGCCGGAAGTCCAAGACCCATTGCTCAAAGCCCTTCATCAGCGCCTCGACGCCAAGCCGATTCAGGTCAATGAGGTACAAACCTTGTTGTTTCTGTTGCAGCAAGTGGTCGATCCTGGAGGCGCTTCACGCCTGCTCGACGCACTCGACAAACTTCCGGCCGCAAATCGCCCCGATGTCCTGCGCAATGCCGTCGCCCGCGGCAATCAGCGCACCATTGCTGCCGCGCGCCTTTATCTCAGTGACCAGGACCCCGACCTGCGTGAGGCCGCCCTGGAATCGCTTCTACTTCATGACCGCAAAGAAAATCTACAAGAGTTGGCAGATCGCATTGACCTGAAGCAGGTCAACCCAGAGCTGTTCTCGCTCACCCTCGAAGAACTGACCGGCCGTGAGTTGCCGGAAGACTTCCGCTTGCCAACATCCGTTTGGGAAACCGAGCAGAAGCTCATCCGAGGCTCCCTAGCCACCTTCCTGCAAACGCATCCTCAGGAGGACAGCGAGACCTTCTTAATCGCGCTTGCTCTGGATGAAAGCCAGAGCTTGCCGCAACGGCAGCGCGCGCTCGACGCCTATGTTGTCGGCGGCAATCAGTTTCGTTGGAAGGCCGGAGTGCGCGACCTGGAACGCTACCTCAAAGACGGCAACCGGGACAAGGCTTCCGTGGCCGTGGCTTGGGCGCTGCACCACCTCGGCGAACGCCGTGGCCGCCGCTTCCTGCTTGCCGGGCCGGAAGAGAAGGCCAAGCGCAACCCCGATGATTGGCAGGTTCAGCTGGAACTTGGACGGATGCAGGTCGACGTCTCCGAATTCGCCGACGCCTACCGCACCTTCAAGCGTACCTTCGATTCCATTGACAACACCCCAATCGCGCGGCGCCTGCAACCACTCGATTACCTCTATGCCAGCCGAGCTGCGGCTGGCTCTGGGCACCGCCGCGAAGCCGGAGATTGGCTGTCCGCGACCAACCTCAGCCGCCAAGAGTTGGCCCCCTATCGAGATTTGCCCGAATATGCCGATTACTTGAAGCGCGACCCCTTCTCGCGGTTGTTCCCCGCCCCAGCTGAGTAGGGCTGGACTCCAGGCCACCGCAAGGGGAGAATCCGCCCTCCGTGGGGTTTCCTCCCCACCCTAGTGCTGTGAGCAAGAATCACCCCGTTATTGCCGAGAAGAAAGAACTCGGGCCCTGCCATTTCCAGGTCTCCGTCACCGTGCCCGCAATTCGCGTGCGCGAGGAATTTGACCACGCCTACCAGTCCGCTTCGCGCGGCATGAAGATTCCCGGCTTCCGCCCCGGCAAGGCTCCGGCCTCGGTGCTGCGGCAAATGTTGGGCGATGGCATTACCGAACACGCACGTGAGCATTTGTTCGACCACTGCGCCAACGATGCCCTGGCCGTGGTTGGACTGCGCAGCTTGGTGTTGCGCACATTGGACTTTGATCCAAGCGAACTCGAAGTCGACGAAGAAAAGGATTTGGAATTCGCCTTCGAGGTCGAAACCATGCCCGCCGTCGAACTTCCCGAGTGGAGCGAAATCGAAGTCGATGCCGAAGAAACCGAGCCGACTGAAGAGCAAGTCGTCGAAGCAATTCAGCACTTGGCAGGAAACAACCCCAAGTTTGATGAAGTCGAAGGCGGTGCCGTCGATGCGGAAAATCTTGCCGAAGTCGACCTGGTCTACATGCTTGGCGACGAAGAAGGTCCTACCGCCGAAGGTCTGAAGTTTGCCTTAGGTTCCCCACTTTATGGCGCCGACCCCGATGCTTACGACGCCGCCCTGCAGGGCACCGAAGCTGGCAGCGAGTTCGACTTGGAAGTTGAATTCAATGAAGGCTTCTCCCAAGAAGAGTGGGTTGGCAAGAAGGGCATTGCTCGGATTAAGGTCAACAAAGTCGTCGCCGGTCGCGCAGCTACCGAAGAAGAAATGGTCGAAGCCTTTGAACTGGACAGCGTTGCCGACCTCGAAGAGCGCCTGCGCGTGCGCCTCGCTTCGGACAACGAGCAGCGCGAACGCGAGCGTCAAGCCCACGCCGCTCTCGACGCCATCCTCGAGCTCAAGCCATTCGATCTCTCCCCGCGCATGATCGACGAAGAGGCTGATGCCTCGCGCAAGTCGAATATCGAGCGCATGCAGCAGCAGGGCGCTACCGAGGAGCAGGCCGAAGAGGAGGCCAGCAAGCACGACGACACCCTCAAGACCGACGCCGAGCGTCGCCTCAAGCATTGGTTCATCCTGCGCCGCCTGGCTCAGCAAGAGAAAGTGCGCGTCAGCTCGCGCGATGTCGACAACGCCTTCAAGGCGATTGCCCAACAGCAAAACGTCGACGTGGCCATGCTCAAGAAGTTCTACAAGGAGCGCAACATGACCGATAATCTCCGCGGCGAGATTCTTGAGTCCAAGGTTCGCGCCCATCTGGTCGATAAGCTCAATAAGCAGCGCCAGGCGGCACTCTCCGCCCCGCTCGAGTCCTAAATCTCTGGACTTACCCCCAACCGGAACGCTACGTTTACGCCATGACCTCCTTCGAGCACAGTCCTGAGCAAGGCTTCTCCATTCCCTATGTGATTGAGAAGACCGGCCGCGGGGAACGCACCTACGACCTTTACTCGCGCCTCCTTGAGGACCGGATCGTGTTTTTGGGTACCGGCGTCGACGACATGGTCGCCAACGTCATCGTCGCCCAGCTCTTGTTCCTGTTTAAGCAAAACAAGACTCAGGACATCCAGATGTACATCAACTCGCCTGGTGGCTCGGTCACCGCGGGCTTGGCCATCTACGACACCATGCAGTACATTGACTGCGATGTCGCCACCTACTGCATTGGTCAATGCGCCTCCATGGGCGCGGTGCTGCTGGCCGGCGGCGCCAAGGACAAGCGTTTTATTCTGCCCAACTCGCGCGTGATGATTCACCAGCCTTGGGGCGGCACGCAAGGTACAGCCAGCGATATGGAGATCCAAGTCAAGGAAATCCTGCAGTTGAAGGAGCGTTTGAATGGGATTCTCGCCCACCACAGCGGAAAAACCCTCAAACAGGTCGAAAAAGCCACCGATCGGGACAATTTCCTGTCAGCACAGGAATCTGTCGATTTCGGCCTCGTCGATAAGATCATCGGCGCCATCGAGTAGGATCGCCTCCTTTCCGTTACAATCGGACTATGGCGCGCGGCCAAGACCGAGGAGAAATGGAATGCTGCACTTTCTGCGAGAAAGTGCGCTCACAGGTGGAATCGTTGATTGCGGGTCCTCCCGGGATTTACATCTGCAACGAATGTGTGGAGATTTGCAATAGCATTCTCCATGAAGAGGATCGGCGTTTACGCCAGGTCCCTGCAGAGGAGGAAGCTGGTGCTCCTGAGGAGTTTCTCACCCCGCGCGAGCTCGTAACGCGCATGGACGAGTACGTCTATGGCCAGGTCGATGCTAAGCGCGTGTTGGCGGTTGCCGTGCACAACCACTACAAGCGCATGGAAATGCGTACGCAGATCGAGGCCAGCAACGAGAAGCCAGCATGGGCCGACGTGGAACTTGAGAAGTCCAATGTGCTTCTGATTGGCCCCACCGGTAGCGGCAAGACTTTGCTCGCCCGGACCTTGGCACGGATTCTCAAAGTACCCTTCGCCATTGCCGACGCCACCACCCTGACCGAAGCCGGTTACGTCGGCGAAGATGTCGAGAACATCTTGCTTAAGCTTTTGCAGGCTTGTGATTTCGATCTTGCGCAGGCCCAGCGCGGCATCATCTATATCGATGAGATTGACAAGGTGGCACGCACCACCCAAAACGTGTCGATCACCCGCGATGTCTCCGGAGAAGGAGTACAGCAATCGCTGTTGAAAATTCTCGAAGGCACGGTCGCCAATGTGCCCCCCCAAGGTGGGCGCAAGCATCCGGAGCAATCCTGCATCCAGATGGACACCACCGGCATTCTCTTTGTCTGTGGCGGCACCTTCTCGGGCATCGAGGAAATCATCGGCCGCCGCGTCGGCGAAAGCGCGATTGGCTTCCACGGCGATTCCGCCGAGGCCGTTGCCGAAGAAATGTCCGAGCGCGACCGCTTGGTCCCCCAACTCGACACCAAAGACTTGATTGACTTTGGCTTGATTCCGGAATTCGTTGGCCGTTTGCCGATTCACGTGCATTTGCACGGTCTGGGCGTCGAAGACTTGGTGCATATTTTGGTCGAACCCAAAAATGCCTTGGTGCGCCAGTATCAGGCGTACTTCGCCATGGAAGGCCATCAGCTCGAGTTTACCGACGAAGCTCTACAAGAGATTTCGAGCCTGGCTTTTGCACGGCAAACCGGAGTTCGTGCGTTACGTTCGATCTTGGAAGGTGTATTGCATGAGCTTCTATTCCAGTTGCCTGAGTATGGCAACGATGAATCACGAAGCTTCGTCATCTCTGCCGAGATGATTCGCCAAGGCAATGCCAACGTGCTACTCGAGGGTGGCACTGAGGATCGCCGAGAGTCTGCATAAACTTCAATGACCTGGATGTTTCCACTCCTGCTGGCCTGCCTGCAGAACTCGGTTCCCTTCACCATGGACTTGCCGGAAAGCTATGGGGCTTTCCAAGCCGACCCGCAACGCGCGGGCACCTGGTCTTCGACTCGCGCCGATGGTTTAGGCAAAGTTTCGGTTGGGCGTTTTGACCTTGGCGTTCCAGGGGCCCAACTCGATTCCGTTCTAGAAGACATTGCCAATCGGCAATGGCGTCCGCGAGTCAAAGAACTCCCGGAGAGTTCTCTTGACCGATGGTCTGGCACCATGAGTGGCCTCAATGCCGGTGGCTGGGAAATTCGCTACCGCTACAACGAATCGATGATGGCCGTGACTCAGCAAGTCGCAATCACTGGCAATTATTTGATTCTGATGGATTGGTCTGGCCCCGCAGCAGCTCGCGAGGGCATGAAGCCTTACTTGGAAAGTCTGCAATTGCCAGCAGAGTGGCTTCCGGAGCCCACGCCCACGGTCGACGCTGCCCGCGGTCTGAGCGGAAATCTTCATAGCCCCTTTCCTGGGTCGCTGAGTATTGCCTTGGACTTGCGCAGCCTCGAAGAGGAAGAGCGCATCGATGTGCTGGTGACTTATCACCCTGCCGAACCCGAAAAGGAACCCATCGTTTCGGGGGACCTGGCATGGCGCCTACCCGGCGCTGCCGTGCGCCTTCCGGTGAATCCTGGAGATGGCCGCAATGACGTGCGCTATTCGCTCAACATCAGCGAGAGTCATAACTACGGCAACGCCTACGGCATCACTCGTCTGCCCGGCGACAGCTTTGCCGCACTCGACCCGCTGTGGATTGCCCTGCCCATGACTTTGGTTGAGAGCGAGGAACTCTATGCCCCTCCACCTTGGAGTCTCACGGTCTATCATTCCGCGCATTTGCGCTGCATGACCGCCAAGCCAGTGCTCACCAATTTCCAAGAGGACACTGGTGTCATGACTAGCGCCATGACTCAGCTTGAGGCTGGCCAAGCTTGGCCCTTCCTAGTGATGGCCCAGTATCAGCAGCGCCGAGAGCAAGAAGGCACTTGGTGGTTGCGTCTCGATGCGAAAGCACGCACCCCGAAGGAAGCGCTGAAAGCGCGCCGAGCCTTAGTGAAAACTGCAGCAGAACTTTGGGGCGAGGTTCCCGAGTTCACGTTGGCTTCTTTCCCTTACGTCGGCGATCGCGTTCTGCCCGGCTTGCTGCTTCTCGATGAGCAGCGCGGTTGGTTCGACAAGCCCATCGATGGCCAACTCGATGACGCGCCACGCTTGGTGCAACTGGCGCGCTTGATTGCCCAGCAACGCTTTGGCGCCCGTTTGCGCGGAGAAGGCACAGCTGACCAGTTCCTCGAGCGTTCTCTGGCCGAGTTTGCCACGGTGCGCATGCTCGAAGATGTGGAATGGCCCGAGGCCGGCACCATGGCCGAGGAGCTTCGCCAATCCTGGCGCGAGCGCGAAGAAGCTGCAGGAGAACTCCCGCTTCCGCTGTCTCTGATCCCGGTCGATGACCTCTATGGCGCGCGGCGGTTGCTCAGCTTTGGCCCTCTAGTTTGGGCGGAAATCGAAGCCAAAATGGGCCGTGAAGCCTTTGACAGTATGCTCCAGGAGCGCACTGCCTCGCCCACGCGTTGGAGCTGCGCCGACCTCGAGAAAGACCTTCGCCAGCGCGCACCCGATGTCGATTGGGAACCCTTCTTGCGCGCCTCGCTCTACGGACGCGACCTGCCCTAACACCCGCGCCATGCTGATCTACTACCACCGTGACTTTGACGGCATGGCCTCTGCTGCCATTCTTGCCGATGCCCTAGAGGCCACCGGCCGCGAGGAAAATGTGCGCTGGTCTGGCGTGAACTTCGACCGCACCTTGCATTGGGAAGAGTTCGCCATGGGCCAAGAGTTTGCCGTGGTGGATTTTCATTACCATCAGCGCGCGAAGTATTGGTTCGACCATCACCCCACGACCTTTCTGACGGCCGAAGATGAAGCCAGCTTCACTCCCGATGATCGGCGCGCCTTCGATCCAACCTCGCCGTCATGCCCACCGATTGTGTTGCGCCATGCCGCAGAGCACTGGGGCTATCAAGCTCCAGCCCACTTCGAGGAACTCGCGAAATGGTCCAACATCATTGATGCGGCCCAGTTTCAGTCTGCAGAACAATCGATGTTCGGCTCTGAGCCAGCGATTCGCGTGAGCCGTGCGCTGACTTGCGCACCGGACTTGAGTTTCCACGACAAGGTGGTGCGCATGATGCGCAAGAAGCCACTGGTCCAGGTCGCCAACGACCCAACCGTGGACCGTTGTTATGAACGCAGTTGCCGCAACCGCGACAATGCCATCGATAACTTCAATGGCACCATTCGCATGAGTTCGGGAACCGCCTTAATGGCCGATTTACGTAGCCGCAAAATTCGCCGCGAGCGCTTCGCGCCGTTTTTCCTGCACCCGCATATCTTTTACGCAGTTACGGTGTTGCCCACTCGCGCAGGCGTGCACATTACGGTGGCCAGCAACCCATGGAATCGCCCGAAAGAAGGCATTCATCTGGGTGAGTTGCTCAAGAAATATGGTGGCGGCGGTCACGAGGGTGTCGGCGGCTGCAACCCTCCCGACGAAGGCACCGCCATGCAATGGGCCGGCGAGCTCTACCGCAAGGTAGAAAACGTGGTGTAGACATGGACTCACTGCTCGAGCTCCACCCCCATGATTGGCCGCAACGCTTTGTGGCCTTAGGCGGCAAGCCCTTTCATGGACGCATTGCTGCGCGCTGGGTCTTCCGCCGAGCTGCGCGCAGCTGGCAAGAGATGACCGACTTGCCCGAGGCCTTGCGCGAGCGCTTGGAGCAGGAGCAAGCACTGGGAGCCGCCACTCTCGAGGAATTGAGTCGAGCAGAAGATGGCGCGGTCAAAGTCCTGCTTGGATTGCACGACGGCGCCACGGTCGAAGCCGTCGGTATGCCCGGAACTCAGGGGCGAACGATTTGCCTATCGACTCAGGTTGGCTGCCCGGTGAAGTGCCAGTTTTGCGCAAGTGGTCTCGATGGATTACAGCGCAATCTGACTCGCGGCGAAATTCTGGAACAGGCGCTTTGGCTGCGCCGAGAGCAAGGCGAAATCGGGCGCGTCGTGATCATGGGCATGGGCGAAGCTGGCCACAATCTCGACGAGGTGCTCCCCGCCCTAGACGTCCTTATGGACGAGGAAGGCATGGGCCTTTCTGCCCGACGAATCACCTTGAGCACCGTCGGACCCAAAGGAGCACTCGAGCGCATTGCCGCCTGGGGGCGGTCAGTTTCGCTGGCCTTGTCGGTGCATGCCGCACAAGACGAATTGCGTCACGAACTCGTTCCTGGGGTACGCAAACGCCGGCTAGAAGACACGCTCGACGAGGCGGACCGCCTGTTTGCCGCCAATGGGCGCGAGTACACGGTCGAATATGTGCTTCTAGAAGGAGTCAACGACCAGCCGCAACAGGCCGAAGCCCTCGCCCGTCGCCTCCGCGGCCGCCGCTGCCACGTCAACTTGATTCCCTTTAACCCCGTCTCGGAGCTGAACTTCCGCAGGCCGGCACTGGGAGTCCAGGAGGAGTTTCGGAAACGCCTGCGGGAGGCCGGGCTATCGGTTACCTTGAGGCGGAGCCTGGGCCGGGAAACCGACGCTGCCTGCGGACAACTGCGGCGGCGCTCGATGCCTTCGTCTGGCTCCTCCGTGACCGAAGTTTAGCTCTCCAATGCGCATCCTTTTTCTGCTCCTCGCCACTCTGCTCGGTGGCCTCCTTGGTGGTGGCCCCAGTGGAGGTAAGAATCCGTTCATTGAGAAACACCTCGCCTCGGCGAAGCGGCTTCTCGAAGAAGGCAAAGCGGCCGATGCTCGCCTCGAAGTCGAAGCCGCACTCGAGCGCGACGACCAACATCTTGGCGCCCTGGAGTTATGGGCCCGAGTCTCGGAAATGGCAGGCGACAAGGACACCGCCGCCTATGCCCTGCATGCTTGGCTGAACTTGGTCGAAGCAGCCGAGAAATCACCGGTTAGCCGAAAGGACATCAAAGCAATCGAAGAGCGGCTGGAGGCGATTGACTCCGAGGCCGATGGATTCCGCGATCTCACTTCCAGCTACATCAAAGAATTGTTGAAGCTAGAGAAGGAGCACGAAAAGAAAGGGCGCTTTCACTCCGCCCTGGCCTTGATTGAAGAAGTTCTCCAACTCGATCCGCGCAACAAAACAGCGCGCCAGCTACAGAAGGATATCCGCCGTAATGGCGCCGCCGATGTCGCCACCGAAGATCTTTATGCCGGCACCGACCCTCTAGCAGGCGTCGACGCGGAGTGGATTGCCACCGAAGATGCCAAACACCTGGAGTGGGATGACCGCTACAGCAAAGAGACTGAGCACTACCGCATCCACACCAACGCTGGATACATCATCTTGCAAACGGCCGGGATTGCGATGGACCAAATGAACATGGCCTATCGCCGCTTTTTTCACTACAAGGAAGATGGCGGTGCAGTACCGAAGATCGACGTCAATGTGTTCAAGAGCCGTGACGAGTACCTAGAGCTCGGCCAAGGCCCGCCAGTGGAATGGAGCGCTGGTCACTTTACAGGCAGTGCCGTAGAAACCTATGTCGGCGGAACCGGTGGTACCGATGGCATTCGCGGCATGTATTCCACGCTGTTCCACGAAGCGGCGCACCAGTTTGTTTCCTTGACCGGCAAAGGCGGTGTGCCTGGCTGGCTGAATGAAGCCTATGCCAGTTTCTTCGAAGGCACGACCATTTTGAGCAACGGTACGGTGCGCTGGAATCAGGTCAACAACGGTCGCCTGTTTGCTTTGGCTCCACGCCTAGAAGAAGGCTGGATGAGCGACCACACCGATGGCGTACGAGGGAGTGACGGCGATTGGGGCAATCCCACCAAGGCACCTAGTCTGCGCATCTTAATTGAGAATGAATACCAATGGGGTCCACCTTGGTACGCACCCACTTGGGGGGTGGTGTATTTCTTGTACAACTACCGCGACCCTAACACCGGGATTGCGGTATTGCGCGACCCCCTTCACGATTACTACCTGTCCGGTGCGGCCTCGCGTTCTCTAGACAGCCGCGTGCCGCATTTTGAAGAGATTGTGCTGAGCGGCGAAAATGCTCCTGCCAAAACGATCGACGAGCTCAATCCAATCTGGAAGGACTGGCTGCTCACCTTGCGCGATCGCCAGTTAGGCAAAGAAGGGACTTCGGAAGACCTTTTGCACTACGCGGACTTGGCGCTAGAGCGCGACGACTCTGAGCTCGCCCAGGAACTTCTAGAAGAAGCCCTGCTCTACTCTCCTGATGACCCCGAAGTCATGTGGAAACTTGCTGGCGTCTTACATGAACTTGGTTTAGATGATCGCGCTTCCGCACAGTATCGCGCCTTTGCTGCCGAGCTTGAGTTGCGCGGCCGCAACGATGACGAACGCTACGCCAAAGCGCGCAAGCTGATGGAAGAGCTGGACCCCCTTTTCCAGCGCCACAAGAAACTGAAATTGCGCCTTGGCGTAGAAGGATTAGAGCTGGCCAAGAGTTATCGCAGGCGCGGCATGCCGCGCATGGCCATGGAAATTGCACGACGCATGTCTTCGAGCTGGTCGATTCCGGAAGCACTCGAGTTCTACACCGAAGTCGCTCGCGAATCCGGCATCAGTTTGGCGCGGTGGAAAGTTGCCTATAACGAACTCACCCTCGATGGCTGGCAGTCCAACAAGTATTACCGCGCCTACGGCAAAATGATCGAGGCCGATGTCGTCAACGATGACTCCATCGAAACCAGCGAAGGCTCGTTCCAAACCCAGGAACTCGCCGCCGACGTCCTCTTCGATGCCGATTACTCCATCGAGACCGAACTGCGTTTTGGCGCCAAGCCAGGCATGATGGGCCTGTGCTTCGGCCGCAAAGACGCACGCAATACCCACGCCGTAGTCCTGCACCCCAAGGGCTCACTCGATGTCTCCACCAAAGCTGGTGGCAACTGGCGCATTCGCGACCACCAGCAGTTGCCTCTCGAACCTACTTGGCACAAGCTGCGCATCGACGTGGTGACGGCCTCCGATGGCAAGGCTGTCGTCGATATTTACTTTGACGACCGCTATCTGCGCTCAGTCACGATGCCTCGAGATAGCGTGCGCGGCGCCTTTGGGTTGATTCATGGCACCGGCAGTGGCCACTTCCGTGAAGTGCGCATTCTGGCCCGCGACCCGCATGACCCAGCTGCACGGATTGAACGTGAACTGGCTCTAGAAGCGCGCGCCGAAGATGAATCGCTGCGTCAGCCGGGCGCCTTCCAGGGCTTCAACCCTCCGCCGCTCCAAGGCAACGGTGGCGAGTGGATTCAGGGCGAGCCACTGACCATTGCCGAGATGTACGGCAAGCCCATGGTCATTGCCTTCTGGACGCCGCACCAGGACAAGCTCATCCCGACATCGGCCTACTACGCCAGTTTGGTCGAGGCTTGGGAAATGTTCGGACTAGAGGTGGTGGTGGTTGCTGGCAATCAGTTCCAAAAAGGTGAAGTGCTCGCTTGGATGGAAGACAACGCCATGGAGGGGGTTCGCGTGCTTTACGACAAATCGCACCGATTGTTCCCTCTGTACAACGTGGTTGCGGGAGGCTGGGAGCTGCCACGCATCCTCGTGGTCGACGTCGACGGCACCGTCGCTTGGGAAGGTGACCCCAACTTGCATTTGGAAACGGGCTGGGATCCCAACTACCCCATCGCGACCCCCGTCGACCATGCCTTGGAAGACTTAGTCGCAAGTCGGCACCTCCTCGAATTGGTGGATTTAGGTGCGCGTCTGCCTAAGGCACGCGGCCAATTTGAAGAAGGCAAACTGCGCGAAGCTCTCGGCACCATTCTGCCTTTGGCGGAAATCGATGCCACCTTTGATCCACGCGTGCGCGAGGCACGCCAACTGCGCGACGAGATTGAAGCTCTCGGCGCAGAATTGCCGGTTCAGGCAGAGGCCGCCGAACTGGATGGCTACCCATTGCTTGCCCGTGCCCTACTGTGGAAGGCTGAGGAAGAGTTCCCTGGCACCGGCATCGCCGACCTCAGTTCCTCACGCCGCCGTCGCTTGGAGCGCACCGGGGATTACCGTGACGCCAAGAAGGCATGGAGCCGCTTGGAACGCGCCGCCAAGGAAGGCGAACGCGGTGGCGATGTCCTCAAAATCGATGGCTATCTCAGCGAAGCCTCGACCACCAGCACCTGTGCCGAGATTCAGGAGGCCGTCCAAGAATTACGCCGGACCCTAAAAGAGTCCGGCGCAAAGTCCCTGCGGGCGAGCCTGCAGGAGTTAGAGCCCTCGGTTTAGAGGGCTCGTCACGGGCACGATTTAAATCTGGCCTAAGGTCTTCTCGCTGATTTCCAGGGCGCGATCGACGTCGGCCTGGGTCACGGCGAGGTGCGGACGGAAGCGCACAGTGCGGTCTCCACTGCCGAGGCCCATCATGCCGTTTTCCATGGCCTTGGATAGGAATTGATCGCGATCACTGCCACTTGGCAGATCGAAAGCCACGATCAAACCTAGGCCGCGCATATTGCTGACGCCGCCGAAGCGACCGGCAATCGCCTTCATGCCGTCGAGCCAGTACTGGCCTTGGGCTGCTGCGTTGGCGCAAAGGTTTTCATCACGGATGACTTCGAGCACCCGCGTGGCGCGCACCATGTCGACCAAGTTGCCACCCCAAGTAGAGTTGATGCGGCTCGACTTCTCGAAGCAGTTGTCTGGCACTTCATCGATGCGCGGACCAGCAATGATGCCGCACTGCTGCGACTTCTTGCCAAAGCTAAACACATCTGGGGTCACGCCATAGTGCTCAAAGGCCCAAGGCTTGCCACTGGCGAAGTAACCGGTTTGCACTTCGTCGAGCAGGAACAAGCAGTCATACTTTTCGCAGCGCGCTTGCAGTCCCTGCAAGAACTCCGGACGGAAATGGCGGTCGCCACCTTCGCACTGAATGGTCTCGATTAAGACACCGGCGATGTCATCGCCGTGCTCGGCAAAAGCGGCATCGATGTGGGCGAAGCACTCTTCTTCCTTGGCGACGTGAGCGGCCAAATCCGCACCATCGAGTGGGAACTTGACCGAAGGCGCCGAAACGCGTGGCCAATCAAACTTCGGGAAGTAATCGACCTTGTCTGGCAAGGTGTTAGTCAACGACAAGGTGTAGCCGGAACGACCGTGGAAGGCTTTCTCAAAGTGGAGAATCTTGGTGCCGACATCGGCGTCGATTCCTTTGGCACGATTGCGCCGCACCTTCCAGTCAAAGGCAACTTTGAGCGCATTCTCTACGGCCAAGGCACCGCCTTCGACGAAGAACATGTGCTTGTAGCCTTCGGGTACCGCAACTTCGCCCATGCGCGCGACGAACTCCGCCATTTCGACGGTGTACAAGTCCGAATTTGCTGGGCGGTTACCGACCACATGATTCAGGCTTTGCAACCAATCTGAATCCAGCAGCGCAGGATGATTCCAACCAATCGGGGTGGAACCGAAACAACCGAAGAAGTCGAGGTACTCGCGTCCGCTACTGCTATCGACGAGGTTGGCGCCTTTCGATTTCTCAAGGTCGAGGACGACGGGGTATCCGTCGGCCAAAATCCAACGGCGCAACTCTTCGTGCACCTGTTTGGGATCAATCCAATGCTGGGTGGTGGTGGTCATGTACTTATGGGTTGGTTACCGGGCCTTGCACCCCAAAGGCAATCGGGGCGAAGTCCGGCGAACCGTTCTCTGTGAACAGAGGATTTTCCTCGACGGTGCCGAGGATAAGAATGGGCAAAGGCGCGCTGAGCGCCTGAGTGAGCGCAGGGCTCAAGTTGAGGTGATTAAGCAGGGCAGGTCGGGAATCCTGGCCGCCTAAAACCAGGCAGGCACCGCGATCGGTGAGCACCCGAATCGCGACACGCAACTCCTCAGCGGAAAGGTTCTCGATGGGGTCAGCCTTTTCCATGCGCTTTCGTAGCGCTTCCAGAAAGGCCGCATGGCGGGCTTCCGGGATTAAGGCCAGCACCGGCAGACCGGCGCGCCAATGCTCCTTCCAGTAGGCGTACAAACGCTCTGCCAGCTGTGCCGTAGGCGCAGTGGAGTCCAGCACGAAGACCTCCCGTGGAGGCGAGCTGGTGGCAGTAGAATGATGCTTGGACATGAGCGAGGGAAACCCTAGCGATCCGAATGCCGCGGTGCCGCGGTTGCGCTTTCCGCGCCGTGCCCGCGTGCGTCTGCAGCGCGAGTATGCCCATGTGTATCGGGCGGGTGGCCGCGCAAGGGGCCGCTTCATTCTAGTCGTTGCCGCCGCTTCCTTGAACCCCCCTCCCAAGGGCCCTGAGCCACGGCTGGGCCTCTCTGTGGGCCGCAAATACCACCGCCATGCCGTCAAGCGCAATCGCGCCAGACGCGTCCTACGCGAGGCCTTCCGCCTCGCCCGTCCTCACCTCCCCGCCCTCGACTACATATTGATCCCACAAATGGGTCAAATGGACTGGAACGCCCAGGAAGTTGCGCGGGAATTGCAGAAATTAGCGGCCAAGGCGCAGCGAAAATACGAGGTCAAATGCGCCGCGTCCTAATCGCCTGCGTCCGCGGCTACCGCCGTGTCCTCAGCCCCATGCTTGGGGGCAGCAAGTGTCGCTTTACGCCCACTTGCTCGCAATACTCCATCGAAGCCTTGGAAGTTCATGGCAGCATCAAGGGATTCGCCCTGACCATTTGGCGGCTGTTACGCTGCCAACCGTTGTGCCGTGGTGGCTTTGACCCGGTGCCTCACAAACATAAACCAGACCATACGGATTCATGCTCTTAGCACTCCTGCTCTTGCCCCCCGCCGCGCAGCAACCTGCGCAAGAAGGTCCCACCCTGCTTGCCCCTGAGAATCAGGTCGGCGTACCTCAGGGCGAAGCCCTTCGCATGGCGGAAGAGGTGCACTTTGGCGCCATTCGCCGTCTCACCACCGAAGGCGAGAACGCTGAAGGCTACTTCAGCTGGGGTGGCACGCGTATCACCTACCAAGCCACGATTGGGGATTACCCCTGCGACCAGATTTACGATCTGGATTTGCTGTCGGGGGCACGGCGCTTGGTCTCGACCGGTACCGGCCGCACCACCTGCAGCTTTTTCATGCCCGATGATCAGGGGATTGTCTTTGCCAGCACCCACGCCGCCGACGATAGCTGCTTGCCACCCGCCGATTTCTCGCGCGGTTATGTGTGGAAAATTTATCCGCAGTACGACATTTACGTGCGTGACCTCAAGACCTGGGAGCTCAAGCCCTTGGCACCTGCCGACGGCTACGACGCCGAAGCCGTGGTTGCCCCCGATGGCAGCAAGATTGTCTTCACGTCTCGCCGCAATGGCGACCTCGACATTTACACCATGAACGTCGACGGCTCCGAAGTAAAGCAACTCACCAACGAACTCGGCTATGACGGTGGCCCATTCTTCTCGCCTGATTCGAAGCGCATTGTTTACCGTGCTTACTACCCGAAGACGGAGTCGGAGCGTGACAAGTACCAAGCCTTGCTCGACGATGACTCGATTGAGCCGATGGCCTTACAGCTTTACGTCATGGATGCCGATGGCAGTAACAAAGTGCAGGTCACCGATAACGGCGCCGCCAACTTTGGCCCCTACTGGCACCCGAATGGTCGCCAGATCATTTACTGCTCCAACCAAGAGTCGGCGTCCGGCCGCGACTTCGATCTATTTTTGATTGGAGACGATGGCAGCAAGAATGAGCGCATCACCTACAACCCGTCCTTTGACGGCTTCCCCATGTTCAGCGCCGACGGTCGCAACCTAATCTTTGCTTCCAATCGCGCGAACCAATCGCCAGGCGACACCAATCTGTTTATGGCAGAATGGCTCGACGAAGCACAGGCGCCTAGGCAAGACTAAGCGCTAGCCGTTGTCGGCGGCGGAACGGGCGGTGGCGCTGAGCCACCGCCTTTCTTCTTGGACTGCTCCAGGAAGTAGCCCAAGGTGCCAAGGGCCAGCACCACAGCCTCGACTCCCCACATGACGTAGAGCGAAATCGCTACGCCGCTAATGAAGCCGTAGTTGTGCAAGCCGACGTTGAGCAGGTTCACGCCCCACCACGACATGCTGACGACAATGCCACCCAGAATGGCCATGTTGGCCATGCCACGCTCACGGATATAGCCGCCCATCCGTGCATGGAGAATGAGCAACATCCACAGCACAATCAGCAGGGCGCCATTTTCCTTGGGATCCCAGCCCCAGAAGCGGCCCCAGCTATCGTTGGCCCAAACGCCACCCATGATGGTGCCGAACAGCGAGAACAGCAGGCTAAAGCACACCGTGCCGTAAACCATGCGAGAAATGCTGGTGTAGAAAGCTTTGTCGTCACGGCGCCAGCCGAACAAGCGACCGAGCAACCAAATGTGGGCAATCGCGGAGGCAAGGAGTCCTCCGGCGTAACCCATGGCTACCGTGGTGACGTGAATCGCCAGGTAGTAGTTGGTGTCCAACACCGCCACCACCGAGGCCATCGTGTCTCCCGAGGTTGCAATCTCGTGCACTTCATAGCGCATGGACAGGAACATGCCAGCAACACCTAGGAATGCCGCAAGCAAAAGGCCGATGCGCTGACGTGTTGCCCACTCAATAAACAAGGCAACCAATACTACTACGCAGGTGATGAACAGAATGGTGTCGTAGAGCGACACAATCGGCGGACGTGAGCGAATGATGCAGCGCATGACGATGCCCGTCGTCGCCATGCCCAGTCCAAGCACGTTGAGCACGGCAACGGTCACGCGCAGCCAGCCTGCTGTAGGCACCAGGAAGCTGATGCACGAGAGGATGAAGGCCAGAAGGAATACCACCAAAGCCCTGGTGAACAAATTCCAGCTGTACAGTTTGACCTCCAAGGGAATATGTCCGTATTCCCCGCGCGCCTCGGCAAGGCCGACCGTGCGTGCATGGAAGGTCTCCAGCGTGGCCAGGAACTGGTCCGGCTGATTGCGCTGCATCTCCAGGGTCTCAAACAGGCTCAACAATTCCGTTTGCACCTGAATATCGCGGTTGGTGGTGAAACCGTTATACAAAATGTCGGCCGGCCCCCACCAAGTGTCATCGCGGGTGCCATCTTCCTTGGCAGAGGGTGGGATTAGGGTCAGGGCCCCTGATACGTTCTGCAATGAGTTCTCTAACTCAAGCAGAAGATTGCCCGCGGCTTCCACATCTTCGGTCTGAGACTGAGGAACCTGCCCAAGAAGTTGCTGGAACTCACGGACATTGGGAAGCATCCAGCCCAGGCCGGGCTGCTTGGGTCCGAAGACATCGCGCAGCGCTGGGCTGGCATCAAAAGGCAACTCCACACGGTTGAAAAACAACAGCTGAGTGAGGTTTTCCAATTGGCGCAAATCCTGCGACAGCTTGAGCGCCTGGGCCTCTGCCGGCGTACGATCCGTGCCCTCGATGTCAAAGACTCGGCGCGCTTCTGCATCGAGCTTGGCTACGCCAGGAATGAGTTCTTCGTAGCTGTACCAGTCGCGCTTTTTCTTGGCTTTCAGGCCCATCAGAACGATGACTTCATCGTTTTGCACCCGGAATGAGGGGTAGGTACGCGCAAGCTCTGGAAAGAAAAGGACATCGAGCAGCCAGCGGTTGGCGTCGATCTTGGTGTCGTCGTCCAACTTGAGCGTGCGCTTGCCGTTTAGGGTCAGCAAGTTCAAGTTGGCGATGCTGTTCATCGGCTTAATCCGGCCGCGGTCTTGCACCGGCAAGGTACTGAACAGCTCGACGACCTCGTCGCTCCAACGCTCGTGGGGAGACTGCTCCTGAGCAAACCCTGCTGAGCTCATCATGCTCAGAAGGACCGTGGCGCAGAGCACCTGAATGAGGAAACGAAGCGAACTCATGCTTGCTCTCCTGCCGCCTTTGCGCGACGCTTGGTTTGTTGTTTCAGGAATCCCCACAAGTGGCGGCCAAAGGTCATCAACAAGCCAACCGTAATCACCCACAAGCTGTATTCCGGCCATTTGTCAGATGGATTCCGTACCACGGAAAACACAGAAAAGTAAGGACCTGTGTAGCCAGGCTCATCAGGCCCATAGCTCGATTGAAACAAGACCAGACCACCTTCGCGCAACGGCTCATTCATTTGAATCAGTACCGGTTTTTCGTCGGAATCTTGAATGCGCATCACTCTGCTGCGATAGGACTTGGCCATGCCGATGCCAGGATGATCCTCTTTCATGAACTCTTCCAGACGAATGCTGAAAGGCATGGTGTACGTCTCTCGGCCAAAATCAATCGCGAACTGGCGCTCGCCTACGGCAACCACCCATGGCGCCTCTTGGCGTGCCCACAAAATTCCCTTTTCCTGGGAGCCATCTTCTGCCACCACGGTGGCATGAAGGCCAGGCACATTGAACTCGTTCTCCTTTTCTGGGTCGAGCGGGTACAGCCCGTAGCCGTCAATGACCTCGCCACTGGCTTGCCAACTAGGGCCCTTCGGCAAAGCACGACTATTCCTGACATACCCGGAGAGGTTCAAGGTGAAGGGCAAATCCTTTGCCGTAAATCGGCGACTAGACTCACCGGTCAAATCCACCAAGAAATCATGATCGATCACCCACTGGGGCACCTGCTGCGTTGGGCCCAACTCCCAAATGGTGACCTCATTGCGGTTGAGGCTGACAAAGCGATCCGACTGCTGCCCAGGCCACAACTGCAGAGCCCCCTCTTCCGAGTTGGTGAGCTTGACTAAGCCCGCAACCAACATAAAGATGATTCCGAAGTGAATCACTAGAACTCCTACATTCCGTGCACGCCATTTGATGCGCAGCAAACCGCCAATAATCAGGTTTGCGGTCAGGAGAGACATGGCGAGTACCCCGCCTGGGAATATGGGGAACCCGGCAAGGTATAAAAACCATGAGTTAAAGAAGGTTTGTTTGGCGGCATAAAGACCGTGATTCACCTGGTACAAAGTACCAACGAAGGTCAGCACGAACAAAACCAGAAGCAAAGCACAGGCAAGGCCATAGCTGCCAAAGAAGCGGAACAAAGGATTGTTCTTCACTGCACTTCCTCCAGCGTGCTGGCGAAATTCAGGAAGGCCTCACGTTGCGCAGCTACTTCTTGCTCGGGGCCAGTCATTTTTAAGAACAGCGAATCCTCGTCGCGCATCAGAAGCATGGCCAGCATGGTCATGTCGGTATGCGGCACACCATCCATGCCGACGTAATCGCCATCGGCCTGAAGCAAGTAAGCCTCTTCACCTAAGAACGGCGCTCGGGGAAGAGCTTCGACTTCTTCCTCGCTTAAAGGCTCCAATCCCATTTGTCCTTGCCAACGGTTGATATTGGGCACAAGCCCACCGGCCTGACCAGGAAGCACGACCAAATAACATTCCGTCTCTGCGGAGACGCGGAAGTTCAAGGAGCGCATCGAGGCAGGGCCGCCATCGGACCAAGTGGAGGGAACCGTGAACTGAAAACCATTCGCGGTAAAGGTCACATCTTCGGGAGCGGCCTCGGGCTGTGGTTCTTCGACGACGTCTTGCCCATGCCCTTCACCAGGAGCATGGTTGTGTCCCGCGTGGTCGTCTTCCCCCGGACCCAGGCCATCGAGAGTGAGCGAGGCCACAAAGGCGAAGAAGTGATCGCGCTCCTGCTCCATGACGGCCTTGGGAGCGGTCATCTTGACGAAGATGACTGCAGAGGGGGTTTGCGCGATGGCGCCCAACATGGCCCAATCCTTGCCGCCCTCGCCGGCCATTCCGGAAAAATCACCCTCGAGATCGACCAGCGTGGCATTGCCCGCCAGCAACTTAATCAGCGGCAGGCTGAGGATTTCCTCATCGGAAGCTGGTGCATATCCAAACTGGCCGCGCCAGCGATTGACATTGTTGACCAAGCCACCGCCCTCGCCCCCGATGACGGTGACCGCACAGGCAGCATTAGGGTCATCTGCTGGACGCAGATTGATCAGGCGCATTTCGGTTCGCGGCTGCACCGTCCAGCCCTCGGGTAGGTCATAATCGAACATATCCGCGGCGCTTGGCTGTTGCTCTTGCTGCAGCCGCATGCGTTCCGCACGCTCTTCCTCGGTCAGACGACCGAAGCGTTCACGAGAACTCATGTTGATGTCGCCGGGCGGAACCACCGAGGCCACACGTCGCTCCTCGATTTCCACCTCGTCAGGAATGCGCTGACAGCTCGTGCCGATGGCAGCGAGCAAAAGACTGGTCCAAAGGATTCCAGTGCCCCATCCAAGAGGCCTGGGGAGGGTGTGTGCCGCGGATGGCTGCTTCATGATGCCTGCAATCAGGACGGTAAGGCCTGCAATTCTAGCGCGAAGGCCTCTGGTAATCCTGCCTTAGGAGGATTATCCAGCGAATTCCACCACGGATAGCGGCGGCTCCTAATATGGCGCTATGGCTGGTGCTTATTCGACCGACGACCGCGACCTGGCTCTCGCCCGTGTTGACCATTGGCTCGGCGCTGACGGACGGCAGGAAGAGCTCGAGGAGGCGATTGCTTCCTTCCTCATGGTGGCCCTTCCCGAGGAAGACAACGCCTTCGAAGAAAAGGATCTGCAGAACCCCAACTTCCAGACCTTGCTCTCCGGCTGGCTTGAGGCCGATGCCCCCCTTAGCGAGTTTCCATGCGCTGCCATGGCCGTTCTGACTACGGAAAAGGAGGAATTGGCCGCAGGCAGCCGCCGCTACTTGAGCCTACTGGCGGACAGCCGTCTTGGGTTCTTCGAGATTCAGGAGCTCGCACCCGAATTCCGCCTCACCCTGCGCGATCTTCTCAGCGGAGAGAGCTGCGTCATTCAGGGCCCGGAAGGCAGCGAGCAGCTAGAGACCGGCGATGTCCTCGCCGCCCGCCTGCTTGATGGCAACCACGACGACGAGAAGGTCTTAGATAGCCTGGTCCTGCTTCCAGGTAGCGCAGCCGATATTCGCATCCTTCTGCACGAGTATCGCCAAGGCCTGATTCAAGAAGGCGATGACGAGGTGGTGCAAGCCCTCGAATCCAGCAAGGGTGATCGCGTCTTTCGTAAGCTTCTGGCGCCGGTGGCCGGTCGATTGTGGATGGCTGGCGTCGAAGCCTAAATCGCCATCATTGCCTGCAGCAGCAGGAACATGGCGGCAACCACACACAGGACCGGGAACAAGAAACCCCAACGGCTGAATCCCTGTAAGGATGGTGGCAGATTCAGAGATTCTGGCGCAAGTTCGACCTGATGCTCCAATAAGCTCGGCAACAACGCGCGGCGAAACTCGCGAGCGCCTGCGCCACTGAGGAAGATATTCTTTCCGGCTTCGTCGACCGTGACCTTTACCGGCCACGATGGGCAATCCCATTTGCTCTTGCTCCAATGAGCATGCTCGTCCAACGTGCGCACCTCATTGCGGAGCCATTTCCGCAACTTTTCTTTGTCGGCCCCGACCAAATGAATGTGGTCACTCTTCCTCACGGCTGCAAAAAATACGGCGATCAGACGCAACACGATTAGCAAAAGCAAAAACAGTAAATACGGAAGCCTTGTGGTCTGAGCCTCCACCGGCACATGGTCCAAGGACTGTTGATAGAGAAAGGGAAAAACGGCAACTGCAGTGCCCAAGGTATACAGCCATGGGCTACTGGATCGAAAAACAAACACCCGTTTCGTCACCCACCAAGCCATTTGCAATGCCGCGAATAATAATGCGATAGCGACGGCGGGATATGCGAGGATTTCTAGCACGCGGGGTTGCCTACCTGAGGCCGCAAGCCTGCAGTGCACGATCGCGCACGCTCTGTGCTCTGGCCCGAGCCTTCGCTGCACCGGCTGCCAAAATGTCGTCGACCATTTTGGGATTCGCCAACAACTCCTTTCTACGCTCACGAGCCGGCGCAAAGTACTCCTCCATGGCGTCTTTGAGGCGCATTTTGAGATGCCCATAGCCTGGAGCCTCTTCGCCCCCTTGGGCCACCTTGTCTTGCCACTCTTGCAGCTCTTCCGACGTCAGGAATAGAGCCAGTAGATCAAACACAAAGAGCTCTTTCGGGTCTTTAGCCTCTTGCGGCGGGCGGGAATCGGTCACGATCTTGCCGACGCGCTTCTTCAGCGCCTTGCCCTCCTCGAAGATCCACAAGTCATTGCCGTAACTCTTGGACATTTTCTGTCCGTCAATGCCTGGAACCTTCTGCATGGTTTCGCTTTTCTGCAAACGCATTTCCGGGCGGCGGAAGACTTCACTGCCGTAGGCGCTATTGAAATAACCCGCCATATCTTGGGTCATCTCGACATGTTGCACCTGGTCCTTCCCCACCGGAACAATGTCCGAGTCATAAGCCAAGATGTCGGCGGCCATCAAGATCGGGTAGGTGAACAAACCAACACTTGGCTTGATGCCATTCGCAAGTTTGTCTTTGTAACTGTGGGCACGCTCAAGCAAGCCCATCCCGCTCACGGTCGAGAGCAGCCAAGAAATCTCCGTGACCTCGGGGACATCGGACTGGCGAAAGAGCACAGCCTTCTCGGGGTCGAGCCCACAAGCCAAATAGGTGATGGCGGTTTCGCGCACCAACTCACGCAGGCGCTGCGCATCTTTCACCGTAGTCAGGGCATGGTAATCGGCAATGAAATAGAAGTGCTCGCCCGGCTCTGCGGTGGACTGCACATGCTGACGAATCGCGCCGAAGTAGTTGCCCAAATGGAGCAAGCCACTCGGTTGAATCCCGCTGAGAAAGGTCTTCATGCCCACAAAAAGGTGATGGGTTTATCGATTTCCGGGTGCAGACTCTGATGTACCGGGCAGGTGTTGGCGGCGTTCACCAGAAGGTTCTTTAGTTTTTCTTCGACCGGAGTGGCCATCTGCACCACCACCGGAAGGGCTCCAATCCGGCGCACCGGGTCAGCCACCATATGCTTTTCGACCTGAACCACGGTGCCGTCAAGGTTGAGCTCGTGGCGCTCCGCCACAATGCCCAGAATGGTCAAAATGCAGGCGCCGAGGCCGGTCGCGACCAGATCCGTCGGCGAGAAGCTCTCCCCCTTGCCGTGGTTATCCACCGGGGCATCGGTCACGACTTGGCACCCGGAAGGCCCATGGGTGGCTTGGCAGCGCAGCTGCCCTTGGTAAACGACGGAGATCTCAACGGCCATGGCGGCCTATTCTACGGATACCATAGGACCATGCTCTCACTCCTCTGTGCACTTCCCCTGTTGCAGGCTGGGGCGCCTGGACAACTGATTGTTTTGGAAAAAAATGCCGCCACCGCGCGCTTGCTCGATACGCGCGAAGGCGAAACGGTCACTACCTGGCCGGTAGGCGATGGTCCTCATGAGGTCGCGTTGTCGCCGGATGGCCGCTACGCCATGGTCGCAAACTATGGCGGCCAAAATCCGGGCAGCAGCCTCACACGCATTAGTTTGCTCGAAATGAATCCCAAGAACCAGTTGCGCCATTACGACCTGGAAGCGGCGATTCGTCCACATGGCCTGACTTACACCGGGGACAGTCGCTTCCTCTGGCTCACGGCCGAGGTCAGTGGTGAGCTGTGGCGTATGGATACCAAGACTGGCACCGTGGCTGCCAAAGTGGTGGTCGGAGGCGGTGGCGGGCATATGGTGGCACGACAAAACGATGGCCGCCTCTTTGTCAGTCACATTGGCGCTGGCGTCGTCACGCCGGTGATTTCCACCGGCCACGGCGCCACCACCGTGACTGGGCCTGCGGGTTGGACCGCACGCGAACAAATCTCCACTGGGGCAGGCGCCGAAGGCATTGCCGTGCGCCCCAAGGGAAAGTTGTTGTGGGTCGGCAACCGCGCCGAAGATACGCTCAGTTTGATCGATACTGAATCGCTCAAAGTGGTGGCGACTCTTCCCTGCGAAGGATTCCCGATTCGGGTGAACTTTTCCAATGACGGCGCGATTGCGGCGGTGACCTGCGCCACCGCCAATGAGGTTGCGCTATTTGATGCGGAAACCCATGAACTCCTAGCGCGCATTCCCACGGGCGATGGCACTACGCCGATTGGCATGGCCTTCAACGATGCTGGCACCCACCTATACGTCTCCTGCTCAGGAAGCAATCAAGTAGCTGACATCGATTTGCGGCTTCGCCGCGTCGTGCAGCATTTCAGCACGGGGGAAGTTCCCGATGGCCTTGCCTGGCTGCCGACTCCTCCACCGCAAACGGCCGCAATGGGACCCTCGGAATGATCGTCACCAATACTGAGACCGTTCCAGGTATGCACATGGTCAAGCATTTTGGCTTGGTCCAAGGCAGCACCATTCGAGCCAAAAACATCGGCCGTGACTTCATGGCTGGCATGAAGAATCTGGTTGGCGGCGAGCTCAAGGGCTATACCGAACTGTTGCAGGAATCGCGCGACGAGGCTTTACGTCGCTTGATAGAGCAGGCACAGGAGCTCGGCGCCAATGCCGTGGTCAATCTGCGCTTTTCCACTTCTTCCGTCGCAGCCGGTGCTGCGGAAATCCTCTGCTATGGCACCGCGGTGCAGGTGATTCAGCCTCCTCCAACATGATCCAGATTTACTTTGCGCTAGCGCTACTGGCTCTGGGCTTGATTGTCGGCTCCCTTTTGGAGCGGGCACATTACGCGCGGATTAAAAAGCGCGAGCGTGCATTTCGAGATTTCCCGGCCATGAGCTTGCGTCAGATTCCTAATGCGCATGAGGTGTCACGCGCTTCCATGCGCATGGGTTCCGTGGTGATTTCGGTAGATTACTTCAAGCGCTTTGCCGCCGGTTTGAAAAAGCTTTTTGGTGGCGAGATTCACTCCTACTCCAGCTTGCTCGATCGCGCGCGGCGCGAAGCGTTGCTGCGTTTAAAGGACAACTGCAAAGACGCCGACTTGCTGGTCAATCTTCGCTTTGAGACCTGTACATTGAGCAACGGAGCTAACTCGAATATTGGTTCGGTAGAGGTCGTCGCCTATGGGACCGCCGTTTGGTACCGCAACGACCAACGCGAAGATTTGCCGCCGCCAGTACCAACCGCCACCCGCTTTTAAATCAAAATGGTCGAGTTCGAACCCCGAGAACTCACCGACTCCGTCGACAACTCGCGGGGCGGGAAAGAGGGTTGGCGTTCCCGACTCAAAGGCATCGTTTCGGCGGTGGTTTTCTTGGGCGTGGCTTACTTAGCCTTAGGCTGGATGGCCCATATCGCTGTCGGCATGATTTCCCCGCAAACGGAATCGAAATGGTTTCGCTGGACGGATGAGATCTTCGACGATGGACCGCCCCCACCAAAGCGCATGCAAGGCCTGTTTGACCGCCTGCTGCAAGACTCCGAACTAGCAGACTTTGACTATCGGCTGGTCATGCTCGAAAGCGACGACATGAATGCCTTTGCCGTACCCGGCGGCTTAATTGGCTTCACCACCAGTTTGGCCGAAGAAGTGCATAGCGAAATTGGACTTGCCTTTGTGCTGGGGCATGAACTTGGCCATGTGCAGCACCGGCATGGTCTCGATCGCCTCGGGCGCAGCCTATTGACGGCACTCAGCCTGAGTTGGACCGGGATTGACAACTCATTCCTACTGAAAGGCAGTGTCAACCTGGCTGAACTGAGCTTCTCGCGTCAGCAGGAACTTGAGGCCGATGCCTTCGGCCTCGAGCTGGTCAGGCGCGAATTCGGCACCACGGAAGGCGCTCTGGAGTTCTTTACCGTGGTCCAAGCCATGGAAGAGCTTGGCCCAGGCACGCCTTCACGCCTGAGCAACTTCCTCAGCACCCACCCGCTGACGCCAGACCGGATTCGCGCCCTCGAAGCTCAGACTTCGACTGGGCCTTCGCGATAGACTTCGCCGCCTTTTGCGAAAAATTCGATGGACTTGTCTTCCATCGCCTTGCGCACATCTTCGGTGATGCGCATCGAGCAGAACTTGGGGCCGCACATGGAACAGAAGTGCGCGGTTTTCGCCGGTTCGGCAGGCAAGGTTTCGTCGTGGTAAGACCTAGCGGTGACAGGATCCAAAGATAGGTTGAACTGATCCTGCCAGCGGAACTCGAAACGCGCCTTGCTCAGCGCGTCGTCGTGGTCACGCGCGCCGGGAACACCCTTGGCGATGTCCGCAGCATGAGCAGCAATGCGGTAGGTCACCACGCCAGCTTTGACGTCATCGCGGTTCGGCAAACCCAGATGCTCCTTGGGCGTGACGTAGCAAAGCATGGCTGTGCCGTACCAGCCAATCTGCGCCGCACCAATCCCCGAGGTGATGTGGTCATATCCCGGAGCGACATCGGTCACCAAGGGACCAAGGGTGTAGAAAGGCGCCTCGAAGCAGTCTTCAAGCTCGCGCTTCATGTTCTCTTCGATCAGGTGCATGGGGACGTGGCCTGGGCCTTCAATCATGACTTGGACATCGTTTTCCCAAGCAATCCGCGTGAGCTCTCCCAGGGTCTTGAGCTCGCCAAACTGCGCTTCGTCGTTGGCATCGGCCAAGCAACCGGGGCGCAGACCGTCGCCGAGGCTAAAGGTGACGTCGTAGTCCTTCATGACCTGGCAAATCTTCTCGAATCCGGTGTAAAGGAAGTTCTCCTTGTGATGCGCCAAGCACCATGCGGCCATGATGGATCCGCCGCGGGACACGATGCCGGTCACCCGTTCAGCAGTTAGTGGTACGTAGCGCAACAACACGCCTGCGTGAATGGTGAAGTAATCTACGCCCTGTTCGGCTTGCTCAATCAGCGTTTCGATAAAGATGTCGAGGTTGAGCTTAGCCGGTTCGCCGTCGACCTTTTCCAAGGCCTGGTAAATCGGCACCGTGCCAATCGGCACCGGACTGTTGCGTAAAATCCATTCCCGCGTCTGATGGATGTTATGCCCGGTGGACAAATCCATGACGGTGTCGGCGCCCCACATCGCGGACCACTGCAACTTCTCGACCTCTTCCGAAATCGAAGAGTGTGTAGCCGAGTTGCCGATGTTGGCGTTGATTTTGGTGCGAAAGTTGCGGCCGATGATTACCGGCTCTAATTCAGGGTGGCAACGGTTGGCCGGAATCACCGCACGACCGGCAGCGACCTCACTGCGCACAAACTCGGGTTCGCGCCCTTCACGTGCGGCAACAAAAGCCATTTCTGGAGTCACCACTCCTTGGCGCGCAAAGTGCATTTGCGACCAGTTCTTGGTGCCCGCTTGTGCGCGCTTGGCAATCCACTCTTCGCGCACCTTGGGCAGCCCCTCGCGCGGGTCTATCCCTTGCGGCCCTGAGGTGTCATAAAAATCAAAATGCTCACCATTGGTCAGGTTGACCCGGCGCAGCGGGATTTGCAGCGTGAAGCCGTCGTGCTCGACTGGCACGGAAAGCTTTTCGGAGCTGGGCCAACATTCCTCGAAGGTCGGGATGCTGCGCGGCTCTAAAGCTCCGCTTTCCTGCTGGTGACGACTCAAGGGGAGGGATTCGGCCATGGTTATACCCCTACTATGGGCCTTTCCGGACCATGGCTCAAGGCGCAGCGCTAGACTTTGCCTCGCATGGCC
This sequence comes from Planctomycetota bacterium, assembly GCA_021776795.1. Classification (GTDB taxonomy): domain Bacteria; phylum Planctomycetota; class UBA1135; order UBA1135; family UBA1135; genus OFTM128. The sequence continues at coordinate 243,504 of JAJFFC010000014.1, forward strand.
TCTAATGGAAAGCGTTTTGCCGTCGGCTGCGGCGCCATTCTCCTGCTGATGATTTTCGCAGGTTGGGCTGGCTGCGCCTGGATGAAGTCTCACCTTGGCTTAACTTGGAGCGAAGACGAAATCCGCGCCCGCGCCGCTGAGGTGCTCCCCATTGCCATTCCCGAGCAATACGACCCTCTATTCTCGCTCTACACCAACGACGACGAACTCCAGCGCGATCCACTCGTCATGTTCCACCATGAACAGGGCCGCGGGGTGGAATCGCTCCTGCTCCTGCACGAGCAGAAAAATGCCTTCAGCAACGCCGAGGCCTTTAATCGAATCAATAATGCGCGTAATGGTCTGCGGCCCTCGGTCCTCAGCGAGGCCTCGCGCGAAGAATGGCCGCTGACGATTCAGGGCCAAGAACTCATGGTCATTATGGAGCAAGGCCTCAATGAAGAGGAAGCCCTGCTGCGCCGACTATCAGTCGTCCTGGCCTGGGAAGATCACCACGTGCTGCTTTTCGCAGAAGGTCCGCCGCAGGCTGTGCCGCGCGACCTGATGAGCACCCTGCTCCATACCCTTTAGTCGCCGTTCGAGGCACGCGGGAAAAAGGTCAGAGGCACTTGCGTGCTTTCACCTTCGCGCTCAAAGCTGACGTCGATGGTCATGCCATTTTCGTATTTGGCAAGGGCGTCCATGAAGTCGTAGATATCGATAACCTCGACGTCGCCCACTTTGCGAATGATGTCGCCCTTGAGCAGACCCGCTTTTTCGGCAGGGCTCCCAGGCGAAGTTCCGGCGATTTGCATGCCGCCGCCTTCGGGCTCGGCACCGTAATCTGGGATGCTGCCAAACCAAACTTTGGCCGCGGCAACTTCACGCTCGCCGTTTCCGCTGTGCGGATCGACCACCGGCTTGATGTACACGAAATCGGTGCGCGGCGCTGGGTCTAACTGCAACAAAAAATGCTCCAGCATTTGGCCCAGTGTGACCATGCCGTCAAAAGCAATCTTGTCGGCGTCGTCGCTTGGCTTGTGATAATCGCTGTGCAAGCCGGAGAAGAAGAACACTGCGGGGACATCAATCTGGTGGAAACTCATGTGGTCGGAGCCGCCGCCGCCTGGCATGTCGTTTTGGATAATGTCGAGCCTCATTTCTAATCCCTGCTCCTGCGCCCAGGCCACGGTGCTTTCTAGAGCCGGACCAAAAGCAGCGCCAGTCTTCGAAGAACCCACGGTCACGCGCCCTTCCGCAAGTCGCCCCACCATATCCAGGTTGAGGTTCATGACGATGTCTTCGGCCGGCACTGTGGGGTTACGGGTCCAATACTGCGAACCGAGCAAACCCATTTCTTCGCCACTCCACAGCGCAAAGACGACGCCGCGTTGCAGTGGTTTGGAGCGCGCGGCCAAGGATTCGGCCAACTCAATCACCATCGCGGTACCAGAAGCATTGTCATCGGCGCCGTTGTGAATCTCATGCACCCCCGGCGCGAGCGAACCGTCACCGCCATAACCAAGGTGATCGTAATGGCCGCCAACCACCATCAACTCGGGAGTCTTGCCCGGCAAGATGCCCAACACGTTTTGCGCCATTTCCGTTTCGCGGGTGACTTCGGCCAGCATTTCGATCATGGGTGGACGTTCACCCTGTGCCGCTTGCTCCAATGCCGCAAAGGTTTCCGAGCTCACGACTAAAACCGGAATCGTCATGCTGCCGCGAATAGCATCAAAAGCAATCCACTCCTCACCACCTTTGCCGAGGTCGTCTGGGTGGGTGCCCAGAATCACCCCGAGTGCGCCTGCGGCTTGCGCATTCTTCACCTTATTGCGCAGGTTGCCGAGTGCAGCAAACGTAGGGTCGGCATTGGGGCCCATCTCGGTGTAACGTCGGACCAAAGCAATCTTGCCGTCGACCTCGGCTTCGGCGTAATCATTCATGCCGTGCGAAGGCATGACCAGGCCATAGCTAGCAGAGCGAATCACGCCTTCAATGCTGTCTGAGGCACTAGCCGCCACGGTGTGCACTTCGCCTGTTTCCATGTCTTCGACCTGTAATTCCACACGGCCTTCTTGCGGCGCCATCTTCACCGGGAACTCTTGAAGCCAGCCGCCATCGGAACCGGCCGGTTTGGCTCCAGCAGCTTCGAGTTGCTGAATGATCCACTGCGCGGAAGCGCGTTCGCCTTCGGTGCCGGTGCGACGGCCTTCGCGGGCGTCATCGGCCAACCACAGCACCTTTTCCTTTAACTGGTCCGCGTTTATCGCCGCTAGCGAAGCCTCCGTCGAGGCTGTCGAGGGTGTAGTCGGCGCCTCAGCTTGAGTACAACTCGGCGCCAGACACAGTGTGAACCCTAAAAGAAAAGCTGGAAGGATGGAGGCACGAAGCATGCGCAGATTCTACCTCGGCCGCGCCAAGGGCTAGAAACCAGCTAAGGTCTCGTCGCCTTGGCGCAGAAGGCGAAGATATGTCACGACTTCGGCGTTGGCGCAGCGCTCACCAGCCCCGTTACGGACTTCTACCTGGTGGGTGCGCACAGATTTCTTGCGCTCGGCGAGTTCCGCCTCGGCTTGGTTGAAATCGTCCTCGGTGAGGGCGAAGCGCAAGTACAAATCAGAATTACCCGGCTTTTCAAACTGGATCGAGGCTGCCATCAGCCATGCCTGAATCAGGATTCCCCGCTCCTTAAGACCATGCCAATACATAACCGGAATCACCGGGTCGGCGGCGGCGTAAATCGTGCCGCCAAAGATCGTGCCGTTGTGATTCTTGTTCCAACGCGATTTACGAATACAAAAATCCAGCTGGCGGAAGTCCTCTGCGACATGAGTGCAGCGAATTCGCTGAAAGAACAACGGCGGATAGAGATTGAACATCCAGCGCATTTTGCGCGGGCTGAGCTTGGTGGACTTGGCCATGGCTTGGAGCCAGCAGACTTAGGAAATTCCGAACTCTTCCCAGCGCGCGGCGACCGACTTCTTTATCGCATCGCTCATGAGGATTTCTTCTGGCCACTCACGGGTGAATCCTTCTTCTTTCCACTTGCGCGTGGCATCGATACCGACTTTCGAACCGTAGCAGGCGGCACGACTGGCATGATCGAGTACTTCAATCGGTCCCATGGTGAACTGCAGGTCCCGTTCGGGGTCAATGTGGTTCAAGACCTTCCACGCCACCTCGGAATCATCGTGAATGTCGGTGTCGTCGTCTACCACCACAATCACCTTGGTGAACATGGCTTGGCCCAAGCCCCAAATCGCGTTCATGAGTTTGCGCGCGTGGCCAGGGTAGGATTTCTTGATTTTGAGGTACATCAAGTTGTGCGCAACACCTTCGAAGGGCATGCGGTAGTCCAGGACCTCGGGGAACTGCTTCTGCAAGACCGGCAACAGTAGGCGCTCAATCCCTTCGGTCATCCAGCAATCTTCTTGCGGCGGGCGCCCCACCAGCGTGGTGTGGTAAATCGGGTCCTTGCGGTGCGTGATACACGTCACATGAAAGCGCGGGTACTGGTCGGCCAGCGAGTAGAAGCCGGTATGGTCGCCAAAAGGGCCTTCGGTGACGAGGTCATTCGGGTCGACATAACCCTCGAGCACGATTTCGGCAGTGGCGGGCACCTCTAGGGGCACACTGTGGCAGGGCACCAAGGGCACTGGTTTGTTGCGCAAGAAACCTGCGATCAACAGTTCATCGACATCGGGCGGCGCGGGCACCACGCTGGCAAAACAGGTTGCTGGATCGGCGCCAATCACCACTGCGGCGGGAATGGTTTCGCCGCGCTCGGCCGCTTTGCCTAAATGGCGCCGCGCATCTTTGTGCATATGGGTGTGAAAACCGGTCACTTTGGGGCCCATGACCTGCAAGCGGTAGGTTCCCAGATTTCGTTTTCCAGATTCCGGGTCCTGCGTCACGCACAGCGGAAAGGTGATGAACGGACCGGCGTCGTCGGGCCAGGTCGTGAGCACCGGTAACTTGCCGAGGTCGACGTCGTCGCCCTCCAAAATGACTTCTTGGCAGGGTGCGGAACGAACCTTCTTCGGCATCCAGCGGCCGATGGCTGCCAATTTCGGCAGCATTTTCACCTTGTCCATTAAGGATTCTGGCGGCGCTTGGTCGAGTACCTCGCGTAGACGATCGGCATGGTCTTCCATGCTCTTAGCGCCGAGCGAAATGGCGCAGCGATCGCGCGAGCCAAAGCCGTTAATGAAAACCGGCATCGATGAGCCTTTGACATTTTCAAACAGCAGGGCCCGATTTGGCGCACCCTGCTCCTTGGAAACGCGGTCGGTGATCTCGGCAATTTCCAAAACCGGGTCGACCTCGGCGCGAATCCGCACCAGCTCACCAGCCGCATCGAGAGCGGCAATCCATTCGCGCAAACTTTCCATGATGAATCGGGCACCGTGGTGCCGCAACCAAGGATTTTAGGACGCGTCTCGGCTCATATCTCCATAAAAAACGGGCAGGGTGAGAGTCACCCTGCCCGAAGCCGTTGGCAGCCCTTAATTGCGCTCGGCACGCAGGGCGATGGGAGCGCTTACCTTCACCGCAGCGCCGGAACCATCCAAAATCATGACCTGGAAGAAATAGGCCTGCTTGAACGGCAATCCAGCCGGGACCGGAATCGTGAAGTTGGCTAGGCCCTGGGCATCGAGGGTGCCCTGAAAGGAAGCTAGGCCGAGGCTTGTGGCCAGGAGCTCATCGCCAATGTTGAGAGTGGTCTGGAACGGAGGGCCCAGCACCGTGGTCTGCGCTTGGGTGGAAACCACGACCTGAAAATCAGCGCCTGGATCGAGAATCGAACCGACATCGAAGCGCACTTGCTCCCCAGCCAACAGGGAACGACGATCCGCCAGGAGACGCGCTTCCGAGGCAGGTGGCGAGGCCAGATCCGAGCGGGTCATGGCCCCAGTTAGGTAGGGTGCATTGGCCCCAGCCGTGAGCTGTTGCTCGGCGACAAAGAGCAAATCTGCGGCTTGCTGCATGTTGGTGTTTGGGCCCATCAAACTCATGGCCGAGGTCACCAAGATCAGGCTGTCGTCGGCACCAAGCATGTGTGTCATTTCCCACAAGGCCGATGACCACAATTCACCATCGTCGTGGACGGCACCCACCAAATCTTGCGGGTACTTCTTGAGACCATCGATGCGACGCACAGCCGGATAACCGATGCCCGTACCGAGGGCAACGCCAGCCCACTCTCCGACAAGTGTGTCGTTGGCTTGGACGGCAGCGAAGTAATCGCCGTAGCCCTCTCCCATGCCGCCGTTCTCACTACCGCCAAAACCACCGGCCAGGCCGCCTTGAATTTCATCGTGAATGGCGTGGCCGTATTCGTGCAGGATGACATCGGCATCTTCGGCAAAGTCGACATTCTTGGTGCCAAAAGCAATCACTTGAGTCGCCGAGTTATAGGAAGCGTTGGCGTATTCGAAGCCAAACAAGCGATCTTCGACATTGATCTTTTGCGCCGTTTGCCTCGCCACAATGCCTAAGGATTGAAGTCGCCGCTGAAAAGTGTCGACGTGGTAGTAACCCATGCCTTCTTCAAAGGCCTTGCTGGCGCGGGTACTGCGGAAATCTAAGTTGCCTGCGAAGCTACGGTTCGGTGTCGCCGAAGTGGTGGCCCATAATCCATCCATGCGGCCGCTGCCATCTAGGTCGAGCAGGTCGATTTCTGTGTATGCAGCACGCGGCACCGCACTACCACTGTTGTTTTGATCGGTCAGCTGCGGATTATCTAAACTCTCTACCGGGTTGGGCGTGAACACCACGGCCTTGCCAGTTTGATGCTGAATTAAATCCAAGCGCTGCAACAAAGCGCCATCATTTGCGGCGTAATGCATTTCGTACAGCAAGGAGCTTGCGGCTTCGGCATTCACCTTGACACGCCATACCAATCGGCTTTGGCCAACGCCCGGTAACACGGCGAGCTCGGCCAAAATAACCTTGGGCAGGAAGGCTTCGCCAATGCCATCGACAGCCAGTTGCTTGGCTCCGGATTCCGTCAATACGGGAAGCGTGAAGCGAGTCTCCCCTAAAGGAGTCAGGTTGCCGTGCAGCAACACTCGCCCGTCGTTCAGCCAGGCCACGCGCAGCCAATCGCCGAGGACTGGGTACCCATTTGCGGTAGGACGCAACAACACGCGGCGAGTCGTAATCGAACTGGGGGCTTGCTCAGCATGAAGCACAAAGGCATAGTTCGGCAGAAGCGCTTCAGCAAGCGCCACAGGGTCAACATCGGGCGAGGCTTCGGTGTACTGGAACACCGCCTCATTCTGAGCTGCGGGAACCTGCCAGGTCGTGGGCAACGCCACGGGAAACTGGCTCTGGCCAAGGGGGGCGACCTGCGTGGGGGTTAGGGCGAATAAAAGTGTGAGGAGGGGTGACATGGAGAATAGATGGTATAAAGGATTTCCTGCTTCTGCAGCGCAATTGCCCCCATCTCCCACCCTCATCACACTCATGTCCCACGCCCATTCTCCATCTATGGTTCCGGCAAGTCTCTTTGTCGGCATATGCCTCACCGCCTTCGGTTGTCAGCAAACAGCAACCGAGCCTCATTCCGCTTCGAGTGACCTCAGCCAAGTGCAGGCCAATGTCTTCACGTCGAGCGGTCAAAGTCACTCATCGCTTGCCGTTTCCCGCGATGGCCAGGCTGCCGTGGTGTGGGATAGCAAGCGCCAAGAGCGCGGCAGCTTCGGCATTTATGCACGCCTGTTTGATCAAGCTGGTCAAGCCGCCAGTCACGAACTTCATGTCAATCAATACTTGCCGCAAGCGCAGTGGCTTCCTGCTGCTGCCTTTGATGGCCAAGGGCAACTGTGGATGGCGTGGGAATCGCAAACTCAAGATGGCAGCGGCACCGGATTGGTGGCGCGCACTTTCCATGCCGATGGCACTCCCCTTGGCGCTGAAATGCCGGTCAACCTGGAGCGCCTCGGTGATCAATCCGAAGTGGTTCTGGCCGCGAACCAGAAAGGAATGTGGGCTGCATGGACCAGCCGCGACCCGGTAAAGTCCGGCATCGTGTTGCGCCTTCTTGCCGATGGCGCGGAAGAGCAGTTCTTTGCCTCCCCAGAGGGCTGTTACGATCGCCTGCCTAGCTTGACCGCGTTGGCGAATGGCGAGCTGGCTTTAGGCTGGACCCGCCAACAGCAAAGCGAACAACAAGAAGATAGTTTCCATCAGGTCATGCTGCAGCGCCTGAGTGCACAAGGGCAAACAGTTAGTGAGATGGTTGCACTTGCCGCCTCTGCAGGAACGGATCACCTGGAAGGCCAGCTCGTTAGTTTGGCCGACGGTGGCTTTGCTGCCACCTGGATGCGCCGCGCCCCTGGCGATGCGCAGTACCAAGTCATGCTCCAGCGCTTTGCCGCCAACGGCGAAGCCCAAATATCGGCCATCGTCGTCGCCCAAGCACAGGAAAGCGAAACTTGGTTGAGTGGCGCGGCCATCGCCAGTGGCCCTGATGGCAAGCTTGCCGTGGCTTGGAACCAAGACGTGTCCGATGACAGTGTCCATGGTCGTCACAGCAGCGTGTTCGTGCAGCGCTTCAGCGCCACCGGCGCACCTCTAGGTACTCGCGAAATTCTCGCTGATGAAGGCCTACTGAGTCAGCATTCGATGGCGCAACGCCTGGCCTGGACTGCAGACAATCGCATCCTTGCGGCCTTCGATGGTCGCGCCGGCCAAGACGGCCGCGATGCTTCTGCCGCCAACTTGGCTTTGGCTCTGCCCCAAGGCTTCCTTGCCCCACCCGCAAAAAACCTCGGCCCCGCGCAAACAGCCGTCAGCATTTCCGATGAGGACATGCTCGCCGCAAACCCGCCGATTTGGGATCCGAACTTCGTGCCGCAAGCACGTTTACCTCTATCCGCACTGAGTGGCGGCGACTTCGGCTTTGAAGGCGTTCCTGGAACCGGTTGGACCCCACCCGACCCCGAGCTCGCCGTCGGCCCATCCGACCTCTTAGTCATGACCAATGGCGAAATTTCCTCGTTGTCGAAGAGTGGCGTCGTGCGCTGGAGTGATGAAATCGAATCCAGCTTTGGCTTCTGGGGCTCGCTCGGCACCGGCGGTTTCGTGTTTGATCCCGAATGCAAGTGGGATCCTCACGCTCGTCGTTTCCACGCCATGGCCTGTGAGCGTACTGGTGGACGCAGTTACTTTCTGTACGCGATTTCCAAAGACGACTCTCCGGACGACGTGAATGATTGGTGGAAATATCGCCTCGATGTCACCTCGATAGCCGGTGGGGACATTGACTCCCCCAACATGGCCGTCAACCAAGACAGTGTGCTGCTAACAGCAGACTTCTTCGGTCCAGACAAGTACCTAATCTACATCTTGGATAAGCCCTCCGTGATTAGCGGTGGCGCACCCACGATTACCTCGGAATTGATTACTGGCGCCAGCCAGCAGTCGATGGGTGTTCCAGTCGTTTTCGATGCCGACCCCAACCTGTACATCTTGCAGTCGACCGAGAATGCGTCGAACAACACGGCGATTCTGCACGCCATTCAAACTCCGTTTACTTCCTACAACCGGACGACCACCACGGTTTCGCTGCCGACCTACACCTACCCAAACCAGCCTCCACAAAAGGGTTCCAGCTCGCGCCCCTTCTTGTTCGAGCCTCGATTCTGGAGTGTCGCCCAGCGCAATGGCTCGATTTGGGCGGTGCACCACGTCAACAGCAGCCGCGCACGCGTGCGTTGGTACGAAATTGAGCTCAACAGCTGGCCCGCAGCCGGTTCGCCAAGCTTGCGCCAGGATGGCGAGATTGATCTAGGCAGTGGCATTCACACCTTCTTCCCCAGCATTCATGTCGATGCCAACGACAACGTCGCCATTAGCTACGCTCGTTCAGCCTCCAACGAATACATTTCGATGAGCCGCTCGACGCGTGCCGGAACTGATCCGCTCAACACCATGCGCCCGACGCAGGTGGTGCGCACTTCGGACAACGCCCACACTTCTGGGCGTTGGGGTGATTACTCCGGCACCCAAGCGGAAGCAGATATCCCTGGCGTGTTCTGGGGCCACCACGAGTTCACCTCGGGAAGCACCAGCTCCTGGCGCACCTGGGTTGCGCGTTATGACATCCGTCCTAGCGCTTTCACTCTAAGTGCACCAATCCTGACCAGTGGCGTGCCCAGCACGATCTCGGTCGCGGGAGCCACCCCAGGCGCCACGGTGTACTTCGCCTACAGCACCGCGGGTACTGGTTTGTCCCCCGCCGGTGGCCTTGGTGTCCTCAGCTTGGAGAGTCCAAACCTAGCCGCAGTCCTCACCGCAAGCGGTGCTGGCACAGCATCGTTGTCACCAACCATTCCGGGCTCCTTTGCGGGAACCACGGTTTGGCTGCAGGCGATGGAAGATTCGGGCGCGACTACGAACTGGGTCGAGCGAATTATCCTTTGAATCTGGCCTGCTTCCCTGGGCACGATTTTGAAACCTTTTGTGCCCAACCACAATGTTTCTCGTCATCATTCTTGGCCGGCTACTCCGATTCGGCCAGGAAAGATGAAGTTCGAGCCACATTGTTGTCCCCATACCGCCTGCCCATCTCAGGCAGGCGGTATCTTCCGTTTTCAACGTAAAGGCCACTATCGCCGCAAGTGTGACGGTCGCAAGATTCCGCGATTTCTCTGCACGATTTGCCAAAAGCAGTTCTCGAGCCAAACTTTTAGATTCACCTATGGGTATCGGCGACCAAATCTCCGACTTCGTTTATTTCACCTAATGACCGCTAAGGTCACCATGCGTCAAGCCGCAAGAATCCTTGGCTGCAGCCGCGATACCGTCGCGAGGCTCCACAAAAAAATGGGGCACATTTGTCGCGAATACCACCAGATCCATCTCCAGGCCAACCGCGGAAAGCTCTCTGGCAGCTTTCAGCTCGACGAGCTCGAAACCTTCGAAACCCATCGGCTGGTGCGTCCGGTCACGGTGCCGGTGTTAATCGAGAAACACAGTTATTATGTGATTCATACAGAAACTGCACCGATGGCCCCCCGCGGCCGACTCCACCCTGCCGCTAAACGCAAGAAAGAGGCCGATGCAGCACTTCACGGGAAGCGCCGCTGCGGTTCGCGCAAGGCCGTCATGCGCACCTTCAATCTCCTGCGCGAGTTGCTTTCCAATGACCAGCTGCTCGATATCCAAACTGATCGAAAATCGACCTATCGCAGCTTGATTCACCTCATCTTCTCCGATTGCCTAGGAAGCCATATCCGAGAATCTTCGCGCCGGCGTCGGGACTACCACAATATATTGTTCCCAATCAACCATACCCTAGCGATGATGCGAGACGGCATCTCACGCCTGGTCAGGCGCTCCTGGGGCGTTTGCAAGCGCCGCCAGCGGCTAGACGATCACTTAGCAATTTGGATGGCCTATCGAAATTATGTCCGTGGGATTACCGTCGCCGCTCCCCACGTCACACCAGCTATGGCTCTGGGCATTGTTAGCAAGCCGGCAGACGAACGAGAAATTTTGGCATGGCGGTGGCCCGCCCGGATGCAATAGCGCCCACGGAACCAGGCCAGGTTCCTTTATGCCACGACGAAGTTGACGAGTCGACCTGGAACCACCACCACTTTGCGGATGGTGCCTTCCAGGTGCTCGGCGACGGCATCTCTGGCGGCGCCCTCGATGGTGTCGCGATCGGCATCGGCAGCAACCTGCGCTTTTCCGCGCAGTTTGCCGTTGACTTGCACCGGGATTTCTACGGTCGAGGCCTTGAGCCAAGCTTCGTCGTAGGCTGGCCACGGAGTATCGGCGAGAGCACCCACTCCTTGGCTTTGCGCCCACAACTCTTCGGCCAAGTGCGGCGCGAAGGGCTCGAGCAAGATGCAGAAGGCTTGGGCATGAGCCGTGGTTAGGCCAACTTCGCTCTTGGTGCAGGCATTGACAAACTCCATCATCGCGGCAATCGCGGTGTTGTAGTTCATCTGCTCAAGGTCTTCACCGACCTTCTTGATCGCACGATGCAAGGCCCGGGTGACTTCTTCCGGAGCCTCTGTCACGGCCTCGCGATCGAACAAGCGCCACACTCGCTGCAAGAAGCGGTGCACACCCGGCAAGTCGCGCGGATTCCAGGGCGCACTGGCAGTCACCGGCCCCATGAAGGCTTCATACAAACGCATGGTGTCGGCGCCGTACTCCTGAATCACGTCATCGGGATTGATCACGTTCTTCAATGACTTCGACATCTTGGCAACGAGGCGCTCGACCTTATCACCGGTCGCTTGGCGCTGATATTCGCCTTCCTGCGTCTCTTCGACTTCATCAATCGGCACTAGGGCGCCGCGCTCATCCTTGAAGGCGTAGCTTTGCACCATGCCTTGATTGACCAAGGACTGGAAGGGCTCCGGCGTAGACACCAAGCCGGCATCGAACAGAACCTTGTGCCAGAAACGCGCGTAGAGCAAGTGCAATACCGCATGCTCGGCGCCGCCGACGTAAAGGTCGACCGGCATCCAGTATTTCTCAATTTCAGGATCCCAGGCAGCTTGATCGTTGTGGGGATCCATGAAACGCAGGTAGTACCAGCAAGAGCCAGCCCACTGCGGCATGGAATTGGTCTCCCGCCGCCAAACTTTGCCATCGGCGTCGACGACCTTCACCCAATCTTCGGCGCGCGCCAAAGGCGGATCGCCGGAAGCGGTTGGCGTGAAGTCTTCTAACTCGGGCAAGGTGACCGGCAAGTCGCCATCGGCAACGGTCTTGCGTTCACCGGTGTCTTCACCGGCAGCATTGAGTTCATGCAACACCGGGAAGGGTTCACCCCAATAGCGCTGGCGGCTAAACAACCAATCACGCAAGCGGTAGTTGACCTTGCCGGTGCCGAGTTTTTGCTCTTCCAAGAAGGACACCATCTTGGGTACGGCCTGTTCTTGACTCAACCCGTTCAAGAAATCGGAGTTGCATAGCGTTCCGTCTTCTTCCAGCACCTGTGGCACCGACAAGCCATAGGCCTCGGCAAACTCGCGGTCGCGCTCGTCGCCATCGGGCACACACATGATCGCGCCGGTGCCGTAACTCATGAGCACATAATCCGCAATCCACACTGGAATCAAGCGCCGCGGATCGCCCTCGGCAAAGGCCGGATTCAACGCGTAGCTGCCGGTAAAGACGCCGGTCTTTTCTTTCTGTAGCTCGGCACGCTCTAACTCGGACTTGCGCGCAGCCTGTTCTTGATAAGCAGCCACGGCGTCAACATGCTCAGGCGTGGTCAACTCGGCCACCAAGGGGTGCTCAGGCGACAACACGCAAAAACTCGCGCCAAACAGAGTGTCGGGGCGGGTGGTAAAGACGGTGAAGTCGCTGCCCAATGCCTCGCCAGAGACACTCGCGGTAGCAAAGCTAATCTCCGCACCCACTGAGCGGCCAATCCATTCGCGCTGCATAGCTTTGACCGACTCTGGCCAATCCAAACCTTCTAGGTCATCGAGCAAGCGGTCGGCGTATTCGGTAATCCGCAGCATCCATTGCCGTAGCGGCTTGCGCACACAAGGATGGCTACCACGCTCGGACATGCCATCGATCACTTCTTCGTTGGCCAACACCGTGCCCAAAGCTTCACACCACCACACCGGAACCTCGGCCTGGTAGGCCAAACCGCGCTCAAACAAGCGGTTGAAGATCCACTGCGTCCAGCGGTAGTAGTTGGGGTCGGTAGTGTTGACTTCGCGCGCCCAGTCGTAGCTGAAGCCGAGCGCCTGCAGCTGACGGCGAAACTGGTCGACGTTCTTCGCCGTAGTTTTTGCCGGGTGCGTGCCAGTTTGGATCGCATACTGCTCGGCGGGAAGACCAAAGGCATCCCAGCCCATCGGGTGCAGCACATTAAAGCCACGGTGGCGCTTGTAGCGCGCCGTGATGTCGGTTGCGGTGTAGCCCTTGGGGTGCCCTACATGCAGGCCCGCGCCCGAGGGATAAGGGAACATATCCAGCACGTAGTACTTCGGCTTAGATGGATCGAAACCCTCTTCTCCAGGGCCCAAGCAGCGGAAGCTCTGTTGCTCCATCCAGAAGGCCTGCCAGCGGGCCTCGATGGCGGTGAAATCGTAGGTAGACATCGTGCGTGGTTGCTCCGGCCCGGGGTCTCCAGGCGGCGTCAAGCCCCAGATTCTAACGAGGCCCCTCTCACCGCCCCTATTCCAGATTTTCTGTTGGACGAAGTGGCAGGCGCCGCTACACTTTGCGGCCCAAACGGATCGTGTGGGGCTATAGCTCAGCTGGGAGAGCGTCGCACTGGCAGTGCGAAGGTCAGGGGTTCAAATCCCCTTAGCTCCACCATCCGATCCGCGCGCTGCCGATGGCCGATTTCTTCCATCCCGACCGGCTGCAAAAGCTCGAAGAGCTGCGCACCGCTGGTACAGATGCCTACCCAGCTCAAGTCCCGTATCCCGGGCGCGAACTGGCGGCTACTCTTCTCGCACAGGCCGAGGAGCTCCAAGGTCAACAAGTGGTTCTGTGCGGCCGCGTTTTAGGCCGCCGTGGTTACGGCAAACTGGCGTTCCTAGACGTGCATGACCAGTCCGGGCGCATTCAGGTCTGCCTGCAGAAGGACAAGCTGTCGGAAGAAGACTTCGCGCGCCTCAAGCAGCTGAACCTCGGCGATGTGATTGCCGTACAGGGCGAAATGTCCAAGACCAAGGTCGGCGAAGACACGGTCTTTGGTACTGGCTGGACCATGCTCACCAAAGCGCTGGAGAACCCTCCTTCAGACAAGACCCAAGGCTTGACCGATGGCGAGCTGCGTGCACGCCGCCGCTATGTCGATCTCTTCGTCAACGAAGATGTTCGCGACGCCTACCTCCGCCGCGGCAAGATCATCCAGGCCATGCGCGAGGTCTTTCTCCAGCATGACTACGCCGAAGTCGACACCCCGGTGTTGCACCCGATTTATGGCGGCGCCAACGCGCGGCCATTCTCCACCCACCACAACGCCCTCGATATGGAACTGTTCCTGCGCATTGCGCCGGAGCTTTACCTGAAGCGTTTGTTGGTCGGCGGCATGGAACGGGTGTTTGAGTTTGCACGCGTGTTCCGCAATGAAGGCGTATCTATGCGTCACAACCCGGAATTCACCATGGTGGAGTTTTATCAGGCCTACACCGACGTCGAAGGCATGATGACTCTCACCGAAGAGTTGGTGCTGGCCGCTGCCGAAGCGGCCGAACTGCCGCTGGAAGAAGGTGCAACCACGCCAACCCGCCTCGCCACTTTCCGCGGCGAGACCTTCCGCCTCGGCGCCCCCTTCGAGCGCCTGCGCTACGCCGATACCTTCCGCGAACACGTCGGCTGCGACCCGCAAGATCGCGAAGCCATTCTCGCCAAGCTTCAAGAGCAAGGCATAGATGCCCCCGGCGAAGGCGACTACAACTACTGGAAGGCCGTCAACGCTCTATTCGAAGAGCATGTCGAACCAACCTTGCGCGGCCCGGTCTTCGTCTATGACTACCCCGCCGCGATTTGCCCGCTGGCCAAGCCACTCGCCAACGACCCGACTTGGGCCGGCCGCTTTGAATTCTTCCTCGGCGGCATGGAATTGGCCAACGCCTTTAGCGAGTTGAATGACCCGCAGCTGCAGCTCGAAAAGTTCGAAGAGCAGGTACAGGACATCGACCCCGAGGCGCCAAACCAGGTCGACATGGACTACGTCCGTGCTCTGGCCTATGGCCTGCCACCTGCAGGTGGCTGTGGCATCGGCATCGACCGTCTAGTCATGGTCCTTTTGGGCGTCGATTCCATCCGCGACGTGCTGCTGTTCCCGCATATGCGGCCGGAGACGGAAGGCCCCGCGCAAGCGTAGACTGCACGCGTGCTGCGGCTCGCCCTTTCCTACCTGTTCCGAAGACCGGTCCAGTTGTTGGCGGTACTCGGCGTGGGCATTGGCTTATTAGCTCTGCTCGCCGTTTTGGCGGTCATGAATGGGCTGATTGAAATGAACCGCACCGCGGTACGCGGGCCGATGAGCGACCTGTTTTTGATCCCGGCCGCAAGCACGGAACTACCGAGTTATGAGCCCTACCGCCTGGCGCTCGAAGGCCTTGCCGAAGTGGAAGCAGTGGCCCCGCACTTGGTCGCCTTTGCGCTGTTCGATTTCCCCGACTATGTGGTCGATCTGAGTGACCCCAGTTATGCCGATCTGCGTGGCATTGAACTGATTGGCATCGACCTGGAAGCCGAAGCAAAAGTTACCGGCTTCCATGAGCTCTTGGCCACGGCCGAAAAGAAGCCTGCGGCCGATCTCGACAAGCCCTTCACGGTCAAGGGGCAAGTCTTCCCGCGGCCGGGTGTGCTGGTGCCCGACGACTTTGCCGCGCGCATGCCGCCACCACCCAAAGATGGCGTCGTGCGTTTGAGTTTCGCCACGCTGCCTGCGGTTCTTCCTGCGGCGGGCGAAGATCTCATGCCCCACAATGCCGAGGTCCATGTGGCTGCGAGCTATCGCGGCGGCGATTTTCGTAGTCGCCTCGACCGTGTGTACATGGAGCGCACCGGTCGCAATGGCATGCGCTACAACCTACTGGGCTCCAAGTCGGCAGACTTCACCGAGATCCTGATCAAGCTGACTCCCGGCGTCGATTTTGCCACAGGAAAAGAAGCCATCCTGGCGGGTTTGCGCCAAGCCGGTATTACCCCACCTGGCGGCGCTGCTGGAGGCGCACTGGAAACTTGGGAAGAGCGTAGTGCCACCTTCCTCTCTGCCATTGAAAATGAACGACGCATGGTTGCTTTAGTGTTGTTCTTCATCATCATTGTGGCTGGCTTTGGCTTGTTTGCCACCCTCTCCGCGTTGGTGCGCGAAAAAGTACGCGACTTAGGCGTGTTGGCCGCCATTGGTTACAGCCCCCTGCAACGAGGCCTACTTGTCTTTCTCACCGGCGCAGTGGCCACAGCTCTGGGCGCAGGCCTCGGTTTGTTTGGCGCATGGCAGCTCTACCTTGGCCGCGCTGGTGTGGCCACGTGGCTCGAAGAGAGCTTCGGCATTGTGGTGTTCCGTTCCGACCTCTACGTCGTCGAGGGCTTGCCCGCGCAATGGGATCCGCAACAGGCCATCACCCTGACCGCGCTGACCTTCTTGCTCGGTTTGTTCTTCACTGCCGCGCCGGCCATCCGCGCAGCCCTGCTCTCCCCGGTTAAGGCCTTACGTTATGAGTGAAGCTTCCCCCATCCTCCAAGCCACTGGCTTGTGCAAACGCTACCGCGTCGGCAGTGGCTGGCTCAATGTCTTGAAAAGCGTCGACATCGACTTGCATGTCGGTACCGTGACCGGGCTTACCGGCACCTCGGGCAGTGGCAAAAGTACTCTACTCCACCTACTTGGACTGATGGATCGTCCCGACCAAGGCCAGGTCTTGCTGCGCGGCCAAGCGATTCACAAGCTACGTTCGAGTGCCTCGGCCAAAGTGCGCGCTAGCAGCATTGGCTTTGTGTTCCAACAGTTCCAACTGCTGGAAGAACTCACCGCGATAGAAAACGTGTTGCTTCCCAGGCGCATTGCCTGCGCTGGCCAATGGCGATCGCGCAAGACCCAAGAACGCGAATCCGCCGCACGTTTGATGGAAGAGGTTGGACTCGGAGAGCGCATGCGCCACCGCCCCACCCAACTCTCTGGTGGCGAGCAGCAGCGCGTCGCTGTTGCGCGCGCCCTAGTGTCTTCTCCACCCGTGTTGTTTGCCGATGAGCCCACCGGCAATCTCGACCGCAAAACCGGCGAAGAAGTTCTAGAACTCTTGTTGAACTTGGCACGCGATCGCGGCACCGCAGTTCTTTTGGCCACGCACGATATGAGCATCGCCGGCCGCTGTGATTCTCGTGTGCACCTACGCGACGGAGAGCGCGTGGAGCCCCCTGCATGATCGGACTCGCCTGGGCCTATTTCCGCCGCCGCATCATTTTGGTGACGGCTGCTTGCGGCATTATGCTCGGGGTGGCCGTGTTGGTCACGGTTTTAGGGGTCTTCCAGGGCTTCTTGCTGGAGTTCCAAGGCAGCATTCGTCAATTTTCTGGCGACATGGTGTTGCAGGTTCCGCGCTATGCCGAGGGCGGCGAGCAAGAACTGGAAGAGCTTTTACTGGAACAACCGGAAATTGTCACCGCCCAACCGCATTTGGATTGGTTTGGCCTCGTGGGCAGGCGTGGCAGTCGCTCGCTCACCGACCCGCGCAGCGCCGACCTCAATGGCTTGGTTTTGCTGGGCGTCGATGAACAGGAACTCGCCATTCCTCCTGCCCAAGAAGAAGGTGCCGTGCCAATGCAGTTAGGCAAAGTCCTTGCCGACAAACTTGGCCTAGACGTTGGCGACACCATCGAAGTCGTCACCCACCGCAATGGCGCGCGCGGGCCGGTACCTGTGCGCCGCAGTTTCGAATTGACAGGCACCTTTGCTAGCGGGCGTTTTGATTTAGACCTCGACCGTGCCTTTGTGCGGCGCCAAGATTTGGCCGACCTGGCACGCACCGAACCAAGCGTGACCAGTTACAAAGTCATGTTGCGCGAAGACGTCGACGCCGACCTCTTTCGCGAAGAGCTCGAGCAGCGATTGGAAGCGGCCCGACTCGGCCCCTTTAGTACGCCGCGCATCCGCACCTGGCGCGACCTCGGCGGCAACTTTTTGCGCGCGGTCGAAAACCAGAAGGGCATGCTCGCCACCGTGTTCTCCTTCATCATTTTGGTGGCGGCCTATCAGTTGATTGCGACCTTGCTACTCACGGTGACGGAAAAGCGCCGCGACATCGGCGTGCTTGGCGCACTCGGTGCTTCGCCCGGGCGCATTGTGTTGTTCTTTGTCGGCCTGGGTCTCATGATTGCCACCATTGGCACTGCCATGGGTCTGCTGTTGGGCTGGTGGTTGATCGAAAACTTGGATCGCGTGGAGCTGTGGCTTGGAGGTGGCAAGCCGATCTTCTTACCCGAGGTCTACAAGTTCGACCACATTCCGGTCGCCGTCGATTTCCCGGCTATCCTGATGGTGGTCGGCGCCACTCTGGCCGCTGCAGCGCTGTTTAGTTTGCTACCAGCTTGGCGTGCAGCCCGTATGCGGATTGTCCACGCCCTGGACCGCCGCTAAATGAAGCCCCCTCTGCTCTGCCTCACAGCCCTAGTGCTGATTCCGCTGAGCTCCGTAGCCTGCTCGTCCGCCATGTCTCCCGTCCCTAGTCCCCGCCCCAACATTAGCCTGCCCACGATGGGCGGCAAGCAGCTTTGGGCGGATATCCGCTGGCAAGGTGGTTGGCGCGTGCAAGAGCATGCACTTACGAGACATGCCCGCGTGCTCGACCCTGGTGATGTCCGCCGCGCTTGGGGACCGCTTGAGGAATGCCTGGAGGTCTTGGAAGCCAAGGCGCCAGCGCCCCCAGCGCCGGGTCAAGGCGGGCCATTGGTCGTGATGCTTCACGGCTTGGGCCGTAGCCATTCCGTTTGGGGAACCATGGAAACCGCGCTCAAGGAAGACGGCTTCACTGTGGTGGCTCTGTCCTATCCGAGCACGCAGCGTAGCCCACAAGACCATGCCGAGGTTCTCTCCTCCTTGTTGCGCCATGTTCATGGTTACACCAGTGTGAGTTTCGTGACTCACAGCATGGGTGGCATTTTGGTGCGCGAACTACTCACCAGCGTCAACGCCGAATGGCAAAAGGAGCTGCCGCCGATGCGTGCCGTCATGCTCGCGCCGCCCAACCAAGGTTCCGCCCTGGCACGTCACCTCAGCGTGTTCAAACCGCTGCATTGGATAGCCGGCAACGCCGGACGCGCTTTGACTCCAGAGGCCATGGCCGAGCGCCCCGCCCCGGAGTTGCCGATCTTGATCATCGCTGGTTCGCGTGGAGAGAAAGACGGCTGGAATCGGTTGATTCCAGGAGACGACGATGGCGTCGTCGGTGTCGAAGAGACTCGCCTGGATGGCGCCCAAGAGCATTTGGTCATTCGCGGCATCCATACCTTTCTGATGAAGCAGCCCGTCGCGATTGATGCCACACGGCGCTTCCTGGCATTAGGCATCTGAGGCTGTCCACATTGGGGATTTCCAGTTAAGCTGGAGGGCGCCTGAATTGCGCATTCCTTGGGCCACTTCTGCCTACATGTTCCCCCATGAAAATCGCTCTCCACCTCTTATGCCTGAGCCTGCTCAGCCCTCTCTCCGCGCAAGACATTCGCGACCCCCAGCGTCTACACCCCACACAGAGCATTCTTGGCTTTGGGCGTTCCGTTGCTTCTGAGGGCGATGTAAGCTGCGCCGTTTGGACTGAAACCTCGCCCAACTATTTTGTGTGGACTTCAGTTTCTGATGGCAGGGGCGAAACATGGTCGGCGCCGATTCGCCTCGACACCGATGTCACTAGCGAGGCCAAAATCACACAGATTGATTCGGTCGCGATTTCTGGACAGAATATTTATGTCTACTGGCGCGACGATCGCGTCACCGGCACTGACGACGACATCTTCTTCACTTACTCCCCCAATGGCGGACTGAGTTGGGCGGTAGACCGCCGTATCGATGATGGTTATGCCGCCGGAACTCAGGCGGTGCGCAATGCTGCCATGGCAGCGGACTCACCCTATGTCTACATCGCCATGCGCGTCGATGGGCCTTCCGGCAACGATGAGATTTGGGTCAGCGCTTCGCAAGACGATGGCGTCTCCTTCGCTCCTGCGGTGTACATTTCGAGCTTGGCCGCTGGCACTGCCGATGCGATTAACGTGGCCATCGACGCGCAAGGTGACACCTGTCACGTCGCCTGGGCCGATGACCGCCAAGGTATTGGCGAAGAGGTTTGGTATCAACGCAGCTCCGATGGCGGCGCCACTTGGCTTGCTGCCGATGTGCAGCTGGACAGTTCGCCTGCGGGGGCTGGCGATGCGCAAACCAGCACCATGGTGATTGCCGCGGACGGCAGCAACGTCGCCGTGTCATGGCAAGAAGAGCGCACAAGCGCGAGCAATGAAGAGTTGTACTTCAATGTCTCACAAGACGGTGGTAACACTTGGCTCGCCAACGATGTGGTGGTCGGTAACTACGACCCACTCACCGATGATGTCGATTTCAACTCGATGGCGCTCAAAGGTAACACCATCTTGTTTGCTTGGCGCGACAATCGCACCCTGCTCGATCAGGTCTATGCCGCAACCACTTCAGACTTCGGCACCACCATCCACGAGGTGGTCATTAACCTAGAAGATGACAACACCTCGCCCCTGGCCTACGCCTGGGATGAACTTCTGGCGATTAGTTATGCCGGTGGCATCACCCCGCAAGACCACCGCGTGGTGATTAGCCGCGATGGTGGTGCGACCTTTAGCGGGGAGTATTCCCTCAGCAAAGGCTTGATTGGCGATACCGATGAAACCGCCTTGGCTTTCAATGAGTACTATCGCAACATCATTGGTGTTTGGCAGCAGGATGATCCTGGTACCAATCATATTTATGTCGGCGGCTTCCGCCCGCAGTTCCTCGACCCGATGGCATTGACCACTGGAGTCCCCCTTGTCTGGACCGGCGGCGGTTACCCCGCATCGAGCGTGGGCCAGCCGATGATTGTGGTCATCTCCGATGCCCCCGGCACTCTCATGACTCCCGACGGACGCGATACTGGTTTGGCGAATGGCCCCTTCTTTGAGTTCACGACCAAGCCCAGCAACTTCATCCAGGGCACCATTCTGACGGATGGTAGCGCCACCACTGCGGCTGTCACGCTTCCTGTCTCTCTGGTTGGCTTCACCTTGCACATGATTGGTGTGAACTACGAGCCCGGCGTCGGCCCAGGTCCCATCACGACTGTGCAGACGGCCATCGTGATGTAAGCTAGACCATCATGGTCAGTACCCCCTTCCGTTCTGGCCCTCTTGCCATTCTTGGCGCGGGGGCTATTGCATTAGGCTCCTTTGCACCCGCCGCCGATGTCGCCCTCTACGGCGAGGTCAGCTATTGGAATGCCGCAGGTCCGGAAGCGACGGTCATGCTTGCGGCCACACTACTCACCGTGTTTTGTTTACTGACTGGACGCGCGTGGTGGGCACGCATTGCCGTGCTATTGGTTTGGGCGTCCTTATTGTGGCCCTATTTGCAAGGTCTTTGGGAACCGGAGCCCGATGGTTTCCTCGAAAGTGCGCTTTCCTCTGCGGTAGAGACCACCACGGGATGGGCAACCGACATTGCCCTGAACTTCGTCGACATGTCCTGGGGCATGCTGGTGCTTGCGCTTGGCTGTGTCAGCCTCACTTTGGCTGCCTACCAACGCCGGCGCTAAAGCAAGGACCAAGAGACACTCGCCGCCAAGCACCAGAGAACGGCTTCAAGTGCTGGGCGCCTGAAAAGGGTGAGCATCGCAACCGCAACCAAGCCGATGACAGCATCGGAAGGTTTGAGAAGCGCGGTGGTGATGATGGGGTCATAGAGTGTGGCAGCGAGCAATCCGACCACGGCGGCGTTGATGCCAGCAATCGCGCGCGAAGCACTAGGATGCTGCGCTAAGCGCCCCCACCAAGGAAGGACGCCGGCCATCAATAGAAATCCTGGCAGGAAGATGGCGAGAAGGGCAATCGCAGCGCCAGCGGCCCAACCCATGCCAGTGGGAACGAGTGCGCCAAGATAGGCTGCGAAGGAGAACATCGGCCCGGGAATGGCTTGGGAAGCTCCATAACCAGCCAAGAAATCTTCCTGCGAGATCAAGCCGGGAGTGACCACGGCATCTTCTAACAAAGGCAACACCACATGGCCCCCACCAAAGACTAAGGCGCCGGCGCGGTAGAAGGCATCGGCCAAGGAGATCCAATCGCCGTTTTCTTGCGGCAGTAAGGGCAACGCGAAGAGCAACAGAAAAAAGCTCACCAGCAACCAAGTGCCGGTCCGCAGGCGCAGATGTTGGGTGAAGTTTGGGCCCAAGGCGAGCTCCTTTTCGCAGCATAGGAAGAACCCCAAAACGGCGCCGCCTACAACCACCCATAGTTGCGCCATGGGGGTGCTCATCAAGATCAGGAATAACAGAGCCGCAAGGGCAATCGCAGCCCGCCGTAAATCTGGGCATAGCTTGCGCACCATGCCACGCAAGGCATGAGCGACCACCGCGAAGGCCACAATCTTCAGTCCGTGGATTGCCGCTTGGCTGACCTCGCCGGAGAGCTTGGGCAGAAGGCTGGCAAAGGCCACCAACAGGATTGCTGAGGGCAGGGTAAAGGCGGCAAAGGCGGCGAAAGCACCACGCCAACCCGCGCGCATGAGGCCCAAACTAAAGCCAAGTTGGCTGCTGGCGGGGCCCGGCAGGAACTGGCTGATCGCCAAGAGCTGTGCGAATTCTTCTTCGCTCACCCATTTCCGCTTTTCGACCAGCTCGGCACGGAAATACCCGAGGTGTGCCATGGGACCTCCAAAAGAGGTCAAGCCTAAGCGCAAAAACACGCGCAGTACTTCGGTGGCACTTGCCGAGGTCATGTCGGCATCTTAGCCCGCCTGATCACGCCATTGCTCACACAAGTCTTTGGCAGCGGATGGCCAATCGGCGTATGGAAAGGCGAAGCCATCGTCCTGGAGTCGTTTCGGGACGACGCGGCGGCTTTTGAGAATCAACTCGCTTTCCGTGCGCAGGAAGATTGCGCCGAGTTCGAGCATCCATGCGGTGGCAGGCAATCCAATGCGCGCCCCCCAGGCTTCGCGTAAGGCCTTTATGAATTCGCGATTGGGCAAGGGGTGTGGCGAGGAAAGGTTGACCGCACCCTGCAAATGTTCTTTGGCAATGAGCCAATTGACAGCAGCGAGAAAGTCTTGCTCATGAATCCAGGACACGTATTGCTTTCCGTTGCCACTGGTTCCGCCTAAGCCGCGGCGCACCAGACCTAACAAGGTCGCAAAAATGCCACCAGGATCGGCGGACATCACCATCGCGGAACGCAAGGCGACTTTGCGCGTGTGGGGAGTTTCGGCTTGTTCCAGTTCGCGCTCCCATGCCTTGGCGATCTCAATGCTGAACTGCCATTTCGATTCCGGCTCCCCATCGGAGCCAGGAATCCGCCCGGTCTCTTCGTCATTGGGGGCATCGAAGCGATGCGAGTAAATCGTCGCAGTACTCGCTTGCAGCCAAACCGCCGGCGCGTGCTTCGCTTGATGAATGGCTTGGCCAATGACCCGTGTGGAATCTACCCGAGAATCCATCATCTGTTGGCGATTGGCATCGGTGTAACGACAGTTAACCGTGCGACCAGCAAGGTTGATGACGACATCGGCGCCGTCGATCTGTTGTGCCCAATCTCCCAGGGTTTTGCCATCCCAGGCTACCTCGGGCCAAGAGTGCTGGTGCTTGGGCCCCCGCGAAAGGACCACGACACGATGTCCACCGGCCACGAAATGCCGCGCCAAGCTGACACCCACTTGCCCGGATCCACCTGCCAGGACCAACTTCATGAATCCGACCTTGGTCTAAGGAAGCACGTGCAGAGTGTGGACGTCAGTTGCGGCGTATTGACCATTTTGCGCCAAGGCACTCAGGCATAGGCCCTGGAACAGCAAAGTGCTGCCGGCAGCCAGATTGGGAACGGCGAAGGTCCATGCCGCTCCACCAGCGGGAAGCGAAGCACTGACTACCAGACGGCGATCCGCAAGTGGATCGAGGAAGACATCGGTCGTTCCTGACAGCGGCGTGAGGCCATGTGCATTGGGTGCAAGTCGACCATGCAGCGCGACGGCTTCGCCATTCAACGTACCCAAGGGCGAGCTCAGTTCCATGGTCCAAGCCGAACCGGCAGTCGTAGTTTTGACATCGGCCGGAGGCGTGCTGCTGAGTTGACCGGGAGCACCGGAAGCCAACTGGAAGTCATCGGCCGTGCCAGGATAAACGGCATCGGACCTTTGGATGTCGAGGTCACTGGCGGAGACAAAGACCTCGCCCACGGGATCATCGCGCTGCCACGCAATCCACAACACATGATGGCCATCGCGATCGCCAGGGATGTCCAAGTCAAAGGTGTAGGTGTTGCCATTAAGCACCGGGTTCGGGCGCTCCAGGAACTCCATCTGACCCCAGGTCAGAGGCATGTTCGGATTCCAAGAAGGCTTGGTCATCCACACGTCCCAGACGTTGGGGTTGTGCACTGCCGTCGCCAAGAACTCCACGGTGATGGACTGACCGGCAGGCACCGCGGTCTTCGGCCAATCGGGGCTCACCTGATCGAGGCCCGCATAAGTGCGCGGATACTCTGCGGATTGCGGGTCAGTGCGGCCAGCACTGGCAAGTTCGCCATCGGGCATCCACGGCGAATAATCAAAGCCAGGAGGCAAACCTGAGCTCACGGCATCTGGGATATTGCGCGAGACTTCATTCCAACTGTAGTAGGAAAGTATGCCGTCGATGGCCACAGCACTGGCAGCCAAGGGGAATCCAGGGTTGTCGGGATTCGCCTGATAAATGTTGTACACCCGGCTCGGCGGGTAGACCACACTGCCATGAGCGAGCACATCGCTGATGCAAAGTAGGAAAACAGCGCCCAACGCTAGGTGCAGAGGCGATTTCAGCAGGCGTGGGGCGATGCTCATTTTCATGGCAAGTCCTTTATACTTGACACATGCGATTATTGCCCCTTTTCGCCCTGGCCCTGATGGCTTTGGCCCCGCTTCCCGCGCAGGAGCCCGTATTTCACGAAGGCGATGCCAGCAAGCTGAAGGTCAAGGTGGTGAAGACCAGCGATTCCCTTGATGGCGAGCCATCGGCCATCCTCATCATTGAGGTGAAGAACCCTACCGAGTATTGGGTCGAACCGCTGTCTTTTGAAATCGCGATTAAAAGGAAAAAGGAGCGGAGAACCCTGATTCTTCCACGAGTCCATGCTCCTTTCTATGGACGCGCGGGCCGCGCCGTTCCTCCTGGCGGAAAGCTGCGCTATCACCTCAATGTTCCAGAGACGGGCAAGTACATCACCAAGTCCAAAACCAAAGTGGTCGATGCGTCGTTCTTCTCGGGAGCCCCGCCGGAGGATCCACCAATTTTGGTCGGCGATCTGGAAAAGGCCATCACCGAGATCGATGAAGTGGGCGGGCGCACTAAGTACAGCCACATCCAGCTCGAAAACACCACCGACTTTTTGGTCGAGGCCATCTTAGAGGCGGACTTTAGCGCACCGAACCATGGCACCACTCTTATTCATATCCTGCTGGAACCCCAAGAGAGAGGTCGTTTTCGGGTTGAGGGTCCCTATTTAGGAATCTCTCCCTACCCGGCGCGCAGAGGTTCGGACTTAAAGAAGGTGGATTTGGTGGACTGGAGCATGCGCCCCATCGCGAGTCCTGACCCCGGCGAGGCTTTGCTGCGTGAAGCCTTTGCCAAGCGCATAGCTTGGCCGATTAAAGAGTTTAAGTTCACGGCTTCTTATCATTTAGAAATCGATCAGTACGACACTAGGGAACGCGAGCGCGTCAAGATTCAGGACTCCGGCCAATGCATTTCCGAAGGCCAGTTCCCACGCTTCCTTACGGATCAAGGTATCGACGAAATATTGAGTTCCATGGGCTCCATTGCCTTGGGATATGCCCACCAAAACATGGCCACGCCTACCTACGAAGATTGGCTCGACGATGGCATTGTTCGATTGCACAGCCAGGAGGGTGACCTCAGTGTGATTGCGGTCATGCAGACTGGGGATAAGAAAGGACTCACCAAGTATTACTGGGTGAACAATGGCGAAATTACCCGCGAGGCCAGATTCCCCTTCTCGGGATCTTCGGTGGTGTATGAATATGAGCGTTTAGGAGATCAGTTTGTGGTCACGAAGCGGACCACCGAGGACCTCAAGGCAGGGCCGGGAGAGATTGACCACTTCTATCTTTTCTTCTATGAACTCGTCGATGGCTTCGCCATTCCTACCGAAGTCCATCATGAAAAGCGCTTTTCCACCAGCGAGCAAAATGTGGTGGTGCGCGTTCAGTTAAGCGATGTGAAGGTGGAGCCGATTCCTGAGGAGGAAGATGCGGAAGCGGAAGACGCACCGGAGAAATCCGATTCTGATTAAACCTATGTGTTGCCCCCGGCCCACATCATAAAACTCAGCAAACTCACCAGGGCCCAAAGGCCAACATAGGCAATGCTGAAGAACAGCGGCAAAATATAGCGAGCTGGCAAAAATCCATCGAAGCGGTAGCGCTGCATCCGCAGGAAAGCGGCGAGCACGCTCACCGGCGGAAAGATATAAACCAGATGATGCCACCAATGCCGTTGGTAAGGGAACAAATCATCGAAAGGCGGCATCGAATTGGGGAAAACAAATAATAAGCCCAACCCCATGACGGATAAAGCGGCGGCAGTCATTACGCAACGACCGGCGAGCTTAGCCTTTTGCTCCATACCGGAGTTTACAAGCGAATACGCAGGTCGCCGAAGCTTTCTC
This sequence comes from Planctomycetota bacterium, assembly GCA_021776795.1. Classification (GTDB taxonomy): domain Bacteria; phylum Planctomycetota; class UBA1135; order UBA1135; family UBA1135; genus OFTM128. Next base: position 269,871 of record JAJFFC010000014.1, read on the forward strand.
GAGCGTAAGTTAAGCAAGCTCCAATAAAGGTAATGATGCCGGCCATTTCCATGCCCTCTTCCAAAGTCGCGAGCAGACTGTAGTTCCAATGTTCCATGCAGCATTGTTCGGTGTAGTAGCCGCCAGCAATGTCGACGAAGCAGGAGCCAACTACGAACAGCGTGCCGGCAATCAGGAAGCGGTTGCGTGTGGCTTTCGGCAGCCAGATCAAAAAGCGTAGGAAGAACAGGCCAAGGATTCCCACAATGATCATGCCTGGAATCACCCAGGCAAAGTGGAAGATTCCCCATTCCTCACCGCCAAGCATTTCGCGGGTTGGGGTGGTCCAGTTTTCATGCACCTGAAAGCCTTCGTCGTAGGACATGAAAAGCATGCCTGCACTCAAGGTTGCCCACTTCCATACATGTGGGAGCTTGCGCTGCCGCTGCTGTAACGTGATGAACAGCAAAGTCATCGAAGCGAGGAACAGGATGCAAACCGAAAAATAGGCCGGCACATTGCGCTCATAGTCGACGTAGGTCAATACGACCAGGCCCTTGAGCGTGTCATGCCCCAAGAAGTACTTGGAGAACTGCCCGGCCATGCTCATCGCCAAAATCAGTCCCCAGGCGCACCACAGGACACGCTGGATACGGGCGATTGGGAAGATTTGCTCGCGGACTTCCATGACAGGCAGAAGCTGGCCAGAGGGCCATTTGCCTGTATCGGCAAGTCCGCCCAAGTGACTCAAGGCCGGCGAACCCTAGGCGGAGGTTTCGCTGGCGGGTTGCCCCATCCGGCGGCGCAGTTGAGCCGCTAGGCGCATACCCACCAAACGCTCTTCGTCGACGACTTCATGTGCCCCGCCTTGTTGAAGCTCGGCCAGGAAGCGGTGATAGCGGGCGCGCGCAATGATGTGCACTTCTGGGGCAATCGAGCGGATGAGCGCCACAATGCTGCGCGCGGCAGCAGGATCGGGAATCGTCACCACCACTGCTTTGGCAGTGGAAATGCCAGCATGCTCTAAAACATCGGCATGCATAGCGTCACCGATATGGCCGATGAAACCCAGTTGATTCGCGCGAGACTTAGAATTGGGATTGAGGTCAATCACGGCAACGCATTTGGACAAGCCTTGGACCTTCTGCGCCACGGCTTCTCCCGCCGGGCCAAAACCAATGATGATGTAATGGTCTTCATGAGCCTCTTGCGCCTTCTCTGCTTGACTGGTGGGCGCGGTGATCAGGCCCATCTTGCTCAGTGTATTGACGCAAGCCAAAGAAATGCGTGGCGCGAGAGCCACCAAGTACGGCGAAAGAAAAAGTGTGGTGATGGTCGCGGAGATCACTAAGGCAAAAAGCCCTTCGCTGATGACCGTGCCACGACCGACTTCGGCCAATACAAAGGAAAATTCCCCCGCCTGGCCGAGGCAAATGCCAGTGGCCAGGGCATTGGTGTGCGACAGCCCAAAGCGATGCAGAATGATCCAAATCAAGATCGCTTTGCCGACGATAATCGTGGCCACAGCAGCAAGCACTAATGGTAAGTTCTGTACGAACCATACCGGATCGCCGAGCATGCCAATGGCACTAAAGAACAAGGTCACCAAAAGCGTGCGTAACGAGGCAATGTCGGCTCGAATCTGAGTGGCGAATGGCGATTCCGCGAGCAACATGCCAGCCACGAAAGCGCCAAGTGCTGGCGATAGGCCAAACTGATGTGCTCCCCACGCCGACCCCAAACCAGTGACCGAGGTCAGCAGAATCGGGAAATCACGGTTGCGCTGCAGCGAGGGCAAATCCATCACCCGTGGCATCACGCGGTTGAACAGGATGTACATCACGAAAATCAACACCCCGGCCCAGGCCAAGGTCTTGAAAATGTCGAGCCCCATTTGGCCAAGCGAACCGCTGCCGCCAATCGCGGTCACTAACAGCACCAGCGGGACCAGGGCAATGTCCTGCATCAGCAAAATGCCCAAGGCGTGGCGGCCATGCACGCTTTCCAACTCGGCGCGGGAAATCAAGACACGCAACACGCAGGCGGTGCTGCTAAGCGCCACAATCGCGCCGAGAGCGACCGAGGTTTGCCAACCCAGGCCGAAGATGGCGGCGATTCCCGCGGCCACCCCTAGGGTGATGCCAACCTGCGCGGCGCCACCGCCAAGAGCTGCCCCACCGAGGCTCTTCAAACGGCTCCAGGAGAACTCTAGGCCGATGGTGAACAGCAACAGCGCCACGCCCAGCTCGGCTAGAGAGGAAACCTCCTTGGCGCTGGAAATGGCCTCGAGGGCATTCGGGCCAAGCAGGGTGCCCGCAGCAAGGTAGCCCAAAATCGGGCTTTGGCGCAGGCGTTCGCACACCACTCCAAACACCAGAGCGGTGCCCAGGAGAATCAGAATGTCGAACAGTCCCGCCCAGAGGTCCATGGCGGCTATGGTCGCAAATGAGGGGGTAGATTCCTAGCGGTTCTTGCTCTAATCCTCGTCGAGGGAGAACCAGATATCAGCATAAAGTCCTATGAGGAGGACGAAGCACGCCAAAAGGAAAATCAAAGGATAGGTGGCATGCCAAGGCACATTGCCTCCTCGGCGTACCGCGGGAACCAAGAGCAATGCCAGGGGAATCATGGCCGGCAACATCGGTAATAGCGGGAAGAGCCACTCCATCAGAGGAATAAGCTCGAACCCCCATGCGAATATGCCAAAGGTTTGGCGTGGGAAAAACCATACCGAGGCATAACTCAACAATGCCATCATTGCGGATAGCCAGATCAAAGCTCCAACACGGTTGCGCGGCTTCATCGGAGGAGAGATGTTAAGCGTCGAGCGGGAAGGCAATCCACCACCAACCATAAAGTACGGATAAAAGGAACAGATAAATGGAGAGCAAAAACATCGGCAAAATGGCGTGGTTGGGAACGTAGCCTCCGCGCCGTGGGAATGCTTCGATCAATATCAAGACGACACCACCAGTCATCATGAGGAACAGTGAATTTCTGGGCCATATCCACAGAAATATTTGTGACGCCAACGAAACTCCGAGCGCCAACCAAATCAGATTTCCAGTGCGTTTGGCGCCAGGGTGCACGGAATCCATGTTCAGCTAAATACGACCAAGGCCGCCACATAGGTCACGCTAAGTAAGACATTCATGACAATCATGGCAAATGCGAAACGGCGCTGGCCTTGAGTGAAATCACTCCATCTCTGGTGATCAAAGACCTTGCGATGCCACCAAAAGGCTGCGAAGAAGAAAACGGGGAAGATCAGGCCAAGGACTCCCGCGAATCCGATGACATGCATGAAGTCCCGGCGCTCCTTCTCGGCGTATTCTTCCGGCGTCAGTTGCGGAAGGTCCTTGAGCCGTTGCGTCTCGTGCACACCAAGGATTTCTTGTGCGGCAACCGAATCTTGCAGGGCAACCAATAGTTTGCAGTAGCCAATGGCATGACCATGCCCATAATGAAGGCCAGAGGTTGCTTCATCGAGCACATGGGTCGAAATTCCCTCCGCCTCTAAAAGGGAAGCATGAAGGTGGGCAAGGGAAATATTTTCATAGCGCCCAAGAAGGAATCGATCTTGAGTGTCCATGAGATGACAAATAAGGAGAGAGGCCGAAGCAATATGCTCCGGCCTCAGAACAAACAGAACCTAGTTCTTCTTCATGAAGCCGTCGTTTGGCGACATGTTCAGACTGTCTAGGTGGCCATCGGTGTCGCTGACCTCGGCGTGATCGAAGTTGGTGCCGTTGTCATCCCAGACGTCTTCAGACCAGAAGAAGTAGGGGTTCACAATCAACACGTCGCCAAGAGTGGCCACGAAGTCGATCAAAGGAATCACCGGAATCACGTGCAGAACGCCGTTCATCAGTGGCTTTTCGACATACATTTCGCGGTCCCAGTCATCGACGGAACGTTGAAGCTGCTTAGGACCGGCGGAGCACGACACCATGGTGGCGGCAAGGCCGAGGAAGAGTAGAGCCTTCAAGGTTTTCATGATTGCTTGCGATGATAGCAATCTGCACTCCCTCACTAAAGGTGACTTATGAGCCATATCTTGGCCTGAAATTTGGAGGAAGGCCTGAGCGCCCCGATAATCCCAGTTCCTGAGGCTCCTACCATGCATGAATTCGACGTAATTGTTCTCGGCGGCGGCACAGCCGGCACTGCGGCAGCCAAAACTGCCGCCCAAAATGGCGCGCGCACCGTCATGTTCAACGATGGCGAGCTCGGCGGCTTGTGCATTCTTCGTGGTTGCATGCCGACCAAAACGCTACTTCACGCGGCGCACTTGAAGCATGAAGCGGAACACCATCGCACGCCTGGGATTGGGCGCCAGCCCTTGGCCGCCGATTTCCAAGCCGTGATGGAGAACAAGGAGATCAAGGTCACACGCTTTAAGCGCGCCAAGATTTCCGGGATTGAATCCGGAGGCTACACCGTGATCGATGCCCGCGCGCACTTCATTGGCAAGGACACCGTTGAAGCCAATGGCGAGACCTACCGCTTCACTAAGGGTGCGGTCATTGCCGTCGGTTCTAGCGTGGTCGAGCCTCCTATTCCGGGCCTTGCTGAAACGCCCTACTGGACTAGCGACGATGTCCTCAGCCTGACCGAACTGCCAGAGTCGGTTGCCGTGATTGGCAGCGGCGCCATCGGCCTGGAGCTTGCCCAGTTCTTGGCGCGCATGGGTACCCGCGTCGAGTTAATTAGCCGACGCCCGGTATTCGCCGACTATGGTCCGGCTGTGGCCGAAGAAATGGCGGGCAGTTTGAACGACGAACCCAACTTAAACAGTCATGCCCCCGGAACACCGGTCGCCATTCGCCAGCAGGGCACCGGAATCATTGTGGAGGTAGAAAAGGCAAACGGCACCGAAGTGGTGCAAGCCCAACACCTCTTGGTTGCCACCGGGCGCCGGGCCGCAGTCGAAGGACTGGGCCTGGAACAAGCTGGAGTGGAACTCGAACGCGGTCGCGTGAAAACCGGCGCAGACATGCGCACCACCAATCCCAAGATTTTTGTCGCCGGCGATGCCACTGGCGATCGCCAGTTGCTGCACGTGGCGAATTGGGAAGGCACGACTGCGGGCATCGGCGCCTCGGGCGCAGAAGAAATCCCACCGGTAGAACAACGCCTGCATATGGAAGTCGTGTTCACCGATCCACCTCTAGCTTCGATTGGCATGACCGAAGAAGCCGCACGCAAAGCGGGCGAACAAGTCCTCACCGCCGAAGCGCGATTAGCGCAAACCGGGCGCGCCATCACCATGGACGTGGCGCATGGCGTCATGCGCTTGGTCGCCAAGGCCGACACTGGTGAAATCCTGGGCGCGCAAATCCTGGGGCCGCGTGCCGATGACATCATCCATGCCGTTAGCACCTTGATGTACTATCACGGCACCGCACAGGACATGCTGAGCATGCCTTGGTACCACCCCACCATCTCCGAAGTTTTGCTGAGCTTAGCGCGCGAAATCGAAGCGCAAACGGCCTAAGTGGATTCGCCTAGAAAACGGCGGATGCCTTGGAAGGTGTCTTTCCAACCTTGCACGCAGCCAGCGAGGTGAGCATCGGCGGCTTCTCCCAACGGAAAACCGTCTTGGGTCACGCGCAGGATGGTGCCATCGGTCAGCGGAATGATCAAAAACTCGGTGACGAAATCCGCCTCAAAGGGAAGCTTTCCTGCCTTGGCGTGATATTGGTAGTTGCCTAACACCAGCCGCCGTGGAGCCTCAAAACTAAGAATCGTGGCGGCTGCGGTGTAATCCGGTTCATCCTCCTGTTCACCCCAGGCCGCTGCCCAAGTTCCCCCGACTTCGGGAATCACGATGGCCCGCGAGGCACTCCACCAATCGCGAATCGAGGACGGCGTGTGCAATAGGGCAAATAACTCCTCTGGCGGAGCGGCAAATTTCTCTTCATGAACGTGTTTGCGTTTGCTCATACTGCTGCCGAGCATACGTCATTTCCTGCTGGACCAGCCAATGGAACAGCAGATTATGCCGGAGCCCCACGGCCCCCCTAGAATCACGGCATGGAAGCCGCACCAGGAAGGCGTGAGCGACTCGGACGCTGGCTGGTGCCAGCAGCCGCGTTGTTGCTATTCCTATTCGGCGACCTCGACCCAGAGCGCCCAGAAGTCACGCGCATGGCCGCGGTAGCCGTATTAATGGCCGGCTGGTGGATTACCGAAGCGATTCCGATACCTGCCACGTCTATGCTCCCGGTGGCTCTGTTCCCTTTGCTGGGAATTCTGGATGGGCGCACCACCGCGGCGACTTATTTTAACCACCTGATCTTCCTATTCATCGGTGGTTTCCTCTTCGCACTGTCCATGCAGCGCTGGGATTTACACCGGCGGATTGCGCTAAGGATTCTACGCATGCTCGGCACCAGTGCGCCGATGGTTGTGCTCGGTTTCATGGCGTCGACCTGGTTCCTCAGCATGTGGATCAGCAATACGGCATCGACCATGATGATGGTGCCCATGGCGCTGGCCATCTTGGTCCCCTTCAAGGAGCATCTTGAGAAAGACCAAGCCCGACGGCTCGGCATTGCATTAATTCTGGGCGTGGCTTACTCGGCCTCGATTGGCGGCATGGCCACGTTGATTGGTACGCCTCCGAACCTGAGCTTCGCGCGGATTCTCGAAATCGTGTTCCCGCAAGCACCGGAGATTAGCTTTGCCGATTGGTTTATGTTCGCGTTGCCGACGTCAGCCATCTTCGTCACCATTGCTTGGTTCGTGTTGTGCCGCCTTGCCCGTCTTCCGCGCGGCCCTATGCCCGTCGGCGCCGATTTATTCGCCAAAGAGCATGCCGAAATGGGCCCAATGACCAGCGAACAACGCTGGATTGGCGGCTTATTCCTGACCTTGGTCTTCGGCTGGATGTTCCGCGCCGACATGGAGATCTTCGGCGCTGTCATCCCCGGTTGGTCACGGATTCTGCCAGACCCTTCCATGGCCGACGACGGCACCGTGGCGATTGTGGTTGCGCTTTTGCTGTTCTTGATTCCCGCAAAGTCTAAGCCCGGTCAGGCCTTGATGGACTGGCAGGGCGCCAAAGGTATTCGCTGGGGCATCGTGCTGCTCTTTGGTGGCGGCTTTGCCCTTGCCAAAGGATTTCTATCAAGTGGCCTTTCCGATTGGTTTGGTCAGCAACTGGCGGCGCTTTCAGGTGTCCCTCCCCTAGTGTTGGTGCTGGTGGTGTGCTTCACCATTACCTTCTTGACCGAGTTGACTTCGAATATGGCCACTACCGAAGTGGTGCTTCCGGTGCTCGCGGCGATGGCGGTCGCGGTGGAAATCGATCCCTTGCTGCTGATGATTCCTGCAACCCTATCGGCCTCTTGCGCCTTCATGTTGCCCGTCGCGACTGCCCCCAATGCCATCGCCTTCGGCTCCGGAGAAATCAAAATCACCGACATGATGCGCTATGGATTCCTATTGAACCTAATTGGCATCGTCTTGATTGTGGCCACGATCTTTCTGATTGGAGTGACTGTGTTGGATATCGAACCCGGCGTGCTACCGGAGTGGGCGAAGGAAAGCTCTCCCTAGGCCACTTGGTAGATATTGATCTCCGGATCTTGCGCAAGAAGACTTGGTAGTTGTCCCCCTAGCTTCACAAAATGCGGGGCGGCAAAGTGGGCATCAATCGCTGCTTGGTCGCGCCAGTGTTCATAGAACAGCACTTTGTTGGGGTCTTCCTGGTCCTGGTAAAACTGATAACGCAGGCAGCCGTCCTCTTCTTGAGTCGGCGCAATCATGGAGCGTAGCGCTTGTTTCAGGGAATCCAGCTGACCAGGAGCAGCAATCATGTCGACGGCGATGATGAGCATGCCGCCTATGTTAGCGGAAAGGCTCCCCTACAGGATGAATAGGCTAGAAGGAGGCGAGATCGATTCCGGATTCCGTGTATTTAGGAGTCGATCTCCAACCGAAGAACCACAAGAAACGGCGCTCTTTCGATTCGCGCATGCCCAGCCGAGTGTCGACCTTCTCTCGGTGCGACTGGAACAAGCCCCAGAGATACGAATTGTATTCATGGTGCTCCGACAGATTGCGAAACGAGTCGTAGCGCGTCACCTTGGCCTGAATGACTCCAAATAGCGGAAGGTAGGCATCGACATTGGCCTCAACGAAACTGCCAGAGATTCCCTCATCACTTGATTCTGAGAACACTTGCAGATGAGTGTGGGCCAGAGGAATCATGCTCAAATCGAATAGATCTTGAGGGTGCTTCTCGCCCTGTTGATGACCAAGGTCATGGACCAAGCGGTCTACTCTCGGTGAACCGCTAATCGCAGCGATTCCGTCGAAGTTATAGTTCTGAGCCGCACAGCTGCCGAAAATGGTGACAAGCATGAGGAGCAGTGCCGAAAATCCCGCTTGAAGGAAACGATGGGAAGTGGTGATCATGAGATTGGTTTGAGAGTTTTGAGGGAAATGGGTGTGCGACGGTTTTTACGGATGAGAATCCATTCCACAAAAATCACGTTGATGGCCCAACTGGCGCCCATCAAGTAGGCACGCTCGGTTAAGGAAATTGGGCCCATGAAAAGGGCCCAAAGGATGAACATCACTACCTGGGTTCCAGCGCCCATGCCAATGGCATAGGTCCGCATCATCCAGGCACCGTGTTGCGCAAATTCTCGACGGAGAAGCGCGCGAATCCCGAGCAGGGTGCAAGCAATCATGCCTAGGCCAAACACCACTCGAAACAGGGACAGCAAATCGCCATCATGGGCTGGAAGCTCTTGAAAGGCCTCCATCCATAGGCCGGTAATGGCCGCCACTAGGGCACTCGGCATGAACAAGGCACCGCGGATGCGGTGGCGCTTTGGCTTTCGACGCGGGCCTGCGCTGAACTGGAAAGCCCCGAGAAAGGCAAACAGCGCGCAAGAGATACCATGCAGCGTGACCGCGGTAGGCGAATCAAAGAATCGTTGATTGGCTGCGGTAACCTCACCTCCAAAGGAGAGGTGAAGTGCGCGATAAACTCCGCCCAGTGCCGGAACGGCAGCCAACAGCAGCAACAAACTGGGGACAACCCAGTGGCGCCGAGACGGCTTCGCATCGCGCCGCTGCGAAGAAGTCGAAGGTTTCCATCGATGCATTGGCGCCAAGCTTAGCCCTCAAAACCGAATGCGCCATTGGGCAATAGAACGGTTTTGTACTGCCCGAATGGATGAGAAGCTTCTCGTACTTTAGGAGGAGAAGAGCCCTTCGCTGCTTAGCGCATTCGTTGCGTTTCGTAAGCCCAGATCGCAATCTCAACTCGATTGCGCACGGCAAGCTTTGTCATCAGGCTTGCGACATGAGTCTTGACGGTACTCAGGCTGATATGGAGCTCCCGGGAGACCTCGGCATTGGTCCATCCACGGGCCACGGCAAGTAAAATCTCTTCTTCTCGTTTGGTGAGGGCTTCCCTTGGTTGCACAGGAGCCGTGTCTGCGGAAGACTCGGAGAACTTAGTGAGCAAACGCGAGGTCACACTCGGTGCAATCAGAGCATCTCCCCCCGCAGCTGCGCGAATCGCTTCAGCCAACAGTTCGGGACCGGCATCCTTCAGCAGAAAACCCCGTGCGCCTGCCTTCAATGCGCCATAGACGTAGTCGTCGAGATCAAAGGTCGTAATCACGACTACGGCAAGCGGATTTTCGACGCCTGGCCCGGCAAGCTGCCGCGTGGCTTCTATGCCATCCAGACCGGGCATGCGAATGTCGAACAGGCATACATCTGGGCGCAACTCAAGCGCGCGCTCCACGGCCTCGGCCCCATTCGCCACTTGTGCAATCACCTCGATGCCTGGCTGAGCATTGAGAATCATGGCGAGGCCGGTGCGCACAATTTCTTGGTCGTCGGCAATGAGGACTTGAATGCTCATGGTTGAGTCGTTGCGCCATCGCGGGGCAATGTGGCGGAAACATCCCAACCTCGTTGCGCTCTAGGGCCAGCTTCTAGAGTACCTCCGAGCAACTGCACTCGCTCGGACATTCCAATCAATCCAAAACCTTTGGCCTGTGCGCCCTCAGGGATCACCTCTCCATTGTCGGTCACGCGCAATTGCACCGCATGTTCTTCGATATGAACTTCCACTTGAATCGTGGTCGCTTGCCGTGCATGCCGACGAGCGTTGGTGATGGATTCTTGCGCAATCCGATAAACCGCACTGGAGAGAGCAGGCGAAAGCATAGCGAAATCTCCGTGAAGCTCCACCTGGATATCTGCCTGCGCACCCCCCTCTTCTCTGAAGTTTAGGAGATCTTCCACACGGGGAGTTGGTGTTAACTCGGCTGGACCACCGTCCCGCAATATTCGAACCATGGTGCGCATTTCACCCAGAGTGCGGGATGCCTCGTCTTGGATGACCTTTAAAGCACCAATCGCAGCTTGGGGATCTACATTTGCAGTTGCCACCCCTGCCTGTGCTTGAACGGCAATACCGGAAACATGATGCGCAACCGTGTCATGCAATTCACGAGCAAGACTAAGGCGTTCACTGGAGCGAACCTCCTCCAACTCCTGCAGGCGCGCTTCCTCTCGATAACGAACCGCAATGCCGATGGCCATCGGTGCAATCATCACCGCCAACCCTCCAAAGACCTCTCCGGTGCTAAGGTCATCTGAGAGTAAACCCAAGATTGCCGCGGCCAGAATGACCGGCAATCCGAGCAAGATTTCTCGCCCAGCGCCCCAACGAAACAGCGCATAGACCAGAACCAGCAGGTAGATCTGCGCATTCAGCTCGGGGGATTGACTGTCGATGAAAAACTCTGCCCCATCGAAGATTCCAATCGCGACAAAAGCCACGCTGACCGTGAGTAGCGGATGTGATCGCCGCCAAAGAATCAACGGGGTGAACCCGAATCCGACCAGGAAGGGCAGGGACCAGATGGGCAGGTCCTCCCGCAAGAGGCCCTCCAGAAGGACCACCAAGGCGAGGACGGCAAAGAGCCTCCAATCCGATGAGTTCCTTGGGACTGTGGAGGGTCTTTGCTCGAACCAAAAGGAACGAAGCAGGCGACGCACAGCGAGGATTATACGAATCGGAGATTTTCGCCAGCGCCACGCCCTAGATGTCCACCGGAGGCTGACCCCAAGCGGAGCGCAATTCGGGAAGGCGCTGCTGCAAGTACCACTTCAGGTCCTCGGCTTCGAACTGCTTTTCGCTCCAGGCGCCGACCAGGTGTTCGCGCATGGCGTCGATTCCGACGTAGGCCCATGCGGGAATGGGCTCGACGGATTGCGCAACGTGCACCAAGACTTGGCGGCGCTCGTAGCCACCGCCTGCCGCTTCAAAGCGGTCGATGAGTTCTCTAGCCTCATCGGTAACGTTGCGCAGGATTTGACCATGCACTTCCCCACCCGCTTCCGGAAAGATGACTGGCCCGCGACCTTCGCGCCCAGGCGGACGGACGGCATAGCGCTGGTAGTCGGGCAATCGGGCGGGACTCCCTTTTAGGTTTTGGCCAGTCAAGCCATGGATGACCTCGGGGTATTGCAAGGTTCCGTAAACGAAGAGATCACGTAAGGGGGTGTCGTTGGTCATCAGGCTCCTTCAAAGCCATTCAAGACGCGGGCTGCATTTTCGCCAAGTTCTTCTACCGCGTAGCCACCTTCCAATTGGAACATGGTTGGCAATCCGATTGCTTTCAAGCGGGCTCCAAGGCGCTCGAAGTCGTCGCCCGTGAGGTGAAAACTCGAAAGTGGATCACCGCTAAAGGCGTCTAGCCCGAGTGGCACCACTAGCGCTTCCGGCGCAAAGGCTTCGATACGGGTGATGGCTTCCTCTAGCGCGGCGAACCAAGTGGCGTTGCTGGCGCCAGGCTCTAAGGGGAAGTTGGCATTGGCGCCGAGGCCTTCGCCGCGCCCCGATTCGTCGGCATGGCCGAGATAAAAGGGATACTCGTGGCGCGGATCGGCGTGAAGACTCAGAGTGAAGACATCATTGCGCTCCGCAAACAAGCTTTGCGTGCCGTTGCCGTGGTGATAGTCGACATCGAGAATCGCCACTCTCTTGGCGCCCCCATCTTGCAAGGCGGTCGCCGCCAGTGCGGAGAAGTTCAAAAAGCAGTAGCCACCCATGAAGTCCCGGCCAGCATGATGCCCAGGCGGTCGCGTGGCACTAAAGGCTGCGCGCTCCCCGCCAACGACTAGGCGCGCGGCGGTGACGGCGGCATCGGCAGCGGCGCGCACGGCGGTCCAGGTACCGGCCGCTAAAGGCGTGCCATTGTCCATCGAATAGAAACCGAGTTTGGCAATGAAGTCGGCCGGTTCGACATCGGAGCGAAGACTGCGAATCGGCCACACTGACGGAAACGGCTGGGATTCGGCATTGGCTGGGTCCAAGGCAAGCCATTCTTCCCATGCGCCTTCCAGAAATTGCAAGTAACGCGGGGCATGCACGCGGGTCAAAAGCGGCCCGGCATCTTCCGTGGGTGCAGATACTTCATGACCATGGGTAAGCAGCGCCTCTCGCACAATGCCGCCACGGCTGACGGCCTCATAACAGGGCACGCGCTCTCCGCGGAAGATTTCGTGCTGCGGATTGTGCAGTAGGTGTTGGTCGGTGAAGATGGACTTCACTCTGTATTGGAATCTGCGCTACCCTTGGAAGCTTTCTTCCAATCATCGGTGAGCATCCCGGAGAAGCCCCAATCTTCCTCGGCAATTTCTTGAATCACAATGTGGATGTGCTCAGGCTTCTTATTCAGTTCGCGGACGAGTGAGTCTGTAACGTCACGTACCAGATTCGATTTCTGTTCTCTGGTAGCGCCTTGAGTGATTTGGATGTTGACGTATGGCATGGTGAAACCGCTCCGAGTTTAACAGAGGTGTGAAGGCGACCAAGGCCCCGCGTATCCTGTGCGTGTTCCGACGCCGCCCATGCCTATTCCCCACCTCCGCACTCTGCTGCTTGCTGACGCCCTCGGCGCTTGCCTGAGTGCGGTGTTATTGGGATTGGTGTTGCCAGCTTTCGACGAGCGCTTTGGCATGCCGAGGCAAACGCTGCATGGACTGGCCTTGATAGCTGCCGTATTCGCGCTGCATGGCTTCCTTGGGTGGAGATTCGGCGGCCCAGCACCCAAAGCTTGGCTTAGGCGCATCCTTTTTGCCAACATCCTCTACTGTGGCCTTACCGCAGGCATGGTGGCGTGGCACTACCCCACCCTGACTGCCTGGGATTTACTTTACTTCCCAGCCGAGATTGCGCTTATCTTGGTGCTGGTGCGGATGGAAGCCAAGGCTTTATCTGCCGCCACACCATCATGACTAGCAAGTTGCGCGCTGCTGCCCTATCGGTCCTGTTGCTCCCACTGTTGTGGGGAGCCAGAGCGCCGGAGTCTTTGGCGGACTTCCGTGCGGAAGACATGTTTGGCCGTAGTCTGGATGGAAAGGCGCCTCTGCATCTGGTGGACTGGCAGGGTTACCTGGCGAATCCGGCGATTGAGTTCGACCTGTTGATACCGGAGGGCATTGCCTTCCCCGCCAAAGTGGTGGTCAAGGCCAAGGAGCCGCGGTTGTATTTCACGCTACCGAGCAGCGCTGGCCCTGATGGCCCTCGTAAAGAGATTGAGATTCCGGAAGCTGGGAGTTTCCCAGTCATCATGAGTATCTTTCCGGATCGAGACGGTCAAGATGAGCGCTACTCCTTGACCGCCGAACTCACGGATCGCAAGGGAAAGCAATGGGAGTTAGAGATACCGATTGAAGTGTTGGATCAAGACACAGTCCGCGATTCGTCTTACCCCATCACCGTCAACTTCTTGCAAGATCAAACCAAGTTCTATCGGGACAAAAAGAAGCGAGAAGTAGTGCAGCAAGCGGCAAGCGATTGGACCGCCTTCTTCGATGGCACCGGCCTATCCCCGGTACCCGCAAAGGCCGAGCAAACCTTCATTTGGAAGAAGGAAGGTTTCACTGGCGGCCACACCGTCCGCAATGACGACCCCTACACCGGTTACCTTCTCTACGCCTATGGAATCCAAACCGACGAACTCCGCGCGGGCGGAGAAGGCTCAGATCAGGGTGGTTTTCAGGTCATCGAGCGCGGCGAGCTTCCCTTGCGCCGTTCTGGTGGCATGCAAATCGACACTCGCGGCAACTTCAATCAGCTCGGCTGGCTAGTCGAACTCGAAGATTCGGAATGGTGGAAGGCCACCAACCTGGGCGACGTCGCCAACGATCTCTATTCCATTGCGCATCATGAAATCGGTCATGCGCTGCTGTTCAATCGCGCTTATCCCTTACATGTCCAGGCAAAGGAAATCGGCGCCATGAACACGCCTGCGCTTCTTGCCTATTTGGGCAAGGCGCCCAAGATTGACACGTTTGATCATTTGCACGGCACCATCGACCCCATCACCCGGCGTGGTGCTTATGGCTATGAATACTACGGTGAAATGCCCCATGGCCGCTGGCTGATTACGCCCACCGATCTACTCTTCGCTGAGGCGGTCGGCTATACGCTCCTGCCCCACCCGGCCACGACTCCGCTGCGTATCGTGACCACCACTCTTCCCTCTTCGCGACCGGGCAGGCCTTATCGAGCACAACTGCAAGCGACAGGAGGAGTCCCCATCTACCGTTGGGCTCTGGCCGAGAATTCCGCCAAGCTTCCTCCCGGTGTAAAGCTCAATGCCGACACCGGTGAAATCACCGGAAAGCCTAGAGGACGCGGGGAGTATGAGCTCCAGATTCACGTGCAAGACCCGCGCCGCAATCACCCAGGCGCAGTGGGAACGGTGAAGCTCACCATTTCCTGAGGCAAACCGTAGTTCAGGAATCCGATTCGCGCGGTTGCAAATAGATTGCGCGACCTCACCAAACGAAGTGGATTCCCCGATCCTCCTCTTCCGACTCATCAGGAACCGGACGGGTGTAAACCTCTGCTAGGGCTTTCATGATGCCATGAATGTCGGTTCGTTGGTGAACCGTATTTCCTCCATCATTGATCCAAACCGCGGGCAAATCGGGGCCCACCGGGACGTTGGTACTTTGCCAAACGCGAAAACGCTCGATGTCATTTTCGGCCGCCCATCTGGTGAAGGGACTGTAGAGCGAGGCAAAGGCTTTCGCGCGGCTTTCCTGGCGGCGCACCAGGACGAAGTAGTGCCCTTGGTAAACCATGGAACCCCCTTCGTCGCGCAACATGCCCCAAATCACCCCAAAGGAGCGGGAATCAGGAATCAGGGAAGACTCCATTTCCGCCGGAGCGACCTCCAAAATCCACAGCAGCTCCACAGGCTGTTGCCGTGAACAGCCCAAGAGAAGCGCAATTAGGGGCAGGAAACGCATAGGACTTCCACCAAGGTAGCAGATGTTGCTATGGTCGCGAAAACCCTGGAGAAACCATGACCCTAAACAAACTCCTGACCACCGCTCTACTTCCTTTGAGTCTTGCCGCATTGTTGCTGGCTACCCCTAGCTGCAGTAAAAAGTCCGACGAGGTCGATGAAATCGATAGTGAATACGAGGACACCTCCGACACCGGTCCTATCGCCGTCGAACGCGACGAAGAAGATGACTGCCTTTTTCTGACCGAGGTCGACGGCCGCGGCACGGCAACCCTTCGTGCTGCTCTCGTCACCGCCAGTGGCGGCCCGACGCCAACGGCACTGACCCTCTCCAAGGATGGCGGTGAAGAAGCCACCGCAGGCATCATTACTCCTAGCCTCGACGATGAAGGAGGCTGGATTGCCCGGATTACCGTCAGTGGCATCGGCGCGACCAGCAATGGACCGGTCGGCACCGAGTTGAGCTTCGATGGCACCTGGTCCATCACCCTGACGATGGGCGACGGTGATTCTTGCGAAGACGTGCCGGGGCCTCTGGACTTGGAGTTGATCGAAGAGGACTAACGCAACCGAACTGGATTGATCAGCCCGATGACCCACTACCAACAGTTATTTGCCATTGCACTCTTTGCTTCCTGCAGTGGCCCGACTGCCCAAACGAATTCTTTCGAACCCGAGCCGTGGTATGAAGTGATTTCCCAACGCCCTGGCAATGAGGTCACGGACCCAACAAGACGCCAGCAGATTGTGGCAAGTGGCCACCCTTGGAAGGTTCGCGACCGGATTACGGGCATTGAAATGATTTTTGTCTTGCCCGGCGAATTTTTGATGGGCTCAGCGGAATCGGAGCCGGGACGATTTGCCAATGAAGGGCCACGCCACCGAGTACGCCTCAGTCAAGGCTATTACCTTGGTGCCACTGAGGTCACGCAAAGGGAATGGCAAGACCTGATGGGCCCTAGCCCAAACTTTTTCGATGGCGACAACCTTCCTCGGGATGTGTCCTTGGAACTGGTTCATGCCTACCTGAAGCAAGCGAATGAATCCCTGCCTGCCGGCCAAAAAATCCTGCGCCTTCCAACCGAGGCCGAATGGGAATATGCGTGCCGCGCCGGAACCTCCGGCCCCTTTCACTTCGCACAACCCGCCACGCATGACCTGTTGAACTTTTGCGATGGCGACGCCGAGAGTGCTCGAGTCGTGGATGGAGAACTCCTCGTGAAATGGAGAACCCCGCCTTCCCCGGAATGTCCCGTTAGCACCGTCCCAGCCGGCTCCTTGCCTCCAAACCCCTGGGGCTTTCACGAAATGCACGGTAACTTATTAGAGTTGTGCGCCGATAAATATACGCCTGAAGGCTACTCTGTGCCGGATGCAAACCAGATAACAATGGATCCATTTGAGGAACCAATAGGAGATGATCTGCGCACCCTTCGAGGAGGTTCATGGTATGACAGTGCTAGGTACTGCCGTTCCTCTGTTCGTGACGGAGCCGGGACCTTTGTCCGGAGTAACCGGATTGGTTTCCGGGTAGCTCGCACACTCTAGACCAGCACAAAAACGCCAGCCCCTTCGTCGATTCTCATGTAATCGACCTCCGTCCCGCTGCGAAGAGAGTCGTGGCTACTGGCATTTACTCGCTCTAAACCTGCGATGCAGGCCATGCTTGCAATTGATCTTGATTTTGCCCTTCTCCTCATTGGAGTCAGGCTATTCCCCGCTTGATAGCGGCGCTGCTGTTGTTGTCTGAATTTCAGTCAAGATCTTGAAGCATGAGGTCTCAAATAGGATTCTTTGCAAATCCTCCGCTACCGTTCATTAATTACCCAGTCGCCATCAATCTTCGCGACCAGCATCCTGGACTTCCTACCGTCTTTTGAGCGAAGGTGGACCACACCGCCTTCATGATCTCCTGCAAACCCAATTGAGTAGTCACCTGGATCTAGGCTGCGCTGCATGTACTTACTGAGCCCAATCATTTAATCTAAGTTATTATCCCAGCCCTTCCTCTCAATACGCGCTTGATACCTTGGTCCGGGGCAATCCCTGAAGGAACCATCGGTGCGGCTTTTTCTCTAGGGGCAGAACTCGTGAACGCATCAAGTCTAATTTTCGGAGCCACTGGTCGATCAAGAACGACCCACAGAGCCGCAGCTATGCAAAGCAAGCCAACGGCAGTCATCAAAAGGGTGGCTTTCATGGATGACTCATTCATATCCTTCCCTACGCTCAATGCTCTGGACCGTTAACCGTTTATGGCTGGAGACGGTGCGTAATAACCAGAGAGAAGATCAAAAGTCATCCCCTACAATCTTACGCGTTTCAGTCTAAGTGAATTGCTAATCACCGACACCGAACTGAAGCTCATTGCCGCAGCAGCAATCATCGGCGATAAAAGTATGCCAAAGACCGGATACAAAACTCCTGCGGCAACCGGCACACCTGCGGTATTGTAGATAAAGGCAAAGAATAAATTTTGCCTGATATTGCGCATGGTGGCGCGGCTCAGTCGTCTCGCTTTGACGATTCCCCGCAAATCACCTTGCACTAAGGTGATGCCCGCACTTTCTATCGCGACATCGGTGCCAGTTCCCATGGCGATGCCCACATGGGCCTGTGCCAGCGCAGGAGCGTCGTTGATCCCATCACCGGCCATGGCGACGATACGACCGTCTGCTTGAAGCTGCTGAATCACTTCGGCCTTTTGTTCCGGAGACACTTCTGCATGCACTTGGTCGATCTCTAGGTTATCCGCAACCGCTTTTGCCGTGGCTTTACTGTCCCCGGTCAGCATGACAAGCCGGATGCCTTCAGTATGAAAATTGCGAATGGCCTCCGCTGTTGCTTCTTTGATGGGGTCCGCAACGCCGATGAATCCTGCTGCGCGGCCATCAATCGCAACCAGCATCACCGTCGTGCCCTGGACGCGTAGTTTGTCTGCTTGCTGAGGTAAATCTCCGGTGCTGACATTCAGCTCGTTCATTAATTGAATGTTTCCGACAGCCACCTTCCGCCCATCCACTTCGCCGATGACACCCTTACCCGTGATGGACTGAAAGCCCTGGGCCGGAACCAACTCAATTCCCTTAGCTTCGGCGCCATGGACGATCGCTTCCGCCAAAGGATGTTCGCTGGCGCGTTCGAGGCTGGCGACCAAAAATAAGATTTCCTCTTCAGTAAACCCAGCCTCATTCTTCACGGTAACCAACTTGGGCTTACCTTCGGTTAGCGTACCGGTCTTGTCCACGACCAGGGTGTCGACCTTTTCCATGATTTCGAGAGCTTCGGCATTCTTGATTAAGACTCCTTCCAGAGCCCCTCGCCCTGTGCCGACCATGATGGAGATTGGTGTGGCAAGCCCCAGTGCACATGGACAAGCGATGATGAGGACCGCAACGGCATTCACTACGGCGTGCGCTAAGCGCGGCTCCGGGCCCCATGCCCACCAAACCAGAAAGGCAACCACTGCCGCGCCGACCACAGCGGGGACAAAATAGCCGGCCACAAGATCAGCCAGTTTTTGAATGGGCGCTCGCGAGCGTTGCGCCTCAGCCACCATGTTTACGATTTGTGCCAACAGGGTATCGGCACCGACTTTTTCCGCCCTCATCAGCAAACTGCCCGTTCCATTCACCGTCGCGCCGATGAGTCTATCGTCGGTTGATTTGGGGACAGGAACCGGTTCGCCAGTGACCATGGATTCATCAATATTGCTTTCCCCTTCGAGGACCGTACCGTCTACCGGAACCTTCTCACCAGGCCGAATGCGCAAGGTATCGCCAGGCTGGACTTCGTCGAGAGGGACCTCTTTTTCCGTGCCATCATCGTTCACCATGTGAGCCTTATGCGGAGCCAGGCCAAGCAGCGTCTGAATGGCTGCATTCGTTCTCGAGCGGGCGCGCAATTCCAGGACTTGCCCCATGAGAACCAAAGCCGTAATCACGGCTGCTGATTCAAAATAGACCGATACCAAACCATTTTCCCTCTGCATGACCGGCGGAAACATCTGTGGTATCCATAAGGCCGCAACGCTGTACAACCAGGCGACAGAGACACCCAGGGCAATCAAGGTGTACATATTGAGATTCCAGGTTCGGATGGATTGCCAGCCGCGGACAAAAAACGGCCAGCCGCCCCACAACACAACAGGAGTTGCCAGCGCAAACTCAATCCATTGAACCGCATGCATGGAAAGCCAAGCTGGCAGCCAAGCAGGCACCATATCCGCCGTCATGGCGAGAAAGAATACTGGTAGAGCAAGCACCGAGCACACCCAAAAGCGACGGCTCATGTAGTCAAGTTCGATATTTTTTTCTTCCACCAGTGACGTGGTCACTGCTTCGAGCGCCATCCCACATTTGGGGCAACTGCCTGGCCCCTGCTGTTGCACTTCAGGATGCATCGGGCAGGTATACAACTTGGATTTGGCGTCGGATTCGTCGGCTTCACCAGCCTCATCGGGCACGGAAGGCTGCGGATCCAGATATTGCTGCGGATGCTCCTGAAATTTTCGCAGGCAATGCGCACTGCAAAAGTAATAATCCTCCTCTTCATGATGAGAATGGAATGGAGATCCGACGGAGACCACCATGTTGCAGACTGGGTCTTTGCGCTGATCTTGCTTATCGAGTTCTTCTGTACTCACGTCCTTTCTCCATGGAGTGCTGGCGGCGGGGCTTCCATCTTGTCGCTCGCGTTGCGCAACACACTTGAAAGGCCAGCCCCATCCACTCAATCCTACTGATGGCATCTACGATTGGCATGCTTCGACTGAGGATTTACCCTGGGCCGGCTCCTAGGCCATCATCATCAGAATTACAGGCAACAAATCACGCACAATTCACCTGGCACGGCGCCCCAAGGGCCTGCCTAGAGTTTGAAGCGTGAGCAGAAACTCGAGAGCCGCGTCGGTGCCGAAGCCTTGTCACGTGGCCATCAGGGCACCGCAATGTCCATTACCGGCTTGGGTCGGAAATCCTCCTGATGGACCCGACAGGAATCTCTCAAATCTCGAGGGAGGACTTCGCCGGCGCCTTGATTGATGAGGCGGAGAAGCCCCGCCACACGGGAGAACAGTTCACCGTAGCCAGTATGGATTAAGTTGTGACCACAGCGAATCATGGCGTGACGCCGCCAAGAAGGTGGTTTAAGTCCACACTCTCCCCCGGCTGCGGGCACAGGATTGTGGGCGGAGAAAACTCCTGGCGCAAACGTTCGGCAAGCGCATCCATGGCCTTTTCTTCGCCGTGAATCAACACCAGCGGCGGGCGGTTTTTGAAATGTCCATACCAGCTAGCCAAACCAGTGGCATCGGCATGGGCGGAAAGGCCGCCAATGGTGTGAACCTTGGCTGCTAAATGCACTTCTTCGCCATAAAGGCGGACGTCGCGCTTGCCGTCCACGAGTGCACGGCCCAAAGTGCCTTGCGCTTGGAAACCAACGATGATGACCTGACAATTCGGGCGCACTCCATGATGCTGCAGGTGATGCCGAATCCGCCCGCCGGTACACATGCCGCTGCCAGCAATGATGATCGCGCCCGATGCCATGTCATTGAGGCGCATGGAGTCTTCGACATCTGGGCAGAACTCCAAGTTCGGGAGATCTAAAGAACTGCCTTGCTGACGCACGACGGCCTCGGCTTCGGCGTCGTAGACTTCATGATGGCCGCGATAAATTTTGGTCGCTTCGATGGCCAGTGGACTGTCCAGGTAGATCTTCCACCGCCCTAGATTCCATTCTTCATAATGCTGCTGAAAGGCGTAAAGCAACTCTTGCGTGCGCCCTACCGAGAATGCCGGGATTAAAATATTCCCGTTCTCATGGTTTGCCGCGTTCAAAATCTCACCGAGCTCGCTCCAGGTGGCATCCCAGGCCCGGTGCTCGCGGTCGCCGTAGGTGCTTTCCATCAGCACCAGGTCGGCTTGCTCGAGGTTTACCGGATCGCGCAAGATGGGCGTGCCGCTATGGCCGAGGTCGCCGCTAAAGACTAACTTTCGACGGTGCTCCCCGGTGCAGGTGGTGAGTTCCACGATGGACGAACCCAGAATGTGCCCCGCATCGCGGAAACAAACGGAAAAGTTCGGCAGGATTTTTTGCTCTTGCGCGTAGGGAATGGTTTTGAATTGCTTCATGACCAACTCCGCATCTTGTTGCGTATAGAGCGGCTCCACCGGGTCTTTTCCCTTCTTTGCCCGCCGACGACTTTCCCACTCCGCATCTTTCTCGTGGATGAATGCCGAATCGCGCAGCAAAATCTGGCACAAATCTCGTGTGGCTGGATGGGCATAAATCGGGCCACGAAATCCGCGCTTGGCCAGCAGCGGCAGACGACCCGAGTGATCAATATGCGCGTGGGTGAGGACTACCGCATCGATTTGGTCGGGATGGAACTGGAAGGCATCGGCATTGCGTTCGTCGTTTTTGCCTTGGAAAAGACCGCAGTCCACCAGGATAGTGGATTCGCCGCAATCCACCTGATGGCAGGAGCCGGTGACCTCGCGCGCGGCTCCGTGAAAGCTAAGGCGCATGGTTCCGCCTATTCCGACTTAGGGAAACAAAGGACTGGGGTGGAGCTCACACGCAAAACCCCTTCGGCCACACTGCCTAGGGCAAGCCGTTTGAAGCCACTGCGTCCATGCGTGGAGAGAGCGATGACATCGACCTGATTTGTTTTTGCGAAATCCGCCAAACACGCAGGGACGTCGCTGCCCGAAAGTAACTGCACGCTGACCTTCAAGCTGGAATCGAAATCTGCGGCTTGTTGCTTCAGGGCATCTTCCGCGGACTTGGTCACGCTCTCGTAATCCGGCGGAACCACAGGAGTTTCCAGGTGGCTTTGCTGATTCCCATTGGTCAAGTGTTGTACGCAATGCACTAGGGAAATCCGCGCACCGCAAGTTATCGCCAAGGCCTCAACGAACGGAAATGCGCGCTGGGATTCCGCGGAGAGGTCGGTGGCAAGAAGAATATGTTTGATGTTCATGGTGAGACTTGGGGAGCTAATTGTCTGGGTGTGGCCTTCTGATTGCGGGCGAGATTTCGCAGTGGCTTTCATGATGGCGATTCACCTTAGCAAACTGCGCCATCAGGCCCGCTGATTAATCCGTCTCAATCCCGAAATGGTTGGCCAAGTGATGCTTGAAATGCCCCGGCGTAGCTGCCCCAACTCTCCGCAGCGGGCCAGGCTTTCTCTAGGGTCCTCACGCGCTTAATTTTTCCGCGGCGCCAACTTGAGACGCCCAGTAAGGACCAACAATCCCAAGCGAGGCCGATGACATATTCCTGCACTTGGTCGGAAAGCTCAGGCATGGTGGCCACTCTTCTCGATTAGGAAAGCTGCCTATTTTTGACTGTGCCGATGCGAGTCTTAAGTCCGGCGGCGCAGATGATTTCGCTCTCGAGAATGGGGCCGCGCCATGCCGACGGCGGCCAGTTCGTGCGGCTTCAAGACCTCTTCCGCGAGGGCAAATAACTCCCGTTCCTCGAAACGAATATGCTGCTCTAAGAGTTGGCCGAACTGGAGCAGGCTGGCCGCAGTGCGTTCGTCATCGGCGTGCAGGCAATCTCGTAGCGCCTGGTGCTCGGCGAGCAACCGCGCCACCGGCTCGGAGGCGCCCCGTGCCTCTAGCAAGGGCGCAAGGACTCGCTCTTCCACGCCAAAGTGGGGCTCTAAGTCGCTCGCAAATCGAGCTTCGACCTCGGCCCAGGCTTCGGTGAACGAAAGCGCGCCTTCCCCCACACCAGCTCGCCGCGCCTTCCGCGCCAACACCAGGGCGTCGTGATGGTCTTCGGATAAGCCATGAAGTTCGGGCGTTCTTTTCATGAGACGAATGGCCGTGGAGGGCAGGTGCTGCAAACGGGCGCGAAGTTTGAGTATACGTTTCCGGAAGATGGATTCCTCTGTGCGCGGGCATCGGCACATATTCCTTGCGGCAAGCTTTGGTTGGTCCTCTACAGATTTTTTAACCGTGCGACAATCTCCTCTGGGCTGGGCAATTGATCGCGATAATCCTCCGGCAGCTGCGGCACGACGGAGTAGCTAGCCACTCCAATGGCGCGTGAGGCAGTACGCAGGGCATACTCCACGACGGTTTTGTTCTTGTGGCGGCACACCAAGATGCCGATGGGCGGGTTTTCTCCGTCGAGACGCTCTTGCGCGTCGAGTGCTTCTAGATAGAACTCCATCTTGCCTTTGTGCTCGGGCTTGAAATCTCCAATTTTCAATTCCACGGCGACCAAGGAACGCAGTCTGCGGTGAAAGAGCAGCAAGTCAAGGAAGTACTCCTGCCCACCCACTTCCAAGCGATACTGATTGCCGAGGAAAGCGAAATCACTGCCGAGTTCGGTGAGGAACCTGCGTAGGTTCTGCAAGAGGGCTCGCTCCAATTCTCGCTCCGAATGCTCCTCGGCCAACTCCAGGAATTCAAAATTGTAGTGATCCCTGATCGCGAGGATGGCCTGCGCATTCTGGGCCTCTGGCAGAACCTGATGGAAGCTGCTTTGGCTGAACAGAAACTTCTCGTAGGTTTTGTTGTCAAGCTGGTGCTGGAGAACCGCTTTGGTCCAGCCGTGTTTGGCGGTGACTTTTAAATAGAACTCCCTCTCGAGTGCATCTTTACACCGCTCCATAATCACCAAATTCTTACTCCAACCGATTTCTGCCACCAACGGTGGCAGTTTTTCCACCTCAGGGTAGGCGCAACATAAATCCCTCATTCGCCACAAGTTACGCGCAGAGAACCCGTTCCTTCCCGGGAATGCTGCCTGCAGATCCTTCGCAAGGGTCTCCACCACCGCCTTGCCCCACCCCAACTGCTCCTGCTTCTTCTGAATCGCTTTGCCGATTTCCCAATACAGCCCCACCAACTCCCGATTCACCGTCCCCATGGCCCGCAACTGATGGACAAGCCAATTCCATGGCTCACTATGAAGACGCACCTCTAGGCCCCCCGCGACACGCCATGAATTTCCATCCGATGGCGCCCTACTGCACCGCAACGGAGGCCTTCTGAGCCTTCCGTGAACGGCGCCTCAGAGGCGCGGATCGAAAATGACCTCGCCCGCGCAATTGTGGAAAAGCCGGTTCAGCAGACGGTTTCCCCGCGCATCTTTCCTGGTGACCTCGACCCCGACCTCCACCGCCGACGGATATCTCGTAGAGGTGAGCGGTGGGCTGCGGTTCCTGCTCCTGCTGTGCGGGAATTGCGGCAGAGGTTGCCGAGGTTATTGCCATCGAGGCGAGCAGGCAGCGCAAAGCTGGGGATTGAAAGGTGGCAATCATGCCGCTTCTATCGTATTCGAATTGAACTTATCTGAAAACTCGCTTCATCACCATCCCGCTGATGACAATTATGAGCGTGCAAACTGGACCCTATATCTTGGGACTTCCCCTGCTGACTATTTTGCATAGGATGGAAATGATTCAGATTAGAACTGAAAAATTCTCCTAATCCACATTGCCAACTACCAAATGACACTTCGTCCTGCCGCTCTACTTTTCCTTTCCTTTTCCATTCTCACTTCTTGTAAGAATGATCCTCCTCCGCCAATCCCAGGCAATGGGGAATCAGCTGCCTCATCCAGCTCTTCAACGCCAGCCTCGAACGAAGAGACTGCACCATTTGCAAAGGTATTACCCGTAAATTTCAGTCCACAGGACACTCAGGTGTGGTGCTGGGCTGCTGTTTCTCAAATGGTGATCGATTACTATGGCTATTTCTATTACCAAAGCGAAATCGTCAGCTTTACCTTCGGATTTCCATGTACTGACTGCCCTGGTAGCTTGCCGCAAATGCAAAGTGCCATGTGGTACATGGGTGGCGTCGATAGCTTGCTCCTACCATTCCCACTGACCTTCAACGAAATTCAAAATGAGATTGCCGCCGGGCAGGATAGAGCAACATCTTTTCTGTAAAAGCGGCAGGTTCATCAAATGCCTTCCATGAGTAGGTAAGTTTTTCCAGTCTCCCATTCGTCACTGGTTTCCACCAAGATAGCAGACACCAGGCGAAGAAGGGATTCTTCATTCGGGAAGAGCGTTGCCACTCGTGTGCGACGCTTGATTTCTTTATTTAGCCGTTCCAGGCCATTGGTTGTTCGCATGCGCGTGCGGTGCGAAGGCGGGATTTCCAATACGGATAATCCCTCGGGAATGTTTTCTTCCATCCAAGCAGCGAGCTTGGGGGCTTTCTGCGCATAAGAAGAAACCGCGCGCCTCAGCATTTCATCGGCATCTGCACGGCTATTGGCACGAAAGATCTGGCGGATGTCTGAGCTCACTTGTGCCTGCATCGATCTCTTTGGCACATAGGCCATGGAATTTTGCTGTAGATGAAACTGGCACCGGTGCCAAAGCGTCCCACCGAAGCGAGCCTGCACCGCCTTCTTTAGCCCAGCATGATTGTCGCTGGTGATGAGTTTTACCCCATGAAGCCCGCGGTCCTGAAGTGACTTCAAAAACTCACGCCAGTGCACCTCGGCTTCTGACAGTGAAACGCTCACACCAAGAATGCTGCGCTTGCCATCTTTGCGGACACCAAGGGCAATCAAAACGGCGCAATCTCGCACCGCGCCACCATGGCGTACCTTCTCGTAGCGCGCGTCAAGCACCAGGTACGGGCATTCCTCGAGCGCGCGCGTGCGCCAAGCTTCCAGCTCCTCATCAAGTAGCTTCGCGGCGCGTGAAACTTGCATGGAGCTCACTTGGTGTCCACAAAGCTTCTCCGTGATTGCTTGCACTTTGCGCGTACTGACACCTTGGACATACATCTCTGCCACCGCGAGCTTTAGGGCGCGTTCACTGCGAATGCCACGTTCAAGGGATTGAGGGTAGAAGGACTCCACCCCCTCGTCGAGATCACGGACTTGAGGCACACGCAGCGACAGGCTGCCGGAGCGTGTTGCCACGGTTTTAGGCTTGAAGCCATTGGCGTAGCCACGGCGGCTCGAGGTCCGCTGATGCGGAGCCGCCTGCAGATAGCAATCACGCTCAATGCTCATCGCTTCGTTCATCAGGATGGTGAGGGCATCTGCGAGGCCTTCAAAACCATTCTCAAACAAGAGTTTCACTGCGGGATGGGTGGGATTAGAATCAGTCGGTTGGTGGGCCACGGGTTTGTCTCCTTGATTGGTTTAGTGATTAATCAAAGAAGAACATCTGGGGCCTGCCACTTCAACTCTCTTTCTCAGGGGTCCCCCCATGGGGGGACCCCTGAGCACTGCAAACTGACTGCCAAGAGCCGACCGTGTGCAGAGGTGCGAGGGAATTTACAGAAAGGAAGTTACGCTAACTAGTTGAGAACTCTCAAACATCAACAGTGGCGATGCAAAACCCCGCACCAACCTGTGAAAACCCTGTTGGAAAATGGACCAATCAACTCGGATCGACGCTCGACATCAAGAAATTTGATACGACTACAGGGCAAATTTCCGGGGAGTATTTCTCGCCTTCCGGGACACAAGGCGATGGATACCCTCTCGTTGGCTGGATTAACGATGGGGATGGAAGCGGCCAGAATAGCGCTCGTGTTATTTCTTGGTCCGTCCGCTGGGGGGCGTATGGAAGCATCGCCTCATGGACCGGAACCTGTCAAACCATCGATGGAGTCGGCCAAATTGACGGTATGTGGCATCTTGCACGACCAGAAACAGATTACGACTGGGATCACATTCTTGCTGGCAAGGATGTATTTCATCCCGCAAAGTAGCTCCAGACAAATTCGCCCATACTTAGGGATCGAGGCGGATATGGCTCGTATTGCCTGTCCCCCGCTCAATGAGAGACGCTGTAAATTACTACTTGCGGGTCAATATGTAGCCGGCCACCTTCTCCACATTGGAAACCGCTCTAGGCCTTAGTGGGCCTAGAGCTGCACCCCGCGCAAATGCAGATCGTCGGAGCTTCACTCTCGTCTGAAACTGCATTTGGTCGTTACCTTCTTTAATGTATAAAGAAGTTGCTGTACCTACGGGAATTCTTAAAAACTCACCCGCGTTGGTCCGATGCATGGAGATGGCCGTCGAGCCTTGATGGCGTATTTCACCCCTTATGAAATCGCAATCATATCTAATAAAGCGGCTGTCCAATTGATGCAGTGCAATAATGAACAAGGTGCTTTTCCAAAACACCACAGGCTTCTTGCCAGGCAACCAATGCTTGCTCCGGAGTGGCGGTAAAAAACGTATTGACTATGACGGAGCAAGAAAACCCATCTATGTCTTGAGGGGTAATACTTGCTGGCTCTAGGATCCAATCAAACTGGACTTGAGAGCTGAAGCCACTGCTCATCAGCATTTGGCTAAATTGGAAAAAAACCGGGAAGTAATGCTGGGCGTCTTGTATCAGCTCATCAGAGTTAATGGCGAACTCGAAATACCCGGAGCGTCGAAAGCCTTGTTCCGCAGCGACCTCCCCACTCGCACATCCGATTGAAAAAAAGCCCGAATCAGGCCGATTGAGCATCAAGATTAGAGAGCGCAGAGCGGGGTCAGCGGCAAGCTCTGGAATATCATCAATTGAAAACTCATTGCTCCGCAAGTTCATAAACCCGAAGTTCTGACCTCCATCCTCTCGGGGTATGGGAGTGCCAGGGTAAGGAATGCCTTTGCCTTGGAAATTTATGGATAGTGAATTTCGGTAGTCTGCCATTTTTCAGCCCGGGAACTAAAGCCGTGGGTGCGCACAAACAAGAGCGCTCTCGGCTGCCGTGCCCCTCAGGCATGCGACCGAAAGCGCCCCACTATCACGAGCTTGGCGAGAGTGAGGTTCTGGCCTTGGCTTCGCAATAGCTGCTAATGGTTGCTTCGAAGAAACGAAGTGCAAGATTATCGCACTCTGGGTCATAATGGCCAAGGTTTCCACCATCTGTATACAGGGCGTTACCACTGCACACAGGCGGGCGATATCAGCCGTTCCGGAACCCTAGCCTTCATATGGAGCATTCAAAGGCACCCCATCATCGCAAGACCCTAACTCACTTAAATGGGATGCCCTGCTTTTCGCAAGAGAGCGCCACGTAAATCGCCCTCCCCTTTGATGCGATTCAGCGTCAATAATGCGGCCCCTATTGGAGCTCCGTCACGCCAAGAGTTGAAACACTCCAAATCTCACGTGAGCCGGGGCTTTCTAAAACAACTGCTCGGCTAAAAATGGTTCGGCCACTCAGGCTTGGGTTTGGAGGCACCGCCAATATGGCCATGCCCTGCCCTTGAGCATCTAACGTACCTCTCATCGAGCCAGAGGAAAGGCTAAAGTCAAGCAAGGGAGATGGCATGAGATTTGTCCTCCATTCATCGATCATCAGCCCATTGACAAGGCCGAATTCATCGGAGAGCAAAATCCGAAACGGCTTTCCTGGGCTAGAGGGAAAATCAGCCTCAAGAATGAGCGCTTGGCCAACCGGATGACTCTCGGCGACGCGCAAAGTTTTCTGGCTATAAATTAAGCCCGGCTGTGGCTGGCCGAAAATATTGGGGTCATCAAAAGCCGCAATAGGTGCATTGTGCATGATTTCCGTGTAGCCGTCGCGATCAATGTCTCCGAGCAGGAAATAGCGATACAGCGTTCCAAAATCGGCGGGGTCTGGAAACCAAGGGCTCATGGTTTGTGGAAGCTCTTCCCAACGCAGGAATGCACCCGTGGCGGCGTCTAAATGAGCAAAGCCAGACGTTCGTTCTGCAGTAATGAAGTTGGTTGCCTCAATGAACTGTACGAGTTCAAAGGCGCCGGGAACGCCGCGAACACCAGTAAAAAAGCTCGGATTGTCAGAGTAATATTGCCATTCGCTAGGTGAAAAAAGGTGATCGAGGTAATTTGGACTTATTCCCCAAATTTGTAGACCAGTTGCGCCACTAGTCATCTGGACGCTCTGGCTGCTATTCCACAAGTAGTCTTCAATACCATCCCCATTAACATCTCGGCCACCAACGTTACCTCCTCGCATTGGCTCTCCAAGAATCTCATTTCGCCAAATCACAGCACCATCAATGCCGGAAAGTGCCACCTGAACAGATCCTGAGAGAATAAGGGTTTGGTCGAATTTACGAAAAGTAGATACAAAATCAGGAACTTGATCTCCATCCAAATCGCCCGGCCAACTCAGCTCTGCTCTAAGTGTTGGGGCTTCACTGTCCTCTTCCGGGTCATAATATTCCCACAATAACGCGCCCGTCAGGCCATCCACCGCCCCCAGAACCTTCGTGGAGGGAGGGGCGTATCCTTCTAGGAACAAATCAACAAAGCCATCAAGATTTAAATCTCCGGCAGCAAAAATCCCACGCCAAATTGTAATCGGAGACTGCCCAGGCAGAGGCGTAGGGTTTTGGCAAACTGCAATCGGAATTCCCGTACTTGAATCCCTTAAAACGATTTCGTTCGTTGAGAGTTTTTTGACCGCCGAAATGCTGCCCAAGGCATTAGGCAGAACTGCGAAATGGGGCATCCACCAACCACCGGAAAAAGAAAATTCTCCAAATACAAGCTCTGATGTCATTAAAGGCCATTGAACCTCCCCAAGACCAGGAACGACTGAGGCAACAGTAAGAATCCCAGGTTGATGCCCGCTAGGCCAACCGTAGCCACCGGTCAACAAAAAATCACCTTTGCCGTCAAAGTTAAAATCGCCCAGAGGGTTTGCCCCTGCCCATTCCACCTGCGCTCCAGGCAATTCCGGAATTGGGAGGAATACGTCCTGAATGACCCAATCCTGTGCGAAACCAGGTGTGGCCAAAAGGGCAATGAACAGTGCCGGAGCGGTTTTCATGATTTCTACTTACTGAGCCTGTTCAGCTCCCTTGTCAATATCTCCCATAGTGATGCCGGGACGACCATTCAATCGATAGTCTGAACTGTACTCTGTACCAACTATACTCAATGAATGTAACGAATGATCAAAAAAGGAGAAATTCAAGAGAGAGTTGTCCAAATACCACTTATCCGGGAAACTAACGCCTCCTAGATAGGGTGGTGCCAGGGAGGTCGAATAGCGAAACTGGGTTCCCAGGTCTGTAAGGCCACGGACACCCCGCAGTGCGGCTACTCCAATGCGACTATCTAATGGAGGCAAATCGCCAAAATCAAAAGGCAGGAAGTTCTCGTCGTGCACCATAAGCAGAGATAGGTTGCTTCCAAAATCCTGTCCATTGCCGAGGCCTGAGCGATCGAAAATCGAAGTCAATAGACGCGTGGCAACTCGGTTTGCTCCTTCAACGTGAGAGTAATTCCCTTGCAGAGTTGTGCCTGTGCCGTCAGTGTCGATAACTTCTAAAGAATAGTCGGAAGCCCCGCTGCCATTTTCAACGAAGGTGCAATTTAGAATCCCAAAGAAAAAGCTGGGCATTGTCTCCTGATCGCTGATTGGGTCTGCCGGGTCATTCGATTTTGGATCAAGCTCAGCCAAAAATCCACCGCCCGTATTATTCCATAAAAATGAGTTTACCATTCGGTTGCAAATCGAATGCGTTCTTTCGGTGCTGTACCCCTGGATTTTTGCATAGACTCCGGGGCCATTATTGTCATGGATCAAGCAGCGATTGATATAGCCTTGCCCCAGAGGAATTACTCCGGACATTACTTCATTGCCATCCTCAATGAGGCTTCTGATCATAGTCGTTGGGTCCTGACTCCATGTTCCCCCAACAATGGCCACTTGCTCACCCAATGTAGGTGATTCTGAGGGCAGATAATTATGCACGCGCATCTCAATGCCCGCCTGTTGGTTTGCATTGAGCTCACACGCCTCCAGGCCAATAAATAGGCCCGTTTCATAGGCAATATCTGCGGCGATTGCTGCATCGGAAAATGCAAACACGCCATTGCCAAGATTGCCCGTAGATTGCATCTTAAAGCCTTCGATCCCGAGGTAGGATTCGTAGTTTTCAAGATAAATGCCTGAGTGCAAATAGGGCTTCGACGCGGAGACCAAATGACTACCAGTGTTTTTGATGACCGTGCCACCGTTCACCGAATAAGTACCTCTTGCAGAAATAGAGGTATAGCCGAAAATGCCGCCTTCTTCGAAGTTGTCAAACGTAGAGCCAGTAACGGTGATATCAAAGAGACTTGTGTAGTCGTAGATTGACCCAGTGATCCCGATATCGCCTAAACCAAACGCATAAACTCCCCAATCCCAGCCTGTGGTCAAGCTGGTGTTTGCTTTTCCATCAAGATTACAGCCGGAAATAGTCACAACGGCCTCCGACGTACCGGTATTCGCTCCGGTATGCTCTCGATCTCCGACATAGTTGAAAACTTCAATCAATCGAGTTGAAGTTGTACTGTTTTGTACTTCATGGTAGGGCTTGAGGTTGAGTGCTCCAATCGTGGTCGCAGAGCGCGCCATATCATCAAAATCTCCTGTAAGCGAAAGGTTGCTGATCGTGATATTGGCCTTTGAGTTGACTTCCATGCCACCGTCTTCCTCCGTTTGAATGTGAATGCCCACTGTCTGCGATTGAAGGGAAATCGCGACGGGGAAAGTGGACCCGGTGACGAGATCCTGGATGCGGCAATCGGTTATCTGAGATTCAATTTCGGCATCATTAATCGCGGTCGCAGAAAGGGCCATTTGGTTTTTGTCAAAGACCATCTTGTCTACAAGGACATTTCTCTTCCCTGCGCCCGAGGAATCCAGTCGCAAGCCAACCTGACCCCCAATAAGTCCTATCCCGGCAAAGGTCGTTAATGCATTTGAGGCTGGCGCTGCGGGATCTAACTCGAAGAGTGCTGTTGGATTTCCCAAAGGGGCGACAACCACAAGTGGGGAATTGGGCGCAGGCCGAGAAGTGGGTCGATAAGCGTTGCCAGTTCGGACTGAGTTTTAGTTTACGTTTTGGAGCCTCGAGGCAGGGCTTGGTTAGTCGTTCCGTGTAGGTTACAGGTTGCGCAAGAAGGGGTGGTGGAGGCCGTAGGCCGGAGCCAC
>JAJFFC010000015.1 GCA_021776795.1 Planctomycetota bacterium
TGCGCCGGATAGACCTCATTCTCTGAGGCGATCTGATGGATGGGCTTGAGTTCCTTAAGAGCTTCAAGCGCAACACGCGCTTTGAATTCGGGGCTGTGGGTACGGCGTTTTCTGGTCATGGGAGTCTTCGTGCCTGCCCAAAGGATAAACTAAATCAGGCGGATTGATTGGCTCCGTTTTCTCGGACCACCTCTCCGAACCGATACTCCGTGGGCAAATTGAATCGGAAATGCCTCTGCTCCCTGTTGGAGGAAGAAGAAAATATTGTCTGAATAAGGCACGGGCTTTCCGCTTCCCCCTGCCCCATTATCAACCATTCCCCATATTAAAATGGTGTCGCCTGATACCGCTACACTGGCGGCGGCAGATATGCTGTTGACCTTAGTGATGCCCACTGGAGGAGGAGGCAACACTCCTTGGCCATCAACCAGATAGGTCGTTTGCGCCTGAAGGGAAGGAGCAAATAAGAGAAAAGAAAATGTCAGAAGGCGTTTCATTACCTCAATTGTAGGTTTTTTACCCTGATGGGTCACATGGAAATTGATGTCAACATCCAGATCCCCTTGTCGGACCTCCTAGAACAAGGATCGTGTGTTGGCTCAAGGGTGCCTGCAATCAGGCGCGTCTCTGGGCCTGTGAGGGCATAACACTGTCCACCATAGACGACCTTCATTCCGTGAAAAAACCAGAGGATCGGCGCGCGCCGGCCCTTGGTCTTATTCGGGATAGATCAACAAGTCCCAGAATAATCCAAGCTACCGGCGTTTAAATGGCTAAAAAGGCTCATAGAAAACCAAATCTCGAAGCTCAACGCTCTTGTTACGAACAAGGTCCAACAAATTAATCACCATCTCCTTCTCGATAGACACCCCTTCGCCATCCACGGTCTTACCTCCCCGGTGAACAATGTCATGCCTGAGTTGAATTGCATCCTCAAGTATGGGGAAATAATTGGGGAACTTTATTGAGAACGTGTCTTTGTACATTTGCTGAACAGCCTTCAGTTTATGCCAAAGAAAACTTGCCAAATAGCCTCGCACCTCTTTTTCTAGATCTTCCCGGCGAGAAAAAATCTCTGAAAGCGCAAGTCGGCGCTTACCCATTTCCGGATTACTCTCAACGAATCTACGCAACCTGTCCTCGTCTTCGGTGAGGCCCCCAATAAACAAGTCGGAAAAGAAGGCCTCGACCCCGGCCACTACACCAACGAGGGAGAGTTGGAGAAGTCCTTGGCGGTCTTCGGCATCCGAAACATCAAGTCCAATAATTCGTTCGATACGGCTGAGGGCCGCTTCCAGGGTCTCAAGTGGATCTTCGCTGGATTGGATGCTTAATGCATAGTCTTCATCGAAGTCCCCGTATTCGGGGACAGGTGACCATTCGCATGCAATCTCGAATAGCTCATCGGACAGTTTTTGAATCGCTGTTGAAGAGGCTACGCCTCCAAATTCACTCTCAAGAACATCCCATGGCTCACTAGGCGAACCCCAAATCCACTGGTAGCCCCCTTCTCGAGTTTCATATGGGCAACACTCATTGGGGTCTTCATAGCGCTCGTGAAACCATTGACGCATTAGGTCAATTTGACTGTCTTCCGACATGCGACGGAATTCATTCTCCGACACATCATGTTCAAAGGTCCAGGAATTATCCATTCTTTGGCCCAATAGTAAATGAGCG
Source organism: Planctomycetota bacterium (assembly GCA_021776795.1). Taxonomy (GTDB): domain Bacteria; phylum Planctomycetota; class UBA1135; order UBA1135; family UBA1135; genus OFTM128. Next base: position 1,681 of record JAJFFC010000015.1, read on the forward strand.
GGGCCTCCATTCGGAAGCCCCGCTCAATCGATATCGGTGGTAACTACTCCTTAGGAGCCTCTTTTGACTGAGGCGCCTTGTCGGATTTGTTCTTGGGCTGAACGCCCTTCTTGCCCGAAGGCTTGGGGTGGCTTCCGTTGGTCATGGTGTAATGGGGTTGGAGATGATGCTCCCAATTCGGGAGCGGGACTCTGTCACTATAGCTTGCTCCCGTAATGGGAACAAGTCCCCAGCACAGCCCTAGCTACCGACGCCTGCAGGCCCAGCTCAGAGAAATGAGGGCCCAGGCCGAGATGACGCAGCGCGCCCTAGCTGCCATTCTCAAGAAGCCCCATTCCTACGTGGCCAAGGTCGAGCATGGTGACCGGCGTATTGATCCGGTGGAGTTCGTTCATTGGTGCAAGGCTTGTGGCTTTGACCCTGCTGAAGCCATTCGACAGGTCCGTTAGGCCCCGTCCCCCGCTTGAGGGTTGAGGTCGGCCCTAACGAGAAGCCGGCTTGTCCTTCGGTAGTAGCGGCCAAGGGCATCTCGGGAAGAAAGAAGGAGCGTCATCTCAAGGGACGCCAGGCATGCTTCAGGCAGACCAATTGAGGTTTCCGCTCCCCCTTCCGATAAGCGCCAGGCAATAAAGGCGACAATCAGCCCGATTGCTGAGTTTGCATAGAACTGGTGATATCGGAAGTGGTCTTCGACAAGGCGTTCAAAAGCCGGGAGTCGGGTCTCCAGGAGTGCATCATCCCAATCTGGCTTTGGAATATGAAGGACGTGCCATAGCGGGTCAATGATCAGCCAACGCACCGCGTTGAGAATCATGCCAATTGTAATGGCCGCTGCGGTCACGTAGAGGACGCCGCCTACGGTCAAGCCGTACCTATCGGTCCCCATGAGCCAGGCGTGGATGACTTCAAACTTTGCGGCAAGGCCCCAAAGGGTGACAAAGCCCGGAAGCACATATGCAATCAGGATTCCAAAGTTCTTTGCTGGGAAATCCAAGCCCATGTCCCCTCTCCTTGGTTGCCGGCAAGTTTTGGAACCTTGCCAATATCCGGCTGCAAACTTAGCACAAGTTGGCGTCGATGCCAAGAGCTGTCTGACTAGCCTTTGGCGGAGCGGTCCGCATGCTCGCGTCGAGCGGCTTCAAAGACTTCCCAACCGATCGGCTCGGTCTTTTAGGCATCTTTCGCGCCTCAGCCAGCCTTTTCTCTAGGAGGCTTTCTAGGAGTTTCAGGTCTTTTTGGCTTTGAGGCTCAAGGGGTGATTTCGAGGACAAACTACAATTTCTCCATTATCTTTCTCGTGGAAAGCACGGTCGTTCCCTGCTCCGCAGGAAATTCGTCCTCTCCCCCATAAACAACAAATTTATGCGTCGCGCCGACATCATTGCAGGCGAGGTGAAAGCCTTTGGTGACTTTTGGCGCCATCCCGCTTTTCACCTCAATCGCCCACAGCTGATTGCCCGGCAGCTTCAGCAAAAGGTCAATCTCCGCGCCTGCCGCTGTTCGGTAGAAATAGGCTTCACTCCGATTTGGCAGAGCAGACAAGATATTTTCGATGACAAAGCCCTCCCAGCTTTTGCCAAGTACCGGGTTTGACAGGAGGCCATCGAGGTTTTCGATGCCCAGAAGTCTGTGAAGGATTCCACTATCCCGCACATAGAGCCTCGGGGACTTCACAAGGCGTTTCTTCACATTGACGTGCCACGGCTCGAGCCTCCGCACCAGCAACAGGTCCACCAGGATGTCGATGTAGTGGGCCACGGTTTTGGAATTCACCTCTAGATTGACGGCCAGCTTGGAATTGTTTGTCAGCTCGCCCTGTAAATGGGCAAGCATGATCCAAAGCCTCCGCAGTCTGGAAGCTGGCACGCGAAAGCCCATCTGCGGAACATCTCTTTCCAGGTAGGTGCGGATGAGATCTTCCAACCAATCCATGGCCTCTTCATCAGAGCTGGCTAGGTAACTTTCTGGGAAGCCGCCTCGCAGCCAGAGTTTCTTGGCACCTTCTTCCGGTTTCACCTCTAAGAGGTTGATGCCAGAAAGCTCGAGGTAGCTGATGCGGCCTGCCAAGCTCTCTGAGGATTGGCGAAGGAGGTCCATTGAGGCCGAACCCAACAGGAGGAACTGTTCCCCCTTGCGCCCTGCCCTGCGATTCTTGTCAATCAGGCCGCGCAGCACCGGAAAAAGCTCTGGAGATCGCTGTATTTCGTCGATGATGACGAGCTTGTCGGCATGAAGGGACAGAAACGCTAGGGGGTCATTGAGCTTCACCAGGTCCTCTGGGTTTTCGAGGTCCAGGTATATGGAAGGCCGGTTTTCTGCAATCGCTTGGGCAAGGGTCGTCTTGCCGACTTGGCGAGGGCCAAGCAGGGCAACTGCAGGGTTTTTTTGCAGGGCTTGGTTCAGTTTCTGGGCGATCTGCCTTTCTAGCATCCTTGTATATTGGGCGTTTGTCTCCCGATTTACAAGGCAAAACTTGTCCTGGAGGACTTACAACTCCCTCCAGCCAACGTAGAACACCTCCACCGGCACTCCCAGGATCTCAGCAAAGGCCAGCAGAAGCGAGGCAGAGATTCGATTTTTGCCGCCTTCGCAATTTTGAATCTGCTGGTAGGTCATCCTCGCGGCTTTGGCGGGGTTTGCTTTGACCAGGCCTCGATGACAGCGAAGTTGGCTGAGGCGCAAGTGCTCCTCGAAAGCTGGCTTATTCAGTACAATCAATTCAGACCGCACAGCTCATTGGGATATGTAACCCCTAAAAGGTATGCGGATCATCCCTGCGGGGCAGATTCCGCTCCGCCTCATCAGCCCCGCAAGGGCACAAACCCCAGTCGATGAGACCGGGGTAAGGTCAATCTCCCCTTTCCCACTCGTTTACCATCTAAATCTCCGAGAGGACAACGCCACCTGCGAACAATGACCTATGCCTATATTGACGAATCAGGTAATACCGGCCACAACATGTTTGACCCTGGCCAGCCTGCCTTGACCTTCCCCCGGTTTCATAGACACCTTGGTTATGCCAGCTCTGTGGCCGAATGTTGACCTTTGAAATGGTCTAGTTAGGTCATGGAAACTCACTACACCACGCGCTTGCCTCCTGACCGTCACCGGGAATCCAGACTATCGAAAAAGCGCCCTAGAGACGGCTGGCGTGTTTGTCGAGATCGACGGGAACGGAAAGTTCCTCGACGCCGCTGCCTGGATCTGCGGAAAGCAGAACCATTCTCGCGCCATAACCGCTGAGGAGAATTTCGTCGGTGTGGTTACGGCCATCGATTTCGATTTTGCTCAGCCAGTGGCCGCGGTCACGGTCTTCAAAAAGCGTGCTTGCAGACCATTGATCGCCTTCGCGCTGCAACAGTTCTACGCGACCGCTGTAACCAAACACCGCCACGGTTTCGATTTCGTGATTGGGTAGAAAATGGCCAGCAATCAAACCCCGCGGCCCCAGCGGACCGGAGTAAATCGTTGAAGTTTGCCAGCTGCCATTGGTCAGGAACTCATGGCGGAACACACGGCCGGCGTCACCGCTGGAGTAAATCAACGGCATGCCAGATGCCTGCATCTCGCCAAGCGCCAAGCGGCCACGACCGGAATCGAGGTCATGGATGACTTCCCACTGCGGGCCCGAAGCAGTCATGCGCAATAAAGAAACCTTGCCGTCGCGACCGGCAGTCACGATGGTCTTCCCATCTTCAAGAAGCCGGGCATCACGAATGCGGCCCGGCAGTTCGCCTAAGAATTCCGTGGTGAAGTTTCCATCTTGCTGCGGGGTGACCCGGTAGAGAGCCCCGGGCCGGGTGAATACCAAGATCTCGGGTTCAGTGCTCACTTCACGAAACGACCCGGCGACAATCGTGTGCACTTCACGGCCATCAAAAGTGGCAATACGGCGGGCATCGGCGAGGCCATCGTGATAGCTGCGCATTTGGTATAGCACACCGCGCTTCCCGCCGACATAAAGCTCCTTCCCTGGTGCCATAGAATCAACATCGGCATGGGCAAGTGCACCAAGCCATACGCCATCGTTGAGCAAACGTGTAGGCGTCCACTTGCCACTGTAATTCACCATGATCCAACAACTGCCTTGATCATCGAGGCCGATGATTTCCGGAGTCGCGTATTGCGGGAAAAATTGCAAAGGCTCCATGCGCCAAATACCGACGGGATCATTGTCCAGAACCAGGCTTGCGCGCCAACCTTCGGCGGCGCCATCGAGGAGAACCAACTCCTTCGCAGGATTGCCCTGAACGAGGGAATGCGTATTCTCGGCCTGACTACCCCGCGGCGGTGGAACCACGCAAGATGCCGAAAGAACCAAGAACAGAGAGAAAGGTAGAGCAATCTTCATGAGGGCAGGGGCTTATAGGACCTCCACAAACACCGTAGCGTAACTTTGTCGCGGCGCGCCGCTAACCAAGCCAGCGCCAAAGAATCCGCCGCGCGAGTGGACTTCCCATTCTTTGCCAAAGAGGTTGGTCGCGCCTACAGCGATTTGTAAGGAAGCATGATCACTCAGGAAAAATCGTTTGGCAATTTGTCCATCCCAAAGCACAACAGAGGAGTTCAAGCCAAGACGGCCGTCAGCGCTTTCTGTTCGAGTATTGGCTTCATCGGCAAAACTCTCCCCGACAAACACACCGCCCAACGAGAACTGAAATCCCGAAGGAATCTCATACAGGGCTCGCCAAGAGGCTTTACTCGACCAGGCATAGGGAACGTCATTCCCCGCATTGGGGCCCTCTTCAAGCGTGGAGTCTTGCAGCGACAACGCCGCACGTAAGGTGAGGCCGTCGAGCGCCGAGGAAAACTCCGCCGCGTCCGCTTCGATTTCTAAATCGATACCCCTAGAGGCAATGCGTCCCACGTTTTCATAGAAGCCAGTGTCAAACACTAGGTAGTCATCGAAGTCGAGATGCCACGCCGCAATGCTTCCGGAAACGGCGCCAACATCATGGAAGCGCAAACCAATTTCACCTGAGCGGCCACTTTCAAAACTCAAGGCGTCTTGTGGTTTAGCGGCATAAGCGAAACCCCAGAACTGAGGGGCGCGAAAGCCTTCGCCATAGTTGAGAAAGGCGGCAAAGTGAGGGTTGAAGGTGTAGGAGACTCCTGCGGCAGGCAACAGGTCGAAGAACTGATCCTCATAACTAAAGGCACTCACGGAGTCTGACCCACTCACGGAGGGAATGTACTCAGAGCGCACCCCTGCAGTAATCAACCAGTTTTCTGCCGGGGGAAAAGTGTCATCAAGATGAACGGAAAGCGCCAGGAGGCGGAAAGAAGAGTTCGTGCTTGGAGCAAAGGCGCTGGTCCCAAACGGAGCCTCTTGAATGGCATAGGACGGCAACCATTCGCGGTGGACACGCATTCCCCCATGCAAGCGATGTTCCGTGCCCCCAAAGCGCATTCTCGTTTCGCCGCGGACCCCAACATTGGCGAAGAAAGTTTGGTCATGCCAATCGCTCAATTTCGTGGTTGCACCTGAGCCTCGACGGGCGAACAGATTGCGCTCCGTTACCGAAGTCGAACTATAGACTTCATACCAATCCTTCCCGAGTGGTTTGTGATAAACCACATCGAAGAGGCCCCGAAAGCCCGTGAACTGGTTTTCCGGTCGTGAATTTCCGTAGCGATCAGTGCGGAATTCCGCCTGGGTCAACCCGCCGGGTGCCGCATGTTCATCTCGGAACCAGCTCACTGAAGTGGCCAGCCAAGAACCGTTGTCAAAACTTTGACGAATGTCGGCACTGAAGTCCTGCTGCTCATAATCTCCACCTTGACGATAGCCATCGCCATGACGATCCAATAAGGAAACGCGGAACCCTGTCCCCGCCTGGGTGGTCGTTCCTCCGGAGAGAAAGCTGCTGGCGAAGCCATCCGTGCCAAAGGACTGCCGGAACTGCAGCTCCGTTTCTTCGGGTATAGGGAAGGTCAAAAAATTCAATACACCTCCCACTGTATTGGGCGAATAACGCACGGTGTGTCCGCCGCGAATGTTGTCTACCGCATAGACGCGCTCGGAAGCCAGGGGCATAAACGAAAAAGCTGTCCAGCCGTATGGGCCCGCGTTGGCGGGCACACCATTGACCAATACATGGAGGTACTCGGTCAAGCCATCATCGGGTAAACCTCGGGCGCCGAAGCTGGGTGCCGAAGCCTCGCCACCGTTATAGGGCCGGGTCGAAATCGTTGGGATATGAAGAACAAGATCGTTGAGATCTCGAGCGCCAATCGACTGCACCTCTTCCGGACTCAGGAAATCGCGTGATGCCGGCAGGCTGATGTCCACTTCGGGAACGCCATCGGATTCTACGCGGCCAATGACTAAGACCTCATCTGCACGTTGAGGCTTGGCGGGGTCTGGAGGACTAAGTTCTTGCCCTAAACAAAGATTTCCAAATAGAATCGAAATCGCGAAAATGTTGCTGCCGAGAAGTGCCGTTCGGGGAAGAATCATGCCCCGGCTAGACGCAATTCACGTGCCGAATTATTACACTCATTTCCGCTATGATTTGTTCCTCTAATGGAACAGGGGAACGGACTTAGAATGCGGAGATGGACGCTGACTTGCTCCCCCTTGGTGACCCACAAACGCCCTTCGAGGGCCAACTGGTTGCCTTTCTGACCAAGGAACTCCCGGTCGAGGAATTTATTCCTGCCATGCTGGGTGAGCCCTTGGTGATTCTGATGCCCGCCGACCAAGCCAAGACGGTGGCCGAAAGCGGTGAGGGCATTCAGCCTGGCACCACCTTGAATTTGTTCCAGGTCGGTTCGGAAGACCGGCCCTTCTTGGCTCTGTTCACCTCGGCCGAACGTGCCGAATGGGTGTTGGAGCAGGCGCCGGAAATGGATGGCGCCTTGGGCATCGAGACTTACCACCTATTGAGTCAGTTGGGCGAAGGCCCCGGTATCGTGATCAACCCTGGTTATGATCGCCAGTTTGCGCTAGATTCCGAGCAGGTCAAGGGCTTGATGGAAGCCGTGACCGTGCATGGTGAAGAGCACACGCACGACGAGAACTGCGACCACGGTTAAGCATGAGTGATCCGGCTACCCCTCGTGCCAAGGCGGGTTTCCACGAACTCGATTTCTATGGCGTTCAGGATCTTCTGACGGAAGAAGAGATCATGGTGCGCGATCAGGCGCGGGCTTTTTGCGGCGAACGCATTCTGCCCTTGGTGCCTGCGCATTGGGAAGCCGGAACCTTCCCCAATGAAATCGTGCCCGAGTTGGGCGAGATGGGTTTGCTCGGTCCCAGTATTCCTGAGGAATACGGCGGCAGCGGCCTTGGCAGTGTGGCTTATGGCTTGATTTGCCAAGAGCTCGAGCGCGTCGATAGTGGCGTGCGTTCCTTTGCCAGTGTGCAAGGCTCGTTGGTGATGTATCCCATCCATGCCTTCGGCTCAGAGGAGCAAAGGCAGCAATGGTTGCCCAAGTTGGCCACGGGCGAGGTGATTGGCTGTTTTGGCCTGACTGAGCCAGATTTTGGATCGAACCCCGGTGGCATGCGCACGCGTTGCCGTCGTGATGGCGATGACTGGGTTCTGAACGGCCAGAAAATGTGGATCACCAACGGCACTGGTTGCGGTGTGGCCTTGGTTTGGGCGCGCGACGAACAAGGCCATGTCCATGGCTTCTTGATCGAGGGCGACCGCCCAGGTTTTTCGGCGCCGGAACAAAAGCGCAAGTGGTCGTTGCGCTGTAGTGTGACTTCAGAGTTGGTGCTGGTAGATGTGCGCGTCCCCGAAAGCAACCGCCTGCCCAACGCCAAAGGCTTGAAGGCCGCCTTGAGTTGTCTTACCCAAGCGCGATATGGAATCGCATGGGGCGCGGTTGGCGCAGCACAAGCCTGTTTCGATGAAGTGCGTCGTTATTGCTTGCAGCGGGAAATCTTTGACAAGCCGCTCGGCGCCTTTCAGTTAACCCAAGCCAAGCTCGCCGACATGGCCAGCGAAATCACCAAGGGGCAACTTTTGGTTTGGCGCTTGGGCCGACTTAAGGAAGAGGGCAAGATGACCCCGCAACAAGTGTCGATGGCCAAGCGCAACAATGTCGCGATGGCTTTAGATATTGCGCGACAGTGTCGCAGCCTGCTTGGCGCCAATGGCATTACCTTAGAGTTTCAGTCGGGCCGCCACATGTGCAATCTGGAAACGGTGCTCACCTATGAAGGCACCCACGAGATTCACACCCTCGTCATCGGCGAGGCGGTAACTGGTTTAGCTGCTTATCGCTAATCCAAGAGACCAAGTTTTTGCGCCAACGGGCGTGGCACAAAGAAGTGGTTGCGGCTCACCGCCGGATTGTGGCCATCGCGGGTCGGGTAAGGATAGATCGTGCGCGTGCGCGTAGTGAAGGCGTCGGCGCGAATATAGCCACCTTCTGCAGCGCATTCTTCCCATGAAGCGCGCATGAGATGGCCGCTGCGTTCGGGCCCGCGTTTCGTTCCTGGGCGCAAAACTTGACCAGAGAGCTCGTGCACATACTTGAATCCAGCGTGATAAGTATTCCACGCCGTCGTGCGTAAGTCTTCCACGGAGAGGGCATTCTCTTCGGTGAACAAGAGCACCAAACCCATATCGGCATAGCCCTGGAACACGCGCGTCATGCGCTCGCGATCTTGATCGCGCACTTCATGAAAGCCATTGCCGACCATCATCACTCCACCATGACTATCCAATCCCGCTTCGGCCAGAGCACTTGCCAAAATCCGCGAGTCGCCGATGTCGGCGTTGCGTACAAAGTGCATGTTCGCAGGAAGTTGGCCCTGCTCTTGTTGCTCCATCGCGGCGTCGATGGCGGCATCTTCTAAATCTGCACCGACATACTTGATGCTGTCCGCACCAGAGCGCTGCATGCGAATGCGCGTCGCTTCGCCGCGACCGACCGCATGTTCGATGAACAGGTGGTAAGAAAAACCGGTCTCTTGACAGAAGCGGTCGAGGGCATCGTTGGCGGCGACAAAGGAACGACTGTTGGCGTCTTGGCTGGCGGCGACATTTCCGCCACGTTCTACCCAGGCGCTCGACTCAATCCCCAACAGGCGTTCACGGGCATGCGCAAAGTAAGGGGCATAGGTTTCGATGATGCCAAAGGGACCTGGCCCGCGTGAAAATCCGCGCGCTCCAAGCAGACTCAACCTCGGCCGCAAGGAGTCTCGACTCGGTGGCTGCAACCAGGCAGCGGCGCGCAAAATCGCTTCGGCGGCCCGTTCGTGCTTTTCTTGGGCGCCGGTCCAACCAGCGGGCAGAACTTTGCCTGCCTCTAGATCTTGGGTGCGTTGCACCGAACGCAATGCCAAAACCACCGGCAGCAAGCGCCAGCCGAGGCGCACTTCTTCGAGGCTCGCGACCCAATGGTCTTGCGACTCTTGCGGCTGCTGCGGCAATCCACTGCCTAGTTCTAATAAGCGTTGCTTGGCTCCTTCCCCTAAGTCTTCGCGTAAAAAGACACGGCGCCAAAGCGCAGTCGGACTTGCCGGCATGGAGGTGGGAACCTCTTGCACTTCACGCAACATGCGCAACACGCGAGGATGCCCGGCAACGCGGTATTGTTCGCCGTAAGATTCGACGACGCCGCGCGCGCGCAAAAACTCTAGGTCACTTCGTAGGCGATCTTCCTCGAGGGTCTGCCCGTCGACTGCGGTGAGGCCAGGCTCCAAAGCCTCGCCGGCGACCAATCGTTGGGTCAGTCCAAGCGAAGCGTGACTGCCCAAGACCAGTCGCATGAGCCACAAGTCAGGCGGCGCGGCAATCGCTGCAGTATGGACGACCTGGCGAACCACCTGGAGCGCGCGGCGGGCATTTTCCTCTAGGTCTTGCTGCTCCAGTTCTGCCACATGCACCAGCAAGCGCTGGCCGTGGCCAAACAGGTGCGGGATGCGGTCTCGTAACAGCACCCACCCTTCCCGCGGCAAAAAGGGGAAGCCGGCCGAGGTCAGGCCGGTCGGCAGCTTCATCAAATCCTGGAGGTGCTTGGTGGTGGTGGAATCCACGTCGAATCCTACCCCAAGTAGGCGCTCGGCAGTAGCCGAAGTAGACGGCCAAGGCTAGGCGCCGCTTCATATTCGACCATGCCGCGGCCAAGTGCAGGCAAGCGCCGATGATTGGGCCACCAAACGGGTCGGCGCGAAGGCCGGAAGGGTGCGCGCAGCACCGAGCGTTGAGGGTGGTCAAAGAGAAAGGCGTTGTGGACCACATCGAGGCCCGAGCCTGGATTCTCTGCCGTGCTCCCCGGGAATCCTCCCCAGGTGGTCGATGCCAGCGCAAAGCCGAGACCTGCCCAAACGTTGAGACCGACCGTGCCGTAGCGCAAGCGGGCGATGGCGCGGTCGACGGCCTCGCGCGGAGCCGTTGGAGCAGCAATCAGGTTCGCCGAAAGGGTTCCGTAAACATGGTCATTGACGAAGGCCACGGCAAGCTCCAAAAACTCTTCGGCATCGGTGGCGGGAATCGCGGTTTCGCAAAGCACCCCACAAAAAGCCTCTTCGCGCATGGCGAGCTCTTGCGCCGAGAAGGGAACGTCGCGAAGCAAGACAAAGGGCAGCTCCTCCGCGCTTCGTGGCGGAAGCTGTGCGCCATATTCATGCGCAAAGTGGAACCAGCGCTCTTGAGCCCCTGGATACCAGGCCGGTCTCGGCGCCAAGGCGCGAATTGATTTTTCCAGCTCGGCTAAAAACGCTTCGCGCTGCCGCCAGTGCTTCGATGTGATGAGCAGTTTCGGGGTCAGGCAGTTGTAACCGTTATTGAGCGCGAGCATGCCGGCGAGCTGTTGCGCTTGCCGACGCAAATCTCCTTTGGTCCATGGGCCGGGCGTGATGATGACTGGAGTGACCGCCCCCAGCTCAGCGGAATAATCTCTTTCCGCACCGCCCTTCTCGCGAATCGCATGAAACCCTGCTTCGCTGCCCGTGACATGTATCGCCTTGACCAGCGGATGGCTTGCGAGTTCGGCGCCAATTTCATGACCACCGGAAACAAAGCCAAGGAATCCCGCGCTGATTAGAATGCGGAATGCCTTCTCGAAACAGGGGCGCAAGACTTCATTGACCGGATTCAACTTCACGATGACCACGCGGCCATGACGAAAGAGTTGGTCCAAAAAATCGAGCGGCGGAATGCTACTGATGTTTCCGGCGCCAAACACCGCGGCGGCCTGAGGTGGATTTGCCTGACGTAGACCGGCGGTGGACGGCAAGCTTCCTGGCTCGCCCCAGACTTCAGCGCTTACGCCCGGAAACAAGAAGGGGTCCCAGGATTCAAAGGGAAAGACCTTAGCCACCCATTGCTCTTCTTGCTCTGAGCCTTCACTTTCCGCAAAGACCTTTTTGGTGCTCAGATTCTCGTGTGGAAAGCCATTGCGCAACAACTGGTCGCGCAACAAACGCAAATAGCGCAACACGAGTGTGGGGCCGGTGAGCCACTCTTCTCCTTCATACGCGGCGCCCGCGGGGATTTGCTTGGCTTCGCTGCTGAGGCGTGACCACTCCCCCGCAGCCGCATGCACCTCTTTCTGCAGGCTGGCCAAGATTGCGATCATGCCTTCGCGGTCTAAAGCTTGCCAAGTCTTTGCCTGCTGACTCACTCGACGAACAACGGCATCGACTTCGCTCATGTTTCCAGGCCTGGTTGGCGATGTCGTTGCTCTAGGGAGCGCCAAAGTTCTTGGCAGCGTGGGGCCAGTTGGTGAAAACGATGGCTGTCGCGCCCTAACTCAAAACAGGCGGGAAGATCTGCGGGTAAGTCTTGGCAGGCGCGCACCAATTCAGACCAATCGACATCGCCCTCGCCGGGGGCCAAATGCTCATGCTTACCACGGCGCATATCGTCGAGCTGCAAACCAAGAATGCGCGGGGCAAAGCGCGCAATCGCCTCGGCTGGACTGAAGACATCATTCACCAAAAGGTGGCCGATGTCTAAACACAGGCCGACCGCAACCGGAAGCTCATTGGCGAGATCGCTCCAGTCTTGCAAGTTGCCAAGCCAGTGCCCGGGCTCGGGTTCGATCGCCAAACGCGCGCCCACCTCTGTGGCATGTTGCGACAGTTCTTCGATCGCCATAAGGAATTGCTCTTGAGCGGCGGCGGACGATTGCCCTTCGGGTAAAGCCCCGGACCAAAGGCTCAACACTTGGCTACCAAGCAGAGGCAACCAGTCGATAAGACCATGCAAGTACTCCAAGCGCCGGCGATAATCGCCGTCGGGTTCCAGCAAGTTGGGCCGATGCTTGCGCGCGGAATCCAGGGAGTAGCGTGCGCCGCTTTCCAGAACTACCGTGAGCCCATGCTTGCGGCATTGCGCTCCAAAGGCAGCAACCTGATCTTCAGAGCTGTTGCGGGGATCCAGGTGGCCCACATCTGGGGTCAGGGCAATCGCCTGGTATCCGTGCTGCGCCAACAGCAGCGCCGCCTCTTCTAGGCGATGCGATCGAAAACCATTCGAGTTGTAGCCCAGGAGCACCATAGCCCCTTAACGCCGATGCGTTTTCGGGCCAAGCGAGCCGAGCGTTTTTTCATAACGACGTAACTCGCGATCAATCGCATTGGCGGCATTTTCATTGTCGCCGAGGTCTTCGCGCATTTCCTGCAGCAGGTCCACAGCGGTATCGAGTTTTTCCAGCGCCGCGGTTTGCTCCGAGCGGAACCAGAACGGATCACCCTCGCCATTGGGATCGTAGTGCTTTTTCACGGCAGCCTCGAACTGGGCCACTCCGGCATCGCCTAACTCTAATGCTTGGTTCCAGCGCGGATCTTGCTGATACAGGGGCCGCAAGTCGAGCTCTTCCATTTCAATCACTCGCTCGGGACCATTGTCGGTCGAGGTTCGATAGCCACGCTCCTCATCTAGCTCAAGCTGGCGCTCTGCTTCTATTCCCGCCTGGTAGGTATCGATGTGATCTTGCACAGGTTGCCAAGCTGCCTTCAAGCTTCCGGCGTCATATACGTAATAGCCGAGCCCACCGCCGCCAAAAATCAGCAATAGAAACAGGAACACACCGCAACCCGCGCGTTTCCGCTTGGGCTTTCTCTTGCCATTCTTCTTCGCCTCTGGCGCAGCTTGTTTCCCTGCGGGCGGTGGAGGTGTCTTCGATGCCATGGGCCTTATGATTATGACGGAATTAAGCAGGCCGCAAAGCCGCCGGAACGGTCCTCTGCAGGTTCGAATAGGCGCTCTTCTTCCACCACACGCCCTGATTTGCGCGCCAGACGCTCGACGGCGAGCTCATCTTCCTCGGGCTCTAGCGAACAAGTGCTCCACAGTATCCGTGAAGTCGGTCCACAATGTGGGAGCAGGTACGTTTTGCGGAAGAGATCTTGCAAGGTGGTCAGCCGGTGCAACTCCTTCTTATGAAAGCGCCATCGTGCTTCCGGCCGTTTATGCAGTACCCCGGTGTTGGTGCAGGGGACATCGGCCAAAACCAAATCCCAGTCTTGTCCGTGCGGCTCCTCGCCGAGGACGACCATTTCGATGTCGTGACCAAGACGCGCCGCTTCCGTATTCATGGTTTCCAAACGATGTGGGCTCAAGTCACATGCCAACAGCTGGCCCTTGCCGCCCATCAATTCCCAAGCGGCGAAACTCTTGCCGCCAGGTGCTGCACATAGGTCGAGGACCTTTTCCCCCGGCTGTGGTTTTGCCAGAAGCACACTCTCAAAGGAAGTGGGGTCTTGCACCGACCACCAACCTTCGGCGAAACCGGGCAGATTAGGAATCGCACGCGCCTTGCCCTCTTCAGAGTGGCGGCTAGGGCGCAACATGGTCATGCCTTCGTCGTAATCACGGCGCCCAAGCATGGGGAATCCTTCGGCGGCGAAGGCTTCGATCACTTGGTCGGCGGTTGCGCGCAAGGGGTTCACGCGAATCCACAACTGCGGCGGTTGATTCAAGATCTGTGCACGCTGACGCATTTCCTCTTCGCCGAGAACAGCATGCCATCGGCGTAGCAGGGCAGATGGATAGGAAAGGCGAGCCGCATGCACCGCGAACTCATCTTTACCAACGAACACCGGGCGATCGAAGGACCAGCCGTGGACATCGTCGACAGGTAGGTGCGTGGGGTCTTCAATGTGAAGGTCGGCGGCATTCTGCGCGGAAATGCCACGTTGTACCGCGCGCAACAAGGCGTTGACAAAAGCTGCACGCCCACCGAGCTCTGGCTTCACCGCTTCCATCGTGGTGGCCAATGCTGCGTGATCGGGAACGCTATCTAAGAACAACATTTGCGCAAGGCCCAAACGCAACGCCATCATGACTTCGGCGCCGCGCAAACGATTGTTGGCATAGGCCAAGGCGACGGCATCTAGAGTGCCCTGACGACGAAGAACTCCGCGCACCAGTTCTTGCGCTAAGGCGCGGTCCGCCGGCGCCGGTTCAAAGTGGCGCAACAGGGAATCTAGTTTGCGCGTGGGGTATTGCGGTGCCTCGGCCAGTAATGCCATCCAAGCAAGTCGCCGCGCGTTAGGTAAGTGGTCCGTCATGATTGGCTTGGAAAAAGGTGATTAGGCACCAATAATTTCCCCGACAGCAAGGGAAGTGCCGCGCAAGAAGTCACTCGCCACCATACGCCCCTTGCCTTCTCGCTGCACTTCCTCCAGGGCAAAGCAGCCGTTGCCACAAGCCACGAGGAGCGCGGGCTCTAAGGCCACGATGGTTCCTGGCGCGCCATCTGGGGCCTCGTCCACCACATGACCGCGATGAATCTTGAGGCCATCGCCGTTGGGGAGTTGGGTTTGGGCGCACGGCCAGGAAGCCATGGCACGCACGAAACGATCCATGTCTTCGGCGGATTGGCTCCAATCCACGACACCATCTTCCTTGCGCACCTTGCGGCAGACCGTCACCGCACTCTCGTCTTGGGGCTTCCCGCGGGGCAGTCCGCCTCTAGAGTTCTCGATCTCGCGGAAGAACTCCACCAATAGGTCTGCGCCAAGACCCGCAAGCCGCGCAAAGAGCTCGGGTGCCTCTTCGCGAGCTCCAATTGGGGTGGAGCGCTCGGCCAATACCGGGCCAGCATCTAAGGCCAACACCATTTGCTGCAGGCTCACACCCGTCTCTTCCTCGCCGGCCAAAATCGCCGCTTGCACCGGACTGGCGCCACGCCAACGCGGCAACAAGGACCCATGTAAGTTCACGCATCCTTGCGCAGGCAAATCCAGAAGCGCCTGATCTAACAACTGACCGTAACTCACGACCACGCCGACGTCGGCCTGCCAAGCGGCGAAGTCCTGCTGGAAGGCGGCGTCACGTGCAGACTCCGGCCGCAACACCGGAATGCCCTGAGCCTTTGCCAACTCGACCAATGGGTTGACGACTTTTTTGCGCCCGCGACCGGCGCGGCGCGGTGGGCTGGTGACTAGACCGGCAATCTTGAACCCGGCTTCGACCATCGCCGCAAACACCGGCGTGGCAAAAGGAGGCGAGCCGAGAAAGGCGAGGCGCAAGGCGGATTCGCGGGCCAAATGGCCGCTGAGCCTAAATATGCGGCTCGACGAAAGCCTTGAGCTGGTCGTAGTTCATCATGCCGGTGTGACGCGCCGCTTCTTTGCCTTCCTTGAAAATCAAGAAGCAGGGGATGGACATGACGCCGAACTCGGTAGCTTTGTTCGGGTTGTCTTGGGTGTTGTGCTTCACCACGCGGAGCGAGCTAGCCTTCTCCTCGGCTAGCTGATCTACAGCGGGGCCCATTGCGCGGCAAGGACCGCACCACGGAGCCCAAAAGTCGACCAGAATCGGGGTTGAGCTTTCGAGAACTTCCGACTGGAAAGTTGCGTCAGTGACTTCGGTGGCGTTAGACATGATGTACAGCGTGATTATAGGACAGGTTTACTCCTCTCCGATGAGTTCTTCGACCTCGGCATCGGCCTGCGCGGCCTGGCGGTCAAAATCATCGTCGAGGTTGTCGAGCTGCAGGGCGCCGGCGTCTTGCATGCGGCGCACGGTGACATCGGCGAAGGGCGAAACTTGCTCGAGGTCGACCTGTTGCTGCTTCGCGAGTTCGAGCAGCGCAACCAGGAAGTAGGCGGCGTCGCCACGGGCGGCCTTCTGTTCGCGCAAAAGTTCGTGATAGCTGGTGGCCGCAACATCTTGCAGCTTGAGCCATAGCTCCTCCACGTAGACCCGCAGCGGCTTGCCCACCGGGCGGATTTGATGCGGGCGCAGGAAGCCGGTTTCTTCTTCGAGGCGGCCGATGTGCCGGAGCAAATCCCACACCGAGACTTCGCCGATTTCCCAACCCTGGACTTCGTCTTCTTGCTCGGGCTCAGGCGGCAAGCCGAGCCAGCGACCGCCCGCAGGGAACAGGCGTCCGCGGCGTTCCCAACCTGCCCGCAGTTCCTCGGCCACCCGACGTAACTCCTTATAGGCCAAGAGCTGCTGCACCAACTCTTCGCCAGGGTCGAAGGGGTCTTCGTCGGCCTCGAGTTCGTCTTGCGGCAGCAGGGAGCGGCTTTTGATGGCGAGCAAAGTCGCGGCAATGACGAGATAGTCGGCGGCTTCGTCGACGTCGATCTCGGGCAGCTCACGGATGAACTGGCAGTAAGCGTCGCAGACCTCGGCCAAAGAGACCGTGTGAATCTCCATTTCCTTGTCCCGCACCAGCTGCAACAGCAGGTCTAGGGGGCCATGGAACACCCGCTCGAGGTGCACTGCAAAGCCAAAACCGTCTTCGCCCTCATCTGGGGCATCGGCGGGCTGACCCTCGGCGGCTCCGGCGTGCGGGCGGCTGGTGGGCAGCAATTCGGGGTCGACGGGCTCAATCATGAAGGCGGGGGCCGCCGCGGCGGCGCCAAGTGGCTAGTTTATCGCCGATTTGGGTGCATTTCTCGTGGGTCAAGAGGCCGCAGCCAGATTTATAGGGGCAGGGCATCGAGCGGCGCATAACGCAGCGCTGCGGTGGAAGATTCCTGCACTTTGGTGGAGTTCAGAATGTTAAGCCCCAGCGGCTTGCTCTGAACCTCGGTGGTTTCGGTGGTGAGCACGCGCGAATGGAACAGGCCGATGAGCTCGGCACGCCGGTTTTGCGAATTCCAGACATAGACCCCGCCCCCGGAGTGGCCCAGGGGAATCGCACTATCGACGTGGAAGTCCATCACTGCGGCCCCGGAGACCAGCTTCGCTGGGCCCTCGATGAGATAGGGGCCCGATTCAAAGAAGTGGACCAACTCCCCATAGGTCTCGGAGGGGAGCTTGCCGTCTTTGCGCAGATTGTGCTCGAGCGAGGCTGGCATGAACACCGAGGAGTAGCCGGCAATGAACAGCTGGCTGCCTGGCACCGCTTGCCATTTCGGGGTCCGCGCCGGCTCATGCAGCGGGGCGATGTCGTTCGTGGTCCAAATCGGGGCGTCGGTCTCGATGAGGACCCAGTCCGAGCGATTGACGCGGTCATAGCTCGACTCGGTCATGGCCGAGCTTGGCTGCCCGGGGTCCCCGGCCGCAATCAGGCGGAAATCACGTGCCAGGAAATCACCCTGCTCTCCCAGCAGCGCCAAGGTGGCGCGCTCGGGTAATGGGGCTTGGCGCCAATTTTCGGCCTGCACCCAGAAATGGCGATTGGTCAAGAGTTGCTTCTCCCCCACAATCACGGCCGAACCGTAGCCATCGAAGCCGCCCTCTTGGTGGTGGCCAAGCCAAATCGTGGAACGGACCTCGTGCTGCGAAAGCGCCGTCGCCGACTGACTGCGCAGAATTTGCGGGGCCGCCTGCTGGCATGACGCCAGCGGCAAAATCGCGAGGGCCAAGAGGCCGAGGAGATGGGTCTTCATTTGGCTCACCTCAGGCTACGTGCTCAAGCATTCGCAGCGGTACTTTTTATGCTGGTCATTTCCGGTTGCGAAGGGGTGCCTGAGCCCTATCCCAGGATTCAGGACCCTGGCAATGGTCCATCTCGACCAATCATGCTTTTCTCTTTACTCGCCCTTGCCGCATTCCCCCTGCCGGCGCAGGAGAAGGCCCTTGCAGCTGAACCGACGCCGCACCAACGACTTCATGAAGCGGTGAGTTTGCCGACGGCGAAGGCGCGCGCCAATGCGGCAAAGGCCCTTGCGCGCGACCGCGAGATTTCGCTCGAAGAATGGCTTGCCGTCATGCAAGGCTTTGGCATTTTTCCTGAAGTGGAATCGGGGGTACAAACCGTTCACGTGCCTTTGCGCATCGACGGCAAGGAAGAGAAAACGGAATTGGTGTTGTATGTGCCTTCGGCCTATGACGCAGAGAAGGCCTGGCCTTTACTAATGCTGCTGCATGGCTCCGGGGGCGACGGCATGGGCATGGCCCGCAACTGGCAGGCCTTTGCCGAGAAACATGGCTACTTGTTGCTTGCCCCGACTGACCCGGAATCCGGCAAGGGGTATGCCTTCCGCGAACGAGAACGGCAGGCTGGTCTTGCTGCACTGCGTTGGATGCGCTTGCAGTATCACGTCGACGAAAACCGCATTCACCTTCATGGCGTCAGTCGTGGTGGGCACATGGCTTGGGATTTAGGCATACGTTTCCCGGACCTGTTTGCGTCTTTGGTTCCTGCCATTGGCGGCCCCACTTGGACCCTCGCGAAGGGTCGCAACAACTTGCGCATGGTGGAGAACTTGCATCGCATGCCCATTCGAGATTTGCAGGGTGCACAAGACGACGCTCACCTACTCCGCAATTTGCGCCAAGCTTTCGCTCGCCTCAAAGCAGTTGGCAATGACCAGGCTTTGCTGTTTGAGTTCCCGGATCTCGGGCATAGCTTTCGCACCGACGTGGTGCTCTGGCCCGATTTCTTCGATGCCTGCCGTCGCGATCCTTGGCCCACCAAGGTGTTGTACCGACAAGCACGCAAAGACCAGCCGCGCGCAGCTTGGGTGCGCATCAATCGTTTCAACAAAACCGTCGACGAACACTTTCGCATCGAAGCTCCACCGAAGTGGGCAAGCATGACTGATTTTGAACGCGCGGCTTATATTCAGGATTTAGCCGACGAGCGCACCGCGAAATTGACCGCGACGCGCCAAAGCGACGGCAGCTTCCAGATGAGTAGTGAAGGCGTGACCCGACTCATGCTGTATCTACCGCAAGAATGGATTCCTGAAGACGGTGCCTTGTCCGTTCAGATCAATGGCGACACACAAAAACTCAAGGTGAAGCCATCGAAGACCATCTTGCTTGTGGATTTTGTCGAACGTTTTGATCGCAGCGTGCTTCCGGTCGCGGAAGTCTCGATCAAAATTTAAGCGCCGCTTGAGCGCTTCGCGACCACCTCAAGAGGGCCAAGATAGGTTGGATTTGTATGGAAAAAATGCACATCGGCCACGGCTAAGCCGACCGCATGGTGGCCCTGGTGCTTGGCCAGGAATAGAGCGCGCTTGACGTGGAACTCTTGCGAAATGACCACATAGCTTGATTCTTGAAACACCTTTCCGGCACGCACGATGGAATCTAGGGTGCTAAAGCCCGCGTAGTCGCAAGAAATGTGTTGCTCGGTCACGCCCAATCCCATTAGATCTTCTTTCATCTGTGTGGGCTCGTCATAGTCCGGCCTGCTGTTGTCTCCACTAACGAGCAAAGCGCGCACTTTCCCGGCGTGATAAAGCTCCGCGGCGGCCTGAATACGAGGGGTATAGAACATGTTTACGCGACCACTCGCCGCGTATTTCCCAGTACCCAAGACCAAAGCGATTGGCCGCTCCGGGACCTGCCCTGGTTCCGTAAAAATTTGACCCTCTCCGGAATGGCCCACCGACCAGTCACAGAGCACCATCATGAGAGCCCCCATTGCCGCTGCTGAGCAAAGGCGATAGCGCCAAGACCAAAGCCGACCAAACCAATTTTTTCTCACGCCAGCACTCTAGCAAAAACAACTAGAGCTTGGCTCTCTCCAGGCAGAGTGACTTCGCCATCGCGAGAGAAGCCAAGTTTCTCGAGCAAGCGTGCTGAGGCAACATTGTCATGAGCCGTAATTGCTAGCAAGCGTTGGAAATTTAATTTGTCTTGGGCATGCTCAATGCATACGCGTGCCGCTTCCTCGGCATACCCCTTTCCGCGATACGCCGGCAAGAAGCCAAAGCCCAAATCCACTTCAGGAAGGCTGTCGCGCTTGACTAGGCCGCACAGCCCTATGGGTTGACCCGAGTCAAGTTCCTCTACTAGGTAAAGCCCAAAATCAAAGCGCTGGTACAAAGTAAACAAGCGCTCGCGCAGCCAAGCACGGGCTTGCTCTTCATTGCGTACGCCAGGATCGCTGACGAAACGAATCCAATCTGGATCGTTGAGCAAGGCCACGAAAAAGGGTGCATCCTGCTCGGTGGCCCAGCGCAAACGTAAACGCAGAGTGTTCAAAACAGTCGTGCCGCTACGAGGTCTCATTTTCTGCTACATCCTAACCTGGACTGGAGTGCCTTGTCACTGCGGGGTAGGATGCACTCATGCCTTCAACTTCCACGATTCGGGCTCCCTATTACCCAATTATTTATGTGCGCGGATTCGCTGCCACCATGGGCGAAATTGAGGAAACCGTTGCCTCGCCCTATATGGGCTTCAACCTTGGCTCGACCAAGATTCGGCAAACTCAGGAGAAGAATGAAGTCACGCGCTTCGTTTTTGAGTCGCCGCTACTGCGACTAATGAAAGACGAAGGCTATACCGATGCCTATCAAGGCGGTGATTTAGTGTCCGGCACCAAGCCCCATCCTGCGCGTTCGGTGTGGGTGTTTCGCTATTACGACAAAGACTCCACAAGTTTTGGCGACGGCGATAAAGATTCTATTGTTTCTTATGCCGAAGATCTTGAGGCTTTCATTCACCATGTGCGTGACCAGGTTTGCCAGGGAGATGCTGTTCTCGAGAAGGACTTTAAAGTTTATCTTGTTGCCCACTCCATGGGAGGTTTGATTTGTCGTACCTACTTGCAGAACATCGCCCGGGGCAAAGACCACATGGTGGACAAGGTATTCACCTATGCCA
The DNA here is from genome assembly GCA_021776795.1 of Planctomycetota bacterium. Lineage (GTDB taxonomy): Bacteria > Planctomycetota > UBA1135 > UBA1135 > UBA1135 > OFTM128. The sequence continues at coordinate 22,617 of JAJFFC010000015.1, forward strand.
CGCCGCACCGCGGGATTGAAGTTTTTGGGCGTAACACGCCAGACCTCGGGCGACTCGATCCGCTTCATGTGCGCAACTTTAATCGCGAGTACATGCGTGAGTATCTCAAGCTCTCCCCGGGACAGCAGGTGAATTCCCTCGACGGCCATTTCCTCCCCGAACGCTTCTTCAGTTTTATTGGCACCAACCATCGGGATTACGACACCTTCTTTGGATTATCTAGACGCGGGACCGGTGCCAGCAGTGACGGACTCGTCATGATGCGCAATGCCTATGTCGAGCATTCGCCGCGTGCCTTTGCCCACCGCAGTCACAGCGGGCATTACGGCATCGTCAATTCTGAGGAGGGCTATCAAAACCTCCGCCGCTTCTTATTTGGCAACGTGCGCGTCGACGCCAAGCTTCAAGTGCATGAACTTCTGCTGCCACCGGCGGTGCAAAAGCGCAAGGACGAAGGCGCGCGAATTCGTGCCCGCTATAACCTCGACGCTGCTGCCAAGGTGCGCGGGGGCATTTACCACCTCAGCGAACGACGGGTAAGAATGGAATCGGCAATTCGTCAGTCCTATGAAGACATGGTGGAGCAAGGCAATGAGGTGTATCTCTACTCCGGCTACTTGGCCAAGAGCGCCAAGACCGATGCGGGCGACACTGCACTTGCCTTTTCCTTGGACCTTGCGGTTGAGGTTCCGCTGTTCGAAGTCGATCGACGCTTCTGGTTTGATGAACATTTTGAAGGCGATCGCTTATTTGAAGACAGCGTTTGCCTCCACCTGCGCCAACAAGGGGGTGGCATGACCCTGAAATACGGACTGCGCAGCGAACATGGTGCTGGAGTTGCCACCAAGTCTCTCGCCATCCAAGAGATGGCCGGCAGCGACCAATGCCAAGTCGAAATCCCACTTGGCTTTCGCAAGGGCGCCTCTCGGCCACCACGTCCCGGAATGCGCGCCACCTTGCGCCTATGTTTCCAGCCGTGGGCCTAAGAAAGCGCCCGCATCATGGCCGGGCGACCTAAGAATAGGGCATGTCCCCACTCACCCTCCCCGCGGAGCGCCTGTGCGCGGCGAATCAACGGCCCATCCGGCCGGAAGGTGACTATGTCTTGTATTGGATGATCTCGGCCCGGCGAACGCGGTCGAATTTCGCCCTCGATCATGCACTGGCGCGGGCTCGAGAGCTGAATCGCCCCTTGGTGCTGTTCGAGGCGCTGCGCTGTGATTACCCCTGGGCAAGCGAGCGGCATCATCGCTTTGTTCTCGATGGCATGTATGACAACGCACAGGCCTGTCAAGAAGCGAACATTCTGTACTACCCATATGTGGAGCCGCAGCATGGCGCGGGCAAGGGCTTGCTTCGAGCCTTGGCCGACCGCGCGGCGCTCGTCGTCACCGATGACTTCCCCTGCTTCTTCCTGCCCAAGATGGTCGCAGCAGCGGCGAAGCAAATCCCGGTTCGCCTCGAAACCGTAGACGGCAATGGATTGCTGCCCATGCGCGCGCCCGGACGCGCTTTCTCGCGTGCCTTCGATTTTCGCCGATATTTACAGAAGTCTTTGCGCCCACATTTGGCTGACGCGCCCAAGGCCGAGGGCTTGGCTAATCATGGACTCCCCGCACCACCAACCCTGGACCAGAAGCTGCAAACTCGTTGGCCGCAAGCAGCCCCGAGCCTGCTCGACGGAAGCCAGGGCCTAGATGCCTTCCCGATTGACCATCAGGTGCGTGCCACGGCGATTACCGGTGGTATGCGGCAGGCTTCTCGCCGGCTCCAGAATTTTGTCTCTGAACAGCTCGACAACTATGCCGAACACCGCAACGACGACGGCGCCACCAGTGAGCTGTCTCCCTATCTGCATTTTGGGCATTTGGGGGCACACGAAATCTTTAAGTCCATTGCCGAGAAAGAGCACTGGAGCATGAATCGCCTCGCCGACATCACTAGCGGCAAACGTGGGGTGTGGTGGGGCGTGAGCGAATCGGCCGAAGCCTATCTAGACCAACTCGTGACTTGGCGCGAACTCGGGTTTGGCTTTTGCCATTTCCGTCGGGACTATGACCGTTACGATTCTCTTCCGGATTGGGCGCGGAAGACCTTGGCCGAGCATGCGGCCGACCCACGACCTCATGTGTACTCCTTGGCAAGCTTTGACCAAGCGCAGACCCATGACGAGTTATGGAATGCTGCGCAAAATCAACTGCGCGCCGAAGGCCGCATCCACAACTATCTACGTATGCTCTGGGGCAAGAAGATTCTGCATTGGTCGGCGGGGCCCGAGGTGGCGCTCGACATCATGATTGAGCTTAACAATCGCTATGCCCTCGACGGTCGCAACCCCAATTCCTATAGCGGTATCTTCTGGACCCTCGGTCGCTTCGATCGCGCTTGGGGCCCCGAGCGAGAAGTCTTCGGCAAGATTCGTTACATGACGAGCGCCAACACCCGACGCAAGCTCAAGCTGCAGGACTATCTTGCGAAATGGCGTGAGCCTTCGCTAGGTTTGTTTGACGACTAGGCCGATGCTTCGGCGACCGGGTCCTTCAGGCACTTGCGCAGAACCAAGAAGCCGACAAGCCCAGAGGCCAAGGAACCGATGACGATGCCGAGGCGCTCGTCCACAATGAGGCTATCGCCGGCTTCCTCAAAGGCAAGAGAACCGATGAACAGGCTCATGGTGAAGCCAATGCCACAAAGCGCGGCGGTTCCATACAAGGCCGTCCAATTCACCCCTTGCGGTAAGCGTGACCACTTCAGGGCCACGCCCAGCCAGCAGAAAAACATGATGCCGATTTGCTTGCCAAAGAAAAGCCCTGCGGCGGTGCCCAGGGTGACGCCATGCAGCAACTGTTCAGTACCCACGCCGCCAAAATCGATTCCCGCATTACAGAAGGCAAAGATCGGCAGAATCACGAAGGCCACAGCAGCATGAAGGTCATGCTCTAAGGACTGTAATGGTGAAATTTTCGGATCTTGTCGCGAGCGCATGGGGATGAACATCGCGAGCAGAACGCCGGCCAGGGTGGCGTGGACGCCAGACTTGAGCAAGGACACCCACATGACGAGACCAACAAACAGGTAAAGGCTCTTATCGAGAATTCCGCGGCGATTCAGAATTGCCAAGACCAGAAGACATCCGCCTGTGACCAACAGCGCGGTCATCGAAACCTTGCTGGTATAGAACATTGCGATGATCAAAATCGCGCCGATGTCATCAAAAATCGCCAGTGAGGTCAGGAAAATCTTCAGGCTCAGCGGGACGCGTGAACCTAGCAAGGACAAGACACCCAAAGCAAAGGCGATGTCCGTGGCCGCAGGCAATGCCCAACCTTGTTGCGCTACGGAATCACCTTGGTTAAACCAGAGGTAAATGGCTGCAGGCACCACCATGCCACCAATCGCGCCGAGGCCGGGCATGACAATGCTGCTGAGGCTAGAAAGCTCGCCTTCGAGATACTCTCGCTTGAGCTCGAGACCGACCAGTAAGAAGAACAGAGCCATGAGACCGTCGTTCACCCACAGCAGCAATGGCTTGGCGATCTGGAGGGTACCGACCTTGACCTCAACCGGAGTGTCAATCAGCAAGTCGTAAATCGACTTCAGCGGGCTGTTGGCCAAGATCATGGCCAGGACTGCGGCTATTACCAACAGAATGCCACCGGCCGATTCCTGCTTCAGGAATTTGGCGAGAAAAGTGTCTTGCTCCGGCGTTGTAAGGGGAGAGGGCATCTGTGGTTCTTAGTAGACAGGGTGCGCTGTGGAAGGTGGCACCGTGATACTTTTCTGCCGTCCTGTCCGGCCGGCCAATTTGCTCCCCAAGATTCTAGGGCCGAGCCTACGCGCTCTGTCCACGACTTGCACAAATCCACAATTCTTGCGCAAAGCCAACTAAGGGTCCCCCTTCCAATCGCGCGCAAGCAGGCCGAGCAAAATGGTGTCTTGCCATTCCCCGTGCGTAAACCACCGCTCACGCAGCAAGCCTTCTTGGCGAAATTGTTCGCCTTCGAATAGGGCTAATGAGCGGTGATTGAAGGGGTCGACATCGGCCTCTAGTCGATGCAAACCAAGTTCGCTAAAGCAAAAGCCAATTAGCAGGCGCATGGCCTCGCGGCCGTAACCCTTCCCCCACGCACGACTGTGCAAGGCAATGCCAAGCTCTCCGCGGCGGTGGCGCAAATCGACTTGATACAAAGTGCAAGTGCCGACGATTTCTTTTTCGCCATCAAGGGCAATGCCCCATTGGAATAAGTCTTTATCGGCAAAGTGTTGATGAGTAGAGGTTAGATATTTTTCTGCCTCTTGACGCTCCTTCATGGCTGGGGAGCTCCAATAGCGGATGACTTCTTCGTCACTAAAGACTTCGAACAGGCCGTCAATGTCGGCTTCGGTCATCCAACGCAAGTTCAGGCGCTCTCCCTTTATGCGTGGCAAAGTGTCGCCCCAATTCATGACGTGGGTCCTGCAAACTTGGTGCCGCATTGATGGCAAAGTCGTGCATGACGAGCGTGCTGCCTTTCTTCGCAATGTTCGCAGGTACGAATCGCGCCATCGCGAATCGCCGCAGCCGTCATTTCTGCAGTCACGATTCCGGTTGGTACGGCAATGACGCCGTAGCCCATGATCATCACAATCGATGCCACAAATTGACCGAAGGGTGTTTCCGGAGCGATGTCGCCATAACCAACTGTGGTCAAGGTCACAATGGCCCAATAGACTCCACGCGGAATGCTGTCGAAGCCATGAGCCTCCCCTTCAATGAGGTACATCAGGGAGCCCAGAATGACCGTCATGGTGAATACCGCAAACAAGAAGACCGTAATTTTGCGGCGACTCGCCACCAAAGAGCGCATCAACAGGTTTGCCTCGCGCACGTGAGCGGCCAGCTTCAGCACCCGGAATGCACGCAAGATGCGCAATACGCGAATGACCACTAGGTAACGCGCAGCGGGGAATAGGATGATTAAGTATGTCGGCAAGATTGCCAGTAAATCCACCACTCCAAAAAAAGACCGCGCATAACGCCAAGGCCTACGAGCGCAGACCAAGCGCACGACATACTCCAGGGTGAACACCAGGGTGAATACCCATTCTGCGGTCCACAACAGAGATCCGTGTTGTTCACGAATACTGGGAACGCTCTCCAGCATGACCGTAATCACGCTAGCCAAAATCAGCAAAATCAACGCAACATCGAAGGCCTTTCCCGTCGGGGTATCGGCCTCGAAAATTATCTCATAAAGGCGCTGACGCCACCCTTCTTCTTGGTCGTGCTTGGTCTCGCTCATCGCTCCACTCCAGTGTCAGAGTGTAGCGCAACTGCCCGTAATCAGGACGAGGTCGAAGGCCGACGGCGGCGGCGTGAAGGGCTTGCCTTCTTCGCGCCGCGTGGAGCGCGGTTATTGCGCGGGCTCTTGGGGCCACGCGGGCTACGCCCACCTCGACCGTTTTGAATCGGTTCCGGACGAATCGACTCATCTGGCTCGAAGGAATCCACCACCACACGCTCCAAATCTTTGCCTAAGAGTTTCTCGATGTCGCGCAGCAGCTTCTTTTCGTCGACGCAAACCAGAGAGATGGCATGGCCCATTTGGCCTGCGCGACCGGTGCGCCCGATGCGGTGCACATAGTCCTCGGCGACGTTGGGTAGTTCGTAGTTGACCACATGCGGAAGCTGCTCGATGTCTAAGCCCCGCGCAGCAATATCGGTCGCGACTAACACGCGCACCTTATTGGCCTTGAAGCCGGCCAGAGCGCGTGTGCGTGCACCTTGTGACTTATTGCCGTGGATGGCCGCCGCGTTGAGGTCATCTTTACACAACTGCTCTGCCAAGCGATTCGCTCCGTGCTTGGTCCGCGTGAACACGAGCACCTGGCGCCAGTTGTTGGCGGATATGAGATAGGACAAGAGGTCGCGCTTCCGCTTCTTGTCTACCGGGTGCACTATCTGCGAAACCTTGGCTGCGGTCGTGTTGCGCCGTGCAACTTGAATCTCTACCGGACGATTCAACAAGTCGCTAGCAAGGTGTCGAATCTCATCGCTAAAGGTCGCGGAGAACAAGAGGTTTTGGCGCTTGGGCGGCAAGACAGCCAAAACTTTGCGGATGTCGCGGATGAAGCCCATGTCCAACATGCGGTCGGCTTCATCAAGCACCAGAGTGTGCACTTGGCGAAGGTCCATCGTGCCCTGGCTCATATGATCCAGAAGGCGCCCAGGAGTCGCGACCACAATGTCCACGCCTTGGCGCAGGCGGCTAATCTGCGGCACAATGCTGACGCCGCCAAAGATCACCATCGAACGAAAACCAAGGCCCTTGCCATAGGTTTGTACGCTTTCGTCCACCTGAGCTGCCAGCTCGCGAGTCGGCACTAAAATCAAAGCGCGAATCTTGCGTTTGGCCCTCTTGCCTTGGGAGGCTTGTCCTCGTTCCTGCTGCTCCCGCTCTCGTTGCAGCCGATGCAACAGCGGCAGCGTGAAGCCCGCGGTTTTGCCCGTACCCGTCTGCGCTCCAGCTAAGACATCTTTGCCTTCGAGCACGACCGGGATGGCCTGCTGCTGGATGGGAGTTGCCTTTTCGTAGCCCTGGTCTGCGACGATGCGCAACAGTTCCTCGGAAAGGCCGAGTTCTGTGAAGGACTTGGGCACCGGTGTAGATGGCGCTCCAAGCCCACGAAATGCGGTTGCCTAGGAAGCGCCTAAGCCCACCATGATACAGTGTGTGGTCCGACTGGCCCGGCAAACCCTTCAAGCACGTGTTCGACATCCACACTAATCCGCAGTTTCGCCTCAAAAGCGACCTGCTTTCCGGGCTGACGGTGGCTCTCGCGCTGGTTCCGGAAGCTGTGGCTTTCGCCTTCGTCGCCGGCGTGGACCCGATTGTGGGTCTCCATGCCGCCTTTATTGTGGGTCTAATCACCGCTGTTTTTGGCGGACGCCCTGGCATGATTTCGGGAGCCACTGGCGCTCTAGCGGTGGTTTTGGTCAGTCTGGTGACTCAGCATGGGATCGAATACATGTATGCCGCTGTGGCGCTAATGGGAGTTATCCAGGTTGGAGCCGGCGTATTGCGGCTTGGAAAGTTCATCCGCATGGTTCCGCATCCGGTCATGCTTGGTTTCGTCAATGGCTTAGCCATCGTGATTTTTCTGGCGCAACTTGGTCAGTTCAAAACCGCAGATGGCAATGGAGACATGGTGTGGATGAGCGGCACTCCTCTATTCACCATGTTGGGATTGGTCGTCGCGACCATGGCCATCATTCACTTTTTGCCGCGCCTCACTAAAGCCGTACCCGCTTCCTTGGTTGCGATTGTCGGCATCACGGTCACGGTGCTCCTTCTTGGCTTAGATACGCCATCGATTGTCGATTACTTGCGCACCATGTCGGGCAACCCTGAAGCTTCGCTCGCTGGCGGCATGCCCAGTTTTTCGATTCCGATGGTGCCGTTGAATCTAGAAACGCTATTCATCATTTTCCCCTATGCGATCATCTTGGCTGCGGTCGGCTTGATTGAGTCGTTGCTGACCCTGACTCTCGTCGATGAAATCACCGAAACGCGCGGTCGCGGCAACAAAGAGTGCGTGGCACAGGGGGCGGCCAACATCACTTGCGGTTTCTTCGGCGGCATGGGCGGTTGCGCCATGATCGGCCAAAGCATGATCAACATCGACTCCGGAGGACGCGGGCGCACCTCGGGGATTACGGCTGCTGTGGTGTTGCTGGCCTTTGTTCTGGTCGCTTCGCCCCTAATCGAGGTCGTGCCGGTGGCTGCCTTGGTCGGCGTCATGTTCATGGTCGTATTCGGCACCTTTGAATGGTCGAGCTTCCGCGTGATGACCAAGGTTCCTCGTTCCGACGCTCTGGTCATTGTTCTGGTTTCCGCAGTCACGGTCATGACCGACCTTGCGTTTGCGGTGCTTGTCGGGGTCGTGGTTTCTGCGCTGGTGTTCGCATGGAAACATGCCAAGGTCATCCATGTCTTCCCCCACTTCGAAGAAGATGGCACTAAGGTGTATTCCTTGCGCGGCCCACTGTTCTTTGGCTCCACCAAGAACTTTTTGGAACTGTTCGACGCCAAGAACGACCCCGACGAAGTCGTCGTGGAGTTTCTCCACGCACGTGTTTCCGATCACTCCGCCATCGAAGCGATTGATAACCTCGGGGAGCGTTACTTGAACTTAGGCAAGAAGCTCCACCTCAGGCACCTCAGCCCAGAGTGCCGCCTGCTCTTGCGCAAGGCCGGCAATCTGGTCGATGTCAACGTGATTGAAGACCCGACCTATCACGTCGCGACCGACGTACTCGCTTAGGCCTTTAGTAACGGCCAGCGAAGGCCTCTTCGTAGTCGTCGATCGCAGCTTGCACGACCTTTTCGGCGTGCTCGCGGCCATAAGCTTTGCCAATCTTCACCGTGGGTTCGGTATTCGGCGCAAGCTTGTAGGTCATGAAATAGTGGTGCAAGCGCTCCACCAGAACACTCGGCAGCTGCGAGATATCGGTGAGGTGACCCCATTGATGATCGCAATCTAGAATCGCGATGATCTTGTCATCGGCTTCGCCATCGTCGAGCATGGGAAGGCCGCCGACGACGCGGGCGTTCAACAGGGTCTCTGCGCGATTGATTGGGCGTTCGCTAATCACGCAAATGTCGAGCGGGTCACCGTCGCCAGCTTTGGCGCCAGGCATCAGCGCCTTGACCCGGTCCGCGCAGTAGGTTCGCGGAACGAAGCCATAAAGCGCAGGCGGCAACGACGAAGTGCGTTGAGGGCGATCCACCCGCAGAAAGCCAGACTCCTTGTCAATTTCATACTTCACCATGTCGAAGGGCGTGATTTCGATAAAAGCATGCAGCAATGACGGTGGGTTCTTGCCAATCGCAAGCCCATGCCAAGGGTGTGGCCGAAATCGATGGAATGGGCTTGTGGGGGACATCTCTATAGTTTTGCAAGGGCCCGAGGAGGGGTCAACCTTAGGCCCGAGGAACTTCGTAAGCATGGGTCGCTACTCCTCCCATTCCCACTTCATCCAGAGCTTCTTGTACTCCTTGTTGCCAAGCTCCCAGGCTTCCTTCCAGGCTTCATATACCTTGAACTTCGCCAAGGCTTTTTTGTCGATGTCAATCGTGCGTGCATCTTCATGCCACTCTTCCATCTTCGCCGAAAGATTCCAGGGAAGCGCTTCAATCAAGAAGGTGTCTTCCAGTAAATCCACCGTTGTGGCGAAAGCTTCAGCGGCTGGGGTGTCCTGCCAATAGGCGTCGTAGAGTTTGCTCGCCTTCTTGCGCTGCTTCTTCAGCGTTTTGTCAAAGCCGATGCCGTCGTACCACTCCTCTACGCTTGGCACCCCGCGATAATCTTCGCGAACGGCCAATAACATCCCCAAAGGCTTGTCGCCATCGAGAGTCAGCTTCTTGCTGAAGGACTTCTTGAGTTCCTTGACCATGGCTTTGCCATGCTTGTCGATGGCGTCAGTCAGGTCCTTTCCTTGCGCGGCAATCTTGAGAGGCACCTCATCGATGCCGTAATCACTCCTTTCCGAGCCCAAGAGGCGCGCCGCCACTTGGTAACTCAATCCTAGCGCCGGAGTGATTTCGTATTGATAAGAGTCAGGGCCCTTGTGGCGCGCCAACTCTTTGGCGAGCTCCAAGACGCGCTCGGGGTCGGTGCTGGTCATGCCTTCGCACCAGTCGATGGCTTCACTCACGCGCATGGAATTGGGCCAGTGGTTATAGCCCGGCATGCGCAGCAAAGTGGTGAGCTCTAGGCCTGCATCGAGCATGGCATCGCGACCGCCAACTGAATTCAATAGAGGCACCACTGGGTCCTTGGTTCCGTGCAAAAAGACGACCGGCACATCCTTCATTTTGCGCCCTAGCTTGACGCCATTCCAAATGCCGCCAGCATGAGCAACGACGCCCCCCACCAAGTCCGGGTGGTGACTTGCAAACAGCGTGACAAAGAACGCGCCCTGGCTATGCCCGTATAAGTAAATCTGATCGACCGCAAAGCGTTCGCGCATTTCACCCAAGAAGGTCGCGAAGGACTCGATGTCTTTCTTACCAGAAAGGAACAGTCTCGTGTCATTGTTTCCTGGACTAGTGCCATCGACCGAAACGATGATGTCGCCCGCGCGCAAAGGATTCAGCTTCACGTGGCGTGGGTTGAAATTATTCCAATAGCCCCAGCGATAATCACTCCCGGTGCCATGCAAAATGATGGTCATGTGCCGAGGCTTTTCTTCACTGTAGCCCTCGGGCAACATCCACATGTAGCGCAAGTCATTGTTGGACTTGCTCCAAAAAGCTGTGGCGGTGCTGGCACTCGCCGACGGCTCGAGCTTGCTTGGGCCCTCATCTGCCTGCAGGGCAAGGGGAATGGTCAGGAATAAGGAGGCTAGGAATAACATGGTGAAGGCTTCCTCTCGACTTCTCTGCGTCGAGAGCCTGATTGCAGTATAGGGTCAGTGGGAAACGTGGCGTTACTCATTCCCCAGAAGTCGGTAGTCTGCAATGAGTGAAGCCTTCCTGGAATCGCGCTGGCCTCGTCGTGGCCACCCTTTTGTTCGTCTCCTGCCGCGAGCACAAGGCCACCAATGCATTCTCTCTAGAACCTGAGCCGACTGATTTCCAGGTCCACTACATCGATACCGGCACCAGCGATGTCGTGTGGATTCATACCGCCGACGATGGAATCCCGAACAACGGCATTCGCGAGGGCTTCAACATTTTGATCGACAGTGGTGGTCTCGCCGATGCCAAGAACAAATCTGGTTATGAACTTGTCTCGGCATATCTACATGACAGCGGGCGATTGCCCAAAGGCAGCACCGTCGACTGGCTTGTGTTAACCCACCATCATGAGGACCATGCCTCGGGAATAGAGCAAATTAGAAGGGACTATGAGGTTCGTCGTTTCTTGGAACCCGGGGGTTCATGGTTTCGATCGACATCTTCCAGAATTTTGGATTGGGGCCGCGAGTTAGAGGTAGAGATTACTTCTGACGGCCTCGAAGAATTCATCATAGAGGACGGAGAGGAGATAGAACCAAAACAGACTGCTGCCCTCATAGTTTCTTTTTCCAAGCAACGAGAGCGGGCTTCTTTCTATTTTCACGCAAATTTGGGCCAAGATAGGGAAGAGCTCTTGCCCTTTTTTCACTCCACCCAATTTCCCGAGCGTTTCTTCACCCCAGCAGTCGTTCATGTTTGCTCACATGATTTAGAAAACGCCCTCTCCGAAGATTTTCTCAATGAAATCGTACCGCGACATGTGATTTTGCCAACCGGGAAGCATCGAGGCACCCTACGCAATGGCTTCCTGCGAGAACTGGTGGCTCGCATCCAGTGGGCGAGCCGTAAGGAAGGAAACGAGGTTACGGTTTGGAGAGATGAGCGCCGCGGGTTTCATCAGCCGCAAAATTTGGTGGCCTGGGTTAAGGTAAAGAAGGAAAGAGCTTCCGAAAATTCCACTCAGGATAGACACGTCACGGATCTTTACTTCTCCTCAGCAGAGGAGACCCTTCGCTCAAAGGTCGGCCCACCCACAGACCCTTGCCCGGAGCCTTGGACACCTGGCTGGATTAGCTACTTTGAAAGCGAAAAGGAGAAAGAACTCCCCAACCCTCCGGCCATTGTTCAAGAATCACGAACAGGATTTCCCGGCGTAGAACATGTCGAGGTGACCTTTCGGAACGATGGGGATCGAACCCTGGCCTATCGCGGATACGGCGAAGGTTCCGGGCAAATGTATTTCCTTGAGCAACAAGACGACGATTGGGTGCCTGTTGATTTCTTTTGGTGCGGCACCGGGATGCGCTGGACCGAACTCTCGCCCGGTTCGGAAGTCACGATAAGCGCGGCCTTCCGTCACGCCTATCGCAAGGAGCGGCTCTACGTTCCCTTTCGTGATTCCAAATCCGGCGAGGGCGCCATGGTCTTGATGGCCAGCGAAGAGTAATGGCCTAATCCCCTTTGGGGTGCCGCTCTAAAACCCGAGGCCAGCTCATGACCATCTGGTCGACCAAGGAGGCAAAGGCTTGCTCCTCGGTCCGACGACGCTCACGATCCGCAGATTCCCAGGAACCCCATGTTGTGGAGGTGGCCTCAGAGCGCTCGGTAGATTCGTATACCGAATACAGGTAGCCGGTTCGCGTATCCATCAATATGGCGGAACAGGTGGTTGCAGTCGAAATCAGTCGCGTCGGCGCTAAACCAAGAGTGACGACCGTGAGTGGAACCGCGGAATCTGAATTGTAGAAATCGGTATCGAAGGTATAGATAAGCAGTAAATCTGCCTGAAGTCGAGAAGCCGCCACTCGTAACTCTTCATCACTTTTCAACGTTTGAGGAAGCAGCAGCCGATTCAAACTTACCGTCCCGTGAACTTGGTCTAGCTCAGCGATTTTGCCAACTTGGGTATCTTCATCGGCCTCTTTGGCGAAGATCACCGAATATCGACTACTGTCTTTCTTGGGCTGGAATCTAGGGTGGCCCTGATGCCGATAATCCGGCGCTTGAACACGCACCATGGCGATGCCTGCTGGCCATGGATTGGTTGAATGAGCCGCAAATCCAGCTTGAATATCGGAGGACGCAAAAACCTGTAAGTCTGCCTTTTCGCCTGGCGGAACATAAGGCGACGAACATGATGTGGCGAATCCAAGAATAGCCAAAGAAAGTAAACGCAATGCGGAGGGAGCCATCTATCTCTCTACGGGCAGGAGCTCTCCCGTTGGCAGGTTTTCCGGGACATCTCGCCAATCAATAGCGGATGACGTAGTAAATCACATACACCCACGACAGCAAGCCGTGAAAAATGGCCCACAAAACGGAGTGGCTCAAGCTCCAGGACATGGCAATCGCCAGCGCCGAACCAAAGCTAATGCCCGTACGGACAAAGCCGGGGCCTCGGGAAGTGTTTGCTTCTGTCATGCCGAACACTACGCACGCTGCTTCAGGGCAATAGTAATTTCCGGAATGGCAGAGGCACGTGCATGGATGGCGGTTGCGCCTGTTTCGCGGACAAGTTGGGTGACGTGGTCGCCGCGGACCGATCCCGCGAGAATGATTTCGGGTTGGCCTTGCGCCATTTTGCACAAGCGGGATAAAGCCCGACGGTTCAACCATGCAGTGCCTGATTCTCCGCTCGTCAACACCGAGGCCACGCCAAGGTCTCGAAATTCCGCAAGCGATTGCGCTTTGCTTGAAACCCCATCAAACGCACGATGAAAGGTCACTGGGCTCCCCTTCGCCGCGGCCAGGAGGTTTTCTAGGGCAAGGAAGTCCACTTCACCAGCCGGTGTGGTCACTCCAAGAACAAAGCCATCGGCGCCATGTGCGCCAAGCTCTTGCATCTGCGCCTGCATCAACTGGATCTCTGCTTCCGTCATGCAAAAGGTGCCGGCGCGCGGGCGCACCATCACACGAATCGGAATCGGGACTTCTGCCCGGACTCGTTGCAATCGTGCCAATGATGGCGTGAGCCCATCTACCTCTAGGTGCTCGCAAAGTTCTAGCCTGTGCGCGCCCGCACGCCAAGAAGAGATGGCCTCGGCGCAAGTCGTTACGCAGGCTTCAATCAGCATGGCTCAACGATAATTGAATAGCGCATCAAGGCCGATACTTTGCCCACTAGCCGCCTCAAATGCGGCCTGGATTTTGTGCCGCATATTTTTGGTTAGCCATCGGCCCTTGCAGGCGCGCGCCACCATTTTGTGGGTGATTTGCTCGGTGGAACTTCTCACCAAATCTGCCGACTTCAGACCATGTTCCTGCATGAGTGCCTGCAGGGGTTGTTCACCTAAGTTCCGCTCTTCAGGAATCATCGTTGGATTGGCGTGTCCTTCCACGGAATTCGATCGCTCCCAACAATGTGGCCGAGCCAAAGGAAAGTACGCCGCAAGTCGCCGCCAACTTAATTAGCGAGGCAAAGGCATCATCAAGAAAGTCCCCCGACCAAATCAAAATACTTGAGGTCACCATGAGGCCAAATACAGAAACGATGCAAATGCCATAAGTCAGTGGAAGCAGAAATTGTTCGAGCTTGGAGTATTTCATTCCTAAAGGACCTTAGTCACACACTGCGCCGAGGTATCGAATCCCACTCTAACCCAAATCGAGCTAGATATTTGCGCAATCGGTCACTGTCGTTCTGAGAACGCTTGTGCTGGCGTGAAACGGCAAACAGAGCCCTTCCTGCAGCGGCCATGCTGCTCTCCTGCTGGCAAACGTAAAGGACTTCGCGAAGCTGAAATTGATCAAAACGGTCCAGCTCATCGCTCAGACGGCTCATTAGGCCTTCAAGCCCAGGGTCCAAGTGGCGAGAGGTCGCCATCTCGTGAGATTGACCCCAGCTTTGCTCCAGGCGCTGGATTTCGTCGGCGACGTGTTCTTCATGAATGCGCCCAAAGCCAGCGAGCGTAGCCAAGCGAGTAACGGCGGCGCCTAAATCACGGAAATTTGCACGCCAAAGCGCCTGCGGCGAGGTTGCAAAGTGAAGGAATTTACGTCGCGCCTCTCGCGAAAATACGACGCGGTGCCCATGCTTTTGCTCCCATCGTGCTAACTCATAATCGAGATTGGGCTCGATGTCTTCCGTGCGCTCGCACAAGGATGGAAGGCAGAAGCTCCACAAGTCAATCCGCGCGAGCAAATCTTCGCGAAAACGCCCTCGCTCTACCGCTTGGTGCAAATTGCGATTGGTTCCTGCAATCAATTGAAAAGAGCTGCGACGGGGTCGGTCGGCGCCCACCGGGTAGAACACACCATCTTCAATGGCGCGCAACAACATCGCCTGTTCATCCAGGCCAAGCTCACCGATTTCATCTAGAAATAGCAGCCCGCCATCTGCGGCCTGGAGAATCCCTTCGCGACGAGTGACGGCTCCCGTAAAGGCGCCCTTTTCATGGCCGAATAAAGCACTCATCGCCCCGTCTCCACGCAGTGTGGCGCAATTCACTTCGAGGAAATCACCGAGGTCATGACCCCCAGCACGAGCTTGTTGCTTGCGTTCATAGATTCTTCGCGCCAGGCGTGTTTTGCCGACACCCGTTGCACCAGTTAGGAGAATGGGAGCCTCTGATTGGGAAGCCACCACTTCAATTTGATCCATCAAAGAGTTGTAGGTCGGAGATTTGGTCGCAATGCCATCCTTCAGAAAGGAGGTTCCCTCCTGATGCTCTTGCTGAAAACGCGCCGCCAACTCATCGTAGCGCGACAAATCTAGGTCAATGATGGTGTAAGTTCCCGACGCCACTTGCCGACGATGGCGCCGAGTGCTCGCAGCCGGTGGCGAGGTTTGGATCAATCGCCCAGGCAGGTGACGACTCTCGGTGAGCAGAAAGAGACAGATCTGGGCGACGTGCGTTCCTGTGGTGATGTGGATGAGATAGTCCTCTTCCTCTTCCTGAAAGGAATAGCTCTTGGCGAAGTCGCGCAAATGGGCATAGACCTCGGAAAAATCCCACGGGTCCTCCATCGGGATTTCGTGCAGGCGCACCTCGGTTTCTGGCGAAGCAGCCCCAATGTCTTGCACCAGGCCTTCGGCAGCGGCGCGGAACCTGGGCTGCACCAGAATCTCGAGACGATCTGGAAGGAGCTCTTCGTGCTGGCACAAACTCAGGGTCGGGCGCCATTTTGACCAACGCTTGGCAAGGGGAGTTCCGTCGCCGTCGACACTGCGGTCTAGGGTGGTACCGTAGAAACTGAATAGAACAGTGTTCGTCACGTTTCTATCCTACCAGATAGCCTTCTATCTCATCAGATATATCTTGTGGTATAGGGCCCGGGCGGAAATACGCCTAAACTATTGCATCATAGTCCTTTAGGATTTTTTGAACTCTTCGACCCATCCTGGCACGGCAAATGCATTAGGGATGCCATGACTCAGTACCAAAGCATCGAAAGTCCCGGCGTCCCCATCAAGGCGTGGACGCTGGGCGTCCAGTTGGAGGAGTCAGCTCTTGCCCAGCTCAAGAACACCGCAGCCAGTCCTGTGATTCATGGCCACCTTGCCGTGATGCC
This sequence comes from Planctomycetota bacterium, assembly GCA_021776795.1. Classification (GTDB taxonomy): domain Bacteria; phylum Planctomycetota; class UBA1135; order UBA1135; family UBA1135; genus OFTM128. The sequence goes on from JAJFFC010000015.1 coordinate 38,630, forward strand.
GGACTGCCACTGGGGAATGGGCGCCACCATCGGGAGTGTGATCCCGACCAAGAATGCCGTCATTCCCGCCGCGGTGGGCGTGGACATCGGCTGCGGCATGGCCGCGGTCAAGACCACGTTGACGGCAAACGATCTGCCCGAAAGTCTGCGCGGCATGCGCATGATGATCGAGCATGCGGTCCCCCATGGTCGCAGCGGCCATGGGGGTAGGCGGAGACGCCGGGACGTGGGCTCGTGGGCTGACGTTCCAGTCCGCGTCGGCAACATGTGGCAAGAGCACCTGCAAACTCGCTTCGAGTCTTTGTGCGTTCGCCATGGGGCATTGCGCAACACCAACAACATTGGTCATCTGGGAACGCTAGGCACGGGAAACCATTTCATCGAGGTGTGCCTGGACGAGTCGGGGTCAGTATGGTTCATGCTGCACTCCGGCTCGCGCGGGGTGGGAAACCGTATCGCCACAGTCTTCATTGAGAAGGCAAAGCAAGATATGGAAGCGCACCAAGTGCAGTTGCCAGATCAGGACTTGGCCTACCTGGCCGAGGGGTCGACAAACTACGATGACTACATCGAAGCCGTGGAATGGGCGCAAGATTTTGCCAGCCTGAACCGACGCTTGATGATGGAAGCCGTGATTTCAGCCGTGCAAAAGGTTCGCGGACTGCCCGAGTTCCAGGCTGATTTAATGGCAGTGAACTGTCACCATAACTACGTTAGTCAGGAGCAACATTTTGGTGAAGAACTTCTCATTACTCGCAAGGGTGCGGTCAGCGCGCAACGCGGGCAAATGGGAATCATTCCTGGGTCGATGGGTGCTAAGAGCTTCATCGTCCGCGGGTTAGGAAACCAGGAAAGTTACTGCAGCTGCAGTCACGGCGCAGGCCGCGTGATGTCACGCACACGTGCCAAGAAAGACTTTACTGTAGAAGATCAGATTCGCGCCACCGAGGGTGTCGAATGTCGTAAAGACGCTCACGTGATTGATGAAATCCCGATGGCGTACAAGGACATCGAAGCCGTCATGGAAGCGCAGTCCGATTTGGTAGAAATCGTGCATACTCTAAAGCAAGTGGTATGCGTCAAGGGATGACCATGGAACACAGCACAGATTCACGCGGGGCGGTCGTCTTGGACGGCCGCCAGGGAGAGGGTGGCGGACAAATTTTCCGCAGCGCCCTCACCCTTAGTTTGTGCACAGGAAAGCCTGTGCGCATTGACCACATTCGTGCCAATCGTCGCAAGCCTGGTTTGATGCGCCAGCACCTTGCCTGTGCGCGTGCCGCCGCGGGCATTTCCCAAGGCACCTTGCGTGGCGATGAGCTCGGGAGCACAACGCTAGAGTTCACTCCAGGGCCAATTGTTGGTGGCGAGTTTTCCTTCTCCGTTGGCTCGGCAGGGAGCTCTGGCTTGGTGCTGCAAACGGTTTACCTGCCGCTGCTGTTTGCCGACCGGCCTAGCAAGTTGCGGATCGAAGGAGGAACGCACAACGCCTGGGCTCCCTCGGCAGATTTTCTACTCCACTCTTTTCTCCCACAGCTGGAACTCATGGGAGCAGAGGTTTCTTTGCGCATGGATCGCGCAGGATTCTTCCCAGGCGGTGGAGGCCAAATCTCGGTAGAGATTCAGCCACTCAGTAGCGAGTCTTCACCCTATGAAATGCTGTCCTGCGGAGAACGCAAAGAGGTTCGTGCATGGACACGCAGCGCCTATTTGGACCAGCACATCCCTGCTCGTGAAATTGCGGCCATCCGGCGCAAATTTGCCCCGAGAGACATTCCTTATGAGGAGTTTTGGCATGAGGAAAGTTCTGGACCAGGAAACACGGTGCAGGTTGCTGTCGTGCATGACCGGGTCACGCAAGTGTTCACCGGCTTTGCTTCGCGTGGGGTTCCCGCCAAAAAGGTCGCTCACGATGTCGCCGTAGAGGCAAAACGCTTCTTGGCTGCAGAGGTGCCCATTGGTGAGTATCTGGCTGACCAACTCCTGCTGCCCTTAGCCTTGCTGGCCGGTGGACGATTCCGAACCAGCAAACTGAGCAAGCATGCGCTCACCAACATCGATGTGCTGCACCGCTTCTTCCCTGGCATCGTTCGGGTGCAGGAAGAGAGCGAGGCCGTCGACCTGGTGGAAGTTCGCTTGGCCTAGTTGTTTTTCTGTTTCGCTTTGCAGGTGATGCTCCCTCGAGGTGCCTCACCTGCTTTTCTTCACTGCGGTAAATGCGTTAGGCTGGAGAACGCTATGGGGCCCACGCTCCGCTTCCTTCCCTTTCGGCCTGAACTGGCGCCTCACTTCCGCGAGATTACCGCGCAATGGGTTACGGCCATGTTCCAGCTCGAGGAAAGCGACCGCAGGATGATCGACTCTCCCCAAGAAGAGATCGTGGCGCGCGGCGGCAAGATTTGGTTTGTGGAGCACCCTGACCTCGGCATCATCGGAACTTGTGCTCTTCTTCCGCACGAAGATGGAGTCTACGAGCTCACCAAAATGGGCGTTCTAGAAAGCGCTCGTGGCAGCGGCGCTGGTGAACAACTTTTACTTTATGTGCTTGAGCAAGCGCGCGCCATGAACATAGACACTCTGTTCTTGCTCACCAACGCGACTTGTGAATCGGCGATTCACCTATACCTGAAGCATGGTTTTGCCCACGATCAGGACATCGCCAATCGCTATGCCGCTTGCTATGAACGCTGCGATGTCGCCATGCGCTGGCACCCTTAGCTGACGGCAAACTGCGGCCACCAAGGCACTTCATGCAGTCCGGTCATGGCGGCGATGAAGTCGCCGGTATAGGCGATGGCTGTACCCAAAACGATCCGGAAGCCCGGAACGAAGAAGACGATGGCAAGCAGAATAAAGATTCCGTAGCGCTCCAAAGATACGTATTTTCTGCGGGCTTCGCCGGTCAAGAAGTGCGCCATAATTCGCGAACCGTCCAAAGGCGGCAGTGGGAACAGATTGAACAGCATCAGCACGATGTTCAGAGTGATACCTACTTGCAGGATCAAAATGCCTCGCGCGTTTTCATCCCAGAGGCCAAAGCGCAAGAACAAATGAAGCAGGAAGGACCACAAGATTGCCTGGGCCAAATTGCTTAGGGGACCTGCCGCCGCGACAAGCGCCATATCCCGACTGGGCTTCTTAAAGCGTTGAGGGGAGACCAACACCGGCTTGGCGCCGCCAAAAAGAATGCTTGAGCCGGAAAGAATTAAGAATGCCGGCAGCAAAATGGTCATGAATAGATCGATATGCGCGATCGGGTTCAGTGTCAGTCGGCCGGTCAGTCGAGGCGTAGGATCACCCAAACGGTCTGCTGTGTAGGCGTGGGCTGCCTCGTGGACCGTTAAGGCCAAGACCGCCATCGCTACCCCTCCAATAATCGTGAATCCATCCATGTTCTATCCCATTCTCCCCTTGCGGCCCATCCCCTACAATAAGACAGGTGGAGAAGGTCTTCGATGCCCCTCGTGCCTTGGCGCGCGGCCTAGAGGTTTTGCGCCTCGAGGCGACGGCCCTTGAGCAGCTTGCTGATGGCCTAGGCCCTGCATTTGCCGAGGCTTGTGAACTCTTGCTCTCCTGCGAAGGCCGGATTGTGGTCAGCGGCATGGGCAAGGCTGGCCTGATTGGGCAAAAGATTTCCGCCACCTTGGCTTCGACCGGCGCGCCAAGCCTGTTTTTGCACCCTGCCGAAGCCCTTCATGGCGACCTCGGCCGGCTGCGCCCGGAAGATGTGCTCTTGGTTCTGTCCAAAAGCGGCGCCACTCGGGAGTTGGTTGCCCTGTTGCCCTCAGTCCGCGCCTTGGGCGTGCGCGTGATTGCCCTCACCGCCAAAGCCGACTCGCCACTTGGCCAGCATGCAGACTTCGTTTTGGAATTGGGGGAAGCACCGGAAGCTTGCCCGCTTGGCTTAGCGCCCACGGTGTCGACCACGGTCATGCTTGCCTTGGGCGACGCCCTTTCCATGGCAGTCTTGGAAGGGCGCAATTTCACTCGCGAGGAGTTCGCGCGCTTTCACCCCGCCGGCTCGCTTGGCCGCTCTCTGATGCAGGTTGGCGAGATCATGCGCACCGGGAAAGAACTTCCCCTTATAGATAGTGGGAAAAGTTTGCGCGACACGCTGCAGGTCATGACCACCACCCCGGGGCGACCAGGCGCCGCCCTGATTGTGGGCCCCGAACAAGAACTACGCGGCATCTTCACTGATGGTGACTTACGCCGCATGGCCGAAAGCGGGCACCTTCCGCTAGATGAAACCATTGATCAATTCATGGGCACTAGCCCGAGGCATCTGCATAGTGATCTCCTGGTCGGCGACGCTCTGCGCTTAGTACGCGAAAACCATGTCGACCAACTTCCGGTCGTCGCCCCCGGCACCACACGTGTGGTCGGGCTGATTGACGTCCAAGATCTGCTCGAGGTTCGCCTATGACCTTCCCCAAAGATCTGCTGCGCCGCGCCAGCCAAATCAAACTCTTCGTCTCCGACGTAGATGGCGTATGGACGAATGGCACCGTCACCGTTCACGCCGATGGCACGGAGTCGGTGACTTTTTCTATTCACGACGGCCTCGGCGTGGTGCGTTTACTGCGCGCTGGCCTGGAGGTCGCCGTAATCTCCGGCCGACGCAATCCGGCAGTGGAGTATCGCGCACGCCGCTTGGGCATCGAAGAAGTGCATGTCGGTGTCCATGACAAAGAGCCGCTGCTGCAAGAACTGATGGAGGCGCGCGGGCTCAAGAAAGATCAGGTCGCCGCCATCGGCGATGACCTCCCCGATTTACAGATGTTTGCCCTCGCAGGCCTTTGCCTCGCCCCACCCGCTGCGGTTCCGGAAGTGCGCGAACGCGCTGATTGGATTACGCGCGCCGGCGGCGGCCTTGGTGCGTTGCGCGAAGCTTGCAATTTGTTGTTGGAGGGCCGCCGCGGCGCCACAGGCTAGTGGACGCTTCCTTCTTGCGCGGCCTAGGCTTATACGGCGCCGCGGCCACCGTGCTGTTCCTTGGTTGGGATATGCGTCAGCATGCTCAATCCGTGACGGAGGCTGAAAATACTCCGGTCGACTTTGGCCCCCAAGGCTTCAGCCAGAACTTGGGTGGCATCGGCGGGATCGAAACCGCGGTTCGCGGGCGGGTGAAGTGGCTCGCCGAGAAAGCGATTCCCGCAGAAGATGGCTCGATTACTTATGAGAGTCAGTTTCAGATTCAAGGTACCGACCCGCTGCCGGTGGGTTCGGGCATGGAACTTAAGGAAGCGCAAATTGACACGCTTCAGGGGCAGGAATTCACCGTTACGGCGCCATCGGCATGGCTGCCTCTGACCAACGAGCGCTCGCGCTTTGCCTTCGACTTGAAAAGCCTGTGGCAACTGCGCAAGCCAGTGTTTGTCATGGAGGACTTTCATGATGGCCACCCGGTAACCATTCGCACCGACGACGCCGACCTCGACCCCGCGACCAACCAAATCTATGGCCGTGGCCCCTTCACTCTAGATTCCGATAGCCTGCACCTGGAAGGCAGTGATTTGTACTTTGATCCGGCGCGAAGTCGGGTGGAGTTTCAGCCCCACAACGGCGTGATTTCGTGGTCCATCCGCGGCCGCAACGGCGAAATCTATGAAGGCGTGAGTGACGGACCGGGAGCGTTTAGTCCAGTCGGTGAAGATGGGCAGGGCTACTTGCTGGAGCTCCATGCCCATGACCTTGTGCGCTCGACTTTCCCCGAGGCCAGCCGCATGCCCGGCACTCTCGACACGCGCGACTTCTTCCTCTACCTCAAGAGCTCTGCGGATAACGATTGGCGCTTGAATTATGCGCTTGCCGATGGGCCCACCAATTGGAGCGGCAGCCGACTACAAATGAATGGCGGCAACACTCGGGTGGACTGGCGCGAAGACGGCGATGGTCTCGACACCTTGACCATCGCCGGGAAGGTTCATGTCGTACCCCATGATGAATCCTTTGCTTGGGCCGAGGCGGAAGATCGCGCCATTCTGTATGCCGATCGCGAAAGCGTCCGCCTCGAGGGCGATGTCTCTGCCCTTCACTCTCGCGGCATTATCCTTGGAGACTGGGCCGAGCTTGGCCAAGAATCTTGGCAGTTGGGTGGTCATGTCTTTGCCATCGGCGAAGACGGCATGGCTGCTGCGGACCGCGTGCGCACCAATCGCCAGGGAGATTGGTGGCTCGAAGGAAACGCGGAACTGCGCCCCGAGGATTCCGATATCGAGTGGATTCGTAGTCCCGCGATTCATTTCACCGAAGACGGTCGCGTCGAAACTCATGAGGGCTTCCAGCTCGAGGCGATGGTCGATGGCGCAGCCTTATTGGGAAGTGGACAACATTTGTTGTCTCTGCCTGAACCGGCTTGGGGAGATGAACGCAAAGCCGAACGCCGCACCGTTGCCGATGGCAATTTGGTCGTGATTCATGGCGATCGCACCCTGCGTGGGCACCAGCTCACACAAACCGGGCCGCAATCTTTCCGCATCGAAGGCCAGGCGGGGCAACCGGTCATCGGCACCCATCTCGAACAAGGACATGAAATCCAACTAAAGGCTGGACGCGTGGAGTGGAATGGTCAAAGTGCCGTCCTCGAAGAGTCGCCGAGCCTGCGTGTGCCCGCGGCGCTGATGGATTTGCAGGGCGACTATGCCGTCGTTTATGCCGATCGCTTTGTGCAAGATGCGACGACCGGTGGTTGGGATTTGCTCGGCAATGTTCGCTTCACCGAAGCCCTTGCCGGGGGCGCCGATGAGGGTCACTGGCTCCCAGATGAGGAAATCCGCTTGGTCCGCTCCGGCCGCCTGGTCGATGGCAAGCGCGAAACCGCCAAGCTGGCCGGCACGCGCCTGGATGGCACGCAATGGTCCACCAGCGCCCGTGAGCTTCAGCTCCTTCCCGATGGCAGCCTCCATCTCAAAGACGAAGCCTATGCCAGCATTTGGCTACCTGGGGATGAACGCGCCACCGAGGTTTGGGGAGATCAGCTGGATTGGAGTGAGCAGGCCGGGCGCGTCGAGGGCAAGGCTCGCTTTGATGGTCCTCAGGCCACGGGACACGCCAATTTATTGGTGTGGACTCGCCATGAAGACGGCGAACATCATCTCTTCGAACTCGAAGGCGATGCGGTCATGCAGCAGGGCGTGGTCCATGCCGAGGGAGACCGCCTGAGCTTAGATACCGGCACGGCTAATATGACCGCCATCGGGAACGCGGCCAAACCAGCACGATTGCATGCCAAGGATGGCCGCACCGCCATTGGTGAGTGGCTTCGTTACAACCTGGATAACGGCAGCTTCGACGCCCGCGGCGCCCGCTTCGAGACTCCCTAATCGACGTGCTTTCCGTCTTCCTTGCGCTAGTTGCCTGCGCCCAAGAACCTGCCCTGGAGCAGGAGCCTCAGGGTATTCAGCTGCAAACGGCCAACATCAGCTCGGCGATTGAGGGAGAGAACATGGTGTACCGCATCGAGGCCCTTTCCATGACCGGGCCGACCATGCAACTGTCAGCAGACCGCGCCGTCATCTTGTTTGACGCCGCCCTCTATCGCGAGGAATTCGGTGGCCTTCTCGGCGGCGAAGACGAATCGCCCGGCAAAGACGGAGTCCCCGTCGAACCCGCCCCTGTTGTCGCAGATCAAGATGTGCAGCAGGGCTTGCTTCAAGGCCTATGGAGTCGACGCGTGTTACGCGCCTTGGGCTTGCCTGAAGATTCGCGTTGGGTGAAAGAAATTCGGCTCGAAGGTCACGTGATTTTGCATACCGCCGAGGGCATGCACTTGCGCTGCGACTTACTGCAAAACTGGCCGGCGCAAGGCCGCAGCAAAGCCAGTCTGGCCGTAGTCGACTGGCCCCCTGGCGAAGGTGGGCCCAATGGTTGGCCGCTGCGCATGACTGCCGAAAGTTTGCACGAAGAGCCCGATGGCAGTCTTCTTGCCGTCGACGCTGGCATCACCACTTGCTTGGATACCCCGCCTCACTACCGCGTCCACTTTTCCGAACTGCGTGCGGCGCGCAAGGAAGACGGCTCCTTGGAGTGGCGGCCACAGGGCGGCTGGCTGCAGCTGTGGAATATTCCTCTGCTCCCGGTGCCGACGCCAGACTTTGAAACCGGGGATAGCTTTCTCGGTTTCCGTGGCATCTCTTATGAGTCTTCGCGCCGCTTAGGATCTACGATTAGTCCACGCTTTGGTGGCCGCCATGAAATTGCGGATGGCCGTGGCAGCCTAGATTGGACCTTCACTCCTGGTCGGAGCGTGAAGCGAGGCTTTCCCCTGGAGCTTCGCGCGGGCATGAACCGCCCCGGTTTTCTCTCCACCTTAGAAGTCTTCGTTCTCAGCGACCAAGGGGAAGACCGTCATGCCTTGAGTCGCTCCTTGGCTCGAGACAGTGACAGCCGCAGTCGCTTGCGCTGGTGGGGGCGCTGGATCTTGGACCCGGAATGGACCCTCGATGCTGAAGTCGCTTTGACTTCGGACTCCCTGGTTGACCCCGAGTTCTTCCAGCGCGAATGGATTCGCGAGCGCGACCCCGCTTCACTGCTACGCGTTTCCCGTCGGCGCTCTGCGGATTACTTTTCTGCCGATGCCACTGTGCGCTTAGATGATGTCGGCAACACACCCATTGAGGGACTCGGTGCGGCACCGGGTCCCCCGCCGCAAGCCCTCGATGCTCTGCCACGAGCACGTTATGACGCCTTTTCGCAAACCCTGCTCGATGTCCCTACGGGTTTCCTTGGTGGCGAAGATGGCGAAAGCTCCCTGAATTATTCCTGGGGCGCAGAACTGGGGCGCTTCCGCCTGCGCGATCGCGACCTACTCTCGGCCACGGCAACGCCATTCCTAAGCACCATCGATCGCACGCGAACTCGTGGGCGGTTGTGGGGTGAAGTCGCCTTACCCTTGCAGGCAGGTCCTGCCTTCTTGCGCCCGGGTGTGCGTATGGATGGTGCCCTATGGGAAGACGACACGCCCGGCGCGGAACAGGACGACCAACTCTACACCGAGGCCTTTGTCGAAACCGGCATCTCTTTAGAGAAGCGTTATGAAGATGGCTGGCGGCATCGGGTGCTGCCTCAGGTACGTTTCCGCAATCGCATCGCCAATGCCGAAGCCGCTGGTGCTCTGGTGGACTTCGATGGCAACGATTTGTTGCAAGAAGGCCAAGTGATGGAGCTGTCCCTGCGCCAGTTTTTCTTTGCTCCCGACAAGCACAACAGTTGGCTCGACGTCAACCTGCTCTTCCCCTACTATCCTGACGGCGCCTCCCTTTTAGAGAGTGAACTCGCGCCCTTCCCGCGCGCCCAAGTCGGCCAAGGCTTTGGCCCTGCGGAGCTGCGCGTGAATTGGACGCCGGGAAACTATGGCGACGCCCTGAAAGGATTGCGCTGGGAAACTCGCCTGCGCCACGACTTCCGCGTGGCCGAAACCGAAGAAATCTTCACTCGCTTAGTGGTGCGACCGGACACGAGCTTCTACTACGGATTTGATTACTACGAAGTCAACCGCACCGTGCGTAACTTTGCCATTGGCAGTGTTTTTGGCGGCCTGCGCTTTACCGAAGAATGGGCTCTCGGCTTCCGCCAGTCAGAAAATTTTGACGGCAATGCCGGACTCAACTCAGCCTGGGGCGCACAGTATTACGGCCATGACTTCCTGTTTGAATTCGGCTACACCCGCGTGCAGTCTTCTGGTGAAAGTGGCGTGTACTTCAACATCTCTCCACGCTTCTTTTTCGACCCCTTCGGAAGTCGAGATTTGGCTAGACTGAAGTTCCAGTGACCCACTACGCCTTCATCGGTTCGACCGAACTTCTGTTCATCGCCTTGGCTGGTCTGCTCCTATTTGGGCGCAACCTGCCGCAGGTACTGCGTGAGGGTGGCAAGATGTGGTATCAGTTTCGCCGCACACTGAATGATCTCAAGCGCGAAACTGGCTTCGACGAAGCGATTCGTGACATCAAGAAAGAGGTTCAGGTCGACGTCAGCATGCGCGATTTACGCCGCGACATGGACCCCTTTGCTGGTCCTGCGGCCAGTGAGGAAGCCGAAGAAGCCAGCTTCGAGGCCGGACCCACGGCAAAGAAAACGCCGAGCGGTGCCGTATCTCAGGAAGATGCCGCAGCAGAGGGAGTGGAGGCATCAAACCCTCCGGCGCAAGAATCCGAGCCCGAGTCTGAAGGCGAAAAAGATTCGGCCTGAGCCGCGCATGCTGCAAGAGCTCGACGAAGCCTAGGGGCGGTATTTCCAGTGCCGGGTTTTGCCTTCGCGCAAGAGAGCCATGGTGGCTTCTAGTCGCTTCTGTCGTGTGGCCTCGCGTTTTGCCTCTTCTAGCCACTGCACATAATCACGCCGATCACTCCAAGGGAATGCCTCAAACACCTTGCGCGCCTTGGCCTCTTTCTTCAAAGCCATCGCTAGGTCCTTGGGTACTGGGTGCGGGCGTCGCGGATCTAAGCGCTTTCCTTTCTTGGCCGCGGGTTTCCTGGCTTTTTCTTTCGCGGCATTGCGGCCAGCTTTAATCGCTTGCTTCATCATGCGCAGCAACTTGGCATCGGAAGGCATGTCCTTCAGGGCGCCCCAGGTGGCAGCACTCATGCCTGATTTTCCCACCACGGTGAACTCACCGGTGGTGTCCTTGAGATCCACGCCTTTCCAAAAGCAAAAGCGAATGTGCTTGGTGTAGCCAGACATTCCGGCGACTAAGTGAGGTGCTTGGAAAAAAGGGGCGCCCCATTTCATGACTTCTTCTATTTCGGGGTCCGCCTGATGCATCAACTCACGTATGTGCGATAACATCTCTCGCGCCCACTTTGGCTTCTTGGCCAAATAACGGTCTACCTCTTTAAGACGATTTCCCATAACCTAATTTACCGACGACGACGTAATCGGCGAGCTTGCCACATGGACCCAAGCAAGAAACCAGCGCCCAGTACCGCAACAATTAATACTGCGCGTGGCATTTCGAAATCCCAGAACAGCAACCTAATCTGGACGGCCTCGGCGTTTTGAACAACTAGAACAATAATGAGAGCGGCAATGCTTAACGCTAGGACATACTTCCAGCGCGGCACTTGCCTTCCTTTTGGTGCTTCCGAGGCTTGAGTCATGAACTTAGCCTAGCGGCTTAGGCCTAGAGCACCAAAAGAATCGCAACTGGATTACTTGGGAATCCCCATGGGCCGAGCTCGGCAAAGGCAAAGTGCATGGTTTGGTCCAGCATTCCCGCATTGAGTGGCCCCAGACTTAGGGTCGCGACGGCTTTTCCTGAACTATCCAAAGTGCCTATGAAGTCACGGAATGGCCCTTGGTTGGCTAAATCGCGAACCGTATTCGAAAAGGAATCGGTATTCAAAGGCAAGATTTGCGCACTCGGCAAAATCGTGCCAGGAAAACGCCCCGACGAGGTCGCCAGCACTTGGTAGCCGCGGCCGGCACGCAGTGGACCGCCGCTCAAGCTAAAGGTGACCACCGTTCCCCCATTGATGGAGATGGTGTCTCGGTCCGCCGTGAGGCGCAGCTGTTCCCACTCCACTAGAGCTGCGTATTTGGGCGCGTCTTGAATCGGCTGATCTTGATACTCCAAAGCTCCCCAACTACCCCATTTGCTCCAACCACCGGTGTAGATGAACTGGTTGAAGTCATCGACACGCTCACTCGCCAGGGTATCTAGGTAGTCCAGATACAGGCTCTTCATGCGCGGGTCGCGGTTGGCGTCTTCAATGAGCGATACCAAAGTCGTGTCGTTCTCGGCGCCATTCATCCCCACAAAGTGTTGGCCACCCTCGTAGCACAGTAAAGCCAAGCCATGATGGTCAGCCAAGGCACGCTGGGCGCGAACTTCACCCTGTAGGCGCTGAATATCCTGCACTGCCATGACATCGAGCATGTCATCGACGCTGGGATACGCTGGCACCAACGGTGGAATGTCGGCGAGGGTAAAGGTGCGTCCAAAGTAGGGAGCAATCGCCAGCGCGTCGGCCATGACGCCATGCGGGTTGAGGTCGTAATCACTCAAAGCCGTCAGGCGTTGTTCCGAAATCACCGCATTAGGAGATTGTGTGGCCAAGACTTTGACGAGGCGTGAATCGTCAGCAAACTCTTGTTCGAAGATGTGCCAAATTTGTGCACTACGCATGGCCACAAACTTTTGCCCGGCATCCCAACGTTCGGTGTCTAGTCCCAACAACATGCCCTGGTCCTGCACATAGGCCGTTTGCGTGAACAAACCGTTCCAGGTTTCGTTGGAGTACTCCACATGCAGTTTGAGATTGGGGTCTAAGCGATCACGTAAGACGATGGCGATTTCCCGCACATAGGCGTCGTCGGCTTGGTGCGGAATGCAAATCCAAGCGTCTTTCTGCAGTTGATTCGAGATGTCGGCAATCCATTCTGCAGCAATGCCCATCTTGCCTGCTTGCGTGTACCAATTCGGCAGTCGCCGGTCCGCCGCCGTTTGCAGCGGAGAATGGTTGGTGCTGCCTAGGTCCATGAAGCGCAGTACTCCGAAAAGATCTAGGCCGGCTACAAATTGAGGGTGTAAGGGGTCGGTCTGATAGGTGGTTTCAAAACCAGGCATCAGCACGCGGATGTTGCGCACAGGGTCGCCAGCAGAGGAAGAAAGAATGCGCACAAAAAGCGCTTCGGTATTCCCCGCCAAGACATCGAAGGTCACCGTGGTCGTGCCGCCAGAAAGAATCACACTAGGTCGGGTGTTGGCGCCTAAGAACTCCAGCTCACCGGTGCCGTCGACGAGCATGGTGTGCGTGCCTGGGACAAAGGCCGGCAACATCGTGTGCACATAGTGCTGGAAGCCATCGCTCGCGGTGAAGGGTACTACGGTGGGCCAGCCATCGGCATCGAGAGGAATCTCCGATTGCATGAAGCTTTCCCAGTCGGTGGTGCCGACGCGGCGGGTCATCCATTCCCGTGCAACTTTCATCTGGTCTACCCAGATCCATTGCTTAGACCAGTCCACGGCAGCTTCGAGGTTGGTGCCCATGCGCATTTGCGGAAACTCAATCGACTGGAAGCTTGCGGTCACGCTCATGTTGCCGTTGACCATGGCCGTGCGCGGGTTACCAAGGCCAATAACATCTCCTGACCAGCCGGCAAACTGGTAACCGGGATCGGGCTTGGCATACAGAGTCACGGGCTTGCCCAAGGGCAGGGTGTTCCCAAAAGGATCTGCCCAGGCAATCCCGCCCGCGCCAGCGGTGAGCTGGAAGTCGGCGACATCGCCGGCGTCGAGGAGACTTAAGCGCGTGAGACTAATCGGCTTGTTGGCAAAAAGCGCGTGGTGATAATAAATCCGGAACTCCACCGGGCCGCTGATGTCATCGTAGCCAGACAGCGGAAAGGTATAACGGAAGTCATGTTCGAAGAAGTCTCCAAACAGAGACGGCGCGGATTGCAGTAAGGCGGCGCTTTCATGGAAGCCATCGATGCTGGTGAGTAGGCTGTATGCGCGAGGAGCATTCCAGTCTTCGCGCTTCATATCAAAGCGCAATTCTCTGCCGCCCAAATCTAAATCACCGGTGAGCGCATTCAGAGTAAAAGAAACATAGTGGTTCTGGTTTAGGGCGTCGACTAAGCTCGTTTCCAATAGCCCCGCGTTCATTTGCACACTGAACTGATCGTGGTGCAACGGCACCGGGGTCACTCCTCCGCCTAAAGTCAAACCAGAGTATTGAATATTAGGGTCAAGGAAGGTCGTTGCCCGCCAAGGCGTGTTCATGGCGGGTTCGTTGCCCAGAAAATCGGCCTGGAATACATCGCGCTCTATGGTCGGCGAGGCATCGAAGATGCTGATGTGCGTTAAATCAATCGCCTTGAGCGCGTACTGAGCTTCGTGCGCATAGATGCGGATTTCCACCGGCCCAGAAATCTGATCGTAGCCAACCAAGGGAAAGGTGTAGAGGAAACTGTTCTCAAGATAGTTTCCATTCGCTACCGAGGGCGTGGTGAACAGCACCTCGGAAGTTTGAAATCCATCCACGCTGGTCAGGATGCTGTAGGAGCGTGGGGAAGTCCATTCATACCGCTTCATGCCAAAGCGAAGCTCATGTCCTCCTAGGTCCAAGCGCCCCGTTGCCGACTCGAGGCTTAGGCTGAGGTAATGATCATTGGCGATGGCTTCCGCAAGGTCGGTTTCTGATTGGCCGCTGGTCACGTTGAAGCCAAAGGCATTGTTGCGCAAAGGTTCCGGCGTTGTGCCGGCCCCCAACTCCAAGCCATAATAAATCCAACCCGGCTTCAAGAAAAAGTATGGGGTCCATGGCGTGTGCGAGGCAGGTTCCGAGCCAATCAAGTTGGCCATGAAAACCAGTTCGCGGTCAACCGGATTCGGGTTATGAATTTGGAAGGACGAAAGTTCAATATAGTGATTCGCATAAGTTGCGCCGTGATAGTACAGGCGAAACTCCACTGGCCCACTTAAGTCTTCATAGCCAAAGGCTGGCAAGTTCAGCGTGTATACCTGTTCTTCGGTAAAGCCTTGGGTGGCGGCTGTCGAGGTAAACAACTCTTGCCCAACCTGGAATCCATCTACGCTGCTAAAGAGGGAAACTTGCGTTGGGCTAAACCACTCAGCGCGGCGCACGGAAAAGGTGATCTCGTTTCCATTTAAGTTGAGATCCTCTCCAACACCCTCGATGGTGAAGCCGACATACTCGCCATCATTGATCGCTTCACTTAATGCGCTTTCTGCGGCGCCGGCATTGAGGTAGGTAGCGAAGGCATCGTCAACGCCCGCTTCCGGGAAGCTGCCAGGTCCCAGCACCCAGCCGTCGAAGCGCACCTGGAAATCCAGCGCTGTTGTCTGCGTCCATGGTGTGTTCGATGCTGGTTCCGTCCCGACAAAATCACAGGTCAGGACATCTTGTTGCGCGTAGGCTTGCGGCGAACCCCATAGGAATAACGCAGCAAGCAAACCCATGAGGCCGGTGCGGAAACCCATAAGGCCTCTGCGGCTGCTGTGAGGGACAACCTGAGAATGTGACAAGGCCGCGTAACAAAATACGCGGCGGGGTCGGGATGGGATGGAGTCCATTGCCGAGGGGACGGTAGCCAGGGGACCCTATTCTAGGGACTGGCAAGGAAAATGGATTTCCGATGTCGGAAATCCAAGCCGATTAAAGCAGACGGGTTGGTGGGATTTTGCGGGGGCCCTTGGCTCACTACAGACGGTCCATCAGGCCAGCGAAGGAGCAGGGTCGGGTTCTTGAGTCGAGCTGGGGCAGCAAAATCTTCTCGAGGGCGAGCCCGCAGGCGCCGGTAGAACCCGGAAGCAAAAACACCAGGGTGCCCTGAATGACTCCGGCCGAGGCTCGAGACTGAATTGTGGCTGCGCCGATGTCTTCATAACTCAACCAGCGAAATAGCTCACCAAAACCCGGAATCGTTTTCTCAAACAGAGGCTCAATGGCCTCTGGAGTGACATCGCGCGCGGTGATGCCCGTGCCTCCGGTGATCAAAATCACCGCGGGCTCGTTGGCGGTGGCCCAAGCCACGACCTGTTTGCGGATATCCTCGCCCTCGTCTTGGACGACAATGCGCTCC
The DNA here is from genome assembly GCA_021776795.1 of Planctomycetota bacterium. Classification (GTDB taxonomy): domain Bacteria; phylum Planctomycetota; class UBA1135; order UBA1135; family UBA1135; genus OFTM128. The sequence continues at coordinate 54,179 of JAJFFC010000015.1, forward strand.
ATCAGCCGATGCCCGGCCCCTTCCATGCCTTGCTCCAGCAGGGCGCCGGAGGTGTCGCTAGCCAGATCTCTGGTATCGGAAACCGTGAGCACCGCAAAGGAAAGCGGGAGGAAGTCTTGCTGTGGGGAGCTCATGCGAATCCAAGAAAACGCTGGATGTTCTTAAAGTGTAGTTTGGCGACCTTGCCTAAATCTGTGGTCCCATGAAGGTTTTCCCACGTGCGCAAGGCTTTAGGGACCGGCGCACCGCTTCCGAGGGGTAAATCGAGGGCGAAGCTTTGGCTGAGTTCGTCCATTTGGCACAAGAAGGCCTCGCGCGCCAACACCGACGCCGCCGCGACAGCGGCATGCTGTTCTGCGCGAGGGATTTCCACCACCCCTAGGTCAGGAAAGTCGTGGTGCAATAGGGTGGCAACGGGTGCCTTGGCCGAAAAGCGATCGACGACCGCCACTTGCCAACTGGTCTCCCTCGCCGAAGCCAACTCAGCGAGGCATTGACGGTGAAGCTCGGCCAATAAATGATTGACGTTGCGACCATGGTGTTGCCAGGCCTCGTTGTACTCCTCTGGCGAGAGGCACCGCTCGGCATGCGGAAAGTGTTCGCGTAGCCACGGGGCAAGCACACGAATGCGCTCGTCGGCCAGGGTCTTGGAATCGGCAACTTTGGTTTCCAAAAGGGTTTCCACCAAGGACGACGGCACCCCAAACGCCGCAACCGCAATGCCCCCAAAAGAATCCCCTTTTCCGGCCTCGTCCGAGCCAAGGCTGTCGGCCAGCTCTGGCATAGCCTGTTCCCCCGCCGCACTTGGCGCCGATGTCTTTGGCTCCAGCGGCGTGGCGCCAACGCCTTCTAGATAGTGCGCCAAGAAAGCCTCTCGGCCTCGGCCCTGAATGACCAACTTGCCACTGCGGTAGTAACTCACCACCACATCGTTGCCGCGGGCCTGAAAGAAGGCATGCTGCAACTTGCGGAACTGAAAGTCGCCGCGGTTCAGCGCTTCGCGCAGGGCTTGCCCCTGGCGCGCATTCAGTTTGGCGACGGTGGTGTTGGAGGTGCTCATTTGGGTAGGGCTGCCTTGGCTTTGGCGGCAGCGGCTGCCATCGCCGCCATCACCTCGTCGTGAAGGGCGTCGCGCGCGGGCCCCTCTTTGGCTGCGGCGCGTGGCGGGATTTGGCTGAGGCCGGTGTAGGCCACGACCACAGTGGCAAAGGGCTTGGGAACAATCATGGTGTCCCAGCTCTTCGCCTGCCAATAACTCGAGGCGGCATATCCGGTGGCGACCAAGGGCCGCTGCAACATCGCGGTCAGGAAGAACACTCCAGGAGCCAATTGAAACGCCGGACCGCGTGGGCCATCCGGAGTGATGCCGACGGCGCTCGATTCTTGCGCCGCGCGCACCATCTGTCGCAACGCGACCGAGCCGCCCGAGCTTGAGCTGCCACGAATGATTCCATAGCCAAGCTTGCCGGCAATGTGCGCGGTCAAGGCGCCATCGCGGTGGTGGCTCATCAGGACATCTACCGGGAAGCCGACGTGAGTGCCGACGCTGGTCAAAATCTGTTGATGCCAAAAGGCAATGATCGGGCCATTGCCATCGACATGCGCTTGCTCCAAGATTTCGCGATCGACCACCTTGATGCGCCAGCTTTTGATCAGAAAGCGAATCACGGTAGGGCCCAGCCACCACGTCAGCCGATGCAAGATGCGTCGGCGCAATTTCCGCCAGCGAGATGCGGGCGCCTTGGTTGTTGCAGAAGGCGCGGGGTCTAGGTCAGGTGAAGCCACCGGTCGTCCTTATCGTCGCCTTGCTCGTCCTTTTGTTCCAGTGCCAAACGCTCTTCCTCCTCCCATTTGGCGACAGCCGCTTGGTGACGGCGACGGCGGCGAATCATGGTGGCGGGAACCAGACACAACACCACCAAGGTGACGATGGTGAAGAACTGCGGCGCGAGTTCGGCCAGCAAGGCGCGCCATGAGCCGAGCTCTAAACGCAGTGCCATTTCGTGGTCGATGAGCGCAAGGTCGGTCAGGCGGACCAGGGCTTCATCGAGGGTTTCGCCGCGAGCCATGCCCTGCAAAATTTGCGGAAGGATGTCCTCACCGTAGACCCGGATGATCCGGCGCACAAAGGCTTCACCCAAAGCGTAGCCCATGCTGGCGTGATAACTGCCTTCGCCAAAGCCCTCGCGGTATTCGTGCAACCACGGAAGTTCATCATGAAATGCCGTCCACGCAATCGACGTGCTCTGCGGTGGCTGGTTCATGCTCTTGGCCCAAGTGTTGGCTACACCCTCATGAAACCAAGCCGGCGATTGCGACCAATGATTTAGTCCGATGGTTTGCATCGCCCAATGCGCGAGCTCGTGGCGCAGGGTCTGCAGCAGTTGCTCTTGGCCGGCCGCTGCATCGACCACCATGATGATGCGTTTGCGGTGAGGTTGGGTGACGGCGACAAACCACTTTGGCGCATCGAAGCCGAGCTCTTGGCTAAGGTCTTCGCGCGATTCCACCCACAACAACTCACCCACCGGCGGAGGGCTGAGCTGCAACCAAGCGCTGACTCCCTGCAACTCTTGGTCGACCAGATTGGTCAGCGGCCGCGTTCGCGGCAGTAAAGATTTGGCACTAGACCAGCGAAAGCTCGCCGTACTTCCCTGCGTGGTGTCACTCTGCGCGAGCAACGGCGCTCCTAGGAAAACTAGGAGCGCCGCACATAAAGAAAGACGACGAATCAGCAAAGGCTGATTTAGAACGAATCCGACTCGGAGTCGAACTCGTCGAACATGAGCTCTTCATCCATCATGACCGCTTGATCCATGCTCATCATGATCAAGGGACCGCCAACGCTCACGCCAGTTCCGAACAGGGTGAACATATCGGCAAGGCCAATGCTGCCATGGGACATGGTAATGATGTCGCCGTGGGTGGTGTAACCAATGGTTTCACTCGGGCGCAGATAACGCGTGAACAATCCAGCGCTAGGAAGATCATCGAGCGAGAAGGGAATATCCATTTCTTGCTCGAGCGGACCCATGACCATGGGCGCGAAGCCGAGAGCCATGCTGGCCAAGGCGTCGACCGTTGGCCGCGGGTCACCCCAAGAGATGGCATGGGCTTGGTCAGGCACGCGCGCCAAGAAGCCTTGCACATCTTCGTTTTCCAAGATGTTCGCTTCTGGAATCGGCATGCCGTCGATCAAGATCGAACGCACCGAGTTGCGCGACATCGAGAAGACCATCCAGCCGTCATCGCTGACGCCCATGGTGGGCTGCAGCTGAATGAAACCTGCAACCTCGGGGGGCATGATCGAACTGAGGTCGATATCTAGGTAGTAATAGGCTGGGCCCGCAACCTTCTCAGTGACACCATCATTCGTGACTGTGCGGCTCACGCGCTTCATCTTGAGAGTGACCATGCCTTCCCCCATCGGGTCGACAACTTCCTTCAAGCGTGGCATGAGTTGCTCCAGCATGGAGTTGAGCGCGGCAGGATTCGTGACTTCTGAAAAGGCTAGGTCTTCCCCATCAAGGCCATTCGAGATCGAGTAGCTAAAGCTTCGATTGCCAAAGGACTTCATCGCGGCTTCCATTTCTGGGCGATGACTTCCGAACAACCAGTCGTGAGCTTCGGCGCTCTGCATTTGCAGCATTGCACCCATGGTCATGCCTTCCATGATCTCGGTCGCGGCGAGGTCATCCATCATGTCCAAAGCCATCTGCATGCCGGCTTCTTGATCGGTGCCCATTACTGAGAAGCCGGTGGCCTCTGCAGGGATGTAGGTCAGAAGTTCTGGGTCGTATGGAAGAACACGGTAGATGCTGCCTTCGTCTTGCGAAGTTTCAGCTAGGTCCACCTTGGCATACGTGTAGGTTCCGCTTTCATCCCAGCCACTGGCAAAAGCCAAGCCATTTAACGGCTCAATCGTGGAGGTGTAGAAGCTGTCAATCAAGGTTGCAAATGCTTCCACCTCAGGCTCCGACATGATGCCGCGGTAAAGCGTTTCGAATACCGGAGTGAATGCCATATAACCAAACATGGCTGCACCATCGGCTTGCACTTGCAGGCGCGAGCGGCGGAACTCTTGGTTCGAAGACAGAGTGCCTTCGCCCTTGGCACCCATGGTGCCTTCTATCTGAATGACATTAACGGCTTTGCTGAAGGTCATGGACAAGGCGCCCAAATGGACTTCCATCTGGGAACCGTTCGAGCCCTCTACCATTTGCGCACCTTCCTTCATCATCATGTCGGAGAGCATGGCGTAAACCGCGTCGACCTTCTCTGGGGTAATGCCGATGTCGGCGCGCACATAAATTTGCGGCTCGCGGTCGAAGGGATTTTCAAGGCCGGGTTCGCCGCGAAGGGCCATGCCCATAGCGAAACTATCGAGCGTGTCCCATGACATGAGGTAACTGGGATAGCCCTCCTCGGCAATGGATTCGCGCAAATCGTTCCAGCCGTCACTCAATAGTGCGAGGCCACCAGCGAGAAAGGTTTGCATTTCCTCGTCGTGGTACATCAGGCCGAGGTCCGAGGTCGCGATTTTCTCGCGCATGCCCTGAACATCGGCAATTTCGACATAAACAAGGGTGTCAGCCGGGAGCTCATCGGCGAGGCTTGGCGTGGGAGAGGTCAGCTTGCCGCTGTACAAATCTCGGGAACCAGGGGCAGCACAGGCTGTCAGTAGCAAGCCTGTGGCAAAAAGGGTGATTGCTTTCATGCGTCTTCTTAACGGGGGAATGACCTCGGATGAATCCGTGCGGCCGGGTAGTTTACGCACCCGAAGTCGAACTGTCGGTCAGTGTTTTGGGGTTTCCGGCCCAATTACGGGTAGTTTTTGGCCAGGAATCGGGAAAGGCATTCCGAGATTGCATTCTCTCAAGTAGGATTCCCTCCCTGGAGGGCCTATGCCCCCCACTCCCAATAGCTTCCACCATGGTCCTCTCCTTCGAAGACACCCCGCTGTTCGACTGGTTTCAGAAGAATCGCTTCCTCATCATCGGCCTCGTCGTGCTCGTGGTCGCTTTGCAGTACTACCGCACAATGGCTCCAAAGTGGCAGGCCGAGAGTCAACGCGAGTCCTGGGTGCTCTACCAAGATGTGATTGCCAACTTTGATGCAGAAACCAACGTCAGCGAAAGCCTTGCCCGCGCCAAGCAAGACGATCGCGTCTACCCCTGGTTCGTGTATGCCGCTAGCCAAGGCGCTCTGGCCGACAAAAACCGCGAGGCACTGCGCATCTTGAAGCCCGAACTGAGCACCCTGGCAGATTCGTCCGATGCGCAAGACTGGAAGGTTCCATCGGAGGGTGGCTCGACCGCGATTCCAGCCGTTTTGCTCAAAAGTGTCGATGATTTCCTTGCCCAAGAGGATCGGGTGGTGACCAACCCTGAGCCCAGTGGCGAGCGCGTCAACATCACCGTAACCGACGGCGAAGAAAGCACTTACACCTTTTCCGTTGGCCTCTACAGCGAGCAGGCACCCATCACCACGGCTGCTTTCCTGGACGCGGTAAACAGTGGCCGCTTTGTCGGGGAAAGCCTCACCACCATTGCTGAACGCCAGGCCTCCTGGACCGGAATGAACACAGAAGATGGCCCGAACCTGCCCAAGGAAAAGCACTTCGGTCTTTTCCATCTTGCGGGGGCGCTAAGCACGGTAATTGTCCCGGGTCAGCCCGGAGAGCAAAACCCAGACACAATCCAGTTGCTCACCTCGACCAACCACTCAACTGATGGCACCACGACTGTCTTCGGCATGGTTGTCGAAGGATTGGAAGGACTGCAGGATTTGGTTAACAATGCCGGAGCCGAGCAGAGCTACACCATCAGCGAGATCACCATCTCTGGCTAGTCTGAAACCCATCATCAAAAAAGGCCGCGCTTCCCCAAGGAGGCGCGGCCTTTTTTCGTTCGCTTTTGGTTATTCGTCGAGCAACTCACTGACCTCATCGTGCAGGCCAAGGTCCTTGCTGAGCTGATCCAGTTGATCCACTTCTTGGAAGTGAAGGATCAACTTCCCTCCCCCACGGGAATGCAATTTGAGCTCGGCTTTGGCGCCTAATCTACGCGACAACCTTTCCTGTAAATCTTTTGCCCAAGCTGGCTTGCGAGGATTTGCCGAGTGCTTCGGCGGGCGCTCCCCCTTGGCCAGGCGGGCGCACAGTTGTTCCGTATCACGCACAGAGACCTCCCCCGCCCGAACCTCTCGCCAAGCCTGGTCTTGCACTGGATTGCCTTGAAGCTTCAGCAGCGCCCTGGCGTGTCCGGCGCTGATTGTTTCACGTGAAACATCCTCCTGGATATGTTCTGGCAGATCAAGGAGTCTCACCAGATTGGCCACCGTGGAGCGCTGATACCCAAGGCGCTCGGCGATCTCTTCCTGCGTGAGCTTATAGGTGTCCGCGAGCCTGGCGCAGCCCTTGGCCTTTTCGATGGCATCTAGGTCCTCTCGCTGGATATTTTCAATCAGTGCAAGCTCTAGAAGCTCCTCGCCGCTGAGGCTCCCCTCGCGAAGGACAACGGGAACGCTCTTCATCTTCGCCAGCTGGGCTGCTCGCCATCGACGCTCTCCAGCGAGAATTTGATATTGGCCCTGGGCGTCACGGGTCACCACGATGGGCTGCATCATGCCATGCTTACGCAGCGACTCCGACAGCCGTTCCACGCTCTTGTCAAGAGCTACGCGGGGCTGCTCGGGGTTGGGTTGCAGGTCCTCAACCGGCACCCAGAGTCGTCCGTCACCGGATTCGTTGTCTTGGGCGTGCCGATTAGAAAGCAGGGAACCGATGCCCTTGCCGAGTCGTTTTTGGGATGTCATGGTGGAATCTCTAGGTTGTTGGCAGAATAACCGGCAAGAGAGATCCATCCAAGTCAAGTCCGCAGGAAATCCAAACTTTGCGGCAGGGCATCCATGCCACGTTCGCCAATTCCGGCGAAAACCAGCTCTCTGAGGGCCGCCAAGACCCTTTCGTCGCCGTGGAACCGGAGTTCGCGACAATTGGGATGACTCCCTGCCAAAACCAGCAAGGACATCATGCTGGCTGCGCTGGCCCTCTGGCCGCCCATTTCCATCTCCACCGGAGTCTCAAAATGATTCACCACCCGAACAACCAAAGATAGGGGACGGGCATGGAGCTGGATGTCGTCCGGCAGTTTAAGCTCGACAAAACTTGGTCGAGTCAACCGCTCAATCAGCCCAACGGACTGTTTTGAAGCCACTTCGAAAGCTTCGTAGGCCAGTTTGGCAATCTGGTTCACGAGTAACAGACGCAGCTCTTCCCAGGGCAGCAGCTGCTCCAGAGAGGCCCGGGCCTCTGGGATCCGAGAGTAGTTCTCGTGACGCTCCACTAGGTGGGTGAGCGCGGTTGCCGCCTCGAGAAGGTGCAAGCCCTGACTCGTGGCGCCTCGCAGCATGGGCAGAACCTGGTCTTCTTTGGCGTCCTGGCAGCCTCGAATTTGCGTGTCGTAGTCCGATTGCAGGTTGTGGGCTCTCGCCTCCAACTCGCGCACTTGAGCTTCGCGAAGATGCTCACGAAGAACCGCTGCGGCCTGTGCGCTGTCCTTCGCGCCCTCGGCAAAGGCCTTGGGCAGGGATTCAAATAGGCGCTGCACGCGCCACGCCCACCTGGCCGCAGCATTCATTTCGCCCTGGTTGGCCTCTTCTCGGGCCACATCAGAGGGAAGCATATCGGCCGCAAGCATCGGTCTTGGAGGGGTTTCCGCCAATTTGACCGGCTCGACCTTAGGCCAAGGCGCATGGCGACAGCGCCACTCGGCCTCTAGGCCCTCTAAGCCTCGCAACAGGAGCTTGCCCAGCCTTTCTAGGCAATCTTGGAGCTCTGGGACCAGTCGCTCCCTCACCCAGCCGTCTGGGGTGGGGGGGTACACCATGAGTCGACCGCGCAAATGCACCAGGGTGCTATTCGACAGAGCGAGCCAGCGCACCCGCGCAAGTAGCTCTCTCAGGAGAGCGAATGATTGATTATCGGACGCCCCATGGTGATCCAGGTAACGCTCCAAATCGGTCGATTGACGGTACAGAGCATATAAGTCTCTTTCGACCCAACCCCTTTCAGCGCGATGTCTTACACGCGCCACGACCTGTAGGAATTCCTCCGCCTCTTGGCCTAAGGCCGCAGCAAAGCGTTCCTCGGTCAATAGCGATCGGCGTGGGGCCGCTTGGGGCCCGAGGGGGGACAAGTCCATGGGTATTCATCGTAACTCAGCGCCACGAAAAGCCCTTTATCGGCTTTTTTGGGATGCCGGCTCCAATCAGGCGGCGGGGGATAGGAAGCCCTAAAGATGGAACCTTTCCCTTGCCGATGCAGTCACAAGATTAGGAAGGCATGGCGTCCTTCCTCCAACCCCTACACCAGAGGCCTACCATCGCATCCGACCGCTGTCTCGAAACCTACCTTCGTGAAATCGACGAAGTCCCACTGCTCAATGCAAAGCAGGAAGTGGAACTCGGTCGTCGCGTTCAGGCGGGTGATACTGAAGCGCGCGAGCACATGATTCGCGCCAACCTGCGCTTGGTGGTCTCCATCGCAAAGCGCTTTCGCGGCCGCGGTTTAACGCTGCCCGACCTGATTGCGGAAGGCAACATCGGCCTGCTCAAGGGCATTGAGAAGTTCAATCCGGAAGCCGGATTCCGCTTCTCCACCTATGCCACTTGGTGGATCCAGCAAACGATTCGCCGTGCACTCATCAACACCGTGAAGACTGTGCGCGTGCCGTCTTACATGATTGAAATCCTGACCAAGTGGAATCGCGCTTCGGTCAAGATGGAAGTGGATCTTGGGCGTAAACCTGGACCAGGTGAGATTGCCAAGGAGCTTGGACTATCTAAGAAGAACCAGCGTGTGGTGGAACAAACCCTGCGCTCACAAGAAGGCTCGGCAACGGTGCCGCCGGAAATCATGCAAACCGTTCCTGGCGGACATGGCGATCACAACCGTGACCACATGACGCCGGATCAGATTGTCATGCATAACGATGCACTGGCAACTCTACGCGATATCCTAGAGCTCATCGATCCGCTCGAGGCTGCCGTGCTCCGTTTGCGCTACGGTCTCGACGACGAGGAGCCCGCCACGTTGGAAGCCCTGTCCTCAAAACTGGGAATCTCACGCGAGCGCGTGCGCCAGATCGAACGAACTACTCTGCGCAAACTACACGCCTACGTCGTCGATGGTGCCCCGCCACAACAAATCCTTCCCTCCAGTGGAAGACGTGTCGGAAGCGTTGGCAAAACCGCCAGCGACCACGGCAACGACGACGCCCCACGTCGCGCCCAATAGTTCACCACAAGCAGCAAGTTTGTCCCTGCGTGAAGACGGGGTCTCGCTTTATGTGCACCTACCCTATTGTGTGCGCAAGTGCCGCTACTGTGACTTCAATAGCCACGGCTATACCTCGCAAGACTTAGCGGCCCATGTCGAGGCCATCTTGCAAGAAGCCTCTTTGCGCGCGCAGGACCTGGCCCCGCAGACTGTGTTTTTCGGTGGAGGTACGCCCACTCTTCTGGGCGCCCAACACTTAGCTCGCTTGCTCGATGGTTTAGAGGAAATCACAGGCTTTCGCCAAAGCGCCGGGGAAGTCACGATGGAAGCAAACCCAGAAAGCCTGAGTGCCGAGGTTGCCGCCGCAATTCTGCAAGGTGGCGTGGATCGCTTGTCGATTGGCGTGCAGTCCTTGAACAACGAAGTGCTTGCTGCCTATGACCGCGTGCACGACGCCAAGGAAGCCTTGGCCGCCTATGCGCGTGCGCGCGAATCCGGATTTCGCCGCATCAACTTGGATTTGATTTATGCTTTCCCTGGGCAAGATCCGCAGCAATGGGTGGATACTTTGCATACGGTGCACGAACTCGGGCCGGAACACTTGTCCTGCTATGAGTTGAGCTATGAACCCGGCACTTCCTTGACGCGCCTGCGTGACCTCGGTCGTTGGCAAGAAGAAGATCCTGAGCGCTGTGCTGCCTTGTTTGATCTCACGCGAGAACAAAATGCCGCCGCTGGTTATCACTCTTACGAAGTCAGTGCCTTTGCCCAGCCCGGCGAAGAATGCCGACACAACTTGGCATATTGGCGCAGTTTGGATTACGTCGGTTTGGGTGCAGGCGCCGCAAGTTGGCGCCAAGGTGTACGCAGTATGAACCTGGCCAAGCCCGAAGATTATGAGCGGGTGATGGGGGAAGGGCGTCGGCCTTTGGCGCAGCAAGAAGAAACTCTCCCCGACATGCGCGTCTTTGATCACCTCATGATGGGCTTACGTTTGGAACGAGAGGGCGTTTCCGTTGAGCGCATGAAACGCCAGTGCGGTTCGGATGCCGTCGACGCCATCTTGCCGCGGCTCCACGAGTTCGTCGCGCGCGACCTACTGCGGGTTTGGCAAGACCAAGAGGGCCAGCGCTTTTGCACCACAGCCAGGGGCTTGCGCATGCTCGACACCTTGTTGCAAGAGCTCCTGCCAGACGACGACCAATTGGAGGTATGATTCGCCTTCGATGACTGCTTTCGCCGACCGTCTGCTCGATTCCATTCGCGCCAAAGGAACACCGACCATGGTTGGCCTGGACCCGCGGCTAGACCATCTGCCCGAGCCCTTTCGCAGCCAAGCCAAAGGCAGTGCGGCCGACGCCGCCACGGCACTGCGCGACTTTCACCGCGAACTCTTAGCCACGATTGCGCCGATGGTCCCCGTGGTGAAACCGCAAGCCGCCTTCTTTGAGCGTCTTGGTCATGCCGGAGTCGCTGCCTTGGAAGATGCGGTTGCCACGGCAAAGGACCTCGGCATGTTGGTGGTCATGGATGCCAAGCGCGGAGATATCGGTTCCACCGCAACGGCCTATGCCGATGCCTGGCTTGGCGGGGGACATGGCCAATGCATGCCCGCTTCTGATGCACTCACCGTCAATCCCTACCTTGGGGAAGATGCCTGCAGTCCGTTTTTAGAGGCTGCCGACCAGCATGATGCCGGCTTGTTTTTTTTGGTCAAGACTTCCAATCCTGGCGCCGGGCTGTTCCAAGACCACGGCGAACCACCACTGGCCGATCAGGTCGCCGAAGCAGTCGCTGGCTGGGGAGCTTCGTGCATAGGGGATTGCGGTTGGTCGTCGATTGGCGCGGTTGTTGGCGCCACGCGCCCCAGTGAGCTTGCCCATTTCCGACGCCTCATGCCGCACACCTTGCTGCTCCTTCCTGGCTTTGGATTCCAGGGCGGTACGGCAGAGGGGCTCGCACCCGCCTTCGATGACCGGGGCGAGGGCGCGGTCATCAATGCCAGCCGCTCGATTCTCCACGCTCATGAGCGGGAAGACCTTGCTGGGCTTGCGGATTGGCAAAGTCGGACTGCAGCGGCGGTCGAAGAAATGCGCGAGCAACTTTCCTCGATTATGCCTGCGACCTCATGAGTTCGGCTCCCGTGGTGCATCATGCGCCTGCCTTTGCGGGCGGTCGCGTGGGGCTCCTTAATCAGGTCCTGTTCGCGGTCTTGGAGGCGCGACAACAGCGCACTCGGGCCACCCTAGTTCTTGATGCCAACCGTATACAGGAACAGGACTTCACGCTGTCGGTGCAAAATGACCATGGCGATGTCGTCCACGTTCCGGTTCCCGATCATGGCACTCTGGGTCATGGTTCGCGGGCCAAGCTGCTGCTGTTTCTGCAGGACCTGCTTCCGCAAACGGCCGATCTTGCGCAATGCCTGGACTTGGTCTTCCCTGACGCGGGCCAATCCCCTCTAGACGCTGCGGCGCATTGGTGGGCTAAGCTATTGCCTGAACTAAACATCGAAACTGTTGGCTACGGCGCGAGTCCAAAATCTCCTGCGGCGCCACCTTCTGACACCAAACTTCTTTGGCTGTCCTCCCGCCTTCATCAAGTCATGAAGGATTTCGGATTCACCCATACCGATTTGGAACAAGGAGAGAGCCATTGCCGACAACTCTTGCCACGTGTTCCCGTCGGTGAGTTGGAGTCTGAACTCAAACAACTCGAAGATCAAGTCCAACAAGGCCTTGGCCGCATGAAGTCCTTGACCGCCGAAGTCGACGCGAGTTTGGTCGGCGCCTGGGTCCGCTTGCGACGTGATTTGCTCGCTGCCACCGAAGCCTTTGCGCAGAGCGCTGATCGTGGAGGGCGCAATCGCACTGGAACTCGCGGCGCGCGCTTGCATGCTCTTGCCCAAGTCGTACGACCTCATGATCAAAACCAAGCCGAGGGGCTTTCCTTATTGAGCCTTATCGCCAGTCACCAATGGCATCCCTCACGGATAGAGTCCTACCTCACAAGCCTAGGCTCTTGTAAGAGGCCAGAAAAGCTGCTCCTCACCGACTGAGGCCGCTATGCTGGGACTGTGAAGGTTCTGGCCATCATTAATCAGAAAGGGGGAGTGGGAAAAACCACCTCCTGCGCCAACTTGGGTGCCGCATTGGCTCTGCAAGGACATCAAGTCCTATTAGTCGACCTCGATCCACAGGCACACCTGTCGATCAGCTTCGACCGCATGCCAGAACCAGATGAGCCCTCGGTCTACACCATGTTGACCGGCGAGCATGGCTTTGAAGACGTCATGCAACCAACTGGCACGGATGGCTTGTGGATTGCCCCGACGAACCTCGATTTGACTGGTGCCGAATCCGAGCTCGCCAATGAAATTGGTCGCGAAGGATTGCTGCGCACCGCGCTGCAAAAGCTGGCGCGGTCAGAGCAGGCGCCGGACTTGGTCATCCTCGATTGTCCGCCCTCCTTGGGTACGCTTTCGCTCAATGCCCTGGTCGCCTCAGATTTTGTCGTGATCCCGCTGCAGGCCGAGTTTTTCGCTCTCCAGGGAATGGCCCAACTGCTCGATGTTCTGGAGAGAGTCAAGCAACGACTCAATCCTAGTATTGAGTTGGCCGGTGTCCTGGTTGGATTGTTTAGCCAACAACGAAATCTATCACGCGAAGTGGTGCAGGAATTAACTCATCACTTTGGAGATTTGGTCTTCCCGATTCAGGTTCGCGTCAATGTTCGCTTGGCGGAAGCACCAAGTCATGGTCAAACCATCTTTGAATATGCGCCGGACTCCAGTGCCGCAGATCAATTCCGCGAGCTCGCATCAGAATTGGCCACGCGCATGGAGTTGACCCAGGATCCTGCGGCAAAAGCAGCGCCGGAAACTCAGGCGCCGACACCAGCCCCCGCAACGGCACCGCCGATGCAGGAGCATGAAGCCGAGTAGATTTTTTCTAGACGCCAATGCCGGCATTGCCGTGCGCCCGGAAGTTTTAGAAACTTGGCGCAAGGTCGAGATAGATGCTCCCGGGAATCCGTCGGCAATGAACCGCCGCGGAAGACATGCACAAGCTGTGTTAGAAGATGCGCGTGCGCATTGCGCGAGCTTGTTGGGTGTGGACAAACGCACCTTGGTATTTACCAGCGGAGCCACCGAAGCGAATAATCTTGCGCTTTACGGGATTGCCAAAGAACGCCGCCAATGGGATGGAACCTGGCCTTTGCTGCTTGTCTCAATGGCTGAGCACCCGGCTGCTTTAGCGCCCCTACGGCGGATGCAAGAACAAGGCGCCAAGCTCAAGTTATTGCCAGTCAACGCGCATGCCCAAGTCGATCTCTCCTCACTTTCGCAAGTACTCGCCGAGCATTCCGGATCTGCCTTGCTATCTTTACAGTGGGCCAACAATGAAACCGGCGCAGTCCAGCCGACTGCCGATGCCGCGGCATTCCTAAACAGTCAGTTTGATTGGCACTGCGACGCAGTCCAGGGAGTTGGACGATTGCCTTTCGATGGAGCCATTTTGCACGCCTCTAGCTTCACTCTATCTGGACATAAGATTGGCGCCCCTAAGGGCATTGGTTTATTGCGTATTGCTGAGGCGACTCCTTTTCACGCCACCATGGTCGGTGGGGGACAACAAAACAATCGGCGCTCTGGGACCGAGTCGCCGGCATTGGCTGCCGCCTTTGTCCATGCGCTGGAGCTCTGCTTGCAGGAACAAGATGCGCGGCTTGCCAATGACTTGGCATTGCGGGATATCTTTCTACATGCACTCCATGAAGAATCATTTCCGCTGCAGGCAAACCATCCGCAAGATGGTGGCTTAGCCAACACGTTGAATCTCAGTTTTGGGGGGATCGATGGCCGCTTATTGCTGCCGGCCTTAGACGCCGAAGGTCTCGATGTCGCCTCTGGAAGTGCCTGTAGTTCCGGCGCTGCACAAGCCAGCCAAGTCCTGCGCGCCTGTGGATTGAGTGAGGAGCTTGCTCGCGCCTCGATTCGACTCAGTTTTGAAGCGAATTGGAGCCAAAAAGAGGCCAAAGAGGCGGCAAGGCGGATGATTTTAGTTCTTCAACGCATCTACAAAGTCGCAAAACGCTAGTTCTTTCTGCACAGTTACTTGTGCCTTTTGTTGAAAACTTTGTACGCCATCTACACCGGGAATACTAAATTGGTACTCCCTAGGCGGTAAGCCCCCAAGCTATTTTCGTATAGGGACTTAGGACGAATCACCCAAAAAATGCATTCCCCCCTGTCTCCCGACCTCGCCCAACGCTGGCAAGCTGCCTTAGGCACCTTGACCGAGCTTTTGGGAGAGCAAACCGTCGATGGCTGGCTGCGTGGTTGTGAATTGGTCTCCCTGGACGAGGATCGTGCCCGCCTGTTGGCACCCACGACCCTCCATCGTGAGCGCATTTTGAGCGCTTTCGAAACTGAACTTCGCCAAGCCCTCGGGGTACGCGCCTTGGAAATCGACGCCATGGAGCTCGATCTCGAAGCCACCTTTGCCGAAGACGACTTATTTCAGGAAGTACCTCCCCTTCCTCGAGTTTCCCCGGTGTCCCAAGTTGCCTCTGCAACTAGCACCCCGGTTCAAGAACTCGAGCCAGAGCACAACTCTGCGCCGGCATTCGTCGACAAACCCATCCTCAACGCGACTTATGACTTCGATAACTTCGTCGTCGGTCCGTGCAACCGTTTTGCCCATGCCGCCGCTCATGGTGTCGCAGACCGCCCCGGAGATGCGTTCAATCCGCTCTTCCTTCATGGCGCAGTCGGGCTTGGCAAAACCCACCTGATGCATGCGATTGCTCATCGCATCATGCGTCAACAACCGCAAATGCGCGTCGCTGTTCTCTCCTGCGAAGAGTTCATCAACCACTTTGTGGGTTCCTTGCGCGAAGGCAGCATTCAGCATTTCCGCCAGCGTTACCGCAAGGTAGATGTCATGATTGTCGACGACGTACAGCTGCTTGCCAATAAGCAGCGCACGCAAGAGGAATTTTTCCATACCTTCAACGCTCTGCGTGCCGAAAACAAGCAGATTGTGTTGAGTTCCGATGCCCACCCCAGCGAGATTCCCGATCTGCAAGATCGCCTCGTAAGCCGCTTTAAATGGGGTTTAGTGGCCGAAATCGAGCCTCCTTGCTTTGAAACTCGGGTCGCGATTTTGCGCCGTAAAGGAGATGACCTCGGGATTGAACTTTCGACTGACATCGCCTCTTTCATCGCTGAGCATGTGGAAAGTAATGTGCGTGAACTCGAAGGTACGCTGACACGATTGCACGCGCTGTCGCGGCTCCACGGTCTGCCACTAAGCCTTCCACTAGCACGCCAAGCGCTCGGCCGCGACCGCCAGCAGCAGAGTTTGCGCATCATCCGCATGGATGACATCTTGCGCGTAGTGATTGATCACTTCGGCACCCGCTTGGCAGATTTGCAGTCTAAGCGTCGTACCCAGTCCATCGTTTATCCACGCCAGGTCGCCATGTTCCTGGCCCGCTCCCTCACCGATCTCTCTCTAGAGGAGATTGGCGGACACTTTGGCGGCCGTGACCACTCCACCGTGGTCTATGCCGTCGATAAGTTGGATCGTCGCCGCCGCGTCGATGGCGAGTTTGCCGCCCTCCTGAGTGACCTAGAACGCCGCATACGCCACGGAAATCAATAAGCATGCCGCCTTCCCCCCTTGCCCCTGCAGCGCTAAACACGTTGCAGGGGCTTCCCTTTTACTGTGGAAAAGTGGTGGGGAATCGGGCAAAGACTGGGGAGCAAATCGAACGTTATCCACACCCCTCCACAGCAAAAACAAGCGTTCTCCTGAGCCAAGCGGAAGGGTGGAAAACCTGCCCAGTTCTCCACAATCATTCCCCGGCTCCTGAGCGCAAACAAATCCCCAACAAGAATCCACAAGTCGTTCCAAACAAACAACTTAGGATTGGTCAATGGTCTTTCTCCACAGCCTTGGCCCGCCTATACTACGACCACGGATTCTTAATCCATCATCTTCCTAATACAGAGGCTCCTACCCGATGAAGATTCTCATCGACCGTTTGGCTTTTCGCAATGCTTTGGCACGCGTCGAAATGGCCATCGACCGCAAACCGACCAACCCCGTCCACGGCGGTGTTTTGGTCGAAGCTGCCAATGATCACGTCGTCCTTCTCACCAACGATGTCGACATGGCGGTGCGCTACCAGGTCGATTTCGTACAGGTCGACCAACCTGGCTGGGCCGTTTTGCCTGGCCGGGAACTCGTGGACATCGTCAAGGATCTTGAATCCGACACGATCACACTAACCCTGCTCGATGGCGGCCAAGTCGAAGTTCGTTCCGGCGATGACCTGTGCACTTTGGTGACGCTCGAATCTTCTGCGGACACTGGACGCGAAGGCACGAGTCATTCAGAAAGCTTTCCCTTGGTGCCGGCTCTCGACGGCGAACCAGCGATCACCATGGACAAAGGAGACTTCCTGGTCTCGGTGAACAGCACACGTTTTGCCACTGCGCGCATGCAGGATTCACGCTTCGCCACCGAAGGCATCCTGATGGAACTTGCTGACTCCGTGGTCACCATGGTCGGCACCGATGGCCGTCGCTTGGCTTGCATTCGCCGTCCCACCACTGGCGGCAGTGGCAAAAAAGCTCGCGCGGTTCTGTTACCCAAAGTTCTCGATCAGATTTATCGCTTCGGCCAAGACGAAGAAGGCGAAAGTATTTCGATTTGGTTTCTCGACAACATGGTCGGCTTCCGCATGGGCAACTTGGAATCTTTCGGCCGCGTGTTGAACAAAGAATTTCCGAACTACAGCAATGTCATTCCACAAGGAGGCAAGCATGTGGTTCGCGCCCACCGCGAAAGTTTCTCCAAGAAGCTACGCCTGGCCAGCCACCTCACGCAAGAGTCGGCAGCCGTGGTGCGCATTGCCTTTAGCGCGAACAACATGGAGGTCGCTTCGGAGAACGAGGGTCGCGGTCGCGCTTCCGCAAACTTTGAAGTGGATTATGTTGGCGAAGGTCTGAAGACCGCCTTCAACCCGGCATACATTCTCGAAGGGCTTAAGGCGGCACACTCTGATCAAATCGAGTTGCAAATCGACGACGCTGTTCGCCCGGCCAAATTCCTACTTGGTGATGATTACTCCTACGTAGTCATGCCGCTGAGTGCTCTTGTCTAATGCGTCAGAATAAGCGCTACAACCCCGCGCCATTGCCGTTGGCGGACTTGGTCAATCAAGCCTTTCAGAAGCACGGCTGGTCACGTCAGTCCGAGCACCGTTTGGTGTTCGCGTCTTGGGAACGCATTGTCCCTCCGCATTATCTCGGCCGCTGTCGCGCGGTGTCCTTTCGCGCGGGCCGTTTAATTGTGGTCGTCGATTCTTCGCCTTTGCTCGAAGAACTGCGCGGTTTTCGTCAAGAGGAGTTCCTTTCGCTCCTCAATCAAGATCTCTCTCGCGGAGGCCAGGCACAAGCCATGGTCAACCGTCTTGAGTTTCGTCGCGGCTAATCCCTCCGCAAATGAGTAAGAACAACAAAGATTACGATTCTGGCAGTATCCAGTTCCTCAAGGATCTGGAAGGTGTGCGCAAGCGCCCGGCGATGTACATCGGCGACACGTCTTTTGCTGGATACCATCACCTCTTGTGGGAGATTGTCGACAACTCAGTCGATGAAGCGCTCGCTGGTCACTGCACGCACATCGAAGTGGTGTTGCAGGAGGACGGTTCCGCCAAAGTGACCGATAATGGTCGCGGTATTCCGGTGGACATTCATCCTGAAGAAGGCGTGCCAGCAGTGGAGCTGGTCATGAGCAAGCTGCATGCGGGCGGTAAGTTTGACGGCCAGGCTTATGCCGTTTCGGGAGGTCTTCACGGTGTGGGTATTTCGGTGGTCAACGCGCTTTCCGAAGACACCGAAGTCTTGATTAACAAAGACGGCAAGCAATACCGCATTACGTTCTCGCGCGGTCAGAAAGTGACCGACCTGGAAGTGATTGGCAGCTCCACCGAAAACGGTACCCAAGTCACCTTTATGCCGGACCGTGAAATGTTCCAGCACGAAGGTTTTGATTGGACCACGGTGCGCAATCGCTTGCGTGAAATGGCCTACCTGATGGGTACTTCAGGTCTGAAGATTACCTTGACTGAAGAGGCCAGTGGCAAAGAAGAGACCTTCCACTACCCAGAGGGGTTGGTCAGCTATATCAAAGACCTCACCAACGAAAAAGAGGCCATCACCGACGTGGTTCACTTCCAAGATGTGGTCACTCACGACAACGGGAAGGACTACACGGTAGAGGTCGCACTTCGCTATACCAACGATTGGCACGAAGGGGTGTATTCCTTTGCCAACAATATTCGCACGGCTGATGGGGGCACCCACCTATCCGGTTTCCGCGCTTCTCTAACACGAACACTCAACAACTTTCTAAAGAAGGGAGATTTGCTGAGGAAAGGAGAAGCTCCCAGCGGCGATGACTACAAGGCTGGTTTGTACGCCGTAGTTTCGCTGAAGTTGCCTGATCCGCAATTCGAAGGTCAGACCAAAGGCAAGCTTGGTTCGCGCGAAGCCGCACCGATTGTCGAGACCGTCGTCAATAAGTGCTTCTCTGAGTATCTCGAAGAAAACCCCAAGGCGGGGCAAGCCGTGGTGCGCAAAGCATTGCTCGCTCGCGACGCCCGCGATGCGGCTCGCAAGCAACGAGATTTGGTGCGCCGTAAAGGTGCACTTAGCAGTGGCTCTTTGCCCGGCAAGTTAGCCGACTGTCAGTCGCGAGATACCACCAAGACTGAGCTGTACATCGTCGAGGGTGATTCGGCAGGTGGTTCGGCCAAGACTGGTCGTGACCGTAGCTTCCAAGCGATTCTTCCGCTGAAGGGCAAGATCCTTAACGTCGAGAAGAACAATGCTAATCGCATTCTTGCGAACACGGAACTGCAGACCATGATCCAAGCGATTGGCGCAGGCATTGGCGAAGAGTTCGATCCGGATAAGGCACGTTACGGGCGCATCATCATCATGACTGACGCCGATGTCGATGGCTCGCACATCCGCACCTTGATCTTGACCTTCTTCTTCCGCCAGATGAAGGCGCTGATTGAGGCGGGCAAGGTCTACGTCGCTTGTCCACCGTTGTACCGCGTACAGAAGAAAGGCGCCAAGGCCTACCGCTACCTCCACGACGACGATGAACTGCGCGAAGTCCTGATGGAGCATTCCATCAATGGCGTGCGTCTCTCGTTGCCTGGTGGCGTCTTAGTTGAAGGCGAAGAGCTCGAGCCAGTGGTGCGCCAGTTACAAAGCCTGGAAAAGGTTCTTCGCGGATTGAAGGGCGGTCGTCGTGGTGTCAGTGCAGAAGAGTATCTTGCCCAGGCCGATGAACTTGGCAAGCTGCCTATGGCTTTGGCGTTTGATGTTGCCAGCACCACTCAGAACTTCTTCTGGGACCGCGGAGACTTAGATCAATATCTATCCGGTCTAGGCGAAGGCACTAAGGTTTGGAGCGGTCCGGATTCTGAAGTGCCGCGCGACGAAGCGCAGCAGTTGGTGTTCCATTACCCCGAGAAGAAACAAGCACAAAACGTTTTCCAATCTTTACGCGAGCGCGGCGTGAGTTTTGGCGCAGCCAACGATAATCGCGAAGGTGCCTTGTTCCAGTTCGATGACGGCAAGGAAGCTCAGGGCATCAACACCCTGCTCGACTTAGTCGAGCACTTCCGCGACTTCGGCATGAAGGGGATTGAAGTGCAGCGTTACAAGGGTCTGGGTGAAATGAACCCAGATCAGTTGTGGGAGTCCACGATGGACCCAACCACGCGCTTCATGAAGCGGATTGTGCTGGATGATGCTTTTGAAGCAGACCGCACTTTCAGCATGCTCATGGGCGATGAAACCGCGCCGCGGCGTGAGTACATCGAACAGCACGCGCACGAAATCGAAGACCTCGATATCTAGTACTGGCCCGATGGAGGTAACCTTGCAAACCAGAAGTGGGGGGGTGTGCGAGTTGTGCACTTCGAGCAAGGATTTGGCCGCGTTAGCAGTTGCCCCCAAAGATGGAGCAGTTGCTGAAGAGTGCGCTTGGGTGTGTTCCGTTTGTGCGGACCAAATTCAAGGCAAGGCAGATCTAAATCCACATCATTGGCGATGCTTGAACGACTCGATGTGGAGCGAAGTTGCGCCGGTGCAAGTTTTGGCATGGCGCATGCTCAAGAAGCTGAGTACCGAGTCCTGGGCGCGTGATCTCTTCGACATGCTCTACCTGGAAGAAGACACCAAGGCCTGGGTAGAAGCCGGTCAGGTGGCACAGCAAGAGGAAGAATCAGAAGCGCTGCACCTCGACAGCAACGGCAGTGTGCTGGAAGTGGGTGATTCGGTGGTACTGATTAAAGACCTTGTGGTCAAAGGCGGAGGCTTCACCGCGAAGCGCGGAACCGCCGTCCGTGGCATTGCCTTGGTGCACGATAATCCCGAGCACATCGAGGGCCGCATCAACGGTCAAAAGATTGTCATCCTCACCAAGTTTGTGAAGAAGTCTTAGGGATTCGCGGGCTAGCGCTTGAAGGCTTTCTCGTAAGTCGTAATCCAATCCTTGACGCTAATCTTGGTCGCCAATTCGGCAAAGAGATCAAAAGGAATAGTGTCGATCTTCTTCAGGCGAATACAACTCTTGCCCATGTCGAGCTTGGTCTTGACGTATCTCGGCCACTCCTTTTCAAACCAAGTCAAGAGCTTCGGGTTGGCATAAATCCCCATGTGATACACCGCGATGAAGTTCTTCTGCGATGCCAGGCTAATAAAGGGCAGTGGCGCTTCGGGGTCACAGTGGTAGCCGTCGGGGTAAATTTTATGTGGCACCACGTAGGCGATCATGTTGCCTTGCACTACTTCCTTAAAGCCTTCGGGCAAATGCTTGCGGAAACCGGCGCGCAGTTTCTTCATGGCAGCTACGCGGTCATCCGGAAGGGTCGCGAGGAGGGAGGTCACGGTGGGCGCTTTGGTCATCGGAGAATCATCATAGGGGCGACGCCCAACGGCAAGCACTAGCCACCGCCGGCCAAACGATAGCCAACGAAGCCCGCGACCCAGGCCAAAACGCCCATGTAGGCAATCATGAATATGGGCCACTTCCAGCCACCGGTTTCGCGTTTGATGACGGCAACGGTGCTCAGACAGAGCAGCGCGTAAACGAAATACAGCAAGAGCGCGATGGCGGTGGGGAAGTCCATCGGCGCGACTCCAGTTTTGGGGTCGGGGGTGGTCAGAATCTGGCGCAGGCCGACAAATTCGTCATCGGGCTCCCCAGTTTCCGGGTCGATACTGGCATTGGGGTCATAAGCGTAAACCACGGCTAGGGTGCTGACCATGAGCTCGCGCGCGGCAAAGGAGCCGACCAGGCCGATGTTGATTTTCCAGTCAAAGCCGAGCGGCTCGAACAGGGGCTCCATGGCGCGGCCCAAATCCGCGGCGTAGCTTTGTTCGACTTGGACTTGGTGGGCTGGACCCTCTGCCATGCCCTCGGGGATGTCCGCCTTGGGGAAGTTCAGCAAGAACCAAATCACCACCGAACCGGCCAGGATCACGGAGCCGGCATCCTTTAGGAAGACCTTGAGCCGGCGCCACACCTGCAACATGACTGAGGTCAGCGAGGGGAATCGGTAGGGCGGAAGCTCCAAATAGAAGGGGAGGCTGGCGCCTTTCAGGAGGCCGCGCTTGAACAGTGCAGCGAACAAGATGGCACTGAAGCCACCTAGGAGATAGAGGCCCATGAGGGTCAAACCCTGCACGGTAAAGGGCCCCAAAATCTTAGTATTCGGCAAAAATGCCGAAATTAGTAGGGCATAGACCGGTAATCGCGCCGAACAGGTGGCAAAGGGAGCGACCAAAATCGTGGCGAGGCGGTCGCGCGGCGAAGGAATGCTGCGTGTGGCCATGATGCCAGGCACGGCGCAGGCATAAGAGGACAGAAGAGAGATGAAGCAGCGGCCTTCAAGCCCAGCCCAGCCCATCACGCGATCCACCACAAAAGCTGCTCGCGCCATATAACCCGAGGCTTCGAATAGGAAAATCAGACCAAACAGCAGGGCAATCTGCGGCACAAAGACCACTACCGCACCTACACCACGGATGATGCCGTCGGCCAGTAGGTCGGTGAGCATGCTTGCGGGCAGATTGGCTGAAACATAATCGGCCATCAGGTCCATCCACCCGGAAAATAGGTCCATCGCCGGGGCCGCCCAGGTGAAGATGGCTTGGAAGAAGGTGGCGATGAAGAGCAGGAAGACCACTAGGCCGGCGACCGGGTGGAGGAGCACCGCATCGATGCGCTGGGTCAGGGTGCTGGCCGATACAGGGTGGCGCTCGACCTTCTCGATCAGGGTGTCGGCCCAGGCGAAACGCGCTTCCGTATTCGGCTCGGGAACCGCACAAGCTGTAGTCCAGGACTTGGGATCGCTCAGGCGCACACGTAAATCATCGATCCCGAGTCCCTTATTGCCGACGACTCCCACCAGTGGGATGCCGAGCTCCCCCTGTAGCCTGAATAAATCTAGGTCGCCACCGCGCGCTTTGAGCTCGTCGACCATGGTCAGGACCAGCAAAGTAGGGATGCCCTGACGCAGAATGTCCGCCAACATCGGCAGTGACCGCTGCAGGGTGGTGGCATCGGCGACAAAGACAATGCCATCAGGCTTGCCGCCATCTAACTCACCCTTCAGCACCTTGGAAGTGACCGCTTCGTCTTCGGAGATCGCGTGCAGAGAGTAGCTGCCCGGCAAATCAGAGATCAAGACGTCACGGTCGCCGATAGGATGCTTCATCAAGCCCCGTCGGCGATCGACCGTGACTCCGGGGTAATTTCCAGTCTTTGCGGAAAGGCCGGTTAAGGCGTTAAATAAGGTGGTTTTGCCCGAATTGGGGCTCCCCACCAAAGCAAGGTGAATTTTCTTCCCTGGTTCGGGCTCTAGCGACCCCGCGGGAGGAGCGTTCATGGCAGCAAGCTCCCGCCGAGTGGAGTAATGAACACGCGGCGCGCTTCGCTGGGGCGCAGAGAAAGTCGGTAGCCGCGCAGTTGCACAATCATGGGACCGTGAAAGGGGGCTTGCCGTTCAAATCGAACCTCGGTGCCGGGGCAAAAGCCTAGTTCGCGCAGGCGCTCGCAAATGACGCAATCGTCCTCGACATGGCTGACCCGTGCGACCAGCACACGAGGGAGGTCAGCGAGGGTCAGGGGAGGGTTTGGGCCGGACACTTGTTGAGACTGGGTTGCAATAACCCGCTCTGCGAATTATAGGGCAGGCAGGAGTATGATAGTCGCGAAAATGACCACTCCTCCCTCTTCCAAACAAGCGGCAGGCATTGAGGCAGCGCGCCATGTGGTCGACGGCATGAAACTGGGCCTCGGCACAGGCTCCACTGTCGCCTATTTTCTCGACGCCCTGGCCGCACGCATGCGCCAAGAAGGCCTTTCCGTGACTGGCGTGCCGACTTCCCAGCAAACCGCGGCGAAATGTCGCGAACTTGGGATTGATTTAACCGACCTGGAAACCACTCCGGAGTTGGATTTGGTGGTCGACGGTGCCGATGAAGTCGATACCGACTTCCGCTTGATCAAAGGAGGCGGTGGTGCTCTTCTGCGCGAAAAAATTGTGGCCGCGGCGGCGAGCAAGGTCATCATTATTGTGGGCGCAAACAAAATGGTGAAGCGTTTGGGCTCCACCTTTTTGCTGCCGGTGGAAATCGTTCCTTTCGGTTACACCGCCACCCGCGCCCGTGTTTCCGCACTTACCGAAGGCAGCGCCTACGTGCGCCTAACTGAAGCCGGCGAACCCTTCGTGACCGATAACGGCAACTTCATTTTGGATTGTCGTTTTCCCCGTGGCATAGAAGATCCAGACTCCTTGCATGCGGCGCTTTCCCAGGTGCCAGGCGTAGTCGAGGTCGGAATTTTTCTCAACCTTTGCGACTTGGTCATTGAAGGCCAAGACGATGGCACCGTGACCACCCATCCCCGCGCGTAGTCGCGCACGACGAACATGAAGGAACTGTACACCCTGAATCAAGAGCAACTGGAAGAGCGTTTGCTCTCCCATGTCGGCACTAGCATGTGGCCGCCAGTGCACACGGCATTGGAAACGGCGCGCAAGGCTCACGATGGGCAAGTGCGTAAGGGTTCTCAAGAGCCTTACCTCAACCACCTTCTGCGCACGGCGTTGTTGCTGTGGGAAGTTGCTGACCAGCGCAATGCTGCGGTGATTTGCACGGGTTTGCTGCACGACACCCTGGAAGACACTTCGCTTTCGATTGATGAAATCGAAGACGACTTTGGACATCAAGTGGGTGACATGGTTCGCGCCATGACCCAACCACCTCTCAAGGAAGATGAGAATCGTCTCGAGCGCAACTTAAAGTACCTGGAAGCACTTCGCTGGGAAGGCCGCGATGTTCAAATCGTCAAGAGTGCCGATCGCCTCGACAATCTGTTGACTATGGAAGGCGCCTTTACTGCGGAACGCCGTGCGGAGTACTTGTTGGAATCGCGCGAGGGCTTGTTGCCACTGACGTTGGCCTGTAACACCGCCTTGTATCACGCGCTCAAAGACACCATCGCTGACGCGGAAGCCGAGGGCTAGATCTTGAAAGAGACCCTCGATCGCGCCGCTGAGTTGGAACGCCGCCTGGAACAGATCAGGGGGAGTCTTTGACTATGCCGGCAATCGCCAACGTAAAAGCGAACTAGACGAGGTCATGATTGGTGCTGGCTTTTGGGATAACCAGGAGGAAGCGCAAAAGGTCATCGGCGAGATGAAACAGATTCGTACCGTGGTCGAACCGATCGAAGAGGCCACCGCTGCTTTAGAAGATGTCTCCACCCTTGCGGAACTTGGCGAGGAGATGGGCGAAGAAGAAATCGCCGAGGATCTCGAATCGGCATTGCTAGTTGCAGAAGAAAAGCTCAATGCACTGGAATTCCAGGTCATGCTTGGTGGCGAGGCGGACCCGCGCAACGCTTTCTTAACCTTGCAGTCAGGCGCCGGTGGCGTCGATGCCACCGATTTTTCGGAAATGCTTTTGCGCATGTACATCCGCTGGGCGGAAGATCATGAATTTGAGCTGGAAGAACTCGAAATTCTTCCCGATCCTGAGGGCGGAATTCGCCACGCCACCATCGCGATTCGAGGTCCTTATGCCTACGGACGCTTGAAGGCCGAGCGCGGGGTGCACCGCTTGGTACGCATTTCTCCCTATGACGCCCAAGGCCGTCGCCACACCTCTTTTGCTGCAGTCGAAGTCATGCCTGAGTTTGATGAAGACGCGCCGATTGAAGTCGACATGAATGATGTCCGCGTCGATACCTATCGTGCCGGTGGTGCAGGAGGACAGCATGTCAATAAAACCGATTCGGCCGTTCGTATGACTCACGAGCCTACCGGCGTGGTGGTGCAATGCCAAAATGAACGCAGTCAGCACAAAAATCGTGCCACTGCCATCAGCATGCTCAAAGCTAAGTTGTATGAGCTACGCGAGGCCGAACGCGATGCCGACACGAAAGCCTTGTACGGCCAAAAAGGGGAGATTGCGTGGGGCTCGCAGATTCGCTCTTACGTGCTTCACCCTTACCAGATGGTGAAAGACCATCGCACCAATCACGAAGTGGGTAATACCCAAGCCGTTTTGGACGGCCAAATTGATTCCTTCATTGAAGAATACCTCCGTTCTCGAACCCAGCGCTGAGCCCTCCATGTCCACCGCACGCATCCCTGTTCGCCGCGCATTGCTGAGCGTGTTTTACAAAGATGGCATTGTGGAGTTGGGGCAAGCTCTTGCTGCGCAAGGTACCCAACTCCTTTCCACCGGCGGCACCATGCGTTCCTTGCAAGAAGCCGGATTGGAAGTGCAAGAAGTTGCCGACTACACCGGCTTTCCTGAGATGATGGATGGCCGAGTCAAGACTTTGCACCCGATGATTCATGGCGGACTGTTGGCGCGGCGTGACGAAGAAAGTCATGTTGCTTCGATGGAGGAACATGGCATTGGCCCGATCGACATGGTGGTGGTGAATCTCTATCCCTTCGAGGAAACCGTTGCCGGCGGTGGCACGGTCGAGGAGATCATCGAAAAGATCGATATCGGCGGCCCAAGCATGTTGCGCTCTGCTGCGAAGAACCATGAATCTGTTGCGGTTCTGTGTGACCCGACGGACTACAGCAAAGTGGCGGAAGAACTTGCTGCTGGCGGTACCACGATGGAAACACGCGCTGCTTTGGCCGCCAAAGTGTTTTCCCGCACCGGGGAATACGACAGCGCGATTGGTCGCTGGTTCGCCGAGCAACAAGGAGCGGGTTTGCGCTACGGCGAAAACCCTCACCAGAGTGCTGGCTTCTTTCCCGATGCGTCCCCGCGCGGTCTTGGCGCGGCCAAGGTTGTGCCGGGAGGAAAAGAGATGAGCTACAACAACTGGCTCGACCTCGATGGCACTGTGGCGGCGGTGAATGACCTGCCGGAAAATTCTGCCGTGGTGGTCAAGCACACCAATCCTTGTGGCGCGGCCTTAGGTACTTCGGTTGCCGAGGCATTGGAGCGCGCCTGGGAAGGCGACCCTTTGAGTGCCTTCGGTTCGGTGATTGCCGTTCATGGCACTTTCACCGCGGCGGCGGCCGAGTTCCTTGCAGGTCCAGGTCACTTTGTCGAAGTGTTGGCCGCGCCAGATTTTGAGGAAGAGGCTATCGAGATTCTGCGCACCGGCCCGAAATGGGGCAAGAACTTGCGCATCGTGCGGGTTCCGGACATCGGCAAAGCACGCGAACAACAAGAATCGCGTCGTCTTTGGGGCGCTACTTTGGCGCAAGGCTCCGACGACATTTCGGCATTTCAGGCCGAGTTGAAGCAAGTCGGCGAGGTCGCGGTTCCTGCGGGTCGAGAAGATGATTTGCGTTTGGCGCAGGTTTTGGTCAAGCACCTGAAATCCAATGCCATCAGCCTGGTCAAAGACGGCATGTTAGTCGGCGCCGGTGCCGGTCAAATGAGCCGCGTCGACTCCGCGGAAATCGCCGTGAAGAAAGCCGGTGATCGCGTGCAAGGTGCCGTGGCAGGCTCCGACGCCTTCTTCCCCTTCCCCGATGGCCCAGAAGCCCTGGCCGATGCCGGAGTGATTGCGATTGTGCAACCCGGCGGCTCCATGCGCGACGGCGAAGTCAATGCTGCCTGCGATGCCAAAGGCGTAGCCATGGTGCACACGGGCACCCGGCACTTTAAGCACTAAACAGCCCCAGTGTCTAGAGGTTACTATCGAGAGTGATGAGCTCAATGGAACCTTCGAAAACACGTGGCATGGGCGTGTTCATTTTATTGGTGGCGATGATTCCGCTGGTTATTCTGAATTGCTCGGATGAAGAAGAGAAGTCTGAAGTGGTTCCCACTGTAGAACTGTCTCAACCACAGGCTACATGGTCCATTCGCGGCAAGGTGTCGTTTGACCCGGATCTCCATAAATCTCCTCCGATGGTAGGTGATTTTCCGCGGGCGATAAATGGTCGAACTCTTCCTGGATGGGACTGGATTGAAGAGGACGGAAGCTTTGCTTTTGAGGGCGGCCCCGTAGGAACCTTCACGCTGAAGGTTGGTGATATGGACCTTCCCCCGTTACATAAGCAACCCATTGAATTGGGATCTGAGGGAGGAGAGCTTGTGATCCCAGAGATTGACCTGCGTGCAAATACACGGCGGATTCAAATCAACGTCGTGGATGAAGATGGTCTTCAGCCCAATTTTGTCATGGTCAAAAATCTCGACGGTGATTTCCTGGGATCAGGCATGTTTTCCAACAGAACAGCGGAATTCCTAACCAACAAAGAAAGTCTCGATGTCTACGTTTCAGCAGAAAACTGTAGACGCAAATTGGTGAAAGATGTTCGCGGAACGATCCAGGTGCAACTAGAGCCAGGCATTCCACTGCGCTTGCGCATTGAGAATGCGCCCCCTTTACCGAAGAATCGGGCTTGGTTTGTGACCTTAGCCCCCATGGATTCCGAGGGCGTCCCTAATCGTCAAGGGTCCACCCTATTGCTGTGGGATCCCAGAATCAGTTAACGCGCCTACCTCATGCTGGCCAATATCGTTTTATTCTGGAGGCAGTGGACTTCAAAAACACCGCCGGAGGCGTTCAGGGCATTCCTATTCCAGATACGACCCCGGAACAAGCCACCATCTCCTTGCTAGATCAAGAAGAGCCTCAGGATTTTCGCTTCACCTTAACTGACGAGCAGCGCAAATCGATGGAAGCCAAGCTGCGCTAACGAGCATTTACAATCGGGGCATGATTTCTAGCCTGCTCCTCGGCCTGTTCCTTGTCCCGCAAGAGGTCACGACTGCGCCTGCGGAGGCGCATGCCGTCGACCGTTGGGTGGAAGCGCGGGCTTCGGTTCCCGAAGCGCAGCGCAAGGGCTTCGACTTCTTGCTCGAGCATATGCCGGCGTCGGATCGCGAAAACTTGAGCGTGGAGCTGGTCCTGGAGAATATCGACTACGCTTACCGCGCCTGGCAGGAAGCCCCCTGGCATGAGCAGATTTCGGAGAGCATTTTTCTCAACGAGATTCTTCCTTATGCCAACATCAATGAGCGCCGCGATCGTTGGCGCAAAGATTTCTACGAGCGTTTTCGACCTTGGATTGCGGAAGCAAAATCTCCTTCGGAAGCGGCGGCAATCTTAAATCAGAAACTCTTTCCTGAAGTCGGCGTCATCTATAGCACCAAACGCCCGAAGGCCGACCAAAGTCCTAATGAAAGCATCGAAGCTGGCATGGCTTCGTGCACGGGATTATCGGTGCTGTTGATCGATGCTTGTCGTGCAGTCGGCGTGCCGGCACGCTTTGTAGGCACACCCCTATGGGCCGACGGCAGCGGCAACCATTCTTGGGTCGAGGTATGGGACCAAGGTTGGCATTTCACCGGCGCTGGTGAACCCACCGGAATGGACTTGAACAAAGCATGGTTCACCGACCGCGCTTCGAAGGCATTGGCCGACGACCGCGAGCGCGCCATTTATGCCGTGAGTTTTCGCAAGACTGGGCAGCACCTTCCCATGGTGTGGAAGCCAGATGCCGACTCCGTCTATGCGGTCAATGTGACCTCTCGCTATACACCGAAGAAAGAAGCTACTTCGGACCTCGTGCGCTTGCGCATCCGCGCCCACGACGGCCAAGGCAATCGGCTTCGCGTTCCGATCAAGATCATGGACAAAGAAGGCAAGGACCTCTTCGCTGGGGAAACGCGAGACGACTCCTTTGATGCCAACGATCACTTATTCGTCGAACTTCCCTATCGCAAGCAAATTCAACTCCATGCGGAAACCGATGTGTACTCTCACTCCCATCACATCTATGTCCCCGAAGATGGTTCTCTATTGGACCTGACCTTTGGCGACGACATGAGTAGCCGCCTGCTGACCCCCCAAGATTTGCTGTGGGAGGAACATAAGGCGCGCTTACTGACCGAGCGCGCAAAGGAGATGGAAGCCAAGGAGTTGCGCCATGGCGAGCTGCGTTTTCGCTTTGCCTATAAGACCTTTGGCGAAGCGCCCAAAGACGGGCATAGTTTGTACATCAGCATGCATGGTGGCGGTGGTGCGCCGGCCGAGGTGAATGATCAGCAGTGGGAAAACCAGAAGCGCTTGTATGAACCGAAGGAAGGGATTTACTTAGCCCCTCGCGCCAGTACGGACACCTGGAATCTTTGGCACCAAGCTCACATCGATGTGTTCTTGGATCGCTTGATTGAGAACATGGTCGTCTTTGAGGGCGTCAACCCAGACCGCGTCTACCTCATGGGGTATTCGGCGGGTGGCGATGGCGTGTATCAATTGGCGCCGCGCATGGCCGATCGCTTTGCCGCCGCCGCCATGATGGCCGGACACCCGAATGACGCCAAGCCAGATTCCTTATTCAATCTACCCTTTACCCTGCACATGGGCGCGGAAGATGGCGCCTATGACCGCAATAAGGTCGCCGCGGAATGGGGCAAGCAGCTCAAGGCCTTGCGCAAAGCCAACCCAGATCATTACGATCATTGGGTCAAGCTACATGAGGGCAAAGGCCACTGGATGGATCGCGACGATGCCGCTGCGGTGCCGTGGATGGCCGAGCGCACCCGGAACATTCGCCCGCAGAAGATTGTTTGGCTACAGGACGACGTCACCCACTCGCGCTTCTATTGGCTCAAGGTAGACGAGCCCCAAGCACGCACGCGCGTCGTGATTTCGCGTGAAGGCAATGTCTTCACTGTCGAAACGGTCAAGGACCTAAGCTCACTGACGATTCGTCTGGATGCCAAGATGGTCGATTTCGACCAAGACATCGTGGTGCGCCATGGCGAAAGTGAACTCTTCCGCGGCAAGCTTCAGCCAAGTATGGACATGATGCGCCGCAGCTTGCAAGAACGCGGAGACCCCGCCGCCATGTGGTCGGCCGAGGTCACGGTCTCCCTGGCACAGGAATAGAGCTAAGCCGAAAGACTCTTGGCGGCAGATTCGCCCGCCAAGCGCCCGCTTACAAAAGCCCACTGATAGTTGAAGCCACCGATGTCGCCAAAGACATCAAGGATTTCCCCACAGAAGTACAGGCCCGCGGTTTTGCGGCTTTCCAGCGTGGAGAGTTGCAGACTTTCCAGGGGGACGCCACCGCCAGTGACTTCGGCAACCGCGAAACCGCGGTGCCCGGAGATGGGTAAGGAGAAGTGACACAACTGCCGGTGCAAGGCTTCGAAGTTGCCCTTGGTCAAATTGCCGCAACGCATGTCCCCGCGGATGCCGGAGCGCTCGACCAGAACCGCAGCGAGACGGGAAGGAAGTTGGTCGGTCACCGCCTTAATCACGGATCTCCGCGCCACGGACTGCAGATAATCAACCCAGTCTTGCGGACTGTACCCTTGCCACGAAACTAGAATCTGGGCTTGGTCGCGCAAGAAATAATGACTGGCATCAAGAACGGCGGGGCCACTAAAACCTTTGTGCGTGAACAAGAAACTGCGTTCGCCTTGCGCAACCTCTTTGCCATCAATCACGGCACGCCAATGCACGGGGAGGCTTAACCCTGAGAGCGCGGTGAGGTCTTCATCGGCCGAAGTAAAGGGCACCAGGGCGGGAAAGGTTTGGACGCACTTGTGCCTGAGCTTCTTCGCCAGGCGATAACCAAAACCATCACTGCCGGTTGCGGGTACCGACTCGCCGCCGGTGGCCAAAATCACCTTTTTGGCCTGAAGTGTGCGCCCGTCCTCTGCGCTCACCAAGAAACCACCGTCTTGTTCCTCAATCGCGGCGACACGGTATTGATACAAAATCGTTGTACCGCACTGCTCCGCTTCCTGGACCAGGGCATCGCGAACTTCGCGTGCCTTTCCCGATTCAGGAAAGAGTTTGTTGTCGTCTTCTTCCGCCAAGGGGATATTCAAATCCCAACGCACAAAGTCTTGGATCTGTTCCAGCCGCCACGTTTTAAAGAAACGCTTGAGGACATGGGTTGGGCTCGAAGAGTGAAAACTCGCCTCCACAGGGTTCCGCGATTCAATGGGGAGCACATTGCAACGCCCCCCGCCGCTAATCAGGATCTTGCTCCCAGCCTTTTCCTGCCCTTCGAGCAACGCCACCTTGGCGCCGGCTCGAGCCGCCCAAATGGCCGCCATTAAGCCAGCCGCCCCCGCTCCAACGATGGCGATGTCCAAGGAGGGGGGCGAGCTTGCAGTCACGCCGCGATTTTAGGTGGCGCGACTGCTTGGAGGGCGCGAACTACAGCGGCAGCAAGTTCGAGGCGTTACAGGCGGTGAAGTCGACCATCTGTACGGCGAGCACACCGCAAGCGCCCGGCGGCAAGGTCAGCGAAAGGCTGACATCGCCGTTGACGTCGGCAGAGACAAAAGTACGGATGGTGGGGTTGGTGACACCGATCACCGTGCCAGCACAGGTGAATCCTGCAGGAATGGCGAAGGAGCCAAGATTAGATCCGGTGATCACCGCGACTGGTGCGAATGGGGAGGCGCCGGTCAAATCAAAGGTCACCGGGCCAGGGCAGGTACCGGTGAGGGCAAGGCTTGGGCCTTCCACCTCGACAACGCCGTAGTAGCCGAAGCTCCAGGGAGCCGAGCCTGGATTGGCGTCGAAGACATCGTTCCACTCGCCGGGTCCGTATTGCGAGCCAAAGCCGTACATGTGCACGTACTGCTCGCCGTTGGGATCGGTGCCGGTGTTGTTGTCTGGTTGGAATAGGGCCCAATTGGTGTAGGTCACGGCCTGGCCGGAGGTCCACTCGAAGGAACCCTCAACAACTTCGTCATGAAAGCCCATCCACAGGTCGCGAGGCACACCATTCCAGTTTCCAAAGGTGTTGAACACCCAGGTGTTCTCGGCCAGGTCATTCATCGTGACCAGATGGCCGCCGAGGTTCACGGCTTCGGCTTCGGCGTCGGTCCAATTGGACTCGTCGAGGAGCATATAGGTATGGCCATTGGCGGGATTGACCTCGGTGTGTAGGACAGCGACTTGGGCTGCAACGGGGGAGGCACAGAGTAGAAAGGCAAGGCTCGAAAGGACACGCATGATGAACTAGATTATCAGGCATCAGGAATCCCTGCGGTGTCTTTATAAAGTAAGCGTCTATAGGATGCCGCATTGCCCGCCCCTGCTGGAAATTCGGCAAAAATACCGAATAAACAGCCGATGAGCCGGGGATGCCTGCGGGAATCCTTCGCAAAATGAGGAAGAATCCGGTGTGCCAGAAAGGTCCTTAATAGGGTAGGTTAAAGATTCGTTCGAACGACAGCCCCCAACCACCATGCTGCTCACTCTCTTAGCCCTTAGTTTGCCGCCGCAATCACCCGCGGTTGGCGAGACCATTCCGCTTCAAATGAAGCGCCATCGCAACTGGGCCATCGAGTTGCCCCAAGAGGGATTCCGGCCTGTGGGCCAGGGCCTCAGCCTGGAAGGGCATTTCTTTGCCGCAAGCGTAGAAGGCAGCAACCTCGGCCTCGATCTAGACGCAGACCAAAACACCGACGTCACCATCACCGGCAAGGAGGGCGCGGCATTGTTGCGCACCAAAGATGGCTTCCTCTATCCGATTCGCCTGCGCGCCACCAACCTCGGCTGGGAATACGCTTCGGCGGGAACCATGTCCGGTAAGCGCGGCACCACACGAATTTCCCTGATTGACCAAGATGGCGATGGCCGTTTCGGTGAAGTGGGGGAAGACGCAATCATCGTGGGTCGAGGAGCAGTGGCCGCCACACTCGGCGAAACGGTGGTCATTGACGGCGAACTGCTTCAGCTCAAGGCATCGTCCGCTGGTGACTCGCTTACGCTCCGGCCTTTCGAAGGGGAAACCGGCCAACTCGATTTTGTCGATGCGTTCTCCGGCGAAGGTCGCGTGCTGTCCGCCATCGTGGCCAGCGCCGACGGCAAGCATGTTCTCGATCTGGCGGAATCTGCGGGAACGGTTGCGGTTCCTGTTGGCAACTACCACCTGGAGTCCGCCAAGATTGGCATGGGCACCATGGCGGTGAAGGTGAGCCGCGGGTTCGCCAAGGACCTTGAAGTGACCGCGAGCAATCCAGCCAGCCTAACTTGGGGTGGGCCGATTCGCGCCGAGTTCCATTACGACCGCAAAGGCGGGCAAGTCGCTTTTTACCCCGAGGCCATTTGGTACTACGGCGAGGAAGGCGAACGCTACGAGAGTTGGTTCCCCGTTGGCGAGTCACCAGTCTTTGTGCTGGCTGACGCCGATAGCGGTCAGGAGGTCGCTCGGGCCATGTTCCCGGGCAGTGGCTGAGGCCAAGGTTTTGTTCCGGTCGCCGTGAGCGTGCCGGACTCGACGAACCTCAAGATTGAAATGCGCGAAAACAACTGGGCTTTTGGCGCCATCACCGGATCTCCACGCGTGACTGTTGCACGTGCAGATTTCTAAGCAACTGAGCTAAACCACAGTGCGCAATTGGCCACCCTTGGCAGCAGTTTCTCGAACTGCCGCCCTTCTTCTGGCGTCGCTCATGTGTGCGCTACCGGGAACTGCGCAAGAGCCGGAATCCACCAACAAGCAGACGGAAGAAGGGGAAATCGTCATGCGCGGTAGCGGCGGCCGAGTGGCGGTGCGCGTGGTCGCAGGGCGCCTCTTGGTGGAGTGCGATGTCAGCACGCGCTATCGAAGGATTCCGGTCAACCTGTTTGTGGCTCCGGACACCAACTGCGGGCTGCAGTTGCACAACCGCGCGGCAGGCCCTTTGCGTGCCGAATCGCGCGCGGGCGTACCGGAACCGATTACGATTCATTTTCCAGATTTCGCCATCACCGTGCCTAAGCGCGAACATGGCGACGAAGACTACCTAGACGACTTCACTAAATACCACTCGCATGAGATGGCCGAGAATGCGGTGGTGGGCACCATCGGCGCGGAAGTGCTGCAGGAGTTTTTCCTGGCGATGGATTTGCCTCATGGCTTCTTGGAACTCCGCCCGGCCGCGGAACCCAACACCACTTTCCCGCCAACGCCCCCAGGTGGCGTGCGCTTGTCCCTCACCTTGCGCAACAACTTGGCGTGGCTTCCGATTAGTTTGGAAGACGGCGCGCCGATGGCCATGGCTCTGGGTGGGTCCCTTTATGACACCTGGATTGACGCCGATCTTGCCGCGGACTTGGGTCACCCCGCTGGGGATGTCGGCAAAGTGATGGCCGGCAGCATTGACCTCGGGAGCTTGGTTGCCTTCCGCCCCGAGCGGGTGATTTACTCTCACCCCGACGGCGTGTTTGGTGTGTTTGGCCTCAACTTGTTTGAGTCCTTCCGCGTCGAGATTGATCGCGTCAATCGTTCGGTGTTGTTGTTGCCGCAAAGTCCTAAGCCTTTCCCGGAGGCAGACCTTGCCTTTTTCCAAGCACGCGAAGAAGACGATGCCGACAGCACGCGCTTTTTTCTCGAGGGCAATCCCGAGGCGCGCCTTGCCGGCGAAGCGGCCGAACTCTTGCTGCAGCAATGCCTAGATAACTTTGCTCCCGAGGCGGAAATCGAAGACGCCTTGCGCTGGGCTGACAACACCACGCCCGATGACTTGCGCGCCACCAAAGCCTTGGACCGCATGAAGATTTTGGCGGAAGACGGCTGGCCGGATTATGAACTCAAGATGGGGGAGATTGGCATCGACTCGGGGCGCAACGATCGCTATCCCGATTCCGTGCATAAAATCCACGCCCGCCTTGGTGAGATTTACTTGGATCGAGACAACATCGACCAAGCCTGGCGTCACTTGTTGTCCGCGGCCTTTGGTTTGCCGGAAGACGGCATGATCAATCTTTCGCTGGGTCGTTGCTATGAAGCGCAAGGCCGTCACCGCCGTGCCTTCTCGCGTTACATCCAGGCAGCGATTTCTGCAGACAGCGGACCAGCCGCCATCGACGGTTTGCGTCGGGTGCAGCCCATGCTTCCAGAAGAAGAACCTTTCTCGGTCGAGCTGGTCGAGCGATTGATTGAAGGCAAGGTGATGAACTTTGGTTCTGCCGCGCATTGGAAGCCTTCGCCGGATCGCACTTCAAAGCGCGTGACCTTGGTGGAGTTCTTTACCAACGGGCAATACGAATTCGCGCATGCTGGCGCCCTGGCCTTTGAAGGTTTGGTGCGCCACTTTGAAGACGCCCCAGTCGCCCTGCTTTCCTATCACCTGCCGGCTCCAAGTTTAGATCCCTTAGTAAACCCACTCGCCATGCGCCGCGCCAAGGATTATCAAATTACCGAACCCAATGTCATGGTGATTGATGGCACCAGCCGCGGACCTGGCGCCGCAAAGTTGAGTGATCGCGAAGCGGTGTTTCGCTCCTTGCGGTCGACCTCTGAAGAGGCATTGGAGGTCGATACACCGTGGGAGCTCGAACTCGATTGGAAGCTAGATGGCGACCAACTGAAAGGCAGTGTGATTGCGCGCGGCCCGGAAGATGAGGCACGCTCCCTGCGCTTGCATGTGGTTCTGGCTGAACGCGCCGTGCTTTTCCCGGGCAAATCCAAGGTTGTGGTCCACCGCATGTTGGCCCGCGCCGCCCTGACGCCCTCCTTTTCTGGCGTAAAGCTTGAACTGAAGGACGGCCAAGCACGTTTTCCTTTTGCTGTGTTAGTCGACGAATTAGAGCAGGAGAACGAAGATTGGCTCGATGCCCAACTCGCTGCCGGTTTGCAAACGGTCAAAATGTCGCTTGACTTTGATCCCAGTGAGTTGTTGATTGTGGCCTGGCTGCAAGACCCTTTCTCGGGGCGCATCGCGCAAACGGTGATCATGAAGAATCCCGCAGCGGAGGAACAACTGTGAATCCGCGCGAGAGTTGGCAAGGGTTAGAGCAGGATTTAAACCAACTTGCAGGGCAGGCCGAGCAAAAGCTTCAAGCGCTGGAAAATCACAAGCGTTGGCGCAGTGCTGTTGTGCAAGCATTGCCGGTTGCGGTGTCCACTTTGGCCGTGTTTGCCTTTGCGCAACTGCTCGGTCGCCTCGGCAAAGTGAGCGCCTTGCAATTCACTTTGTGGCCCTGGGTTGCCTTGGCTGTCGTGCTTTGGCTAATCCAGGCCATTCGTTTGCAACGTCGCGCTGCGCAACGGGCCGATGGCATCGCGCGCCAACGCGCCCTTCATGAGTGGGATCAACAACTGCATCTTGCCGACCGCTTGGCCACGGCAGATGAGTTTCTGCACCAAGAAGAACCCACGCCCTTTATGCAAGCGGCGATGGACGACGCCCGCGACCACGCCACCAAGAGTCGCCAGGCCTCCTTGCTGTTTGCGCCAGAGGACACGCCGTCACGATTGGCGTCGCCCCTGATTGCCATGGCCATGTGTTTAGTGGTGGGCTTCTTCCTGGGCAACTGGCAATCCACGCCCGTAGTGGAAGAGCCGGGGATTACGGTTTCTCTGCCGGGCGGTTCGGGCGAAGTGCAGGAGAAAGATCCGGTGGACGAATCCAATCCACCGCCGGTGCAAGCGCAAATGCCACAAAAACCCAAGCCCGAGCGCAAGCCTTCGGTGGAAGAGGCCAATGCCGAAACGCATGCCGCCAACCGAGAGGCGGGGCAAGACGAGCGCAGCACCAAGGGCGACATCGGTAGTGGGCGTAGTTCCGCAGCGGAAAGCAGTACCGGCGCCGGTAATGCGCAAGGCACACCTTCCAAGCAAGGACAGATTTCCAAGCCGGGGGAGCGCAAAACGGGTTCGAGTAAACCGAAACCGCCGAAACCGCGCAAAGAAGAAAGCGGAGAGCCTCCGAAGAAGAACGAAGAGCAAGAATCCGGTTCGACTGCTGGTCGCGGCTCCTCGCGCGGCTCTAACCGCAACCCGGCCGCTTCTGATTGGGCGAGTAAAGACCACGTCAATACGCCTGACGACCAGGACCTGGAAGACGAAAATGAGGTCGATGATGAAGACGAAGAGCAAGAATCTCGCGGCGGCATGCAGCCGACCATGCGTGACCGCAAACCGCCGGTGAGCCGCGATTTGTCGATTGGCTTTGGCAATCAGCCAAGCCCCGATGCCAAAGGCCGTGGTGGTCCTTCCACGCCGAAGAAGTCACGCGGCACCGCATCGCTGGTGTTGGGAGTTCCCATCCCAGACCGCGTCAAAGGTCAGCCCAATCAGGGCAAAACCAAAATCACCCAGGAACGTGTGCAGCCGCAGGCCGAGCCGGCCAAGCCTGGCGTTGCCCAAGAACGCCTGGCCCGTGTCGATCCCGCTTCCGCCTTGCGCCGCGCTCCCCTCGCGCCTTGGATGAGCCGCATCGTGCGCGACTACTTTCTCCAACGAAGCCAATCCGAACGTTAAGTCATGACTGATTCATCCCCAGCCGCCGCGGCCCAGGCCGAGGCAGCCGCTTTCTGCGATTTACATCAACGCATTCGCCAAGAAGTTGGCCGTGTCATGGTCGGCCAGGCCGACGTCGTCAATGGCGTCTTAACTGCGCTGTTGGCCGGCGGTCATGTTCTGCTCGAAGGCGTTCCCGGCCTTGGCAAGACCTTGTTGGTGCGCACTCTCGGCGAAGCCCTCGACCTCAAATTCTCGCGCATTCAGTTCACCCCGGACATGATGCCCGCCGATGTGCAGGGCACGCAAGTTCTAGTCGATACCGAAGGCGGCGGCCACGAACTTCAGTTCCAGCAGGGTCCCTTGGTGGCGAACTTGGTGCTGGCCGACGAGATCAACCGCGCCACGCCGAAAACCCAATCGGCTTTGCTCGAGGCGATGCAAGAGCGGCAGATTTCGATTGGTCGCCGCACCATTCACCTGGAAGAGCCTTACTGCGTGATGGCCACGCAAAACCCGGTGGAGCAAGAGGGTACTTACCCGCTTCCCGAAGCACAGTTGGACCGCTTCTTGTTGAAACTCTTGGTCGACTATCCAGAGGAAAATGAATACCGCGCGATTTTGGAACGCACCACCGGAAGCGAAGATGCCAAAGTTTCCCCGGTGACCAACGGTGCAGAAATCGTGCGCATGCGGGAAATCGTGCGCAGTGTGCCGGTGCCCGAGATTGCCATGAACCACGCCATCCGCTTAGTCATGGCGACGCAGCCGAATCGCGAAAGCAATTCTGCCATGGTGCGCGAAAATGTCGCCCTCGGCGCGAGCCCTCGTGGAGCCCAGGCTCTGTTGTTGGCGGGTAAGGTGCACGCCTTGCTCGATGGCCGCTTCGCCGTCAGCACCGATGACATTCGCGCAGTGGCTACCGCTTGTTTGCGCCACCGCGTAATGATCAATTTCCACGGCATGGCCGAAGGCTTCAGCGCCGACCAGATCGTGGCTTCTGTGCTCGATAACGTGCCCGCAGCCGTCTGATGGCTCCCGCGGTGACGGCCGCCGAGCTGTTCGATCCGGACTTCCTCGAATCCTTGCAACGTCTGCGCTTGATTGCGCGACGGGTGCCCAAGGGAGGGCGTTTTGCTGAGCAGCGCTCTCGCGCCTTGGGTTCGGGCATTGAGTTCCAAGACCACCGGCCTTATTCGCCGGGCGACGACTTGCGCGGCGTGGACTGGAACCTTTACCGACGTCTGGGCAAAGTATTCTTGCGCCTGTTCGAAGAGATGGAAGACCTTCCGGTCTACCTGCTTCCCGATGTTTCCGCCTCGATGTGGCAGGAATCCCCGCCGCGCGCACGCGCCGGCTTACGCGCGACCATGGCCTTCGCCGCGATTGCCTTGGGACAAATGGATCGCGTTGGTGTGTTCTCTTTTGCCGACGACCTGTCGTGGCAAATGCGTCCACAAGCGGGGTGGGGACAGCTTCCGCGCTTCGCCGAAGGTCTTTCCAAGGTGGAAGCCGGCGGCGCGACCGACTTTGGCCGTTCCCTCCAGCGTTTTGGTGGGATGCCCCTGCGCCGCGGCCTTGCGGTCATTGTTTCTGACTTCTTCGACCCCGGTGGTCTAGAAGCGGTCACCGCCGCGATGAAAAAAGTGCGGCATCGATTGCTGTTGGTGCAACTGACCCGCCCGAGCGATCGAGACCCCAAACTCCAGGGCGATCTGCGCCTGAAGGATTGTGAATCCGGTGAAGTTCAAGAAGTGACCATCCAGCCGCAAATCTTGACGCGCTATCAAGAAGCAGTGGATCGCTTTCATCTAGGCTTGCAGACCTTTGCACGCAAACGAGAGGCAGGATTGATTCGCCTCAACGCCGACCAAGAGGTTGTTCCGCAAATCGCCGAGCTGTTTGAGAACGGAAGGTGGGGGCTGTGAACTTCCTCAACCTTCCCGGCTTTGCCGTAGCCCTTGGCTTGGTCGCCTTGGCCACCGGGCTTTATGTCTTGCAACGGCTGCGCGTGCGCCAACGCGAAGTCACCGTCGTGACCACCTTGTTCTGGCGCGAAGCCCTCGAAGAAAACCGCGCTCGAGTGCTGACCCAGCGCTTCCGTCATCCCTGGGCTTACCTGTTCTTATTGGCGCTTGCCTCTTTGCTATGGCTTGGTTTGGCGGGAATCATGCAAACTAAGGCGCCGACCACCGCGCATGTATTGCTGCTGGATGGCTCCATGGGCATGCAGCGCGAAGATTCCTTTGCGCAGGCCAAGGAACAGTTACTCGAGGAAGCGGCATCGGTACCTGCTGCGGCGCGCACGGTGTATTGGTGCGGCGCGAGGTTGGAGACCTTGCTGGGCCCAGGCGAAGAGCTTCCTTTATTGGAAGCGCGACTCCATGGACGCACCCCAGAGTCTGCGCCGTCGCGCATGGAAGCCTTTTTGCCTATCGTGCTTCGCGAACAAGAGAAGCAGTTTGCCACGGACACCGCTCCTCAGCTAACCCTTTTGGTTTATGGCCAAGCGCCGACCCGTCCGGAGTGGATTGGCGATTTACCGGCTAATGTCGAACTACTGCGGCGCAGCGAGTCCGTGGCGGCCAAGGCCAACCGTGGTTTTGTAGCCGGCGGAATCGGTGAAGCAGAATCGGGTTTGTGGAATCGCGTCGATCTGAGTGTCAGCTTGGCGATGGCGGACAATCGCGCACAAAATGCCCTGGAAGGCCTAGAGGTTTCGCATGGAGGCGAGGCCTGGAACGCAGGTTTTGAATCTGTGCCGAGTGCGAACCCAGACATCCAGGTTCTGCGCTTTCTCGACGTACCCACCAACGGCGAAGACTTTGTGTTGCGTTTGTCCACGCAAGATGACTTCCCCGCCGATGACCAACTGACTCTCAGCATCCCGCTGCGCGAAGCCCTGCGGGTTCAGGTCGCGCCTTCGTTGCAAGAACTTATGCTGCCGCTGTTGGCGGCAGACCCCGCGGTTTTGGTCACCGAGGACCAACCGCAGTTGTTGATTCGCCAAGAGAGTGACCCTGGCGATTCCTCCATGCCCACCCTCCTGGTCTTTATGGATGACGGCGGTGCTTTGTTCCGCTTGCGGCATCAAGACAGCGAAAATGCTGACCAATTGTTGCACGACGCCTATCGCGAGTTAGGCATGGCCTCGATCGATGCTCTGGGCCTAGCCACGGCCCTTGATCGCCCGGTTTCAGTAGATGCTTCCTTGGGCACCCCCCAACTGGGTTTAGCAGCGCCTCTGCTCGCGGCCGATGCTGGATTTACCTCAAGCCGCTCCTTTCCCTTGTTGGTGAGTCGCGGTCTGCGTTGGTTGGTGAATCAACTCGCCTTAGTTCCCTATGCCGCGGCAGGCCAACCTTTGCCGGGAGAAGCAGGGGAGCTATTCGGAAGTGCCAGAGTGGTTGGTACGGCCGGCAAGGTCACACTTCAAGATCAACGCGAAGTGCACGTGGCCAGCTTCGACACTTCAGCATCGCTGCCAGCAGCACCCGTAGCGGTTGCGGCGGAAGCGTTTTCCGGAAGCAGCGGCGCATGGCCGATGTGGACTTGGTTTTCCTTGGTGGCTCTCTTGCTCCTTCTCGTGGAGTGGTTCTTATTCCAGCGCGGGAGATTGCCCTAATGGAGTTCCTGAGCCCCGGTTTCTTGTGGCTGTTGCCACTGGCCTTGGTGCCGCTCTTGAGCCGCACCGCCAGGCATGACTTGGTACACCTTCTATTGCGCATCTCGCTCCTAGCGCTGGTGGTTTTTGCCATGGCGCGCCCAGTGCAACACACCACAAGCGACGGTGGCCGCCTGATTGTTCTCGAGGACCAGAGCGCAAGTGTGTTGGCAGACGAACAAAGCCGTGCCCAAGAAATGCTGGAAGAGCGGTTGGCATCGTTGGCGCCAGGAACTCAGGTCGTGCGTAAGCGCGTCAATTCCTTGAGCACCCTTGGCGTAGAAATGAGCTTGGCCTTGGGCGAAATCCCTCAGGGCGCCTCAGCCGCCATGCTATTGGCAAGTGACGGACTGAGCATGAGTCAAGATTGGGGCGAGGCGGCACAACAGATTCTGGAGCGCAAGATTCCTCTCAGCGTGATGCCCCTCGTCTATGACCAAGAAGAAGTGCGCTTGGTGGACCTCTATGCCGAAGGTGAACTTCGGCAGGGTCACCCCGCTCTCATCCTAGCGGTGGTCGCTGGCCGCGCCCAACGCGCGCGAGTGCATTTGCATCGGGAAACTCCCGACGGCGATGTCCTGGCGCAGAGTGATTGGTTTACTGTGGAGGGTCGCCAAGAAGTTGCGCTTTCGCTTGAGGCCGAGCAGGCAGGCTTTGCGCGATTTGCCGCTGTGGTCGAGGTCGAGGAAG
This sequence comes from Planctomycetota bacterium, assembly GCA_021776795.1. Classification (GTDB taxonomy): domain Bacteria; phylum Planctomycetota; class UBA1135; order UBA1135; family UBA1135; genus OFTM128. The sequence continues at coordinate 96,610 of JAJFFC010000015.1, forward strand.
GCCAAGATCAACGCAGCGAAGACAATTGGCTGTCGCGTCCCTTTGCGATTCAAGGACCTCTGCAGATTTTGCACCTTGGCCAACGCTTTCAAGGCGCAGAAGATTCCTTGGCGCGCTTGGTCGGGCCCGGATTCACTTTGGTACGCGAGGGTTCGCCCGCAGATTTTCCTTTGGTTTGGCTAGATGACATCCAAGCCGAAGACGTTTCGGAGAGTTTCCAGCAAGAGCTGCAGCAAGCCATTCAACAACAGGGCAGCGGCCTCCTGATGTCAGGCAGTGGCGCCTTTGGGCCAGGCGGATGGAGTGACACCGTGGTCGAGGACATGCTTCCGGTTTCCTTTGTGCAAAAAGAAGAGAAGCGCGATCCGAGTACCACCTTGTGCGTCATCATTGACACCAGCGGCTCGATGGGGGGCAATCGCGTACAGCTAGCCAAGGAAGTTTCGCGACTGGCCATTAATCGGCTGCTGCCTCACGACAAAGTGGGCATCGTGGAGTTTTATGGCGCGAAACGTTGGGCTGCACCCATCCAGCCGGCGAGCAATCGCATCGAACTGGAGCGTGCACTAAACCGCCTCGACGCCGGCGGCGGCACTGTAATCTTGCCCGCCATCGAGGAAGCTTGGTATGGCATGAAGAATGTCAACACGCGCTACAAGCATGTGTTGGTTCTGACTGACGGCGGAGTAGAGACCGGGCCTTTCGAATCGGTCCTTCGGCGCATGGCCGACGACGGCATGAATGTCTCTACGGTGTTGATTGGCCCGGAGACCCACAGTGAGTTTTTGGTGAACTTGGCGAATTGGGGCAAAGGCCGTTTCTACAACGTGCCCAACCGCTTCAACCTTCCGGAGGTCATCCTTAAGCAGCCGGCCAGTGCGCGGCTTCCGGCATATCGTCCAGGCCCGCATCGCGTGCAAGGCCGAGGCGGCTTAGCTTGGTGGGCGGCAACCGATTTGGAAAGTTTGCCGCCACTCGATGGCTATGTGGAAACCGAAGCGCGGCCTGGCGCGGAAGTCCTGCTCGAAACGGTCGATGGTGGACATCCGGTGTTGGCAAGTTGGCGCAATGGCCTCGGCCGCGTCAGCGCAATGACCGCAAGTCCGGTTGGTGAAGACACCGTAAGTTGGCAAGATTGGTCCGCCTTTGGCACGGTGCTCGCTCAGACGCTGCAACGCACAGCCGGAGAAGCAGATGACTTCCGCTTTGCGATTGCCCGCCAAGGCCGCGAAGTCGTGCTGACGGCGGAGCGCCAAGGAAGGCATCGCTTGTTGCCAGCGGCTCGTGTTTTGGGCGCCGATGCCAACCTCTCGGGTTTCCTAGAGGTCGCCGCCGATCGATTGGAGGCACGCTTCCCGTATGCAGAAGATCAGGAACTTCGTTTACTCGCTGGGGTTGCGGGTCAAGAGCTCAAGCAACGCGTTACCGCCGAAGCACCGCAGGCACTCCTTCGCGAGAACCAAGTAGATCCGGCCAAGGCCATGCCCATGGCCGCAATGGCGGCACAAAGCGGGGGCGTCAACCTTGCCGATGCGCCAAACGCAAGTCTGCCTTTCTCTGGCGGTAGCGAAACTCGCTTGCGCAATCTGGCGCCATGGCTCTTGGCGCTGGCCTTGTTGCTCTTCTTCTCAGAAATTTACTGGCGTCGTCGCCCGACAGCCCCAGGACCCACCGCATGATTCTCGCCACCCTGCTCAGTTTTGCCCTTGCGGCGTCGGCGCAGCAAGAGCCCGCGGCCCCCTCCGATGCGGTGTTGTCTTTGCTCAACCAAGAACAGCTTCCGCAGGCAGAGGCTTTGTTCCGTCAAGCTTGGCTCGAGGACCACACCCTTGCTCCGGTATTAGCGGAATTGGAACGCCGCGAGGAAGAGCTTCGCGGCGAAAGCGAGGGCCCGCTTTCTATCGAAGTTCGCGCATTGAAATTGTTGCGTGCCAAGTTGTTGCATCAGCGGGGAGACCTGCGCACCGCTCTGCAGTTAGTCGATACCCTTCTTTCAGACGAAAGCGCAGAGCAAGAATCAGGCACCCTCGAGCTAGCGGAACTGCAATGGATGCAAGCACGTCTGCTCGACGGCACCGGGCGCACCGAAGATGCGGTCGCGGCATATCGCAAAGCTTTGCCGGCATATCTTGGTCAGGCAGAAGAAGGATCGATTCGCTTGCGTATCGCCATGCTCACGATGGAGGAAGCCGGAGAGGACGAAAATCCCTTGGCCACCTTTGCCCAGGAGGAAGGGCGCGCCGACGACCTGCGCAATCGTGCCGCCATTGTGTTGGCCTTGTTGGGCAACCCAGAAGAGGCGATCGATTTATTTGTCATCTCTGGGGAGGGCTCCGCCCGATTCCGCCAAGAGGTGCGAGTTGCGGAATGGGCGATTCGCGCCGAACAGGCGGAACAAGCGCAAGCTCATGCTTGGGAAGCGCGCGCCGCCGCCACCTTGAAGCGGGATCGTTGGTATGCCCTGACGGTGTTGGTCGAAGCCCATCGCCTCGATGATTCCATCGACGCCCTGATTGACCGCTTTGCTGCCGCCGATGGTCTAGAAGAGGAGTCGCGCCAAATATGGATTGATCTTCTGCGCGAGCGCGAGCGTTTTGACGAAGCCCGCGCGCTATTTGCCCGAAGTTCTAGGGCAGAAGGCTTCCCTGTGGAGATGCAGCGCGAGCTTCTAGAAATGGACCGAGAGGCCGGGCGTGCAGAGGACATGGTGCGCTCCTACGAGCAACTGATTGAAGAAGAGCCAGAGCGCGTGGTGTGGCCAGAAGGTTTGGCACGTTATTACTTGGAGCTTGGCGACGAACAGCGCGCGCGAAATTCGTGGACTCGCTTCCTGTCCCACAATGAACCAGGTATAAACCTTCTAGAAGGCGCGAGCGCCTTAATGGGCTTGGGTTTAGATGACCTTGCGATTGGCGCCGCTGAGCGCTGTATCCGCGATGGTCGCGCACGATGGCAAGCCTATTTGTTCTTGTTTGGCTTGCAGCAAACTCGCGGCCGTTTGGATTTGGCCGAGGCCGCCCTGGAGCGCATGGATGAAGCTGCGCCAGCAGATGCACCCGAGCGCATGCAGCTTGCAGAATCTTTTGAGCGTGTCGGCAATCTAGAGCGCGCGGTTGCTGTTTTGTTGGGTGTGCGTGAATCCCGCGGTGACCAACAGATTGCGGAAGACCTCGAGATGCGCCTCGCTTGGTTGCTTTCGGAAGTCGGGGAAGAGGAAAAGGCCCTGGCGCAATGGCAGCAGTTGTGGCGCCGCATCGATTCGATTCCGCGTCGGCGCTATGTCGAAGACCGCATGATGACGGTGGCTTCGCGCTTGGGGCAGCTAGCCGACATCGCGATTGATTTGGAGAACAAGCTGCTCGCTGGCAAGGCTACCGAGCGAGATGCTGGCTTACTTGTCCGCTTGTACACCAAAGTCGGTGATCCCGTATCGGCGACCGAAGTGATTGAGGAATACCTCAAGCACAGCGGTGGTTCTGAAGTTACTGCGCTTCAGGAAAAGGCCCGAGTGTATTTGTCCTGCACCGACTACCGCGGTTACGAGCGCACGGTGCACGAGCTGATGGAAGCGGACCCCGAAGGGGAGCCGGACTACCTACGCCAACTCGCCATGAGCATGTTGGAACGCGGTCGTCCTGAACAGGCCCGCGCAGTTCTGGCCCGCCTTGATGCCTTGGAGGACCGCACCGACGGAGCTGAGTTTGAGGCAGGCGTATTGGCACTCGCCGGCATGCGCGAAGAGGCGGCCAACGCCTATCGCCGAGGCATCGCAGCCAAGCCTGACCGCATCGAAAGCTATCTATTGCTCGCCAACATGATGGCGGAAACGGGAGAGAAGACTCGTGCCATCGGCATGTTCCAGTATTTGGTTGCCAACGCGGCCAAAGACGACCTGTTCACGATTGCGATTGATGGCCTGCTCAACATGGAGGCTCCAGCATCTGTGCTGCAATGGGCGCAGCGCGAGACGTTGGCGCGCTTGGCGGAGCGCCATGACAAGACCTATCTCTATCAACTGCTTGCCGACCTCGCCGAAGAGTCCAACGACAAAGATCGGCAGGTGGATGCCGTAGAGGGCATGTTGCCGATTGCCGGTGACCGTCGCCCTTCCATTGTGCGCGAGTTGATGGACTTAGCTGGCACCGGAAACCGTCGGGTGTTTGGGCAAACCGCTGAGAAGTCCAAAGAGTTCTTGGCTTACGGCCGGAGACTGATTGGCCTAGGACAGTTGGTACCACCGCAGGTTTATCTTGACTTGGGCCAGGCGTTCTTGCGCTCGCGTGACATCAAAGATGCCGTACGCACTTTTGGCCTAGCGCGTGACTTGCCCGACCTCGCTCAGTTCCAACGCGAAACGGCGGCGCTATATGAAGAGAGTAACTATCTCGAAGAAGCACTCGCGACCTATCGCAAAGCGCTGATTAGCGATGCTGGAAGCGTGTTCCTGCTCACCAAGGTGGCAGGATTACTAGAGCAAATCGGCAAAGATGGCGAAGCCTTTGTATTGTATCGCCGCGCGACGGAACTGCTGTTGGCACGACGGCCTCTGCGTAGTGGAAAGAAAGAGCAGGAGGAAAGCCAGCATGAGCGCAGTCGTTACTTTGCTCGCAACGTCGATGACTTTGACCGCTACTACGATCAGGCGCGCAAAGGATTGGTGGTGACTGGGCCACCGCTGCAAATCCAGGAAATGATTCAGGAACAGTCCGAGCTGTTTGACCAGGAGCTTGCTCTGATTGATGACCAAGGCACGATCCTTGCGGCATATCCGCGCTTGAGAGATCGCAGCCGCTTTTTGCGCTCACTGGCCATTGCCTTTGGTCAAGCCAGTCTCGCGGAAGAGAAAGACCGCGCTTTGCTGACGACCTTGCCGGAAGACACCGACCTCTTGGAAGGATTGGTGCGCGAACGAGTGTCGTGGGGGCTCTTGCCTTCGGCGCGTGCGCTACTGCATGAGCCTGGAGTCGATACCGCCACCGCCCGCGCATTGGGTTTCCTCGTCGGAGAAGCCGTGGAGCCGAGCGCAAGCGCGTTGGTGCCGCCCACGGAAGCCATCGGCCTATTACTGCCTATGGTGGTGAATCAGCGCATGAATGACTTGCGCGAACTGCTGCGCCGCATCGACTATGGCGACAAGAGCCCCGAGGCCGAAGCCGTTGGCGACACCCTGTTGGCTGCGGCGAAGATGACAGAAGATCAAGATCTTTTGCTTTACGTCGGCCGCCATCGCCTGCGGCAAATGATCACGCGGGACAACCCGGCATCGGCTTATGAAATTCGCCCGGTGTTCGATGGCTTTGTCAGCATCTTGGAGCCAGAACATGTGCAGAGTTTGGCTCAGTACTTTGTGTCATTGATTCTGGAGGATCCAGAAAACCGCGGCCAGGCCATGACCCTCTTGCCAGATCTGCAAAAGAATCTGGAAGAGCCGCTACTCGACGCGGAACAAATTCGCGACCTCGTCAGCGAACAGGGCCGGCGCCTGATGTATTCGCTGGGACCAATCTTGAGCTTGGCACCTGCGGCGGATCAGCCCGACTTAGCCGCCAAGGTTTGGGCCGAAGTGCAGCCAACGATGCGCATGTACTTTGTCACCAACTTGATTGAGGGGTACCAGGGCGAGATGCCACTGGGACTACAAGACATGTTGGTGGACTGGTACGCGATTGCCATGGAAGACGCCAATGACAGTTGGTTCTATCGCGTGCAATCTTTGTTCGAGGAAGACTTGCTAAAAGAGCGCCAAGTACTGGTGGGCCGTTTAGTCAGTGCCTTGGCCGAAGCGAAACCCGAGCATGCCATGACCCTTGCTGCCCAAGCGGTGTGGGCCAAGATGGATGGCGACCTCGACAAGGGATTAGAGCTCGCCTTAGAAGTGTGGGCCTTACCTGGAGTACAAGAGCGCAGCGAATCCTACGCATGGATGGTTCAAAACCTCATGGAGGAGCACTTCTTCGAAGAGCACCGCGAGCCTTTCCTGGATCAGTTTGAAGAACTCGGTAGTGAACAAACCCCTGAATGGTCAAGTACCAACCAGCATCTTTATCAGGTGCAACAATTGGAGAAACCTGAGCGACTAGAACGCTCCATTCGCTTAGCCATGGAATGGCACCCGGAAGAGTGGAGCTTGCTTAGCCGCTTGCAGGGCGCCTTGAATCAACAAGGCAAAACCGAAGAAGCCAACACGATCCTTCCTCAAGCCATTCTGGATCATCCTGAAGAAGAAGAAGTTGCGCAAATGTACTTTTACATGTTGCGCGGGCAGAACCGTCCCATTGAAGCCCTTGCCGCTCTAAAAAACTGGCAGAGCCTCCAGGAGGAAGATGAGGCGGAAGAAGAAGAGGAAGGGGAGAAGGAAGAAGAGGGCGTGCTTCCGGCCACGGTCGAGCTCCTGAAAGAACATGTCGACGCAGAGGAAGATGAAGCCGCAGCCTTAGTGTTGCGTCGACTCTGGCGCACTTGGCCCAAGGGCGATGGCAACCGCAATGGTTTTGTGATTTACCGCATGTACGGCGGCAGCCCAAGTGGGGTGGAGTATCCATGGCCGCTGGAGGAGATTGAGCCCACGGAAGAAGAAAAAGCCGAGAACGAAGAGCGCGCGCGAATTCGGAGCTTGGGTGGCTTGATTGCCTACAGCGAGCCGGAAGAAATCACGAAGGTCGAACAAGAGTCGGCGTGGGTGGTGTTGGCAGATCGCCCATGGGCGCAACAAGAAATGGAACGCCGCGCCCGCTCTCTCGGTCCGGAAGGAATTGCCGGGAAGCCCTCATTCCTCGCAGGCCTGGCCCGCGTCAGTGTTTTGGAGGCGGGCGGCGAAGAGGCTGCCGTCGGCCGGCTGCTACAGAGCGCTCAGGCCGGAAGCGCCGACGCCACTGACTATCGTCTGCTGTTGACTTTGCTGGAACAGTTTCCAGAAACCGTGACCCCTGAAGCCCAGCAGGTGTTGGGAGAGCTTGAGCGCAATGTCGATCCAGGCGATGGCGGCCAGCTGTTGCGTTTGGCGCGAGTCATGGCTGCTACTGGCGCACGCGATCGCGCGGTTGCCCTTTACCGCTGGTCGACGACCCAGATTTCGGGAGATAGTTATTTCTGGGGCGATGACTCCGAATTGGGGCGGACCATCACCGTGCGTCAGCTAGTTCGGGAAGTTAAAGAAGTCCTTGCAGGCGATCCCGAGTTAATTCCCATCGTCGAACTTGCCCTTCGCCAGGCGGAGAGTCATCAGGATTCTTGGCAACGTGAATCGAATGAACTCCTTGCGGTCGAAACTTGGGCTGAGTTATTGGAGCCAGCGCAGGCCATCGAAAAATGCCGCGAGATCTTAGAAAGTGTGACCGATCGCGGTCAGCCATTACGTCGTCAGTTGGCCAAGCGCGCCACCACGCTGTTTGTGCAGGCCGGTGACTATGAACAAGCTCTGGCTTGCTTTGAAGTTGCCTATTGTGAAATCGAAGTGGGTTCCTTCAAGTCCGATCGATACTTCTGGGGTGGAAATTATCGCCCGCAAGGAATCGATAACCAAAACTTGGCTGCCCTGTTTCCCGAGGACGCGAGCAAACTCCCAGATGCCGCTGCTTGGTATCAGCAGCTGGCCCCGGCCTGGATGCAGTGGGCGCAAGATGATCGCCTTCAGGATTGGGTGCTCCCACGCACTTCAGCATTGTTGGCCTGGCGCATGCATCAAGCGGGCTTGGTGGAAGAATCAGCCGAATTCCTATTCGCGATTCAAGACTTGGAATCCATTCAGGAAATCAGTCCCCTTTATCTGCTCGACGCCGCGCGCTTCCTCGGCCAGGAAGCTCTTGCCACCGAAATGGAGCAAGGCTTGTTGGAAGAGCGAAAGTTGTCGGTCGCACGCATTCCAGGGGCACTCGAAGCTGTGGTGGCTTCGGAGGGTGCCGCCGCTGCCCTCGAGCTTGGGCAGGGTGTATTGGAGTGGTCCCGCGGCTCCAAGTTATATCTAGCCGTTGCCGCCATTGCCGAAGAGGGGCAGCAGCTTGAGGTGGCCGAGGCACTCCGCGCGCAAGCCGAAGAGGCGAAATCGGCCGAGGCCACCCTGAAAGAGTGGCAGGAAGCCGAAGCGGAAAAGCGCCGGCTGCAGAATCAATCTAGGCAAGCCTTCATCATTCGCTAAGCTTTGCCACCATGGCTGTCGACACCCGTCGCTTGTTGCAACTGCGCGTGCTGAGCATGATCGAGGGAACCTCCACCCTAATCCTGTTTGGCATCGCCATGCCGATGAAATATTTTGGCGACACCCCGGAAGCCGTCTCCATTGTGGGATCGCTCCACGGCGCGTTTTTTGTCGCCTTGGCGGGAGCCTGTCTTTGGGGCATCCGCGGAATTCCGCTCGGGCGCAATCTTGGGGTGCTGCTGATGGCTGCCGCGGTCATTCCTTTTGGCCCATTTCTCGTCGACCATCGGCTCAAGGCCTTGGCGCCGTCTGACTAAGGGAAATCGCAGCTCGCGGCGGGTAGACTGGCTTTGTGGCCACGAAGCAACTGAAGTGTGAATTGTCCTGGTCCGCCAGTCGGGCCAAGGAGTGGGACCGCTGCCGGCGCGAGAACTGGTACGCCCGCTACGCCTCTTGGGGCTGGTGGACGGAGCAGCCGCGCGGCCAAAAGTATGAAGTCATGGTGCACAAGACCCTGACTTCGCTCCCGGCCTATGCCGGGGATTGCGTCCACCGCGCGATTGAACGTTGGTTCGAACTGAAGCGCGGCGGTGCTTCCATGACCGCCGAGGAGCTCTACCAGGAGTCGGTGAACCTCTTCCGCGAGGGTTGGCGACAGTCTGCCGGCGATGGTTGGAAGGCGCGCCCGAACAAGTCTACGCACCTGTTTGAGCACCACTACGACATCGAGATTGCCAAGGAACGCACCGAGAAGGCGCGGGAACTCCTGGAGCGGTGCGCCAAGTACTTCATGGAGTCCCCGGCTTTGGAGCCGGTGCGCCAAGCTCACCCGGACAGCTGGCGGTCGGTCGAAACTCTCGACACCTACCAGTATCTAGGCACCAAGATTTACGCGGTGCCCGATTTTGCCTACATCGATGGCGACACCGTGCACATATGGGATTGGAAGACTGGCAAGCCGCGGGAAGAAGACCTGTTCCAACTTCACACCTACGCGCTCTACGCATGCGAGAAGTGGTCGACCGACCCGGAAGACATCGTGCTGCATGCGGCCTATCTTGGCGAAGAAGAGGTCAAGGAAGTGCCGGTCAATCTTGAGCAGTTGTCGAAAGCGCAGGACCGCATGTCGGATAGTTTGCGCGCGATGATGGACGCACATTACGATCCCGACGAAGACGACCTGGTCATAGAGAATTGGCCGGCGTCTCCGGAGGCGCGCAAGTGCGGTTGGTGCCGCTTCCGTGGCATCTGTACCGACGCAGCACGCTAAGGCAGAAGTTGTTTGCGCAATTCGCCGACGCGGCAACCCACGGTTTCGACAGCCTGCAAATAGACTTGCCGTCCTGCAACGCTTGGTGGCAGCAACTGGTCGAAGGCTAGGCGGCCATCGGCATCGGTCGTGGTGGTACCGAGGATACGTACATTCTGAATGTCTAAGTTCGCGCCGCAACCTAAAGTGGTACTGCCGGTGCTTAGGCCGGCGTAAATCTCAACCTGGGCTAGCGGTGTGAAGGCAAGGCCTCGCAAAGTGTTCTGTTGTGCGGACAGGCCGGGCAGAAAGCCAGAAAGTCGCGGCTCCGTGAGACTCGGCTGCAAGCGATAGGCGCGCTGCACGCCGTTGAGTAAACCGGTGCCACAAATCTCACCAAGCTCATTGATTTCATGCGCACCGGTGAGATTCCATGCACTGCCGATGGGTAGGTAGAAATTCAAATCGATCGGCGCTCCACCGTCTGGCCAAATCACCGCGCGCTGTACGCCGCCAAGGTCCAAGGCATTGCCGACAACATCGCCATGGTCGTTGATGCCCTTGGCGCGCCCACTCGTGCCGCCCAAGGTGCCAAGATCGATCATGCTGCCGGATTGCCATACGAACGGTCGGCCTTGCCCGAGCGCATCGTTACTTTGGCCCACAATCTGGCCGTGGTTGTTGATGTCCTCCGGGCTACAAAACGTTCCGCCGAGGTGACCGATATCCACCATGCCACTGCTTGACTCCCAAAAGAATCCGGCATGAGCGTCACTTGGGGTGCGCGCCATACCGGTGATTTGCATCCGGTCATTCAGCGCCAAACCGCGGCTTTCGCGCCCACCCAAAGTGCCGAGGTCTAACCAGTTTCCATTGGGAGCGCGCACAAAGGCGTGGTTTTGGAATACAAAACCAAATAGATCGTCACTGAGGTATGCACCGGTGGTCACACCTAATTCATTGATATCAAAGATGCGAGTAAACCCATGATTGCCGAAAATCACATCGGTTAGGGTGCCGTTTTCCCAGATGTAGCCGTGCAGGGGGAGTGCTGCGCCGCCCGCGCCAAAGGCGGTGTAATAACCTGCCACTTGGCCACGATCATTCAGGCCACCACTCCATGTCGAGCCCATCAGCGGTGGGAAGATTTCCTGACTGCTCTGTCCATCCCATAGCAACGCGCGCCATTGCAATCCGCCACCGCCCGGCGCTGACTTGTCATTCTCCGCATGCACCCGGCCAAGATTATCGATCGACGCGGCGCGTACTCCATCGCTCGGGGTGGCACTCAAGGTGCCCAAATCTTGAATGGTGTAGCCCTGTGCACCCAGGGCAAGAGCAGACCAAAGAAGAACAGGAAACATGCCCCACCTTAGCAGAGGAGGGTGCAAATCGGTCTATACTCCCTGCCATGGAGACCTTGCGCCACTTCTGGAACCAAGTTAGCGAGAGCCTGATTACGGTCTTTTCGCACCCGACCTATGGTTGGATGGCGGCTTGGGGCACGGTGTTGCTCTTAGCTTGGCTAGCCAATTACCTCACCCGGCGTGTCGTGTTGCGCGTGGTGCGGGCGGTAATCGACCGCAGCAAAGTGCAGTGGGATGACGCGCTCATCGAGCACAAGGTGTTCCACCGTTTGGCGCATCTGGCTCCGGCGATTGTGTTCTATATGGCCGCATCCTGGTTGTTCCCAGGCGAAGATCAAGAGGTTTTCCGGCGCATGGAAGAGCGCCTGGCGACGGCATGGATGTACATCGCCAGTGCGCGCGCGATTGCTGCCCTGCTCGACGCCATGGTCACCATTGGCATGAGCAAGCCAGCCACCAAGGGCAAGCCACTACGCAGCTACGCCCAAGTGGTGAAGTTACTGTTGTGGCTCACCATCATCATCTTGGTGATAGCTTCGCTGATTGATCGTTCGCCATGGGGTTTGCTCACCGGTTTGGGCGCGATGACCGCGATCATCTTGTTGGTATTCAAAGACACCATCTTGAGCTTTGTCGCGAGCATTCAGATTGCAAGTTACGACATGGTGCGTACCGGAGATTGGATTGAAATGCCCAAGTTCGGCGCCGATGGCGATGTAATTGATATCAGCCTAAATACCATCAAGGTGCAGAACTGGGATAAGACCATCACCACTATCCCGACTTACGCGATGGTCACCGAAAGCTTTCGCAACTGGCGTGGCATGACCGAGTCGGGCGGGCGCCGGATCAAGCGTTCGATCGCGATTGATATGACTTCAATTCGCTTCCTAAATGAAGCGGATATTAAGCACCTGCATTCGGTGAAGACGATTCGCGATTACATGAATCGCAAAGAAGAAGAGGTGGCGAAATGGAACCAGGAAAACGGCGTTGCCGATGCCCCTGCCGCTGATGCGCGCAAACTGACCAACGTCGGTACTTTCCGTGCCTATCTGGAACATTATCTCAAGCGCAACCCGGAAATTCGCAAAGACATGACCTTTCTGGTACGCCAACTAGCACCAACCGCGCAAGGCCTGCCGATGGAGATTTATGTCTTTTGCGCCGACCAGCGTTGGGCCTACTATGAAAGCATCATGGCTGATATCTTTGATCATGTACTCGCGGTCCTACCGGATTTTGATCTTCGTGTGTTCCAAGCACCGAGTGGCGCTGACTTTCACCAACTTGCGCAAGCCTAACCATGGAACTGCGCCCCAACTGTGAAAGCTGCCAACATCCACTTCCCGCCGAGAGCTTAGAGGCGCGCATTTGTTCGCACGAGTGCACCTTCTGCGCCGAATGCAGCGACGGTCCGCTGCAAGGTGTATGCCCGAACTGTGGCGGCGAGCTGTTACCACGCCCGCGTCGAGGGAAAGTGGCCAGCAATCGCTTTGTGCCCCGCGAAGACAAAGCGCGAGATCTCTCTGCACTGCGCCGCGAGTACATGCATGGTGGTCTACAACGCGAAGACTTACACGACGACCCGATGCAACAATTCGCCGCATGGTTCTCTGAGGCGCAGGGTGCAGGCATCGGCGATCCTAGCGGCATGACTTGTGCGACTGCCGGTGCCGATGGCTCGGTTTCTGCGCGCACGGTGCTGCTGAAGTTATTCGACGAAGAAGGCTTTGTGTTTTACACCAACTACAACAGTCACAAGGGTTTGCAGATCGTCGAGAATCCGCAACTGGCTTTGCTGTTCGCCTGGCTGCCCTTGGAACGGCAAATCAAAATCGAGGGCACCGCAGAGCGCATAAGTGCAACGCAATCTCTGCGTTACTTTGCCTCGCGCCCGCGCGGTTCCCAACTTGGCGCCTGGATCTCGGCGCAAAGCGCAGGCATTTCCTCACGCAGCATGCTCGAGCGCAAACTCAAAGAAGCCCTCGATCGTTTCTCCGGAAAAGACGTTCCGCTTCCCGCTCACTGGGGTGGCTACTGCGTGCGTCCAAGCAAGATTGAATTCTGGCAAGGCCGCGAAAACCGCCTGCACGACCGCTTTCAATACACCCGTCAATCCCCGGACAGTTGGGAGATTGAGCGTTTGCAGCCTTAAGTGTTTGCGCTAGAGCCTAAGCAAAAGCAGGCTGCTGGAATGCGGGGCGGCGGCGTTCCAACATGGCGCTGAGTCCTTCGAGGCCGTCGGCGTGAAGGAAGGCTTTATCCAGGTCGCGGGCTTCCAGTTCCAGTGCGCGTTCAATGTCCATGTGCGCGCCTTCCAAGAACAAGTTCTCGGCAAGCTTCAGCGCGTGGTAACTCTTATGCGCCATCTTGCTGGCGGCCTTTTCCAACAACGGGTTGCCGAGGGCATCGGCCTCGCCGGAAAGAATGTCATCGACCGAGTACTGGGAGAAGAAGTCCCACACCGGCTGCCAATCTTCACTTGGGCATTGCTCCGGAGCGACGCGCGACTTGCTTGGGCCCTTCAGTGCCCACTCTTCGCAAGTGGCATCGAGCTCGTCGAAGCTCGCGACAGCGTCAATCAAACCAATCTGCAGCGCGGACTTGGCGTCGAGAATCTGACCGGTGTAGATCAGGTACTTGGCAATCGGCATGCCGACGCGGCGCGGCAAACGTTGCGTGCCACCCAAGCCGGGGAAGATGCCGATGCTCGTTTCCGGGAAGCCAAAGGCGGATTTCGGCGAAGCGCAAATCCAATCGCAAGCAATCGCCATTTCGGCACCACCACCCAAAGCCAAACCGTGGGCGCGGGCAACGGTGGCGTGTTCCTTGCCATTAAGCTCGAGGAACAACTTCTGGCCGTAAGCCGCGAACTCGGCGATGGAAGGATAGTCATCGCGCTTGAGGCCATCGACAAAGAACTTGATGTCGGCGCCAGCAACAAAGGCCTTGCCGGAACCACCAATCACCAATGGCTTGCCTACCGCCTGGTCCAGAGTCAATTTGCTATCGAACTGCATCAGGACATTCTTGTCCAAGGCATTCATGGTCGAGGGCTGGTTGAAGCGAATGTGCGCGACGTCGCCCTCGGTGCAAAGCGAAACCAACTCAATCTTGACGCCAGTTTCATGCGCATGGCTGAGCATCTTCGGCATGTCCAAGCCATGCACGGTCACGAGCGCCTGGACCAAAGCCTGCGCGCGGGGCACCCCCACTCGGTTAAGCAACTCGAACGGACCGGTCGGCCAACGCAAACCCACGCGTGCACCGATGTCGGTGTCTTCCACCGAACCCACGCCTTCGTCGACAAGCTGACAAGCCACGTAGAAGGTCACCGCAAACATGCGGTCGGCAATGGCGTCGTACTTGGATTCATCAACCTCGCCCTCCAGGTTCCAGTTGCGCTCATCGGTTGCGCAGAAGTCGACCAGCGCTTGACCCGGTGCGTAGAAAGGATGCAAAGAAGCACCCAAAGAGTTGGCGGCGTGCATGGAAATCGGCACACCCGTCACGTTCATCAACTCGAAGGGACCCATGCCCACGCCAAAGGCTTTCTTTGCGGCCCACTCAATCGTGGCAATATTGGCCACACCTTCGCCGAGCAAACGCACGCCTTCGTTGACCCAAGGCACGAAGTAACGGTTAACCACGAAGCCCGGTGCATCTTTCGAGAAGATGGGGGTCTTGCCAATTGCTTCCTGCGAAGCCCAAGCCGCGCGGAACGCTTCCGGATCGGTGCCGTCGTGACCAATCACCTCGACTAAACGGTTCTTCGCGGGGTGGAAGAAGTAGTGCAGACCAATCAGGCGTTCCGGGTTGGTGACCGCGCTGACTAACTCCTTCACATAAAAGGAAGAAGTGTTGGTGGCGAGAATCGCGTTCGGTTTGCAGTGTTCACTTAGGCGCCCGAACACCGAACGCTTGACATCGACATCTTCGAACACGGCTTCAATCACCAGATCGACGTCGGCCAACTCGGACCAATCCGAGGTGCCGTGCAGGCGACTCAAGATGGCCTCGGCTTGCTTGGGGCGGAACACCTTGCGCTCTACGCCCTGATCGAGCAGGTTGCGGATAATCCCCATGCCGCGGGCGACCTGCTCATCATTCAGGTCGACGAGGACACACTCAAAACCCTCGGTGGCGATTTTCTGGGCGATGCCAGAACCCATGTTTCCGGCGCCAATGACGGCAAATTTCTTGATGCTGTAGCTGCTCATGTCTGCAAAGGGGCCATCACGTGGCCCTGAGTCCCGTATTCTACCGAGGAGCCGATGATCCACCTCCAGAACCTACGCCTCAGCTACCCCGGCCCCGACGGCCAGGAGGCTCCTGTGTTGGCGCTCCGCGATTGGCGGGCGGCTCGCGGCGAGCAGCTGGCTTTGGTGGGGGGCAGCGGTTCGGGAAAAACCACCCTGCTCAACCTAATTAGCGGCCTATTGAAGCCAAATCAGGGCGTGGTTGAGGTCGCGGGCACCGATTTGGCCACTCTTGGCGAGGCTCGCCGCGACCGATTCCGCGCCGAGCACATTGGCTATGTGTTCCAGAGCTTCCACCTGCTCGATGGCTTCAGCGCGCGCGAAAATGTCGAGCTGGGCGCGGTCTTTGCTCAGGGCAAACCGGAGCCTGGGCGTGCCGCCGAACTCCTCGAAGCCGTGGGCCTCGGCCATCGCATGAATTATCCGCCGAGCAAGCTTTCGGTCGGGCAACAAGCTCGGGTATCTTTGGCTCGAGCGCTCATGAACAAGCCAGAAGTCTTGTTAGCTGACGAGCCCACAGGTAGCCTCGACCCCGAAAACGCTGCCCAGGTTTTGGCGCTTCTGCGCGACACCGCCGAAGCCCACAACATCACGCTGATTTGCGCGACCCACGATCGCGAGGTGGCCGACGCCTTCCCACGCTGCGATCGAGTGGAGGATCTGGCATGAACGCCCCGCGCATCGTCCTGCGGAATCTGAAGCGGCGCCCGCTCGCCACCATGTTGACCACCATGTCGGTCTCTTTAGGTGTGGCTTTGTTCGCCGCCGTCGGCAATCTTCGTGAAGCAAGCGAATCTGGCTTCCAGCGCTCGGCCGGCCTCTGCGACACCCTCGTCGGCGCCAAGGGTTCCACTCTCGAGCTCACGCTCAACGCGCTCTATCACATGGGCCAGAGTCAGGGCAATATTCCCTACTCCCTATATGAAGAAGTGCGCGCGACCCCAGGCGTGTTGTGGTCGGTGCCGATGGCGCTCGGCGATAGTTACCGCGGGTATCGGATTATTGGCGTGACCGATGACCTCTTTGGCCGCGTGCATTTGTCCGCCGCCGGTCGCGAGGAAGCGCAAGAAGGTTTGACCTTTGCCGAGGGCAAAGGCTTTGTGCATACTGCGGGTGACTTTGTCCACATCAAGGAAGACCTCGCCGCACAGGAAGCCGAAGAGGCAGAGGAAGAGGCAGAGGAAGAGGGCAACGACCATTCCGGTCACCACCACGCCCACAATCACGATGCCGAATTATTCCAAGCTGTGGTTGGTGCTCGTGTGGCCGAAGAAACTGGCCTGCGTCTTGGCGCGGAGTTCTTCCCGAGCCACGGCGTGTCCGGCGTTTCGGAAGAACACGACGACGCGCCCGCAACCGTCGTCGGCATTCTAGAGCCTACTGGCACACCGCTGGACCGAGCAATCTACCTGCCGATTGGCGCCTACTACGTCATGGATGGGCACGAGCCCCAGGAAGGCATGGTCGAAGGCGGCGCGCGCGACCCACGCGGTTTGTCGGCAGTCATGCTCGGCACCAAGGCCGGTTTCTACCGCGCTGGAATCTACCGCAACCTGAATGACCGCCTCGATGCGATGGCGGTTTACCCCAGCGTGGAAGTGCGCAAGCTGTTCGAGATTGTCGGCACCGGCGATTTAGTGCTGCGTTGGATCTCGGTTTTGGTGGTGGTGGTCGCGCTGTTGGGTGTCATGGTCGCGATTTACAACACCATGGGCGCCCGCCGCAAGGAGTTCGCCATCCTTCGCGCCCTTGGCGCACGCCGACGCAGCCTGCTCGGCCTCGTTGTCTCTGAATCCGCCTTGCTCGGATTCTTCGGTGGTCTGCTTGGATTATTGCTTGCGGGTATCCTAGTGATGTTGGTTGGCGAGCAGGTCCGCGCGCTGACCGGCGTGGCGGTAGAGGCGTGGCCTGGACTGCCCGAACTCTGGCTCTTACTTGCGGTCACCGTGGCTGCAGCATTCGCCGGTCTCGTTCCGGCGATGGCCGCTTACCGAACCGAAACTGCACATGCACTCGCTTCTCAATCCTAAACACATCTGCTGGCTGCTTCCTTTGCTTGTGCTTTCGTGCAGCAAGCAAGAGGACCCTGTGGTGGAAGATCCGGTTGAGGAAGTGGTCGAAGAGGTTCAGGCGCAAGAACCGGCGAACGAGGAGCCGGCCGAAGAGGCCATCGATTACAGCAAGCGCTTTTGGTCGTCGGCGATGACCGAAGAAGAGCGCCAAGCAAGTCTGGCGCGGCGCATTGCCGCTAGCGATGAGCCCTATCTCATCGACATGCACGACCTCGGAGGCTGGGACTTCGACGAGCGCAAGAAGCAACCGATTCCCGAACACATTCTGGCGCTCGACGGCAAGATGATCACGATGCGCGGCTTCATGATGCCGGACATCGACTTTGAGCACATCCGCACCTTTCATTTAGTGCGTAGTTTGTACAGCTGTTGTTTCGGCGCGCCACCGCAGCTCAATGAAATCTTGCGCGTCACGCTGCGCGACCCAGAAGGCATGGACTACACCTACCAAACGATCGAAGTGACCGGCCGTCTGCAAGTGGTGTTCGAGATGGAAGACGGCTTGGTCGAAGACCTCTACCGCATGGAAGATGTGACCTACCGCCTTTTGGATTTCGACGATCCCGTCGCCCCCGATTCCTTCGACGCCGATACCGGCTTCGATGGCGTGATTCCCGCGCCCGGCTCTCAGTTCTAAGTCTGCCGATATTTTCTTCGAGACTTGCCCCTAAGCAGACGATATAGAAGAGATGGCACTTCCTGGTCAGGCTGTAGCCGCCGAAGCGGTTTCTCTGCTGCCAGACACCATGGCAGCGGTGGAGCATGTGCTGAGCAAGGTGCAAGAGAAGATTGGCGGCGCACCAGATTTGGTGGTGCTCTCGGCGACGCCCCACCATCGCTCGCGCTTGAAGGAGGTGCTAAAGCTGGTGCATGCGCGCCTTCAGCCCGATGCGGTCGTCGGCAGCACGCTGTCAGGTGTGATTGGTGGTGGGCGCGAACATCAGGTCGGCCCTGGCTTGTCGGTTTGGGCCGCACGCCTCCCCGGAACGCGGGTGCAGGCTTTCCGCCTTGACCTAGATAGCGCCAACAGCCGCATTTTGGGCTGGCCCGATGTCGGCTCCACTGCCAGCATCTCGCTTTACGCCGACCCCTTCACTTTCCCGCTCGAGCCTTTCTTTGAATCGCTGCGGCAACTCGAAGACTTGCCCGTGGTGCTCGGCGGTCTTGCCAGTGGTGCGGATCGTGCCGGGGAAAACTTGCTCATCTGCGACGACGAGATTCATGAAAGTGGCGCCGTCGGTTTTGTCATGGAAGGGGCCTATCGCTTAGAGCCGGTGGTGGCGCAAGGTTGCCGACCGATTGGCCCGGCTTTTACCGTGACGCGGGTCGAAGGCAATGTGCTGTATGAGCTGGGCGGGCGTTCCGCCTATGAAGAACTCAACGAAGTGTTGGTTGTCGCCAACGAAGAAGAGCGCCGCTTGTTTATGCGCGCGCCGCAAGTGGGCATTCAGCCCGCGCCATTACCGCACGGAGAAGCCGGCGGAGACTTACTCATTCGCGCGGTCATGGGCGTCGATCCCGACGAAGGCGCGATCGCCATTACCGATGAACTCGGCAACGGCGATTCGATTCAGTTCCAAGCGCGCGACCGCAGCCATGCGCATGAGGAACTTCAAGCGTTAACCGAACTCGCTGGCAGCTATTGCCCCAAGGCAGTTGGCGGTTTGTTATTCACCTGTACCGGCCGTGGCTTACCGTTCTTCCAGCGCAGCGATCACGACATCGACACGATCCACGATGTGTGGCCGGACCTACCCATCGGCGGCGGTTTTGTCGCTGGCGAAATCGGCCCCGTTTGCGGCAAGCCATACATTCACGGCTTGAGCGCGGTGTTGGGGTTGCTGGTTCCTACTGGGGAGTAGGCGCTTCTAAGCTCATCGTGCGCCAGTAGATTTCTTCGCCGATGAGAGCGCCAAACCCGATGCGCTTGCCATCCTGGCTAAAGCGCGGAGCGGTAACAAAGGGGTAGGCATCGGAGGAAAATTCTCCGGCGATAATGCGCCAGCCAAGTTCGTCCTTTGCGCGGAAGGCAATCTGTTTGCCATCGGCACTCCATACTGGGTCGCGTGCAAGGGAATAATCTTTGCTCACGACTTTGCCATCGACCACCAGGAAAAAACGACCTTCTGGCTCGAGGGTGAGATAGCTTTGTTCTTCCCGATCAAAAAGGCTGAGGTTCTGGTTGGCAAACCAATGAGCGCCGTGCCCCTTGAGTTGGTGAATCAATGAGTTCATTCCCTCATTGGCGATGACTGCCAATTGGTTTCCCTTGCGATCCCAAACTGGGGGACTCACGACATCCCAGCGTTGCTTCCATTCTTTGCCATCTTGGACGACACCAACCTTGCCGGCCTCGTCTAAAGTTAGGAATGCGAGGTTGCGCCCCTTGGGGCAGAGTATAGGCATGGAAGATTTAGAAAAATCACCTTTCACCAGTTTGTCACGAATATACACCCAAGTACTGGCTTCCCCGTTGTTGCCTGACTGATAAGCCATCGTCCGGCCGCGGTCATCCACCGTGACAGAAGGAATGAACAAAGCTTGTCCCATTTCCTTTTTGCCTAGAAAAACTTTGGTTTGTTGGGTCGGAAGGGGTCGGCCCTCTTTCGTGATGTGATAGGTAAAGCTGTAAGCCGCCACCTTGCCATTCGCGCTCAGTGCGAACGCAGACGGGTAGCCACTCTCTAGGGCGCAGACTTCCTTTTGGTTCACGATGAGTTGCGCCTCATCTAGAACCACGGGACCGCCGCCTTGCTGCAAGCCTCGGTCGCCTCGCCAATAGGCCACCACTTCGCCAGTCGCATTGGTGCGGGCGGGGCCAAACCAAGGTGCCTTAGAGACAACATCTCCATTGACGAATAAGCGGCCATCGCTCGCGACTTGATCGTTGAGCTCTGTCGTAGTCCAAGCCACAAAGTTCCACTCCGGCTCCCATTGTGGTGGGTAGAACAACTTGCCACTTGGATAGCGCGTGCCATCGAACACGACCTCTTGCTCAAGGGTAGTGCCGACTAAGCAAACCACATGTTCTAGATTTTGACTGACCGAAAAGTCGAGGACAGTTGGGCAGCCTTCGGGGAGGACCATGAGGCGGCGTTCTGCCCATAAATCGGCAGATGCTTCCCTGGCCTTCTGCGCAGGCAGGTGAGTGCTTACAAACAAAAGGGCTGCAGAAATGGCGAAGAAATACTTCATATGTTTGGAATGTAACGAAATTTGGCGTCGAGGAAGATAAAAAAGAGTCGGATTTGCGGAACCACTTTCCGCAGAGGGGGTTCTGGGAACAACGGCGAGGGCCGTTTTTGACATGAAATACTTCCTAAGCACCTTGATTCTCGTGTCTGCCGCGCCTGCGCTGGCTGCACAGACAGAAGGCCCCAAGTCCGAGCGCTTGGAGCGGCCTCCACACCAGCAGCCAGATCGCGTGCGCGGTCAGCGCGGCGAAGGCCGCCAACGCGGTGGCGAAGAGCGCCAGCGCCCGTCGAAGGAAGAGATTCTCAAGCGCTTCGACGCCAATGGCGACGGCACGCTCGATGAAACCGAGAAAGCCCGTTTGCGCGCTGCCGTGGAAGCTCGTCGCAGCGAGCTTGGTAAGCGCCAGAAGGAAGGCCGCGTGAAAGGCGGACGCGGCGAAGCTCGTGGTGGCGCAAAGCGCGATTTGCCTCGCGGAGGGCGCGGCGATGTCATCCAGCGTGACCGTCCACAGGGCGAAGGAAGTCGTCGTGGTTCGCGCCAGAATGACGGCCAGCGCCAAGAGCTACGTCAACAGCGTCGTCAACAACTGTTGCAGCGCTTTGACGCAAACGGCGATGGCCAACTTGATCCACAAGAGCGTCAAGCACTCAAGACCGCCATGGAGCAACGTCGTGCGGCGCAAGGGGAACAGCGCCCGCAGCAACGCGCCAAGCGGCAATCCCAATCGCGCTAGGCAGACCCTAGCTAGCCGCGAAGGGCAGTAGGTTTTTGACCTGCTGCCCTATTTTTGTGTTCACCTAAACGCAATCTGGTGACTCAACCCGGAGGCCAAGTCATGTCGCGGCCGCCGAGCACGTGGAAGTGCAGGTGCTCCACCGACTGGCCGCCTTCTTTGCCGATGTTGGTCACGATGCGATAACCACTTTCCGATAAGCCAGCTTCGGCGGCGACTTGTCGGCAAACTTGCATCAGGTGGCCAAGCAGCTTGGTGTCCTCGGCGACGGCGTCGTGCAAGCTCTTCATGGGCTTGCGTGGAATCACTAACAGATGCACCGGCGCTTGTGGCGAAACATCGGCGAATGCTACGGCGTGGTCATCTTCGTAAACGAAGGTTGCCGGGATTTCACCCGCCAGGATTTTGGCGAAGATGGTCATTAGGAATCCTCGCTGCCGTGGTCGTCGGCACGATCCAAAAGGGCGCGCCAATCTTCTTCGCTCAGGGTTTCCGCTTCTTCTTCGAGCAACACTGGGAAGCCATCGGTAATCGGAAAACGCAAACGCGTGGCCGCATCGGTGGAGACAAAGCACTCTTCGCCAACCAGGCGCAACGGCGCGTGGCTGACTGGGCAGCGGAGCAGGGGCACGAGAGTGGCGGGGTCGAAGGCCAGCATTTGGGCAGTATCGCCCCATTTCTCTGCGGAAGGAAGGGTCTTCGCGTAAACTTCACAGTAGTGGCCCCGCGAAGGCCATGGGATGCCCTCATCCTTTTCGCATGATGCAGAAGACGATACTCCTTGTCGAAGACGATGCAGATCTTCTCGAGATCCTCCGTCTTACCTTCGAAATGGAAGGCTTTCGTTGTGTCATGGCTACCGACGGTGAAATGGCTTTGGACAAAGCACGCCGCCATGCGCCGGACATAGTGATCTTGGACCTCATGATCCCGAAGCTTGATGGCATTGAAGTCTGCCGTCGCTTGCGAGCTGATGGGGCCTTTCATGGCTTGCCCATTCTCATGCTGACGGCAAAGTCGGAGGAATCCGATGTGGTCTTGGGCCTGGGCATCGGCGCCGATGACTACGTCGTCAAACCCGCTCGCCCACGAGAGTTGGTAGCACGTGTGCGCAACCTTCTGCGCCGCGGCAACACCAAAGACCCGGTCGTGACCGACAAAATCATTTCGGTCGGAGACATGGTGGTCGACCCGATTCGCTTTGAAGTGCGTATCGGCGAAGATGATCCAGTACAGCTCACACCAACCGAGTTCAAGCTGCTACAAACCTTGACCGGTCGTCCCGGTCGCGTGTTTCGCCGCGCAGAATTGCTCGATGCAACCGTTGGCGCAGGCGTCATCGTGACCGAGCGCAATATTGATACCCACGTCAAGTCGGTGCGCAAAAAGCTTGGTGACTTTGGGCGCTACATCGAAACCGTCCGCGGCGTGGGTTACCGCTTCACTGATAAAGCAAACGTTTGAGCGCAGTTTTCACATGGGGATTGTGGGCGCTCTCTGCGGGGCTTGCCCTCGCCTTTTGGCGTGAACGTCGTCTGCGCAAGCAGTCTTGGCAGCATATGCGTGAGCTCGCGGAAAAGCGCGAGGCCATGCGCCGTTGCCTGGAGTTTCTGCAAGAGGGGGTGGTGTTGCTCGGCCCGCGCAGTGAAGTTCTGTATATGAATCCCGCAGCAGCGGGCATGTTGCGCCTGCAATCGCCGCCGCCGGAGAGTGGGCAACACCCAGTACTCCACAGCTTGGCGCCCTACCCAGAGTTGGAAGAATTCATCGAGGGCACCACGCCCTCGGCCTCGCGGCGGGAAATCTTGAGCTTGCACATGTCTGACGCGGAGGGAGAACAAGACCAGCCGGAGCAAGTGTCCCTAGAAATGACGATGGCCGCCGCGGGTATGGCGCGGCGCCTCTTGGTCATCCGCGATGTAGAAGCAGCGGAAGACGTCGACCGTAAGCGGCAAGATTTTGTCGCCAACGCGAGTCACGAACTCAAGACACCAATCGCCGCGCTCATCGGCTTGCTCGATTTGTTCGATCTGGTGGCCGAGGACAAGCGCGAAGACTTGCTGCAGCGTGCGCAACGCAATGCGCGCGGATTGGCCAATCTTGCGGATGACCTATTGGCGTTGGCTCGCGCCGAAGCTGGCGAATGGCAACCCAATCCGCAGTCGCTCAATGTCGGTGACCAGGCCGAGCGCGTAATGGAAGCCCTGCGCCCGTCTGCCGAGGCGAAAGGTTTAGAAATGCGTGTCGCCATTGCGCCCAGCACCGACGACCTTTGGCTCGATGACTTTGCCATGCGCACCATCCTGCAAAATCTGATTGGCAATGCGATTGCTTATACCGAGCAGGGGAAAATCACGATTCGCGCAGAACTGACGCCAGATCAAACTCGCCTGCTGCTGGAGGTCAGTGACACTGGTCCTGGAATCGACCCGGAGATTCAGCCGCGCATTTTCGAACGCTTTTTCCGCGCCGATGTCGCCCACTCACGAGCTTCAGGCGGAACCGGCCTTGGGTTGAGCATCGTGCGCCACTTGGTCAAGCGCTTAGGCGGCCGCGTTTCGCTACATAGTGAGCCTGGGCAGGGCTCAACCTTCCGCGTCGAGCTTCCGTGCCGGCTGTAAATCGGGTGCGTTAGACTGCGGGCGATGACCGCGGCTCCCCCTGAGGCTGCGCCGGCCTTCATTGCCAGCCATAGTTTCACGCCCTATATGCAGGCGATTTTGGCCGAGCTGCAAGCTCTGCCGGGTTCGCCGCGCGTGCTGGATTTACCGGCGGGGCGTGGACAGTTCACCGATGCCTTGCGCGCTGCCGGAATCGATGCGGTTCCTGCCGACCTCAACGGCCTGCGCGAAGACTATCTTCCGCTCGACATGAGCAGTGCCTTGCCGTTGGAAGACGCCAGCTTCGATGCGGTGGTGTGCACCGAAGGCTTGGAGCATTTATTAGCACCGCAAGAACTTGTGGCCGAGTTGGTGCGCATTACCAAGCCAGGCGGTTTGGTGTACCTCTCCATTCCCAACGTCCACAACTTCTATTCGCGGCTGCAGTTCCTGTTCACGGGAACGCTGTTCCAGTTCCAGGCCTATGACATTCCAGACACCACGCGTAATCATCTTGGCGACCGCGGCCATGTTTCCCCAATCACTCTGCCCCAGCTGCGCTGGTGGTGTTGGATGGCTGGCGCCGAAGTTGAGGAGCTATTGCCGGACAAGGAGAAGCGGCGCAGCTTGAAACCCTTGTATTGGCTGCTGCATCAGCTTGGCCGGCCCTGGCGGGGTCGTTTGGAGCGGAGTGGGCCAGAGGAGCTCTCTGAGCGAAATCAGGGCCTGAAAAGCCTCATAAACAACAAGAAAACCTTGTATTCACGCTCGCTGGTCCTGCGCCTGCGCCACAAGCTTTAACGCGGCCTTCACATAGTCTTCGCAAAGGGGGAGAACAATGTGGCCATGAAGAACATCCTCCAGCCGCTCGCCATGGTGCTTGCACCTACCGCCTTGGTTCTTGCTCTGACACCGGCCGCTAGCGCACAGGCCGAGGCCCTTCGGGGCAAGGTTGTGGTTGACGGTTCCAGCACCGTCTACCCAATCACCGAAGCTGCCGCTGCAGCCTTCCGCAAGGAGTTCCCCAATGTCAACGTCACGGTCGCCGTCTCTGGCACCGGCGGTGGCTTCAAGCGTTTCGCCATCGGCGAGACCGACATCTCCGATGCTTCGCGTCCAATCAAGGGCAAGGAATTCAAGAAGTGCGCCGAGAATGGCGTCAGCTTCATTGAGCTTCCGGTCGCCCTCGATGGCCTTTCCATTGTGCTCAACCCAAACAACGATTGGGTGAAGCAGCTCACCGTGGATCAGCTCAAGGCGATCTACCTGGAAGATGGCAAAGCCCGCAAGTGGAGCGACCTGAACCCAGAGTGGCCCAACGAGACCATCAAGGTCTACTCGCCAGGAACCGACTCGGGAACCTTCGACTACTTCAAAGAAGTGGTGGCTGGCAAGACCGGTAGCTTCCGTCCTGACATGTCTGTCAGCGAAGACGACAATGTCTTGGTGACCGGCGTCAGTGGCGACAAGTACGCCATCGGCTACTTCGGTGCTTCTTACTACTTCGAGAACAAGGACAAGATTCGCGCTGCCGCGATTGTCAACCCGAAAACTGGCAAGGCGGTCATGCCGACTCCAGAAAATGTGATTTCTGGCGCTTACGCTCCGCTGAGCCGCCCGCTGTTCATCTACGTCAACGAGAAGAGTCTGCGCCGCCCAGCGATGCGCAAGTTCGTGGAGTTCTACATGGAGAACGCCGGTACCTTCGCCAAGAAGGTTCAGTATGTGCCCATGAGCCCCAAGGTTGCGGAGACCGCGAAGAGCTTCCTCAAAAAGCGCCGCACCGGTACCGTGTTCGTGATGGCCGAGATGCACGAAGGTGGTCCGGTCTACTCCAAGCGCGAGCAGCCTCTCGACAAGGCCTACCAAGAGGCCAACCTTCTTGACACCAAGTAATCCCCCCGCAGATTCTGCACCAGAATCTCCCGCGCGGGGCACTCTTCGGGGTGCCCCGTCGCGGCATGCTCGGCGCTGGAAAGAGCGCGGCATTTTGAGCCTGCTCAATAGCGCCGCGCTCTTTTCCGTTTTTATTACCCTGGCTATTTTGTGGGTCCTTGGCGCAGAGACCAGCAACTTCTTCGCCCAAGACGAGGTCTCGGTTGGCGAGTTCTTCGGCACCGCACAATGGAACCCCTTGCTTGGCGCCGAGAAGCATTTCGGGATTTGGTCTCTAGTCTGCGGCACATTCCTGGTGGCGGGCGTCGCCCTTCTGGTGGCCGTGCCACTTGGCTTGGTGACCGCGATTTACCTGAGTGAGTACGCTCACCCGCGCGTGCGCGCCATTCTCAAGCCGTCCTTGGAAGTGCTCGCAGGCATCCCCACGGTGGTTTACGGCTTCTTTGCCTTAACCCTCATCACCCCGGCGCTGAAAACTTTCTCCGAAGGTTTCGGTTCTTTCAACGCACTGGCCGCAGGCATTGCCGTGGGCATTTTGATTTTGCCCATCATCACCTCGCTTTCGGAAGACGCACTGCGCGCGGTGCCGCAATCTTTGCGTGACGGCGCCTTTGGATTGGGTGCAACCCGGTTTGATACCTCCTTCAAGGTGGTGTTCCCCGCGGCGCTATCCGGCATCACCTCGGCGGTGTTGTTGGCGGCGGCGCGCGCCATCGGCGAAACCATGATTGTGGCCCTTGCCGCGGGATCTACGCCCAAGGTCACGATGGACGTACGCGATGAAATCCAAACCATGACCGGCTTCATGGTGCAAATGGCCCTCGGCGATGTCTCGAACTATGGCGTGGAGTATTACTCCATGTACGCCGTCGCCGCCATGCTCTTTGTGCTCACCCTGGCGTTCACGCTGGTTGGCTCTTGGATCCGCAAACGCTACCGCGAGGTATACGATTGAGCTCCCCCAAGAAACCTGCGCTCTTGTCCGACAAGAAGCTCATGGCCGAGCGCCGAGTGCCGCTGGCGAAGCGCCACCGCAAGGATCGCATCTTCCGGCGTGGTTGCCAGATCATCGCCAGCATGTCTGCCGGCATCCTGGCGATTTTGCTGATTGCGATTGTGTTTGAAGGAGTGGGGGCGCTAAATGCCAACTTCCTCAGTGGCGCTCCCGACCCAGATCCTGCCGTGGCCGGCATGTTCCCCGCGATCATGGGTTCGTTGTGGCTGTTGGTTTTAACCATGTTGGTTGCCCTTCCGCTGGGAGTGGCTGCCGCGATTGTGCTCGAGGAATTCCGCCCCAAGCACAAGGTGTTGCGCAAGGCGCATGCCTTCATTCAGCTCAACATCACGAACCTGTCGGGCGTGCCCTCGGTGGTGTTCGGTATTTTGGGATTGACCGTTTTTGTGTCCATGTTTGGGCTCTTTGGGAATGAACGAGACCCGCTGTTGGAAACCGGTGCCACCTATGTGGACCAGTTCTACAACCAAGGGGATTTCATCATCGAAGTTCCGATTGATGACCCGATGGCGCCGGAAACGGTGCCGGTAGATGGCATGACGATTTACACCTATGAAGGCACAGCCATGGAGCTCAACCTTTTGGGTGACGACGACGACTGGCCGGAAGACGAAGAGATTGCCATGCGCTCGCTTTACAGCTGGGACTTGCCCGGTCGCAACAAAGAGCGCAACTGGTGGTACTTCCGGCTGCCCTTTGGTCGCGGAGTGTTGGCCGGCGCCCTCACCCTTATGTTGGTGATCTTGCCGATTATCATCATCTCTTCGCAAGAGGCCTTGCGTGCTGTGCCCTCGTCATTACGCCAAGCCTCTTTGGGCCTGGGCGCGACGCCATGGCAAACGGTCCGCCGCGTGACACTGCCCGCAGCCTTCCCAGGCATCTTGACTGGCGCCATCATCGCCATGAGCCGCGCCATCGGCGAAGCGGCTCCGTTGCTGATGATTGCCGGCATCGTGTTCATTACACGCGCGCCGAGCAATCTCATGGACGACTTCACTGCCATGCCGCTGCAGATCTACAACTGGGCCGGGCGTCCGCAGAAAGAGTTCCATGACCTGGCTGCGAGCGGCATCATTGTGCTCCTGACCGCACTCTTGTTGTTTAACGCCATTGCCGTATTCCTGCGCCAGAAGCTGCAGAAGCCGCTTTCTTAGACCGAGCTAGAATGCCCCCTCAGATGGCCGAAACCCTCAAGACCCTGGCGAATGCTGCGCCAGACGCCGAAGAAAGTCAAGAACCGCCAAAGGCTGCGGTTCGGATGGTTGGCTTGAACAGTTGGTACGGCGATTTTCATGCCCTCAAGGACATCAGCTTGGAACTACCGGAAAACCGCATTAGTGCGTTTATCGGTCCAAGCGGTTGCGGCAAGAGCACCCTGTTGCGGTGGATCAATCGCATGAACGATGCCATCCCGAGTGCGCGCGCAGAAGGTACGTTGGAAATTCACGGCAAGAGCGTGCTTGGCCCAGCCACCGATGTCGTTGGTCTGCGTCGCAAAGTGGGGATTGTGTTTCAAAAGCCCAACCCCTTCCCCAAGTCGATTTTTGACAACGTCGCCTTTGGCGTCCGCCTTCACCTAAAAGCGAGTAAGTCCGAGGTCGATGAAATCGTCGAGTGGGCTCTGCACCGCGCCGCGCTTTGGGATGAGGTGAAAGATCGCCTGCACGATTCCGCCTTGGGATTGTCCGGCGGCCAGCAACAACGGTTGTGCATTGCGCGCGCGATTGCTGTGGGGCCAGAGGTGTTATTGATGGACGAGCCTTGCTCCGCACTCGACCCACGCTCCACCGCGGCAGTGGAAGACCTCATGCTCGAGCTGCGCAAGAGCTACTCGATTGCCATCGTGACGCACAACATGCAGCAGGCTTCGCGCGTCAGTGACTACACTGCCTATATGTTCATGGGCAACTTGGTCGAGTTTGGCACCACCGCGGACATCTTTGAACGCCCGCAACGGCAAGAAACCGAAGACTACATTACCGGTCGATTCGGCTAGTGATCATGGAGACGACCTTGGTACAAGAATCAAAGCCCCCGAAGGAAAAAGCTAAGCCAGTTTCGGCCTTGGGCATGATTGCCGTAGACGCCGCGGAAAGGCGTACCCCCGCGGACGAATTCGCAGACCCGAGCTTTGAAGTGCAGCAGCTCGACTTCTTCTACGGCGATAACCAAGCCTTGACCCAGGTCGACATGGCCATCCCGCGTGGCGAGGTAACGGCTTTGATTGGTCCTTCCGGTTGCGGCAAGTCGACCTTCTTGCGCACGCTCAACCGAATGAACGATTTGGTGGCGGAAACGCGCGTGGAGGGAAAGGTGTTGCTGGATGGCCAGGACATCTACCATCGCCAAGTCGATGTCGTAGAGCTGCGTAGGCGTGTGGGTATGGTGTTCCAGCGCCCGAATCCCTTCCCGATTTCCATCTACGAAAACATTGCCTATGGCCCACGCCTTCAGGGCAAGGTGAGCAAGGCCGACATGGACGCCTTGGTCGAGCGTTGTCTCCACGGCGCTGCTCTCTGGGATGAGGTCAAAGATCGCCTGCACACCTCGGCTTTGGGATTGTCGGGTGGCCAGCAACAGCGCTTGTGCATTGCACGAGCCCTAGCCAACGAGCCTGAGGTTCTGTTGCTCGATGAACCCGCGTCGGCATTGGATCCCAAGGCCACGGCGCGGATTGAAGACCTGATTGGTCAATTGCGAGGGGATTACACCATCGTGATTGTGACCCACAACATGCAGCAAGCGGCACGCGTTTCCGACCACACCGGCTTCTTTTACAAGGGCCGCTTGGTGGAATGCACGCCGACGGCGCAGATGTTTACGCGGCCAGAACATCAAGAAACAGAGGACTACCTCACCGGCCGCTTCGGATAATCATCATGACGAATCACTTTATGCGCGACATCGGCGAGCTCGCCGACCACATGCTTCAGGTCAGTTCTCTTTGCGAAGAAGCTTTCCGTAAGTCGATTGATAGCATCCTTGCCCGCGATATCGAAAGCGCGCGTGAAGTGGTTGCTGGCGATGCAGCGATTGATGATCTCGAGGTCATGCTTGAGGAAGAAGCGCTCAAGATTTTGGCTCTGCATGCTCCGGTCGCCGGCGACCTTCGCTTCATTGTGGCCGCCATCAAGATCAATAATGATCTCGAGCGCATTGCCGACATTGCTGCAAATATCGCGAAGCGCACCATAGACTTGGAGCGCTTGCCGGCCACCACCCCGCCGGAGCACTTCGATGAAATGGCGCAGCAAACGCGCACTATGGTGCGGGAAACCATGCAAGCCTTGATTCATCGCGACGAAAATCGCGCGCGCGCCTTAATGGCGCTTGACGACAAAGTCGACGACCTCAACCGCATCATTTTGGCGCGCATTGAAGAGCGCATGTCCGAAGAGCCGGAAGCGATTCCCGCGCTGATGCGCTGGGCCAACGTCGTGCGTCTAGTCGAGCGGATTGCTGACTACGCCACGAACATCGCCGAAGACATCATTTACATGGAAGAAGGGGAGATTGTGCGCCATGGCAACTAACTCTCCGGTGCTCCTCGAGAAGGGCAGTCGCTTCGCCCTCGCCGCCATGGTTGGTGTGTTTGGTGCGAACAAGTTTCTGCACTTCTTAGAAATGCCTGCGCCACCCGCCGAGGGCGGCGCCTTCCTTGGCGCTTTGGCCGGTACTGGCTTTATCTTCGAAACCGTGGGCGCGGTATTTCTGGCATCGGCGTTGTTCCTGATCCTTAGCCGTGTGGTTTTGGCACTTTCTATGCTGGCCCCGATTGCCGTGGTGATCTTGGAATACCACTTGGTCTATGACTTGGCCGGCATTGGCGCTGGTTTTGTCTTGACGGTCCTGATGCTGATTGTGGCTTGGTGCCATCGAGCCAAGCTCAAGTCGGCATTCCTCTGAAGCTCGTGCTAGTTAGGGCGGTCGGTCGACCGCCCCACAAAGGAAGCCCTAAGGGCTAGGCTCGTAGTATTCGCGAACTTGCCCGACATCCACAGATCCATAGGGCAGGCTGAACTCAATGCCAGGAGGAAGGCTGGTCATGATCTGTGGGTCATAGACGACTTCGGACTCGCGGAAGTGCAGTACCTCGCGATACACAATCACCATGCCAAGGAGTCGTGCTTCTTTGATCATGTGAATCGCATTCCAGATGATTAATCCCTCAATGTCATTGTGGTCTTCTTCGTAGACACATCCAGGGTGGGTGAAGTGCACCTCAGTTCCCGGAGCGAGCATTCCTAGGTTAGGGTGGACGCCTCCATTGCCACCGCCAATGGTGGTGCCGTGCTTCAACAGCACCTTATTGCGACGTTGGTCATCGCGAATATCAAATTCAGGCTCCACATAAACCACAACTCCTCCTGGGAAATGGCAGCGATCTAGACTCAAGGTATGGCCTTCGTGCATAACAAAGACGGCAGTCTCTTGATGAGTCACGTTGCGTAGATTATTCTCGTAGTAGTAAATCACCTTATCCGGTCCAGGAACCAAATACTCATCTAGGTCGTACTTGGGTGCATAGATAGGAGTGGTGATGCGATGCTCCTCGGTGGCTACGCCGTAGTTGACGTCGGCGTAGTGAAAGAGGTCACCCACCACGGCAGAGGTTTCAAAATCATAGCTTTCAGTGGAAGGCTCATTGTCCTGCCAGCTGCCAACGCCAAATTCGTCGGTAATCCAATAGCGTACAGCACCAGGAGCATCCGCGATCAGGGTGTCACCCAGCACGGTGCTATCGAGCATATGAAACTCATCCCCAAGGAAAATCAAAGCGAGGTCAGCATCCGCACTGACACCACTCTGTACCGTTAGGTCAGCCTGCATTTGGGCCTTTCCGACCCCAGAGGTTGCCTCGGCGATGACCGAATAGGGGTTACCGTCAGGAGTCCCGGGGGTGGGCGCCGCAGTAATGATGATGGTGCTTGCTCCGACCGAAAGGGATTGCTCGCCGGTACCAATGTAGTTGGCATCGTCCTTGAGCTGACTCGCGGCAAAATCTACCATCGACTCCGCCAGCAACTGATTGCGGGTGTTGTCCGATTGGCTGCGCGCATCATCCATGCGCGCGTCTAGGGATTGCGTGCTGCTCAATGCCGCTGCCACCAGTAGGGACAGCGTGAACATCACCAAAAGCAGGATGGACCCTCGTTGTGATTGCAGTTCTTTCTTCATGACTCCAGCGTCCTTTACGGAGGCTAAGGCATGAACCTGAAAGAAATTATGTGAATCCCTAGGAAAGCGCCTTGGCGCTGGCGCTGACGACGCCAATTATGTGCTCACGCTGCTCTTGGGTCAGCGCAGAGCCACTCGGCAGGCATAGGCCGTTTTCAAACAAGCGCTCAGCGACCGCGCCGCCGACCATGCGGCAGTCGCGGAAGACCGGCTGCATGTGCATCGGCTTCCACAGCGGGCGCGCCTCGATGTTCTGTTCCTCTAGCGCCAAACGAAGGTCTTCGGGGCTGGCGCCAAAGGTATCGCGGTCGATCTGCATGACCGTCAACCAGCGTGTGCCACGATCGCCTTCGGGCTCTTGGGTGAAACTCAGGCCCGGAAGTGCGCCGAGCACTTGTTGATAATGGTCAAAGTTGGCGCGCCGAGCGGCGACGCGATCTTCGATAACCTGCAGCTGGCCACGACCGACCGCGGCCAACAAGTTGGACATGCGATAGTTGTAGCCAATCACTTCATGCTGATAGTGCGGTGCTGGCTCGCGCGCCTGGGTGGCGAGAAAACGAGCGCGCTGAATCATGGCCTCGTCGGCGCCGACCAACATGCCGCCACCACTGGTGCTCATGATCTTGTTGCCGTTGAAGCTATAAATGCTAAGCACGCCATCGTTGCCGACGTGGCGTCCGCGGTAGCGGGTACCGACGGCCTCGGCGGCGTCTTCCAAAATCGGCACTTCATACTGCTGACACAGGGCGACGATCTCATCGACCTCGGCGGCTTGGCCGTAAAGGTGCACAATCATGACCGCCTTGGGAAGTGTGCCGCGCTTGGCATCTTCGGCGAGAGCTTCGGCGAGACGCGCAGGGCACAAGTTCCAGGTGCGCTCTTCCGCGTCGAGCAACACTGGCTCGGCGCCGACATAGGTGACCGGGTTTGCGCTACCGGAAAAGGTCAGCGAAGGCACATACACCTTGTCACCCTGGCCGATGCCCATCAAGATCAGCGCCAAATGAATCGCGCCGGTTCCCGAACTCAGGGCGGCGGCAAAAGGAGCTTCCACATAAGCGGCGAACTCTTGCTCAAAGGCATCGACCATCGGGCCGAGGGGAGCAATCCAGTTGGAGTCGAAGGCTTCCAGCAGAAGCTCGCGCTCTGCGGTGCCCATATGCGGCGGCGAAAGGTAAATGCGTTCCATCAGCGAGAAGATTCGGGCGCGCCTGGTGCGGAGTTGGGCTGGTAGGGGGGAGCGACACGCATGCGCAAAGCTGGCACTAAGGTCGCGGCAATGTACATGAGGTCGAGGCGAAGGCGGTAGCGGTCTAGGTAGGCCAGGTTGAGGGCGACCTTGGCCGGCCAAATGACCTCTAGATTGTACTGCTCGGGGTCTACCTGCTTGTCCAGCAGATCTTCCTCTTCCTTGAACACCAGGGATGCTGGTCCAGTAATGCCGGGGCGCAGCTCGAGCAGCCGACGATCTTCGCCCTGCAGC
Source organism: Planctomycetota bacterium (assembly GCA_021776795.1). Lineage (GTDB taxonomy): Bacteria > Planctomycetota > UBA1135 > UBA1135 > UBA1135 > OFTM128. The sequence continues at coordinate 129,797 of JAJFFC010000015.1, forward strand.
TGGTCCGCGAATCCAGGGACATCAGGGCGAGGGCCGACCAAACTCATTTCGCCCTTCAAGACATTCCACAGCTGGGGAAGTTCATCGAGCTTGAGCCGACGCAACCAGCGCCCGGTTGGCGTGATGCGTGGGTCATTGCCTGCGGTGACCGAGCTCCCCGCGACGGCCTGAGGCCGCATCGTTTGCAGCTTCAAGATGCGAAAGCTTTTGCCGTGGCGGCCGATGCGTTCCTGGCGAAAGAACCCCGCGCCGCCACTCGAAATCTTCGCCAAAAACCAGGACAGCAACAGCAATGGCCACAACATGGCAAGTCCAAGAAAGGCGGCGACGAAATCGAGACCGCGTTTGGCGAATGCACGTGCCGGGCTCATGCGCGAGAGGCGCCGCCTAGCCCTTGGGGTTGCGGTAAATCAGTACCACCGCGCCCAGCAGGAATCCTGCGAGCAAGCCGATGGCGAGGTAGGCGCCGAGGAAGGGACCGTCGCGGCGATCTGGAACGGTGGCGGTGTTGATGACGGCGACACTTTCGACGCTGGTGCGCGCGGCCAGGCGGGCTTCTTCGAGGCGAGTGTTGAGGAACAAGACATGCGCCTCTTTCATCTGCACTTCGCGGGTTAAGCGCTGTTGCTCAGAGACGGCGATGGGGAATGCCGCCAGTTCGGCGCGCAAATTGTCCAAGCTGCGATCGTAGGCACGGACTTCTTCTGTCAAGGACTCGGCACGCGCACGCACGCTGTCTTCGAGTCTTCGCTTCAGCTCTACCTCACGCGGGCTATTCGCATCGACGGAACCAAGTTCGCTCAACAAAGAGGCAAAATAGGCATCTTGCTCTTCATTGATGCGCAGCGAGGCCGCCAAGTTACGCGGCGGAGCTGAGGTATCAGGCTCCACGCGATCCAGGCTGGTGGCAAGATCGCGGAAGAACATCCAGTCTGCGGAAGCCAGCTCACGCTCGGTTTCGACGGCAGCCAGTGTTTGATACAAACTGGAGGCGCGTAGCTCCGGAGCAAAAGTCAGGGTGGCTGCTTCATGAGAAGCTAGCTGAGTTTCGTAAGCCTTCAACTCTCGGTCGGCGAGGTGCGCTTGTTCGACCAGAGCCGGAACCTGACCCACCGCGTCTTCGGCAAAGCGCGTGAGGTAATGCTGGCGGTAGGCCTCCATTAAGGAGGAGACCAGCGCCGCAGCGCGATAGGGGTCGGTGTCGGTGTATTCGACGACCACCACATGGGCGTTGCGTGCCGAGGGCGAGGCGCGCAGCTCCTTTTGCACTTTGCGCACCCAGTCGGAAGCGCGCTGGTGCACGACACGGAAGGTCGCGCCGGCAAGCTTGCCCTCGCCGGTGACCTGCAGCTTGATGCCCCCGACATCGAGAATGCCGTCTTTCACCACATAGTCACCGCTCAAGCCGCCACGCTCATCTTCGAGCGAACAGCGCTCTCCATCTTCAAAGTGAAGCTGCCAGCGGAAGGGCGGCATCTCTTGGCCAGGAGTGGATTCCAAGCGCAATCGCGGCTGCCCGGAAGGCACCGAAACCGTCAGGCCAAGGCGGCCAAAGTGCGGCCAATAACGAGAGTCGTCATCGACCTGAATCGCGAACTGTGGGTAGATGGCTTCCAGCAGTTGGCGCGAGCGCAGGAAGTGAATTTCACGCTCGATATCGGGCTTTTGCGCGAGCTGCGTCGGCTCTTTCCAATAGTCGTAGCGAGTCGCGCCCTGGGCAATTGCCACCACGCCCTTGGCCGAGTAGCCCGGCTCGAGCATTGCCGCGGTAGTCCAACCGACCAAGCCGAGAAGGATGGTGCAGCTGATGAGCCACAGGGGGTGGCGCTTTATCTCCCGCAGGAGGAGGGACAAGGTCGTTGGGGAGTCTGGCATAAATTACGGCGAGGTGGCGTTTGGCGTTGGCGCCAATAATAGCGTAGGAAATCGTCTATGGAAATCCGCAAATGCCTGGCATGTGGTGGGGTCTATCAAAGAATGCGGGAACCCGAGCTAATCTGGGCCATCAACGGCAAAACCACTTCCTTGACCACCGCCTGCTGCTCTGCATCGAGATTGCGCTTGCCCTTGCCGACGCTACCTCGGGAAACTGGGGCCACCGCAGCCTGGATTTGCTCCTCTGTCCAGGTCTCTCCTAGAAAACGGCCAATTCGCGCCAGCTCTTGCGCAGGGGAGGCGACAAAGGCCTCGTAGCGGAGATGGAGCACTTGCTCTTGCTCGAGCTGCGCAAAGTCTTCGAGGGCGCGTTCCACCGAACGCTCCCATTGGCGCGCGCAAACTTCAACCAAGCTGCCGCGCTGCAAGTCTTCTTCCATACCGATGTATCTCGGCCCCCAAAAGGACAACTTGCCCTCGCGATCGCGCAGCCGGTGCAAGCGGGCACCTAAATATCGCAGGGCGTAATAAGGCAAGTCCAGCCGCGGCACAAAGCGCGCCTTGCGCAAGAGGTAGGGGATGTCCAGGCCGGCGGTCCAGCGCTTGCCGGCACTGGCGACGACATCGTGACCGTCACGCACGATATGCACAAAGCGCGTGTTCTTGGGCAGGGCCGCCGCAACAAAACCTACGCGCAAGGAGTTGGCGCAAGTCTTTTCGACCACGGTGGTGCAATCCTCTCTCTTGGCGCACTTGGCAAAGGCGCGGTTTAGATAGCGCTGCACCGATGGCGTGGCGAGCTCCGCCGGGAACTCATCGTGCGGGTAGCGCATATTGCCATGACGCCAGATGTAATTGATTTCATCGCAAGGCCAAGTGCCAAACTGCGGCATGCGGCAGAGGACGTCGCGCAGCATGTTGGTGCCACTCCGGCCTGCGCCAATAATAACCAATGGACGAACGTGGGCTGCGAGAATGGGACTCATGCTTGTTCGGCCCAAGGGAAACGCATTCGCAAGAAACCGGCAAGAGTGTAGGAGAATGCCGGGTCGACCAACACCACGTGAAATGATGAGTCTAATAGATAGGCGACCATACCGACAGTAAATACAATTTTGGCGAATGAAGCTTCGCCCTTTCGAACTTCGTCACGCGTACGAAAAAACTGTACTAAGGCGGCACAGGCCAGGGATGCAAATCCAATGAGCCCGAGCATGCCATACCGGAAGAACATTAAAACTGGGGTGATGTGCACATTGTGTACAGTGCCTTGGTCGTTGATATTGCGCCATGGATCTGAGTGCATGGGGCGGAATGTTGCACCATATCCCTGGCCAAAAAGCCAGTTCAATGGGGCCCAATCCCCTTTTACGGTGGCCCAGATATCTCTAGCCTCAAGGGTGCGACTTTCAAGAGAAATGTCACCCTCATCGCTAACTAAAGTATCGAGCCGGGTGGCAGCAAGCTGCTCATCCAGCACTCCCTTCGGGGCTAATGCCAAGAAAAGTACGGCACAAATGGCCAGAGTGATTCCGCTCATGAGGGCGATTCGCGGGCCATGAGCCAGGAACAACATCATGAGTCCTATCAAAAACCACTGCGCAAAGCTGGAGCGATAGCCAGAGCTAAACGCCATCGAGAGTAAGACTAGTAAAAAAATTGAGGTCCACCGCCTCCGATACTTGTTTTGCCCGAAGTGAAAATATGTCCAACCAAGGACAATTCCGAGCAGTACTGGGTCCGCGTGACGTTCATTATAACTTGCCGAAGATAGGGAGGCTGCAACGGCAGCTAAACCCAGTAGTATGGCGTAGGGACCCAGGGCTCGTGTAGGGTGGAGCAATTCGGGAAGGGCCCAGAGCAGGAGAAACAACACTAGCGGTAGAACCATCGAAGCAAAGTCGCCTACAACATAATTTGGCAGAACAACGTCTTGGGTGGCCACTGAAATGAGAGGCAAAAGGCATAGGCCAACCCAAGTTAAAGCCAATGCCCAGGCGTGGCGCGGCGCCTTGATTCGAGGCAGGCTGAGCAGGGCAAGAATTGAGCACAATCCGGTAATCCCGGCGTACGCAAGGCGTTGCTCATTCCCCGCAAAAAACATCCAGCTGTCCAATATGGCATAGAGACCAAGAAAGATTGGCAGTATGGTGCCCAGGCTACGAGGCCATAGGCATGCAGAAAAGGAGGGTGGGTTCATGCGGCGGTTCGACGTCTCTTGTGGAGGTTCCAGACAAACAGAATAGCGGCCAAGAGCATGCCGAGGACTTCGGTGATGGCATAGGCGCGACCGAGGCCTTCGAGTCCGCCATCGGGCAGCATCCAGGACAGAAGGGTGGCGCGGAGGAGGATGCGCGTGGCCGACAGCAGGAGCAATAAACGCAAGGCGCCGAGGCCAAGCAGTCCTTGGGCCAGGGCCATGCTCGCGACCATCGGCATCAGGCCGAGGGCTTGCGGTGCCAAAACCGCCACCGTGGCAGCGCTTGCGGCTTGGTCATAGGCGCCCCGTTGATAGAACAGGGTTACTAGAGGAGTGGCTGCAAAATGCACCAGCAGGCTGATGGTGAAGGTGGCGCCGAGCAGTAACAGGAAGGGGCGTTTGAGTCGGCGCAGGGCCTCGGCCGGGCGGTTTAGCGCTAATGCGCGCACAAAGGCCGGGTAGGCCAGCATGACAAAAGAAGTGCCAAAGAGAATGCCCGGTGCGGTAATGACGTTGTAGCTGTACTCGAGGGCGGCGACCCCACCTTGTGGTAGGTCGGTGGCATAAGCGCGGTCCAGAAAACGCGGCACCGCGGCGCTGATTTGATACAGCGCGGCGGCCAACATCGGCAACAATAAGCGCGGCCTGGCGAAGTTCTGTTGGGCTTGCTCGGCAAGCTTAGCGGTCTCCTCGGCAGAGCCGGGCTCGCCTTGTTCACGGCGCATGATGGCTTGCGCGACGCGGCCTGGCTTAGCCAACACATGGAGCAGCAATACCGCTCCACCACCACAAACTCCGAGCCAAGCCAGGCCATTGCCGGGGAGTGGCCCGCCTTGTTGCCACAACGGTAAGCCAATGATGAAGGCCATCGAAATGGCAAGGCTGGCGCCGGCGCCAGGCCAGAAGACCTCGCCCTGGTTGAGCAAGGCGCGCCAATGAAAGCTTGCCGCCGCCAGAGCAAAGAAGGCGAACAAGATGCGCAGCGAAGACGCCACGCTTTCGAGTTGCGATGGCGCGTAACCTGGGGCCAGCAAATTGGCCAAGGGAGTGGCGGCAATCATGCCGAACAGGGCGACGCCAAGCACAGCCATGAGGTTGAAGCGCAGCAAGCGCTGGCGCATTTGGCGGTGTGCTTCCGGGCCTCTGGTGGCTGCTTGGGCAAGCAGTGGCAGGGCAACTCCGATAAAGGCCGGGCCGAGGGTTTGCGCCAGGGTGTTGGGCAGGCCAAAGGCGAGGCGAAATTCCTCGAGCGCGGCGCTGGTGCCAAGTGCCCACGCGAAGACCATTTCGCGGCCTAGAGTGGCGACGATGCCTAGGCCGAGGAGCAGGGGCACGGCCAACTTGCGGAGGGGCGGCAGGCGCACAGGACCGTATGGTAGGCGTTACCCTGATGGCCGGGAGCGCTGTCGCCCCCCCTTCCGCGACATGTTGTCAGACAAGACCATCCTTATCACCGGTGGTACCGGCTCATTTGGCCGCGCCATGGTCGATCACCTGCGTGCCCGCGGCTGTGGTGCGATTCGCATTTTTAGCCGCGACGAGGCCAAGCAGGACGCCATGCGTAATGACTACGCAGATCCGCGACTGGCCTTTCACATCGGCGATGTCCGCGATGCCGCCAGTGTGCGCCGCGTGATGAAGGGCGTGGACATGGTGTTCCACGCCGCGGCGCTGAAGCAAGTTCCTTCGTGCGAGTTCTTCCCGATGGAAGCGGTGCGCACCAATGTCGAAGGCAGTCGTCATGTGATTGATGCCGCCGTCGATGCCGGCGTGAAGAGCGTGGTGTGCTTATCCACCGACAAGGCGGTGTACCCGGTCAATGCCATGGGCATGACCAAAGCGCTAATGGAAAAGGTCGCGCAGGCATCGGCGCGCAATCTCGGCGAAGACGAAACGCACGTGAGTTGCGTGCGCTACGGCAATGTCATGTACTCGCGCGGTTCGGTGATCCCCTTGTTCGTGCGCCAAATCAAATCGGGCAAGCCACTGACCGTGACCGAGCCGCAGATGACGCGCTTCCTGATGCCGTTGACCCAAGCGGTGGATTTGGTGGAGTTCGCCTTCAGCCACGCCCGCCAAGGAGACTTGTTTGTGCGCAAGGCTCCGGCGTGCACGATTGCAACTCTGGTTGAGGCCATGAAGAACCTCTTCAACGCCGACAACAAAGTACGCGCCATCGGCATTCGTCATGGTGAGAAAATGTACGAGGCTTTGGCCAGCCGCGAAGAGTTGCGCCGCAGTGAAGACATGGGTGACTATCTGCGCGTGAGCATGGATGGTCGTGACCTCAACTATGAAAAGTTCTTCTCCGAAGGCGATCCGGAAGAAACCTCACTGGAAGACTACACCTCGGACAACACCGAACGCTTGAGTGTGAAGGGTGTGGAAGAGCTTCTTCTGACTTTGCCCGAGATTCGCGCCGAGCTCGGCCGCTAATGCACATGGGTGCTTTGCGAATAGGAATCACCGGCGCCGGCGGCATGATGGGCTGGCATTTACGCTGCGCCACGGTTGGCCGGGATGAGTTCGATGTCCGCGTGGCCGATCGCAACACCTTTGCCGACCAAGCTGCCCTCGAAGCCTTTACGGAAAGCCTAGATGTGCTGGTGCATTTCGCGGGCATGAACCGCGGCGAAGAGCAAGAGGTTCACGATGTGAACATTGCGCTTGCGAAACAAGTTTTGGCTGCTTGCGAAGCTTCCGGCGCCACCCCGCAACTGGTGTTTTCCAATAGCACTCATTGCGAACGCGACACTCTTTACGGCGCCAGCAAACGCGTGATTGGCGAGCTGTTTCGCGATTGGGCGAGCAACAAGGGTGTGGGTTGCCACGACTTAGTCTTGCCGCATGTCTATGGCGAGCACGGCAAGCCCTTCTATAACTCCGTGGTGCATACCTTTTGCCATCAGTTGGCGATTGGCGAACAGCCAACCATCGACCACGATGGTGGCTTAGAGTTGCTGCACGCGGCCGATGTCGCCGACATCGTGCTTTCGCGCGTGCAAGAGCAACCTACCGCAGTCGAAACCGTGCGCGTGCCTGGCCGCCCGCTTAAGGTTTCCGGCTTGTTGGCCTTGTTGCAAGAGTTTCGCCACAGTTATTGCGAGCTGCAGCAGATCCCGGATTTGCGCGACCCATTGCATTTGAGTTTGTTCAACTGCTTGCGCGCCGCCTTGTATCCACAAGGCTATCCCGTGGCGCTCACGCTTCACAGCGATGACCGCGGCAGTTTGTTTGAGGCGGTCAAGGGTGCGCAGGGCGGGCAAAGCTTCGTCAGCACCACGCGCCCGGGGATTACCCGCGGCAATCATTTTCACCGTCGCAAGGTGGAGCGCTTTCTGGTGGTGCAAGGAGAAGCCAGCATTCAGATTCGTCGTCTATTTCAAGACGAGGTTCAGGAATTTCGCGTCAGCGGTCGTGAGCCGGTGTTCATCGACATGCCCACCCTGCACACGCATAACATTACGAATGTCGGCGACACTGAGTTGCTGACCTTGTTTTGGTCGCACGAGATCTTTGATCCGGAGCGCCCCGACACTGTTTGGGAGACTGTGTAGTGAGCAAACTAAAAGTCATGACTTGCCTGGGCACGCGCCCGGAAATCATTCGCTTGGCGCCGACTTTGGCCGCGCTCGACGAACATGTCGACCATGTGCTGGTGCACACGGGCCAAAACTGGGATTACGAACTCAATGAACTCTTCTTTGAAGAGCTCAAGGTGCGCAAGCCCGATCACTTCTTGGGTGTGGACCCCTCCAGCTTGGGCAGTGTGCTGGGCAACATCTTGATTGAGATCGAAAAAGTGTTGCTCAAGGAAAAGCCGCAAGCCTTCTTGGTGCTTGGCGACACTAACTCCGCGGTGGCCGCAATCATGGCCAAGCGCATGCGCATTCCGGTGTACCACATGGAAGCCGGCAACCGTTGCTACGACAGCAATGTTCCGGAAGAGGTCAATCGCAAGATGATCGACCACGTTGCCGATTTCAACCTTTGCTACACCGAGCATGCGCGCCGCAACTTGCTCGGCGAAGGTTTAGAGCCAAAGCGAATCTACGTGACTGGTTCACCACTGCAAGAAGTCTTTGACACTCATCGCGCGGGGTTGGACAGCTCCGACATTTTGCAGGAGTTGGGATTGGAGCCACACAGTTACTTTGTGGTCTCGGCCCATCGTGAGGAAAACGTCGACCACCCCGATCGCCTGCGTTCTTTGGTGACCGCCTTAGAGGTGCTACACGCCGACACCAATTTCCCCGTGGTCGTGAGTACGCACCCGCGCACGCAAAAGCGTTTGGAGGCATTGGGCATTGAACCCAAAGGCGACATCCGCTTCCTGAAGCCCTTCGGTTGGTTTGCCTATAACCGCTTGCAGCGGGATTGCGCCTGCGCCCTTTCCGACAGCGGCACGATTTCCGAAGAGTCCGCCATGCTCGGCTTCCCCGCAGTGACTTTGCGTCGCGCGATTGAACGCCCCGAAGCGATGGACACCGGCACCATTACGGTGACTGGCTTAGATCCCGAGAACATTCTCGAAGCGGTAACCGCTACGCGCGCGCAGTATGCCGCGGGTCGCATGCCGGAAGTACCTCGGGATTACACCGTGCGCAACACTTCACAGCGCGTGCTGAACTTGATTTTGGGCACCGCGCGCCAGCACCACGCTTGGTCGAACCTTGCACTGCCTCCTGGGTTCTCGCGCGACCGCTAAGTTTCGCATTCTCCATCCCGGCGCATGCGCATCCTTCTTATCCACCGCTGGTTTTGGCCCGATGCGCCACCCTATGCCAGCATGTTGCGCTCGATTGGGCGACAACTGGTGGCAGACGGGCATGAAGTTACGGTGTTGACCGCGCAACCGAGTTACAACCGCGCGACCAAAGTAGAAAAGCGCCCTGCCGTCGAAGAGCTCGATGGCATGACCGTGCGCCGCACTTGGTTGTTTCCGGAATCCAAGCGCAACTACTTCATGCGCGCACTGAATATGCTGTTGTTCATGGCGTCGGTGCGGCGCACCATTCGCAAGGCACGCGGCGAACATGCCTTTGGCTCAGTCATGGCCAGCACCATGCCACCGGTGATGGTGGCCGGAACGGCAAGACGCGCCGCACAGAAAACCGGCGCGGCATTCTATTACCACATGATGGACATCTACCCCGAGATCGCCTTGGTCTCCGGGATGAAGAAAGAGGGTTGGCTGACGCGTTGGCTGGCGCGCATCGACGCGCGCACCTGCGAACAAGCGCGCAAGGTCGTTGTGCTTTCCGAAGACATGCGCGATGCCATCGCCGCACGACGCCTTGACGTCGGCAATGTGGCGATCCAAAACAACTTTCGCTTAGAGAGTTTTCAAGACCAAGCGCCGCCGTCTTTGCCGGAGTCCCTGCAGAAACCCGAAGGGAGTTTTCGCTTGTTGTTTGCCGGAAACCTCGGCCGCTTCCAAGGCTTGGAACAAGTGCTCGAGGCCATGCACTTGGTGCATCAAGATCTTCCGCAGTTGCGCTTGGATTTCCTCGGCGAAGGCCATGGCCGTCAGCGCCTAGAGGAACAAGCCGGCGAGATGCTTGGCAAGCAGGTCTTCTTTCACGGCTATCTTCCGATTGAGCAAGCCGCGCAGATGGTTGATACCGCTGACCTTAGTTTGGTGTCCTTGCAGCAAGACATCATTCGTTACGCCTATCCGAGCAAAACCATGACCTGCCTTGCCGAAGGCAGCCCCTTGTTGGCCATGGTCGAAGAGGACAGCGTACTCGCTCGCATGGTGCGCGAAGAGCAAGTGGGTTATGTCGCGCCACAAAACGACCCGCAAGCCCTGGCCGATGTCCTCCGCGCCGCCGCAGGCGCCAGTGAAGAGACCCGCCGCGAGCAAGGCCAACGCGCCAAAGCCCTCGCCGAACGCGCCTTCACCGCCAAAGCGGCCTTGCCGTTTTGGAGTCAATTGCTGGGCTAAGCCCTACTCTCCGTTCGCGAGCAGTGGGATGCGTTCGCGTTTGGAAACGACCACGCCGCCGGGCCTCTCGACCGTAATCGCGAACTGGAAGGCTTGCTTGACCTTGATCTTCGCGTCAATCGGAATCACGATCTCGGTTTGACCTGCGGGGATATCGAATACGCCGCCGTCCACTGGAGTGGCCGTGTCGGTGGTGTCATCGAAGATCCAAAGCTGGTACTGCTCGACCTTCGGGTCATTCGCAGCAAGGCCGGAGAACTTCATGAAGCCACGCTGTTCGCTATCCGACCAGATGACTTCGCCACCGCCAGCGCCTTCCGAAAGTGGGTCGGGCAAGACCTGCCAGTCGTAGCGCAGCATGTCTTCCGGAGCGTTCTCGACCATGGCCTGTAACTCTTGTTGCGCACTGAGCGGAGCTTCTTGCATGAAGCGCGGCGCCCAACCAACGACGGCCACCAAGAGAGCCGCCGCAGCAACCATCCATGGCAAGGCAGAAGACTTGGCTTGCGGTGCGGTGGAACGCGGGCCAGGTGCGGCAGCCGCTGGCTTCGGCATGGACAGAGTCGGCGCCGGAGCGCTTTCTTCGCTAGCCAAGTGGCTGAAGTATTCCTGGGCCTGCGACTTCAGTTGCGAGCGCAGAGCCGCCGGAGCTTCTTCCTGATCTTCTTCGGCGAAGGCCAGTTGCGTGGCCACGGCAGCTTGCTCGGCCTGAGCGACCAGGGCATCGGTCTCCTGAGCGGCGAGCTGTTCCAGCTCGGCAGTTTCTTCGGCGCTCAGCTCTCGCACCATGGCATCGGCGAGAAGCTCGTCGAGGCGGTCGAGTGGTTCTGGGGAAGAGGTGCTCATGACAGATGCGGCATTGGCGCCGAGGGAGATGAAAGACGTTTGCGGACCATATCTAGGCCGCGGCGAATCAGGGACTTGGCAGTACCGAGGGGGACCTCCATGCGTGTGCTCACTTCGGCGTGAGTCATGCCATGGAAAATGGCGAATTCAATCGCTTGACGTTGTTGCGGTGGCAGAGAGGCCACCAACTCTTTGGCGCGGGTGAGATCTTCTTGGTTTGCCATGTGTTGCATGGGGGAAGATTCCTCGGCGATGGGCTCTTCGACCATCGATTGCGCTTCTTGGCGGCGGGTTAGGCGGCGCACGCGGTCAATCAAGCGCCGGCGTGCCAGCGTGCCGATGAAGGCGAGCTCCGAACCTTTGCTGGCGTCGAAGCGGGCAGAGACTTTCCACAGTTCGAGGAAGATTTCTTGCACCGCGTCTTCGGCAGCACCCTGGTCGCGCAGGAAGCGCCGCGCCAGAGACCACACCAACCCGCTGTAACGATCGATGCATTGCTCGATCGCCGTGGCGTCGCCTTGGGCAACGAGGGGCAGAAGTGGAGTCGTCAAAGGTGCAGAGCGTTTCCGCGAGAGCACGGAACGCGCAGGAGGTCGGGTGGCCAGCTGCTGCTGACCACCGGACTCACCTTGGATGCTATTCGGGCAAGAGGACGGAGTCAATCACGTGGATGACACCGTTCGCAGTATCGAGGTCGGAGGAGATTACCTTGGCGTCGTTGACGCGCAGGCCACCATCCAGGAAGCGGAAGCGCAGAGCGCCGCCCTGTAGGCTTGCGGCCGATTCCGCTTTGATGGCTTCACCGCCATAAACCCGGCCCGCCACGACGTGGTAGAGCAGGATGTCGGTGAGCATTTGGCGGTTTTCCGGAAGAAGCAGGGCTTCGACAGTGCCCTCAGGCAGCTTGGCGAAGGCCTCATCGGTTGGAGCGAACACGGTCAGAGGGCCTTCGCCCTTGAGCGCTTCGACCAAACCAGCGGTCTTGACTGCAGCGGCGAGAGTCTGGAAGTTGCCGTTCTCGACAGCCGTGTCGACGATGTCCTTGGTGTTCGGCAACATCACCGCGTCGATGACGTGGATGACACCGTTGCTGCACTGGATGTCGGTCGTGACCACTTTGGCGCCACCAATCATGACGGTGCCTTCGTTGATCTCGATGCCGAGACGCTGACCGTTGAGGCCTTTCACGAAGTCAGCCTTGACGACTTTGTCGGCGCCAATGCGGCCAGAAACCACGTGGTAGGTGAGGATGTTCTGCAACGTGCCCTTGGCCTCCGGCTTCAGCAATGCTTCGATGGCGCCTGCTGGCAGCGCGGCGAAGGCGGCGTCGGTCGGAGCGAACACGGTGAAGGGGCCTTCACCAGAAAGGGCATCGACCAGGCCAGCTGCCTTGACGGCGGCCTGCAGTGTCGAGAACTGACCGGCAGCGGCAGCCGTTTCCAAGATGCTCTTGGATTCGTGGTAAGAAGCCGGTGTGGCCATCACGCGATGGTCGTCGGCTTTGGCGGTCTTCGAGCTCTCGCACTGGGCGCTGAGCGGAGCCGCGGACAGAGCCACGGCGGCGGTAAGAGTGAGGAGTTTCATTGTGGGGATTGGCGATTCAGGACTCAGGAGGCAGAATTGCTCTCTCTGTTTCCCTTCCTTTCGCGTCCCCACCCGGCTTGGATGCAGAATCCGCCGAAAAAGCCGCGGATTTCGCAATCTCGGGCTCTAATCGCTCGGAGGTGGTGGCGGGGCCACGCCGTCGACGTAGCCGAGGTCGCTCAAGTCGGACTTCACGCCACTCGTGAGGTCCACACTGGTGGAGCCACTGCGCTTGAGATCCGCCTCTTCATCCATGAACTTGGTCAAGAGCTCGTGCAAGCGTTCCCACTCCTCTCCACCAGCATCGGGCAAGGGAGAAAGCTCATTCGGATCGGTGGTCAGGTCAAAGGCCAAACGCAACGGTTCTTCGCCACCTTCGACGGCATTGCCGAACTGCAACAGCTTGTGCGAACCCGCGCGCAGCATGTAAATCGGGTGCGCTTCATTCGGCCGATGGCTGTACGCCAATTCGTTGTTGCCATTGGCCTTGCCCACCATGAGTGGGAACAAGTCCATGCCATGAGTCGGGAAGCCAGCTTTGCGCCCGGTCATGCCGGCAATGGTTTCGACCATGTCGGTGAGTTCCACTGGCGCATCGATTACCTTGCCCACGGGCACACTCGGACCGTGGATCAGCAAAGGAATGCGCACCATCTCTTCATAGAGCGAGCGGCCATGCAGCCATTGGTCGTGGTCGTAAAACTCTTCGCCGTGGTCCGAGGTCACGATCAAGTAATCACCCTCTTGATACAAGCCACGCGTGCGCAAGTCCTCGAGCATTTCGCCTAAGCGCGCATCGACAAAACGAATCTCACGATCATAAGCCGCCTTCAACTTGGCCAAAGTGTCGTCGTCGACCGGGGGCAAGCTGGAACCCTTCAAGGGGTGGGGCGGCAAAGACTGCGGTGCGTGCAAAAAGGCTTCGTCTAAATGCTCGATGTGGGCCGGAGTGTCGGGAGCATGGTAGGGATCATGCGGATCCAGATACTGCACATACAAGAACAGTGGTTGCTCCTTCAACTCCTCAGCGTCTTCGCGATCGAGCCAAGTGCTGATGGCATGATTCACGCTTGCGGCATCGGTGCCAGGAACTCCGGCTTGCGCTTCGCGCACGCGGCCGAGCAAACTTGGAAACAGGTCAAAGGCAACTGCGGCAACCTTATGCCGCAGCGCCCACACCGCCGTAGTTTCGGCCAGGCTGGAGTAACTATTCCAGAACTGGTCATAGCCGCGGTGGAAACCAAAGGCCGGTGACACCTGCGGGTTCGCCGAGAAACATGCGGTGCGGTAGCCGCGGCTCTTGAGCATGGTGCTGATGGTGGGCAAGTCTGAGCCCATGCGTTGGTACTGCGTGATTACATCGTGGCTCGCCGGATAGAGGCCGGTGAACAGCGAAGCGACGGACGGACGAGTCCAGGGCGCCTGCGCATAGGCGGCTTCAAAGCGGATTCCCTCCGCGGCAATCTGATCGAGCACCGGGCTCTGCGGAGGCGCACCCGCGGGGGGGCATAGCCGTAGCTGCCCAAATGGTCGGCACGCAGGGTGTCGATGGTCAGGAAAATGATATTGGGCAGCCGCCCATTCGGCAGAGCCGCCAGCTCATGGTCGCCCAGGGGCAAGTGGGGCTTCCGCACCCAGCCATTCGGCAAAAAAGCCGAATTTTTCGGATTCTAGTGGAGTTGCCCAAATCACCAGAACCAGGGCGATGTCCGCCGCCGTGGCCATTAGCCGTGCGCGGGGGCTCATACGCAGGAACCACAGGCACCAGGCCGCGACCACAATCGTACCGATGATGGTGCCGAGAATGCCAAGGTGATAGGACAGAATCCAGATGCTGCCTCCAAGCGCCAAGGCGCACAGCTTTCGGGTCCAGCGCCCCGGCAAGAAAAGGCCCAATAAGCCCCCTAAGCCGCAAAAAAGCAGCGCATTGGTGAGCATGACCGCACGCAGAGCTGGGTCAAAGGAGCGCGTCGGCAGGTTCTCCCGCAAAGCCATCCAGGCGCCCTCAAGAGCCGCCAATTCTGCGCCGAGAATGGCTCCAAAGACACCCAAGATCAGGGCTTGGGCGACCCGAGGCATCCAGCGTGGGCTGGCTTGGGCGGCAGCGGGGGGTGCAGGCGAATCTGACACAAGTCCATTGTAGAAGGAGGAAAGTCGGCTCGCGATGCGTCGAAATCAAGGGAGGGTCTCTAGGGGTCGCTACAATCTTCACAAAGCTTGGCGTCCCCCCACCATCCGGCGCCCTAGCCGGAAACCTTCTCCATGATCCGCCTCATCGATAGCTTCAACCACCGGCAAAAACAGCTGGTGTTGGTTGCGCTTGATTTATGCACCTTTGCTTTAGGTCTATACCTGGCATTTGCCCTGCGTAAAAACACCATGATGCCAGACTTCCAAGGGAACTTTCCCTGGATGCTCGGCGTCATCGCGTTGTCGCGGATTCCGGTTTATGTGCGCTTGGGTTTGTACCGCGCGGTGTTGCGTTATCCGAGTCAGCGCCTGGGCCTAATCGTCGTGTCCGGCACGGTGATCTCGATGCTCTTCGCCGGTACTGGTTTCTATCTGCTCGACCTGCGCGGCGATCCGCGTTCGGTGTTGTTGCTCGAAGCCGTAGTGTCGACATTGCTGGTCTTCCTTGGTCGCGAGCTTCTCGGCAGCTGGATGAGCCGCGCTGCGAACCGCGGAGTAGACCACGAACCTGTATTGATTTATGGCGCCGGGGTGGCGGGCATGCAGTTGGCGCAAACGCTCAAGTTGGGCGACCGTTACCAGCCTGTCGCCTTCCTCGACGATGAACCGTCGAAGTGGGGCATGCGCATGGTCGACCTCAAGGTGCACACGCCCAATGACCTGCCCAAGTTGGTTGCACGTTATGGCCTGCGCAGTGCCCTGTTGGCCGCGCCTGGCGCCGATGCCCGTCAACGTCGGCAAATGGTCGAGCTGTTGGAGCGCCATCACCTAGCTGTGCGTCAGGTGCCCAACTTCCTGGACCTCGTGCGCGGCACTTCGAGTTTGGAGCAAGTTGCGGAGGTTCGCGCCGCCGACCTTCTGCCGCGCCGTGCCGTCGCCGCCGACGACAGCCTGCTGCGCCAAGTCGTTCCTGGCCGCGCCGTCATGGTGACGGGCGCTGGCGGCTCGATTGGTTCGGAAATCTGTCGCCAAGTTGCGGCTCTCGGCCCGCGCGAGTTAGTGCTCTACGAAATCTCGGAGTACGCGCTTTACACCATCGAAATGGAGCTGGCGGATCTCTATCCAGACCTCCAAGTTTCCGCCGTGCTCGGTTCGGTACTAGATGAACCGCGCATGGAAGAAGTGTTCCGTCGCTTCAAGATTGACTCGGTGTACCACGCCGCGGCGTACAAGCATGTGCCGCTAGTCGAGCAAAACCCGCTTGAAGGGGTACGCAACAATGTCTTCGGCACTTATTCCGCGGCCCGCGCCGCGGTGCGTGCTGGCGTAAGTAGCTTTCTCATGGTCAGCACCGACAAGGCTGTGCGCCCGTGCAATGTCATGGGGGCGAGTAAGCGCCTTGCCGAGTTGGCGTGCTTGATGGTGGAAGACCAAGCCAAGCAATCGCCTTTCACTGGATCTCGCGAGACGATGCCAACCCGCTTCACCATCGTGCGTTTCGGTAATGTGCTCGACAGTGCTGGCTCGGTGGTTCCGCGTTTCCGCAAGCAGATTGCGAGCGGCGGTCCGGTCACCGTTACCGACCCCGACGTCCAGCGTTACTTTATGACCATTCCGGAAGCGGCGCAACTGGTGGTGCAAGCCAGTGCCATGGGTTCTGGCGGTGAAGTGTATCTTCTGGACATGGGCGAGCCGGTGCGCGTTTATGACCTTGCCAAGCGCATGGTGGAATTGGCCACCCGCGGCAGTGACCGCACGATTGAAATCGCGATTACCGGATTGCGTCCTGGAGAGAAGCTCGTCGAAGAGCTGTTGGTGGACCCGAAAAAGTCGCAACCTACCTCTCACAACAAGATTTTCAAAGCATTGGAGAACGGCGTCGACCACGCCACCGTGGCTAGGCAACTCAACCTCTTGGAACAGGCGCTGCAGAAGGGTGCCTTGTCGGTGGTGTATGGGGTACTTGAGCAGTTGGTGGAGGGTTATCACGCACCCTGTTCCGCGCAAGACGTCCTGCGCCGTGGAGAGAGTTGTTACTCCTTTATGAATGGCGCAGAGGCCGAACTTAGCGAAAAGGGCCTCGTCGAAGCAGCAACGGAAGTCGCACCTAGTTCACTTCCTAAGGTGCCGAGCGCCGTGGTTCCACCACCGCCGACAGCCGCTGCCGAATAGGGTTTTCCTTGGAAAGGACCAAGCCCCCGGCCCTGCTCCCGCGCCTATTGGCGCTGCTCTGGCTGCTCTTCCTGTTCCTGGTTTCGATTAAGCTGCTGGAATCCAGCATCAAGCTGATGGGCGAAGATGCCGCCCAGGATTTATTCCTGGGGATTGCGCACCCTTTGGCCGGACTTGCTGCGGGCATTTTGGCGACGGTGTTGGTGCAGTCGAGTTCGGTAAGCACCTCGACCATTGTCGCATTGGTGGGATCAGGAACCGTGACCGTAGAAACCGCGGTGCCCATGATTATGGGCGCAAATATTGGCACGACTATTACCAACACCCTGGTGTCCTTAGGCGCCATCGCCCGTCGTTCGGATTTTCGCCGCGCCTTTGCTGCAGCCACGGTGCACGACTTCTTCAATCTGATGGCGGTGGCCGTGCTGTTGCCGCTGCAAATCATGACCGGCTTCTTGTCCAAGACCGCAGTTGCGATCGCTGGGCAAGTTAATTTTGGTGGCGAGGGCGATAGCTTTAAGAGCCCACTGAAGACGGCGGTCAAAACGGTTGCAGGATGGGTGCAAAGCTGCCTGGAAACGATTGGCTTGAGCGGCGGCTGGGAAGCATTCGCCATGTTGGCGATTGGCCTAGGCCTAATCTTCTTGTCCTTGACCACCATCACCAATTTGATGAAAGTGGTGATTGCGGATCGCGCCGAAAAGGCCATGAACCGTGCACTGAAGAAGTCGGGATTGATTGCGATTGGCATCGGCGCCGTTTTGACGATTGCGGTGCAATCGAGTAGCATCACGACATCGCTGTTAGTGCCACTTTGTTCTTCCGGCGTCTTGACTTTGGAAAACGCTTTCCCAGTCATGCTTGGTGCCAACATTGGCACCACCATTACTGCGTTCCTTGCTTCTTTGGCCACCGATCGCCATGGTTTAGAGATTGCTTTAGTGCATATGATGTTCAACTTGATTGCGGTCGGCATGACTTACCCGATTGCCGCCGTGCGCCGCATTCCGATTCGCATGGCGCGAACCCTGGCCATCATCGCGGTACGAAATAAGATGATTGTGGCCGGCTATGTCATGGTGACCTTTGTCCTCATTCCGCTCCTTCTCCTCGCCCTCCTGTAGCCCCACCACACCATGTTTGACTGGTTAAAACGAATGCAATCCGGAATGAGCTCTGCAGAAGAGCTTGTGAGTTCTTTTGAACAAATGCTCGAGGACGGCCGCCACATGTTCGATGTTGCGGCCAATACCCTCCTTGCCGGCACCGACCCCGAGGCCATCAAAGAAGATTTGTGGGCGACCGACAAGCGCATCAATCGCATGGAACGTCGCGTGCGTCGGCGGGTGGTGACTCATTTAAGCACCTTTGGCCCCGGTGGCACCGCCAACGGTTTGGTGCTCATGAGTTTGGTCAAAGATGCCGAGCGCATCGGCGATTACTGCAAGAATATTTTTCAGCTCGCTGAGCTGAAGCGAGGCTTGCCAGAAGAGGTGCGGCAAAACCTCAATGACGAAAAGGATTCGATTTCGCGTTTGCTGGCGAAAGCACGCAATATCTATAAATCGGAAAGCGAGGAAGATGCGCGCGCCTTCATTGCCGAGGCAGATGACATCGCCCAACGCTGCGATTCGCAGGCAATCAAGATGGTCTTGCGCGACGACCAAGACGGCTTGTCCGCCAACGCCGCGCTAAGCTACCGTTACTTCAAGCGCGTAATTTCGCATGCCTTGAACATCATCACTTCGGTGGTGATGCCGGTCGACCAGCTCGACTACTACGACGAAGATTTAGAGAGCCGCGAGTAGGCAGCCTGCGCTTCGCGGCGGTTAGGCCAAACGCTTGATCACATGCCAGCCGAATGGCGAGGCATCTTTGTCGTAGATCGCAAGGCCAACTTCTTCGACGCCCAAAGCAAAACCGACGTCGCCAAAGGCGGGCACCATGGCGCCGCGCGGATGGGCGAAGGTGGCTTGGCGCTCTTCGGCTTCGGCCTGCAGACCTTCGATGAAGGCATTCATTTCTTCTTGAGCCTTCTCGGTCGAAAGCTCGCCTTCTTCAATGCGCTTGGTCAGCGCGGCCTCTTGCTCGGCGGCGCGACCGTTGAGTTCACCAATGACCTCGGCAAAGTCTTGGCCTTGTTGGCCATGGTTCAACAGGCTGTAAGTGCCTGGAGCCGGGTCGCCTTCCTGAATCGGGTCGTCGGAATACTCGCGCACCAAATCGGCAAAGTCTTCGCCCTTTTGCGCGCGCTCGAGAATGGACTGCGCCAACTGCTCGGCATCGGCCTGGCTACGCTCTGCCTGGACCGGGGTGTCTTGGAAAGACACGAGGACATGCTGGATGGTGATGCATTCGGGTTCGTCAGCCATGCCCTAGTTTAACGGTCTTTGCGTAACAGGATTAGCTGGCCCTGCGCAACAAGAGCCATAGGAAGAAGGGTCCGCCGACTAGGGCGGTGACGATGCCGACGGGGATTTCGCTGGAGCGGCCGAATAGTGCCAGGCTGCGGGCGAGAGCATCAGCGGCGGTGAGGAATGCGGCACCGAGCAGGAAACTGCCGATAAACAGGCGTTGGTGGCGCATGCCAGTACCGGCTCGCACAGCGTGGGGAATCAACAAGCCAATGAAGCCAATCGGTCCGCAGCTGGCCACGATGGCTGCTGCAAGCAAACTGGCAGCGAAAAGACCGTCGCGGCGAAGAGCTTGGGCATCGACACCGCGGGCAGCGGCAAGTCCGGGGTCAAAAGCGTATTGATCGAATGCGGTGGCGCGTCGCAGCAAGAGGAACAAGCCGACCACTAGCCACGGCAATAGCGAAAGCGGGACTTCAAAGCCCACCACATCTAGGGCGCCCATAAGCCAGCGATCTAAGCCAGCCAATTGGTAGGGGTCGGCAAGATAGCGCACCAGCATGACCGCGGCGCCAAACAGAAAGTTTAGGGTGACGCCGGCGAGAATGAGGCCGTCGGGGCGGGGGGAGCGGCGTGCCACCGCCAACACCAAAAAGGTCACGCCTAAAGCACAAACCAATGCCGCAAGACGAGGCAAGATCAGGAAGGCGCCCATCGTGGGGAAGGCCAAGCACAAGAAGGCGCCGAAGGTACCCGCGGAACTCACGCCCAAGGTATAGGGCGTGGCGAGTCCGTTGCGCAGCAGGGTTTGCATGGCCGCTCCGGCCACGGCCAAACCGCCGCCGCCCAGCCAAGCCAACAAAACACGGGGCAAGCGCAGAGACAGAATGCGCGTTTCCGCCGACCATTCTGCAGAGGGGCTGGCAATGAACTCCCGCAACGCAATGCCGAGGTCAATCGAAACCGTGCCCACCAGCGGCGCAAGAAACAGCGAAGCCAGCGCGAACAAGGCAGCCCAAGTCAGGGGGCGACGCTTCATTGCGGCAACAGCACCGGCGGGTGGCCTGGACGAGGGAGGAGGGTGTAGCTGTCGCCAAAAAGTGGAGTCAGGACCCTTTCGGTCATCAGCTCCGCGGGGGAACCACTGGCATGGACGCCGGCATCGTGCAAAATGGTCAGGTGATCGGCAAAGGTGGACGCCAGATTCCAATCATGCGAAACGCATAACACGCCAAGGCCTTGCTCTTGGGCCAACCGCTTAAGCAATGTGAACAAAGCAGCCTGATGACTCAAGTCGAGCATCGCCGCGGGCTCATCGAGCAAAAGGAAGCGCGGTTCTTGCGCCAGCACACTGGCCAGCAATACTCGTCGCCGCTCGCCCCCAGAGAGTTCGTGAAGTTGGCGTTCGCGTAGATCGAGGGCGTCGACCAAATCCAAGGCACGGTCGATGGCAGCGAGTGCGCTCGCCGAAGGTGCACTTTCAAACCACGGGCTTTGCTCGTGCACGCGCACTCCCAACAGCACGCAATCGCGCACGCTGAAATGAAAATGCGGCTGCACCTCCTGCGGTAAGTAGCCAATGATGCGCGCGCGCTCGGCCATGCTGCGAGAGTCGAGCGGCTCTCCATCTAAGAGGACTCGCCCAGAATCCGGCTGATGAAGGCCGGCCAGTGCACGCATCAAGGTGCTTTTGCCGGCGCCGTTGGGACCGGCCAGCGCCTGGAAGCGGCCGAGGTCGAGCTGAAAGTCCACCCCCGACAGCACCGGACGCTTCACCTGGCCCGCAGAGGCGGGGTAGGCGAGTTGTAGGGCGTCGGCGCGCAGTTCCATGGCGGCATCGTAAACTGGTGCGCGATGGAGACCGACGTCACCTCCTCTCACGCCGACGCCCTTGTGCGTCAGCGCCTTCTCGAGGCCCAGAAAACCTATCAGGCTCTCGGTGAGGACTTTGTTTGCGCGGTCGACGACGCCGCCGCGCTGGCCATCGCCACCCTCAAGAGCGGTGGTGGGGTCTATTTGATTGGCAATGGCGGTAGCGCTGCCGATGCCCAGCACTGGGCTGCCGAGCTGGTGGGCCGCTATCTGACCGAGCGCGAGCCGCTCAATGTCCACGCGCTGACCGTGAATTCGAGCACTTTCACCGCTCTGGTGAATGACTATCCAGCGGAAGAGGTGTTTGAGCGTCAGGTTCGAGCACATGTACGCCAGGGCGATGTCCTGGTCGCGATTTCGACCAGCGGAACCTCGGCCAATATTCTCAAGGCCGTAGACGCGGCACAGAAGCAAGGCGCCCAGGTGGTGGCCGTGACCGGCAAAGATGGAGGCGATCTAGCTCCTCTCGCCGAGGTCAGCTTCGTCGCCCCGAGCCACGATACGCCGCGGATTCAAGAGGCCCATCTGCTGTTTGGGCACTGCTTCTGCGAGCTAGTGGAAGCGGCTTTTCGTGTCTAAAAAGAGCTACTAAAGGGGGCCTGCTCCAGGTCCCGAGCAGAAATATGGGAACAATTTAGGCCGGAAACCCGCCTAACTAGCGGGCTTTAGAGGGAATGCGCATTTCTTTCCCCGGCAAGGTCCTGGTTCAGGTGTAGCCTTCTTTTGCTCCAGCAGCCGGAGTGCATTTGGCGACCTGGACACCCCCACCTCGATCCCGGAAGACACATGAAATCCCCACAACTTATTTCCTCCTCCATGCTCCTGCTTGGCTCCCTGCTCTTCGCGAGCTGCGGTGGCGGCGGAGCTCTCGTTTCCTCTGGTGCCACCAACGCGGGCTCCGGCGGAGCTGGCGGTAACAGCAACGCCGGCAACGGCGGCGACGGCAGCATCTCCTTCGCCATGACTGACCTCGACGGCGACTGGACCGGCGAGCTGATCCCGGACATGGGATCGGACGTGCTTGAGCGCAACTTCTACATGCGCCTGCAAGACGGCTTGGTCAACGACTGCGTCGAAGGCGGCGGCGGCATCTGGAGCGAAGCCGATGCCAACGTCTCCCTCACATTCCGCACCGACGGTTCCTTAGATGTGCAACTGACTTCCAACGGAGTGGAAGGCAAGCTGTCCTTGGAGGGCACGATGAACTTGGCCATGACCAAGATCAACGGCACCTTCTCCCTACAGCCGGATTTGGGTTCGGTGTTTTCCGGCACCTTTGAGCTGCGTCGCTCGAGCGGCAGCGGCCACTTCACCATCGACCTCTTGGCAGGCGCTTGGGAGGGCAAAGGTAGCAACCCGGAAGATCGCTTCCGCTTTGCGGACCTGAGCATCGACGCCAACGGCGACTTGATTAGCGCTTCGATTAGCCACCCAGTCACCGACGCGATTGTCCACACCTACTCCGCCGGCACCACCAGCTTTGAGTTCTTCGATACCGCCGTCGGCCGCATGAACAACGTGGTCTTCCACGGCAACGATGGCTCGACCCTCACCTTCGAGTTCATGTTGGTGAACGACGACGGCACCCTGATGGGCGGCCCAGCCGTAGACACCCTCTTGGGTGCTGGTCACGCCGAGCTCATTCGCTAAGTAACTGAGCGATCGCCGAGGCCACCTTCCCCATCCCCGGTCCCGGCATCAGCAGGTCCTCGCCCCTCAAGGCGAGGACCTTGTTGTTTTGTACGGCGGGCAGTGAGGGGAAGTCCCGCTGCCAGGTGGCTAGCGGGTTTTCATCTGGGCTTTCGAGCTCGAGAATCACTTCCGGTTGCAAGGTAAACAGAGCTTCCTCGGCAAGGTCGACGTAAGCTCGCCCGGCGTCTTGCAACACGTTTTGGCCGCCGGCGATGGTGAGGAGTTCGTCGAGAAAGCCACCCGGTCCGACGGCAAGAATTCCACCGGCCTCGCCTGGTCGGCGCGAAGCCACAATCAAGACCCGAGGGAGTGGACTGGTGTTCGTGGCGTGGGCCTGCGTGAGGCCCGCGAACATGCCCTGCAATGAGGCGATCAACTCTTCTGCCTGCGCTTCCCGCTGCAAGTGTTCGCCGAGCCAATGCACTTCCGATTCCCAAAGCGCCAGAGTGTCGGTATGAAAGGCGCGATAGGGGATGTTGGCTTGCTCGCAGTATTTCTCTAAGGAGGGCGTGTTGCCCTGGACCAGCACCAAAGTGGGCGCCAACTGTGCGATGCGCTCTAGATTGGGGTCCGCCAAACCACCCACGCGCGGGCGGTCCTGCAGCGCCGGGTCCGTGCAATAATCACTCACGCCAACAATGATGTCCTCCAGCCCCATCGCCACCAGGTTCGCCGCCGTACTGGGAGCCACTAAGACCACACGTAAGGTGTCTTTGGTGGACAGGTTTTCCTGTGTTGTTCGCGAGCAAGCGCTGGCGAACAAAGAAAGCAGGAGCAGGGCAGTGGTGCGGAGCATGGGCAGGCAGGCCAACGACGTGGCCTTAGTCCTGCATTCTAAGAAGGCAGCCAACGCCAGCCTCCCATTGGCGTAATTGAGTTCGTGAGTGCCCCCGAGTCCCGTCTTCACCCTGGATTAAGCAGCTTGGTGTTCCTGGTTGGCTTGGTGTTGGCACTTTGGCTGGGCCCACGCATGGTGTTCGAGGGCTGGGCGACGTCTTCCTGGCCCACTGTAGAAGGCGAGGTTTTGTCCGCCGATGTGGAGCGCGCCACCACCCGCGGCTCTGGGCATCATTATCTAGCGCAATTGCGTTATCGCTACTCCTATGAAGGCGAGAGCTTTACCAGCACACGCGTGCATACCGCCGGAAGCCCGAGCTTTAACCGTGCCGATGAAGCGGCGGCCTTTATTGCCAACTATCCAGTAGGGGGCGAGGTCCAGGTATTTGTCGACGCCGAGGACCCTGCGCAAGCGGTATTGCAGCATGGCATTCCTTGGCGTGGATGGGGCGTGCTGATTTCCGGCTTGGTGTTGGTCGCCATCACCTTCCGCGATGTGTGGCGTCTGTTGCCGCAGCGCCAAGTGGACTAAGGCAGCCGTATCCTAGATCTATGCGTTTGTTTGGATTGTGCGTGATGGCTTTGGCACTGGGCTGTGCCATGCAAGTGTTTCCCGAATCGTGGCCGCGCATGGGCAATGAGCGTGCGAGCTTTGTATGGGATGCTTCTTGGGGTGCGCTTGCGGAAGGGGACTCGATTGGTAATACCCATGGCGGCATGGCGGTGGATCGTCGCGGTTTGATTTATGCCAGCCGGGATGCAGCACCGGCGGTCTTGGTGTTTGATGCCCGCGGGCGCGTGCAAGATTCTTGGGGTGAAGACCTCGCCGGTGGTTTACATGGCATGTGCCTAGTGGAGGAAGAGGGGCAAGAGTTTTTGTACTTAGCGCATACCGGTCGCCACGAAGTGCTGAAGACCACCCTAGAGGGCGATGTCTTGTGGACTTTGGGTTTGCCGCCGGCGCCAGAGATTTATGAACACGAAGGGCAGTACCTTCCGACCGGAGTTGCCGTCGCAGACGATGGCAGTTTGTTTGTGGCCGATGGCTACGGCAAAGGTTATGTGCACCGCTACAACGCAGAGCGGGAATACCTCGGCAGCTTTGGTGGGCCAGGCAAGGAAGATGGGCAGTTCCATACGCCGCACGGCATTGCGATTGATGCGCGCAGCATGTTCCCGCGCGTATTGGTGGCCGACCGCGAAAACGGCCGCGTGCAAGCCTTCGATTTCGACGGCAACTTCTTAGAAGTGATTGCCACCGACCTGCGCCGCCCTTGTGGCATTGCCGTCGGCGCCGACGGTCGCCTGGCCATTCCCGAACTGGCCGGCCGCGTGACGCTTCTAGACGAGAACAATCAAGTTTTGGCTCACCTCGGCGACAACCCCAACCAAAGTCATTGGGCCAACAACGGCTTATCCACCAAAGAGTGGCAACAGGGCGTGTTCATCAGCCCGCACGGCGCCGCCTTTGACCACAAAGGCAATCTCTATGTACAGGATTGGCTCGCAGCCGGGCGCTTTACGCGCTTAGCGCGCGGGCATTAGCGTCACGGTTCCGAAATCGCGGTATTCAGGCCGAGGGGCGTGCAGGTCGAGAAAATCGGCGCGGAGGTAACCATCCTCGGAATCGTCGAAGAAGAAATAAAGACCTTGATAGGAATCCAACCAGCTCTCTGTCTGGATGCGAAACCTTCCATATTCATCGGTTTGAATTGAATAGTGGTTGCACTCGCTCTCCTCTTGGTTCTCGGTGGTGTGTAAATCCAGGCCGACACGCTGGTTGCTCAATGGATTGCCGTCAGGCGCAACGAGCTGTCCTTCAAAGATGAAATTAGTCAATGCCATCGGGACATCGACAACAATGAGGTCCTGGGCTTGCCAAGGAATCAGAGCTTCCATGTCCCCGTGGTACCTCTCCTCCAAATCCTCCACGACAATCGAGAGTCGGGTTCCAGGATCAATTAACGGCAAATGGAACACCCCGGAGGTGGAACCAAGAAGGATTCTGCCACCAGCCTCGCCAGAAGAGTAATACATGCGCAGTTGCGTCAAGTATGGAGGCTTCGCCTGAGGCGGGGGTTCGAACCGAATCTCTAAGGGTGGGCCATCAGGTAGTGTGACCTCCACTTGCTCTGATGGATGAAGCGGATCTTTGATGGAGAACCAGGTTTGCGCAGCCGTGGGGAGAAGCAGTTGAAATCCCGCGGGTTCATCGCGCCTGTCGTGCCAAGCCGGAGGAAAGCGGAGCTCAGCCAAGCCGTCCGGATTGGTTCTCTGTAGCCACTCGGAAGTGCTGGAGGAATCATTCCTGACACCAATCGCAACATTTTCCACCGCGTCTCCCGATGCCTTACGTACATGAATAGTGAATGAGGTCAGCGGGTGTAGCGCAACATGAAGCGGAGGGTCGAATCTATGGCGTGGCGGTGCTCCCAAACCCATGTGTGTTCCGCTTTGCGCATAGAGCCGCATCCAGGTGCTGGGAATGAGAGCTTTCCCATCGATGCCCGTTCTGCGCTTCCAGGTTCTGGCGCGCAGAAATTCTTCAAAATCCTTCCCCCAATATCCGGGGGAAAATCCATTTCGCGCCCAGTAAAGGTCTGTTGCCCGGACATCGACGTCGGCAAGGGGCTCGTTGGTTTCGGCATCGATAAAAACGACGGTCTGCTCCCAACTCGGTGCCGGGTCCCAAGCTCGTGCACCCGGAAGCGGCTCCTGAGGAATCGCGGCCAAAAGCACAAAAATGGTTGCAATCATCTTTCCAGCATAGCTGTGGAAAGCTTGGCGTCACCTAAACATTTGCGCCGGAGTAGAATCAACACAATGGACATTTCCAGTCTGGAGCAGCTGCGCGGGTGTGGTGGCGCTGGTTTCCCTGCCGCCTTCAAGTGGAAGGCAGTGCGGGATGAACCGGTCGTTGGCACTCCGGCGAGTGGTGGCGGCAAGATCTTGGTGTGCAACGCCGATGAGGGCGAGCCGGGCACTTTCAAAGATGGCTGGATTCTGCGTGAGCAGCCCGAGGTCATGTTGCGCGGCATGCAGCGTGCGGCCGCCTTCACTGGCGCTGTCCGCGGTTATGTTTACTTGCGCCCCGAATATGTCGAGCAGCTCGCTCACCTCAAGCAGGCGATTGCCTCTTTGGTGGCGCAGGGCATTTTGAGCGAAGGCTCCGGAGCCCTATGGGCAGGCGCTGGTTTTGCGGGTCGTCCCGCTGAAATGCACGACACCGGTTTGGATGATGTCGCGCTTTCCGCCCTCGACTGGTTCGTCGAGCATGGCGCGCAGGGATTGCAGGGCGAAGCCACCGAGAACGGCGGCCTGCTCACTGGCCATGCCTTTGGAGAAGGGCGCAGCGCGCCGCTGCCACCTAAAGTCGGCGAAGACGTGGCTCCCGCAAGCACGACAGGCGTTCCTTGCCGCATCGATATCTGTGTAGGTGGCGGCGCGTACATCTGCGGCGAAGAGACGGCGTTGCTCGAAAGCATGGAAGGGCGTCGGCCGCAACCGCGCCACAAGCCACCCTTCCCGACGCAATCTGGTCTTTGGGGTTTGCCCACGCTGATGAACAACGTCGAAACCTTTTGGTGGGCCGAGCGTTTGCTTGCCGGCGAACCGGTTTCCGGCTGTCGTTTGTACTCGCTCTCGGGTGATGTACATCGACCAGGAGTTTATGAAGCACCCGTTGGCATTAGCGCGCGCGAGTTGATCGATACCTTTGGCGGCGGGGTGATTGGTCAGCAAGATGTCGGCTGTTGGATTCCTGGTGGCGCCGCCACCGGAGTGCTTCCGGCCGCTTGCCTGGATACACCGCTCTCTCCCGAAGGGTTGAAAGAAGTGGGCACGGCACCCGGCACCGCAGCAGTGGTGGTGTATGCCGCACCACAAGACGCGCGCGAAGTCGCGGCCAAGATCATGCGCTTCTTCGCGCAAGAGTCTTGTTCGCAATGCACCCCATGCCGTTTGGGTTGTCTTGCCACAGCGGATTGGCTGGACCGCACCCAAGCTTGGCCCGACGCCGACACCGAGGAGCGTTGGCTCGAAAGCATGGCGCTTGGTTCGATTTGTGGTTTAGGGTTCACCGCGCCATTAGTGGTCCAACAATGGCGTCGTTGGTTTGCTGAGTCTGGAGTTCCCGCATGAACAAGATTTGCTTTCAGCTAGATGGCCGCGAGGTCGAAGTCGCTCCGGGAGAAACTCTGCTCGACGCTTGCCGCGCCGCAGCCTCCGCCGTGCCCACGCTTTGCCACGACGACCGCCTCGACCCTTACGGCGGCTGCCGCATGTGCTTGGTGGAACTCGAAGGGGCGCCGCGCCCGGTGCCGGCGTGCAAGACGGTTGCCGCTGACGGCATGAAGGTGGTTTCGCAGAGCGACACCCTCGAGCGTGTTCGCCGCACCATGGCCGAAATGCTTTTGGCCGAGCATGATCCCAGTAACGGCATTCAGGAAGACGAACTTGTCAGCTGCGCCAGCATGTTGAATGCCGTCACGCCGCCGGTGCGCTTTAAGATCGAGCGCACTTGGGAAGACCGCAACCGCTTCCTAGGCTTTGATCCCGGTTCCTGCATCTTGTGCGATCGCTGCGTGCGCTACTGCGACGAAGTCATGCAGTGCACCGCGCTCGAGCATGTCGGTCAAGGCAGCGAAGCTTTTATTCAACCGACCGATGGCGCCTCATTCCTAGATACCTCGTGCGAGTTATGCGGCGGATGCATCGGCACTTGCCCCACGGGCGCGCTGTATGAAAAGCAGGCGATGGGCGAGGAGGGTAAGCCAAAGGCGACCGAGGCCGAAACCGAGAAAACGCGCACGGTTTGCACTTTCTGCGGCGTTGGTTGCGTCCTTGATGTCCACAGCAAAGACGGCAAGATCGTCAAAATCAATGCCGAGGCTGGAGTGGGACCCAACGACGGGCATCTGTGCAATAAAGGTCGTTTCGCTTGGCAGTTTGTGCACCACCCGGATCGCCTGACGACTCCTTTGCTGCGCAATCAGGCGGGGGAGTTGGAGCCATGTTCGTGGGACACGGCTCTAGATTGCGTTGCAGAAGGGCTGCAGTCGGTCAAAGAGCAACACGGCGCCGACACTCTTGGCTTCTTGGCTTCGAGTCGTTGCACCAACGAAGATGTTTACGCGCTGCAAAAGCTCGCGCGCGCAACGGTCCTTACCAACAATGTGCATAGTTGTGCGGCAACGTGACACGCGCCTACTGTCTACGGCCTAGTTAGGTCGTTAGGAGCGGGAGCCATGACCAACTCGATTGCCGAAATCGAGAACGCAGATTGCATGTTTGTGATTGGTAGTAACACCACCGAAGCACATCCGGTGTTGGCCTTGCGCATGAAGACCGCGCTACGGCGTGGCGCGAAGTTGATTGTGGCTGATCCGCGCCGCACCTGGTTGGCGGAGCGTGCGCACCTGCACCTGCAGCTGCGTCCGGGCACCGACATTCCATTGCTGAACGGAATTGCCCATGTGATTTTAGCCGAAGGCTTAGAGAACCAGGTTTACATTGAGAACCTGACCGAGAACTTCGAGAGTTTCCGTGAAGCCGTGGAAGCATGGCCACCAGAGCGCGCGAGTGAAGTGACCGGAGTGCCCGCAGAAGACATCATCGAAGCTGCGCGCATTTATGCCACCACCGATCGCGCCGGCATCTATTACACCCTGGGCATTACCGAACATGTTTGCGGCGTCGATAACGTGCGCAGCTTATCCAACCTGGCGCTCATGACAGGTCACCTCGGCCGCGAATCGGTGGGAGTGAATCCCTTGCGCGGGCAAAACAATGTGCAAGGCTGCAACGACGTCGGCAACAACCCGGTGTACTTGCCCGGCTATCAAGAAGTCGCCGACGACAACATTCGCGCCACCTTCTCCAAAGCTTGGGGAGTCACGCTGAACAGTAATCCTGGATTGCGCCTAGATCAAATGATGAGCGGCATGCACGACGGCAAGTTGCGCGCCTTTTACATCATGGGCGAAGACCCGATTCTTTCCGAGCCCAACGCCAACCATGTCGAGAAGGGTTTCGAGCAACTCGACTTTGTGGTTTCCCAGGACATCTTCCTCAACGAGACCGCGCGCAAGTACGCCGATGTGGTGTTGCCTGCCACCTGCTTCGCGGAAAAGGAAGGCACCTTCACCAACTCCGAGCGCCGCGTCCAGCGCGTGCGTAAAGCCGTCGACGCCCCGGGCGAGGCATGGACCGATCTCAAAATCTTGCACGAAGTCTCGGCACGCCTCGGCAACGACTGGGGGCCCGCGGACCCGGAAACGGTGTGGAATGAATTCGCCGACCTTTCCCCCAAGTTCTTCGGCATCCGCTACGACCGCATTGATCAGCAAGGCATTCAATGGCCTTGCCTCGATCGCGAGGACCCTGGCGCCCAGTTTTTACATGAAGGCGCCCCCATCCGCGGTCGTGGCTTGTTCTATGGCCTCGATCATGTCCCGCCATGGGAAGAGCCCGATCAGGACTACCCATTCCTGCTGACCACCGGGCGCACGCTATACCACTACAACGCGGCCACGCAAACGGCGCGGAGTGATGGGCATATGGATAAGCAGAATCGTTG
Source organism: Planctomycetota bacterium (assembly GCA_021776795.1). Taxonomy (GTDB): domain Bacteria; phylum Planctomycetota; class UBA1135; order UBA1135; family UBA1135; genus OFTM128. The sequence continues at coordinate 159,883 of JAJFFC010000015.1, forward strand.
CTTCATCGAGATTGCCCCCGATGACGCCCGCGACCTCGGGGTGGCTCATGGTGCCATGCTGACCGTGGAGTCGCGGCGCGGGGCGATTGAAGCCACGGCAAAGGTGACCGATGCTGTGCACCCGGGCGTTTTGTGGATGCCCATGCACTTTGCCGAGGCTCGCGCCAATATCTTGACCGGAGACGGCAAAGATCCGGAAATTGGCACGCCAGAGTACAAGGTGACCGCAGTGCGCCTTGCACCGGCAATCTGCTAGGATTTTGCCACATGGGTCTGGACGCAATCCTCGTCCTGGCATTAGTCGGCGTCATCTTGGCACTGCTGGTGTCGGAGAAAGCCAGCATCGATGCCATCGGCATTGGTGTCCTGGTGTTGTTGGTTACGATTGGCCAAGTCCTGCGTCTCTTTGTTGACGACTATGACCCTTCCGAGAGTTTGCTTGGCGCGGAACAAGCGTTGCAGCTCTTCGGAAACTCCGCGGTCCTCACCGTGGCTGCGCTTTACATTCTGGGCGAGGGGCTTTCACGCACAGGTGCGGTTGAGTTTTTTGCGCGCGGCGTCATGCGCGTGAGTGCAGGCAAAGAACGTCGCCTGATTTTGTCGGTGTCTTTGTTGGCAGGGGTGATCTCTTGCTTCCTCAACAACACCGCGGTGGTGTTGGTGTTCACGCCAGTGCTGCTCGACATGTCGAAGCGCACCGGAGTGGCGGTGACGCGCCTGCTCATCCCGATGGCCTTCGCCACGATTTTGGGCGGCATGTGCACCTTGGTCGGCACGTCGACCAACTTGTTGGTGAGCGGCATCGCCACCGACCTGGGCTACGAACCGATTGGTATGTTCGACCTCAGCCCGGTTGGCGTCCCGATGATGATCTTGGGCGTTTTGGTGGTTGCGGTTTTCGCACGCCAGCTCCTGCCTTCACGCGATAGCTTGTCCTCGATGTTGGCCGACGCCAACCACCGTGAATATGTGACCGAGCTGCAGATTGGTCCGCAATCACAACTCCGCGGCCGCACCTACAAAGAGGCCTTCACCGACGTCAACGCCGACCTTCTGTTCTTCGTCCGTGGCGAAAAGATGGTGTGGCCGCCCTACTTCAATGAAACGATTGAAGTCGGTGATGTCGTCATGCTGCGTGGCTCCGTAGACTCGATGGCGGCGCTGCAAGATCAGCTTGGGCTCAAGCTGTTCAATGAATCGCGCTTCGACCCCAAGACCATGCAGTTCTATGAGCTCGCGGTCTCGCCGCACTCGCCGATGGTCGGTCGCAAAGTCAAAGACCTCCGCCTTTGGCGGGATTATGGCGCGATTACCGTGGCGGTGTTGCGCAACAACCAGCACATTCGCGAACGTGCGTCGGAGCAAATCCTGCAACCAGGAGACCTGTTGCTCGTGTGCGGTGACGACAAGTCCCAGCAAAGTCTGCGCGCTAGCACCGATTTCTATCTTCTTACGGGCGCGCACAATTGGGTGATGCTACGCGGCATGGCACGGCGCGCATTAACCATTGCCGTCGGCGTAATGGTGGCATTCTCGCTGCTGTCGGTCTATCACCTCGACCGCCTGATTCCCTTCGCCGCTTTAGCCGGTGCCGCAACCATGATCGCTAGCGGTTGCCTCACTTCGCGCCGTGCTTATCGCGCGATTGACTGGCCGATTTTGCTATTCATGATTGGCGCCATCGGGCTTGGCGAAGCCCTGCAGAACACCGGCGCCGCAGCCACCATTGCGCGTGGCTTGGTGCATGGCCTCGACGCCTTTGGGCCGATTGCTGCCCTAGCGGGCCTAACTGGCCTGACGGCGGTGCTTTCGAGCATGGTCTCGAACCAGGCGGTTGCGGTGTTGCTCACGCCGATTGCCATCAACGCCGCCACCACAATTTCCGCGGCAGAAGGCTTTGGCGAGGTGCAAACCGGCGCCATGGTGCGTGCCTTCATTTTGGGCATTGCCCTCAGTGCCTCGATTTGTTTCGCTACGCCAATCGGTCACCAATCCAACCTGATGGTCTACGGTCCCGGCGGCTACACCTGGCGCGACTTCCTGCGTGCAGGTTTGCCCCTGAGCATTTTGGCTTGGGTCTTCGTCACCGCCGGCGTGGTGTGGATGACCGGCGCGCTTTAAGCGCTGTCCGAGGGCGAATTTGCCCTGGCTCGTTGGATCATTTTCTTGACACTATCTGAACAGGAAACTTCCCGGATGCTGATGTTTTGATTTTGATTTGCAAAGACCCGAAAAATCTGATCCGCGAATGCTTGGCCAATAGTTTCCACGCCGGAGAAGTCGAAAACGATAATTTGGAATTTACTTAATCCCGAAAGGACGCGCTTTGCTTGGGATCTTGAAACTAATTTGTCATTCCCAATCTCCGCCAATCGCATTGGAATCATTGTCTTCACAAAGGAGTAGTCATCTTCGGAAGAGAACTGATCAAACACCTCTTTTGTCGTTCTCGTGGAAGATTTTTCCAGGGTAAGGGAGACAAAGGTTCCGTCCGTATGCAAAGGAAGCATATCTGCGATGTCAAAATCGACTTCGGCATTGTGAGAAAAAGTAAGGCCACCAGATAGAATAAAAAACTGGTCAAACATGCGGGAGGTAAAGAAAATGCCCTCACCGGAATGCTCTAAAGGAGATGTTGTTAGCTTCCCCTTAGATAGTTCTAAGGCCGCGTGACGAATGTCTTCCAGTTTAAGCGCGGCCGCGATCTTGTTGAAAATCCCGACGCCGTCGTCGAGGATTCTCATTTCGATTTCTTGCTTCCGATCAATGAAGGTGACGATGCAGAATTGACCCTCTGAATGATCGATGACATTGTTGAACATTTCTGTGAAGCCATGTTGCCAGATCTCATAAACGTTTTCTGGCAAGGATTCAAAATAGCTACTCAGGTTCTGACTCCAGACGACATCCTCAGCGGGATTTGCCTCAAGCTCAAATCCAAATCTTCTTTCACCCTCCTCATTCTCGGGGCGGACATATTGCCTGGCCTGCGTTCTTCCTATTGGAATCAACTCCCCAGCCTTAACAAGAGCACGAATATGCCTGCTTACCGCTTGTCGGCTAATGCTGAACTTCTGGCTAATTCTGGCGGCTAACCCTGAGGGATTTTTCTGAGCTTCCTCGAGGATTTTAGTTCGGATTTCCTGCGACTTTTTGCGGGTGGGAGGCACAGATGCATTGTCAACAAAAACTCCAGAATTGTCAACAAAAAATTGCTGAGGCCGAAGCCCCAGCAGCGAAGTCCTCCCAAAGGAGTGACCCTAGTGCAACAAGGTCATCACTTGGGTTTGACCAAAATAGGTCGATTGCGCGAACCAGTCTTGCGGTACGCCAATCAAAAACTCATCGCGGCCATCGTTGTTGGTGTCGCCGATGCTGCCAAGAGTAAGAACCAGACCTTGCGGGGTCGGGCTGGACAAGCGAGCCATTTCGTGGCCGTCTTGACCAGAGATGATGATCACCGTCGGGCGCACTTGCCAAGACTGACTCAGTGGCGTGGCAATTAAACCAATGTCCTGGAATCCGTCTCCGTTGACATCGCCAATGGCCTCTGAGCGACGACCGAAATCTTCGAGATGACCGTCGGAATGGGTCATCAACAAGCTGCCGTCGACGCCAGAGAAGATCTTGGCGACGCCATCGACCCATTGCAGCCCGGAGCTTCCGTAGCGATAACCAGTGGCAAGGAAGTCATCGTGACCATCTTGGTTAAAGTCACCGGTCACGGCAAGGTCGGATATGCTCATGCCCAATTCCGCGCGCTTGAGGTGATACAGGATTTCACCACTGGCGCCACTCACTGCGGTTAAACCGTGGTTGTCCAAAGAAGGAATGCCAATCAGCAAATCTGGAGTGCCGTCGGCGTTGAGGTCGCCAGGGCCAATCATGATTTCCCCAACATTGTCGAAGGCCGCGCGGCCAACGATTTCATGCATAGGCAGAGCAGTGGTGCCGTTGTAGACAATGGCGAGCCCAGTATTGGTGTGGCCATCGCGCGTTTCGGCGGGGAAGCCCAATACAAACTCAGGAAAGCTATCGCCATTGATGTCGCCGATGATGGTGGCCTCCATGCCGACTTGCCCGTTGGTGTTGCTGACCAATTCGACCAAGCGAATGCCGGTGGCTGCCGAAAAGATATAGGCAGGAACATGACCACCAGCGCCAACCAGAAGGTCGCCATGACCGTCATGATCAAAGTCGCCGATGACATCGAGCGTCAGGCCGAGCAAAGAGTCGACGCCAACGACGCCGTCGAGGTGATACAGAACTTGGCGAGTGGCGCCGGAGTACACCGTGACCCGGCCACTGCCGAGGCCATGCCCCGAGTTGTAGCCGGGGCTGCCGACGGCAAATTCAGAAGCGCCATCAAAGTTGAGGTCGCCAAGAGTGGCAAAGGTCTCGCCGAAACGGGAACCGGCGTCTCCGCCAATCATTTGGTCCAAGCTCGCAAAGCGCGGCGTCTGCGCCGATAGTGTGGGCGCACTCAGGGCGGCGATGCCCAAGGCCATGGTGAGGGTGTGAAATGCGTTCATGCTGGTACTAGGCGGGGGGAGGCCGCGATTGGACGCGGGACTCCCAATTTATGGCAAAAAACCGTGCCTCTACTGCGCAATCTCGAGCTTTAGCGCGGCAATGCGCTCGCGGCAGACCTTCAGCGGGGTGCTGACGTAGTCTCCACCGCTTAGGGAAGCCTCGGCCAATTCATAAAATGCCAAGGCGGCAGCAGGCTCCCCGGCCGCCTCTTCATTGCGCGCCTCCGCCATCCACAGGTGCGCCTTGGTGCCGTGGCCGTCATCTGTTTGGCCCTGAAGCAGAGATTCAGCGCGTTGAAAATGCTGACGCGCCGCCGCATAGTTTCCGCTGGCACTCACCACCTGGGCGAGAGAGGTCAATGGCTCGAACAAGATCGGGTGGTCGGGTCCGACTCGAGCTTCCAACAATGACAGGGCCTCTTGGTAATGGTCTTGCGCGACATCCATCTCTTTATCGGCCTCGGCAAAGCCGCCTATGGCAACCAGTGCGCTTGCCAAAGAAGCATGGTGACCACCACCGGTGCGGCGCAAAATCTCGGCCGCGCGGTGCAAGCGCTGGCGGAGCCTGGTGAGTGTTTCTGCATCGGCGCCTTGCCAATGTCGAAACTGTTCCCAAGTCGACAAGTCGACCAAGCTTTGGGCAACATCGGGGTGAGACTCTCCTAAGAGTTCACTGCGCAGGTTGAGTGCCGCGCGCAAAGGCGCCTCGGCTTCCGTGATACCTCCGGAGTGAAAGAGGGTCCACCCCAGTTCGCGCTGGACATCGGCCAAATCGAGGTGCTTCCCCGTGGGGTAGCGCTGCTCAGCTTCCGCCAGCAGTTCCGTGGCGAGTTCCTTGGATTCCCTTAGTTTGCCGGCTTTGCGTAACCACGAAGTCTGCCACAGCTTAGTGAGCCAAATGCCATATTCATCTTGCTCCTGTTCGAGCCATTTCCGATGTTGATCGAGTGATTGGATGGCGAGCTCGGGTTCGCCTTGTGCGCCCAAGTACGAAGCCTCAAGCCGGGCTTGGCGGTTTGCAAACTTGGTCGACCAAGTTCCGCTCTCCATCAGTTCTTGAACTGCAGCTAGAGCGGCGCCCGCCCCCAAGTAGTCTGCGGTGTTAGTCTTGGCGTCCAGATCCAAAAGGAGAAAGTCTGCCTCTTGCTGGGGCGAAGACCAGGAGATGGCCAAGGCGCTGGCCAACTGTAAATTGTCACGTGCACCGATGGGGTGACCGTGTTGCAACTGGACATGAGCCAAAGCCATACGCACCTCACGCTCTAGTTCCGGCTCAGCGTGGAAGCGTTCGCCAACGGTGGTCGAGGCTTCCTGCAGGACTTCGCTCATGGTCGCCATGCTGCCTTTCAGGCTGGGGTCGAGCAGGGGCAAAACATCTTCGGTGACATAGGCGAGAGCTTCTCGGGCAAGGTTCTTCTCGGCGCGCAGATTTTGCGCTTGATCCCAGGCGTACCAGGAGAAACCGAGCACGGCAACCAGCAAGGCCACGCTCAGAGTGCTCACCAATGGGTTGCGCCTCATGGCTTTGCTCAAGAGATAGAGCGAGTGCGGTGCACGCGCCAAGACTGGGCGACCTTCTTGGAAGCGACGCAAGTCGTCGGCCATGGCCACCGCCGATGGATAGCGACGTTCGCGGTCGCGGTCGATGGCACGGTGGACGATCATGGCCACGTCACGCGGCACATCCGGCGCGAGCTTTTGCAAATCGCGCGGAGTCTGTTCCTGCATCGCGCGAATCGCGGAAACCAAGGAGCCGCCTAACTCATAAGGTTGCTGGCCGGACAATAACTCAAAGGCAAGCACGCCAATGGCGTAGATGTCATCGCGCGTGTCTGCTTCGGATTCTGGATGCAGTAAGCGCTCAGGAGGCACATAACCTGGCGAACCCAAAAACTCTTCGGTGCGGGTGAGGTCCACCTGCCCACTTTGCACTTCTTGCAGCACCTTGGCGATGCCAAAGTCCAATACATGCAAGACATCGGCGTGGCCGACGAGCAAGTTCGACGGCTTTAAGTCACGGTGGATGACCCCACGCTGATGTGCATGTTGCATGGCGCTGCACAAATCCAGCAGGAGTTGCACAATCTCTGCCGCAGGTCGTGCTGGCTGTTCCTTTGGTCGCGCCCAATGCAGCGGCGAGATGCCATCGATCCAATCCATGACCAAGATGGGTTGGCGCTCGATGAACTCGAGCTTCCGCAAACGCACAATCCCAGGATGGTCCAGGCGCGCAGCGATTTCCATCTCGCGTTCCAAACGCAAACGCCCACGAGTGCCGGTGAGGGTGCCCGCAAGCAAACGCTTGATTGCGACCACGCGGCCGTCGGGAGCTTCGGCCTTCAACACCACACCTTGTCCACCGCGTGAGATTTCGCCCAAGATGCGGTAGTCACCAATCTGATCCCAGTTGCCCGGCGCCAAAGCTTCTCGCGCTTGCGCAAGCCAAGCTTCGTCATCGAGGTCCTGATGGAGGGGCGTTGGCCGATTCATTAGCGCTGGTCCTCTTGCTCGATTTGCGCCACCGTGAGTTCTTCCAGGCGCTGGCGAATGCGTTGGCGCACTTTGTACACCGCATCTGGATTCATGCCACATTCCGCGGCGACGGCGGCCACCGGCGCGCCATCGAGCAAGCGTTCAAAGACGTGCACGCTTTTCGGCCCAAAGGTCTGCCGCACCTCCGTCATGGCCAAGCGGAAATGATGGCGCACCCACTCCTGCTCCCAAAGTTCATCGGTCGCTTCGCTATCCGGATGCTTCAATTGCGCTCCCATGTCGGTGTCTAGTCGCTGTCCGGCCGGATTTGGACGCGCGAATTGCTGTGCGATGGCATTTTGCACCATCCGCGCCAGATAATTGCGAAAGCGCCCACGCTCGGGCCGGTACGAAAAGCTGCCTTGGGCCGCCTTGCTCAGGTTGAGCATGACCTGCTGGCGGATGTCATCGGCGTCGGACCACTGCAAGCCACGGCGCCGGCAATAACCCAAGATCAAGTCTCGGTAGAGCAGTTCAAACTCACGCCAGGCCTCGGCGTCTGCGGGGTCGCGCAGGCGCAGGAGTAGAGAGGGGCGAGTGGGGTTTGGGTCCATTTGTGAGACCCAAATAGGCTAGCAGCCCTTACTCGCCAACACTCATGTCGTCGGGGCGGCCTTCTTGCATCCATTGGAAGAAGGCGGCTTCTACCGCGTGTGCGCGGCGGTCGACGACGTTGTTGCCCATCCAACCCGAAGAGGGGTTGAGACCAAGCAAGTCATAGTTGAGCCAATAATCCAACTCACCGCGCGCTTGGATTTCGCGCATGGTGGTGGCTTGGCGCAACAGCACTGCGGCCATCTGCTCTGGAGTGAGACGCAGGAACGCGGCATCGGCCGAGTCGGAACCGGTAGAAGCCGAACCGGTGGTGCGCGCCGACAAGAAGCCATGCTCGGTGGGGTGCACGCCGTCGCCGAAGATTAGGCGCGGGTCGCCCCAACCAGCGGTTTCAATGCGCAGTTCTTCAATGCCCTCGTTTTCGAGGTGCAGGAGCACATCATTGAGGCCGAGCGAAAAGCTTGCGCTTTCGGCGGGGAAGCCGCGCGCGAAACGGGAGCGTGCCAGGAACTCATTGGCCAGGTCCACACCCTGTTCCAGGTTGGCATAAGCCGTACGCTCGATGGTGCCGGCATCGGCTTCGCGGAGCTCCACCAAACGCACCGGCTCCGCTGAGCAAGAGGCGAGGCCGAGGGCTGCGGAAAGGGGCAGGAGGCAAAGGAGGTGGGTCCGGAAACGCATGGCGCAGCGACATTCTCGCCCTTTTCCGGCCGGACAGCAAGGGCTGAGCGAGTTTGCTGGAGTTTTCCCGATTTTCGTGCGACCATGCCCTAGGAATGGGGTTCCATCCGAGTCCTCGCTCCCGCGTGGATGCGTAGGCGCATTTCGCCAACCCCCCTGGCCCAGCCATGAAACCACTCACCCAAACCCTAATGATGTTCGTCGTCGGCCTCCTCGGAGGCGTTGTCGGTGCGCTCGTCATTTCGCCCGCCCCCTCCTCCGAGCCCAATACCTTGACAGAGGCCTCAGCTGGCGCTTCTGTAGAAAAGCAACTGGAGCAAATCCAGGAGCAGCTCGACGGACTCTCTCGCTCCGTGGATTTACACGGCAGCACGCTGAGCCAGCTCGAGGATTCCCAAGAGAATATTGCTCGGGAAATGTCCGAGAGCCTAGCCAAGGGCGTATTGCCCGACGGCACCCCGCTGCAGGTGCCGCTAAATATGGGCGATATGCCTGCCGGCCCCGGCTTTGATTCGATGGTGGCCGCGGTGATTGAGCAGCGCGACGAAGAAGAGGCTGCCGCTCGCGATGAGCGTCGCAAAGAGGCGCAAGCCAAGCAAATCGAGGAGCGCAGCAAGCGCTTGGCCGAAGAGCTTGGTCTCGATGCCGTGCAGACCGATCAGTTGGCGCAGGTCATGACCGAAACCAACGACGCCCGCAACACCTTCTTCCAAGAGATGCGCGAAAACGGCACTTGGGATCGCGACGCGATTCGCGAAGGCATGGACAAGTTGCGTGTCGACGAGAGCGCCAAGCTCGACGACTTCCTCACCCCGACCCAGCTAGAGCAGTACAGCGAGCAGTCCAACACCTTTGGTGGTTTTGGCGGCGGTCGCCGCGGCGGCAATACCGGGGGTGGCAACAACAACGGCGGCGGCGGCAACAATGGTGGCCGCACCGGAGGCTTCTAGCCCCGGTTTAGTGCGTGGGCCGCAAGCTTATTTCTTGCGGTCCATGTGGATCCACATGACTTCAGTTTCTGGCCCCGCTGGGTCGAGCATGACCATGGTGTAACTGAAGTGGTCGCCATCTAAATGGGTGATGTGGCGAAAGTCCAACATGGTTTCGGGGTCTTCGAAGGATGGACCACGGCTCTCGGTGGTCAGCGTGTTCGAGGCCGGGTCCCAGCTGCCGACCATTTTCATGGCCTCTTCGCTCATGCTGTCGGTCCAGGTTTCATGGACCTTGCCACTGGCTTCGTCCCAGGAGCTGACGGCGTGTCCGGTAAAGCTGCCGGCAAAGTTGGATTGGAAATCCCAAACGACGGTGTCGCCGTCCTGCTTTACTTCATAGGTCGCGGTGAAGGGCTCCTCATTGCCCATTACTTCTTGCGTGCCTTCCCAGCTGCCGACAAAGGGCTTCATGAAATCGAGGCCGGAAGTTTCTGCAGCTTTTTCCTCGCCGCTGCAGGATAGAGCCAGGAAGGAAACCGCCACCAGGGGGCATAGGAGCTTGGCTGTCAGGGAGTTACGCATGACAACCAGATTAACGACGCGGGCGAAATGTGGTGGTCTGGTAGCACTGGAATGGGATTCGCGGTTGGCTCAACGATGTGTTTCCTGCCTCTATTGCCCATTGTGTAGGATGAAAACCTACAGGTTTAGCTGAGAAGCTTTCCATACTGATGCCTTTCTTCCCCAAAGCCCTCCATCGGCCTTTTCCCCGGGCATTGTTATTTCTTATGTGCGGGTGTGCTCTTCCGGTGGAAGATCGCCAACTGGTTATCGTCAGCTCTGATGCCGAGCCAGTGCTAGAAGCGGATTGTTGGATCTTGGATCGCAAGAGCTTTGACAGGAGCATTTATTTGGATTACCGAAACATAGTTCGAAACGATGGCCAGAAGGTAGGCACGGACATGGCTTCACTCAATCTGGGCGATTTTTTTTATGCACGCTGGGGGGATGAAGAGAGATGCGTGGAAGTGACAGAAGACTTTTTGGACCAGGGCGTGCTTCAGTTGGAACACGTTGCCTTTACTCAGGTGTTATTAACCACAGACTCCGGAGAGCCAATACCAGGGATTTCCCTCATGCTTTGGGCTGGCACGGAGACGAAGTCCAAGATCTTCACTACGGTAACCAACGCTGCGGGCGTGGGTGTGATTAGATGGCACTCGGTGGAATCCAAGTTGTTGTCACCAAGTTGGACCTATATGGTTCCCCGTTTATTGGATGGGAAGGAGGCTTTGCGAGAAGTTCCTCCGGGCTCCATTGAGGGTGACCAGGTGAACATCACCATGCCGGCATTAAGGCATTTCCAATTTGACGTGAAGTGGTTGAAGCCGGATCCAGAGCCGTATTCTGAGTGGGTAATTGGGGATGAAAATAGGGTGAGTTCCTTCGACATTACCTATCCCTACCCTCGCTACTGGATCACCTTGCCGGCGGAGGGAACCAGTCAGTTATGGTTGGGCCGGAAGGGCGACCAAGAACATTTAATGGAGGTCTTGGTGTTGCCTGAGCAGAAAATGACCGGAGCTCTGGTGGTGGAAATCCCGAGCGCGATTCCATGAGGTCTTATCCCTCAGATTTGCAAAGCTCTGGCCCTAGTTGATTTAGCTGCGGCGCAGGGCGTCGGCTTCCATCTGGCGCTCTTCCGCGGCGCGATAGAGTTTGTGCATGACCGGGGTGAGCGTGCCAAAGACGGTGGTCAGAACGAAGCCCAGCAGCAGGAAGGTGAAGTAGACGGTGAAGGGCTGGCTCAGGACCACGGCAATGATGCCGGTGAGTAGGAGCAACACGCCGAGGACGGCGAAGGCCAGCATCAGCGGCAGCACCACATTCTTGCCCTTTCCTCTGGGGACAAGAACGCCACAAAGCCCCCCCAGGAGGCCGCCCAAAACGCCGATGCCCGAGCCGGCGTAGGCGCCTAGGTTGTTGCCGAACTCTGGAGAGAACCAAGGTTCTGGGTCTTGCATTAGGAATTCCATCATGGTGTTTTCGCGTTAGGAGTTATTGGGGGGATTGGCCTCGGCAAGGAGCCGCCGATGCTGCGCCAGAAGCTGTTTCGCCGCTGGGGCGGTGAGTTGGCCCTGTTCGACCAGGCTGGCGAGCTCGACCGCCATGGGGTCGGGCTGCTCGCCAGATTCGAGGGCTTCGAGGCGCGCAATCAGGCGGTCGAGGCGCGCACGGATGGTCGGATAGCTGACGCCATGCTCCTTGGCGAGCTGCTTAAGCGAGCCGGAGCAGCGCGCAAAGTCCAGGAGCAGGTCCTGATCGGCCGCAGCCAAGGCGCAAAACACCCGCTCTGATGGGCGGGAGGGTTGCGGGCTAGGGGAATCAGTCATCGTCCCAGCCTACGGGGCGAACCTCAATAAAGTGGAAAAGCTAGCCCTGAGTCGCTCGCAAAGCAAGCGCGGCCATGGCGGTGGCATGAACCGTGGCGCCTGGCAGGCTCCAGGCATCGATTGCCGGGAAGGAGCCTGCCTCTTTGCCGCTTTGGCTTTGCAGGGGCAGCAAGGCTTCCGCCAGGCTGTTGTTCCAGCTTTCTTGCGCCACGCCGCCAACGTGATTCATGGCGAGGGAGCCGTAACACCAGTAGTAGTAATCCACGCTGGCATGAGACTCCGACACCGATGGTGGCTTGGCGGAAAGCAGGCCGACGCCACGCATCAATCTTGGAGTGCCTGGCAAGTTGTCGCCCAGATCCGCAAGGGTGACGATGGTCAAAGCGGTGCCGAGTTCGGTGAAGGACGTCGGGTGACTCTCTTTCTTTTCGATCAGGCGCACGTCTCCCTCGAGGCTGGTGTCAAAAGAAGTTCGCCCGGTCTCTTTGTCGGTGAAGGACTGAAGCGCACTCCGCCCACCATAAAAAGTGTCCCTTGGAATCTCGAAGCCCAGCCTTTTCGCGAGATGAAGGGAGCGCAAAGCAAAGCAGGTGTAGTAACTTGCCTGGTCTCCGTTGGGAGTGAACTCATAGCCCCATCCGCCGTAAGGATTGCGCGCTTCAATCAGGGCATTGATCGCAAGTTGCGCCGTGGCTTTCCAAGTGTCGTTGGACGCATTGCGATGGCCACGCAGCCATGCTTCTAGAGCAATCGAATGGCTGGCCAAAGCGCGCCAATTAGACTTCTCTTGGTAAAAGGCGAGGGGGTTTTCCAGGGGAGTTTTGAGGAAAGCCAGTCCTTTGCTTGTGGCCTGATCGACGCGTTTTTGCGGAACCAGTACCGGGTCGCTTTGCTCAAGTGCCATCAGCACTAGGCCAGTGATGCCGACAGCATTGAACTCGCCAGTCGCTTTCTCCAAGCCGGGGCCGGCAGGCCAATGTCCATCGGGGCGTTGTTGCCCCAGCAACCAAACTTGCGCTTGGGAAAGCGGTGTTGGGGTTGCTGCGTTGTCGTGTTGCGGCCGGAGCGTGATGGCGCTGAAGAGCGTCGCCACCGATAAGAGCAAAGCCGCCACAGGGGTCATCCCCGCTTGAGGAGAGCGCTTGCCATCCATCAATCTTTGAATGCGTAGTTTCATGGTTTTCTTCTCGCTGAAGAGATGTTGGAAAGTGATTCTTGATTTCTTGGGGGGAAGAGCGCGGCTTGCGACTTGCACCAAAGTGCGCGCACAGGCTTCCCCACGGGTTTGCGTACGCGCCATCGCGCTTTCATCGCAGGCGCATTCGCGAATGCGCTCCAAGCGAACTCCATGCCACCACATCAGTGGATGGAAGAACCAAAGGATTTGCAGCACGCGTTGGAAGAAGGAAACTCCCAAGTCAAGGCGCTTGTGGTGGGCCAACTCATGGCCAAGGATCCAAGTCAGTTGCTCGTCGCTAAGGTCTGCGAGAAATCCGCTGGGCATGAGAATGCGTCGGCGAAATAAACCCCAAGCGGCAGGGCTCGCTAGTTGTTCACATTGAAGCACGGGAATATTCTGCGGAGCGTCCAGGCGCGCCAAGGCGTTTTGAATGCGGCGTTCTTCCGCTGCCGGAAATGGATTCGCGGCTTGCACCTGTTTCCATCCGCGAAGTTGCTCACGGAAAAAGACAAAGAGGAAGGTGCTAACAAGAAGCAGCCAAGACAAGAATGCCCAGGTCACCCAGGTGAAGGGAGTTTGTGCTGGGGCGACGTTTTCCGGTCCATGATTTAAGGACGATGGAGGGGAGGCTAGGTTTCCTTCCTGGGGCAGCGCCGACGGCAATCGCGTTGCGGCAGCAGGCAAGACTTCGACGGTTTCGACAAAAGTGACCTCTGCCGGACTAGCCGCAAGCATCGGTGCCCAGGCGCTGGGAAGGGGAACGTTGAGTTCGGCCGACCACAAGGAAGACAAGGTGAGCGGTACCAAAGGCAGCAGGAATAGCGCGTGCCCAACATGTGCCGAGCAGCGTTTGCGCAGGACTTGCCACAGCAGGGAAACGACGGCGAGCCAAATGGCGGACTGCCAGGCAGCTTGCACCATGGCAGCGCCCCAAGCGTCAGCGATCAGCGGCAACTGGGCGAGGAAACTCAAGACTCGCCCTCCTTGGACATGGTTTCGATCATGGCCTTCAACTCATCGAGGTCCTTCTGGCTTAGTTCACTACTCTCGACCAAATGCGCGAGCAGCGGGCCGATGGTCTTGCGGCTGGCGCGCTGGAGGAGTGAGTCGCCGGAGCGCTTAAGGACTCCCATGGGGGAGCCGGCGCCGGTGTAGAGAAAGCTGTTGCCGACTTTGCGGGTTTGCAGGTGGCCCTTTTCGACCAGGCGGCGCAGCAACGTCTTCACCGTGCTGTCGGACCAATCGACCTGCGTTTTCAGCGCGTCGATGACTTCTCGTGCCGCGTAGGGCCCTTCTTCCCAAACTAAGGAGAGAACTCGCCACTCGGCGGGACTGGGATCGTTGCTTTTCTTGTCGTTCATGAGGTCGGCGGCCCTGCGGCTCTTCTGTTTACGAATGTAGACGAAAGACTATATGCGTAGACGGTCAAGTCGTCACGAAAATTCTCGGCCAGATGCCCAAAAGCAAAGGACTCGGCGCCAAATGGTACCGAGTCCTTTGAAAAACAAGGCTATTTGCTAGTTTTTCTCAGAGTCGGGAAGCCCTTTTGAGCTGGGGCACCTGAGCGCTGAAGCAGACAGGCAACCAAAGGCGGTACTCCATAAGCACACAGTCCCGTGAATTATTGCTGTTACCACGCGCCAGCTTTCTTGATATATTTGGTCATGACTATTTCTTTGAGTTCTATCCTTTCGCAGCTCGCAGCTCGCAGCTCGCCATAGCCATAGCCATAGCCATTAGCCTTACTGCGCTTCCCTTAAGCGCACAATGGACAGTCGACCGCAACATCCCTATTAGCGCGACGAACTTCCATACCATTACTCTGGCAGTTAATGCGGCAGCCGCTGGGGATACGATTACTTTCTTTGGCTCCACAAATGGGGCTGGGGCCCTTCCTTTCTCAGATGCACAGACAGGAGAAATGTTTCCCATACTCCTGAAGCCTGGTTGCACTCTAACGACTGGAGGTTCGACCCCGGTGTACGTTTGGAATACCCAAAGCTCCGCCCCCAATCTGATTGAGATTCAAGGAACGACCTCCTTGAGTTTGACCCGAGTCCTGGGGATTCATTTCCTCGGGGGCGCAAATGCCATTCTCGCCCAGTCGGATTCTTCTTCCGATCAAATCCGATTGCTCGTCCGGGATTGTCGCTTTGCCAAGAATCAATATGGAGTCTCCACCATCAAGGTGGTCGATGGCCATGCCGAGGCAAGCATCCGGAGCTGCACGATTGGCGATACTGTGCCAACCACCGGAGCAACTCCGCCCTACCTCAATTCCCCGACGGCCGGATTGCGTTTTCGCGCCAGCGGAAACGCGACCATAGGCGTTGCCGGGGAAGTGATTGACCTCAGCACAAACGGGGCTTTTGCCTCCATGAATCCGCAACCCGCTCCCTGGAATGCAGATGACCTCGGCAAACCAGCCGTGAGTAGGTTGGTGGAAGTGTATGCCTTCGATGATGACGGCCAAGTCCAATATCCATCGGCTCCATCCGGCAACTACACGCCAAGTCAAATCAATGAGATTTCCGTCGACGTACAGGGCGGAAACTGGGTTGGGGGAGATGTCTCTATCGACGGCGGTTGGGATGTCGGGCTCCTAGCTCAAGCCCGCGGCCAAGGCACCAATGGCATTGTTAACTTCGAATCCTTTACTTCTGGATATAGCATCACCATGGCAGGAACAACGGTTACGGGTTTTCGGGAAGAGGGGATTTATGCCGATGGCAGCTTAAATGGCCGAGGCTCCCTCACGCTTAGCGGGAATTGCGTGATTGAGGAAACGGACACACCCTCAGCCTCCTTTGACGACCAACGCTTCAACGGAATCCACCTGTACACCCAAGAGGGCTATATGGGGCTAACCTGCTCTTCTAGCTCGTTCTTGCACAATCGTGGGAATGGCCTGTATGCCAGTAGTGGCGGAGAATTCAATACCGCCGAAGACGATTTCCGGTTGGGCGCACCATATGGAATCTATCTAGAGGTGGCCAAGACCAAGTTTCACAACAATGACTCCCATGGCATCTACTTGCGCAACCAGCCCGAAGTTCAAGCCCACGGCTGGCTAGGGGGAACGATCCACCAAGATCCAGGCAAGCAGTTTAATCAGGACACCGATTCGGGTAGTTTTCTAGAGCCAAATGGCCAGGGTTTAATTAACCGCTGCGGAATCAGTAACAACGGGAAAGCTGGAGTACGCATTTTGGCCTCCGGCGATTCTGGTTTAAATGGCGGAGGACCCGATAATAATCCAAGTGGAATCTCCATTCGGCTATCCAATTCGATTGTGTGGAATAACCCAGAGGGCGGATTCTCAGCGAACTGGATAAATGGTCCTCTTGGGGAAGAAGGGAACCGCAAGGGCTATTTTTTGGTTCCAGTGACACACAGCACGATGGTGGGCAACGGAAGTCCTACGACGGATTGGACGATAGAAATTGACGATCAGAATAGTTTCGTGGGCGCTGGTCGGTGTTATTACGAGCGCATTGACCCTGGACTCTCAGCCATTAAATATCGCACAAATCTTTGGAATAATATTCTTGTGCGCAATCCGAGCATTGGTAACGACTTTGATTTAGGACCTGTTTTGGATAACAGGTTTTCTCTTGGCCTTACTGTTGTTGACTTTAATACGAGCGCCTATCTTGATCATCAAATTGCCATTGCCGGGACTAGAGGAAAGGCCTTTTGGGGTATGAACAGATACACTAACTCGGCAGAGATGTCAGACCAGCTGGCCCCTTTTCTAGGTGCAGGGAGCTACTCGCTGAGCTCTTTCCTTCCGGGACAGTTTTTTCTTGATCCCAATAATCCTGTCATCACGATTAGCGATAACTCGCCAAAATACTTCAATGTTCTTTCTCCAGAATCTGCAGTAGACTTCAACTCTTTTGGTCGGCCTGGAGCGATCTCGGGCGATAATGACAAGGGCGCCGACGAGGACGAACTATGATTGTCGTCCCCCTTCTTGTTTCAGCTCTCTTCGGTCTGCAGCAATCCGCCACTTTGGATTGGGTGGTGAAGGACACTCTTCTTCCCCTCCGTGGCCCAAGCGATGAAGTATTCCAATGGGGCGCGCGTCATCCATTTGGAGATTGGGATGGTGACGGAACAACCGACACCCTTCTTTCGGGGAGATGGGTTCCCCCTACCCTCTCAGGGAGAAGGCATGTCAACCACCTTAACCTAGAGTTTAATCCCCAGTCAGCCTTGGAAAGGTCATCATATGTCCTTCTGCATAATGGCGCCCATGATTGGGGCCTGATTAACTCCCCTCAAGGTCCACGCGCAATTGTAGAGGGCTTAGATCAACACGGCTCGCATCATTTTGTTCTCACCCTGCCTTCTTGGAACGTCATCGGTGAAATTGCCCTTCCGACGAATCTCCCCGGCGGAGTCCCGGATCCAATATTTATGAACAGCCTGGCGCCATGTGGCGACACTGACTTAGATGGCTTCGAAGATTTCTTTTGGGCGCAGTCCCGAAGCTCTGGGCCGGGATATGCCTACTTTGGGGTATGTGACGGTTCGTCCCTAAGTGGTGCCGGTGAATGGACTCATGCAGAAGTTGGCTCTGCCATACCTGCAGTTTCCTGGGTGCCAGGAGCCATGCCCGACTTTAGCGGGGATGGCGTCTCTGATTTTCTTGTTGGCACTGTTCGCGTCCTCGGCCCAGGGGTTTCAGAACACTCTTGGTTCCTTTTGTCCGGTACAGATGGTTCCATTATCTGGAGGCAGGAAGGCAACGGCACCCTGGTAAATGGCCCAATGATTGGGCCAGATGTAACCGGCGATGGCATACCAGAAGCTGCGCTGTGGGAACAAGACTGCCTGCGGCTGATTTCTCCAGTAAATGGGGCCGAAATTTGGAAGACTCCCTGGGCCACCATTGAGCAAGCACTTTCTGCCGGTTGGATTCTGCAAGAAACGGCTATCGGGGAACAGACCTTCTCAAAAGGTTTGAAGGCATCGGATCCATCCACGATTATTCAACCGTTTATCCAACTAGAACTAGCCTCCTTTGCCGTCTCCATGGACTTCGGCATTTTCTCCACCAGCGATGGAGCACTGCTTGGCGTCGCCAGTGCGCCGGCGGGCCTAGGACCCTGGGATTCCAGTATCACACTAAATGGCAGTGTCTTGATGTCACAATCCCCGAGCCCTTATGGCGATTTCGACAACGACGGCTTTATGGAATACAGTGTGCTTGCAAGCGACAAGGCAAACTCTCCCGCCTGGGCTCTTGCCTCTGGATATTACTCCCAGCGCCTCGTCATCCTCGGGCAACGAACTCTGTTCACCGAGGAAACCCACGACGTTTTGACTCCCAGCCCCGTCACCTTCAATCTCATCTGCCCTTCCGGTCCTGGCAAAGATTTTGTGGTGCTACTTTCGACGGCCTTTTCCGAAAGGCATGGCCTGACCATCGGCCGCTGGAAGACTTACCTCGGCGCATCGAGTGCCTTGGACATGACCATTCGCAGCCGGGCACTTTCCGGTACGCTCGACGCGGAGGGTCAAGGCTTCACCTATGCCATGGTGCCGCCGAACCCAAACCTCATCGGCCAAACGCTGTATTCGCGCGGCCTGATTCTGAATTCTGCTGGCAGCGCCGACCCACTTTGGTCGATGACCTCTCTCGGCCAGACCTTGCTTCAGTAACGCCGAGGACCAATCGTCCTTATTGGCCGTCTGGCAGGGGCACGGCAACCCGTGCTTGGTCGCGGACGCGGTCCTGCATCGACTGCGGGATTGGGCGGCAGCCTTCCTCGTTAGAGATGCGGGCGGCTTCCTCGGGTGGCAAGCCTTCGTCGAGGGCGCGGACTAAGGCCCACACCGCAGAGACGCGGCCACCGCTGGCACAGTGGAGGAGAACATGGCCATCTTGCTCGGCGATGACCTTGCGGATGGCGTCGGCCGTTTCGAGGGTGAAGTCACCGCCAGAGACCGGGAAGCTGTAATAGGCGATGCCGGCTTCGTGAGCGGCGGCAGCCTCTTCTGCCACGCCACTCTCGGTGGGGTAGCGCAGGTTGATGATGGTGGTGTAGCCCTTCTCGGGGAGCTCGGCGACTTGGTCGGCCCCGATGTAGCCACCGCCGGCGACTTGGTCGGAGAGGATCGTGAAGTTCGGGATTTCCACCGCCTTCGCGGGGCCGCTGCCTTGGAATGCGCGCATGGGAGCGCTTGCACCGTCCTGGGAATAGTTGGCAGAGGGGCTGGAGCACGAGCCAAAGACCAGTGCAATGGCGAGCAGAGAAACGGAAGCGTTCATCAGATGGTTAGGTACAAGGATGGGCGAGGAGTTCCGCAATCTTTTTGCGGGTGGGTGGTCAGAATATCAGCAGGAAGGGCCAGCCGGGGTTCGGGCCGCCGCAATCGAGGGTAAGGCCCGCACTCGCGGCAGATGGTGTAGCCTGCTGATATGAACTCCACGCGAGAGTTTGACCTTGTCCTTCAGGGTGCCACAGGATTCACTGGGCAACTGGCTGCCGAGGAATTGGCCCTGCGCGCGCCCAAAGGCTTTCGCTGGGCGGTCGCCGGGCGCGACAAGGTACGCACTTTGGCTTTGGCGCAGCGCTTTGGCGTCGATGCCGTGATTGCCGATGCCATGGATCAAGCCGCCAATGATTCTCTGGCTTCGCGCACGCAAGTGGTGTTGACTTGCGCCGGTCCGTTCTCGCGTTACGGCAAACACTTGGCCGATGCTTGTGTGAAGTACAGCACGCATTACGCCGACATCAGCGGCGAGCTACCGTGGATCGATGGTTTGATTCGAAACCATCATCACACTTGTGTGGAGCGGGGCATCAGCATGATTCCCGCCTCCGGTTTCGATAGCGTGCCTTCGGATTTAGGCTTCTGGGAATTGCGCCAGCATGTCGGCGCCGAGATTCCCATTCGCGGCTTCTTCACCATTCGCGGTGGCTTCAATGGCGGTACTTTGCATTCCGGCATTGCCCTTGCCGAGGATCTTGGTGCAGAGGCCTTGCCGCGAGCGACCCAATTGGCGCAATGCTTTGCGGTGCCGAGCTTGGGCAAATGGGCGACACCATTCTTAATGGCTCCGGTAAACGAAGACACTGTCGCGCGCAGTGAAGCTTGGCGCGTTGCGCAGGAAGACGCCGACGCCCGCCATCAACCCTATCTGGAATACATGTTGGTGCGCGGCCGCATGCGCGCCAAGGGAGTGCGTTTTGCCTTAAGAACTATGGAACGCATGTTCGCGAGTCGCTTTGGTCGTTCCATGCTGCAACGTTTCGGCCCCAAGCCAGGTCAAGGCCCGAGTGAAGAAGACATCCGCAATGGCTTTGCGCGTTTGGATTTATTAGCCGGCCCACTCGATGCTCCCGTCGCCCAACGAAGCTGGAACTGGGAAGGCGATCCCAGCAATCGCATTACGGTGCATTGCTTGGTGCAAACCGGACTCGCTCTTGCTTCCAGTGAAGCCAAAACAGCTGGAGTGGTGACTCCTTCAGTTGGCTTGGGCGACGCCCTGTGGCAACGCCTTCTGCAAAGTGGGGCGGTTGGCGCACATCACAAAAACAATGGCAAATAGGTGGCCGTTAGCCTGTAGTGCCTTGCTATTTATAGGATTTGATCAGGCCCGGCGGCCTTCTTAGAACCAAACAATTACGCGATTGGTGGTCTCGCAGGTGGATAAATCTACGGCTTGGATGCCCACATTTTGCTTGGCACCTGCCGGAAGGAAAAACGGTCCGAGGGCAGCACGGCCTTGAGCATCGGCAGTCACGATTTGTGCCAGCCGTAGAATTGGGGCAAGGTTGATTTCAGTGCCCGCACAAGGGAAGCCCGCAGGAATCACGGTTGGGCTGTTTGGTCCCTCCGACCAGACGAAAGCCACGCTTCCGCCAGGCGTTAGTCCGGTGGCTTTGATTCCTGCATTTCCACCGGTTTGACCAGCGAGCCATAGGGATTTTGGTGGCGTAGGCCCTTCGATGAATACAGCTTCAGCCCAAAGTCCGCTCTGAGAGGGTATGTTCACCAAACTGCAAGTCCCGGTATCCTTGTCAATCATCCATAGCACGCCATCAAGATAGTAAATCGTGCCAGCGTCGTTGATGCACAGGGAGATCGTGGACCCAAAGGGCCCGCGAAACTGGGGATTTACATCTGTGGCAATGCCGGTGATGGGGTCTATCTTGTGGAGCCCGTTGTATTGATTAAAGGTCCAGAATGAGCCATCAAAATAATCCATCGCAAGGCTGTTTCGAATGCCCGTATCGCCGACTAAGGTTGCCGCGCCAGTCTGGAGATCGATCTGATAGAAATCCATTGGCGAGCCACTAGCTGGCGCCGTACGGTCATTGAGTGCAAACAACTGATTGTTGTCATCGAAGGCCAGGGCGCTAATGCCAAAGAGCGGTGTTTGCGAGACGAAAGTCGCCTGCCCAGTATTGGGGTTTAGCTCATAGATTTCGAAAGCGCTGAAATAGCGACCATAGCTCGCAAAGACTCTACCTTGGTTATCAATGGCCATATCGCTCCAAAAGTGAGGCGAGAGGCCAGGATTCCCAATGAAGTTGGGCTCCCCGGTGTTGATGTCGAGGGAATACATATCTCCGCCAATGTCTAGGGTCAGGATTTCTTGTGCTGGTGCCAGGGGCGTCCCTGCGGAGAGGGCGACCAGAATCAATGGAAAAAATTTAGTCAAAGCACCTCCGCAGATAAATGGAAATTGTCGCCATTGGCCAAGTCTACTCCCAAATTAGGATTGGGGGTTAGAATTGACCGGGAAGGCGCGCCAATACTTTCAGCTTCTCCCGGAACAACCCTTATCGACTCACCCTCCGTTGCGTTCGTGCGCTTGGACTTCGACGCGGGGCTTTGATTCACTCGTCCTTGGGGCGAATCTGAGTAAACAACTCCTCCACCTTAGCCTGAGTGGCAAAAGCGAGCTCCTTGCGCTCAAGGCCAGGCGGAATCGGTTCTCCAAAGGCGAGCACCGCATCTTGGCGAGGTTTGCATAAGAGCCGGAACATGTGCAGCGCGAAGGGAGTGTCATCGGACCATGCAGCGGATTCATTTGGGTAACGAATCACGACAGGGTAGGTCGGGATGGCAAGGTCAGCCGGTACGGAAAACAGCGAGCGCTTAAACGGAAGAATGGCTTTGCCGTCGCCGCAGGTTCCTTCCGGGAATAGCGTGACGGTCACTCCAGCCTGCAGGTAGTTCTGCATCATGGCGGCAACGCCCGCAGTTTTATCACGGTCACTGCGGTCGACAAAGACGGTGCCAATCATCCACGCCAGTTGGCCGATGAGCGGCCAACGCAGAATCTCTTTCTTCGCAATCAAGCTGGTCGGGTAATACCCCGTCAATACCAAGATGTCGAAATGCGACACGTGATTGCAGATGGCGAAACTCCCTGATGGCGGGGGAGTGCCGATGACGCGTACGCGAATGCCAAGCAGGCGTCGCGTCAGCCAACTCCATAAAAACACGCCGCGTTGCCCAAGGTATGCCGTGAGATGAGGCACTCCGCAGGACACAATCAGAATCAAGATTGCCAGTGGCAGCCCTAGAACGGCCATCGCCATCGCCAACAGGATGCGAAACACACCCAAGGCGATGGCGAAGAAACGCATGCTGCGCTTAAGACTCCTTCAGCTCGGTGACGACGTCTTGCAGGAAGGCCTTGCCGTCGCCGAAGCACATGTAGGTGTTGTCGCGTTCGAACAGCGGGTTCTTGATGCCGGCGTAACCGGGCGACAAGGAGCGCTTGATCATGAGCACGGTGCCGGATTCATGCGCATTGAGAATCGGCATGCCGGCAATCGGGCTTTGCGGGTTCTCGATGGCTTCGGGGTTGACCACGTCGTTGGCGCCGACGATGACGGTGACATCGGTGGTCTTGAAGTCGCCGTTGATGCGCTCCAGTTCCCACAGTTGTTCGTAAGGCACATCACTCTCCGCCAGCAACACATTCATGTGACCAGGCATGCGCCCCGCAACTGGGTGAATCGCGTAGCGCACTTCGCAGCCGCGGCGCTCGAGTTCTTCGCCGAGCTCCTTGACCACGTGTTGTGCTTGCGCCACCGCCATGCCGTAACCCGGAATAATGATGACCGAAGTTGCCGACTCCAAAATCATGGCCGACTCTTCGGGGCCTGCCGACTTCACCGAAGTGTATTCATCGGCACCGCCTCCACCAGCGGCAGGGGCGTCGCCACCGAATCCGCCTACGAGCACGTTGCCGAGCGATCGGTTCATCGCTTTGCACATTACCGTTGTGAGAATCAGACCAGCAGCACCAACCAGGGCACCAGCCACAATCAACAAGGAGTTGCCGATTACGAAGCCTGCCATCGATGCGGCTAGCCCCGAGTAGGAGTTCAGCAGCGAAACGACTACTGGCATATCAGCGCCACCGATGGGCAGTACCGAGATGATGCCGAACAGGCCAGCGCCGAGGGCCAGCAAGCCGACCATCAGGACTGCGGTATTCCCTTCGCAGTAGAGGGTGCCGTAGACACCGGCGGCGATACCGCCGATCAGCAACACCGAAGTGAGCAAGTGTCGCGCTGGCAGGATGACAGGATTGCCGGAGATCTTGCCGGACAGTTTTCCCATCGCGACCAGCGAACCGGTGAAGGTGACGGTACCAATCAGTACCGACAACACAATCGCGATTGCCCAAACACCGCCACCAAGGACGACGTCGCCAGCGGCATCCGCAGGGGAGCCGATGGTGGCGCTGCCGAAGCGGCCCCAGAACTCAGTGACCGCGACGAAGGTCGAAGCCAAACCACCGAAGCCGTTGAATAGCGCGACGAGTTCCGGCATGCCAGTCATCTCGACTCGCTTCGCCATCACACCGCCGACCGCGCCACCAAGCAGCAGACCAGCAATCACGGTAGTCCAATCAAGGTCAATGCCACCTTCGGGCCGGACCAAGGTCACCACGATGGCGAGCAACATACCAACGGCTGCCAGCTGGTTACCCGAGCGCGCGGTGCGCACCTTCGACAAGCGCTTGATGCCGAGGATGAAGAGGAACGTTGCTACAAGGTAGAGCAGTCCAGCAGGAGTGAAGCCCTCCACTTATTTGCCCTCCTTCTTTTTCTTCTTGCTGCTGAACATAGCAAGCATGCGGTCGGTGACCATGAAGCCACCAACCACGTTGATGGTGGCGAGTGCGATGGCAATCACTCCCAATATGCGGGAGGTGGTTGGATCGTCGATTGCGAACTGCGCGCACATCAAGGCGCCCACAATCGTGATGCCTGAAATGGCGTTGGCGCCGGACATCAGGGGGGTGTGCAGCGTCGGCGGCACCTTCGAAATCAGTTCATTGCCGACCGCAATGGCCAGCATGAACACGAAAAGCATCAGGAGGAAAATCATGATTCGTTCGTGGTGGTTCCGAGTGCGGTGGCGGTGCCTTCGTGGCGCACCTTGCCATGATGAATGGCCATGGCGCCGGCGATGATTTCATCTTCGAAATCAAGCTTGATCGCGAGTTCGTCGTTCTCTTTGGTGGGCACCAAGTGGTCGACCACATGCTGCACGTTACGGGCGTAAAGCTCCGAAGCGTGTACCGGCACAGTGGCGGGCAGGTTGGGCGTGCCAATGATGTGCACGCCGTGGCTCACGGCGGTGACGCCTACTTCGCTGCCCTCAACGTTGCCGCCCTGTTCGACAGCAAGGTCGACGATGACCGAACCGGCGCGCATGCCAGCGATCATGACATCGGGCACCAACACTGGCGCGCGTTTGCCGGGAACTTGTGCCGTGGTAATGACGACATCGGCAGCGGCGACACTCGAGGAAACGGCTTCGGCTTGGCGGCGCTTGTAATCGTCGGAAGCCTCTTTGGCGTAGACACTGGCTTCTTCGGCGCCTTCATCTGGGGCGACCTCAATGAACTTGCCGCCGAGGGATTCGACTTGCTCTTTCACCTCGGGGCGGATGTCGGTGGCTTCGACGATGGCGCCGAGGCGCTTGGCGGTGGCAATCGCTTGCAAGCCGGCCACACCCACGCCAAAGATGACCACGCGTGCGGGCTTTACGGTTCCGGCGGCAGTCATGAGTAAGGGGAAGTAACGCCCCAGTGCAGAAGCTGCAAGCAACACTGCTTTGTAGCCAGCGATGTTGGCCTGCGAAGACAGTGCGTCCATCTTTTGCGCCAAAGTGGTGCGTGGCACCAACTCCATGGCGAAGAAACTGGCCTTGGCTTTGGCGGCAGCGGCGGCGCCATCGGGATCTTGTGCAGCTTGCATGAAGCTAATCAAGATCGAGCCTTGCTTGAGTTGGCTTGCTTCCTCGGCAGTGGGGCGCGCCACCTTCAGCACCAAATCGGCGCGGGCGCATCCAGCAGCAAAGTCGGGGACGACCTCGGCACCGGCTTCCTGCAGTGTGGCATCGGCGCAATAAGCGGCTTCGCCGGCACCGGCCTGGACAAGGACAGAAAAGCCACGCTTGGTATAGCGGGCAATGGTTTCAGGAGTCGCGGCGACACGGCTTTCGCCTTCTCGACTCTCTTTGGCGACGAAGATCGTGGTCATGGGCAGAGGTCATTAGGATTCGACCGAAGAAGAAGCCTAGCGATGCCCCCCGGGACAGCGCGAGAAATCTCGACCTTTCCGTCGGGTATATACTCTGGCGATGGATACCTTCGCCTTCCCTGGTCTTGATGGCTACCAGCTTCTTGATAGTGGTGAAGCTGAGAAATTGGAGCGCGTCGGGCCCTACCTGCTGCGCCGACCGGACCCGCAAGCCATTTGGCACCGGCGGCTCCCCGCCTCGGAATGGCGCGAGGCCGATTTCCGCTTTGTACGTGAGAGCGACCGCGGCGGCTACTGGGAGACCAAGACCCCTGACCTGCCCAAGGAATGGGATTTAGAGATCGAGGGCGGCCGGTTCCGCATGCACCCGACCCCCTTCAAGCACATCGGCCTGTTCCCAGAGCAGGCGGTGAATTGGGCTTGGACTGCCGCGCAAGGGCGGCGGATTGCCACAGAAAATGGGGAGAAACCACGAATGCTCAATTTGTTTGGCTACACCGGCGTCGCGAGCATTTTGGCGGCTCAGGCGGGCTGGGAGGTGACCCATTTGGATGCCTCACGTGCTTCGGTGGACTGGGCGGCTGAGAACGCTCGGCGCAGCGATCTGGACGAACGCGCGATTCGTTGGATTCTGGACGATGCCAGCCGCTTTGTGACCCGCGAGATTCGTCGCGAGAAGCAGTATCACGGCATTTTGCTCGATCCACCGCACTATGGTCGCGGGCCCAAGGGGGAGAAATGGCAGTTCGAAACCGGCATCATGAGGTTGTTGGAAGACGTGCACACTCTTCTCGCGCCCACGCCTGGAAGCTTTTTGATTCTCAGTTCCTACGCCATCGGTTGTTCCCCTCTCGCCTTCGACAACATGCTCCGCGACCTTGGTCCTGGTGCCGTCGAAACCGGTGAGTTGTGGGTGCCGGAAGAAGGAAGCACACGCCGATTGTCCTGCGGATTCTGCGGGCGTTGGCAAAGACAAGACGGAGGATGAAGCGGAGTACGCCCTACCTAGTTGCCGGGTTGGTGTTCCTCGTGTTCGCGACTCCCGTGTTTTACGTATGGATGGGCCTGCGCAACAAATCGGCTCGTAGCCAAGCTGACCGCTTGCATTTATTGGCGGAGCAATCTGCACTAAGGGTCGAGGAGTATTTGCAAAGTCGCCTGCTGGCGGTGCAGGTCTTACAGCAGGGGGCAGAGTCGGGATTATTTCTAGAGCGCTTTCCCTTCCGAGATCAGTCCTTGGCGATTCAGCATGAGTTTGGTGGATTCCAGGCAGTGAACTGGGCGGATGCCTCCTACACCATTCGTTGGGTTGTTCCGCTGGAAGGGAATGAGGGTGCAGTAGACCGCAACATCACCGAGAACCCCATCGCCAAACGCGCTTTATTGGAAGCGGTGGAGGAGCGCAAAAACGTCATGACCCCGCCGATTGATTTGTTTCAGGGCGGTCGTGGCTTTGCTACCTATTACCCGGTTTGGGCAGGGGAAGGCGAGGAGCAGATGTTGGTGGGTTTGGTCAATGGAGTGTTCCGCACGGAACCACTGATCGAAGGAGCACTCCATGATGGTCTTCGCGACAATTATTATGTTTATATTTATGACGAAGGTGATTGGGTCTATCGGCCTGATGAGGAAGTCTCTGCCGCTGAATCGGGACTCAGGCAAGAGGTCATCGATCAAGCTCATCATGCGGCCACAGAAATCCAGGCGCACAACCGCACTTGGTACCTCACGTTAATCCCGAAGGGCTCCTTCGCGCCTATCCACGAATCTGATCGGCACCTTTCCCTATTAGTTGGTGGCCTAAGTTTTAGTGTGGCCTTGGGGGTGTTGGCAGCCCTGTTCTTGATGCGCCGCGAGGAGCATCGAAAGCAGCTGGCGGCCGAGCGCACCTTGGACGAGCATATGGCACAAGCGCAAAAGATGGATGCGGTTGGCCAACTCGCCGGAGGAGTTGCTCATGACTTCAACAATTTGCTCACTGCGATTACCGGTAGCGCAAGTTTGGCCATGACTGAGGTGGAGCCACAGGGGAAGGCCTCGAAATATTTGCAACGACTCATGCACGCTTGTCGTCGTGCATCGGAGATGACAGGGCGGCTTCTGGCCTTTTCACACGCAAGTCGAGTGGAGCAGGTTTATTGCGATATAGGTGCAGAACTTGAGGAGCTACGCGGTCTGCTGGTGCCTTTGGTGCGTGAGGACATTGCCCTGCATTACGAGGTGGCCCCAGCCGTTGGCTGTGCTCATATTTCACCGGCGGAACTTGGCCAAATCTTAGTCAACCTAGTGACCAATGCAGTCGCCGCGATGCCGAAGGGCGGCAAGCTTTGGGTACGAGTCTCGCGTACGCAACGCAACCAAGATCAGGAACGCGGGGACTGGATCAAGTTGGTGGTGCGAGACAATGGAGAGGGGATGACGCAGGAGGTGCAAGATCGTGTGTTTGAGCCCTTCTTCTCGACCAAGGAAGCTGGCCATGGAACGGGATTCGGTTTGGCTACCGTGTATGGCATTGTGCGCCGAGCAGAGGGAAGTGTTCATCTCCAGAGTGAGCCAGGACAGGGAACAGAAATCGAGATTTACCTGCCGCGAGAATCGGTTCAAGAAGCAGTTCTGCAAACGCCAACGCCGCGTTCGAGCGCCCCCTCGTGGCAAGGAAAGGTCTTGGTGGTGGAAGACGAGCCAGAGGTTCGGGAAGTCATGCGCGCTATTCTGGTCGCCGCGGGCCATGAAGTGCGCACCGCACGACATGGCGCAGAAGCTATTAGAATCCTGCACAGCGGAGCCGAGTTTGACTTGGTTTGTGCCGACAACGTGATGCCAGAACTTGGCGGAGTCGACTTGGCAAAGGAAGCTCGGGCTTTAGGATTCCGCGGTGGCTTTGTCCTTTGCTCGGGCTATCCACCTGACCTGAGCGTTCAGGACTTGCAGAGTCTGGGCATGGTGTTTTTAAGTAAGCCCTTCACGCGGGAGGAGCTCCTGGCGGCGGTGGCGACAGAGGTCAACTCAGGACGCACCTTCTCATGAAGCCGCTCCGAATTTTGTATATCGATAACCATCTGTTGGTGGTGGCGAAGCCCGCGTGCTTGCCGATCGTTCCTGATGAAAGCCAAGATGTTTCACTACTCGATCAAGCCAAGTCTTGGCTCAAGCAAGAGTACAACAAGCCGGGCGAGGTCTTCCTCGGCGTGGTTCATCGCTTGGACCGCCCTGTTTCTGGTGTCGTGGTCTTTGCTAGAACCAGCAAAGCAGCTAAGCGCTTGCATGCTTCTTGGCAGAAGCAAGATGCTGTGCATAAATGGTACCTAGCGCGAAGTGATGCATCCTGGCCCGTCACTTTAGAAGAATCCGGAACCTGGCGGCAGTGGCTTTGGAAAGACCGCCAACGCAATCGCGTGATTGTGTCACGACAAGATGGCGCGCGCGAGGCGGTGACCAATTACCAGCGCGTGCCGACGACCTCAGCGGGAAGTGGGCTTTGCCTCGAAGCGGTGACTGGTCGCTCACATCAACTTCGCGTGGCCTGTGCCCAAGCGGGCATGCCTTTACTTGGCGACTTGAAGTATGGCGCAAGGGAGCCCTTACAAGACAAGTCGATTGGCTTGCACGCTTGGCGCTTGGAGCTTCCACACCCCACGCGCGAAGAAGTGATGCAGTTCTGTGCTGAGCCACCGACATGGGCGTCTTCCATGTCGTCGCTACCAGACCGGTAAGCGATTACGTTCCTCAAGCCACCGCAATCTGCGGCATCGGCTCTCCCAGCTTTTGCAGCAGCCAATCATTGATGAATGCAGCGGTCAGGGCGTGATCCGGAGCCATCATTAAATCGTGGCCGGCATCGGCGGCAACCAGGTATTCAGCACCAAACTCTTTTGCCGAATCACGGGAAGCTTGCTCGGGAATGAGCGCATCTTGCTCCGCGCTTATCCATAGTAGGGGAGATTGCACATCTTTCGGCGGAGTCCAGAACGGCGGATTGTGTTGCAAGGGCAGCAACATGGATTCTGCACAAAGTTCAGCGTGCAACTCTTCCGGAGTGCAGGTGGACTCGCGGCCGAGGAAAATCCTGGCGGCGGATTGCGCAGAGCGAACACAGGGTGCTGCGGTTAAGGTCAAGATCGTGGCCAAAGCACCAGGCAGATCAATGCCAAAGTAGCGGCCGACCAATCCAATCATGCTGCGCGAAAGCCATGGCGCCAGCATGACCACGGCAGGGAGGTCATCGCCATGGTCCTTGAGATAGCGCTGGGTCAGCGCCGTGCCCAAACTGTGCCCCATGACCACCGGCTTGTGTTCAAAGCGTTCGATCTCCTTCACCAGGAAGTCGGTGTAGTAGCCAAGCGTGCACCAACGAATCGGGCGCTGCATGGGCGACTCACCATGGCCCGGCAAACTGAAGGCCACGCTCTCCCAACCCCAAAGGGCGAAGAGCTCTTGCCACGGGCGCCAGCACCACGCGCCATGCCACATGCCGTGAGCAAACAGCAGTGGGGTCTTATGGCGCTTGACCCTTGGCCTCACCACCACACGCTCGATGCCACCCACGACGGACCGCTCCTGGGAAAAGGGCAGTGCCGTCGGCGGAGCCGAGGTGGTGGGATGCAAACTTTGCATGCCCTCCTCTATCGGCTAATGAGGGCTTTGGCCTGGAGGACAGCCAAAAGCCCCTGTGCGGAGGCGGGAATTAACCCTTTGGTGCGCTGGATTCCTGGCGTGAGGCGAGGAAGGCGCGGGAAACGCGGAGGCCATCGAGGGCGGCGGAAACGATGCCACCCGCGAAGCCAGCCCCCTCACCACAAGGGTAGAGGCCTGTTAACTGAGGATTCTGCATGCTTTCTTTGTCGCGAAGCAGGCGCACCGGAGAGGAAGTGCGCGTTTCCACGCCAATCATCTGTCCGAATTCGCTGACGAAGCCCGGCATCTTTTGTTCGAAGGTTTCCATGCCCTCGCGCATGCGACTGGCCATGCCCTTGGGCAGAATTGTGTCGAAATCGACCGGCTTGAGTCCTGGCAGATAGCTGGTGCCGAGTGGTTCGGTTTCGGTGGCGTCGCCGCTGAAAAACAGGTCACAGCGTTGGGCGGGGGCCACGTGCTCGCCACCACCGGCGTGGGCCGCAACGACCTCGAGCGCCAACTGCAGGCGAACGCCAAACAGGGGATCCATGAGTGGATGCACCGGCAGGCGACCTTCAGCGATATTGAGTGGGGCGCCTCCGCGCGGATCCTCCACGACCTCGTGCAGCATGGGGTGATCGGAGACTTTGGCGGCTTTACGCAGAAGATCTGGCCAGCCCCAACGCCAACCGCGTTTGCCGCACCAGTCTTTCGGTTCAATCGCCACAACATAGCCACTGTTGGCAAACGGAGAATCCCGGCTTGCGAGCGACATGCCATTGACGACAAGAGTGCCGTCGGTGCTTTGACTCGGCACAATCCATCCGCCGGGGCACATGCAGAAACTAAACACACCGCGCTCGCGCACCTGAACCGACATTTCATAGAAGGCGGCAGGCAGGTCATCGGCCTGGCGACGGCCGTGATACTGCAAGTCATCTAACCATGCTTGCGGATGTTCCACGCGCACGCCCATGGCAAAGCCTTTGGGCTCCATGCTGGCTCCGGCTTCGCGGGCGAAGAGGAGAGCATCGAGTGCGCTGTGGCCCGTAGCCAAAATTACGGCATCGGCTTCGAGACGGGTGCCGTCGGCAAGAACGGCGGCAGTCACGCGAGCTTGCGCTGCACCTTCTTCTTCTGCGCCAGGAAGCCCTTCGGTTTCCAACGAAGCGACGCGGGTTTGGAACAACATTTTGCCACCACCTTGTTCGATGGTTGCGCGAATGTCTTCGACCACTTTCGGAAGCAAGTTGCTGCCAATGTGCGGTCGCCAGGCATTGAGAATGATTGGCGGCGAGCCATGTGCGACCAATGTTTCTAGCACTTCATTCACGTTATGGCGCTTACTGCTTCGGGTATAAAGCTTGCCGTCGCTGTAGGTGCCAGCGCCACCTTCCCCGAATGCGTAGTTGCTATCGAGGTCGGCGTCTTCGCCACGATTCAGCTTGGCGATGTCTCGCCTGCGTTCTTGTACTTGCTTACCACGCTCACACACGGTGACGCGAATCCCTGCTTGCAATAGCTCCATGGCTGCGAACAAACCGGCAGGGCCACTGCCCACAATGACCACATGTGGGGCGTCGTCGGCAGGGGGAGTGATGGCCGGCTTTTGCGGAAGCTCCAAGGAAGGCAATTCTTCCCCTTTGCGGTAGGCCTCGACGGCAACACGCCACTGCATGCTGCGGCGGCGGGCATCGAAGCTGATGCGGTCGACCACCACAAGGTCGAGGTCATCGGCGGTGCATTCGAGTTCTGAAGCGGCAAGCTCAAGCCAACGAGTTTGCTCCATTTGTTCAGGATTCTCGGAGGCGGGTAGCCACAGGACGAGGGGTTCAGGCATGAGCAGGTAGGGTGACTCCGGCGCTGTGCTGACACGCGAGTGCGGTCAGGTGCACGACATCGGAAACGCCGCAGCTGTGTGGCTGCAGCAGGTAAGCCGGCTTTTCGAGACCGAGCATGATCGGGCCGACGACCGGGCTTTCGGTGAGCATTCTCACCAGGTTGAAGCCGATGTTGGCGGCTTCGAGGTTGGGGAAGACCAGGATATTGGCCGCGCGACCGCCTAAGCGACAATTGGGATAGCGCGCTTGCACTAATGGGTCGAGTGCAGCGTCGACGCGCATTTCGCCGTCGATGACCAAGTCTGGAGCTTCCTCGCGCACTAGGTTGACGGCGCGGCGAATCATGTCGGTCTTCGGATGCGGGGTGCCGCCAAAGCTCGAGAAACTGAGCATGGCAATGACCGGCTCAATCCCAAGGAGCTGGACCTCTTCCGCGGCGAGTAGAGCGATTTCAGCCAAACCCTCTTCATCGGGCTCAATGTTGACGGCGCTATCGGTCAAGAATAGCGTGCCTTTGGGTGTAAACACCATGGTGAGACCACAGGCGAGGCGAACCCCGTCGCGCAGGGGAACCACCTTGAGCATGGGCGGCATTGCTTTGCGCACATGCCGGGTGACGCCGCCAACCATGCCGTCGGCATCTCCCATACGCAGCATCATGGGCGCGAACCACATTGGGTCGGTGATGAGTTGCCGCGCCCGTTCGAGGTTGCCGCGGCGAGTCCGGCGCAGCTTCAAAATCTCTTGGGTGTACTCTTCCTTGCGATGCCAATGACGCGGATCGATGATCTCCATCCCAGACAAATCAAGACCCATGTCTTGAGCCTTGCGTTTCACCAAGTGCTCTTCACCAATCAAGATGGGCCGCGCGATGTTCTCTTGCACCACGGCTCGTGCGGCAAGAAGAATGCGCTCGGAAGTGCCTTCTGGAAACACAATGCGATGGTCGGTGCGACGTGCATGCGCGACCACGCGGCTCATCAAGTTGCGTTCTTCACCCAAGCGTTCGCCAAGTTGCCGTTCGTAGGCTTCCAGATCAATCGGCTTGCGCGCAACGCCAGAGTCCATGGCGGCTTTGGCAACCGCGGTGGCGACGCGGCGAATCACACGATGATCGAGTGGCTTGGGAATGAAGTATTCGCGGCCAAAGGTAATCGACTCTAAGCCATATGCGGCAGAGACATTGTCCGGTACCGGCTCCTTGGCGAGGTCGGCTAGGGCTTGAGCGGCAGCATGCGCCATCGCGTCGTTGATGCAACTGGCGCGGACATCTAGTGCGCCGCGGAAGATGAAGGGAAAGCCCAACACGTTGTTGACTTGGTTGGGATAGTCACTGCGCCCGGTGGCCATGATCACGTCTTGGCGCGTGCGCACGGCCAAGGGATAGGCAATCTCCGGATCGGGGTTGGCCATCGCCAACACAATCGGGTTTGGTGCCATGTCGAGCAACATGTCGGGGGACAGGGTGTCGCCCACAGAAACGCCGAGGAAGACATCGGCGTCTTTCACCGCTTGCTCCAAACTGCGCCGATCGGTTTCCACCGCGAAGCGTTCCTTATATTCATTCATGCCCTGAGTGCGCCCGGCAAAGATGACCCCTTTGCTATCGCACATCATGAGGTGCTCGCGTTTCACACCGAGCTTAATGATGAACTCCGCACAAGCAACTGCGGCAGCGCCAGCACCATTGACCACCACACGCAAATCGGGAAAATCTTTACCAGCGAGTTCGGCAGCGTTGAGCAAGGCTGCACCGGTGATTAAAGCGGTGCCATGTTGGTCATCGTGGAACACCGGAATGTCGAGTTCATCGCGTAGGCGCTGTTCAATTTCAAAACAGCGTGGCGAAGAAATGTCTTCGAGGTTGATGCCGCTAAAGGTGGGCGAAATCGCCTTGACAGCCGCGACAATTTCATCGACGTCTTGGGTGTCGAGTTCAATGTCGAAGACATCGATGTCGGCAAATCGCTTGAACAATACAGCTTTGCCCTCCATGACCGGCTTGGCGCCATCGGGGCCGAGGTTGCCTAAGCCCAACACCGCACTGCCATCGGAAATCACCGCCACCAAGTTGCCTTTTGCGGTGTACTCGAAAACCTTATCGCGGTCTTTGTCAATTTCCCGGCAGGGTTCGGCCACGCCTGGCGAATAGGCCAAGGAAAGGTCAATCTGCGTGAGGCAAGCCTTGGTCGGGGTGACTTCAATCTTGCCAGGCCGGCCCTGTGCGTGATAACGCAAGGCCTCCTTTCGGGTAGTTAGGGACATAGCCCTATTGTGGCACGGCGCAGGCCATTTCGGCCTTCGCGTCTTAGGGAAGAATGGTGATGCCGACCTGGTTAGTGGCGATTCTTGGCACCAAACCAGGATCGAGACTCAGCGCGGCAAAATAAATCGTTTGGCCACTCAATCCTGCAGCCATGCCCGCTGCCACGGTTAGGTTTGCCGAGCCATCTCCCTGGGTGTCCAGAATGCCGTTGGTCCCGGTGAATACGGGGGGCGGCGCGACCGTCATTTGCTGAAATAGGCCGTCATAACTTAGAGGGATGAGTACAGATTGATAGTTGGTGGGCCCAATGCCAGTTTGCGAAGCCAGCACGATGTAAGCCTTAGCCGACTCCGTTGGCGGGAAGTCGAGTAGGAAATCGATATTGGTACCGCTGGCCGCACTAAAGCTGGAAGCGGTGCTTTCGAGGCCAGGCAAGATCCGTTGCAGCTGCACCGATCCAGCGAGGGAAATGCCACCAGGATCGGCGAAAGGAGCGGCATGAATAAAGTCGGGGCGACCGTCGCCGTCATAGTCCAGGCCACCGTCTACCGCGCGCCCGAGGTTATCGAGGGCCGCGAGGCCATCGGCACGATAAATCACCGCACCGCTACGCCCGTTGAGGAGGAAAGCAGATCCGCTATCGGTTAAGCCATTGGCGTCGATGAGGCGACCGCCAACGATGGCGTCGCCGAAGCCATCTGCGTTGACATCTCCGCACAATGCCACGCTAGCGCCGAGGTTATCAGCAAGGTTCTGCCCGTTAATGCGGAATAGTTGCGCTCCGGAACTTCCGGAGAAGCCGATTCCAGCGCCAGCACTTGGCGCGATGACCGAGGCGTTTGGAGCCCCAACGAGATAGTCAAAAATGTCATCTAGGTTGAGGTGGTTGCGCCCGCTAATGGAACTGCCAAATCGATTGCCCGAAGCCGCGCCTTCATGCAGCCGTAGGCTGAGATAGCTTGCGCCGCTAAACACTTCCACGCGGCCATTCTCCACCTTGCCGCCGGTGCTTGCGAG
Source organism: Planctomycetota bacterium (assembly GCA_021776795.1). Lineage (GTDB taxonomy): Bacteria > Planctomycetota > UBA1135 > UBA1135 > UBA1135 > OFTM128. The sequence goes on from JAJFFC010000015.1 coordinate 194,959, forward strand.
TGGCGCGCCCAATAGGAAATCGTTGGTGCCATCTTGGTCGAGGTCTCCGGCTGCCGCGACTGCGGTTCCCAATTCTTCCGCTCCACTGCCAAAGAAGGTGGTTAAGGCAAGGCCCGTTGCACCATCGAACAACACTGCCTCGCCATCATTGGAGGCAGCGCCTGGTGCGCCGACTACAAACTCGCTTTGCCCATCATTGTTGAGGTCGCCGCAAAGGGCAATACCCGCCCCCAAACGATCACCGGCATTGGCGCCGTCTTGTTGCCAAATCAGTAGGCCGGTAGCGCCGGAGTACAAGTGGAACATGCCGGCATCGCTTAATGCGGAGGGCGAGGCATCGGGACTGCCAATCAGTAGGTCGTCTAGGCCATCGCCATCGACATCATCCCGCGAAGCCAAGGAGTAGCCGAAATTTTGGAAATCGGCATTGCCTTCAAAGTGAAAAAGAACGAGGCCAGTGGCGCCAGAGCGAATGTCGACTGCCCCATTGAATAAGAAACCGCTGGTGCTGGCGAAGGGCATGCCAATCGCCAGCTCGGGTGTGCCATCTAGGTCGAGGTCGCCCATCATGGCGAGGGACTCGCCCAAACGATCTCCACTGTTCACGCCATCGAGTTGCAGCACGACACTCGCCTCGCCACCATGCTGGGTTGCATGCGCGGGGGCGGGAAAGAGTAGCGGGAGCAAGCCCGCTGCTAGAGGGAGCATAGGTGTGGGCCGGAGCATAGGGTGATGCAAGGCGCCCAGGAGGGGAGCTCCACTCTAGCGGAGAATCCAACACAGAGGTAAAGCGTTTTCACGAAGGACATCGCGAACGCGTTCGGGCTGGTGATAAGGCTAGGGCTTAGACCGTTTGCGCAAAAGCGGATACGACCGCATCGGTGACGGCGCGGCCCGACGTCGCGAGGATGCCGCGGTTCTCCAAGAGCTTGGCGCCATGGCCAAAGTCGAGGGCCTTGCCATCGGTGTCCGTGACCAAACCGCCAGCCTCTTCGCAGACCACGACACCGGCAACGTGGTCCCAGATATTCTCGCGATAATCTGGCTTGGAGCGTGGTCGGAGATAGATCTCGGCGGCACCCTCGGCGACCACCCCGTATTTGGCCTGAGAGTCGTAGCGGACAAAACCGCCGCCGATGCCCAGGGCTTCCATCATGGCGACGACCGCCTGCGGGTCGCCGTGTGCACTTTCGACACTACCGAGGACGCGCCAGTCGGCGGGGTCTGCGCTTGCCGAAACGCGCACTACTTGCGATTCTCCGCCATCAATCGGCACCTTTAGGCAACCGTCGCCCTGCGCCGCAGCAAATAACACGCCTTTTGGGCCATCTGGCTGGCTCAGGTCGACGGGCAGATTCGGGCATACCAGGACACCCAAAACGGGCTCCTGGTTCCTCATGAGGCCAATTGCCACAGCGTATTGTTCTCCGCGCAGGAAACCCTTGGTGCCGTCAATGGGGTCAATTGCCCAGGTATAGGGTGTTTCCTTGCCCCCTTGGTGGTCAATCCACGCGCAAACCTGCTCAAAATCCACTTCTTTGCCGAGGGCCTTACCCACCAGCTGCACAATCTTGGCCGAACCCTCTTCGCCGGCAGAGGCGCGTAGGTGCTCGGAACCTTCTTCCGCCACAATGCTATGGCCTGGTAATGCCGCAGCAATGGCCCGTAAAATGAGCGCTTGGGAGCCATAATCTGCGATGGTCACCGGCGACTTGTCGTTCTTGTCCATTGCACCGCCAGAGCCTCCCTGGACTTCGCGACAGAGGTGCGCAGCCAGCATGCCGGCTTCTTTAGCGACTTGGAGAAAAGATGGGATTTCGCTCATGACTGGAATTGTAGCCATTTGCGACTTAATTTCTCCCTTCCGACAAGCCGAAGTTGTGATAGTTTTCTACTGGGGCATTCACGCGCCAGCTCCTCACAGCACGCGTGCGTCGGCTCCAATTCCTACGCCATGACTAACTCCCACACCATGTTGTGCCGCCTGGCTTTGCTCGGCAGCACTGCGACCGTCTTGTGCGCGACCGCTTTCGGCCAAACCCAGGAAACGACTCCTGGCACCATCAAGGCCGACGGAACCGCCACCACCCAGGCCTCGCCGCCGCCGCCGCCAGATACCGAGGGCCTTCGGCCCATGATGTTCACCGAGTCGGCTGCTGGAGTGGGGCTGAATGCTCCTGGGTTTGGGCGTGGCACGGCCATGGTCGATCTCGATAACGATGGCAAGCTGGACTTAGTCATTACCAATTCGGAAGGGCCCGATGCCCTAATGCGGCAGGGGCTCGATGGGAATTTCCGCCCCATGAACAAACTGTGGAAATCGCCGATGGTGCTCGACCGTAGCTGGGGTGTGCTTGCCGCTGACTTTGATAACGACGGCGATGTCGATTTGTACTACCCGAACGGAGGATTCTCCGGCCCACAGATCAACACCATGGTGCGCAATGATTTAAACGTCAGCGGGGAAATGGTCAACGCTACGGCGGTGAGCGGTGATGCGGGAACGAATTTGGCGTCTAACTTTGGCGGCACCGTTCTCGACTACGACAAAGATGGCGACCTCGACATCTTTCTCACGCCTGCCGCAACCGCTGCCGAGCCCAACCCGGTATGCACACTTCTCCGTAACGATGGCAATTTAGTCTTTACCGATGTCACCGTTGCCGCCGACATCAATGAGCCTGGCGACTATCGCCACTGTAGTGCCGGCGACATCGATAACGATGGCTGGATGGATATCGCGGTTGGTAACTTCGAAGGCGATAACCGTCTGTACCACAACAATGGCGACGGCACCTTTACGGACATCGCCACCTCTGCTGGCGCGGCCGATCCGCTGAAAAACTTCGGCATGGTGCTCGATGACTTCAACAACGATGGCCTGATGGACATCTTTGTCGCGAAGTATCAGTATGTGTCGCAGATTCCCAGCGGTCTTCTGCTGAACAACGGCGACCTCACCTTCCGCGATGTTCGCATGGGAAGTGGCATGACCGTGCAAGGCGACATGGGTCACAACGTTGGTGACATCAACGCCGATGGTTTCCCTGACATCTTCATCGGCACAGGCCACCCCAACACCAAGCGTTTTGATAGCGTCAAGTTGGTGCGCCCTTCGCCGTCTGGTGATTTGATGGTGCTGGAAGCAGCTGCTGGTTCTGGTTTCCACGAGCGCGGCCCAACCCGCGCCCACGGCATTGCCTTCGGTGACCTTGACCGCGACGGCGACATCGACGTTTACGTCAACAACGGCGGACCAGCCTTCTTCCCCTCAAGTTGGGAAATCAACAACTTGTTCCTGGCCGACGGCAACAGCAACAACTGGACTTCGGTGCGCTTGCACGGCATCAAGTCGAATAAAGATGCGGTGGGTGCCCGCGGTGCCATGATCGCGCAAGATGGGCGTACGGTTTACCGCACGCGTTTGATTGGCAAGGGCTTCTGCAACACCGACGCGCCCGACCTGCACTTTGGCTTGGGTGAGTCCACGGGCCTGATGCGCCTCAACGTGGAATGGCCGAGTGGCCTGAAGCAGACGCACCTCGGTTTCCCCGAGAAGGTTCACTCGGACCTTTATGAAACCGCGATTGCTTCCGTTGGCACGCCGACGGTGGGTGGCAACATTACGGTCAATGTCTACGGTCCGCCAAACGGCACCGTGACCTTGTTCCACGGCAGGGCGCAGGCGGAAATCGAAGACTGGATTGAAGGTGGCATCTACACCATGGACGTTCCGCGTACCTTCGAAAGCACGCTTCCGATTGGTCCGACCGGTACAGTCAATGTGACCTTCACTGTGCCCAACGATCCGGGCCTCTCCGGCAACCAGTTGTTCCTGCAGGCCAAGATTGAAGACACCACTGGCGTGCAACCCACGACCTTGACCAATGGTTTGGTCCTGGATGTGCAGTAGGGCTTAGTGCGCGGTGTAGCCGCCGTCGATAGAAAGATCGACGCCGGTAATCCATCGCGCACCTGGTTGGCACAAAAACAATATCGCCGCGGCTACGTCTTCAGGCGTGCCGAGGCCAAGCGGGTGCTTGCCGACTAACTGTTGGTGCTGCTCCTTTGGTAAAGCTTCGAGCCAATCGCGGTTGATGTCGGTGACCACAAAGCCGGGGCAGACGCAGTTGGCGCGAATTCCCTCGCTGCCATAGTCAATCGCCAGATTACGAGTGTATTCAATCACTCCGGCCTTGCTTGGCCCATAGGCCGCGCGCAGTGCCATGCCGACTTGGCCGGCGATGCTGCCGAGTGTGACAATCGCGCCGCTGTTTTGTTTGCGCATGTGGGGGAGGGCGGCCTGGCAACTGCGATGGGTGCCGGTCAGGTTCACGCGCAGAGTTTCTTCCCAATGGTGGTCATCGGTGTCGGCGGCGGCGGCGCGTTGCGGGTTGATGCCGGCGTTGGCCACCAAGGCACCGACGCCCCCGTGCTCTGCCGCAAAGGAATCCACTTCGCTGGCTAAGGCGCCGGCCTCGCCGACATCGAGTGCGGCAAGCGTGGCGTGGCTTGGATTCGGCAAACTGGTTTGGGTTTCCTCGAGCTTGCTGAGCCGCCGTCCCACCAGAAGCATTTGCCAGCCATCATCAGCAAAGGCTTGTGCGGTGGCGCGGCCGATGCCACTGCCAGCACCAGTAATGACGACGGTCTGAGGGAGTGTGCCCATGGCCAGGATTCTAGCCATCACAGTGGTGGATCTTGCGTACTGAGGACATGCTTCCCCTTCTCCTTGCCATGGCCCAGGCGGCCAATCCTGCTCAGGTTGCCATTCAGGAATCCTTAGACGCTTGGGTGGAATCCGGCGCAGCTCCCGGTGCCAGCGTCGCACTGAGCTTTGACGACGGACGCTTGTGGGCATTTGCCTCAGGCGTGGCGAATCAGGAAAGCGGCCAAAAGATGCAGACCACCGACTACCTGATGTCGGGCAGCATCGGCAAAACCTACTTCGCCGCCCTGTTTATGGATTTGATTGCGGAAAAGTTGATGGCGCCGGAGCAACGCCTGCAGCAATGGCTCGGCGAAGAACCCTGGTTCAGCGAGCTGCCCAATGCAGCAGACATCACGCTGGCGCATTTGGCTCAACACCAAAGTGGCGTGCCCGAGCATGTGCGACTGAAGGAGTTTTGGGAAGACGTGCGCGCCCAGCCGAGCAAGGTTTGGCAGCCGCAGGAATTGGTGGCCTATATTTTGAACAAAGAGCCACACTTTGCTGCCGGCGAAGGATGGTCCTATGCCGACACCAACTTCATCTTGTTGGGCATGGCGATGGAGAAGGCGCTTGGCCAAAGTGTGTACCGCGAGGTGCATCGGCGGTACTTGTCACCGCTGAACTTGGCGCATACTTATCCCACTACGTCTCCCGACTTGCCGGGATTGGTTCAGGGTTATCACATCTTGGGTGAAGTGGGTTGGACGGAAGCGAAGCCCGTACTCCACGCCGGCAAGATGGAGTTGAACCCGCAAATGGAGTGGTGCGGCGGTGGGTACTACTCGACTACTTCCGATTTGGCGCTGTGGGCTCGGTACCTCTTTAGCGGCAAGGCCGCGCCGATGGAACAAGTCACGGCTTCGATCGAGCGCGCAGTGCCGGCGCATTTAATGCCAGGCGATCGCTACGCCTATGGCGTAATTGTCAGTGAAACGACCTCGGGCCCGGCATGGGGGCATCAAGGCTGGTTCCCAGGCTATCTTTCGGAAGTGCTGTACTTCCCGGAGCATGGTGTGGCCGTCGCCATGCAAATCAACAGCGATGATGTCCGAAAAAGTGGCCCCTTGCGGCCGCAGCTGGTCGCCGCAGTACAAAGGGCCCTAAAGAAAGAAGCGCCGACGGACTAGTTAAAGACGATGGCCTTTACGTCGCTGAGGCGACAACTCACCATGTCGAAGGCTTGGAAGTAACCCGTGGTGCCAGCCGCTCCACCAGGAATCACGACCGTCATCATGGCGATGCCGCTAGAGCTGGCGACAGCCGTGCCGAGAACTTGCGCACTGGCAATGCCGTAGTCATCGGGGCAGCCACCAATCACCGTGGTGCCGAGCGATAATCCAAAGACTAACTCGACTAAGCTACCTCCGGTGACGTTGTTAATTTGGAATACATTGTTCTGGCCCGGAATGCTTGGGACGGGATCATCGATCAACACCGGCGTGGGCTGGCCACCACCTGGCGGCAGATTGATGACTCGCACCACTTGAGCAATCACGGTGGTGGCGGTGTGCACCAAATCAAAACCCAATCCAAGGGCCAACTGACCGCCGCGAATGCGCACATTGGTGAACTCGCCATTGATGGCGCCGGCATTGAGCACGGTGAATTGATCGCCGTAGGCCGGGATGAAGCCATTCTCGAGACGCAAGTGCACTTCGCCGTCGAGATTGGCGTTGCCGGAAACATGGAGCACGTCGTATTCGGTGTCGGGAGTGTTGCCGCCAAGCTGAATGCTCAAGATGCCGTCGGCGCCTTGGTGCAAATCACCGGTGATGGCCATGCTGCCGATGCCTTCCCCAGGCTGAATGTGACCATTGTTTTGCACGCCACCGCTCGAAGTGACGATGAAGGTGCCATCTCCACGGACAGTGCCGCCCTGCATGTTATTGAGGCCACTACCAGAGAAGGTCGCCGAGGTGTCCAACACAGAAAGCACGCCTTCATTGTCAAACTGAGCGTTGATGGTACGCGGTCCGCCGAATGCTTTTTCGACCCGCATTTGCCCCGTGTTGTGCAAGGGGCCTCCGGTCACGGTGATGTTCGAGGCAAAACCGCCGCCTTCATTGGTGACGATGATGCGTCCTGCGGTTTCGAGACCAGCACTCGTGGTGAAGGTTTGCGTGCCACCAGCGGGGCTGCCGAACAGATTCAAGATTTGGTCACTGACAACGGCGCCGGTAAAGGTCGTCGACCCCTCAAGCTTGAGCTCTACAGGAGACGTGAAGCCTGCATCGAAGTTCACGGTGGAGCTACGCAGATTCAAAATCCCCGCAATTGTGCCGCCAAAGAAATCGTTGGTGCCGCCGCTGTGGAAGAAAGTGCCTTGATTATCCAGATTGCCAGACTGCTGCACGAAGCCCACAGAAGAATTGATGGTCAAAGTGCGGCCGGAGAGCACAGTCAGATTGCCTTCATTGGTGAAGGTGCCGGAGTTGTGCGTGGTGTTGGCGTCGTACTCCATCGTGCCCGTGTTGCGAATGGTACCGGTCAAGGTGCGTGGGCCGCCGGCGCCTGGCTCGACGCGCATGGTGCCGCTTTGCGTCAACGTGAAACCACCATTCACTGTGAGGTTCGAGGCGAAACCGCCATCGACAGAGGTGAGAGCGGTGGTTCCCGCCATCGTGGTGTCTCCCGGCAGAGTCAGGGTTTGCGTGCCATTCGATGCCGTACCCAAAAGAGTCAGGTCGGTGGTGGCCGGCGCATCGGTCAATAGTTGGCCACTACCACGCAGCTCAAAGGTTGCCGCCGTGTTGAAAGCAGGACCAAGGGAGAGGGCGATGTTGCGCAGACTCGGAGTGCCGGTCACAGTTCCGCCGAAGAAGTTGGCAGGACCACTGTTCTGAATGATGGCGCCATCCACGGCCAAGGTGCCACCGCTTTGGGTGAACCCTTGGGCGCCGTTGATCGTCATGGTCGAAGAGCTGTCAACAGTCCAGCTGCCGTCGTTATTCAGTACGCCGGTATTGAAGGTCGTATTCGCAAAGACATCGACCGTGCTTTGGTTGTCCAGGCTACCAGTAAAGGTGCGCGGGCCACCAGCGCCAATCAAGATGGACAGGGTGCCTTGGTTGGTGAGTGTGGTACCGCTGCCAGCCCAACTGGCAGAGAAGCCACCGCCCTCTGATTCCATTTGCAAAGCGCCCGAAAGCGTACGGTCGCTTGCGGAGTTCAGCACGCCGTTACCAGTCGCCGGCTGGCCCAACATACGCACGGTGGTCGCCGCAGGAATATCGGAAAGCAGAGTCGCTGAACCTGCCCAGATTGGGGTAAAGGCGGTCGAGAACGCGGGGTCAAAGATGTGCGAACCCGAGCGGAACTCGGGAGTTCCCGTGATGGAGCCGCCGATGTAACTGTTGGTGCCGCTGTTATGGATCAACTGACCGTCGACAGCCAAGGTGCCGCTCTCCTGAACGAAGTCGATACCGCTGTTCATGGTCATGGTGGCGCTGGGCTGAATCGTCCAGGTTCCTTGGTTGGTGAACGGACCAGTATTCATGCTGGTCGATCGCTCCATGGTCAGCGAGCCTTGGTTGAGCAGAGCGCCGGTGAAGGTGCGCGCGCCACCGGTGCCTTCGCCTACGGTAAAGGCGTTGCGGTTGGTGAAGGTCATGCCACTGCCCATGGAAATCGACGAAGAAAATCCACCATCCTGGGAGGACATGCTCATGATTCCATCGTTGTTGATGTCATTAGGAATGGTCATTGAGCCAGTGCCTGCGGCGGCACTGCCGCGCACGCGAAGCTCTTGTGCGGCTGCGGCGTTTCCAGTCAGCGTAGTCGATCCTTCCATTTGGAATAGGGCAGTGCCAGCTGCATTGAGATCCAAACTTCCGCTGCGCAGATTGGCCATGCCGAACATGTCGCCACCGGTCATGGTGAAAGCCCCACTGTTATGAATGAGCTGTCCATCAATCTGCAGAACACCGCTTTGCAGGTTGACGTCAATGCCACTATTCAACGTAAGCACATGGGTCGGCGTAATCGTGAAGGTGCCTCCAAAGAGTTCTAACGGCCCGGTGTTGATGGATACCGACTCGCCAAAGGTCACCGTGTTGGTGTTGCGCAGCGCGCCAGTGAAGGTGCGCGCCCCGCCAGATCCCGTGCGGAACTCTAGGTTGCCGGTGTTGTCCAGGCGCCCGCCTGGCGAAATGATTAAGTTCGAGGAAAAACCGCCATCAATCGAATCAATGAAGATGTCGCCACTATTGACCACAATGTTATCCAGTGTCAACGAGCCGGTTCCATTCGTTGCGCTGCCCAAGGAGTTCAGTGTGCCGATGTTCATCAGCCGCTCAAAGCGGGAAGCGCCACGTGCCTCAATCGTGCTTTGGTTGGTCAGTGTGCCGGTGCCGGTCCAAGTGGAGCTGCGCATTTGCAGCAAGCTCGCTGCTGCCGGCGCCAGAGAACCAGAACCATTCATGGTCACTGTTCTTCCCGAAACCAACAAGGTGCCGTTACTTGGCGCAAAGTTGAAGTCGTTCATCGTGACATCGAGATTCATGGTCACGGTGTAGGGGCCTGGCCCGGTCAGCGTGATGCCCGGTGAATCGCCAGGTCCATTCGGCACGGTGCCAGTGGACCAGTTGCTGCCGAGATCCCAGTTGCCGCCAACGCCATTGGTCCAGGAATGGGTTTGGGCAGCCAGCGGCGCGGCGAATAGGGGTAGTAGGAGAACAGAGAGGAGGGGGGAAAGTCGCATGGGTTTATAAGGCTTGAGATGGGCTAAATGGCCGAATCCGAGTTTAGGAGAAATGCGGATTCCTTGGGGGGGGTCAACCGCCGAATCCTGCAACCCCGGCAAAAGCCGGGAGTGGACCGCTCGCGAGGGTCGCCGGCCACAGATCTTGGTGGAAGCCGACAGGAGCGACATCGTTGGTGGCGTCGGGGTAGGCGAGCGAAGCTAGGTGCTGAACCTGGCGGCGACCAGGCCCAAGTTCAAACTGTCCGCCTCCATACATCTGTACACCGTTATCCTGCGCCCATTGCAATATCCGGAGCAAACGCTCGACGGTGGCAAAGCGCGAAGGCTTGATATTGATGCACTGAGGCAAAAAAGGAAGCGCTTCGAGGTCGCGCATGAGGTGCAGCGGTGCGTCCCAGGTAATGCGGTTGCGGTAGGGCGCGAGCGCCTGGGCACATTCTGGAGTCCACGCCGGATCTTCGAGCCATGCCTCGGGAAGCAGCCGCGCCACCATGGCGTAGTCGGACGGATTCGGCGGAGGGCCAGAAAAGGATCCGTGATAGTGCCCCTTGAAATCGACTACGCCGACGCCGCCCAAATCTGCGAGCTCCTGTACCAACTCCTCGGTCCATGCGCTGTCGTAATCGATTTTGAAGGCTAGTGCGGGGACTTGTTCCCGTGCCTTGCGTAGTTGCTGCACACTGGGCGGGGTTCCCAGGCCAGTTGAATAGGCGAAATGCACTGGCCGCGCCTCCAGGTGCAAGCAATCTTCCAAGCGCAGGTGGTTTTGCTTCAGAGCAAGATCGAGGGCGGCGCTCTCGAATGCCCAGCGTCGGTAGTGATAGGAGGCCTCCTGTTCAGGGCTCTGCGCAAACCACTGCTGAGGCGAGAGAGCGTCAAGCACGGCGGAAAAACGCGCCAAGGTGTACTCCCCCGCAGGAATAGGCGGCGCACCTACCAGCTGAAAGGCACTTTGCTCTTTCCCAGAATACGTGACATCTTCGCCGGCACCAGTGCAGCCCACGCCAACCAATTCCACCACCGTGGTTTGGCGTCGCCAGCCGCTGCCGGTCTGGAGTTCTAGCCCGCGCAGGCGGATTTGGTCCAGAGTAAAGCGAAGGGTCAGCATTGAGGGTAGTGTAGTTCAGCCAAATATTCTGTAAGGTTTCTAGGTTCACGCCGAAGTCACAGGAAACAAAGCTACCTCTCCCATGGCCACACCGACAAAAAACTCCACTCAGGTCGCGACTTGGAACGACCTCCCTAACCGAGAACCGCAATATGCTCTAGTGGCTGGCGTGGATTTGGTGGTCATGCGCATGGAGGAAGAAGTCTCCGTGTTGTTTGGCCGCTGTTTGCACCGCGGCGCGCTCATGTCCGATGGCCATCTCGATGGTGACAATCTCATCTGTGGCGTTCACGGTTGGGACTATCGCGCCGACACCGGTGTCAGTGAATATGACAACAAGGAAGTGCTGCACAAGTTCACGGCTTGGGTGGAAGACGGTGCCGTTTATGTCGACGAGGCTGAGGTCTCGGCATGGGCGGTGGAGCATCCGCAAGCTTTCCAACGCGAAGAGTATTTAGGTCTCTACGCAGATATGCACGGCACACCGGAGGAGCCGTTTAACAAGCACATTCAAGAGCTATCCAAGAAAGGCTACGCGGGGGTGGGCCACCATGGTCCGAGTTCGGCGATGGGGGTGCCACTGACCGAACTCCCTCGCTGGGATGATATTCAGTTCGTGACCGCGCAAATGGCGCGCAAGCCTTTGCTGGATAGCGTCAAAGTCGGCACCGAGTTGATCATTGGCCCGCGTGCGCAAAAGCCTTTGCGTTTAGAAATCCCCATCTTCGTCAGTGACATGAGCTACGGCGCCCTATCCGAAGAGGCCAAAGTCTCTCTAGCGATGGGCGCGGAGCTCTCTGGTACCGGAATTTGCTCTGGAGAAGGAGGCATGTTGCCTGAAGAACAGGCAGCGAACCGTCGTTACTTTTATGAACTTGCGTCCGGTCGTTTTGGCTGGAGCTTGGAGAAGGTGGCAAAATGCCAGGCCTTTCATTTCAAGGGTGGGCAGGGAGCGAAAACGGGAACCGGTGGCCATTTGCCTGGCGAAAAAGTTCAGGGCAAGATTGCCGAGGTCCGTGGCTTAGAAGTTGGGCAAGACGCAATCAGCCCAGCGACCTTCCCCGATCTCCATTCCGTCAGTGACTTCCGCAAAGTCGCCGACGAAGTTCGTGAGGTGACAGGAGGCGCGCCGATTGGTTTCAAGTTGTCCGCGCAACATATTGAAGACGATATTGCCTTTGCCTTGGAGGCGACTGCGGATTACATCATCTTGGATGGTCGCGGTGGTGGCACCGGCGCGGCGCCGAACATCTTCCGCAACAACATCTCGGTGCCGACGATTCCCGCATTGGCACGCGCGCGCAAGTACCTCGATGCCCACGCGCCTGAAGTCACCTTGATTATTACCGGTGGCTTGCGTCATGAAGCCGACTACGCCAAGGCATTGGCTCTTGGCGCCGATGGGATTGCCGTGAGCAACGCCGCATTGCAAGCCATCGGTTGTCTCGGCATGCGCGCTTGTCATACCAACAACTGTCCGGTGGGTATTGCCACCCAGAAACCGGGCTTGCGTCAGCGCTTGGTGATCGAATCTTCGGCGAAGCAGCTGGCGAACTATTTTGAAGCTACGATTGGGCTCATGTCGGTCTTGGCGCGCGCCTGCGGCCATGACCACTTGCAGAAGTTCCGTCATGAAGATCTCACGACGTGGAGTCGTGATATGGCCTTGCTTTCCGGCGTCAATTACGCTGGCGTTGATACCCCCTCCTAAGAGTTCATCATGACGAACCAAGACAATCATCAAGATACCTGGCGCAAAGTTCTAGACAAGGATGAACTGCCTGACGGTCGCGTAAAGACCGTCACTTGTGGCCGGGAATCCATTTGTATGGTCCATCACCAAGGCGAGTTTGCTGCACTGGATAACCACTGTCCGCACCAGGGTGGCCCGCTCGGCGAAGGCTCCATTGAAAACGGTTACTTGCGCTGCCCTTGGCACGGCTGGGACTACGAGCCATTAACTGGCAAGTCTCCTGGAGGATATGACGACGGCATTGCCACGTACCCCATCGATGTGCGCGAAGACGGCCTTTACATTCGCTTGGAAGAAGAGCAGCCACATGTGCGCACGGTGACTGATGTCATGGCAGAGACCATGGTGGCGTGGGGGATTCAAAGCGTATTCGGCATGGTTGGGCACTCCAATCTTGGTTTGGCCGACGCCCTGCGTGTGCAGGAAAATGCCGGTGAGTTGACCTTCTACGGAATTCGCCATGAAGGCGCAGCGGCCTTTGCAGTTTCTGCCTATGGAAAGTTGACCGGAAAGCCTGCGGCCTGTCTTGCGATTGCCGGTCCGGGCGCAACTAATCTTCTCACGGGTCTTTGGGATGCCCATGTCGATCGTGCTCCTGCCTTAGCTTTGACAGGCCAAGTCAATACGCAGTTCTTGGGCCCAGGCTCCTTTCAAGAGATTGATTTGGTGGGCGCCTTTGGCTCGGTGGCTCAGTGGTCTCAATCGGTGCTGGGCAACTCGAATCATGCCGAGCTGGTCAACCTGGCCTGCAAGAGTGCCATCCTGAATCGTGGCGTTTCGCACCTGATTTTTCCTGACGAAGTGCAAACGATGCCAGCGCAAGAGGGTGCTGAGGCCGGCAGGCCTGTCGGGCGCATAGCGGTTCAAGCCATTGCGCCTCCTGAAGACTCACTGCAGGCTGCGGTCCACAAAATTGAGCAAGCGAAGCGGCCGGTCATCATTGTTGGCCATGGCGCTCGTTTTCAGATGGACGGCATTATCAATCTAGCGGAGAAGCTTGGCGCCCCAGTCATCACCACCTTCAAGGGCAAGGGCTTGATTTCCGACCAGCATCCCCTCGCCGCTGGCGTTTTGGGGCGGAGTGGAACCCCGGTGGCTAGTTGGTGCATGAACGAATCAGATCTCCTAGTTGTTCTTGGGGCCAGTTTTTCCAATCACACCGGCATCACTCCTAAGCTTCCAATCATTCAAGTCGATTTTGACGCCATGATGCTGGGCAAGTCCCACCCGGTGGATGTCCCCGTATGGGGAGAAATTGGGACTACATTGAACCTAATGCTGGAGGCGCTTGAGAAGGGCACGCAATCGGTAGATCAGAGAGCGGACCTCGCTCAGCGCTGGGCAATCTGGCGTGAGGAAAAACGAAGCCGCATCGTGGACGACCGCGGCCAAGGTGTGAACTCGGCTTCCGTCTTTGCCGCGCTCACCGATGCCGTTGACGACGACGCCATTTTGGCGGTCGATGTCGGCAACAACACCTATTCCTTCGGACGCTATTTCGAGTGTCGCCGCCAATCCGTGCTGATGTCTGGTTATCTAGGCTCGATTGGGTTTGGTTTCCCTGCAGCGATGGGAGCATGGGCGGCAACCCAAGAAACAGATTCTGCATTTGCCGGTCGGCAGGTGGTGAGCATTTCTGGCGACGGTGGATTTGGGCAGTATTTGGCGGAAGTCAATACCGCGGTGAAGTACGGCATGAACATCACTCATGTGCTGCTCAATAACAGCGAGCTAGGAAAGATCACCAAGGAGCAGCGTGCAGGTAACTGGGAAGCCTGGCAAACCTCACTCAGTAACCCGAACTTCGCTGAGTACGCAGAACTTTGTGGAGCAAAGGGAATTCGCGTCACCCAGGCGAACCAACTGGCCGATGCCTTACGCGAAGCGCTTGATCATCCTGGCCCAGCACTCGTAGAAATCGTCACTGACGTGGAGCTAATCTAATGATTTTGGAAATGATTGAGGAGGTCGGCATCATCATCGATGCCGTCGGTGTCGGAGTCATGGTTCTTGGCCTGTTGTGGGGTTTGCTTTTGGCGGGCAAAGACCTAGTGTCTGGCAAAAACCAAAAACTGATTTACAGCCAAACACGTCATCGGTTTGGGCGGTCGATTGTGATTGGCTTGGAAATCCTTGTGGCCTCCGACATCATCCACACCGTAGGCGTGGAGCCAACGCTCCAAAATGCCACGGTACTGGCCATTTTGATTTTGGTGCGGACTTTCATCAACTGGACGCTGATTCTCGACTTAGAGGAACGCTGGCCTTGGCAGAAGAACGCCGATGAGCCTTCTGGCTCTGCCGTGGAGGTCGCAGCCTGATGGGAGAGGTCTTGCTCAACATCGCCGGAGGCTATTTGGCAGTTGGCTTCCTGTTTGCGATGGCTTTCGTTTGGAAGGGAGTTGGTCGCATCGACCCCGACGCCGCCAAGGGTACGTTTGGTTTTCGCTTGTTGATTCTTCCCGGGTGTACCTTGTTGTGGCCCATCCTGTTGCGGCGTTGGATTCAGGGGTCGCCGCCACCCAAGGAGCGCAATGCGCACCGAGATGCTGCTGGCGCTCGCGGAGGGACGTCATGATTCGCAAGCTGCGTAAACGACATCTTTGGATGCAGCCAATGCTTGCCGTCGTCACCTTGGGTGGACTTGTTTTGGCCATGCAAGCGCGGGCAGATATCCCTGCCGACGATGGTCGGTCGGTTTCGACTGCTGTCGTGGAGCCACTTCCGTTGGACGGATACACTCAGTTCGAGAATCTTCCGCTTTACGGGAAACGAGACGGCGATCGCGGATTGCGATTGCGCACCACCGGCTCTTTGCACAAGCCAGATGTTTTGGTTTATCTATCTCCGGAAGCTTCCGTCAAAGCGAATGGGAAGAGGTCGCTGCATAGGAATGTTCAGTTGCTAGGCGCCCTTCGTGGAGCTCCGGAACAGGAGTTCACGCTTCCACAGCAAGCCTCCTTCGAAGCTATCACGATCACGCTTTACAGCCTGGCGCATCAAGAGGTGCTAGCCGAAGTGCAACTGCCGGAGGGTCGATAGCGATGGGCCATTCCTACACAGCTGTCGGTTGGAACCGGCAGAAGAAGATTTACGATCGTCTTCTGGTTGGTGGAATCCTGGCATATTTGGCCATCTTTGTGGTGCTGGGTTTTCTACTGCACCCCGACGCCACTGCCGAAACACTCATCATCCGTGCCTTGGGGACAGGAGCTTTGCTTCTGTTGCACATCATCTTGGCCATTGGGCCTTTGTGCCGGCTCGACTCTCGCTTCCTGCCTTTCCTGTACAACCGACGCCACATGGGCGTGGCCATGTTCGTGTTGGCCTTGGGGCATGGTGCGTTTTCGATCCTGCAGTTTCACGCCTTCGGCGACATCCACCCGATCCTGAGCGTCTTCACCAGCAATACGCGCATCGAGAGTCTCGCTCAGTTTCCTTTCCAACCTCTCGGCTTTGGCGCCTTGATTATTCTGGCCTTGATGGCGACTACCAGCCATGACTTCTGGCTGACGAATCTATCGGCACCGGTGTGGAAGGCTCTGCACATGTTGGTCTATGTGGCCTACGCATTGATTGTGCTCCATGTGGCTTTAGGGGTTTTGCAAGCGGAAACCAATCCGCTGTTTCCTGTGCTACTCGGCCTAGGTGCCGCCGGCATTTTTGGCTTGCACATCGTGGCTGGTCGACGCGAGGCTTCGGCCGATCACGAACAAGCCATCGGTGAAGCCGATTCAGTGGATGGCATGAACCAACTGTGCTCGGTGCAGTCCATTCCGGAGAAGCGCGCGCGGGTGTTCACAGTCGGCGACGAACGCGTCGCGGTCTTCCGTTACGACGGCAAGATCTCGGCGGTGTCTAGCGTGTGCCAACATCAGAACGGCCCGCTTGGTGAAGGCTGTGTGCGCGAAGGCAAGCTCACCTGCCCTTGGCACGGTTATGAATACCTGCCGGAGTCTGGCGCTTCGCCGGAACCGTTCACCGAAAAGATTCCGACCTTCCGCACCGAAGTGCGCGATGGACAGGTTTGGATTGATCCACAACCACTTCCCCCGGGCACGGCAACCCCGCCTGCTTGTTTCACCCAGGAGTCCCTCGATGTCTAAGCCAGAGCAAGAGTTTTACGTCGGTTATCTGCCGAAGGCCCCAGAGGGTGTCGGCCGATTTACCAAGGGCCGCATTTGGTTGCTAGCGCTGATTGTGGTTGTGGTGTCGGCAGCCCTCACTGCCATGCAATCGCGCTTCTCCGATGCCATCTTTGAGTTTGGTGAAGTGCGTAGCTTCGAAGGTTGGATTGAAGAGAAGCCGTTCCCGACCTTGGTGGTGTCGCGGCCCGGCGGCGGTCATTCGCGTTATTTGCTGACGCAGTTCGGCAAATTTGGAGCGGAACCCCTAGTTGCTGGCATGCATGGTCAAGCCGTGCATTTAGACGGCACACTGATTTACCGCGACAACCAAACCATGATTGAGTTGGCTGAAGCACCCACCATGTTGACGAAAGCGATTGGTGACTTCCCGCAAGGGGCAGAAGCCACCAGCGAACAACGCACCTTGGTTGGCGAAATCGTCGACAGCAAGTGCTATCTCGGCGTCATGAAGCCGGGCAATCTCAAACCCCATCGCGCCTGCGCCACGCGCTGCATCAGCGGGGGTGTGCCGCCGGTTCTGCTCACGCGCGACGCCCAAGGCAACGCCACCTACTACCTATTGACCGGCGCCGATGGTGAAAGCGTCAACCAAACCGTGGTCGAACGACAACTCATCGCCGAAGCAGTGCGCATCACTGGGGAAGTCCAGCAATGGGGCGACCGCTTGGTCTTGCGCGCCGCCCCGGAAAGCTATGAGCGCTTGCCTTAAGCCTGCACGCGCAAAGAGTTGAGCGCCGAGCCAGCCTTCCACCAAACGATTTGTTCGGCGTTGAGGGTGTGGTTCAGTGCGCAACGATCTTCGGAGCCATCGGCGTGACGGAACACGGCAGTGACGGGGGAGCCTGGAGCAAGATTCTCTAGACCTTCCAGGGCCACGCGATCGTCTTCTTGCACCTTGGCCCAATCTGCGTGATCGGCAAAGGTAAAGGCGAGCACGCCCTGCTTCTTGAGGTTGGTCTCGTGAATGCGCGCAAAGCCGCGCACGATGACCGCCGCAGCGCCGAGGAAGCGCGGGCACATGGCGGCATGCTCGCGCGAGCTACCTTCGCCGTAGTTTTCGTCACCAACGACAACCCAGTTCAGACCAGCAGCCTTGAGATCGCGCGCGACGGCGGGCACTGGTTGGGTGCTGCCGTTGAGCGGATTCTTGGTGGTGCCGATGCCCTCATTGAAAGCATTGGTCGCCCCGATAAACATATTGTTCGAGATGTTGTCGAGGTGACCGCGGAAGCGCAACCACTTCCCGGCCGGCGAGATGTGGTCGGTGGTGGTTTTGCCTTTGGTCTTGAGCAGCAAAGGCATGTCGTTATAGGCGTCCAATGGCAGCGGCTCGAAAGGAGTCAGCAGCTGCAGGCGCTCACTGTTGGGATCGACCTTGATGTCGGCATCGCCCGCTTCTGGATCCGGCGCCTGGTAGCCATCGCGCTTGAGCTCGAAGCCGTTGGCTGGAATATCTGGCGCAATCGCGGGGGCATTGAGCTTGTACGGCTTGCCGTCGGCGCCGTTCAAGGTGTCGGTCATCGGGTTGAAATCTAAGCGGCCAGACAGCGCCAAGGCCATCACCATTTCGGGGCTACCAATGAAACCAAGGGTTTCGACGTTGGCGTCGTTGCGACCGCGGAAGTTGCGGTTGAAGGAAGTCACGATGGTGTTGACTTCGCCGGGGGTGATGTCGTCGCGTTGCCATTGGCCGATGCACGGGCCGCAAGCGTTGGTGAGCACGGTGGCACCAGCGTCTTCCAGCACACCGAGTTGTCCATCGCGCTTGATGGTGGCGTAAATCTGTTCCGACCCAGGGCTGACCATGAGCGAAGTCGCGAGGGCGGTGCCATGCGCATTGGCTTGGTTCGCAATGTCGACCACGCGGCCGATGTCTTCGTAACTCGAGTTGGTGCAAGAGCCAATCAACGCGGCGCTGATTTCGAGTGGATAACCTTCGCGCTTGGCATCGGCGGCCATTTCCGAAACGGGGTGCGCCAAGTCTGGCGTGTGCGGACCGACCAAGTGCGGCTCGAGGGTGGAGAGATCAATCTCGTAAACCTCGTCGTACTGCGCGCCTTCATCGGCAATCAACAAGTCGGTGTTCTGATCAGCGAGGTCGGCCAGGCCGGCGCGATCGGTGGCGCGCAAGAAGTCGCCCATGCGCTGGTCATAAGGGAAGACCGAGCAGGTGGCGCCCAGTTCCGCACCCATGTTGCAGATGGTGGCTTTACCGGTGCAGCTCAACGATACGGTGCCTTCACCGAAGTACTCAATGATGCGGTTGGTGCCGCCCTTTACGGTGAGCATGCCGAGCAGCTTCAAGATCACATCTTTCGGTGCGGTCCAGCCGTTGAGCTTGCCGATCAGCTTCACGCCGACGACCTTAGGCTGCAGCAACTCCCAAGCGAAGCCAGCCATGACATCGACCGCGTCGGCGCCGCCAACGCCAATCGCACACATGCCCAAGCCACCGGCGTTGGGGGTGTGGGAGTCGGTGCCGATCATGAGACCGCCAGGGAAGGCGTAGTTTTCGAGCACGGTTTGGTGAATGATGCCGGCGCCAGGCTTCCAGAAACCCAAGTTGTAGCTCTCGGAAACCGTTGCGAGAAAGTCAAAAACCTCGGCGTTCTCGCTGTTGGCCACGGCGAGGTCCGCATCGGCGCCTTGGTGAGCGCGGATGAGGTGGTCGCAGTGCACGGTGGAGGGCACTGCTGCTTCGGATTTGCCCGCCATCAGAAACTGCAGCAGCGCCATTTGCGCGGTGGCGTCTTGCAGCGCAACGCGGTCCGGGCGCAGCATGAGATAGGCCTCGCCGCGGGCGATGTCCTGGCCCTTGGGGTTATCTAAGTGGCCCAAAACGATCTTTTCCGCTAGCGTCAGCGGCCCCGGTTGCCTTTCGCGCACCACCGCGAGGCGCTCGCGCATGGCTAGATAGGTGTTAGAGACGAGTTCCGGAGTCGATTCGATTTTGGCCATGGCATTTGGGGAGGCCAGAAGGGCCTCGCAAGCGCGCATTTTACCCCGTTCAGAGGGGGTTTCCGGCCATAAAGGAAGAGTTCTCGCCGGTTGCTTAAAGCAACTGGGCAGTTAAGCCCTTGGCCGCAATCAGCAGAGTGGCGCGAAAGTCTAAACGGAAGGGGGCGAACTCCTCTTCCGCCAATACTTTTTGTGCTTCCGGCGCTGGATGGCAGTGCGGCCAAATGCCAGCGGCTTGCATCGACACCACAACCAGAAGCCACTGCGCCTTTTCCAGTGAGAGTGCAGGGTGCGCTTGGTGCATCATGGCCAGAGTGGGGCCCGCCGTAGAAACCAGCTCGCGCTTGAAGGTACGGATGGTGTCGGGGCTGACGTTTTGCTCGAGAACGTTGGCTAAGCAACCGACCATCTGGCAGTAGCGGGGGTGCTTCACCAGCGCGGTGGTCAAGGCCTCGGCAATGAGGTCCCCGTCTTGGCAACCGTCGAGCTTCTTGAGTGTTCTGCCCAGGGTTTTCAACCAGCTCTCGTGCTCATCGAGCAGTAGCTGCAGCAGGATGGCTTCGCGACTTTCGAAGTAGCGGTAGATATTCGCTTTCGAAAGCTCAGCTTGCCGCGCGATGGCGTTGATCCCTGTTCCCTCAAGCCCAGACTGATCGAGCAGGGTCGAGGCGGCATCCAGGATGGCCCGACGGCGCTCTTCAATCTGCTCTGGCTGGCGAGCTCGCAGCCAACTGGGGTTGTTTTTGGTCATGACAGGGCGCTTCAGGGCGCGAGGGGTCACTTTAGCAAAGGGCTTGACAAGCGACCAGTGGTCACCTAATATTGCCGCATAAGAGACCAGTGGGCGCTTAAAAAAGACCAGCCCTGACCAAAAATATGAATCAGCTCAACATCGACAAGACCCAACCTGTCCTCGTCACCGGCGCGACCGGCTATGTGGCCGGCATGCTCATCAAGCGTTTGTTGGAAGAAGGCCTGACCGTGCATGCCACCGTGCGCGATGCCAGCAAGAAGGAGCGGTTGAAGTACCTCAATGCCGTCGCCGCCGATGCCCCTGGAAAAATCCGCTACTTCAATGCCGATTTGCTGCAGGAAGGCTCCTTCGCCGAGGCCATGCAGGGTTGTTCCGTGGTGTTCCACACGGCTTCGCCTTTTGCGACCAACACCAGCAATGCCCAGAGGGACCTGGTCGAGCCGGCGCAGCTGGGAACACGAAACGTTCTTGGCCAGGTGAGCCAAGTCGAAAGCGTGACCCGCGTGGTGCTCACTAGTAGCACCGTGGCCATTTATGGCGACAACGCAGATATCGCTTCTTCAGCTGGGGGTGTCTTAACTGAAGAGGATTGGAACTACACCTCTTCAGTGGATCACCAACCGTATTCCTACTCCAAGACGGTGGCCGAAAAGGAAGCGTGGAAACTCAATCAGGGTCAAGAGCGCTGGAGTTTGGTCACGATCAACCCCACCTTTGTGATGGGCCCCGGGCTCAACCCCCATGCCAGCGGCGAGTCCTATTCGGTCATGAAGCAATTCGGCGACGGCACCATGAAAGCCGGCGTGCCGGACTATCCCATGGGCTTTGTCGATGTCCGCGATGTTGCCGAGGCCCATTTCCAAGCCGCCTTCCGCCCCTCGGCGCAAGGCCGCCATTTGACCTCGGGTCATGATTCCAGCTTTCCAGAGGTGGGGCGCATTCTGCACAATCATTTCGGCGACGCCTACCCATTCCCCAAGCGGACTCTGCCAAAGTGGCTGGTTTGGCTCGTTGGCCCAATGGTGAATAAGTCACTGACGCGCAAAGTGGTGGCGCGCAACATCGGCATTCCCTTCGCCGCCGACTCGAGCAAAGTGCAAAAGGAGCTAGGCATTCGGTTCCGCCCACTGAACGAGTCCCTAATGGAGATGTTCCAGCAATTGGTCGACCACGGCGTGGTGACGCTGAGCAAATAGCCCCCCCAAGAATCCTTGGGTATCTCCGTCTAGCGGTCGCCGCTGCGGCGCAGTGCCCGTTCCGTCTAGCGGTCGCCGCTGCGGCGCATCGCACCGCCGCCCGAGGGGCCACCCTGACTAGGTCCGGTGCCGCCATCTTGGACGGAGCCACCGACACCCTTGGTGCCGCCGTCGCCGACGATCTCAATCACACCTTCGTCAAGCAGCTTCTTGACGGCTTCATGCTCTGCCGCCTTGGCCGTAATCTGTCCGGTCATTTTGGGCCCCAAACGCAGCACCTTGCCCCCAGGAAGCGAGATCTTGAGCGGCCGCGGGGTCGTATTGAGAATGTCCATGAGAACTCCATTCTATCGGCCCAGCTTGCTTCCCGCCCCGACGAACCCTCATTCCCCAACTTCCTGTACCGCGCCGATGCCCTGCGCGTCTACTCCATATGAAGGAGCCGCCGCGCCCGCCCGCGCAGTTCGAGAGCCCGCGAGAGCTATTCACGCTCCTGAGCGAGCGCATCAAACTGCGCCATTTCAGCCCGCGCACCGAGCGGGCCTATGTGTATTGGGCGCGAAGGTACTTGAGTTTTCACAAGAATCAGGATCCGCGCAATTTAGGACAGACCGAGGTCGAGGCATTCCTAACCAGCTTGGCAGTGAAAGGAAAAGTTGCTTCGGCCACGCAAAATCAAGCCCTGGCCGCCCTTCTGTTCCTATACAAGGAAATCCTCGGCACTGAATTGCCGTGGATGGACCGCCTAGTCCGCGCCAAGACACCGCGGCGACTACCGGTGGTCATGACCCCGCAAGAAACCCAGGCCGTGCTGCACGAAATGAAAGGCACGCCGCGACTCCTGGCGACGCTCCTCTATGGCGCCGGGCTGCGGCTGATGGAAGGGTGTCGGCTGCGGGTGAAGGATTTAGATTTCGAACGCCGCGAGGTTCACGTCCGCGAGGGCAAGGGCGGGCATGATCGCAAAACCATGTTGCCGGGAAGGATCGTGGAGCCGTTACGCAGGCACCTTAAGGAAGTGCATCAACAACACCGGGAAGATTTAGAGAAGGGGTGGGGGTCGGTGGCGCTGCCAGGGAGCATGGCGGAAAAGACGCCGAGGGCGCCGTGGGAGTGGCCATGGCAATGGGTGTTCCCAGCGACGTCATCCTATTTTCATCAACCCACGTCCGTGTTTCGCCGGCACCATCTACACCCAACCGTGACGCAAAAAGAAATCCGCCGCGCCGTGCTCGCGCTACACATGGCAAAAAGAGTCACCTGCCATACGCTGAGACACTCCTTCGCCACACACCTTCTCGAATCAGGGTCCGATATCCGCACCATCCAAGAGCTACTCGGACACAAGGACGTCCGAACCACCATGATCTACACCCACGTCCTCAACCGCGGCGGCCTCGGCGCAATCAGCCCCCTCGACCGCCTCTAGCGCGCCATATACAGACCAGCCCTTCCCCAACCCACTCCCCCCCAAACCCCCCAAATCCAACCCTAACCTGCTATCCTGCCCCCATAACAAACAATGACAGGTCGGCCTATCGCACACCCTCTGCCATACCCGAGTCTGTCGAATACCCGTTAGGCTGGCGCTTTCGTTTTGGCGACCATGACTATAATTAGCGTATGAGCATCTGGATGCTTCTGAACACGACTATACTCACAAAATGAGAAAGAGGTCACCGGAAGAGGACGATCATGACAGAAAAATTAGAGATGGTCTTGATCGGGATGGATACCCAGTAAAGGGCTCTTATGATCCTTCGCCGCAGGGTGGAGCGTCATCACCACAGGGTGGGGGTGTCATCGCCGGATTAATCGTACTTGGCATTTTGGGCTGGGGACTTTCAAAGTTTGATGCGGAAGAGTCAAATATACAGCAGCATAGCGAAGACCTATTTGGTGAAGCCTCTGGTTTGGAGTGGAAAATTCCCAAAAAAATACCTGAACCTGAAACCAATGACTCGCATGTTGTGATTCCGCCCAGAAGTACTCGGGCGCTTAGTACCTCGATTGTGTCAGAGCCTGAAGCTAACGATTCGCATGTTGTGATCCCGCCCAGAAGCACTCGCGCGCTTAACACTTCGAAAGTGGACGAGAATTTATTCACGGATTCAGTTGTTTATGAAGGCTTACGTGGCACAGTAAACCTGGAGTACGGTTACGAGGAATGGAAGTGCGTTATCAAGGGAACCTACAAGAATACAAGTGGGAAGCAGTGGGCAACTACTTTTATCAAGGTCCGTGTTTATGATAAAGATGAATCTCAGATTGGAGTGTTTAGTTTTTGGCCTCCCAACAGGCCTACATCTGTTGGAGAAGAGTTCGAGATCGAAGGAGAATTTGTGGTGCTTGGGAAACCTGGCATGCCTCCCAAAATTGAGATCGAATAAGACTAGTTCAAAGCTGGTCCCTGCGAAGAACCGTTTGTTTTGCTCCCTTACCTTCGGGTGTTTCATTCAACAGCCTAACCAGCCGTTGCAGACAGACCTTCGTTTCGCTTCGCTACACTGCGGCTGCTGAACGGCAAACCCGTTAAGTAGGTGGAGTTCACAGTAAGATTTGGTGGCTTCGCCCTTTTGGGATTGGATTTTCTGGGTTCCGTTTATTGTTGAAAGGCCTGCAATCGAAGAGCGAACGGACTGCGCCCAGCGTCGCAAGCCAACGCTTTCGCGTTTGAACCAAATGCAGCGGCGCAGGCCTGCGATTTTGGAACGTGCGGTTGGAACAATCCTGGAAAGCCAGCGCTTGAGCATTCGGGGCGGAACATGGTCGCTAGCCAATGATTTGGGAGCGGGGGGACTGTTGGCATCGTCGGTGGCCCACCCTTGAGGGTACTAATCGTGAACATCCTTCTGGGCCAGCGGTTGGGTACCGAATGGACTGGTGCCATCGTCCCAAGCCAACGCTTGCGCGTTTGTTGGGTTTGGATCGTCGTAAGCCTTGGGTTTTGGATTGTGGGGCGGGTGTTTGAGCTAAGGCGCCCAACGTTTTTTCAGGCAATCGGTTTGTTTCGGTGGACTACTTAACCAGCCGTTGCAGACAGACCTCCGTTTCGCTTCGCTACACTTCGGCTGCTGAACGGCAATCCCGTTAAATGGGCGGGTTAATATGAAGCGCGGTATTGAGGTCCCATTCCTTGGGATTGAGCCTTTGGACACCTTGCGCTCTGAATGGCGGTGAATTTTTTTGAGCCAAGAGCTTCCCACCTAATAGTGCTAAAGCTCAATCGTTAGGTCGACGCATCTTGGTATTCGCTAGATTAGATTGAACTAGTCTTTGGAAGCCACGGATCGCGCGTATGAGCTTTAAGCATTGTTGGGAGCCAACGATTGGGACCGAACCAAATGGAGGCATTGCTCTGGACCAACCCATCTGGGCCCAAGGTGGTTTTAGATTGGTTCGAAAACCAAACTCCTGTCTTTGTAGCGCAGGATTATCGTGTAGTCGGACCTTCGTTGTAGCAGCTGGTCAAACACTCCCTCAAAAACACCATGTCTGTTAGGAGCTTGAACCAGGATTATCGGCGGGGCGAACATTCTCTTGGGTGATGATTGATGCGAAGAAACCCGAAGTTCTCAATAGGATGAACCCTGCGAAGAGTGGCACCAATGTTGGAAAGAGTAACCAGGCGATATCACCTAACTCCATCCCAATAGACCGAGAAGATAGGTGACTCTTTATCACCAGAAAGAATCCAGAGCCTATTGTTAGGAGGGCTTGAAGGAGAAGAATCAGACCACCAATTCTTACAAGGCTATTAGCTAAGTGCTTCGACATACCTGCGCATTGTATCTAATTGTTGATTAGGTGAGCCATTTAACCAGCCGTTGCAGACAGACCTCCGTTTCGCTTCGCTACACTGCGGCTGCTGAACGGCAATCCCGTTAGCTTGGCAAATTGAATCAGCGCACTTGTCCAAACGATGCCGAGATTCTTTTATAGGCCAGCTGCTTGAGGGTGCGTTGCGGCGCTCTGAATAAGGCCAGTTTCGAACATCCGTTCACAGATTCTTTGTACAACAGGAACAGCAACGGAATTGCCAAACTGGCGGTATGCCTTGGCATTCTGTGGATGGGGGGAAAAGGAATCCGGATACCCCATCAGTCGGGCACATTCACGAACAGTAACTCTTCGAATTCGGTCTTCTTCTGCGATTCCAAGCCGCTGACAGTCGGATGAAGTCAAAGTGATTGAAATGCTAGCAGGGTCCAGGAACTTAAAAACTTCAAAGGACATATTCCCGCATACGGGGTCATAACGCCCCTCATGGGATTTCAAGTAGCCCTTTCGTTCTAGGCTTCCAATCACAGTTTGGGCGTCACCGCCTTCCCAGAAAGTTTCAATTTCTTGGAGAGTGAGCTTCTTCCCATCCTGGTGTGTACCAAATATTTTTCTCCGCCTATTTTGGATCAGAGTTGTCATAAATAGCCGTTCGCGTTTTGTGCAACTACCCTTGACGCCCAGGTCCCAGGAGTGCAGAGAGTTACCGCCGCGGTAATCAATGAGTCGCACACCGTGGAGTTTTGAGAAATCTCCCCCAACGGCCCTCAGCACTTTCTTTGAGAAAGAAGGCGAACAGAGAAAATCATCCGAAGGAGATTTTTCAAGAATGGACGCAACAGTTGGAGCTGAAGTATCCCACAAGGTGGATTGAGCAGACTTCTTGAATGAGTGGGTGTCAGCCGCACCGGTTGACGATTGAAGGCCTAGATCTGGCTGTCTCCCAAATGCACCAACAATAAACAGGCGAAGCCTATTCTGAGGGACGCCGTAATTAGAGGCGTTCAATAGCAATGTTTCTGTTTGGTATCCCAAATCAGATAGATGCTTCAGGATAACTTCTATTGTCCGGCCACCATCGTTGGTGAGCAAGCCACGAACGTTTTCCAGAACAAACGCTCGGGGCTTACTGTGCTTCAATATCCGCTCGATTTCCCAAAAGAGTGTACCGCGGGTGTCTGAGAATCCTCGCTTTTTCCCTGCTGCAGAAAAGGGTTGGCAGGGGAATCCGGCAAAAAGCAAATCATGTTGTGGAGGCTCAAGCACCTCCCTGATATCACCAGCAGGGACTTCACCGAAATTGAGCCGGTAAGTCTCCTGGGCAGCCTTGTCGATCTCAGAAGAAAGCACACAACTCACCCTAGAGCCGGCTTTTTGGGCTGCGTTTTCGAAGGCAAGGCGAAATCCACCCACACCCGCGAAGAGGTCAACGAATCGAACTGTCACTTGAGCGATTCTCTCACAAAGTCGGCCAATGCTTCAAGGCCTGTTTCAGAAAATGAGACAACACAATCTACGCTGTCGCAAATGCGGCTTACAGCAGCAGCTCGCTCAAAAAGGTTTCCTGCGCCGTCAATGAGAAAGGCTAGGGCATGGCCCTCGGGGGCCAGTTTTTCCCGCCAACCCTCTGCTTGCTGTGATTTCCTCTCAATTGTGCTGTTGGTAGTCACCTGAAAGGCAACTTCAATACCAACTGAGCGTCCGTCCTCCATGGGGTTCTTGGTGATTACCACGTCGAAAGAGTTATTTTCACCCCCGATAGAGATTTTTCCGTTTCGTACAACTGAGTAGGATCCCCCAAGAGTTGCCTCCAAAGCCTCCTTCACCAAATCTTGTAAAATTTGGCCGTTCTGGTTCGCATTAGCACCTTGAGTCTGTCTGCTTACATGTAGGTATCGATTAATGAGTAACCTCTCCAGTTCCGCGACTGGGATTCCAAGGAGTGCACCAAGATCAATATCCAGAAGGCCTTCGGCCAGGCCTCGGACTCCATGCGTAATGGCACTCCTTCCATAAAGGAGCCATCCAAGAATATCGCGCATTCCACCATTGACACTATTGCCAGGAGAGAGAAGGTCCTTGGCTTCAAGGTAAAGCTTGCCGTTGCCCAATTTGCGTTTTCCAAAGTCTTCGAAGGAGAGCCATTCCACGGAATCCCCATTTTGGAAAAGGAAGCCATACCCTCGGGTATCATCAAGGAAAATAGGAGCCCCTGCACCTGAAATCCTCTGAATAGATTCACCTCCAAAATCCGATAGCACACAGGCGTGCTTCAGCATGAGATTAGGCTGGAGACCAAGTTCTGCAGCCCGAGAGAAAATAGCATCTGCCGATTCTCCGAAGGTCGAATTGCTAATAGCTTCAAGAAACTGTGTAAGGGTATTCTGAAGCGGAACAGATGGCGTAGTTGCCCGCATGCGCACTCCCTGGGGCCACCAAAGAGAGCCACTTTTTCGCAGGGAGTTAATCTTGTCGTTATCAGAAGACATGGTTGTTCTTGTTGCTCAGGGAAATTTGAATTTCAGGGGGAGTCAACCCGTCGGAGTTGGCTAGTTTACGAGCATTTACTCCCAGAGAGTGGGTCTCATATACTGAAGCAAGCTAACCAGCCGTTGCAGACAGACCTTCGTTCCGCTTCGCTACACTTCGGCTGCTGAACGGCAACCCCGTTAACTAGGCAGTCTAGATTGCAAAGAAGTAGTTGGCTCTTTTTCTTTTTGGAAAGAGGTTTACAGAACGCGTTATTTGAATGGAGTTGAATTTCTGGCTTGAGCAAGAGCTTCGCGGTTGGAATTGGCAAAAGCACCCGTTTCATATTCCAGCACTTGCGCTTTCGAAAGAACGAATTGAAGAGGGCTTCGCAAGCCAACGCTTGCGCGAGCGGCTTCGAAACCGCGTTGGAAGCCAGCGATTTGGCACGAGCGGGTTGAAAGCACCGTTCCAAACCAACGCTTGCGCATTCGGGGCGGGAAGCTCTTCGGAAGCCAACGATTCTGTCGCGTGCGGGGGCGGACCAGCGCGCGGGGCCAGCGGTTTTGGGGGCGAACGAATCGGTCGCATCGTCGTTAGCCAACACTTGCGCGTTCGAGACTGAAACCTCGTCGCAAGCCAACGCTCCGGTGCGTTCGGGGCCGCAGCATCGTTGGGAGCCAACATTTCCTTATCCAACGTAGGTGGAAATCTTGTTTGGAGCCCAATCGTTTTCCTCCCAGTTGTTGATTCGGTGTGCTAGTTAACCAGCCGTTGCAGACAGACCTCCGTTTCGCTTCGCTACACTGCGGCTGCTGAACGGCAATCCCGTTAGCTAGATAAAATGCACTCCTGGAAAGATCTAAGGCAAGAGTTCTCCGTTTTGATTAGTTTGGCCCCACAAGCCTCGATTCAATGTCAATGGGGAGAAATTGAGGAACAGTTCCACCCCGGCGGTTTCGGCAGCGGAGGTGCGCTAATTCAGTTCAAGAGTCTGGCTGAGGCAGCAGGCAACAAACTCTTGGAAATCCCTGGGGCTGAAGGAATTCTACCTGAAGAGGTGTTCAATGAATCCAACCCTACCCGGCGCTGGTACAAGGCGATTTGGCATATCGAAGGGGGCATGGAGGTAGGCTTCCCTTTCCAAGGCATGGAGGGTGAGAAAGTCCTTTGGACCGCCTTTAGTGGCAGAATCACTAACCCTATTGAACGCTCAATGGCACTCGCCATGCGTCTTGGTTCGGTTGATTCAGAAGTCCCAGCGCAAGAAACCAACATTCATGTGTCGGGAAATAATCCACGGTTCAACTTGAACTCGATAGACAATTCAACAAATGTTGTGCAGGATTCAGCGGAAGTGTTCCAGACTTTGAGAGACCTGATTCAGAACGGAATTCCTGAAGGTCCCAGGGAACGCGTTTTGAATGCTGCAATAGAAATGGAACAAGCCCATGGTAAGCCAACATTTAGGGAGAAGTATCTGGCCTTTATGAGCGTTGCCTCAGATCATATTGGTGTACTTACGCCAATTCTAATTGGACTCGGTCAACTGTTGTAATGGAACTAGCTAACCAGCCGTTGCAGACAGACCTCCGCCGCTACGCGGCTCCGGCTGCTGAACGGCAATCCCGTTATATGGACACCGTCAGAGTCGTCTTCGGAAGAAAGAGTTGGCAAATGTCATGCTTCCCATATGGAGTGGGGATGTTGCATGAGTGAAATCGCCGTTCCTGCTTTGGCAATGTTCTGTGAATGCGATTCAAGAGCTCGCGGAACCCACCATCAGACATCAGCAGGTGCTAGCATTTACCACATAACCAGCCATTGCAGCAGACCCGCTACGCGGGCAGCTGAATGGCAATCCCGTTAGAATTACATTTATTAGTCTTCTGTTCTGGAAGAAAAAGAGACTGGCTGCAGCGCGGTGCTCCTTGAACGCAATTGGGTAGGTGACAATTGCATCGTCCATCGTGGCTAGGTGCTTTGGCTATGGTTTTCCTGGCCAATCCTTTCCCAAACCGAGTCATCCTTGGGCATAATGAAGGCATGCAGCTGAAGAATTCTAACCGGCCATTGCAGCAGACTCGCTGCGCGAGCTGCTGAATGGCAATCCCGTTAA